>SEAC01000015.1 GCA_004173235.1 Chitinophagaceae bacterium | reverse complement strand
CGTCGGGTGGATGGCGCTCGAAGCGCCACGACCCTCCCGCCTCAAGCGGGATGCGCTACCGGGCATGAAAAAAGCCCCGAATCACTTCAGAGCTTTCATCGTTCGTCGGGTGGATGGCGCTCGAAGCGCCACGACCCTCCCGCCTCGAGCGGGATGCGCTACCGGGCATGAAAAAGCCCCGAATCACTTCAGAGCTTTCATCGTTCGTCGGGTGGATGGCGCTCGAAGCGCCACGACCCTCCCGCCTCAAGCGGAATGCGCTACCGGGCCGGAAGTAAATGAAAAAAGAGAGGATGGCGCTCGAAGCGCCACGACCCTCCCGCCTCGAGCGGGATGCGCTACCGGGCATGAAAAAAGCCCCGAGTCACTTCAGAGCTTTCATCGTTCGTCGGGTGGATGGCGCTCGAAGCGCCACGACCCTCCCGCCCCAAGCGGGATGCGCAACCGGGCCGGAAGTAAATGAAAAAAGAGAGTCCAAAGACTCTCTTTTCTGTCGGGTGGACAAGATTCGAACTTGCGACCCCTTGCACCCCATGCAAGTGCGCTACCGGGCTGCGCCACCACCCGATCCGGGTATCATAAAAGCGCCTTTCGTTGCTTCAATGACGGGGTGCAAATTTAGGGATTTTCGGTATTCAAAAGTTCCGGGTAAAGATTTTCTTTGCAGTGTATGACCAACGAACGCCGATCACGCATCGAGGCTGTATTGCAAAGGCGGCAAAGCAATCTAACCGTGGTGCTCGAGAACGTATTCGACCCGCACAACGTGTCTGCAGTGATGCGCAGCTGCGACGCCGTAGGAGTGCAGGAAATCTATGTACTCAACACGAAAATTCCTCCGCACAAGAAGTGGGGCTTTCGCAGCTCCAGCTCCGCCTACAAGTGGCTTACCGTTCACCAGTTTACCGATGCAGCCGCCTGCTTCGCCGAGCTGCGCTCCAGGTACACGCGCATTTTAACAACGCACCTCAGCTCCGACGCCGTAAGTTTATACGACACCGATCTCACCGTTGCAACGGCACTCGTATTCGGCAACGAACATGGTGGCGTAAGTGAGGAGTTCCGTGCGCTCGCAGATGGAAACTTCATCATCCCGCAAGTGGGCATGATTCAGTCGCTCAATATCAGCGTTGCGTGCGCGGTAAGCCTCTACGAAGCCTTCCGGCAAAAAACCGCCGCAGGCCATTACAACCAAAGCGGGCTCCACAGCCAACTGCAGGAAAGCCTCGCACAACAATGGGGATTGCATGATGAAAACACCGATTAAGCTCCTTACCGTAATTCTACTGTTCGCCACCTCGCAGGCTTCTGCGCAATCAGCCATTCCCAAATGGAAGATCGCCGACCTTGAGCGTTATATGGATACCACATCGGCACCCACGATCCTTAATTTCTGGGCCACGTTCTGTAAGCCCTGCATCGCCGAGATCCCGCACTTCCAGGCTATGACGGCTAAATACCGTTCTTCGGGCGTGCGCCTCCTGCTTGTCAGCCTCGACCTGCCTGAAGATTACAAAAAGATCAAAGCCTTCGCGCAAAAGCGCAAGATCACTGCACCCATCGTCTTTCTCGATGAAAGCAACGCCGACCTGTTTTGTCCCAAGGTAGACAGCATCTGGTCGGGGGCGCTGCCTGCATCCCTGTTCATCAACCGAAAGAACGGTTACCGTTATTTCATAGAAGAATCGCTCAGCCGAACGCAACTAGAACTACAGATCCGGAAAATGCTCGCACTCCCGCAATAAAAATCTCTCCGATCGGAGGGATGCTCTTTTCAAAAATTTGTTGTTATGGAGCACGCTTGATGCTGCAGCCCACCGAGCGTGAAGTCTTTACAGCGATCTCCTTTCCGCCGGTTAATTCATCCACTGCAATTTGCAGGTGCTTGCGGGTGACGCCTTCTGAATTTCCAGGGTTGTCGTCAATCGCTCCATGGTATACCAGCTTGCCATCCTTGTCGAACAGAAAGCACTCCGGGGTGCGGGTGGCGCCGAAAGCATCGGCGAGCTCCGACTTCGGATCAACCACGTAACTCCACTTATAGCCTTGCTCCTTTGCATAAGCTTGCATCGCATCGAAAGAATCATCTTTGGCACGCAGCGCTTCGTTGGAGTTGACCAGGATAACACCCACCTTTTTTGCCATCGCGTAATTGCCGATCTCGGCTGTGCGCGATTGGTTCTTTACCACGAATGGGCAGGTGTTGCAACTGAACATCACCAGCAGGCCATTCGCGCCTTTGGCATCGGCAAGCGAAACTTCCTTGCCCGTAACGTCTTTCAGTTTCACTTCAGCCTTGGGCATAGTTGCACCAATGGGCAACTCCGTGACGCTGCGAAACGCGAAAAGCGCCGTTGCAGCCAGCAGGAAGAGGAATGCAGTCTTTTTCATTGATTGTGTTTTTAAGCGAACCCTAAGTTCGGCAAATTCGCCGGGCCCGGAATGCCATTCGTGTAAAAAATCAGGAGAGCAGGTCCTCGTGCGGTGCGTTCAGTGCCCGCTCGGCCTGCGCGCGTGCGCTCCTCAGGTTCACCAGCGTCACATTCAGCTCGAACCCGATAAGCAGCACCAGCGAGTTGACGAAGATGAGCGACATAAGGATGAACACGGCGCTGATGGAACCGTACAGCTTGTTGTAGTTCGAAAAGTTGTCGGCCCAGAACGTCACCAGCGAGGTGGCAAGGATCATCAGCGAGGTAGCAAACACCGATCCCGGCGTGATCATCGGCCATTTATGATCCACTGCGGGGCCGTGGCGGTAAATGAACGACACCGACCAGAAGGCCAGCGCGATGATTACGATCCACCGCGTGTTGGCAATGATGCTGCGCACCTGGATGTTGCGGATACCGATCCACTTGAGCACGGCGCCCTGCGCAATCAACAGGAGCACGCACAGGAAAATCGTGAAGAAGAAGATCATCGTCAGGCGGAAGGCCGTCTTGCGTTTTTGCAAACCCGTTGGCTTGCGGAAGCCTTCATAATTTTTATCGAACGAGCGCAGGATGCCCATCATGGCATTGCTGGAGAAGAACATCGCCAGCAACAGACCAAAGGACAGCAGGCCGTTGCGCGGGCGCTGCAGGAAGTCGCGGAGGAAACCGATAATAACGGAGTTGTTCTTCTCGCCCGGAACGATGTCGCGGATAAGGCCAAACAACTCGCGGGTGAACTGCTGCGAAATGGGCAGCAGCGGCACCAGCGTAAACAGGAAGAGGAGCGTGGGCGGTATGGCCATGAACACGTTGAACGAGATCGCGGCAGCGCGCTCGGGAAGGCTCGTGCGACTCAGCTGCCGCTTGAACGCGCCCGTGATCTCGAACAGCGAAAAGTGGCGTATGCCCGGCACATAAGCGTGCTTCGCGCCTTCGATCATCGAATTGAATGGGCGTGCCATCCGGCGGCGTATGGGGGAGATGCGCGCCATCAGGAGGACCTGCCGTTTTTGATCGCTTCCTGCCGGTCGAGTTCCTGTTGGTAGGCTTTGGCCTTTTGCAGGTGCTCCTCGTAGGTGCTGCTGAACACGTGCGTGCCGTCAAACGCAGGGCTCGCCACGAAAAAGAGGTAGGTTGTTTTTGGGGAATTCAACACCGCGTCGATGGTCTTGCGCGACGGCGTGCAGATGGGCCCGGGAGGCAGTCCCTTGTTGCGGTAGGTGTTGTAGGGCGAAACAACGAACAGGTGCTTCTCGTAAATGCGGCGCAGCGTAAAATCGTTGAGCGCAAATTTGATCGTCGGGTCGGCCTGCAGGGGCATGCCCTTCGCCAGGCGGTTGAGGTAAACGCTTGCTACGTTGCCTTTCTCGGCCTGCGCATTCGTTTCTTCTTCTACAATAGATGCTACGGTATATGCTTCCTGTGGCGTCAGGCCGTGCGCTTTTGCTTTGGCGATGCGCTCGCTCGTCCAGAAGCCGGCCGACACATCGGCAAACTTGCGGAGCACTTCGCGCGGGCCGTTGGTCCAGTAGTAGGTGTAAGTGTCGGGCAGCAAGATCGTCAGCGCCTGCTCGGGTGTGGCCTTGAACGTACGCATCGAATCGGCGTTGTCGAGAAAGGCCATCATGCGTGCCGAATCGCCCTCGAACTTGCCGCCGAAGATCCGCGCGAGGTCGCCGCGGGTGCGCAGCTTGTTGATGGTGATCTTTACCGGCGTTTGCGTTCCGTTGCGCAGCGTGCGGATCATGCGATACAGGTTGCTGCCCGCGGGAAATTCATATTTGCCCGGGCGCACGCGCTCCCAGTAGCCGAGGCGGCCCGCCATCCAGTCGAAAAAGCGCGGGCTGCTCACGATGCCGTTCTTGCGCACGGAGTCGAGCACGGCCTCGCGGGTGGCGGCGTTGGATGCGATGTAGAGCGTTGCCCGCTTGCCGGCGAAACCCGTTCCTGAACCAAAAAGGAGCCAGGCTGCGCCGAGGGCGGCAACAAAGAGAAGTCCAAAGAGAACCAGGAGGATGCGTCTCATAACCGGGGTAAAGTAAATGAAAAAACCCTGCCGGTGTGGCAGGGCCTTCTCTTAAGAATATGTTAGGCCTGCGGAATTATTTGGCAGGCGTTGCAGGAGCGGGCGTAGTGGTTGCAGGACGCTGTTGAACGGCGCCGGTGCCGATGCCTTCGAGACCTGTTTCCTTGCTTCCGGCGTGGATGAAGAACGTGGAAGTAAGGCACAGAACGGCAATGAGCGCGGCAAAGATCCACGTACCTTTCTCAAGCACGTCGGTTGTTTGCTTTACACCCATAAACTGGTTGCTGAGCCCGCCGACATTACCTGCCAGGCCACCGCCTTTGGGGTTTTGTACCAGAACGAAGAAGCCCAGGATCACGGCAGAAAGAACGATCAGGATCAGGAACAAGGTGGTCATACTGCGATATTAAACGTTGAGGCTGTTGATTTTGTCCGCAAAATAAGCACTTTTCTGGGGATGCAGCAAACTTAATTTACGGTAAATGTCGGCCGCTTTGCGCTTGTTTCCCTGCTTCAGCCACACTTCGGCCATCGACTCGGTAAGCACGTTCGAGTCTTTCACCGAATGGTCGGCCATGTGCTCCACGCCTGCTTCGGCCTTGGCATCCAGGTTCGACGCCGCCTCGGGCGTGATGCGTTTCATCGTCTTCAGCCAGTCGGTAAAACTCTTGAGCTGCTTGCCAAACTTATCGGTGCCCACTTCCTCGCGCGAAAGCTTGATGCCTTGCGACGCGAAATAGTCCACGGCGTGGTAGGGGTCGAAACTGAGGTCTCCTTCGGGCGGTGCGTTGAGGTCGATGCCGGCGAGCTGCGGTACGGGGCCGGAGGCTTCGGTGTCGTCGGGGTCGCCGGTTTCTTCAGACGCGTCTTCTTCGGTTGCAGTAACCGATTCGCCAAAGGATGCGGGATAAAATTCGGCGGCCCGCGCTTCCGTCACTTCTTCAGGCGAAGCTGCATCTGTGGGCATAGCTTCTTCCGCTACGAATGCTTCGGTTTCATCGGTACGATGCAGGAAGAATTCGAAGCCGAGCGGATCATGGAAATACAATTGCGCCTTCTGGTATTGGCGGCGGTATTCTTCGGATGAAGGATCGAACTTTTTCAGCAGGAGAAAATGTGCGGGCGCAAAGTAGGGATACTGCGCGGTGAGCTGCCGGAGTTCTTCTGCGCTGCAGTCGGCAAACGACTTCTGGAAAAGTGATTCGGAAAGGCGGTTCATCGGCGCTGCCATGCCGCCAAATTAAGCCGCGATTACCAATTGGAGAACAGGCGGTTGAAAATATCATCCGACAGTCCATTGAGCATCTGGTCGAGCAGGCTGGCCTCGGCCTGCTGCAGCGAAAGGTTGGCCGAGAAGTCGAACGAGCGGCTGATGGTCTGCTCCTGCGGCACCGCGTTGGGGTTGCGGTTGTTGGTAAGGCTCATACGCACCGTGATGGTAAGACGGTTGAGCGTAGTGGTGCTGTTGGTGCCCACGCCCGAAGTAGTCACCGAATAGTCGGTCACGGTTGCATTCACGTCGTAGTCGGCACGGTCGTCGTTGGTGAGGTTGAGGCGGGTTTGGTTGAGCACCTTACGGCGCAGGCGCTCCGTAAGGTTGGGCGCCAGCTGCGGGTTCACATAGGGCGCCACGTTCTCGATCTTTTGTATGCGGATGCTCTTGATGGAATCCGGTATCGACACATCACGGAAGCTATATACACCGCAGCCGCTGTTGGACGTGCCCACAAAGGCAAGAACGACAAGAAGCAGGAGCGGGAGCGACAGGATTCGGAGGGAGCGCATGGTGTAAAAGTAACGAATGGGGTAATATGCTAATGGGGTGATGGGTTAATACAATGTGGTGATGTGCGAATGTGGTAATGTGGTAATACATTGCCGTTCGTGATTGCGAGGGCCTCATTCCTTTCTTCGTCATTGCGAGGGCCGGAGCGGAGCGGCAGGCCCGAAGCAATCCGCCGCCGCGGCTTTGCCGCTGGCCGGATTCCCGGGGCGGCGATGCCCCCGTATAAGATTGCTTCAGCAGCTCCACTTCGTTCGCTGCTTCGCAATGACGGTCAGGTGAGGCTGCTTCGCAATGACGGTCAGGTGAGGATGCGTTGCAATGACGGTCAGGTGAGGCTGGGTTGCAATGACGGGCAGGTGAGGCTGCTTTGCAAGGACGGTCAGGTGAGGCTGCGTTGCAATGACGGTCAAGTAGGCAATCACCCTATTACCCCATTAGCACATTACCCCATTAGCACATTACCCCATCACCCCATTAGCACATTCCTACTCGTCGATATTATACTCCTTCAACTTCCGGTACAAGGTGCGCTCGCTGATGCCCAGGTCGGAGGCGGCGTCTTTGCGCTTGTTCTTGTGCTTCTTCAGCGCTTTGATGATCAGCTCCTTCTCCTTATCCATGATGTTGAGGCTTTCCTCCACTTCTTCGTGATGGTGAATGTCGTTGTGGAGGATGACGGGCTGGCCGGGCAGGCCGGTGTTGTGGGGCACCAGCACGGGCATGCCGCCGTCGTCGCCCAAGCCGTGCGGCTGCAGCTCCTGGAGCTCGCGGAAGAGAGAAGGATGCGACGCCGCGGCGCCGGGGTTTTGCAGGATATCGGCCATCAGCTTCTTCAGCTCGGTCACATCGCGCTTCATATCGAAAAACAGCTTGTACAGGATCTCGCGCTCGTTGCTGAACGCGCCTTCGCTGCTTCCGCCGCCGCCATGCGACACAAGTACGGGCAAGCGGTTCATGTTGGCCTCGGGCAAAAAGCGCTCGAGCTCCTGCGCATTCACCTGCTTGTCGGTGGCCAGCACGGAGATCTGCTCGGCGATGTTCTTCAGCTCGCGCACGTTGCCGGGCCAGGTGTATTGCTGGATGCGGTTGCGCGCGGCGTCGTCGAGCTGGATGGGCGGCGTTTTGTAGCGCTCGCTGAAATCAACCACGAACTTGCGGAACAGCAACGGTATGTCTTCCTTTCTATCGCGGAGCGCGGGCACGCGGATGGGCACGGTGTTGAGGCGGTAGTAGAGGTCTTCGCGAAACTTGCCGGCCTGCACCTGCTGCAGCAGGTCGCGGTTGGTGGCGGCAATCACGCGCACGTCGGTCTTTTGAACCTTCGACGACCCCACGCGGATGAACTCGCCCGTTTCGAGCACCCGCAGCAGGCGCGCCTGCGTGCCCAGCGGCATCTCGCCGATCTCGTCGAGAAAGATGCTTCCGCCGTTGACGGTTTCGAAGTAGCCCTTGCGGCCATCGGCAGCGCCGGTAAACGATCCCTTCTCGTGGCCAAACAACTCAGAGTCGATGGTGCCTTCGGGTATGGCGCCGCAGTTGACCGCGATGAACGGGTTGTGCTTGCGCGCGGAGAGCGAATGAATGATATGCGAAAAGGCTTCCTTGCCCACGCCGCTCTCGCCGTTGATCAGCACGGTGAGATCCGTGTTGGATACCTGAACGGCCACCTGCAGGGCGTAGTTGAGTGCGGGCGAGTTGCCGATGATGGCGAAACGATTCTTAATGCTTTGCAGATCCATGTCCTGTATTTATACGATAGTTCCGAGCAGGGTGGCCTGCGTGCACGTATGCACTTTCACGTGCACATAGTCGCCGGGCTTCAGCTGCTGACCATTCTTTGGAAAAACGATGACTTTGTTTTGCGAGTTTCGTCCCATCCAGTCGCTCTCGGAGCGCTTGGAGGTGGCCTCAATGAGCACCTTCGTAACGATGCCGAGGTCGCGGTCGTTGCTCTCGCGTGAGAGGCGGTTTTGCAGGCTGACGATCTCGGCGAGGCGGCGCTTCTTCACTTCTTCCGGCACATCGTCGGTGTAGCGGCGCTGCGCCAGCGTGCCGGGGCGCTCGCTGTAAAAGAACATGTAGCTCATCTCGTAGCCCACGTATTCCATCATCGAAAGCGTTGCCTGGTGGTCTTCTTCGGTCTCGGTGCAAAAACCCGCGATCACGTCCGACGACAGTGCGCAATCGGGAATGATGGCGCGGATGCGGTCCACCTTTGCCTGGTACCACTCGCGGGTATAGGTGCGGTTCATCAGCTGCAACACGCGCGTGGATCCGCTTTGCAGCGGCAGGTGAATGTATTTGCAGATGTTCTCGTACTTCGCCATCGTGTGGATCACTTCGTCGGTGATGTCTTTGGGATGCGAGGTAGAAAAACGCACGCGCAGGTTGGGCGAGATGAGGGCCACCTCTTCGAGCAGGCGCGCGAAGGTCACCGGCTCCTGCCCGTCGGCGGCGAAATAATAGGAGTCCACGTTCTGCCCCAGCAGCGTCACCTCGCGGTAACCGCCTTCGAAGAGGCTGCGGCATTCGGAGAGGATGGATGCATGGTCGCGCGAGCGCTCGCGGCCACGGGTAAACGGCACCACGCAAAAGGAGCACATATTGTTGCATCCGCGCATGATGCTTACAAAGGCAGTGATGCCGTTGGAGTTGAGGCGCACCGGCGCGATGTCGGCATAGGTTTCTTCGCGGCTGAGGAGCACGTTGATGCCTTTCTGTCCGCCATCGGCTTCGTTAATGAGCTGCGGCAGGCTGCGGTAGGCGTCGGGGCCCACCACCAGGTCCACCAGTTTTTCTTCTTCCAAAAACCTGCTTTTAAGGCGCTCGGCCATGCAGCCCAGCACGCCCACGAGCAGGGAGGGGCGGCGGCGCTTCAGCTTGCGGAATTCGGTGAGGCGCTTGCGGACGGTCTGCTCCGCCTTTTCGCGGATGGAGCACGTGTTGAGGAGGATAAGATCGGCTTCTTCCCAGTTGCGGGTGGCGCCGAAGCCTTCTTCGGCGAGGATGGAGGCTACGATCTCGGAGTCGGCGAAGTTCATCGCGCAGCCGTAGCTCTCGATGTAAAAATGGCGTCCCGCGCCCACGGCGTCGATGACGGAAGGCGCGTAGGCCTCGCCCTGGCGGCGTTCGTCGATCACTTTCTCAGTCATTTCCAGCATAACGAAACAATAGGGGGCAAAGATAACGCACGCGCCCCAAATGGTGACAAAGTGGCAGCTATAATGCGCGCGAGTTAGGGTGCCCCCGTTTGGAGGGGGGTACTGCGCGCGGAAGAAAGGGCGCTCCCGAGGGGAGGAAGCTTTTGCGCGCGGAAGAAAGAGCGCTCCAGATTGGAGGAAGCTTTTGCGCGTGGAAGAAAGGGCGCTCCGGTTTGGAGGAAGCTTTTGCGCGTGGAAGAAGGGGCGCTCCAGTTTGGAGGACCGTTTTGCGCGTGGAAGAAAGGGCGCTCCGGTGGGGAGGAGGGTTTTTGGTGCGGAAGATGGCATGCTCCCCTGAGGAGGAGGCTCAGCCACCTGGGAGCGCGGGATAGCGCCCCTTCGGGGCGCGGAGTGCCGCGGCTGCGGCACAGCCCGGCAGGCTGCGCCAGCTGGTTACCGGGATGAACGCCCTCCGGGCGTGGGCGTATGCCGATGTGGGTGGTGGTGCGTAGATGTGCGGTGGGGCGGGCGGCTGCGCTACCGTCCGGCAGGCGCTACCAGCTCGTTACCGGGATGGACGCCCTCCGGGCGTCGGCGTATGCCGATGGGGGTGGTGGCGCGTAGATGTGCGGTGGGGCGGGCGGCTGCGCTACCGTCCGGCAGGCTGCGCCAGCTGGTTACCGGGATGGACGCCCTCCGGGCGTGGGCGTATGCCGATGTGGGTGGTGGTGCGTAGATGTGCGGTGGGGCGGGCGGCTGCGCTGCCGTCCGGCAGGCGCTACCAGCTCGTTACCGGGATGGACGCCCTCCGGGTGCCACCGCCGCAGAATGCAACTGAATGGCTCAGGCCTTGATCATCGAAAAACGTCCCGCCAGCCAGCTGTCCTTTACCGGGATGATCCATTTGGATTCGAGCTCGGCGCGGGTGGCCACGGTGTTGTTGAAGTAGAGGGTGTCGCCGTTCACGAGGCCCGCATTGAGGGCCGGTTGCAGTTGCGCCATCGGGATGGTCTCGATCTTGTCTTTTACAAAGAAGGCCAGGTGGGTGCGGTTGAAGAAGTCGACGTTGAAACGCTTGCCCGCTTCCTGCACGAAATGCACGGAGGAGTCGGTGCTGCAGCCCGATACGCCGGCGGCGCGCTCGTCGGCCATCAGCAGCAGGAACTGCCCGAACAGCAGGTTGCCGTAAGCCTGCACCTTGGCGCCGTGCGAGCGCCAGGCGGCGCAGAAGTTCTCCAGCTCGGGTTCCAGCTCCAGCGCCTCGCCCATAAACAGGCGGCGGTTGGCCTGGTAGATCCATACGCGCGATTCGGGGGCAAAGTCGGGGGGGAGGAGGTGGGTGAATTCCAGGTTCATGCGGCAAAGTTAGGCGGTGATGTAGAGAAAGAACGCAGATGCCACAAGTGGCATGCGCAGATTGTTATGATTGATTATGATTTGCTGACGCACGCGTAATTCTATCTGCGTTAATCATAAAAATCATAAAAAATCTGCGTTCTTTCTCTCCCAGGCTCACGCCATCGAGCGCGCAACGAGCTCCGCCACATCCAGCACCTGCACGCTTTCTTCCTTTTCGGCATTCTTCACGCCGTCGGTGAGCATGGTGTTGCAGAAGGGGCAGGCGGCCGCTACGATGGAGGCGCCGGTGTCGATGGCTTCGGAGGAGCGTTCGAGGTTGATGCGGGTGTCGCCCTTTTCTTCTTCCTTGAACATTTGCGCACCGCCGGCACCGCAGCAGAGGCCATTCTTTTTGCAGCGCTTCATCTCAATCAGCTCGGCGTCGAGCGCTTCGAGCACCTGGCGCGGCGCTTCGTAGATGTCGTTGCCGCGACCGAGGTAGCAGGAGTCGTGGTAGGTGATCTTGCGGCCCTTGAACGACTCGCCTTCTTTCATGCGGATCTTGCCGGCCTGTATCAGTTCGTTGAGGTAGGTGGTGTGATGCACCACTTCGTAGGTGCCGCCGAGTACGGGGTATTCGTTTTTGAAGATGTTGAAGCAGTGCGGGCAGGGGCAAAGGCCTTGGTGATCTTTTGCGCGCGCTGATCGAACGAGCCGGCGCAGCCCACCCAGAACAATACTTCGGGGCTTTCACCCGATGCCGCCAGTTCTGCCATTGTACGAACCATAATGAGAATGTTAGATGTAAAATGTGAGATGTCAAATGTGAGATGTCAAATGTGAGATGTTGCGAACAATCACCGCGCGTTGGGGTCAAAAATAAGGCATTGGAGTTCGTTTATTGGTGTATTGGTTTATGGGTAACGCCGGTTCTGCGCGGGCGGGTAGGTAACAGGTTACCAATAAACCAGTGAACCAATAAACCAATTACCCATCCCACTTACATTTGCAGGCCGTACTATGAAGAAATTCGTCAGCCGCCTTCGCAATTGGGAACAGTGGCCTTTCTGGCTGCGCTACCTCAACATCACGCCGATGTGGGCCTGGTATTGCATCAGGGGCGGCTCGCCGTGGTTCTTCACGCCTTCCAACCCCACGCTTACGTTTGGCGGGTTTGAGGGCGAAAGCAAGCGCGAGATGTACGAGCAGCTGCCTCCGGGCTCCTTCCCCGACACGATCTATATAACGCCGGGCACGCCCTTCGCCGACGTGCTGCAGCAGGTGGAGGCGAGTCCCATCCGGCTGCCCTTTATCGTGAAGCCCGATGTGGGCATGGCGGGCATCCTTTTCCGGAAAATCTTTTCGTACGAAGAGCTCGAAGCCTATCACCGGCAAATGCCCGTCGATTACCTCGTGCAGGCATTGATACCCTACCCGGTGGAGTTCAGCATTTTTTATTACCGCTACCCGGGGCAGCAGCGCGGCACCATCACGGGCTTCCTGCAAAAGGAGCCCATGAGCGTTACCGGCGATGGTGCTTCTACCTTGCTCCAATTGATCGAGGGGCATCCCAACGCGCAGTTTCGCGTAGAGGAGCTAAAGCAGAAGCACGACGTGACGCGTGTGCCCGAAAAAGGGGAGAAGCTGTTTCTCACGTATGCGGCCAACCTCAATCGCGGCGGCGTGTTCATCAACCTGCACCGCGAGATCGACGAGCCGCTGCACCGGCTGATGGACGGGATCAATCTTTATTCGAAAGAATTCTACTACGGCCGCTACGACCTGAAGGCCGCTTCGCTCGAAGACCTGCGTGCCGGCAAGAACTTCCTGCTGCTCGAATACAACGGAAGCGGCGCCGAGCCCAACCACGTGTACCAGCAGGCACTCACGCTGCGCGCTGCGCAGGAAGAAATACTGCGCCACTGGAAAGTGCTGTACGAGATCTCGATGATCAATAAGCGCAAGGGTATTCCGGTGTGGCCGTTGCGCAAGGGCTGGCGCTTCCTGAAAGGGTCGGCGCTGCATTTCAAATTGCTCAAGCAGTTGGACGAAAAGGTCTAAGGCTTATTTTCGGCCGCAAGAATACAAATGCCGAAGCTCCTCCGCATATTCACTACCGGGATGTTCATCTCCTTCCTCGGCTCGCTGCCGCTGGGCACGCTCAACGTTGCGGCCATGCAGATGACCATCTACCAGGGCATCGCCGCGGGATTGTGGTTTTCGGCCGGGTCGCTTTCGGTGGAAGCCATTTACGTGCGGCTGTCGCTGGTGGCGATGGACTGGGTGCGCAAGCAGAAGCGGTTGTTCCAGATACTCGAATTCGTGACGCTTGCCATCATTGTGCTGCTGGCCATCTCCAGCTTTTACGCGGCCTGGCACAGCACCAGGAGCGACGTGCCGGTAGAGCCCGGTTATCTTAAGAGCTCGCTGCACCCGTATTTCCTCGGTTTCGTGATGAGTGCCGTCAACCCGGTGCAGATCCCTTTCTGGTTTGGCTGGAGCACGGTACTGTTCACCAAGAAAGTGCTGCTGCCGCGCAACGATCACTACAACACGTACATCGGCGGCATTGCGCTGGGCACATTGCTGGGCAACTTCGTGTTCGTGTTCGGCGGCCACGCCATCGCGTCGCGCATCAGTGGCAACCAGCACCTGCTCAACTGGATCATCGGCGGCATCTTCACGATCACCGCCATCATCCAGGTATACAAGATGGTGCGCAACAAAGGCGCCGCGCACCGCCTCGAACACCCGGAGCAGCACACGCAGCCTTTCGAAGAGAACATCGACGAGATCCACAACCAATAAATCAAAGCCATATGCTCAACCAGACCATCCTTCCCGAACTGAAGCACGAAGTAGCCAACACGCGCCGCATGCTCGAGCGCATTCCTTTCGACAATGCCGAATGGAAGCCGCACGCAAAGTCGTTCGCACTGGTTCCCCTTGCCAATCACGTTGCCGAGCTCGTAAGCTGGGTGTCGTTTACGCTCAGCACCGACGGCATCGACTGGGCCAACATGAACTACAAGGCCGAAACGGCATCCAACAGCGGGGAGTTGCTTGCGCTTGTGGATAAGAACCTTGCAAATTCTGTGAAAGCACTCGAAGCCGCCACCGACGAGCAGCTGATGGCTCCCTGGACGATGCGCAGTGGCGAGCAGGTGTATTTCACGATGCCACGCATTGCCGTTATCCGCACGTTTGCGCTCAATCATATGATCCACCACCGCGCGCAGCTGTCGGTGTACCTGCGCCTGCTGGATGTGGCGGTGCCAGGAATGTATGGGCCGACGGCGGATGAGGCGTGAGCCGTGGGACGTCAGCCGTGAGCCGTGAGTCGTCAGCCGTGAGCCGTCAGCCGTGAGCCCTGCTGCGCGGGTTTTCTTGATTTCAGCATTCGCGCTTGACGGCTCACGCTTTCTCGTTCAGCTCCACCGCCCAATTAGCCCGGTCGTCGGGTGAAAATTTCCAGGGGGCGAAGTTGTTCTCCACGTTGCTGTACATGCCGTTCCATTCGGCGGGCTGGTTGGATTCTTCGAGGGCGAGGTAGCGCTTCAGCTGGTTGATGATGTGGAGCGGGTCGATGAGCACGGGGCAGGCTTGCACGCAGGCCTGGCAGGAGGTGCAGGCCCAGAGTTCTTCGGTGGTGATGTAGTCGTGGAGGAGGCTCTTGCCATCGTCGGCCGCCGTGCCGTCGGCAGACAGCTTTGCGTTGCCGATCTCTTCCATCCGGTCGCGCGTGTCCATCATGATCTTGCGCGGGGAGAGGAGCTTGCCGGTTTGGTTGGCGGGGCATTGCTCAGTGCAGCGGCCGCACTCGGTGCAGGTGTAGGCGTCGAGCAGGTTCTTCCAGGTAAGGTCGGGAACGTCTTTCGCGCCAAAGCGTTTGTGGCCGCCTTCGTCGGCAGGAGCGTTGGCAGCACCACCGGGGTCCATGGCGAAAAGCACTTCGCGCTGGATTTCCGGCATATTGGTCATTTGCGCCTGTGGCTTGAGCCGCGCGAAATACGTGTTGGGGAAAGCGAGGATGATGTGGAGGTGCTTCGAGTAGGGCAGGTAGTTGAGGAAAACGAAGATGCCCGCGATGTGCAGCCACCAGGCGCCGCGCTCGATGGCCACCAGCGTGCCCGTGCCCAGGTTTTGAAACAGCGGCGTGATGATGCCGGATATCCAGAAGTTCGTCTGCACGTGCGCATAGTGGCCGTACTCCTGCATTTGCAGTGCTTTGTCGGCCGCGTTCATAATGAGAAAGAGGGACATCAGCACGATCTCGAACATCAGGATGTAGTTGGCATCGCTGCGGGGCCAGCCTTTGAGTTCGGGCATGTTGAGGCGCTTTACGCGAACGGCGTTGCGGCGGATCAGGAACACGACGCAGGCCGCCAGCACGGAAAAGGCGAGCACTTCAAAGAAGTTGATAACGAAACTGTAGAAGCCACCCAGGTAGGGAGCGAAGAGGCGATGCGTTCCGAAGATGCCGTCGAGCACGATCTCGAGGATCTCCACGTTGATGATGATGAAGCCGGCGTAAACGATGAAGTGCAGGAGCGCCACCATTGGTTTGTCGAACATGCGCTTTTGCCCGAGCGCCATCAGGAGCGTATTGCGCCAGCGGGCGCCGGGGTTGTCTTTCAGTTCTTCTTCGCGTCCGAGGTTGATATTGCTGCGGATGCGGCCCACCTTGCGGGCGAACACCCACACGGCCGCGGCCACAAGAAGCACGAAGAGGATTTGCTGCAGGATTTGCGCCATCGGGAATTCTTTTTAGCTAATTTAACCGCCGTAAAAGTAACAGATGCCTGCTGATATTGTTGCAAAGAATTCACTGCTTTCCGCCGATGCTGCCCTGCGCCGTATTCGACGCATGGCCTATGAAGTGGCGGAGCGAAACGTAGACGCGGCGCAGCTTGTGCTGCTCGGTATCGAGGGCAACGGAACCATTGTGGCTAAGCAACTGGCAATTGAACTTAAAGGCATTCTTCCTCTTCCTATCGAAACGGCAACCATCCGCATCGATAAGCGCGCGCCGCTCCATGCCACGCTCGACCGCGAGTTGGTGCTCGAAGGCAAAGTGGTGTTGGTGGTAGACGATGTATCCAACACGGGCAAGACGCTTCTTTACGCGCTGAAGCCCCTGCTTGCAGTGCAGCCCAAAGCGATCCATACGCTGGTGCTTGTGGAGCGGGCGCACAAGCTCTTTGCCGTGCAGCCTGATTTTGTAGGCTTGTCGGTGTCGACAACGCTACAGGAACATATCAGCGTGGAAACGGATGGCAGTAGTATTACGGGTGCGTATTTGCATTGACCTTCGCAGGCGGAGTGTAGCATGACGACACGATGACACAACGCAATGACGGCTGGAAGGTGAATACGCTCGCGCAATGACATCAAAACGCAAGCCTTTCTGATTCTCCTAAAAAGCCAGGAATCGCCCCTTCAGCTTCCCGTTCGACAACTCCAAGGCCGGCGCCGGGAACTTTAAAATATTGATGGAATAGAATACGCTTCGCAACAGCTTGCTGCGGGTTTTGATCTGCGTCAGGTCGATGTCGGGAGCGAGATACCACTGGCGGTACCGCTTGATGTCGCGGCGATCGAAAGTAACGAGACCGTTCTTATCTACCGAGGTGTTATCGAAGCCGCCATACATTCCATCGGCCCCGTAACCCACAGAAAGGCGCAGCCACCTGGGCAGGTGCCACGCCTGCGGCAGCGGGAAACTGAGCCAATAGGTTTGGGCGTTGTAGTCTTTGAGGAGTTTGTTGGGAAGCGTGCTTCCGAAAAGCGTGCGGGCGCGACCTTGTAGTTCTACGGGGTATTGGTAAACGTGCGATGAGAACTTCAGCCGGATCTTTTGTTCGTTCCAGGTAAGCTGCTGTCCCGCGAAAAGCGCGGCGCCGAACAGGTCCGCGCCGGCATCACCCCAGCTCCAGCCCCATTCGGCGGAGCGGCCGTCGAGGTACTCGATGCCGAGCATGAAGGCGAGGCCCGAACCCGATGCCAGCAGTGTTGCCTGCTTGTTGCTATACCCCGACCAGCGCCAGAGGCCATAGCCGATGTGGCTCATCGAATAAACGGCCCACGCATGGCCCACCTTGTCCATCTGCTGCCATTCGCCCACGTCGTTGAAGCTGTGAAAGGAGCTGCGGGGATAGTCGTTGTACCAGGCCTGACTGAGGCCCGCCAGCATGCCGCCGTAGATGCCGACGCCCATGCCGTCTACAAGCAATTTTTTCTTATTAAATCCATGCAGTGTGCCGCGACCGTTCGTTACTTCCGCTGCAGTGAGGGCCTCGTGCCGACGAAACGTTGCCGTTGAAGATCCCATTGTGGTAAATTCGGCGGTAGAGTCCTGTCCCGTCGCATGCAATGCGAGCAGCCCCATGAGCACGATCAATAACTTCTTCACGCGCCAAATGTACATACACCTGTAAATTCGCAGGAGCCGGCAGCTTTACCGGCTCTTTCTTTACGGATAAACGAAAACTAACGGAATATGGATGCAGCAATTGCACAGAAGGTACAATCCTGGCTCGACGGGGCTTTTGACGAAGAAACGAAAGCGGGCATACGAACGATGCAGGCCGGGCACCCCGACGATCTGGCGGACGCATTTTATAAGAACCTCGAATTCGGTACGGGTGGCCTGCGCGGCATCATGGGCATTGGCACCAACCGGATGAACAAATACACCATCGGGATGGCAACTCAGGGTTATGCCAATTACCTGAAGAAAAGCTTTCCGGGCGAAGAGATCCGCGTGGCCATCGCACACGACTCGCGCAACAACAGCCGCTTTTTTGCAGAGACCGTTGCGAATGTTTTCGGCGCCAACGACATCAAGGTCTTTCTTTTTGAAGAGATGCGGCCGACACCGGAACTGTCTTTTGCCATCCGCCATCTCGGCTGCAAAGGCGGCGTGGTATGCACGGCATCGCATAACCCCAAAGAATACAATGGCTACAAGGCCTACTGGACCGACGGCGGACAGCTGGTTCCACCGCACGATAAGAATGTGATCACCGAAGTGGAGGCGATCGCGTCGGTTTCGGACGTGAAGTGGAGTGGTGGTGAACACAACATCAGCGCCATCGGCAGCGAGGTAGATGCAGCTTATCGCAAGATGGTGAAGAGCCTGAGCGTGTACCCGGAAGCCATCACCGCACAGAAAGATCTCAAGATCGTTTATACATCCATCCACGGCACAGGCATCAAGATGGTGCCCCAGGTGCTTGCTGACTTTGGATTTGAGAACGTAACCATTGTAGACGAGCAGGCAACGCCAGATGGCAACTTCCCAACAGTGGTTTATCCGAACCCCGAAGAGTCGGAAGCGATGAGCATCGGCCTGAAAAAAGCGCAGGAGCTTGACGCCGACATTCTTTGCGGCACCGACCCGGATGCGGATCGTGTGGGCATTGGCGTGAAGGATCATAAAGGGCGCTGGGTGTTGCTCAACGGCAACCAGACCGCGGTTCTTGCCTTCAACTATATGATGGAAAGCCGCCGCGAAAAAGGCATTGCGCGGCCTAACGACATGGTGGTGAAAACCATCGTTACCACCAACATGATCGACGAGATCGCTACAGGACTGGGCGTGAACTGCTACAATGTGCTTACCGGCTTCAAGTGGATCGCCCAATTGATTCGCGGCAAGGAAGGGCAGGAGCATTATATCATTGGTGGCGAAGAGAGCTACGGACTGATGATCGGAGACCAGATCCGCGACAAGGACGCCGTGAGTGCCGTGGCCTTGCTGTGCGAAATGGCCGCATACGAGAAGAACAAAGGCCGCTCGTTGTTCGACAAACTGATCGACCTGTACGTGCAATATGGCTGCTACCGCGAACACCTGGTGTCCATTACCCGCAAGGGCATGAACGGCCAGCAGGAGATCGCAGATATGATGGAGGGGTTCCGCAAGAACCCTCCGCAAATGCTGGGCTGCGTAAAAGTGGCGGTGTTGAACGACTACCAGCTGCAGGTTTCCACCGAATTGTCGTCGGGTAAAACGACGGCCATCACTCTCCCGAAATCGAACGTGCTGCAATTCCTCCTCGAAGACGGAAGCAAGATCTCCGCGCGCCCGTCGGGCACGGAACCCAAGATCAAGTTTTACTTCAGCGTACAGGCTCCACTGGCTTCGGCCGCGCAGTTCGACGAAGTGTATGGACCGCTCGAAGGCCGTATCGACGCCATCGTAAAAGACCTCGGCGTTTGATCGGAATAGAAAATGAAAGCCCTGCGCGATGATGTTGCGCAGGGCTTTTTGCAAAATGGAAAAGGTGCCCAAATGAGCACCCTTTCCGGAAGATGGACTTAGTTCTTTAAACCAGTAGTGCTCTAAAGTTAAGGAACTTTTTTTTAAACTACAATGGCTGAGTGACCCTAAACTTTGGCCATACCCGGGGCACGCTTTGGGCATAGCGCGCGTAGGCGGCTCCGAACTCGCGGTGCAGCTTTGCTTCTTCGTAGCGCAGCGCCCACAAAGTGTAGCCGTGCACCACCACATTCATTACGAGCAACGAAGCGTAGGGAAGCAATCCAAACAATCCCCAAATGAACAGGAACGTTCCGAGGTAAAGCGGGTGCCGCGCAAAACGGTGCACGCCGTCTACGCGCAACTCGTTGGGCACGTCTGAATGCTGCGCGAGGCTTCGAAGTCCGCTCAGACTCAGGAAATATTTGCGGATGCAAACTGCCATGAGGATGCCGCCGGCAAGTGCAAGCAATGTACCCGGAACCTGGGCCCACCGCCCCAGCACCAAGGGCGACGCAATGGACAGCTGAAACCAGAGCACGGCCGCCATCGTGGCAACTGCGAAGAGCACGTAGCCTGCGCGGTAGCATGGGCGCAGGGCTGGGTGCGCACGAAAGAGCCGCTCCTTAAGCGACGTGCTTGCAAGAACACTGTGGAAAACTCCGAAGAGGATCCAAAGCAACGCCAGCAGGATATGGTTTTGGAGCATTGTCAAAAAATATTGTTGAGGTGTGTCCCGGGAGGCCTCAGCCAGTGCAGCTATCTTTGTGCCATGAGGAAGTTTGAGGACACGTACCGCCACATGGGCTTGCGCAAAAAGCTGGTGGAAACGCTCCGTGCGAAAGGTATTCAGAACGAAGCAATCCTGGATGCCATCAACAAAATCCCGCGTCATTATTTTCTCGATTCCGCTTTCGACGAGGTAGCGTACGAAGACCGCGCCTTCCCCATTACCGCGGGTCAAACGATCTCGCAGCCTTACACCGTTGCGTACCAAACGCAGCTGCTTGAGGTAAAACCGTTTCAGCGCGTGCTCGAGATCGGGACGGGAAGTGCCTACCAGGCCTCGGTGCTAGCCGAACTGGGCGTGCAGGTGTTCACCATCGAGCGGCAGAAAGCCCTGTTCGACACCAATAAAGGCTTTGCCTTTCTGAAAAAATATCCCAACATCAAATTCTTCTATGGCGATGGCTTTGAAGGCCTGCCTACGTTCGGGCCCTTCGACCGTGTGCTCATCACCGCTGCCGCGCCTTTTGTGCCACCAAAGCTCGTTGCACAGATGAAGCCCGGTGGCATCATGGTCATTCCTACCGGCGAAGGCGAAGTGCAGGTGATGAAGCGCATCATCAAGCTCGAAGACGGAGGCTACCGCGAGGAAATCTTCGATAAGTTCAGTTTCGTGCCGATGCTGGAAGGGAAGAACGGGTGAGGGCGAATTCAGAATTAAAAAATCAAAAGTCAAAGGTCAAAGGTGCCTGCCAACTGCTATGCGCCTGGTGATTTTGACTTCTTAATTTTGACTTTTTACTTTTTCATTTACTTCGAGCATACCTTGTTTTAAGTATTGCTCCGATCACCCGTAATCTTAGTTTTGCCTCTCCAACGCGTCTTTTGCGGCTGCTCCCCCCGACGCGTGCATTATTCATTACCGAAAATGAGACAAGATGAAAACGGTCTTTTTTACGGACCGCAGCGGCGTGGAGCAGAACGCCCTGCAGTCCCTGCGCGCCTTTGAAGAGGAGGACGCCATCAACAACATCGCGGTTTTCCCCGACATCCATTACTGCTCCGAACGATCGATACCTGTGGGCGTGGCTTTCCGCGCCACGGATCGCTTTTACCCGCTGGTGACCGGCAAAGACACTGGATGCGGTGTGGCCTACCTCCGCTTCCACAAACGCGAATTGCTGCGACCGTTCGACAAGGGCGCACATTATCGGGCCTTTGAGCGCGCGGTGCATGGCATGACCGACGAGGGCCTTGGCGGCGGAAATCACTTCCTGTCGCTGGAAGAATCGGAACAGTATTTCTACATCATCGTACACACGGGCAGCCGCAACCTGGGCATCCATCTGTACCAGGAAAATTATGCCTTGCTGCAACAACACAACAGCGGCAAGGAGTGGCTGCCGCTGGAGCTTGCCAATGCCGACTACCTGCGTGCATACGAAGAAGTGCTCGCCTATGCGGCTGCACGCCGGCGCGAGTTTGCCACGAAGAGTCTGCAATTCCTGCAACGCAACAAGTATGTTGGGGAAGTGCAAACGGAATATGCCGACAGTTGTCACAACCTGCTCGAATTCGGGGATGATGGCGTCGTCCACCGCAAGGGAAGCACGCAGTTGCAGCCCGGTCAGCCGGCGGTTCTGCCACTTTCGATGAGCCGCGGCTCACTCATCGTGCAGGGCATCGCGCGCGACGAGCGGCTGCAGCAAGCGCTGCACAGTTGCGCGCACGGAGCCGGCCGCCAATTCAGCCGCACCGATACGCTCAAGCACTGGCACTCGCTGAAGAAGGCGGAAAAAGATGCCTACCGTCGCCGCTTCCCGGAGTTGCTCAACCGCTCCGGCGATTTCGATAGCAGCATCCTCCAGGAGTTTGACTTTGCTTACAAAGACTCGGCGCAGCTATTGGCCACGCAGCCTTACCTGAAAAAGCTGGATCAGACGACGCCGGTCGTTACCGTAAAGTTCACTGGCGTGTGATGAATGTGCTAATGTGCTAATGTGCTGATATGCTAATTTGCTAATGTGTTGTGTGCGAATGGGGATGGGGAGATGGGCTGATACGGGCGCAGCGAAGCGGAAGCCGACCTATTGCCCGATTATCCCATTACCCCGTTCCCCCATTTGTATTTATCTTGTCGCCGAACACTGACTTATGCGCATTCTTCCCTTCGTAGTTTCCACGCTCATTACCGGTGCGCTTGTATTCGGGTTGCAGCACAAGTGGAACGGCATACCCGCACTGGGGCCCTTCTTCAGTCCGCAGCAAGGGTTTTGGCAAAACGCCGAGCCGTCTGATCACGATTATAACGCGAGCCTGCATCTTCCCGGATTGCAGGGAAAGGCGACGGTATACATCGACAAGCGCCTCGTGCCGCACGTTTTTGCGGAGCAGGAGGCAGACGCGTATTTCGTGCAGGGATATCTCCATGCAAAATTCCGGCTGTGGCAGATGGAGTTTCAAACGATGGCCGCCGCGGGGCGCCTTGCAGAGATCCTCGGGAACAATCCCGACCTGATCAAATTCGACCGCAGCCAGCGCCGCCTCGGTATGGTTACGGGCGCACGAAAGTCGCTCGAAGTGATGGAAGCGGACCCGGAAAGCAAAAAGTATTTCGATGCCTACACTGCCGGCGTGAATGCCTGGATCGATAATCTTACTGCAGGACAATTGCCTGTGGAGTACAAGATCCTTGGTTACCGACCCGAGCGTTGGAGCAACTTCAAAACCGCGCTTTTTTCAAAAGTGATGGCGAAAGACCTTGCCGCCTACGAGCGCGACCTGGAGTTCACCAACGAACGCAGCGTTTTCAACCTCGCACAAATGAAAGTGCTGTATGGCGACCTGTCGGATTCGTCGATGCCGATCGTGCCCCGCGGCACTGCGTTCGCCGCTGCCGGCATCGTTCCGGTGGCTCCTGCCGGCGCCGATTCTGCCTACTTTCAGAACGATACTTCGCTGCGCGTAACGCCCGTGGGCAAGCCGCTGCGCGAAAACGGTTCCAACAATTGGGCCGTTGCCGGCAACAAAACGCAGAGCGGCGCGCCCATCCTTTGCAATGATCCGCACCTATCGCTCACGCTGCCTTCCATCTGGTTTGAAATGCAGCTGAGCACGCCCACCATGAACGTGTATGGATGCACCTTCCCCGGCGCACCCAGCGTGATCATGGGCTTCAACGACAGCGTTGCCTTTGGCACTACCAATGCCATGCGCGACGTGCGCGACTACTGGAGCATCCGCTTCCGCGACGCATCGAAAAAAGAATACTGGTACAACGGCGAGTGGACGCCTACCGAACTTCGTGTGGACACCATCAGGATCGCGGGCAGTGCGCCCTTGTTCGACACCGTGGCCACCACTGCATTCGGTCCGGTGATGTATGACGCTTCTTTCACCAGCGAGCTTCCGGGCGACCGCGCGCTTGCCTGCCGCTGGACGGCGCAGGACGGTGGTAACGAGCCCGGTTTGTTTTTCCTCCTCAACCGGGCAAAGAATTATGACGACTACCGACGCGCTATAAGCATGCTGAAGACCCCCGGGCAGAACGTTGTATTTGCTTCCAAGAGTGGAGATATCGCAATGTGGCAGCAGGGCAAATTCCCGGCCCGATGGGAAGGGCAGGGGCTTTACGTAATGCCTGGCGAAGATGATTCATACGCCTGGCAAGGCTTCATACCGGAAGAAGAAAATCCGCATGTGCACCAGGACAGCGGCTTTGTGCAGAGTGCCAACCAGCGTCCGGCAGACGCAAGCTATCCTTACTTCATACCGGGCAATTATATCACGCCCCGCGGCGTCACCATCGCACATACGCTGGAAGCTGCGCAGGGTGCAACGCCGCAACAGATGATGGCGTTGCAGCAAAGCTATTTCAACAGCACTGCCGAAGATGCCGTGCCGTTCCTGCTTCGCTCCATCAACCGCAGCCGCCTCGAGGGCAAGGCGCAGGAATATTTTGATGAGCTGGCTCGTTGGGATTTTGTAGAGAAAGCAGACGGCCGCGCAGCCACTATTTATAATGTGTTCATGGATAGCCTGAGCACTTCGTTGTTGGGCGATGAATTAACACGCGTGAGCGGCGCTTCCATCTGGCCCGACGACCAGGCTTTGGTGGAAGCCTTGCTGCGCGATTCAGCGGCGTTTTTTGTTGATGATGTGCGCACGCCCGAGACCGAGACGCTGGAGCAGGTGGCACAGTCTGCCTTTGAAAAGGCCGCTCAAACGCTGGAAGCGGAGGAACGGACCAACGGGCTGGTATGGTGGAAGTACAAGAAAGCTTCCATCAGGCATCTTTTGCGCGATGCGCTTTCACCCTTCTGGCACAAGGGCCTCGAAGTGGGCGGCAGCGGTGCCACGCCCAATGCGATCAAGCAGTTTCATGGTCCCAGCTGGCGGCAAGTGATCGAGCTTTCGCAGAAGACGCTTGCTTATGGCATCTATCCCGGCGGGCAAAGCGGCAATCCCGGCAGCCGGTTCTACGACAACTTCACCGACGACTGGGCCCGCGGCAACTACTACGAGCTGTGGATGATGACTGCTGCCGAAGCCTCCGACCGCCGCGTTTTATGGACCATGACCTTCAATCCTTCCTGATTATGCGCTTCCTGGTATCGATACTCCTGATAGCTTTATTTGCCTTTATTGCCGGCCGCTACCTGCCCTGGTGGAGCATCGCCGTCGTAGCTTTTGCGGTTTGCGTGCTTCTGCCGCAGCGCCTTTTACGCAGCTTCCTCGCAGGATTTTTGGGAATTTTTTTGCTATGGTTCGGGCTTGCCTTGTGGCTCGATACTAAAAACGATCAGCTACTTTCGCGGAAGATCGCAGAACTGTTGCACCTCGGACAATCATCCTTCCTGCTCATGTTGGTAACGGCATTGATCGGTGGGATCGTGGGCGGATTTGCCGCGCTGAGTGGTGCATCTCTGCGGGCAACCCGGTAAACCAAACCGGCATTCAACTGTAAACCTGTTTATGCAGAAATTAATCGTCAGCCTCCTCGCCGTGTTGGCGGGCCTGCTGGTGCACGCGCAAAAAGTTACTGGCAAAGTCACCGACCAGCTGGGACAGATCCTTCCTTATTCGTCCATCCAGGTTAAGGGGAGTGGCATCGGTGCTACGGCCAATGCGCAGGGCATCTTCCAGTTGCGGCTCACGCCGGGCCAATACACCATCACCTGCCAGTACGTAGGCTACCAGCAGCAGGAAAAAACCATCACGCTGGGCAATGAAGACCTGGAGCTTCATTTTCAATTACCGCAGCAGCAGCTGACGTTGAATGAGGTGATCGTGAAGAAAGGGGAGGACGCGGCCTACGAGATCATTCGGCAGGCGATCAAAAAGCGGCCTGTTTACCGCGATGAGCTAAAGCAGTTCACAGCGCAGGTGTATACGAAGGGACAGTTCCGCCTTCGCGATTTTCCGAAGAAGTTCATGGGGCAAAAAGTGGATTTTGAAGACGGAGACAGCAGCAAACGCAAGATGCTGTACCTCTCCGAAACCGTTGCAAAGTATTCGGTGCAGCTGCCCGGCAAGTCGAAGGTGGATGTGATCGCAACGAAGGTGAGCGGGCAATCGGACGGTTTCGGACTGAGTGCACCGCGCATTTTTTCGCTGTACGAAAACCTGCTTACGATGGGCTCGGGCATTGCACCGCGGGGCATCATATCGCCCATCTCCGACAACGCTCTTCACTACTATAAGTATAAATACGAAGGCTCGTTCATGGAAGACGGTCGGATGGTCAACCACATCCAGGTCATTCCGAAGCGCAAGTACGAGCCGCTGTTTCAGGGTTATATCAACATCGTAGAAGACGAGTGGCGCATTCACTCGCTCGAGCTGATAGGGGTAAAAGAATACGGCCTGCAAACCTTTGACACACTGCGCCTCCAACAGCTTTACGTGCCCACCGGTTCGGGTCCCTGGGTGCTGCGCAGTCAGGTGATGTATCCTACCATCAAAGTGTTTGGCTTCGATGGCTTCGGGTCGTTTGCCAACGTTTATTCCGACTACAACCTGAATCCCGCTTTCCCGAAAGGTTATTTCGATAACACGATCCTCCGCTACCAGGATTCTTCCAACAAAAAGCCGGAGGACTATTGGTCGCAAACGAGACCCGTGTCGCTTGAACCGGATGAAGTAGCCGACTACCAGAAGAAAGACAGCCTCGAAAGATTGCATAATTCGCCTGCCTACCTCGATTCGATAGACCGTGTGCGCAACAAGCTGTCCTGGCAATCGCTGATCCTGACGGGACAAACCTTTACCAGGCAGAAGAACCGTTCGTCGATATTCGTTGCCCCGCTGATCGGCACGTTCAGCTACAATACCGTGGAAGGCTACGTGGTGAACGCGCGTGCCACCTACACCAGGCAGCTCGACACCCTGAGCATCAGCCGACGCTCATTCAGCATTTCGCCCGAAGTGCGCTACGGTTTCAGCAACAAGCACGTGAACCCGAATGTTGCGCTCAACTACCGCTTCGGACACAAGCGATTCCGAACCATCGGTATTGCCGGCGGCTCGGATGTATTCCAGTTCAACAACGAGAACCCGGTGAGCGAGTTCATCAACACCATCTCTTCGCTGTGGGACAACATCAACCGACTTAAACTCTATGAAGCGCGTTTTGCGCAATTCAGCTATGCGCAGGGGCTCGAGGATGGTTTTGTATGGAATCTTTCCGGCCAGTACCAGGATCGCCTTCCGCTGGAAAACAGCTCCAACTATGTGCTGCGCGACGTAAAGGATCGCGGGTTTACTCCCAACTATCCTGAACCATTCACCGACTCGAACATCACACGGCACCAGGCGCTCATCCTCTCCACATCCATTCGCTGGCAGCCGGGCACGAAGTATGTTGAATTCCCGGGGCGCCGCTTCAGCGTGGGATCGAAATATCCCGTGTTCGTGCTGGGCTTTACGCAGGCTCTCAAAGGACCCATGGGCGCGGATGTGCAATACAGCAAGTGGAACTTAGGCGTGAACCATAGCATCAACCTGAAGCTGGGTGGACGCATGCTGTACCAGGTGCAAATCGGCGGCTTCCTCAACAAGGACTCGCTGCAGTCGCCGGATTATATCCATTTCAAGGGCAGTGCCACCCGTTTTACAGAGTCGTATGCCGGACGATTCCAGCTGGTTACACCATACTACTTCAGCAATGCGAGCAAATTCTACACGGCCGTTTTTTTTGAGCACCATTTCAACGGGTTGCTCACCAACAAGATCCCCATCATCCGCAAGCTGAAATGGAACCTGGTTACGGGCGCAAATGCCCTTTACTACGCGCCTGGGCGCACCTACCTGGAACCCTTTGTGGGACTGGAGAATATCCTCCGCGTGTTCCGCTTCGACTTCATTGTAGGGCTGGAAGACAACGGACGCGTGCGGCATGATTTCCGGCTTGGATTGTCGTCGTCGCTCTTTGGCAGAAGATGATTTCGTAGCTTTGGGCGCAAACCTTTAACACCTATGTCTCTCTGCCTAAGCACGCTGCAGCAACCTGCCGCGCCAACACCAAGCCCCGTTGTATCCACTGAGCCGTCGGCACTGCTCGCAGCAGCCGTTCTGAGCGTATACGCTGCCAATATGAGCCGCCGCCAGTTGCGCCGTCTGAAGCGCAAAGCCGTATGGTCGCTCACGAAAGCGAAAGTGCGTTCGTGGTTTGGCAGTCGGGATACGGCGATCTCCACGCGCACGCTGTTGTATATCATCCTCGGTCTCGTTGTGGTGATTCTTGCCTTCGTAGCCCCGATCCTTGCCATCATCGCGTTGCTGGGAGCCGTGATCTACCTGCTCGCAACTTCCCGTTGATCCAACGTTCAGGCAGGCCGGAAGCCGTATCTTTGCGGCCCCGCCCAGCGTGGGAAAACTTTGTTCACCTGCAAGTGTCCTTAAAGTTCCAATTATGCCTGTACTACACAACCGTGTCTCCAACGAGGAGCTGAAGCAACGTATGCTCGCTGAAACCGAGCCGCGCACCACGATTTCCTTTTATTGCTATTTCCCGATCGGCGAACCGCAAGCGTTCCGTGATGAATTGTACACCGCGCTTGAGCGGCTCAAGGTGTTCGGCCGCATTTACGTGGCCCACGAGGGGATCAACGCGCAGGTAAGCGTGCCGCAAAGCCGTTTTGCCGCGTTGCGGGATCACCTGTATTCGATACCGGCGCTGGACGGACTCCGGCTAAATGTTGCCGTGGATGATGATGGAAAATCTTTCTGGGTGCTTCGTATCAAGGTGAAGGAGAAGATCGTGGCGGATGGGATCAACGATCCGGAATTCGATATGGCCAACCGCGGCAAGTATATCGATGCGGAGCGCTTCAACGACATCATCGACGATCCCAACACGATCGTTGTGGACATGCGCAACCACTACGAATACGAGGTGGGCCATTTTGAGAAGGCCATTGAAGTGCCCTCCGATACCTTCCGGGAGCAATTGCCGATGGCTGCCGGTATGCTGGACCAGGACAAAGACAAAACCATCGTGATGTACTGCACGGGCGGCATCCGCTGCGAAAAGGCCAGTGCATATATGCTGCACAAGGGCTTCAGCAACGTGTATCACCTCGAAGGCGGCATTATTCACTATGCCAACCAGATCCGCGAAAAAGGTCTTCCCAGCAAGTTCCATGGAAAGAACTTCGTGTTCGACAACCGCCTGGGCGAGCGCATCACCGATGAAGTGATCGCGCACTGCCACCAGTGTGGAAAGCCTGCCGACACCCATACCAACTGCATCAACGACACCTGTCACCTGCTGTTCATCCAGTGCGCTGAGTGCAGCGAAAAGTACGAGCAATGCTGCAGCAAGAACTGCCAGGAGTTCATTCACCTTCCGTCAGAAGTGCAGGCGGCGCGTCGCAAAGGCATCGAAAAAGGCCACAACATCTTCCATAAGTCGAAGCGACTCCGCCCGCGGCTGTCAGACCCCGACCACACTTTATAGACGGCTACGCTGCAGCTCTCATTTTGCCTAACTTGCGGCCATGCGCCGCCTGACTGCTTTTTGCTGCCTGCTGCTGTTGCTGCTCACCATGGGCGGGCGCACGCTCTTTTTCGAGTTGCGGCTGGCAGAGGTCCGCAGCGAAATGCGCGCAGCCATCGCCGCCGGTGCGCACCTTGAGCAGGCGCAGACCTTTTCATTCAGTGATGCCGAAGCACGCCCCCTCGTATGGCTCGATGGGGGTGATGAATTTGAATGGAAGGGCAAGCGGTTTGATGTGCTTGGACGTCGCAAGGAAGGAGAGAAGCTGGTTGTGCAGGCGATCTCCGATGACGAAGAAACCGCGCTCATCAGCTCGTGGCACCAGCAAGAGGGCAAGCGACCATCGTCGTCCGAAGTGTTGCTCAAGCTCGCCTCCCTGAATTTTCTCGCAGCACACGTGGCCGAGATCGGCCTCCCGGGTCTCACCTGCAGCATCCCGCAAAATGGCCGTTGCCGGCAACTACAGCCGCAAGCCTACCTGGAACGCCCCGAACAACCGCCGAAGGTTGCCGCCATTCAAGCAACGGTTCCATTTTTTTCCTGAAAACAAATTACTGTATGAAGCATCTGCTTTTCAGTGCGGGCCTGATGGCCTGTGCCACTATTTCTTATGCACAAAAGACCGCGCAGGGCCACGTGTTCGACGCGGAAACGAAACAGCCACTTGCCGGCGCCAACATCACTATCAATGGCCAGAAGCTGGTGAGTGATGCCCAAGGCAATTTCACATTCACCTGCCTCGATCGCAATCAACTCAGCATCACTTTCGTTGGCTACAACAGCATTTCGTTCAACGCCCGTTGTGATGGTATGCAGCAGATAGCCATGACCTCCAACGCTTCCCTGCTGGAAGAAGTGGAGATCAGCGCCACCTCTGCGCAAAGCAAGAATATCCTGTACCAGCCGTCTTCCATCAGCAAGCTCAACCCGCAGCAGCTGCAGCGAAGCACGGGCCTCTTCCTCGATGATGCCATCAACGCGAACGTACCCGGTGTGCAGATGTATCGCCGCGCGGTGTCGTCCGGCCAAACCATCAATATCCGCGGCTATGGCAATGGAGTTCGCGGATCCAACGGCCCGTCGTCCAACTTCGACATCCAGGGGGTGAAAGTTTACCTGAACGGAATACCACTTACCGATGCCGAGAACATTACGGTGCTCGACGACATCGACTTCGGCTCGATCGGCAACGTGGAAGTGGTGAAAGGCCCGGCAGGCTCGCTGTACGGGCTTGCCATCGCAGGCGCAGTGAACCTGCGGACCGTGCGCCCCGAGGCCGGCAAGCGTTCGTTCGGCCAACAGATAATGATCGGCAGCAACGGGCTCGAGCGCTACACGAGCACACTGCAGGTTGGAGGACAGCGTTCTGCGATCCTGCTCAACTATGGGCACCAGGAGTCGAAGGGCTTTATGCCGCACAACGCATCGCGCAAAGACTTCGTGAATTTCGTAGGCGATTTCACGCCCAACGACAAGCAAGCCATCAGCGTATATGCCGGCTTCAGCAACAGCTACGATCAACGTGCCGGTGAGCTGACGGTGGGACAATACGATACGCTCAATTTTTCCGGAAACCCGGCGTACATCAAGAACGATGCACATTCGCACCTGCTAAGCGCAAGGCTTGGATTGACGCACACATACCAGTTCAACAACAGCATCTCCAACACCACAACCTTGTTCGGCAGCGGAGTGATGAACGATGCAAGTTCGGCCGGCGGCTGGACCGACAAGGTTCCCGTGAACTACGGACTGCGCTCTACGTTCACTACGCGCTTCCAGGTGGGTAAGAAGTCAACGCTGACCGGCATCACGGGCGTGGAGTCGCTCAACCAGCGCGCGCAGTTGATCGGCTACCCGATGATTGCCGACAGTGCGAATGTTGCGGGCTACAACCGCGTGGGTGCCATCCGCAGCAATGTGGTGACGAAGACGGGCAATACTTCGCTCTTCACTGAGTGGACACTTACGCTGCCCAGTGATCTCTCCTTCACGGCGGGCATTGGATGGAGCCAGCAACTGATCGAGTTGAACGACCGTTTTTTCGTAGCTGCAAATAACCGTCCGACCAACCGGGCGGCAGATGTTTTCCGCAAGAATTACGATGGTCTCTGCAGCCCACACCTGGCAGTGAACAAAGTGTTCGCAGGGAAATATTCCGTGTTTGCCTCGTACAGTGTTGGGTATAAAGCACCGGTAAGCGGGTACTTCTATATTCCTTATATATCGGGAGCGCCGGGCACAGGCGAGGTGAACCCCAACCTGCAACCCGAGAAGGGCCAGCAGATTGAAGTGGGTACGAAAGGAACCGCCGGCAGGCTGCACTATGAACTCACGTACTTCCATTCGCAGATCAGCGATAAGATGACCGTAAACACCGTGCAGGGCCCCACTGGTGCCACGTCGTATAGTTATGTTACCAACGGTGGTTCTCAGGTGCAGGATGGCGTTGAAGCGGCGCTGCGGTTGAACCTCCTGCAGGGAGGCAAAGGATTCTTTACGCAAGTGGCTCCGTTTGCCAACATTACCTGGATCGACGCGCACTACAGGAACTACCAGTTCCACCGCTTCCGACAGCCGCCCAACAACAATAAAGACAGCCTTATTGATTGGAGCGGCAAGCAGGTGGCCGGACTTCCGCCCGTGGTTTTCAACATCGGGGTTGATGTTTCCACCGTCGCCGGGCTGTATGCGAACGCGTATTACAGCTACCGCGATGCGATCTTCCTCACATCCGACAACGTGGAGACGCTGAAGGCACATTCGTTTGGCCTGCTCAATGCCAAAGTCGGCTTCCGCCGGGCATTTGGCAAGCACTTCGATTTGGATGCGTCCGTTGCAGGAAGCAACCTCACGGGTGTGAAGAACTACATGATGGTCTTCATCAACCAATTGCCCGATGCATACGTGCCTAACGCGCTGGATGCCCAGTGGTTTGGCAATATTTCGCTCAAATACAATTTCTAACTTCAGCAGCGGCAGCTCCCCGGCGGGCTGCCGCTTTTTCAATTATGAAGAAACTATCCATTCTCTTATTGCTGTCGGCACTCTGCAGCTGTGGTCGCTTTGAAGGCAAGAGCGGCAAGCAAGGTGGCGCACGCATCGTGTGCGTATCGAAGCAGCTCACCGAGTTCCTGTTTGCCCTCAACCAGGGCGACAAGATCGTGGGGGTTGACCTGAGCAGCACCTATCCCGAAGCGGCGAAAACGAAGACAACAGTGGGCTATCACCGTCATCTCAGTGCCGAAGGAATCGCTGCGCTTGAACCGACGCTGGTGGTGCATCAGGGCGACATTGCGCCGGCCGAAGTGAGCGCGCAACTGGCTACGTTGAGCATCCCGGTAAAAATTTACCCGGCCGGAAACGGCATCGATAGTGCGAAGATCGTTTTGTCGCTACTGGCAAAAGAACTAGGGCAGGAGCGCGTCGCGGACAGTCTGAACAAGGTGCTGGATGCCGACCTGGAAGCAGCTGCTACGCAAGTGGCGAGGTATCCGTCGAAGCCGCGCGTGCTGGTGATCCATTTCGGGCAGCAGCGCAACCAATATTTTGTGATCGGAACGCGCGGCGCGGCGCGCAGGATGATTGAGCTGGCGGGAGGGGAGCAGGCAGCCGATACCAGCGGCTTCCGAAACCTCAGTCCGGAAGTGATCGTGAAGCTGCAGCCCGATGTGATCCTCGCTACCGACTTCGGATTCGACCGGCTGGGTGGAAGCAAGGAAAAACTGCTGGAGCTTCCCGGGCTGGCGCTCACACCCGCGGCAAAGTCAGGCCGCATCTATCGCGTGGAGGAACACGACCTTATTTACTTTGGCCCACGCAGCGGCAAGAACATTCAGAAGCTCGCCGAAATCATTCATCGCTGATGAAAAGTCTGCGTGCTCTTCCACTACCGTATTTCTACGGTGTGCTGCTTTTCGTGCTGCTGGCGCTGTTCGCATGGTCGCTGGGTGTGGGTGCAGTTTCCATCTCCTTCAGCGAGCTCCCCGAACTGGTGCGGCATCGCCTGTGGGACGGTGGCAGTGTAAACGCTTTGCACGAAGCGCTCTTTTGGGAGATACGCCTGCCGCGAAGCCTGTTGTGCATTCTCGTGGGCGCTTCCCTTTCCGTTTCCGGGGCGCTGATGCAATCGCTCTTTCGAAACCCCATTGTAGAACCCGGACTGGTAGGAACGTCGGCAGGTTCGGCCCTGGGTGCGGCCTTACTGATCGTGTTGGGTCAGAACACTTTCTTCAGCGGGCTCCATTGGCTGGGTTCCCTGCTTGCTCCCGTCTGCGCATTTGCAGGCGGCATGGCGGCGACGCTCCTGGTATATTATTTTTCCGCATCGCTGCGGCGTGTCAACGTATCGGTGATGATCCTTGCGGGCGTTGCAGTGAATGCGCTTGCGAATGGAGGAACAGGCTTTCTCGCCTACATCGCCCGCGATCCGCAGGCCCGTTCCATTACCTTCTGGAGCCTCGGCACGCTGTCCGTAGCCAGCTGGAAGATGGTCGGCATCGTCAGTATTTCTACGATAACAGGGTTCCTCCTTGCCCTCCGCCTGGCACGACCGCTCAATGCGCTGCAGCTGGGTGATGACGAAGCGCGCTACCTGGGCGTGCGCACCGAGCGCCTGAAATTTTCGGTGATGCTGGTCAATGCATTGCTTGTTGCGGTGGCCACCAGCATGGTCGGGATCATCGGCTTTGTAGGATTGATCGTGCCGCATGTGCTGAGGCTGCTGCGAGGCTCCGACAACCGGTATCTTATTGCAGGTTCTGCGCTGCTTGGTGGCTCTGTGCTGCTGGCAACCGATATGGTTTGCCGCGTGCTCATTGCTCCCGCCGAAATGCCGATCGGTATCGTTACGGCTTTCATAGGCGCGCCGCTGTTCCTGTACTTGCTTGCCCGGGCACGCGGAGGGCAAAAAGGAGGTTTTTATGCTTGAGGCCCGCGATATCTCCTATAAGGTTGGGAACAAAGAACTGCTTGCGCGCACAAATCTGTCTTTCGAGGGCGGCCGCTTTCACGTGCTGATGGGTCCTAATGGAGCGGGCAAGACCACCATCCTCCAGCTACTCGCCGGTGAGTTGAAACCGGGCACTGGCGCGGTGTTGGTAGACGACGTTCCGCTCTCCGGGTTTTCAGCGTTGGAGCGCGCGCGGCGACGTGCTGTGCTGTCGCAGCATTATGCGTTACAGTTTCCCATTTCCGTGCGCGAGGTGGTAGCGCTTGGGCGGTATCCGCACGCGGGAAGTGTGGCGAGCGATGAAGAGGAGCACTTGTTGACAAATTGCCTTTCTGCCCTCGATATGGAGGCTTTCAGCGACCGCGAGTATGGTACGCTTTCGGGTGGTGAAGCACAAAAAGTGCAGATGGCCCGCGTGCTTGCGCAGCTGGGTGGCGCCGATGCCAGCGACAAAATCCTTTTCCTCGACGAACCGGTATCGCACCTCGACGTCCGGTTTCAGCATCATTTGTTGCGCATTGCCCGCCAGCTTGCCGACCGTGGAAATACGGTGATAGCAGTGTTGCATGATGTGAACCTGGCGCTTCGTTATGCCGACCGGCTGCTCCTGATGAAAGAAGGAACCATTGCGCACGATCTCGGTGATCCCGCGCTGTTGACCGGCCATATGCTGCAGGATGTTTTGGGAATCGAAGCCCGGATACTGCGGCTGGATGACGGGCAGCCCTTCGCGGTGTTTACATCGGTCAAGTAGACAAGCCTCTATTTGATGTATCTCTCGATACGCGCGAAAGTATCGGCATCAGGCAAGGGTTCCAGGCTGAAAGACTGACCGGTTACTTTTTCGTACAGTTCAATATACCGCTGGCTGATCTCCCGCACCCATTCATCGGTCATCTCTGGAACCACCTGGCCTTCCTTACCCATGAACTCATTTTGAATCAGCCACTCGCGTACGAATTCCTTGCTCAGTTGCTTTTGACGTTCGCCGCGCTGCTGCCGGCCTTCAAAACCCTCCGCATGAAAATAGCGGGATGAATCGGGCGTGTGGATCTCGTCCATCAACGTGATGCGGCCGTCAAAAAGGCCGAACTCGTATTTGGTGTCGGCAAGGATGAGGCCCTGCGCACGTGCCAGCTCGTTGCCTTTTGCAAACAGTGCCAATGCATAGGTCCGGATTTTGGCCCATTGCTCTGGTGTCGCCAGCCCCTGGCGGAGGAGTTCCGCTTCGGAAATATCTTCGTCGTGCCCTTCGTCGGCCTTGGTGGAAGGGGTGATGATGGGCCCAGGAAAAAATTCATTTTCCTTCAAACCATCGGGCATGAGGGCCCCGCATAGCACACGTCCGCCACTTTGGTAGGTGCGCCAAGCATGCCCGCACAGGTTGCCTCGCACCACCACTTCAATTTTGAAAGGCGTGCAACGGTAACCGTAAGCGGCATTCGGAGCCGGTGTAGACAGAAGCCAGTTGGGGCAAACGTCTTTAGTGGCGTCGAGCATAAATGCCGCCAACTGGTTGAGAACCTGCCCTTTGCCCGGAATAGGGCGGGGGAGGATGACATCGAAAGCGGAGATGCGATCGGATGCGATCATCACAATGCGATCGCTACCTATATAATATACATCGCGCACCTTCCCGCGGTAGAAATCGGTCTGCCGGTTGAACGTATAGGGAGCCATAGCCCGAAAATACTTCCTGCGCAATACATGCGTAGCGGAACATTTACACCATCAAGGACAGTGCGTGGAAATAAAAATTTTAACACTTTGGTCGAACGGTGTATTTTTCCGCCCGAAAACTGTGTGGCTCAAAGGGTTCCGTTGGAACTCCCCAGGCCAGGAGAAACAACAAATGTTGGTTCCAAAACTAAACTTATCATTTATGAGAAAAAGCTTGCGCTACTCGTCCGCTTTCCTCGTGGCCAGTATGTTCTCGCTCTCCGTGATGGCGCAGAACGTGACGCTCAGCGGAAAGGTAAAGAGCAACAGTTCCAGAGAAAACGTACCCGCTGTTTCAATTACTGTAAAAGGTGGTTCCCAGGGTGCCTACACCGATGACAACGGAAATTTCCGCCTTACCGTTTCCAAGCTTCCCGTAACGCTTATTGTGAGCTCGGTAGGTTTTGAAAGCCGCGAGATCACCGTATCCAGTGCTTCCCAGGCGCTCGACATCGACCTTACGCCTGCATCCGTGATGGGCACAGAGGTCGTTGTTTCGGCCACCCGCACACCGGAGCGCATCCTCGAAACGCCTGTCACCATCGAAAAGCTCGGAAGCATCACGCTTCGCAACGTGCCCGCCCCGAGCTACTACGAGGCGATCAACAACCTCAAGGGCGTTGATATGCACACTGCTTCGCTCACGTTCCGCACGGTGACCACCCGCGGATTCGTATCGAGCGGCAACACGCGTTTCAACCAGCTGATCGACGGTATGGACAACCAGGCTCCCGGCCTGAACTTCTCGGTAGGCAACATCATCGGCCCATCCGACCTCGACATCGACAACATGGAGATGCTTTCCGGCGCTTCCTCGGCCCTTTATGGTTCGGGCGGCATGAACGGAACGCTCCTCGTGAATACGAAGAACCCCTTCAAATTCCAGGGCCTTAGCTTCCAGATCAAGCAGGGTGTAATGCACCTGCAGGACCGCTACCAGAAGCCGTCGCCTTACTATGATTGGTCGGCGCGCTATGGTAAAGCATGGAACGAGAAGTTCGGCTTCAAGATCTCCGCGCAATTCATCAAGGCCAACGACTGGCAGGCTTACGACTACGACAACGTGCAGCGCACGAGCGTGGTGAGCAAGGTGGTTGGCGGCAACCGCATCTCCGATCCGAACTATGACGGCGTGAACGTTTACGGCGACGAAACTTCAGCCAATCTGCGCCTCGTAGGCCAGCAGGTAGAAGGCGGTCTGCGTGCAGGTGTGCTCGGCGCTACCGGTGGTACGGTAGACCCGAACAACATCGCGGCACAGTACCTCTCGCTGTTCCCCACGCCGAACAACACCAATTTGAGCGCATTCCTCGCGGGTGTTCCTGCGGCGCTTCGTCCCACGCTTGGCCAGTTCATTCCGCTGTACCTTGCCAACCGCAACGGTAACATCGCGAACCAGAACATTTCGCGCACGGGATACAACGAGCGTGACCTCGTTGACTACAACACGATCAACTTCAAAGGAACAGCAGGATTGTTCTACAAGATCACCCCGCGCATCGAAGCTTCCTTCAATACGTACTGGGGTACGGGCACAACGGTTTATACCGGCGCTGACCGTTACTCGCTGAAGAACCTCCAGATGGCCCAGCACAAACTCGAAGTGCGCCATCCCAACTGGTTTGTACGCGGTTACACAACGCAGGAAAATTCGGGTGATTCGTACAACGCAACTGTTCTTGGACGTCTCATGAACGAGCGCTTCAAGGCTAGCGGTGGCGCATCGGGCTGGTACACGCAGTATGCGCTGGTGTACGCCCTCAGCCGCTTTGCCGGCGCTTCCGACTATCAATCGCACCAGCAGGCACGCAGCGGCCCCAACGGTGCCGACGTAGGCATGCCGATGCCCGGAACACCCGCTTTCGAGGCCCTGAAGGCCGCGGTTGCCAGTTCTCCCATTGGTAAAGATCCACAGGTAAACGGCGCGAAGTTCCTCGACCGCTCCGACCTGTGGGCAGCAGAAGGCCAGGTGAACGTTTCGAACCTCGCTGGTTTCTCCAACCTCGTTGATGTAGTGGCCGGTGTTCAGTGGAAGCAGTTCGTGCTGAACTCTCAGGGCACGCTCTTCGCCGATACGGTTGGCACGCTGAAGCCCCGCGAAATCGGTGGCTACCTCCAGCTGAAGAAATCGTTGTTCAATAACGTGCTTACACTGACCGCAGCTGGCCGTTACGACAAGCACACCAACTTCGAAGGCCGCTTCACGCCCCGCGTGACCGCGGTGATCAAGGTATTCAAAGACAACAACATCCGCCTGTCGTACCAGACAGCCTATCGCTTCCCTACCAACCAGGATCAGTACATCAACCTGAACGTAGGTTCCGGCCTGCTGATCGGTGGCCTGGAGTCTTTCCAGGATTACTACAATCTTCGCCCGCAACAGTCCGGCGCTACGTACGATACAGCGTACACTTCGGAGTCGGTGGTTGCCGCCCGCACGGCTGCAAACCCAGGCCTGCTGCAGGAGTACAAGTACACTGCCATCAAGCCTGAAAGCGTAACCTCGTATGAGATCGGCTACAAAGGCGTTGCCGGCAAGCGATTCTTTTATGATGCGTATTTCTACTACAGCCAATACAAGAATTTCCTTGGGCGCGTAGCCATCGTGCAATCGCTGAATGGCAACCGCGCCGGTGCACTTGATCCGAGCGGAACTTCTTCGCGCGCCATGTCGTATGTGCAGAACACCGACCAGGAAGTGAATGCACTTGGCTGGGGTGTTTCGGCTGAATACAACATCGTCCGCTCGTACTATATCTACGGCAACGTATTCTCCGACGAGCTCCGCGACGTTCCCGCCAACTACATCACTTTCTTCAACGCTCCGAAGTACCGCACCAACCTTGGTCTGCGTGCCGACAACGTTTGGAAAGGCGTAGGTTTCAACATCGTTTGGAAGTGGCAGGACGAGAACAACTACGAAGGCACCTTCGTAAGCGGTACGCTCCCTGCATACCACACGGTTGACGCGCAGCTGTCGTACCGTATGCCGAGCACGAAGTCGGTATTCCGCATCGGAGCTACCAACATCGGCAACCAATACTACCGCTCTGGTTACGGCAGCCCCTATGTTGGCGGCCTGTACTACGCAAGCTTTGGTTACAACATCTTCTAAGCTGCAGCCTCCGCGTTGCTGACGCGGCTGCATCCAGCAAGAACATAAAAGCCCCTCGCCTCAGGCGAGGGGCTTTTTCTTTGCACGGCGGCGGGGCATGCGCCCGCTTTGCCGATAGGCGCTCTTCCAGGGCGGGGCGCGTTCACGCGCTCTTTGATCTCCGGGGACTGCGCCCCCGGCTACCAGGATGGCGCCCTTCCAGGACGGGATTTATCAAGCCGACAAATACACTATCGAAGAGCCGGCGTCACCAATAACCGAATAAACCAATCAACTAATAAACCAATAACCCTAACCACTAAACGAAGAGCCCACTCTTTCGAGCAGGCTCTTCTCAGGAGGAGGAAGTATTATGTTGGATTATCCGAAGATGCCGCCTTTCTTCAGGCTGCGGGTGCCTTCGGCGATCTTGAAACCATTCTGGTACACTTCGATCTTGTAGTCACCGATTTTGAAGTCGGGGCGACGGAGCGGAACGCTTACGGCTTTGCGGGTGCCTTGCTCATAATCGATGGTGGTCTTGAAAGAGAAGGGACGGTCGCCGTCGTTGCGCGTAGTAAGCGTGCCGGAGCCGAGGGCAGGGTCAATAACCACCTGGCCGTCAGGGCCGGTAACAACCACGTAGAGATCGGCAGGGCCGGAGCGGGCAACGCGGTTCTCCACGTCGAAGGAGATCACCAGCTTGTTGACGCGGCGCGCGGTCGATGTTTCTTTTTCCTTACCGTTGCGGCGCTCATCGATCGGGTGGATGGCGATGTTGGATGCAGAGAAGGTAGAGGCTACGTCAACCGTCTTCGCCAGCTCTTCGCGCTCGGCAGTGCTCGTTTGCAGGTTGGTTTGCAATACGGTGCGCTCTTCTGTGAGTTGCGTGTTGGAGGCTGCCAGTTGTTGATTCTCACCGTTCAGGCGCGCCACTTCGGCTTCGAGGTTCGCGATCTTACCGTTGAGGGTGGAAATCAGGCCTTTGGCGCGGCTCAGCTCGGCAGAGGTAGCGTTGCGCTTGCGCAGGATGGAGTTGATTTCGTTTTTCAGGCGGCCGATCTCGGTGTTGCTCGTTGCCACCTGGCCCTGCAGGTTGTTGTTGTTGCCCGTGATGGAATCAAGGCGCGTGAGGGCATCGTTATAAAGGAGTTGAACGGAGTCGCGTGCGCTCATGGCATTGCTCGCCTGCGATTGCGTCATGGTAATTTTGTCTTCAGACTCGTTCTTGGATTTCAGGAAATATGCCCATGTGCCCAATAAACCGGCGGCCAATACGCCAATCACTATATTTTTGACGTTGTTATTGGATGTGCGCACCGTGCGGGTCTGCTGCTGTTGCGGCTCATTTGCTGACGGATAGTTTGTGTTCGCCATCGTAATTCGATTTAGGGTTAAAATTGAGGGTTTCTGGTTAAGAGTGTGTTAGCGATTTTCGCACAGCTAATACAAAACCGTGCCAGAAGCCGGAAAGGTTGCATACCAGTTTGTGAAATATGAAGGTAGAAAAGATCATTTCTGATATAAAGAAAGGGCAAACGAAGCCCGTGTATTGGCTGGAAGGCGAGGAGGAATACTTCATCGACCAGGTGATGCATTACGCAGAGCATCAAATTCTCTCCGAAGGCGAAGCCGGTTTCAACCGCACTGTTTTTTACGGACGGGATACCGACTGGGCCACGGTTGTAAATGCCTGCCGCCGCTACCCGATGTTCGCCGAACGCCAGGTAATATTGCTGAAGGAAGCGCAGGGGATGCGCGACGTGGAAAAGCTCGAGAGCTACATCGAAAAACCGCTCGAGTCTACATTGCTATTTGTTGCTTACAAAGGCAAAAAAGTAGATGGCCGTACGAAGCTCGCCAGGCTGCTGAAAAGTCATGCCGTGCTCGTCACAACCAAAAAGATGTACGAGAATGAGCTGCCTGCGTGGACGGAAGAACTCGTGCGCAGCAAGGGTTTCAGCATCGACAGAAAGGCGCTGCACCTGCTGATCGACCACATCGGCAACGACCTGAGCCGCATTGGCAACGAGATCGACAAGATGACGCTCAACCTTGCCGGCCGCAAGAATATTACCGAAGACGATATTGAGCAGTTTGTGGGCATCAGCAAAGAATACAATGTGTTTGAACTGCAGGATGCACTCGGCCGCCGCGATTTTTACAAGGCCATGCGGATCGCAACTTATTTTGAACAAAATCCGAAAGCTGCGCCGTTGCCCTATGTGCTGCCGCTGCTCTATGGTTTCTTTGGCAAGGTGCAAGTGATGCACAGCGCGCCTCCCGGGCAGGAAAAGGCATTGGCTGCTTCGGTTGGTGTGAGCGAGTGGAAGCTGAAGGAGTATACCCAGGCGGCAAAGCACTACGACCCGGAGGCGATCGAGAAGAACATCCTGCTCCTGAATCAATACAACCTCAAAAGCATTGGTGTAGACAATGCTGGTGCCGATGATGGCCAGCTGCTGAAAGAACTCATTGTAAAGATGCTGGTTGTTGGTTGATGCCTTAAGCGAGTGCCTCCAGGCTCGACTCTTTGTCGCGGTGCAACTGCGCTTTCAACTCTTCGAGCGAAGGATACTTTTCCTGCGCACGGAGGTATTTCCTAACCTCCACGCGCAACCGCGCTCCGTAAATCGCTTCGTCGAAATCAAACAGGTTGATCTCTACGCGTTCAATCACATCGTTGAGTGTGGGACGCTTGCCGATGCTCAGCATTCCCTTGATGATGCGTCCTTCGTACGTAGCCGTAGCCGCATATACGCCTTCTCCCATGCGGATCTTATCGTCGTCGAGGTAAGAAAGGTTGGCGGTAGGGTAGCCGATCGTGCGCCCGAGTTTGTCGCCATGGATCACGCCGCCCTCGAAGGAGAAGTGGTGACCAAGGAGGTCTTCGGCTGAAGCAATATCGCTCTGCTTCAATGCCTCGCGGATCTTGGTGGAAGAAATGCCGAGCTCGTGTACCAGCTGCTGCGGTATTTCGATGAGTGTGTACTTGTACTCCGGCGCCAGCGCCTCCAGGAGTTCGTAACCGCCGCTGCGGCCTTTTCCGAAGCGGTGGTCGTAGCCGATAATAAGTGTGTGGGGACGAAAGCGGCCCACGAGGAAGTCGCGCACATACGCATCCGCATCCTGCGCAGCAAAAGCCTGAGTAAAAGGAACCACCACGAGGTGATCGATCTCATGCTGCTCCAGCAGCGCTGCTTTTTCGGAAAGCGTGGTGATGAGCTCCAGCGAGCCGCCCTGCACGATCTTGCGCGGGTGCGGATCGAAGGTGATGACGAGCGTTTCGCCATTCACCGCGGCGGCTTGCCCGCGAAGCGCCTTCAGTATCTGCTGGTGGCCCCTGTGCACGCCATCGAAAGTGCCGATGGTAACCACCGCCTTCCTGAATTCGGGCAAACGCTCCAGATCATAATGCACCTGCATGGCCGCGAAGATAAGCGTGGATTGGTCTATTGGTCTATTGGTGCATTGGTAACCGGTTCTTCGAAAATAGCGCACTGCTTTTTGTGCCGTTTTACTATTAGACGAATAGACCAATAGACCGTTAGACCATTACCTTTGCGGCATGTCGCTCTACTCGCAACGCGGCGTTTCGGCACAGAAGGAAGATGTGCACGCCGCCACCCGCAACCTATCGAAAGGCCTCTACCCACGGGCGTTTTGCAAGATCGACCCCGACCTGCTGGGCGGCGATGCCGACTGGGTGAACGTAATGCACGCCGACGGCGCAGGCACCAAGAGCATCCTCGCGTATTTATACTGGAAGGAAACCGGCGACCTCTCCGTTTGGAAAGGCATTGCGCAGGATGCGATCGTCATGAACCTCGACGATCTCATCTGCACCGGCATTTACGACCGGATGCTGTACTCTTCGTCTATCGACCGCAACAAGAACCGCATACCCGCAGAAGTGCTGACGGCACTCATCGAGGGCACGCAGGAATTTCTAGATAGCATGGCTCATCTCGGCGTCAACATTGCTTTCCTGGGTGGCGAGACGGCCGACGTGGGCGATGTGGTGCGCACCGTGGCGGTAAACGGCACGATGGCCGCTCGCTGGCGCCGCGATGCACTGATCACCAACGAGCGCATTGCGCCCGGGCAGGTGATCGTGGGGCTTGCAAGCCATGGGAAGGCTACGTACGAGTTCAACTACAACAGCGGAATCGGTTCCAATGGCCTCACCAGCGCCCGGCACGATGTGCTGCATAAGCACTACAAAACTCTTCCCGAAACCTTCGACGACCTCTTGTCTGAAGACGTTGTGTACATAGGAAAACAGCGCCTGACCGATCCGATCAATGCCGGAGGCGAACTGCACACGGTGGGCAGCCTCCTGCTGTCGCCCACGCGCACGTTTGCACCGGTTGTGCGGGCCATGCTGGAAGCACACTTCGGCGACATCTACGGCCTCATTCATTGCAGCGGTGGCGGGCAAACCAAGTGCCTCAAATACATGCCCGATAATGTGCGCGTGGTAAAAGACAACCTCGCTGCACCGCCGGAGATCTTCCGGCTCATCCAACAGTCGAGCGGCGCCGACCACCGCGAGATGTACCAGGTGTTCAACATGGGCACTCGGTTGGAGGTGTATACGAATGAGCGGGCAGCCGTTGCGCTTATCGCCATTGCACGCCGCTTCGGTATCGACGCACAGGTCATCGGGCGCACGGAAGAATCTGTTAAAAAAGAGCTGGTACTGCAGGTGAGCGAAACCGAAATTCGTTATTGATTACCTTTCAAAAAAACCCATAATGGCCGAACCGATCATAGAGCTCCGCAACGTGAATATTTACCAGGGAGAAAGCCAGGTGCTCCGCGATGTCAACATCGTTGTCAACCGCGGAGAATTCGTGTACCTCGTGGGAAAAACCGGTACCGGTAAATCAAGCCTGCTGAAAACACTCTATGGTGAGCTCACCCTCCGCGAGGGACAGGGTACTATTGCCGGCTACGACCTCCGCAATCTCGATTGGCGCAAGGTGCCTTTCCTGCGTCGCAGCCTGGGCGTAGTGTTCCAGGATTTCCAGCTGCTTACCGACCGCAATGTGAATGAAAACCTCAAGTTCGTGTTGAAGGCCACCGGCTGGAAAGACGAAAAGCTGATGGATGAGAAGATCGCCGACGTGCTCGACAAGGTCGGACTGAAGTCGAAGGGATTCAAGATGCCTTTCGAAATGTCGGGGGGCGAGCAGCAGCGTGTGGACATTGCACGCGCCTTGCTCAACTCACCCAAACTGATACTGGCGGATGAGCCCACGGGCAACCTCGACCCGGAAACCTCCGACGAGATCATGCAGCTTCTGTTTCATATTTCGCGCGACTACGGTACCACCATCGTGATGGCCACGCACGACTATATCGTTATCAAGAAATTTCCTGCGCGCATGCTGCGCACCGAGCACGGCCAGGTGATCGACAACGCTTCTATAGCCATGCATTGAGCCGCGCCGCATTGCGTTCATTAGAATATACTTCCGTCACGATCTGACGTCGGTCGCGCATTTCGGCAGCAAACGGCAATTCCCACAAGCGCTGCATTGCGGCTTTGAATTCGGAAGCCGATTCGGCCAGCTCCACTGCGCCGGCAAACGCCGTCCCCGCAATACCCGCTTCGTTGGTGAGGCAATGGCGCCCGCGGCAAAGGGCGTGCAGCATCTTCAGCTTCAGCCCTGTAGTGTTGAACGAAGGCAATACGTTGACCTGCGCTTCCCGTACCAACGAGTCCATCTCTTCTTCCGATGGAGAATTGTGCAAACGAACCTGCGGATGTGGTGCGGCCGCGGCGCGAAGCGATTCGGGTATGCCTTTTCCAGCGATGACGAATGGGATTCCGGTGCCTGCAAAGACGTGCTCCAGCAGCCAAAGCGCCGCCTCGCGGTTTTCCGAAACTTCCAGGTTACCCTGGTACAAACAGTAGGAGCCGCGTCCGTCTGCGCCTTCAATGGATTGCCAGGGCGTAAAGGATGGTATGAAATCCAACCTGCTAAATCCATACTGCTGCTTTAGTTGGGCAATATCGCTATGCGATACGCAGGCCATTGGAAGGTCTTTCGGCAGCGATGCCTGGAAACCGAGCAGCAGCCTGCTTTCGAGCTGGTAATAGGCGCGCTTCACCACCGACTTTTCGTTGCGCGCCAGCGCCGCGTAGTACGCCGCTTCATCATTATGCATCCGCAACAGCACTTTCCGCTCCCCGTAGAAATACGGAAGCAGACCTGCGCAATGAATGCCCTCGAGCAGGATCGGTGCTTTGTCGGACTGCAGGCGCTTCACCAGTTCCGGGTGATTGCGCGATCCCGTGATATACGGCTGCTTTTCCCAGAGGCTTGCCAGGAACGACTTTCGTTCGTACCGGTGAATTTGGGTGCAGAAAGGCTCGAGCCCGTGCGCATCGCGGCCCGCGCGATAGTCAAAGTAGTGCAGCACGATGTGCCGCCCGCTTGCCGCAAGCGCCTTCACCTTGTAATACATATCGATGGCGCCTCCGTAATCGGGCGGAGCAGGCGCATCGAGGCAAACGATATGCAACTTATGCGTCACGATGCAAGGCTGTTTGGTATAAGGAAAGCAGGCGCGGAGCTTCGTTGCCCCAATGCCAATGAACGCGTGCAGCCTCGGCATTGCGCTGCAGTTGCTCGTAATAGGCCCGGTCGTGCAGCAGCCGGTTCACGCCCGCGGCAACGGCGGCGGGCGTTAGATCGGGTAGCAGCAAGGCAACCTCGAATTGCTCGTTGAGCCTTCGGTATTGCGGGTAGTCGTTGGTGACCAGCGGCAGGCCCGCCTGCACGTAGTCGAAAAATTTATTGGGCAGGCAATACAGCTGGTTGAGCCCTACGTTTTCCGTGAAATTGATGCCGAGTATGGCGCCCGCAGTGATGGCAGGAAGCTGGTCGGGCGGCAGCATTCCGCGCAGCTCGATCTTATCGGCAACGCCGTGCTTTGCTATCAGTTCGCGTAGCTGCTGCATAAAGTTGCCGTCGCCGCAAACCACCAGTGGCAGTTCGATGTCTTTCCATGCGGGCACAATGGCCTCAAAGCCGCGGGCTTCATTCACGGCGCCTTGATACAGCACATAAGGCCTGTGGCTCGTGGTGCGCGCATTAGCCGCCTTAGGGTAGGGCATGTTGCGCACCACGGCAAAGGGCCGCCCGTAGCGCTCTTCGAGGATCTGCGCGATCTCTTCGCCTACCGTATACCCGTAGTCCATTTTGCGCACTGCGTAACCTTCGATACGCAACCAGGCTGCATGCACCGCGGGCCGGCTGCGCACTTCCTTCATTTCGGTAAACAGCTCGTGTGCGTCGTAAATACGCACGGCGCCCTTCCATTTCGCAGTGATGAAGCAGGGTAGAAGCGTGTCGAGGTCCGCCGCGCAAACGGCATCGAAACGCTGAAAGAGCAGGTAAAAGAAAAGACGGATGTTGAACTCGGCATAAAACAACACGCCTTTGTTGATAAGGCAGCGTAATCTTTTCTGACGAAAACCGCGTTCTTTAAGTGGCAACGAGTGCGCCAGCTTCCGCCCCACGAGCGTCACGTCGTAACCGGCCTCCGCCAGCGTGCCGCAGATGCGCTGCATGCGCTGGTCGTAAGTAAGGTCGTTGGTAACGGCAAGCATCAAACGCTTCATTCGGCGCCGCGTTGGAGTCGGGTGTAGATGCGATCGATGAATTCAACCACGCGCAGCGCCCGGAAGGAATCCAGGCGGCCATCGGCTGCTCCGTCCAGCACCGACGGAAGCCTGTCGGCAAGGCATTTTGAAAGTCCCGGATCACTCATTTCAATGCCCTTCGTTTCTATTTGTTGCACCTGCAGTTGCTCTTCTTCAAAAACACCGCTTACCGTCAGGGTTCCCGCATCGCCTTCCAGCGTTAGTGCAAAACCCGGCTTGTTGCTGTCGTCGGCAAGCACCGACCAGTCGAGGAACGCTGTTCCGCCGTCTTCGAGCACCAGCTCGGCGTGTCCACTTCGCTCCAGGCTTTCACTGTCGTTGGCCCGATCGAGGCTGCCTCTTACCGAACTAATTGGGCCGAGCACGGTATGCAGCGCCTCAGCAAGCGGGTAGAAGATGCCGTACAGGTGGCCGCCGTCGGGGAAGCGGGTGCCGCCGGGGTCTTGCGCTGACCTTGCCCACGCATGCATGCGCCGCAAGGTGCCCAACTCGCGCGCGGCCTGGCGCCAGAAGCGCGAGCAGTGGTTGATCACATGCAGCTTGCGGCCTGTATACTTCGCGGTTTCGATAATCTGCCAGGCTGCAGAAGACGTGATGCAAAGCGGTGCGTTGCAGATCACATCGCGGCCCGCCTGAAGCGCCTTGATGGTAAACTCGGCGTGGAGACCGGTGCGGGTGTGGATCCACACAAAGGGCGCATCATTCGTTGCAAGCAGGTCGTCGATGTGCGCGAAGGTTGGAGGCTGGCCGGAGGCCGCGCGCGTCAAGGCGTCCGCTACATCTGCAGGCATAGGCAGCTCTTTGGAGACAAGTGCGATTCGGTGCATGCTTCAAAAATAGGCCATACCGAAATGAAAAACCCCTCGCTTGAAGCGAGGGGTTGGGAGAAGCAGTTTTCACAGGTAGTTACATGCTCACACCGCTGTCCATGCCCGCATCCTCCTGGCGCGTATTCTTGCGCTTGAAGAGGGTGGCGTCCATCTTACCAAAACGGTAGTTGAAGATGAGACGGAACACCTGCGGATCGCGACGACGCCACGAGTCCTGCACGAAGCCGATGGCTTCGGTGTGGCTGTCGTATTTGCGGGTGCGGAAGATATCGTTCACGTTCAGCTGGAGGAACGCTTTCTTGTCTTTCAGGAATTCGAAGCGAACGCCGCCATCCACACCATAAATGGGACGGATGAAGCCCTGCGCCGCTGAGCCGCCACCGCCGCCCATCATGCCGCCGCCGAAACCGCCACGGCCACCGCCGCTGTTGGAGCCGCCGGGTGCGGAAATGATCTTGGAAGTGTAGTCGGCAGAAAGCTGCACGCTGAAGTTCTTGGGAAGCTTGAATTGGTTGTTCACCTTGGCAAAATAGCTGAAGAAAGGTTCCTGCGAAGGTTGGTTCGTCAGCAGGATGCGCGAGGTGAACAGGTTGACGTTGGAAGTAAGATCCCACCACTTGGTCACCTTGTTGCGCGACACGAGCTCGAGACCCGACACCCAGCTGCGGTTGGCGTTGATGAAGGTGTTGATGTATACGTCGCGCTTGAGGAAGGTATCGAACTCAGGCTGCTGGTAGCGGGTGATCAGATCGTTGGTATTCTTGAAATAAAGCGATGCAATGAAGTTGTCGCGGTTCTTGAATTGGTGCGAGAACGAAAGCTCCAGCGAGTTGGTAAACTCCGGAACAAGACCCGGGTTGCCGCGCGTGATGTTGAGCGAGTCGGTGTAGTCGGTGAACGGGAACATCTGGAAGATGTTCGGACGGTTGATGCGACGGCTGTAGTTCAACTGGAGATCGCTGGCATCGGTTAGTTTCTGGCTCAGGAAGACGCTGGGGAACAGGCTTACCGGGTACTCGGTGCGGAAGGTTTGCTTGCGGTTCTGAATGCCTTCATTGGTGGAGCTCTCAGCACGCAGGCCCAGCTGGTAACCGAAGTTCTTGATCTTGCTGGAGAACGTTCCATAAACGGCATATACGCGCTCCTGGTTGGTATAATACGTGGCAGTATTCTTACCACCGAGCGTGTAGTTGATGTCGCTGACGATGTCGCGGATCTGCACGCGCGCACCGCCTTCGATCTTCGCTTTGTCGGAAAGCGGGTTCGCATAGTCGGTCTGGAACACCACCGTCTGGTTGGAACCCGAAATATTCTGCACCTGCGTGTAGCCACCCAGGCTCACGTTGTCGGGAGCGATGCGGATGTTCTGCGAATTGATGATGCTCGTGTTCTCGTTGCGCCCCTTATTGTAGTTGATGTCGGCGGTCCATTCGTGGCCTGCCTTGGGGAAGTTGTGTTTGAAGCTCAGTTGCGCACCCATGTTGCGGAAGCGGTTCTCACCCTGCGTTGTGCGGGGCGTAGACATGGTTGTGTCGGGCTGCGCCGGCTTGCGGAGGGTTGTGAAGATGCGCGATTCGCCATCGGGGTCCATTCCGCCGCGGGCCATGCTCACGCTGCCGGAAAGCGTGTTGCGGTTGTTGAGGAAGTAGTCGATGCCGGCACGGCCAAAGCCGAACTGACCGCTGAACACGCTGCTGTCGTACTGGCTCAGGATCGACTGCGTGCTGCCCACCGTAGTAATACGGTTGGTTTCGCCGGTGCCGATCGACTTGCGCTGGTTGTAATTGCCCGAAGCAAAAACGTTCACCTTGTTCTGACGTACGTTGATGTCGGCACCGAGACCGAAGCGCGCACGCGAGTCGACGTTGGCGCGGATGTTACCCGCATAGCCTACGCGCTTGTTCTTTTTGAGCACGATATTGAGGATGCCGGCAGTGCCGCCCGAAGCATCGAACTTGGCGGAAGGGTTGGTGATGATCTCCACGCTTTCGATCGCATCGGCCGGGATCTGCTCCAGCGTGAGGTTCGTGGGACGTCCGTCTACAAAGATCTGCGGGGCTGCGTTGCGGAGCGTTACGTTGCCATCGAGGTCCACGGTAACGGTAGGCACGTTGCGCATCACGTCGATGGCGGTGCCGCCGGTGCTGGTGAGGTTCTTATCTACGTTGAAGATCTTGCGGTCGATGCCGAGCGTAAGCTGCGGGCGGGTTGCGGTAACGGTTACGTTAGCCAGCTCCTGCTCGTTGATCTGAAGTTTCAGGTTGCCGAGGTCTTTGTCGATGGCATTGATCATCGCGCTCGGGTCGGTCGTGCCTTTCGGACGCTCGAATTGCACGCGTTGCTCAAACTTCTTGTAGCCGATGCCGGTGATGCGGAGCACGTATTGGCCAAAAACAGGAACGTTCTCTACGCTGAAGTCGCCGTTGGCCGCGGTAAGCTGCCCGCCCACGATCACTTCCTTGCGCTGCTTGGTTACGGAATCCATGCGCTGGGTCACCAGCACTACGGAAGCCGCTTCGATGCCTTTATTGGAGCCATCTACCACGCGGCCATAGAAACGGCCGTTGGGCATATTGGTGCTGCGGCCCCCGGTGGCAGCGGGGCGGCCTTGTGCAAGAGCGCCCAGGCTAAATAGCAGGAAGGAGAGAAAGGTTATCAGTTTCATTGTGTGCAATTCGGATTTGAAGGCGCAAAAATAGCTTGTCCGGCCCGGGAAGACCGGGATTGTTAACCATTATTAACGATTGGAAGGCGCGATGGTTGCAGAACTTTATGAGCGGTAAGGCACAAAAAAATCCCCCGCGGGTGCAGGGGACTTTTGGGGTGGATAACCGGGCTCGAACCGGCGACCTTCGGAATCACAATCCGACGCTCTAACCAACTGAGCTATACCCACCGTTTTGTGGATTGCAAAAATAGGGGATTGAACTGCTTCACGCAAAATTTTTCAACTGCTTTTGATCGTCGATCTTTTTCTAACGTTCATTCACCGGCGCAATCGATGCGCATCAGCGCCAGCTTCCGCTCATCAAAAACGTTTGTTAAGTATGGGGTACCCCCGGGGGCCGCATGCTTTTTGCTTTAAATTTGAGCATTATGCCTCCGGCACTAAAATCACTATTCAGCATGAAAAGACTCCCCATTCTGCTAACGCTGTTGGCGGCTGGTATTTTTCTGGCCACCCGCAGCCTCGGAACCGGAACTGCCGCACCTCCCTCCAAATACGAACGCATTCTTCAGAGCGTAGGCGAAATGCTCCGCCAGGGACATTATAGCCCCAAGGAATTCAACGACGACTTTTCCCGCCAGGTCTATAAGAAGTATTTCGAGGCAATGGACCCCGAGAAGAATCTCTTTCTCCAGGAAGATCTTAAAGCACTGAAACGTCACGAAACGCGCGTGGACGACGAGCTGAAGGGCGCACCCGTTGAATTCTTCAAAGATGTGAGCACTGTTTTCAACAAGCGCCTCGAGGAAGTGCGTGCCGTACAGCTCGATCTTCTTTCGAAGCCTTTCGACTTTACGGTGGACGAAAGCATCGTCACCGATTCCAAGAAGATCAGCTTTGCATCGAGCGCTGCCGACCGCCGCGAGGCCTGGCGCAAGAAGATCAAATACATGGTGCTCGACCGCTACGTGGAGCTGCTCGACAGCCGCGAGAAGAACAAGGGCGCCAAAGATTATGTGGTGAAGACCGACGCGCAGCTGGAAGCCGATGCCCGCGACCGCGTAAAGAAGGTGCTCGATCGCATTTACCAGCGCTACAAGCGCACGTTCGACGAAGACAAGCGTTTTGCTCTGTATGTAAATACCATCACGCAGCAGAACGACATCCATACCGACTATTTCCCTCCGGTAGAAAAGCGCTCGTTCGACGAGCAGATGAGCGGATCCTTCTCGGGTATCGGCGCGTCGCTTCAGTATGAAGAAGGAAACATCAAGATCGCCACACTGCTCACGGGCTCGCCAGCATGGAAATCGAAGCAGGTGGAAGTGGGCGACGTGATCATGAAAGTGGCGCAGGGTAAGGACAGCAGCAATGCTACCGACATCGCAGGATTTGAAGTGGAAGATGCCGTGAAGCTCATTCGTGGTAAGAAAGGCACCGATGTGACCCTGACGCTTAAGAAGAAAGACGGAACCAGCAAGAACGTGACCCTCACGCGTGACGTCATCTCCACCGACGAAACCTACGCCCGCAGCGCGATCGTAGACCAGGGTGGTTCTAAGATCGGCTATATCTACCTGCCGGAGTTCTATATAGACTTCGAGAACCCTACCGGCCGCCAGTGCGCCGATGATGTGGCAGCCGAGATCATCAAACTGAAGGAAGCGAAAGTGGACGGCATTGTGATAGACCTGCGCAACAACGGCGGTGGTTCCCTCACCGAAGCCATCCAGATGGCCGGTTTCTTTATTGAGGATGGCCCGGTAGTGCAGGTGCGCGACCGCCAGGGCCGCCCCACCGTGATGCGCGACCGCGACCAATCTGTTTTGTATGATGGTCCGCTTGCCGTGATGGTCAACGAATTCAGCGCCTCGGCATCGGAGATCTTTGCCGCTGCCATCCAGGATTATGGACGTGGTGTAGTGATCGGATCTACGAGCACCTACGGAAAGGGTACCGTTCAGCGCGTGATCGGCCTCGACCCGGAAACAAACTTTGTAAGCACCGCTGAAAGCGAGCTTGGCTCCCTGAAGCTGACCATGCAGAAGTTCTACCGCGTAAATGGCGGCGCTACGCAGCTGAAAGGCGTTATACCCGACGTGATCATTCCCGACCAGCTCGAAAGCTACAAGTACCGTGAGCGTGACAACGAAGGCGCACTGCCCTGGGACGAGATCGCGAAAGCGACTTACAAAACCTGGAACGGCGGCTTCGATATCAACACCATCAAGAGCATGGGCAACAACCGCATCAACAGCAACCCCGTGTTCCAGCAAATCCGCCAGTTGAATGACGCACTTGCCGCGAAGAACGACAAGGAGTATTCGCTCCAGATCACCAAGTTCCGCGCCGAGCAGAAAGAGATCCGCGAGTTGGTGAAGCAGGCCGATACCTTGTTGAAGACCAATAAGGAGATCGCGATCGCTTACCTGCCGGCCGACCAGGCGAAGATGGCCACCGAAGACACCGCGAAAGTGGAACGCTTCAACCAGTTCATCAAAGACCGCAGCCGCGATATTTACCTCGAGCAGGCCGTGAAGGTTATTGGCGATATCCGCAGCCAGCAGGCACTTGCCCGCTCGGCACAGGAGTCGAAGCAGCCTGCGAAGACGTTTTAGGAGCGCTTCGGCTACGCTCAGCGTGACAGCGCTTTGGCTGCCCTCAGCGTCCAGATAAACTTTAGTGAGAAGCCCCGGCATCCTGTGCCGGGGCTTTTTGTATGCAGAGAATAGGTTTTGTTAGGCGGGTTGCGCGGTGAGATAGCGTTCTCCGAGCACGCTTTTGTGGTGCATGATGTGACCGGCTAGCACGTAGCCGATGTCGGATACGAAGATCTCGTTGTTGTTGGCAACGCCACTGCGCTCCAGTTGCGCAGGCGAAAAACTCGCGAACAGCGTGTCGCTGCTGTGGAGCACGGAATCCAATTCTTCAAGGAGCGATTCAGAGCTTCGGCGGCTTGCTTCCGAATGCGCAGCAAAGGTGTCTTCATCGAATCCCGGCAGGGGCGTGTTGCCCTTGCGGGCGAAGGTGAGCGCCCGGTAGCCGAACACGCGCTCGGTGTCGGCAAGATGCAGCACGAGCTCCTTGATGGTCCATTTGCCGGGTGCATAGGCAAAGTCCCATTTGTGTTGCGGAAGCGAGCGGAGCAGCGGAAGAATCACGTTGCGGCGATGGGCCAGTGCCTCATTGAGTGGGAGATGCGCCACCTGCTGCACGTAGCGGTGGTAAAACTGCGGTATGCGTTCGAGTTGAACTTGCGGCATTCTGTTTCGTTTGAATACTAAAGCTAAAAAACCCCGGCGATTGTCGCCGGGGTTTTTCTTTGAACGGGATCCGCTTAGAAAGTCTTTACGGGTTCCTTTTTGATTTTTGTTTTGCCGGCTTCCACCTTGGTCTTGGTCTTGCCGCTTGCATCTTTAACTTTGATCTTGTTGGATTCCACTTTCACCTTGATGCGTCCCGAGCTGATCGCATCTGCCAGCTTCACGGCTTCATAGGCGTTCACGATGCCGCCGTTGCGGGCAAGCGCATCAAGCGAAACCTGTTCATCGGTGCCGGGCCTGGCTGTTTTGATGGAAGGTTTGACCACGCTGTTCTCCAGCACATATTTCACCTGGGCTGCGCTGAGTTTCGGAAAGTATTCTTTTACCAAAGCTGCAACGCCGGTGGTTACCGGCGCAGCCATGCTGGTGCCCGAAAGCGTGCCGTACACGTTGCCACCGGGAAGGGTAGAATAAATATGTTTACCGGGCGCAAACAGGTCGGTCACCGTGGTGCCGTAGTTGGAGAAGCTGGCAGCGAGCCCGCCGTTCTTCGGATCGCCGGAAGCATCCACCATGATCCAGCTGGTAGCACGCGTGCTATCCAGAAAGAAGGGCGTGGGGAAATTGCGCTCCGTATCTATGTTCTGGTGGCTGTTGCCCGATGCCTGCACCAGCAGCACGCCTTTGCTTTGTGCGTAGCGCACCGCATCGTCTATGAAGGCCTTTTGGGGCGATACGGCCTTGCCAAAGCTCATATTGATGATCTCCGCTCCGTTGTCGGCCGCGTAGCGGATGGCAAGCGCGATGTCTTTGTCGTGCTCGTCGCCATCTGGAACCGCGCGGAGCGTCATGATGCGCACGTTGTCCGCGATGCCATCGATGCCCTTGCCATTGTTGCGCACAGCGGCGATGATGCCCGACACGTGTGTGCCGTGCATGGGTGTGGTAGCCATTACGTCGTTATTGCCGTAGCTGCGGTCGTTGATGTCGTCTTCATTGTCCTGCGTTACGTTGCCCCGGTAGTTCTCCGGCGCGGCAGTCAGCCAGGTGCTTTTGCGCAGCTCGCCTTCGATCTGCTCGAGCAGCATCTTGTTGGAAACGTATTCCACTTTCTCCTGCGCGAAGATCTGCTCATACATTTCGGCAACCACCTGTGCTTCGATGGAGCTCGGCTTATAATCCTTCAGGTCCGCGGCGGTAAATTCGGTCTTCTTCAGGTCGCGGGCAATGATGGAATCGCCGCGGCGCAGGGTGGGGTAGAGGCGCTGCAGGTACAGCACTTCATCACTCTTAACGCTGTTTTCTAGATCGATGCGTGCGCGCTTCCACACCGTGTAGTCGGCCAGGTCCTTGCCGGTGAGCTGCGTGGTGTCGATTCCTTCGAAACGTGCTTTGTGCTTCCAGTAGAAACGCACGCCTTCGTACGAATCTTCGGTTACGTTGCGGCCATCCTTGTTGCCGAGAAAGTTCCAGCCGTGCACATCGTCTACATAACCATTCTTATCGTCGTCGACGCCGTTGCCCGGAATCTCGTTGGGGTTGGTCCAGAGAATGGGGCGCAGGTCTTCATGGGTGCTGTCGATGCCGGAGTCGATCACGGCTACCACCACGGTCTTGCTTTTCTTTCCCTTGAGAAAATTGTAAGCCTTATCGAGGCTGATTCCATAATAGCCATCCTGCGCGCGGTCTTTCAGGTGCCAGCCATTCGGCGCCGATGCAGAACTTTGCGCAAATGAAGTGAGGGTAAATCCGGCGGCCAGCAAGGGCAGCAGGAATCTGGGGACAATTCTTTTCATGTATTCGTAAAGATTGAGTCTTTAAAAATACGGCAGCGCTCTCAAAGCGATTTGTGAAATGTGAGAACTGCGGGCACGCCTACACTGCGGAACCCGCGGTGGGATGGAGTACGGCATACATCAACAAGTGCAGTCTTCAGCGCGTGTCGTAACTTGGCGCCGTGAACGAACAGCGCCCACCTTCCAAGTTTCGCACCTGGCTCAAACGCGTGGGCTGGGCCGGCTTTTTCTTTTTTCTCATCAAAGGCCTCGTCTGGCTGGCGATCTTCTTTTTTGCCAAAGAAAAGCTGACAAAGTAGCTAGAGCCGCCGCACGCTGTTGTATTGAGCTAGCGGTATCTTTTTGCAAGCGCCCCCTGCGAGCACCCTTGATGAAGTGCACAATCAGTATTATGAACTGCACAAAAAAAGAGGCCGCAAAAGCAGCCTCTTCACTTAAAAAACTATTGAACGAAAACCGACCGTTTGCCGCGAACCGGTTACCAATAAACCACTACACCAATAAACCAATACACCACTTCCTACAGGTCGAACTTGATGCCCTGGGCGAGCGGCAACTGCGTGCTGTAGTTGATGGTGTTGGTTTGACGGCGCATATACACTCTCCAGGCATCCGATCCGCTTTCGCGTCCGCCACCCGTTTCTTTTTCGCCACCAAATGCACCACCGATCTCTGCACCCGACGTGCCGATGTTGACATTGGCGATACCGCAATCGGAGCCGGCTGCGGAAAGGAAAGCTTCGGCCTCACGTAAATTGAGCGTCATGATCGAGGATGAAAGTCCCTGCGGCACGCCATTCTGTATCGCGATCGCTTCATCCAGCGTGCCGTACTTCATCAGGTAAAGAATGGGTGCAAACGTTTCGTGCTGCACGATGCTGTAATGCGGCTGCGCTTCAGCAACGGCAGGCTTCACGTAGCAACCACTTTCGTAGCCAGCGCCTTCGAGCACGCCGCCTTCCACCAAAAAGTTGCCGCCTTCCTGCCTGCACTTTTCAATGGCGGCAAGGTATTGGGCCACCGCGCCTTTGTCGATCAGCGGACCAACGTGGTTGTTCTGGTCGAGCGGATCGCCGATGCGGAGTTGCTTGTATGCTGCCACAAGCTTGTCGCGGAAGGCATCGTAAATAGATTCGTGGATGATGAGGCGGCGCGTGGTGGTGCAGCGCTGTCCGGCAGTGCCCACGGCACCAAACACGCAGCCCACGATGGCTATGTCGAGGTCGGCATCTTTCGAAATGATGATGGCGTTGTTTCCGCCCAGCTCGAGCAGCGAACGGCCCAGGCGCGCACCCACGGCAGCTCCCACCGCTTTACCCATGCGCGTGGATCCCGTTGCCGATACCAGCGGAACGCGGCCGTCGTTCGACATCTTTTCACCGATGTTGGCTTCGCCGATCACAAGGCCGCACACACCTTCGGGAACGTTGTTGGCTTTGAATACTTCGCTGATGATGTTCTGGCAGGCCACTGCGCACAACGGCGTTTTTTCGGAAGGCTTCCACACGCACACGTCGCCGCAAACCCAGGCCAGCATCGTGTTCCAGCTCCATACCGCCACGGGGAAATTGAAGGCCGAAATGATGCCTACGATGCCGAGCGGGTGCCATTGCTCGTACATGCGGTGGCCGGGTCGCTCGCTGTGCATGGTCAGGCCGTGCAGCTGTCGCGAAAGACCAACAGCAAAGTCGCAGATGTCGATCATCTCCTGCACCTCACCATAGCCTTCCTGCAGGCTTTTGCCCATTTCGTACGAAACGAGCTTACCCAGCGGTTCTTTGTATTTGCGAAGCGCTTCGCCCAGCTGGCGAACGATCTCGCCGCGCTTCGGCGCTGGCCATGTGCGCCATTCAACGAAGGCTTCCTGCGCTTTGGCTATTACCTGCTCATAGGCGGCCTCATCGGCGAGCGTTACCCGCGCGATCTCCTTGCCGTCTACTGGAGAGTGGGAGCTTAGTTCCTTGCCCTTGCTACCGAGCCATTGAGTGCCTGTGCCCGCTCCGGGGTTTGTGGCTTTGATGCCCAGTGCTGCTAATACGTCCTGCATAACAATCGTTTTTTAAAATTTGAATTGTGCACCACCCTGCATCCACCGCCCAGGCATTTGCGCGCCCAGCAGGTCGCTGTATGGCTTGTCGAACAGGTTGTCGGCCTGCACAAAGATCCCCAGCTTTCCAGGGAGCACAAAGAACTGCGCTTTTCCGTTCAGCACAAAATAGTCTTTGGCCAGTTCGGCCTTGATGGCAGTGGCGCTCTGGGCCATCGCACGTTCTTTATAGATGGCCGTGAAGCCAAGCTCCACACGCGCGCTGGAATAAAGTATGCTTCCATTGAGCAAGTGCTTTGCAAAGGAGGTGAGGTAAAATCCTGCGATTCCGTTCTTGCTTTCTGCTTCGGCCCACGTGAAGCCCGCCATCGCCTGCAGCGATCGTCCGTTGCGCAGCTGCAGCACGTACTGCAGGTCGAGCTCGGCGCCGCGGATGTTCACGTTGGCGAGGTTTTGCGCGAGCGCGTAGGTGCCTGTGGCCACCAGGTTTTCGCGCCGCGGCATGTTGGCGTAGGGCGTGGTCACGTAGTCAATGAGGCCCTTGTGGAGGCGGCTGAAATAAGTGGCCGAAATGCGCAGTCCTTTTAAAAGATAAAGATCGCCGCCTGCCTCGAGCGCGGTGGCCCGCTCGGCCTGCAGGTCGGGGTTGCCGATGCGGCCGCTGGTAACGAGCGCTTTGTTATAGTTGTTGTAGCGCTCGGTGAAGTCGGCGTCGCGAATCGTTTTACCCGCGCTGGCGCGCAGCTGCCAGTTGTGCCGGCGCAGCGAAACCGCGAGTTGTGGAATGAGCTCGAAACCGCGCCGCTCGTGCCAATCGAGGCGGAGTGCCGGGGTAACGTTGAAGCCTTCTTTGCCTGTATAATTCAGTGTGCTGAAGGCGGCCAGCTGACCCTCCGTATGATTGCCGCGGTCGTTGGAGCGAATGACGCGGTTGTTGTATTGCACGCCGTTGGCCAGCACCGTGCGTGCACCGATGCGCAGCTCGTCGCGCAGGGCCAGCTGCCACAGCCCGCTCTTGTTGTTGTTGGCCGTGCTGATGCTGTTGAAGCTGAAATAGTCGGACGTATTCTTATAGCCCGCGTCGAAAAGGATGCGGTTGCGGCCGCGCTCGTGTTGCACCGAAAGCTGGTTCCAGTTGGTCTTCACTTTTTCGGTAGAAGTGTCACTGGCGAAGGTTGTGTAGAAATTCTGCGCGGCAAAGTCGCGCACGTCGTAAGCCGAGCGCAGTGCGAAGCGCCACTGGTCGTTGATGCGGTGCGCTACCGATGCCGAGGCGGTGGTTGCGTGGAAATATCCTCTGATGCCGCGCTGCTGCACGCCATCCGCATTGTTGCTGAGCACGCCGGCGCCGAAGCTTGTTTTGCCGTCGCTGAAGTGTGCGCCGGCGCTGCCATTCAAGAGGCCGTATTGCCCCGCCGAAAGCTGCGCCGATCCGCCTTTTGCCTTCACGCCCTTTTTAGCATTGAAAGATTTCGTGATGATCTGCACCACGCCTCCAACCGCTTCGGAGCCATACTGGGCGGCGGCAGCGCCTTTCAGCACTTCGATGCGTTCGATCTCCTGCGGCGCAATGGGAAAGTAGGTGGCAAAATGCCCGGAGAAGGGATCGTTGATGCGGAGGCCGTCTACCAGCACCAGCACCTGCTGAAAGGTGCCCCCGCGCATCACGATATCGCTTTGTGCGCCCATGGGACCCCGCGCCTGTATCTCGATGCCCGGCACATAGCGCAGCAGCTCGTCGAGGCTGTTGACAGGAAGCTTTTGAAACTGGGCGCCGGGCAGTACGAGGACGTTGCGGCCGCTTCGGGAGCTGTTGATGGAGTGAAAACCCGGAGTGACCGTAACGGGATCGAGCTCAACCCCGGCCTGCTGCGCGCTACCGGAGGCCGCGGACAATACCAGCAGCAGGGTAGTAGCGCCAAAGGAAAAATGCTTCATGTTTTGGCTTTTGCGCGGCGAAGGTAGGGGAGTTGAAGTTTGGAGTTTGTGGTTGCGGGAAGGGGGAAGAGTTTACAGTTTCCAGTTTCCAGTTTTCAGTTTACAGTTTTCAGTTCGCGAGGGGGAGGGGGGTTGGAGTTTGTGGTTTGTAGTTAGTGGAGGCGGGAGAGGCGCGTAGTGTAAACACGGAGGCGGCTGGTGTTACTGCGGAGACGGCCGGCGGGTGGACGGAGCTGACAGGTGGGCAGTCGGAACTGACAGGCGTGGAAGCGGAACCGTCCGGTTGCTTTGCGGGCGCCCGTTCTGTGTTTAGTAAGATTCTGCTTCGGTAGGGAATGTTCCGCCTTTCACGTCGTCGATGTATTGCTTCACGGCACCGGTCACCTGCTCGTGCATGTTGAGGTATTGGCGGAGGAAGCGGGGGCGGAATTCGGTGTTGATGCCGAGCATATCGTGCATTACGAGCACCTGTCCGTCGCAATGGGCGCCAGCGCCGATGCCGATGGTGGGCACATGCAGGCTGGCGCTCACTTCCTGCGCGAGCGTGGCGGGAATCTTTTCGAGCACCACGGCAAAGCAGCCCGCGTCCTGCAGCAGGAGGGCATCGCTTTTGAGTTTAGCAGCCTCGTCTTCTTCCTTTGCACGCACGTTGTACGAGCCAAACTTATAGATCGATTGCGGCGTAAGGCCCAGGTGGGCCATGATGGGAATACCTGCCGATATGATGCGGCGCACCGAGTCGATGATCTCTTCGCCTCCTTCCATTTTGATGGCATGCGCGCCGGTCTCTTTCATGACACGGATGGCCGAAGCAAGCGCAATGTCGCCGTTGCTCTGGTACGACCCGAAGGGCATGTCTACCACGATGAGGCAACGCTTCGCGCCGCGCACTACCGACTGTGCGTGGTAGATCATGTGATCGAGCGTGATGGGGAGCGTGGTTTCGTGGCCGGCCATTACGTTCGAAGCCGAATCACCCACGAGGATGACGTCGATGCCGGCTTCGTCGATGATGCGGGCGAAAGAAAAGTCGTAAGCCGTAAGCATCGAGATCTTCTGGCCCTTGGCCTTCATCTTTTGCAGCGTGGCGGTGGTGATGCGTTTGACCTCGGCAGAAGCGCTCATGTTGAAAATATTATTTCGCGCAAGGTACGTAAAGCCATTTATGGTCGTAATTGCGAGCGAAGCGAAGCGCGTCCGACCATCTTGTATGACGTCCGAATAGTATTATCCTATTACCTTATCAGCACAACAGCACCTTGGCATATTCATTAAACCCAGCGTTCCTGCTCCTTCTTCGCAATGTCCGCGTATAGCGTTTGTATGAGCCCGTCCGCAAGGCCGATCTTGGGTACGAAGATGTCTTCGGCATCGGCCCAGCGCATGGCATTGATGTAAATGAGCAGTGCGGGCACGATCACGTCGGCGCGGTCTTCGCGCAGCTTATACAGCTGCATCCGCTGGCGCAGCGAAAGCGCGCTGAACTCTTTGTAATAATTGCGCAATTGCTCCAGCTGCAGCGGCTTGCCTTCCTTACGCTTCGAAAGCGAAAAGATCTTGTTGATGTTGCCGCCCGAGCCGATGCACGTAACATGGTTGTGGCCTTTCACGCCTTCCTTGATGAAGTTCTTCATCGCTTCCCAGGCTTCCTTGTTCACCTGGTCTTTCAGAAGGCGGATGGTGCCGATGTTGAACGATTCTTTGAACACCATCTGGCCGTTGCTGAAGAAGGTCAGTTCGGTGGAGCCGCCGCCCACGTCGATATAGAGGTACGATTCGTGGACGCTCAGGTTTTCGGCGATGTGGGTTTCGAATACGATGCGCGCTTCTTCACCACCGGAAATCACCTCGATGCGTATGCCGGTGCGCTCTTCGATGTTTTGCAGCACTTCGTTCGCATTCGCAGCATCGCGCATGGCCGATGTGGCCGCGGCCTTGAGTTGCTGCACGTCATACACCTCCATCAACAGCTTATAGCTTTCGATCGTCTTCAGCAGCATTTCAGCCCGCTTCGGCGATATGCGTCCCGACTCAAACACGTCGAAGCCAAGGCGCAGCGGAACGCGCACGAGTGCCATCTTCGCAAATTCCATCTTGCCGCCCGGGCCTTGCGTAACGTCGCTGATCAGCAGGCGTCCCGCGTTGCTTCCTATATCAATCGCTGCCAGTCTCACGTTGCAAATCAATTTTGTTGTGTAAGTAATTATAGATCTCCACCTGGCACCTGATGGGCGGCTGCAGGCCCTGCGGCACGTAGTTGTTGCTCAGTTCGTTGTCGAGCACGCGGGCCTTCACATTGTCCTGCAGCTGTATCTTGATGATATCGTGCAACTCCTCCTTCAGCCGGTCGTCGAGGATGGGGCAGGTGGCCTCCACGCGGTGATCGAGGTTGCGCGTCATCCAGTCGGCCGATGAAATGAAGAACTTTTCCTTGCCGCTGTTGTGGAAGATCCACACACGCGCGTGTTCGAGGTATTCGTCTACAATGCTCACGGCCGTGACAGGCTTCACAAAGCGGTCGCTTTCCGACAGCATGCAGAAGATGCCGCGGATGATCAGCTTGACTTCCACACCCGCCCTGGCGGCGTTGTACAAAGCTTCAATGATCTCTTCATCCGAAAGTGAGTTCATTTTTGCGATCACCGATGCGGGCTTTCCCTTGCGTGCGTTGTGCACTTCCGTATCGATCATTTTCAGAATGGCGCGGCGTGCAAACACCGGGCTCGGTATGAGCGTTTTGCAGGCCTTCAGAAAATGCGTACCTGTCTTGTGGTGCTCGATGTAATTGAACAGCCGGTTCACATCCGACATGATGGAGCGGTTGGAAGTAAGGAGGCAATGATCGGCATACACTTTCGAAGTGCTTTCGTTGAGGTTGCCCGTGCTTACGAATCCATAATGAATGATGCGGTCGTGGAGGCGCTTGCGAATTAGGCAGATCTTGGCGTGCACTTTCATGTTGGGGATGCCGATCAGCACCTTTACGCCTTCGTCTTCGAGTCGCTCTTTCCATTCGAGGTTCGCCTCTTCTTCAAAACGTGCGCGCAGTTCGAGCATCACGGTTACCTGCTTCCCGTTGCGCACCGCGTTGATCAAGGCGTTCAGGATGCGCGAATTCTTCGCCACCCGGTAACAGGTGATCTTTATGGCGGTCACATCGGGATCGATGGCCGCCTCGCGAAGGAGGTCAATCACCGGGTTAAAGGAATGATAGGGAAAGTGCAGCAGGATGTCGCGCTCGAGCACCACGTCGGTCACGCGGTTTTGCTCCAGCAGCGGGTGCCAGAACGGCTTGCGCGTTTTGTTGTTCTTATCGAACACCGACGAAGGGAAGTCCATGAAGTGGCGGAAGTTGTGGATACGCCCGCCGGGGATGAGGTTGTCGCGCTTGGTAAGATTCATCCGGCGTATGAGGTACTCGAGCAGGCCCGGGTCCATTTCCTTGTCGTATATGAAGCGCACCGGCTTGCCCTTGCGGCGGCTCTTCAATCCCTTCTCCAGCTTTTGAATGAGGTTGGTGGCGATGTCGTTGTCTATATCGATCTCCGCATCGCGCGTCACCTTGAAAACGTTCGATTGGTATTTATCGAAGCCGAAGTAGCTGAAGATCGTTGGGAGGTTGAAGCGAATGACATCTTCGAGGAGGATGATGTGTTTCTCGTCGGGTGGCGATGGGAGCAGGATGAAGCGGTCGTTGAAGCGCGTGGGCACTTCGATGACGGCATATTTTCTTTTCAGCGCGCTTTCCTGCTTCGAAAGCACCACGCCGAGGTAGATCGACTTGTCGCGCAGGTAGGGAAAGTCGGGGATGCTTTCGATCATCAGCGGGATGACGTTCGGGCTCACCTCGCTGTCATAAAATTCTTCCACGAATGCGCGCTGCTCTTCGTTCAGGTCTTTTTCGGTAATCAGAAAGATCTGTTGTTCCTGCAACTCCTGCATGATCACTTCCCAGATGCGGTTGAATTCCGTTTGCTGGTTCAGCACGATCATCTGGATCTCTTCGAGGATGGCCTCGGGGTTTTGCTCGAGGTGCATTTTGGCCTTGCTGCCAAACTGGATCATGCGCTTGAGCGTGGCCACGCGCACACGGAAGAACTCGTCGAGGTTGTTGGAAAAAATACCGAGAAAGCGGATCCGCTCGGGCAGCGGCACCGAAGTGTCGGCGGCTTCCTGCAGCACCCGCCCGTTGAAGGAGAGCCAGCTGATGTCGCGCGGGATGATCTTTCGTCGTAAGGTCGTACTCATATGGTTCGTTGGGCGACTTAGTGCCGCAGCTTTTCGATAATGCCTGTCGTTGAAAATCCGTTTAAGATCGGGTTGATCACCACTCGTCCGCCTGCCGCCTGCACTTCGGCCGCGCCGGCAACGTCTTCCACTTTGTAGTCGCCTCCCTTCACCAGTGCATCGGGCAGAAACGAAGCGATGAGGTCGCGCGGTGTATCTGCGTCAAAAATTACTACCGCATCTACCATCAACAACGAGGCCAGAACGGCAGAGCGGCTATCCTGGTCGTTCACCGGCCGGCTTTCGCCCTTCAGCCGCTTCACCGAAGCGTCGCTGTTGACGCCCACAACGAGGTAGTCGGCCTCGGTGGCGGCCGCGCTGAGCGAAGCAATATGCCCTGCGTGGAGGATGTCGAAGCAGCCGTTGGTGAAGGCGATCGTTTTGCCCATCACCCGCCAGCGCGCAACCTGCTTTTGCAATTCATCGGGTGTCAGGAGCTTGGTCCGGTACGAGAACGGTGCTTTCATGCGTGCGGTTTTTATTATGGTAAGAAAGAAGCGCGAAGCAAAGAAGGCCAACCACCAGCGTCACCAGTGTTTGCACCACCCAAAGGATCCAGCCGAGCGCCACGCCAATGGTGTCTTCGTTGAGGCCATACCAGCCCATCAGCTTGCCGATGAGCAGTGGATAGGCGCCGATGCCGCCGGGTGTCACCACCATCCCGATGCTGCCCAGAACGAGTGTGGTAAGGCCGCCGCCCACGCCCAGGTGCGCTGTTTCCTCGAGGGCGTAGATCCCAAGCGTTGTTCCGCTGAGGTACAAACCCCAGATGAGGAGCGTGTGCATGAGGAAGCCCGCTTTCTGGCGGATGAAGCGAATGGACCCAAGCCCATGGACGATGCCCGAAAACACGTTGCGGATCTTGCCTACGAAATCGATATGCGCGAAGCGCTTCATCAGGAAAATGACGAGCCCGACGACAAAAAGGAATCCGCCCACGATCAGCACCAGCTTCTCGCGGGAGACCTTGCCGCTGCCGTCGCTTGCAAGGCTGGAAAATTTAGCAACGATGGGATCGGTAATAACGTGCCCCTGGAAAACGAAGGCGGCCGCGAAGGCTGCCACAAGGCAGATGACATCTACGGCGCGTTCCATCACGATGGTGCCCACGAGTTTGTCTACCCGTGTTTTCTCGTAGCGTGCGAGCAGCGTGCATTTCACCACTTCTCCCAGGCGCGGCACCGCTGCGTTCACGAGATAGCCGATCATCACCGAGGCAAAAACATTGAAATTGGTGGGCTTATAGCCGAGCGGCTCCATCAGGATCTTCCAGCGCAACGCACGGCTGTAGTGCGCGAGCACCAGCAGCAGGAATGCCGGCACCACCAGCCAGCGGCGGGAGCGGCTGATGGCATCCTTGATCGCTTCCCAGTCGTCGGCGCTGATGTCTTTCACCGACAGCCAGACGAAGAAGAGCCCCAGTCCCAGGAAGAACAGGTATTGCACGATCGTGAGCACAGGCTTCTTCATACGGCAATATAATTCCCTGACAACGAAGGGCCAAGAAGTTTAACCCGCCTTTACAGCCGGTTGCCGTCGCGGGGGAAAACGATGGCTGGTTGAAAACGTTTCGCTTCTTCGAAATCCATGGTGGCATACGAAATGATCACGACGACGTCGCCAACCATTCCCTTGCGTGCGGCGGGCCCGTTGAGGCAACATACGCCCGAGCCGCGCTTGCCTTTAATGAGATAGGTTTCGAGTCGCTCGCCGTTGTTGACATTCACTACCTGCACCTGTTCGTTTTCGATGAGGTTGGCGGCTTCCATTAGGCCTTCATCGAGGGTGAGGCTGCCCACATAGTGCAGGTTAGCCTCGGTGATGGTGGCGCGGTGTACTTTGGATTTTAAAACGGAGATGGTCATTGCGGCGCAAAGGTAGGACGCAGACCGTGAACCGTGAGCCGTGAACCGTGAGCTGCACATCTGACCATTGGAATATTCAGCGCGCTTTGCAATACTTTTCATGATGCGTGCTCACGGCAGATGGCTAACGTTGTTACGACAATACGAGGTTATCGATCAGGCGCACAGGCCCGAGGTAAGCGGCGGCGAGCACAACGGCGGGTCTTCGGCCATCCGTTTTGGGAAGAAGCGTCGCGGGCTCGCAGATGGCGATATAGTCTACGCGAAACCCTTTCCCCTCAAGATCGGATTTGGCTTCCGCTTCCAGCTCGCGGCTGTCCTTCGTGCCGAATGCAAGCCGGATGCGGTCGAGGTTCTGAAAGATCGCAATGCTGCCTTTACGCTCATCGTCGCTGAGCCGGAGGTTACGGCTGCTCATGGCGAGGCCGTCGGCTTCGCGCAGGGTAGGGGCGATGATCAGGTCCGTGTGCGCGTTCTTGCTCGTAAGCGCGAGCAGCTTTTGCAACACCATGCACTGTTGGAAGTCTTTTTGCCCCAGGTAAAGGCGCTGCGGGGCAACGATATCGAGCAGCCGCTCCACTACCTCGCACACGCCCTGGAAGTGGCCGGGGCGGAAGGCTCCTTCGAGCACCGTCTCCACGGGCCCGAGTGCATAGTGCTTTTTAACATGCTCTGGCGGATACACTTCCTGCACCGAAGGCAGGAAGAGCGCATCACAGCCAGCGCCCAGCAGCAACTCGATGTCCTTCTCGATGGTCACCGGGTAATTGCTGAAGTCGTCGGCGTTGTTGAATTGCGTTGGGTTGACGAAGATGCTGCACACCGTGCGGCCGTTGGCAGCGCGCGATTGGCGGACAAGCGACAGGTGGCCTTCGTGGAGTGCGCCCATCGTGGGCACGAACCCTGTAGACTGTCCGTCGGCAGCGGCCGCAGACAGCCAGGCGCTGAGGTCCCGGGCGGTTTTGAAAATGATCATGAATGCGGCACGTATTCATTATCCGGAGCGGCATTGGCAAATTATGGTTACCTTTGCACACCTTTTAATAAAGGCTAAACCCGGGTTTACAATGTCAGCAAAGAAAAGAATTTTATTTATAGCCAACGAGATGTCGCCCTACCTGGAGCTGACAGAGTTCTCCGAGATCGTCAACCGCCTGGCCATCAAGGCCAACGACAATAATTTCGAAGTGCGCTGCATCATGCCCCGTTTCGGTACCATCAACGAGCGCCGTCACCGCCTTCATGAAGTGGTGCGTCTCTCGGGCATCAACGTCTCGGTTGACAATGAAGACTTTCCCCTCCAGATCAAGGTAGCTTCGCTTCCTAACGCCCGCCTGCAGGTTTATTTTCTCGACAACGAAGATCTCTTCAAGCGCAAGTTCGTCTTCACCGATGAAAAGGAAGAGTGGTATGACGATAATGATCTCCGCACCGTTTTCTTTTGCAAGGGTGCACTCGAAACCGTGAAGAAATTCGGCTGGCCTCCCGACATCATCCATTGCTCGGGCTGGATGTCGGCGCTGATTCCTGCCTACCTCAAAACCGTATATAAAAAGGAGCCCGTTTTTGCACACAGCAAAGTGGTGTATACCCTTGGCCAGAACACGTTTGAAGAAAGCCTCGGTGCCGACTTCATCGAGAAGGCACTCATCCACGCAACGCTGAAAGAGAAAGACCTCGAGGCGTTCAAGGAAAGCAACAACACCGCGATGTTCCGTGGCGGCGCAACCTATGCCGATGCGATCACCTTCGGTTCGGACGACGTGGATCCGGCACTTGTGGATGCCTTCTCCAAGGTGCGTGGCAAGAAGACCTTGCCCTACAATGCAGAGTCTGATTTAACAGACTATTTACAGTTGTATGTCGACCTTGCGGGTAAGTAGTTCGCTCCTTTTAAACCGATAATTCTTTCGTGTGAAGAAACTTTACTGGCTGCTTTTGCCGGCAGCCTTGTTGCTGACGTTTAGCCTTGGAATTCAGTCCTGCCGCAAGATCAATGAAGCAACCGAGCTCGGAAACGGGTTGGTACCTGCGGTAGACAACATCAATACCTTCGAAACTTTCCTGGACGTAGAAACCGACAACGGTCGTTGGAACGGCAACACTACGGTAAGCCCCAACGATGCGATGGCGCTTGGCGCAATCACCAACGACCCGGAGTTTGGAGCGACAAAAGCTGATATCTATTTTCAATACGGTCCGGCCACTTATGGCCCTGCCTATTACCAGTTCTATCACCAGGATTCGGTTGTTGGCGTAGACTCGGTAGTTCTTTCGCTCGCTTACGTTGATAAATACGGTGACAGCACGATGCCTTTGACGGTGCATGTGCAGGAAGTAGATCAAACTGCCGACTTCAAGGACAGCGCGCTTTATACCACGCAGAATGCAGACTTCGCTACGGGGCCAACGCTCGGTTCGAAGACCTTTTCGCTGAGCCAGCTGAAAGACACGCAGCTGCTCATCCGCAAGCGTGATACCCTCAAGGTGGCCAACGTGCTGCGCATCCCGCTCACCAACTTTGCAGCCTTCGCCAACGCATTGATCGTTGACTCAACGACAGCACACTATGGCACTTTTACTTCCTTTTACAACAAGCACCACGGGCTTGCAGTGAAAGCTGATATGGCCGGCAACGGCCTGGGTTACTTCAACCTCCTCGACAGCGCCAAGAGCAAGGTGCAGGTGTATTTCCGCGTGAAGCGCAACGGCGTCATTGATACGACTTCGGCGGCGTTCTACCACGGTTTGTTTGGTGCGGGCTACAGCGCCACGTATTCTTCCGGCGACACTTCGACGCTGAAGGCGCGTGCCACGCAAGCCAACATCATTCGTCGCACCCCGGCCAACAACTGGCTTACTTACCTGAGCAACCTCGGTGCCAGCGAAGACAAGGCTTATGTGCAAACCGAGCCGGGCAGCGCCATTTACCTGCGCATTCCGGGTCTTGATACGATGACCAACAAACTCGTACACCGCGCCGAGCTTGTTGCATCCATCGTTCCCTCTGCAAGCAGCGACGTCTTTACGCCACCCGCTGCCATGTACCTGGGCCGCCGTTCCGGCGATTCGATGCTTCAGATCCGCGACGACTCTTTGTCGGCACTGCTCGGAAGCAGCGGCGCAGTGAGCAGCATCTTCGGCGGCAGTCTTAAAACCGACAACACGTATCGTTTCAACATGAGCCTTTATGTGCAGCAGGTGCTGCTGCATAATGTGAGCAACGACCAGTTGAAATTGTTTGCTCCTTACAAGGTGCGTGTAGCCGATGCCCGCTTCCCGCGCGCCGGCCGCTCCATCTATGGCATTTCGCGCATCGCGCAAGGTCGTGCAGTGCTTGGTGGAGGCACTTTTGCCGACCCCTCCAAGCGAATGCGCCTCCGCATCGTCTATTCGCGGCTTCCATAGCCTTAACTTTCTAATACGACAGGGTGCTATATTTGCACCCTGTTTTATTTTCCAACCCATCAATTTTCAGCCACTCATGCCTTATCTCTTTACATCTGAAAGCGTATCGGAAGGCCATCCCGATAAAGTTGCCGACCAGATCTCCGACGCCCTCATCGACCATTTTCTTGCCTTCGATCCGCAATCCAAGGTTGCCTGCGAAACGCTGGTAACTACAGGGCAGGTGGTGCTTGCCGGCGAGGTGAAATCGAAAGCTTACCTCGACGTGCAGGAGATTGCTCGCGGCGTCATCCGCAAGATCGGCTACACCAAGAGCGAGTATATGTTCGAAGCGAACTCCTGCGGTATCCTGTCTGCCATCCACGAGCAGTCGTCGGATATCAACCAGGGTGTGGATCGCCAGAAGAAAGAAGAGCAGGGCGCCGGCGACCAGGGCATGATGTTCGGTTACGCCAGCAACGAAACGGAAGATTTCATGCCGCTTGCGCTTGACCTCGCGCACAAGCTGCTGCTGGAGCTGGCCGTGCTGCGCCGCGAGAACAAGCAGATCAAATACCTGCGTCCCGATGCGAAAAGCCAGGTGACGCTCGAGTATGACGATAACAACCGTCCCGTGCGCATCGACGCCATCGTTGTGTCGACGCAGCACGACGACTTCGATACCGAAAAGAAGATGGCCGACCAGATCCGCAAGGACATCATCAACATTCTCATTCCGCGGGTGAAGTCGAAATACAAGAAATACGCGAAGCTGTTCAACGACGGTATCAAATACCATATCAACCCTACGGGTAAGTTCGTTATCGGCGGACCGCACGGCGACACGGGGCTTACGGGCCGCAAGATCATCGTGGATACCTACGGTGGCAAAGGCGCGCACGGTGGTGGTGCCTTCTCCGGAAAAGATCCTTCGAAGGTGGACCGATCGGCTGCTTACGCCACGCGTCACATTGCCAAGAACCTCGTGGCTGCCGGTGTGTGCGACGAAGTGCTGGTGCAGGTTTCCTACGCCATCGGCGTTGCGGAGCCCACGAGCATCAACGTGAATACGTACGGCACCGCGAAAGTGGAAATGACCGACGGCGAGATTGCCGACCTGGTGAAATCCATCTTCGACATGCGTCCTTACTTCATCGAGCAGCGCCTGAAACTGCGCAACCCGATCTATAGTGAAACAGCTGCCTACGGACATATGGGACGCAAGCCTGAAGTGGTTACCAAGACCTTCATTCAGCCCGGTGGAAAGACCATCAACAAAAAGGTGGAACTGTTCACCTGGGAAAAGCTGGACTACGTTGGCAAGGTGCGCAAAGCATTTGGAATCTGATTCAAAGCCCCGAAAGGGGCTTTTTATTTAGTGGTTGATTGGTTCAATGGTTTATTGGTAAAGACGCACCACTGCTCTCTCCGGAACCTAAGAGCTCCAGCACCCTTTCTCTTTATCTTTGCCCCGTGAAAAATTTCCGCTCCCCGCAGCGACCCAAAAAGAATATGTTGCTCGCCGGCCGCAGTGCCATCCTGGAAGCACTCTCCGAGGGGCGCGCACTCGACCGCATCTACCTGCAAAAGACCGCTTCAACCGTGTTGCAGGGTGAAATTCGTAAAGCTGCCGAGAAAGCTGGCGTGCCCATAAATTATGTGCCGGCAGATAAGCTCAACGGCTTCAACGTTGGCGAACATGGTGGCTGCGTAGCGCTGCTCTCGAGGGTGCAATATCACGACCTGCAGCAGATGATCTCCTTTGTGGTCGATAACGGCGAGGTTCCGATGTTTCTTATCCTTGATGGCGTGACCGATATCCGCAACATCGGCGGCATTGCCCGCACCGCATGGAGCATGGGCGTGCAGGCGCTGATCATTCCCGACAAAGGCGTAGGCGCGCTCAACGAAGACGCGGTGCTCACGTCGGCAGGAGCGCTCGAGCAATTGCCCGTGTGTCGCGTCAACAGCCTGATGAAGGCCGTAGATGAACTGCGCATGAACGGCATCCGCGTGCTGGCCTCCGAGATGACGGCGGAGAAAAAGACCTTCGACATCGCATTCAACGAGCCCGTTGCGATCGTGATGGGTGGAGAGGAGCGCGGCATCAATTCGGTATTGATGAAGATCTGCGACGACCGTTTTTCAATCCCCATGCCCACCGGGTTTGAATCGCTCAACGTTTCGGTGGCAACCGGTATGATCCTTTACGAAGCGATGAAGCAACGAATGAAACAATGAGTATGCACAAAGCTATACGGTTGGTGGAATGTCCGCGCGATGCGATGCAGGGATGGAAAACGATGATCCCGACGGCAACGAAGATCGAATACCTCAACAAGCTGCTGCGCGTAGGTTTCGACACGCTCGACTTCGGCAGTTTTGTATCGCCGAAGGCCATTCCGCAAATGGCCGATACGGCCGAGGTACTTGCTGGCCTTGATTTGCAAAACACCGGCACGAACTTGTTGGCCATCATTGCCAACGAACGCGGTGCCGAAGCTGCGGTGAGCCATACCGAGATCGCCTACCTTGGCTTTCCTTTTTCCGTTTCAGAAACCTTTCAACAGCGCAATACGAACGGTTCCATTGCAGAAGCTCTGGAACGCGTGCGTGCCATCCAGCAATTGTGCGTTGCGCACAACAAGCAGCTAGTGGTCTACATCTCCATGGGCTTCGGCAACCCCTACGGCGACCTGTGGAGTGAGCATGTGGTGTTGGAGTGGGTGAGCACGCTCGTGGCGATCGGTGTTCCCATCATTTCGCTCGCGGATACCGTCGGCCTCGCTACGCCCGCGCAGATCGCAAGCATCACGGGCTACCTGGTAAAAGCCTTACCCAACACGGAAATCGGAGTGCACCTGCACGCTACGGCCGATGGCTGGCGTGACAAGGTGCGTGCCGCCTGGGATGCTGGATGCCGCCGTTTCGATGGCGCTCTGAAAGGCATTGGCGGCTGTCCTATGGCCGACGACGAGCTTGTGGGCAATATGAATACGGAATGGCTGCTCGACTTCTTCCGCGAGAAAGGCGAGCCGCTGCAACTCAATGAAACGGCCCTGCAGGAATCGTTGCAGATGGCTGGAGCAATCTTCGGCTGATGGAACTGATGCTCCCCGTGCAAATTCCCGATCCAGGTGTGCGGATGGCGCCCGGCGAGCGGATCCTTTCGATCGGCTCCTGTTTTACCGAGCACATTGGCAACGCACTTCAGGAGCTCAAGTTCCAGGTGCTGCAAAATCCAAACGGAATTCTTTTCGATCCGGCCTCCGTGTGTCGCAGCCTCCAGAGTTATATCGACCCGCAACCCTATGCTAGAAGCGATCTCTTCGAATTGAACGGCGTTTGGCATAGCTGGAATCACCACAGCCGATTTTCGGGCACCAATGCTGATGCAGTGGTGGCGGGTTTGAACGAGGCGCAAACGCGAGCCCACGGGTTTTTGAAAGAAGCCGACTGGCTGATCATCACGCTCGGCTCTTCGTTCAGCTACCGTCTTCAGCAAGCCGCAGTGAAGCCGGCTCAATCGCTTGCTGGCGGTGGAGGCGTGGCCAATTGCCACCGTGCCCCGGGCACCTGGTTCTGCAAGCACATGCTGGGCATCGACGAGACCGTAGAACTACTGGACAATACCCTGCACCGCCTTTTCCGCTTCAACCCCCAACTGAAGTTCCTGTTCACGATCTCTCCCGTGCGGCATATCCGCGATGGGGTAGTGGAGAACAACCGAAGCAAGGCGCGCCTGCTGGAAGCGGTGCATCACCTTGTGGGCAAGTTTGACCGGCTCTATTACTTTCCTTCCTACGAACTCGTGGTGGATGTGCTCCGCGATTATCGCTTCTACGCTGAGGATCTCGTACATCCGAATTACCTGGCCACGGGCTTTGTGCTGGAGAAGTTCCTGGAAACGTACTGCACGCCGGAAACACGCAGGCTGATCGAGGAGATCCGCAAGTTGAACATCGCCCGGAAGCACCGTCCTAATTTCCCTGATACGCGGGCGCACCGCGATTTTTTGCGGGCGCAGTTTGAAAAGGTGCAGGAGCTGCAGGGGAGGTATCCTGGGTTGGATTTTGGTGCGGAGCTGGCGCATTTTTCCTGAACTCCTCACCCTTTATCCCTCTCCGGAAACCGGAGAGGGAATTCCTCACCCCCTGCCCCCTCTCCAGTTTTAAGTTCTATTACAAGTTCTGTACACAAAGTTGCCTCCCTCCGTCTCGACGCGTATGAGGAATGGAACAGAATCTGGTGGGAATTTTCTGACGAAATGGTGTTTTTCCCATCAGGTGGCTTGCCAGAAGCTGACGGTACCTTTGAGTTGTGATGGCGCAACCGGCTGGAGAGGGGGTAGGGGGTGCGGATGCCCCCCTCTCCGGTTTCCGGAGAGGGGGTCGGGGGGTGCGGCGGTTAGTGGATGCGGTCCCCACGCACCGGTAACTCCTTCATCAACGCCGCCTCAAACGCCAGCCACTCACCCCAACGCTCGCGCACTTTTTCCTTCGGCACATGCGTTTCCGCCAGCTCGATGAACAGCGCATAATGACCCGCTTCACTTTCCATGAAACGACGGTAAAATTTGCGGAGCTGCGGGTCGTCGAGGCCCTCGCTGAGCCGCTTGAAGCGCTCGCAGGAGCGCGCTTCGATCAACGCCATCATCAGCAGGTGGTCGAGAAAGCGATCGTCGTGCGAGCCCCCCTTCTGGGCAAAAGTCAACAGCCGGTTCACGTAGTCGTCTTTGCGCTGACGCCCCAGTTGCAAGCCCCGTTTTTTCAGCTCGGCGAGCACCAGCCGGAAGTGGCCCCACTCTTCAGTCACGATCGGCGCCAGCGCTTCCACCACCGCCGCCCGGTCGCTGTTGCGCTGGAGGATGGTAATGCACGTGATGGCCGCCTTCTGCTCGCACCAGGCGTGGTCGGTAAGGATTTCCGCCAGCGACAGCGCCGCCAGGTCCACCCAGCGCGGATCCGTAGGTAGTTCGAGGCCGAGGATGGCGCGGGCGTCGGAGGAAAGGGGTTCCATGCGGCGAAAATAAGTTTTGAGTCTTCAGTTTTCAGTTTTGGATAGCAACAACTTCAGGTTTAAGCGCAGGAGGCTCGCTCTTTCGCTCTCAAACTGGAAACTGAAAACTCTAAACTTTGATCTAATTCCCCTACCTTTGCACCTCAAATAAGTAAACCGAAATAGGCTTCCAATGGGGATGCCTGACAAAACCCGAAACAATGCCTTTATCGAAAGAAAAGAAAGCCGGCATTTTTACACAGTACGCCGGTACCGAAAAGAACACAGGTTCCATTGAAGGCCAGATCGCGCTTATCACTGAGCGCATGGCCCAGATTTCTGCTCACCTCCAGCAGAACAAAAAAGACTTCTCCACGCACCGTGGACTGATGCAACTTGTTGGTAAGCGCCGCCGCTTGCTCAACTACCTGCAAAAGCATAACCTCGAAGGTTACCGCAGCCTTATTGAGAAATTAGGCATCCGCAAATAAGTAAAAGCCCTTCCTGACCCTCCCGCGCTTTGGGGAGGGCTTTTTGCTTTTCAGGCGTTCCTGCCTTCGCTTGCGTGCGCCCGCACGTTTCACTAACCCGCCCGGAGCCCGCCGAAATCTCCAAACTCTCTCCGGGCCTAAATTTCAACAGATGTTGACCCAAAAATTTTCCAAATCATTCGACATCGGTGGTGGCCGCGAAGTCACGATCGAGTCGGGTCGCCTCGCCCGCCAGGCCGACGGTTCCGTAACCGTTCGCCAGGGCAATTGCGTATTGCTTGCCACCGTTGTGGCCACCGAAGAGCCGAAACCCGGCCAATCCTTCTTCCCCCTCTCCGTAGACTATATGGAGAAGTTCGCCTCCGCAGGCCGCATTCCCGGCTCGTTCTTCAAGCGTGAAGGCCGCCTCAACGACTACGAAGTACTCACTTCGCGCCTGGTTGACCGCGCCCTTCGCCCGCTGTTCCCCGAAGACTACTTCTGCGAAGTGCAGGTGATCATCACCCTCATTTCTTCCGACCCCGAGATCATGCCCGACGCCATGGCCTGCCTGGCTGCATCGGCCGCCCTCGCGGTTTCCACCGTTCCCATCCAGGAGGTCATCTCCGAAGTGCGCGTAAGCCGCATCAACGGTGAATACATCATCAACCCCACCCGGTCGCAGATGACGCTGAGCGATATGGACTTCATCATCGCCGCCACCGAAAAGAATATCATGATGGTGGAAGGCGAAGCGAAAGAGTGCAGCGAAGAAGACCTAATCAAGGTGATCGAGCTGGCGCACGACGCGATCCGCATACAGATCAAAGCGCAGGAAGAACTCCGCGCGATGGTAGGTGTAGGCGCCAAGCGCGACTACCCGAAGCCCGATCAGGACGAAACGCTCCGCACCCGCGTGAACGAGCTCGGCGAAAAGCGCATGGCGGAAATCGCGCGCGCACAATACCCTAAAGCACAACGCAAAGAAGCCTACAAGGCTGTTAAAGACGAAGTGATCACGGCACTCAAGGCCGAGGCCAACCTCGCGGAAGGCGAAGACCTGCCAGATCTCACCAAGCGTCTCGTGGGCAACTACATTTCCGACCTGCAGTACCACACGGTACGCGATATGATCCTCAACGATCGCATCCGCCTCGACGGCCGCAGCCTCGACCAGGTGCGCCCGCTCGACATGGAAGTGGATGTGCTTCCCGGTCCCCATGGATCGGCGCTGTTCACCCGTGGAGAAACACAATCCCTGACCACCGTTACCCTCGGCACCCCGCTCGACGAGCTGCTGGTGGAAAGCGCTGCCAAGTCGGACTATACCAAGTTCCTTCTCCACTACAACTTCCCGCCGTTCTCTACGGGCGAAGTGAAATTCCTCCGCGCCGCAAGCCGTCGCGAAGTAGGTCATGGTAACCTGGCGCTCCGCTCGCTCAAGCAGATGATGCCCGGCGCGGAATATTCCTACACGGTGCGCGTGGTCAGCGACATCCTCGAATCCAACGGCTCTTCGTCGATGGCTACCGTTTGCGCAGGCTGTCTCGCCCTCATGGATGCCGGTGTGCCTTTCAAAAAGCACATTTCCGGTGTTGCGATGGGACTCATCACCAAAGGCGACAAGTTTGCCGTTCTTACCGACATCCTCGGCGACGAAGACCACCTCGGTGACATGGACTTTAAAGTAACCGGCACCCGCGACGGTATCTGCGGAGTGCAGATGGATATCAAGGTTGACGGCCTTTCGATGGACGTGATGCGCCAGGCACTGGAGCAGGCACGCCGCGGACGGATGCACATCCTTGAAGCAATGGAGCAGTGCATGCCGGCGCACCGTGAAGACGTGAAGCCGCACGCACCGCGTACCGTGAAGATCTATATCGACCGCGAGTTCATCGGCGCAGTGATCGGGCCTGGCGGCAAGATCATCCAACAGATCCAGCGCGAAACCGGTACCACCATCAACATCGAAGAAAAGAACGACCAGGGCGAAGTAGCCATCTTTGGCGCCATTAAAGAAGGCGTAGACAAGGCGCTGGCATGGGTGAAAGGAATCGTGGAAGTGCCTGAAGAAGGGGGCGAATACGAAGGCAAAGTGATCTCGATCATGCCTTATGGCGCCTTTGTAGAATTCATGCCCGGAAAGCAGGGACTGATGCACATCTCCGAAGTAAGCTGGAAGCGTCTCGAAACGCTCGATGGCGTGCTTAGCGAAGGTGAGATGATCAAGGTGAAACTCATTGGCGTGGATCAGAAGACCGGCAAATTCAAACTGAGCCGCAAGGTGCTGATGCCGAAACCGGAAGGGCACGTTGAAGATCGCCGCGAGCGCTCGGACCGTGGCGACCGCCGTGATGACCGTGGTGGTGATCGCCGCGATCGCGGAGACCGCCGCGATGACCGTGGTGGCGACCGTCGTGACCGTGGAGACCGCCGCGATGACCGTGGAGGCGACCGCCGGATGGAGCGCAATGATCGCCGCGAAGAGCGTCGTGAAGCACGCGGTGGCGATGGCGACACTGGAATGCAAAACGGCCCTTCTAACGGTGGAGAGCAACCGCAACAACAACAACAACAACAACAACAGCAGCAGCAGCCGTCCGCCGACCAGGGAAGCCACCCTGAGCTGGGCCCGGATGATATGCTTTGATCATTAAACGCATCGTACGAAAGGCTGTCGCCCCGAAACTTTGGGAGGCAGCCTTTCTTCTTTTACGGCGGATGCCTGATCTCAACAAAAGACAATGAACCACGTACAGATTTCGATTGCGGCAGATGCCGCCGCGCAGGAAACGATCATTGGTTTGCTCGAAGAAACAGCGACCGGCTTCGAGCAGCAGGACGACCGGATCCTTGCGTACATCGAAGCGCAGAACTTTGAACCCGAAGCGTTCGCCGGGCTCCTTAAGGATTTCCCTTTCACCGTGGAAACGATCGGTGCACGCAACTGGAATGCCGAATGGGAGAAGAACTTTCCGCCCGTGATCGTGAACGATTTTGTGGCGGTGCGCGCGCACTTTCACGAGCCCATCTCAGGCGTGCGTCACGAGCTGCTCATCACGCCGAAAATGAGCTTCGGAACAGGGCACCACGCCACGACCTGGCAGATGATGCAGGCTATGGAAACACTCGATTTCACCGGCAAGCGCGTGTTCGATTTCGGCACCGGCACGGGCGTGCTCGCCATACTTGCGGATAAACTCGGAGCAAGTGAAGTGATCGCTATCGACAACGACCAATGGAGCCTCGAAAATGCCGAAGAGAATTGTGTACGCAACGCGTCCAGAAACGTGAAAGTGGCGCTGAGTGCAGATTTGCCAGAAGGGGAGCGCTTCGACATTGTGCTGGCCAATATCAATCGCAACGTATTGATCGATTATGCCGATTACCTGCAAAAAGCGGTTGTGCCTGGTGGTTACCTGTTACTCAGCGGACTTTTGATCGAAGACCGCGGCGCCATAGAAGAGGTGTATACCGCCCGTGGCTTTGTGCCTCAACGTTATACGGAACGGGGTAATTGGATCTCCTTAGGGTTCGTTAACAAATTATAATGCTTTCGCCCGATTTAACAGCATCCTCTGCGCCGATTGCACTAATTTTGGCCCACTTCAACCCGCCTTGCACATGAATGAACTTTTGCTGATCCTGGTCGCATACCTGATCGGTAGTATCCCTACCGCGGTGTGGACGAGCCAGTACTTTTTCGGAGTAGACATCCGTGATTATGGTAGCGGCAACTCGGGAGCCACCAACACCTATCGCGTTCTCGGTTCCCGCTGGGGCACCTTCGTGATGATCGTCGATATGCTGAAAGCGATCGTAGCCGTCAAGCTCGTCTTTTTCCTTACCGATGCATCCCAGGATGACCTCTACCTGGTAAACATGCAGCTCGGCCTGGGCCTGGCAGCGGTGCTTGGTCACATCTTTCCGATCTGGGCCAACTTCCGCGGCGGAAAGGGTGTGGCATCATTGTTCGGCATGGTCCTCGGCATTCAGCCCAACGTGGCACTTTGCTGCGTGGGGATCTTTATTCTCGTGCTCTACCTCACGCGTTATGTCTCGCTGAGCTCCATACTTGCAAGCGCGGCATTCCCCATCTTTATACTCTTCATCTTCAACGAGCCCGAACACCTTTACCGCATTTTTGCAGTCACCGTGGGTATGCTCGTGTTGCTTACGCACCAAAAGAATATTGGCCGCATCCTGAAAGGGAACGAGAGCAAGGTTCCCATCCTCAAATACCGCGACCGCAAACGGCGCAACCGTAAATAAAATGTTATTCAAACGTCCCGCCCCGCGGGACGTTTCTTTTGGTCCTTATTGGTATCATTCTTGACCCCGCTTTACAAAATTTGGACTCCATATGAATATCGTTAGAACCGTAACGGCTTTCTTCATTAGCTCGGCTATCATCATCGGTTGCGCCAAGAACCCCATCACCGGACGCAGCCAGCTGAGCCTGCTTCCCGAATCGGAGCTGCAGACGATGGGCAATCAACAATACCGCGAATTCCTCAACACCGCCCGCGTGGTCAGTCCTTCGGCCGACCGCGATGCTGAAATGGTGCGCCGCGTAGGGCAGCGTCTTGTGAACGCAGTAGTCGCCTACCACAAGCAAAACGGAATCTCCGATCGCCTCGAAGGATATAAGTGGGAATACAACCTCGTAAACGACAAGCAGGTCAATGCCTGGTGTATGCCGGGTGGAAAGATCGTGGTGTATACAGGCCTGCTTCCGGTAACGCGTAACGAAGCTGCGCTCGCAGCCGTCATCGGCCACGAGATCTGCCACGCGCTCTTTCAGCACGGTAACGAGCGGATGAGCCAGGGCATGGTGCAGCAAGGACTCGGTTCGGCGCTCGCACTCGCAGTAAGCAACAAGCCTTCTGCCACCCAAAATCTTTTCTTGCAGGCTTACGGCGTTGGTTCTACAGTGCTGGGAACGTTGCCCTTCTCGCGCAAGCAGGAGTCGGAAGCGGACCACTACGGTCTTATCTGGATGGCGATGGCAGGCTATAACCCCAACGAATCGGTGGCACTGTGGGAGCGCATGGCGCAGGCCGGAGGAGCACAGCAACCGGAGATCCTCAGCAGCCACCCATCGGATGCTACACGTATCCGCCAGATCAAGCAGTGGCTGCCCGAAGCGATGAAATTCTACAAGCCCGCTGGAAAATAAACGCGCAAACCGCCAGTGTAATCGCACACTCGCCGTTGCGTGAACGGCAAAACCTCGCCTTGGGCGGGGTTTTTCTTTGCATCAAGCTTGTACATATAGCATTTTTATGTACTTTTGCACATCTGTTTGTGTGAAAAACCCCGCCAAAACCCTCCACTGCTTGTTCACAAAACCCTGAAAAAAGTATGTCACAAACAATTGTTGAGAAGTTACAGCTGAAGAATGAAAAAACGATATTGATCCAGGGCCTTCCTTCCTCCATCGAAAAGCAATTCGCAAAGTTGTCTTTCGCCAAAAATCTCACTCCACTGCTTCGCACCCGCAAATTGGATTTCGCATTGGTTTTCGCGGTAAGTGAAACGCAGTTGAACAACATCCTTCACGACATCATGCCGGCGCTCAAGGAAGATACACGCCTCTGGGTAGCCCACCCCAAATCCACCTCAAAAATTGCTACAGACCTCAACCGCGAAAGCAGCTGGAATAAACTGGTTGCAGCGGGTTACGAAAGCTCGGAGCAGGTAACGCTCGACCATGTTTGGAACGCCATGAATTTCCGAAAATCCGAAGTGCTCGACGTGCTTGTGGAGACCGATGAGATCCTCGTGGAAGCAAAGCCTTCCCGCAAACGAAAAGCAGTTACTGCCTGATAAAATGCCGCTCCAACGAGCGGCATTTTTCATTTCACCCGTTCGGGGAAACCGGTGGAAATAGTTCTACATCCTTCTGGCATAGCCGGTTACACCTAGGGCTCGCAGCGGATGAGTTCCGCTGGCACACTAATAGCATGGTAGGGGGTATGATTGACACTCCTAACGCCAACTGGCCTCAGCTCAGCAAGATGGACCTGCTCTGCTTTTCACACCTGCGCTGGGACTTCGTCTACCAGCGACCGCAGCACCTGCTGAGCCGTTTTGCCAAACACACCCGGGTTTTTTTCATTGAAGAGCCCATCTTCCACGATGGCAGCAACCGCCTGCAGATCAACGAAACGACCAGGAACGTATATGTGGTCGTTCCCTTTCTTCAGCATGGCTTGTCGGAAGAAGAAGTGCTGGGCAGCCAGCGCGAACTGCTCAACGACCTTGTGTCGGTAATGGAGATCAACAAATATTGCAGCTGGTACTACACACCGATGGCTCTTCCGTTCACCGAGCACCTGGAGCCAACCGTAACGGTTTACGATTGCATGGACGAACTCTCCGCCTTCAAATTTGCACCGGTAGCGCTTAAGGAAAACGAACAGCGCCTGCTCAAAAAAGCCGACGTCGTTTTCACGGGCGGCTACAGCATTTATGAAGCGAAGAAACATACGCACCCTGCGATCTATCCGTTCCCCAGCAGCATCGACCGTGCACACTTCGCAGCTGCGCGCGGCATTGTGCAGGATCCGGCCGACCAGGCACATATTCCGCATCCGCGCTTCGGATTCTATGGCGTTATCGACGAGCGCTTCGATATTGAAATGATCGCAGCGGCCGCTACTGCACGCCCCGACTGGCAGTTTGTGCTCATCGGGCCCGTCGTAAAAATCGACCCTGCGACGCTTCCCAAAAACGCGAACATCCACTACCTCGGTGGAAAGAACTATAAAGAGCTTCCACATTACCTCGCCGGATGGGACGTGGCCACAATCCCCTTTGCTCAAAACGAATCGACGCGCTTCATCAGCCCCACAAAAACCCCGGAATACCTTGCAGCAGGCAAGCCGGTGATTTCCACACCCATTCGTGATGTGGTTTCTCCATACGGCGATAATAAGCTGGTGCATATCGCTGCTAACGCTGAAGAATTTATCGCAGCCGGCGATGCGCTTCTCGCCGTGCAGGATCCGGCACCATGGCTGACCCGCGTGGATGCATTCCTTGCGGGCAACTCCTGGGATCGCACCTGGAGCCAGATGGCCCAGCACATCGAGGCGCGCGTTCAGTCGCGCACCCAATCAACGAGCGAAGCCGACACTTCCTTCGTTTCTACGCAGTCGCGCTGAGGCGGCAATTTGTTGACGAAAAGCATCCGGATGGTAGCACACACGCCCATGGCCGGTGAGCTGGAACTTTGGGGCGGTCTTGAATGCACCATCAATCGTGTAGGCGACCGCTACCTCGACCAGTTTGCCCTTGCCAATCTATACGTACAACCGAATTCGGATTCTATTGCTTCACTGGGCATTCGGAAGCTGCGCTTCCCCGTGTTATGGGAGAAGCACCAACCGGAAGCAGGTGAGGTGATCGATTGGAGTTATTCAACGGAACAACTGGAATACTACCGCGGCCGTGGCATTGATGTGATCGCAACGCTTGTGCATCACGGCAGCGGGCCCCAGCATACCAGCCTGCTCGATCCGGGATTCCCCGAACAACTTGCAGCATATGCCGGCAAGGTGGCGAAGCAATTCCCGTGGGTCGAATACTATACGCCGGTCAACGAGCCGCTCACCACAGCGCGCTTCAGTGGCTTGTACGGCTTGTGGTATCCGCATGCCCGCGACGATCGCAGCTTTCTTCGTTGCCTTCTTCACGAATTGAAGGGAACGGTGCTGGCGATGCAAGCTATCCGGCAAGTGAATCCAGGCGCCAAACTGGTTCAGACCGAAGACCTCGGCAAAACATACAGCACTCCTAAACTGGCTTACCAGGCACGGTTTGAGAACGAGCGCCGCTGGCTCACCTTCGACATACTGTGCGGCCGGCTCAACGAACGCCACCGTTTGTGGAAATATTTCAAGACATGGGGCATTGAGGAAGAAGAACTCCGCTTCTTCATCGAAAACCCGTGTCCACCCGATATCTGCGGGTTCAATTACTATGTAACATCTGAACGCTTCCTCGACGAGCGCCTTCATCAATATCCCCAGTTGCAACCGGGAGGCAACCGGCGTCACCGCTACGTAGACGTTGAAGCGGTTCGCGTGCCCCTTGACGAGCCGTCGGGTCTTCCCGTATTATTACCGGAAGCCGCGGAGCGCTTCGGCTTGCCGATGGCAGTTACCGAGGTGCACCTCAACTGCCACCGCGAAGATCAGCTGCGTTGGTTCAAGCAGGCGTGGGACGCGTGCGCTGCCCTGCGCAGTGAGGGCTACGACCTGCGTGGGGTGACCTCGTGGGCACTTATGGGGTCTTTTGGCTGGAACAAGTTGCTCACCTGCACCGATTGCGATTACGAGCCTGGCGCGTTCGACATCCGCGGAGGCATTGCAAGGCCAACGGCGCTCGCGCATTTCCTGCAGGAGTTGGGTCGCACACCGCACTTCGAAGAGCTTGCGGCCGGAAAGGGCTGGTGGCAGCGGGGAAACCGGTTTTTGGTGCCGCCGCTGCTCCCGCTCCAGGAAGCCCGTACTACACCCAAACAACGGCAACCCATACTCATTGTCGGCAAGCGGGGCACGCTTGGCCAGGCCTTCGCGCGCATATGCCGCGAACGTTCGCTTTCTTACGTGCTCGCGGGGCGCGAGGACTGCGATATCGCCAATCCCGAATCGGTTATGGCCGCTTTGGGCGAGATACGTCCCTGGGCAGTGATCAATGCGGCGGGCTACGTGCGCGTGGACGATGCCGAAAGCGATGCTGAAGCCTGCTTCCGGGACAATGCTGACGGCCCCGCGCAACTGGCGCTCGCCTGCGCCCGCTTCGGCATTCCGCTCGCCAGCTTTTCTTCCGACCTCGTTTTCGACGGACAGAAAGCGACGGGCTACGTGGAAAGCGATGCGGTGGCACCACTGAATGTGTATGGCGAAAGCAAAGCCCGGGCTGAGCAAGCGGTGCTGTCGGCGTATCCTGACGCCCTGATGCTGCGCACCAGCGCCTTCTTCGGGCCCTGGGATCGCTACAACTTTTTCCACTGGGTAGAAGAAACGCTGTCGCTCGGCCAACCGCTCCGCGTAGCTTCCGACCAACTGGTATCGCCCACCTATGTTCCCGACCTTGTGCATGCAGCGCTTGACCTGCTCATCGACCGGGCGGGTGGCATCCGTCACCTCGCTAACCGTGGCGCATTTTCCTGGGCCGAGCTGGCGTATATGGTTGCGGAGCGTGCGGGGCTCGATGCTTCTCTGATCGAAACCGTGCCCACTGCTGCACTAGGACTCCCGGCGCGTCGGCCACACAACAGCGTTTTGCATACGGAAAAAGGACAAATGCTCCCCGATGCCGCAAACGCGTTCCATCGTTACTTTGCAGCGAAGACCCGGCACGTGGAACTGATGGACTAAATGAAACGACCTTATGGCCCTTACGCATCCCGATCCGCGCGCTGCGCTCGACGGCAGCGCTTTTCAGAACACGATTAACGGGAAAGACACCGGGCTGTTCTGGTTGCAGAAAGACGGCATCACGGCTGCCATTACCAACTACGGTGCAAGGCTCGTGGCGCTTTTCGTTCCTGATAAGAAGGGTCAGCGGCGCGACATCGTGCTTGGATTCGACAACATCGAGCAATACATCGAAGACGGAGATTACCACGGCGCCATCGTGGGCCGCTATGCCAACCGCATCGCACGCGGCCGCTTTTCCCTCGACGGGAAGGATTACACCCTGGCCATCAACAATGCGCCCAACAGCCTGCACGGTGGCATCGTTGGTTTCAATGCAGCAATATGGGAGGTGGTTTCGGCATCCGACGAAGAGCTCCTCATGCGCCATCGCAGCCCTGACGGCGATGAAGGATTTCCGGGAAACCTCGAGCTCAAGGTTCGTTATGCACTCTCCAACAACGGTCTTCGCGTGGAATTCGAAGCAACTACAGACGCCCCGACGGTGCTCAATGTGTGCAACCATGCGTACTTCAATCTGAATGGACAGGGGAGCGGCAGCGCGCTCGATCATACATTGTTCATTAATGCAGGCCACTACACGCCTGTAGATGAATTCCTCATTCCCACTGGCGACCTGGCATTTGTAGTAAACACACCATTCGACTTCAGTAAGCCCAAAAGGATAGGAGCGGAGATCGATGCAGATCACCCGCAGCTGGTGCACGGCGCCGGTTATGATCACAACTTCGTGCTGATCGATAGCGGCGAGAATTTCAGGCTCGCAGCAGTGGCCACCGGCGATGACAGCGGCATCCGGATGGCGATCCATACCACAGAACCCGGCATTCAACTGTATACGGGAAATTATCTTAAGGCTTCAAAACGCCTGAAATACGGCCTCACCGACGAGCGCCGGTCCGCATTCTGTTTGGAGACCCAGCATTTCCCCGACTCTCCCAATCAAAGCGCGTTTCCATCCGTAGAACTACGGCCCGGGGAAAGATTCAGCAGCCGAACGGAATTCACGTTCCTGGGGGAGAAGTAAAAAGTGAAAAGGCAAACTGGTTCTTCTTTAGCATAGTACCGCCTTCGCTTTTGACTTTTGAATTTTTACTTTTGCATTCCCCTCTCACGCGAGCGACGTTCCATCGCCGATGGTCACCACGATGGGCGTGAGCTCCAGGCCGGTGGCTGCGTGGTAGGCGGGTGCCAGTTCCGCAACCAGTGCATCGATCGCATCTGCACGAACGATGTTGAGCGTGCAGCCTCCGAAGCCGCCACCCATCATGCGCGCACCCAGTACTGCGTCGTTTTCGCGTACGGAGTTCACCAGGAAATCCAGTTCGGTGCAGCTCACTTCGTACTCTTCACTCAGCCCGCGATGGGTGCGATACAGCTTCATTCCCAGTTCCACCAGGTCGCCCCGTTCCAGGTCAGCGCAGGCTTCGAGGAGGCGCTCGCTTTCCTCCACCACGTACTTGCAGCGACGGAAGATGAGCTCATCGCGCGGCTCTACGCATTCCTGCAGCTGCGGCACGGTCACGTCGCGGAGGCTTTTTACATCGGGGTAGCGTTCCTGCACCATCGAAACGCCCGCTTCACATTGTTGCCTGCGCACGTTGTATTCGGATGACGATAGCGAGTGCTTCACGTTCGTATTCAGCAAAAGAAGTTTGTAGTCGCCGAGGTCGCAGGGCACATAGCGGTAGTCCATCGAACGGCAGTCGAGCCGCACCACGTGGCCGCTTTTACCAAAAACGGAAGCGAACTGGTCCATGATGCCGCAAAGCACACCCGCGTATTCGTGTTCCGCTTTCTGGGCGATGTAGATGAGCTCTTCGCGCGGCACGTTCCAACCGAACAATTCATTGAGCGCAAACGCGGTGGCACATTCCACCGCAGCGGAAGAGGAGAGTCCTGCTCCGAAAGGCACTTCGCCGTCGATGACCAGGTTGAATCCACCTATTTCGACCCCGCGCTTTTGGAACTGCGCCACCACGCCGAGGATGTAATTGGTCCATTGACCGGGCCGCGGCGCAATTTCAGCCACCGTGGTGCTGTATCTATCGTTGAATTCAAGCGCACGCAGCTCGATGCGGTCGTCGTCGCGCTTGCCCACCGCCACGTACACGGATTTGTCGATGGCTGCAGGAAGCACAAAGCCTTCATTGTAATCGGTATGTTCACCTATAATGTTGATCCGGCCGGGCGACCGCGCAAGGAGGGGGGTGCCGCCCCATTGCTCTGAAAACACCTGGCTCACTTTCCTTACGATCGGGCTACTGTTCATCTGCGGTTTCTTTTAAAATGGATGTGCAATAACGCGTTGATTTCCTGCGTCTCAGCACTGTAAAAATCGGGCCTGTGTGCCCAACGCGCAAAAACCTTTTTTCACCGAGCATTCGTCCCTTTTAACCCGATTTGGCAACCGCCGCCGCAACCTGTTTTGGTTACTTTGCGTTCTAACTCCGGTATCTATCACAAGCCCATTTTTCAAGCCATGCAACCATTCGTATTGAACGCTTCCGCCACGGGGCAAGACCCCGAGATGAGTTACCGCTGGTCGTTGGAGAAAACTGCCGAATGGCAGCGCAACACCGGCTGGCTCGTTGGCTGCAACTTTGTGCCGCACAATGCCATCAATCAACTCGAAATGTGGCAGGCCGACACCTTCGATCCGTTTCTTATTGACAAAGAACTGGGCTGGGCCGAATCGCTCGGGTTCAACACCGTGCGGGTGTTTCTGCACCACCTGCTGTGGGAAGAGGACAGCGCAGGCTTCCTCTATCGCATCGACCTATTCCTTGCGATCGCGCAGAAGCACGGCATCCGCACCATGTTTGTTTTGTTCGATGCCGTGTGGGATCCCAACCCGAAGCTCGGTAAGCAGCGAGCGCCCAAACACAACGTGCACAATTCCGGCTGGGTGCAATGTCCCGGCTTCGACGTTCTCAATAACCCCGACCGCTACGACGACCTATACGAGTATGTTCATGGCATCGTGAACCACTTCAAGCACGACGAGCGAGTGGTGATCTGGGACCTCTACAACGAGCCCGACAACATGAATCTGTCTTCGTACAAAGACGACTATTACGTGAAGCACAAGGCCGAGCTGTCGTTGGAACTGCTGAAGAAGACCATTCGCTGGGTGCGTGGCATCGGCCCCGATCAACCCATCACCATGGCGCCCTGGCAGGAAGGCGAGAACTGGGCTTCCGACGATACCGCCTCCGTGATCGACAATTATATGTTCACGCATTCCGACCTGATCTCTTTTCACTGCTACGCCAACCGCGACGGCATGGAGCGACGCATTCAGCAGCTGAGCCGCTTCGGCCGGCCGCTCTATTGCACGGAGTACATGGCGCGCCCTTTCGGCAACACCTTCCAGGATATCCTCCCGCTGTTTCACGAATATGGTGTAAATGCCTACAACTGGGGTTTCGTGGCCGGCAAGTCGAATACGCACTGCCCGTGGGACAGCTGGCAGATCACTTACGACAACGAGCCTGAACTCTGGTTTCACGACATCTTCCGCGCCAACGGCGAAGCATACCGCCAGGACGAAGTAGACTTCCTGCGCCGGTTCATTGCAGAAGCACGACAACAAAAGCGTGCAGTGTCAGAAGTGACGGTTTGATACCGCAATTGGATTAGCAAAAGGCCGCCCACGGTGGCCTTTTGCTTTGACAACGGCGCTTGCTGCCTGGCGGGAACAAAAAAGCAGGTCTTCAGACCTGCTCGATTATCAACGTTGGTTTGCTTAGTTGCGGAGGTTGTATTTGTAGAAACCTTCGCGGTGCAGAACGGATTGTCCGGGGATGCTGGTCAGAAGGGAATCCTTGACAAGCTTTTCCACGAGGCGGATTTGTTCGAAGTCTTCTCCGGCCTGCAAGATCAGCTTGAGGCTTTCGATCTTCATGATAGCCCGCTTGCTGGTCTTTTGCGTCTGGCGCTCAAGCCAGGCAGATTTCTCGGCAAGATAGAGCTGGTGGTTACGAAAGTAGGCATGCATAGGTGGACGATTTAGTGAGTAGGACTTGCTTGCAGAAAACAAGTTAATCGAATAAATCATAAAACCTATGGTCAATAGCCTCAACCGTAGAATTCGCGGTTGAACCACCGATTTCCGCCGATAAAACCTGCCATTTCTAAGCCAGCGCTTCCGCTTCCGTTCTGCGATAGGCTTCAGTCAGCTTCTTCTGCGCCTCGTATTGCATCGGCACATAATCGTCGAGGCGGGTACTGAATTTTGCACGGCCCTGGGTGATCGAACGCAGCGCTGAAGAAAAGCCGTGCAGCTCTGCCAGCGGAACGCGCGCCCCGATCTTCTGAAAGTGGCCTTCGGTTTCCATTCCTTCCACGAGCCCGCGACGGCTTTGCAACTCGCCCATCACGGCTCCCGTGAGTTCTTCGGGGCTGAGTACCTCTACGTGGTACACCGGCTCCAGCACCTGCGGATCGGCATTCCGGAAAGCTTCGCGGAAAGCCATCATACCGGCGATCTTGAAAGAAATATCGTTTGAGTCCACCGGATGCATCTTGCCGTCAAACACGCACACGCGCACGTCGCGCACATACGAGCCGGTAAGCGGCCCTTCATGCATCTTTTCCATCACACCCTTTAGTATCGATGGAAGAAAGCGCGCATCTATGGCTCCGCCAACGATGCAGTTGTAAAAGGCGAGCTTGCCTCCCCAGGGCAGGTCATGCAGCTCGCGACCGCGCACGTTGAGCCCTGCGGGATCGGACATATCCTCGTACCAGGGGTCGATTCGGAGGTGCACTTCGGCAAATTGTCCCGCCCCACCAGATTGTTTTTTGTGACGATAGCTGGCTTCCGCACCGGTGCAGATCGTTTCGCGATAGGGGATGCGTGGTTTCACGAAACGCACTTCCAGGCGCGAGCCGCTCTCGATCTTCCATTTCGCCACGGCCAGGTGCATGTCGCCCTGGCAATGAAGCAGGGTTTGCTTCAGCTCCGGAGAAACTTCCACGAGCAGGGTCGGATCTTCTTCGCGCAGCTGGTGGAGTGCGAGGGAAAGCTTTTCCTCTTCGCCTTTCTTCACTGCTTCAATGGCAACCGTCATGTTGGACGGCGGGAAGGCAATGGGTGTAAGCTCGTAATTCCGGCCCTTCACATGCAGCGTGTTGTTGACGTGCGTATTCTTCAACTTCAGGGTTGCGCCGATGTCGCCTGCAACAAGCTCGGTAACGGGTATGCGCTTGTTTCCTTCAAGAAGAAAGAGTTGCGAAATCTTTTCGATGACGCCGTTCAATTCGTTCACCAGCTCCATCCCCGGCTTCACCGTTCCGCTGAAAACCTTGAAATAGGAGAGCTCGCCCACATGCGATTCGGAGACGGTTTTGTAAATGAAGATGCAGGCCGGTCCGGCGGCGTCACAGGGCAACTCTTCACCGCTGCGCGCCATTTGCGGCGGAAGCTCGTTGGCGCTGGGGCACACGTTGTCGATGAATCCCATGAGCCGGCCGGAGCCCATGTTGCGTTCGGCAGAGAGGCAGAACAGCGGGAAGATTTCGTGTGCGATCATTGCCTTGCGGAAGCCGGCTTTCAATTCGTCCTCTTCGAGTTCGCCTTTGTCGAAGTAATGCTCCATCAGCGTTTCATCCACGCTTGCAACCGTTTCCACCAGTTCGCGGTGCAGTTGCTCCGCACGCGCGCGCTCCGCGTCAGGGATCGGTAGTTTTTCGGGTTTGCCACCGCTGTCGCGAAATGTATACAGCTTCATCTGCAGCACATCCACGATCTCGTGAAAGCCCGCCCCGGTTTGCACCGGGTATTGGATCACGGTCACGCGCGCACCAAAGTGATCACGCGCTTCCTTCAGCGTGCGGTCGTAATCTGCTTTGTCGTGATCGAGCTTATTGATGGCGAAGATCATCGGCGTCCGGAACCGCTCGGTGTATTGCCAGATCACATCGGCGCCCACCTCGACGCCGTTCACCGCGTTGAGCAGCAACACGCCCGTATCGGCCACACGCAATGCTGATAGTACGTCGCCCACAAAATCGTTATAACCCGGCGTATCAAGCAGGTTGATCTTGTAGCCGCGCCAGCGCGTGTGCAGGAGTTTAGAAAAGATCGAGTTGCCGCGCTCGTGCTCCAGCTCGTGGTAGTCGCCGACGGTATTGCGTTCGGCAACCGATCCGCGGCGCGAAATGAGGCCTGCTTCGAAGAGCATGCATTCTGCCAGCGAGGTCTTCCCCGATCCGGCGTGGCCCAGCAGAACGATGTTCTTAACGTGGGCCGTGTCAAATTCTGCCATGACGGTAGGTTTTACAGTGATAGGTACCAGCCTGCACATCCCGCAAAGCGGAACGGAACGTCAGAAAAAAGAAACGCTACCTAACAATTGGTAGCGTTCACGAAATCCCGGAATTCACCCCGGAGTTGCTGGAGGTTATTTTCCAGAACTAAAAAGGCATCCAGCAGCCGCTCGTGCTCGGCATAGGTATCGTTGGAAAGATTGTAACCCTGTGCGCGTTCATAGGCAAAGCGCTTTTCGTGCTGCTTGATCGCCTGTTTCAGGTCGTGAATGTTGATCAGCTGAATGTGAAACTGGTTGTCGAAATGTTCGAGCTCTGCTAATTGATCTTTGGCCGTTTGCCGGGCCGAATCCTGGAGCATTTTTTTGCACTCCTGGAATTCGTCGCGGTAGTTGCGCAGGATCTGCCGCCATTCGGCGGTTTCGGCCGTGAGCTGTGCGGGATCGGTCTGAACCATGAGAAGAAGGTTTTAAGAGGTTAATTAATGCACTTCTCTTCCTCACAGATGCAATCAGGGATGGCTCTTTAAAAGTAGGGGCAGCGGCGTCAAACAAAGAATATTTTCTTTTCATTTTTAATGGTATATTCTACCAAACACAGGCATAGGGCACAGTGCGCCGTACTGCCCGAACGAGTATCTTTGCCGCCCGCTTTTCAGTGATTACTCCGCAAACCATACAGGCTATCCAGGACCGCGTCGACGTGCTCGACGTGGTAGGTAATTTCGTACGCCTCAAGCGGCGCGGGGCCAACTACCTTGGTCTTTGCCCGTTTCACAACGAGCGCACGCCTTCGTTTACCGTGTCGCCCGCGAAAGGGATCTACAAATGTTTTGGTTGCGGCAAGAGCGGCAACAGCATTTCTTTCGTGATGGAGCACGAAAAGTTCTCTTACGTGGAGGCTTTGCGCTGGCTTCTCGAAGCGCGCGGCTTCACCGAAGAAACGCTCCGCAAGTTTGGCGTGGGCTACAACCCCGACAAGCGCGACCTCTTTGCAAAGGCTGCATTCCAGCAGCAATACAACCGGGAGCTGACGCAGAAGGCGGGCCTCATTGCATTTCGCAACAACGAGTGGGTTGACAACTACCGCGACCGGATCATCTTTCCCGTGCACAACCCGAGCGGCCGTGTCATCGGGTTCGGCGCGCGGCTGATCAAAAAGAACGATCGCGCTCCGAAGTATATCAATACCCCGGAGAACGAGCTTTATATCAAAAGCAAGATCCTCTACGGTCTTTACTTCGCGCGGCAAGCCGTCGACAAGTTCGATGAATGCCTGCTGGTAGAGGGATACACCGACGTGCTTTCGCTGCATCAGGCGGGGGTGGAAAATGTTGTGGCCTCCGGCGGCACATCGCTCACCACCGACCAACTGCGATTGGTAAAGAAGTTCACGAAGAACCTCACCATCATTTACGACGGCGACGGTGCCGGCATCAAGGCTGCCTTGCGCGGGCTCGATATGGCCCTGGAAGAAGGGCTCAACGTGAAGGTGGTGCTGATCCCCGACGGCGAAGATCCGGACTCCTATGTGCAGAAGGTGGGCGCGGTGGAATTCCGCAACTTCATCGCACACCATAAGCAGGACGTGGTGCTGTTTCAGCTCGAAGTGTCGTTGCGCGATGCCGGCGACGATGCGGCGCGCAAGGCAACCGTGGTGAACCAGATCGCAGAGACGATCGCGAAGATCGACCGCGCCGAAGACTTCACGAAGCAGCAGGATTACATCCGCCAATGCGCGCAATTGTTACGCATCGACGAGTCGGGGTTCACCAACCTCGTTAACAAATTCATCCGCGACCGTATTTCGAAACAGGAGCAAAAGCTCCCGTTCGAGGAAGCGCAGCAACTGTCGGAGCAGGTGCAACCCAGCGAAGCGCCCTCCCTCGATGACCATACGTTTCAGCTCCTATTCCGCGACGAGCTGCAGGAGCGCGAGATAGCGCGGGTGTTGCTGGAGCACGGCGCAAAGCAATGGAACGGCCAGCTCATCGCCGAGTATGTGCTCGCAGAGCTTCCTGAAGAAGACCTCTTTGAAAGCGCCATCGTGTTGAAGCTGATTGCTGTTTACCGCGAGCTGCTGGCTCATGGCCAGCTCCCGGATAAGAACGTTTTCATTTACCACCCCGACAGCGAACTCAGTGCTTTTGCCGTTTCGCTCCTGCATTTTGCCCACGAGGAAAGCAAGTTCTGGAAATCCGAAGCGGCGCAATCGGCTGGCTACCAGAAATCGCTGTTCCAGCAAGACTGGAGCGGCTTCAAGCATACCATCAACAAGGAGAACGATGTGCTCGGTAACTTCCTGCTTACGCAACGCGACACCACGCACGAGGAAGTGGAGTCATCGATCGGATACCTGAAGCTGCGCAAGATCCGCCGGCTCATGCTGCAGAACGACAGCGACCTCGAGAAGGCCACCCCCGACCAGCAGATGACGCTGATGATCACACATCAGACACTGAAGCAAATGGAGCGAGAACTGACGGAGAAGCTCGGAACGGTCATCATACGCTGAGCCCGAAAGTGGCACGCTTTTCCTCTTTTGTGTCCATAAACGATTATGCGTATTTCACAGGTATTGTTGAGCGGACTGGCCGGTGCAGGCCTGCTCACGGCAACGCACGAAACGGTGCGGCGCACCGTGCCGAAGGCTCCGAGGATGGACCGGCTGGGCATGGAAGCGCTGCGCAAGGTGATCGCCAAGGTTGATGGAAAGCAGCCCTCTGCTGAAAAATTGTTCCTGTATACCATGGCCGGCGACGTGATAGCCAATGCGCTTTTTTACAGCCTTGGCGGTGTGAACAGCCGTAACGTGGTGTGGCGCAGCATGGTGCTCGGCCTGGCGGCAGGCGTGGGAGCCGTTCTGCTGCCGGAGCCGATGGGGCTGGATCCAAAGCCAGGCGCACGAACGGTTCCCACCCAACTGATGACCGTCGCGTTGTACACGCTCGGCGGGCTAACGACGGGTCTGGTGCTGAAGCTTTTCGCGAAGCGCCAAAAGCCGCAGGCTCCGGTGCAGACATTGGTGTTCTAACAGATAGCGGTGCCCTGCTTTCGGCGCGAAATTCTTGTTGGGTAGCTGCCCAAGAAAAATTTGGTGGGGGAATGGAATTGCATTAACTTCGATGTTACAACATTGATTATTCAACTAAAACCACAGTTATGGCAATTACCTGGAAGCTAGACCCCACGCACAGCGAGGTGTTATTCAAAGTACGTCACCTGATGATCACCACGGTGACCGGCTATTTCAAAAAGTTTGACCTGGAAGTAGACACTGAAGGCGACGATTTCAACACGGCATCGCGCATCGCGTTCAGTGCCGATATCGACTCCATCGACACCAACAACCAGCAGCGGGATACGCACCTGAAGTCGGCCGACTTCTTCAATGCAGATGAACACGCGCAACTGACGTTTGTTGGCCGCAAATACGAAGGCAGCGGCGATGAAGCCAAGCTCCACGGCGATCTTACGATCCGCGGCATCAGCAAGCCCATCACGCTGAACGTCGAATTCGGCGGCATCGTGGTTGACCCGTATGGCCAGACCAAAGCTGGTTTTACTGTTTCGGGCAAGATCAGCCGCAAGGAGTTCGGACTTACCTGGAGCGCTGTTACCGAGGCCGGCCAGGTAGTTGTAGGCGACGACATCAAGATCCACGCGGAGATCCAGGTGGTGAAACAGGGATAAAGTAAGATGCGAGATGTGAGATGTGAAATGTGAGATGTGAAATGAGCATTTGAAAGATTGAAATATAGAAGGGCCTTCGGGCCCTTTTTCATTTTGCTCTTACAAGGCTTGAATCCGTGCCTCTTTCATCACCTGTGGGCAAAAGGAAGCGCGCGAGACTTGCATACTGAACTCCATTGAACGTATCAGTTCGGCAGGGGTTCAGCGGATCAGCAGCAGCGTGCCTTTGCGGGTTTGCATCCCGTCGTGACGCACCAGCCTGTATTGCGCCACCCACACATACACCTGGCTACCTCCATTGTTACCGGCAACGCGTCCGTCCCATTGCTGAAAAGGATTGTTGGTTTCAAATACCACCTGTCCCCAACGACCATAGATGCGAAGCGTGTAGGAGGAAAGCGCTCCGAGATTGCCCAGCGGACCAAAGCGATCGTTGCGCCCGTTGCCATCGGGAGAGAATGCATTAGGGAAGGAAACGTCGGAGCAATCTACGGTTACGTTCACGGATGCCGTATTTCTACAACCATCGGCATCACTTACCTGCACTACGTAGGTTCCGGTTTGAGATACGCGGTACGCCGATGCTGCGCTTCCGTCCTGCCATTGGTAGGAAGCATAGGGACCCGGGCGGGGCTGGAGCATGACGGTCTCGCCTTTGCAAAGCACCGTATCATTCCCGAGCGTGACGGGCAGGTCGGTGTTGTTACCGATCTGGAAGCGTGCCGTATCGGGGCATCCGTAAGCATCGGCGATGGCCACGGCATAGTCGCCGGCGGGCAGGTCGCCGCGGATATTGTTCGGTGTAGAACCCGATCCAACTGTCCAGGTGAAAGAGTAAGGTCCTACACCACCGGCGGGTGTGATCTCGGCGTTTCCATTGGCAGCGCCGCAGCGCGCATCGCTGTGTGTTGCGGTGTGCGTAACGGGCGGAGGATCGGAAAGCGCGCCACTTACCCGTACGGCGCATACATTGCCTCCCCGTATTTCTAAAGTGTAGGCGCCAGGCGCCAGCCCGCTCGCGATCTGCGTGGTTTGCGTGGGGGTGGTCGACCAGTTGTAAACGTAGCTGCCGGCAGGCGTCGCCACAGCTTCCAGCGATCCTGTGCCGCCGCCGTTGCAGCGGATAGGCTGCACCACGTTCGCCGACACGTCGAGCACGCGGACCGTCTTGGTGGTGGTGGCAATCGCACCTCCGCCCGTGGTCACGCGCAGTGTAACCAGAAAATCGCCCGAATGGCTGAATGTGTGCGTGGGACTGGTGAGCGTAGAGGCATTGGCACTACCGGTGCCGGGGTCGCCGAAGTCCCATAAGTAGGTATCGCCGCAGCCGATGTTTATTGGTGCAAAGCTACCGGTGCGGCTCGTGGAGCAATTGAAGGAGAAGTCTGCGCTGGCCGGCTGCAGCTCACCGATCCAAACGTTGTCGATGGCGAAACCGTCGTACTCGTTGCAGCGGCTTCCCGCGGCAAAGCGGAAGCGAAAACGAACGGCATTGCGGCCAGCAAGTTGCGGCACTGCGCGGCCGGCGGTTACCCATCCACCCGAGCCGCTGCCTGCGCCACCGGGGCAGGGCGATGTCGACTGTGCGTTGCCCGACCAGCCGTCGGAGCCGAGGGTAGTGATGTTGCCGGTATTGAACCAGTTGCTCCCGGGGCAGGCAAGGTAATCGGCATTGGATCCGAGAGTCGTCCAACTGCTGCCACCGTCGATGGAGTATTGCAGGCTTGCACCATCGTACTTGCGCTCGGTTTCCCAAAAAAGCTGGAATCGGATATACGGATTCACCAGGCCAGTGAAATCAAAGCAAGGGCTCATCAGCCACGAATTCTCATTGTCGTTGTAAACCGTGTATTGCAAACCGCCCGTGATCCAGCAACGCTGGCCGCTGCCTGCGCTGTTGATGACGGGCTTGTGGGGTATGCCCCAGATCCAGTCGCTGGCTACGCCGCCAGTTACCCAGTTTTCGTCGGTGAGCTCAAAGTCGGCGAGGTAAGGAAAGGTGTTGATGCCGCCGGTGCATTGCGCTACAGCCCGATGTGGGTTGAGGGTCTGCAGGCAGATCAGGGTTAGCAGGGCAAGCAAAAATCGGAAGGTCATCGGGGCTGGATGCGAAACGCGAAGGTACAGCTATTGGAGCTTATCTTTGCGGCGCAAACCACGCTATATGAATCAAAAGGAAGTTTATATCGTTTCGGCCGTTCGTACGCCCATCGGCTCTTTCGGCGGCGCTTTGAAAGATGTGCCTGCTACGCGTCTCGGCGCCGCGGCCATCAAGGCAGCCGTTGAGCGCGCCGGCATCGAGCCAGCCCAGGTCAACGAAGTGCTCATGGGCTGTGTGATCCAGGCCAACCTCGGACAGGCACCTGCCCGCCAGGCCGCGCGCTATGCCGGTCTCCCCGACCATGTTGTGTGCACCACCGTCAATAAGGTATGCGCCTCCGGCATGAAGGCCATCGCGCAAGGCGCGCAGAGCATTTTGCTCGGCGACAACGACATCGTAGTTGCCGGCGGCATGGAAAGCATGAGCCAGGTGCCCTTTTATGTGGAAAGCCTGCGCTGGGGCAACAAATACGGCAACACCGGACTCGTGGATGGCCTGGCGAAAGACGGTCTCACCGATTGCTACAGTGGCACCGCAATGGGCAATGCTGCCGACTTCTGCGCCAGCGAAAACGCCATCTCGCGCGAAGAGCAGGATGCCTTTGCCGTAGAAAGCTACCAGCGCAGCCAGAAAGCCTGGGAAGAAGGAAAGTTCAGCGAGGAAGTGATTCCCGTAGAAATACCGTCCAGGAAAGGCGACACCATCGTGGTAAGCAAGGACGAAGAACCCTGGAACGTGAAGTTCGACAAGATAGCAGGCCTGCGTCCCGCATTTGGCAAGGAAGGCACCGTAACCGCAGCCAATGCCAGCACCATGAACGACGGCGCTGCAGCCGTTGTGCTTATGAGCCGCGAAAAGGCCGAAGAGCTGGGCATCAAGCCCCTTGCGGTCATTCGTGGTTATGCGGATGCCGAGCAGGAGCCGGTTTGGTTCACCACTACGCCCAGCATCGCGGTGCCTGCCGCAGTTAAGCGCGCGGGGCTGCAAATGAGCGACATCGCTTTCGTAGAGCTGAATGAGGCGTTTTCCGTTGTAGGTATCGTCAACACACGCAAAATGAACCTCGACCCGGCAAAAGTGAACGTACATGGCGGCGCAGTTTCCATCGGGCACCCGCTCGGTTGCAGCGGCGCGCGCATCATCGTAACGCTCATCAACGTGTTGAAGCAAAATGGCGGACGCTATGGCGCCGCGGGCATTTGCAACGGCGGAGGTGGTGCATCGGCCATGGTGATCGAAAAGATTGGATAAGAAAGGCGTTTAAAATCGCAAAGGAAAGGAGAGAAGAAGATTGTGCAAAGACGTCATGAAACGGCTCGCTGTGCGTGCCGTTGCTTATTGTTCATGCCTAGCGTCACCTTCTTTTCTTACTTTCTTTGCGGTTATTCTCTTTCTTTCTCTTCCTTGTCCCCATACTTGATGCGAAGGATCATCATCGCGATGTTCACGAGCAGCGAGAAGCAATTGGTAACAATGATCGGGATATCGCTGCGCAGGAAGCCGTAAACGATCCAGAGCGCAACGCCGCCCATGAGCGTGGCGAGCATGGCTTTCGAGACTTCCGCAGCCTTCTTCTCCTTCATGGTTTTTACTACCTGGGGCAGGAGCGAAGAGGCGGTGAGGATTCCGGCAACGATGCCAACGACCTGTGTTGTATCCATGGCTCATCTTCTTGCAAAACCAATGCTAATTAGTGTACATTTGCCCCCGTTAAAATCGAAGAATGAGAACGATTACCTTACGTGAAGCCATCCGCGAAGCCATGTCTGAAGAAATGCGCCGCGACGAGCGCGTGTTCCTGATGGGTGAAGAAGTGGCTGAATACAATGGAGCCTACAAGGTAAGCCAGGGTATGCTCGCCGAATTCGGCGCCAAGCGCGTGATTGACACACCCATCGCCGAGCTCGGTTTTGCCGCGGTAGGAGTGGGTGCTGCACAAAACGGCCTGCGTCCCATCGTGGAGTTCATGACCTGGAACTTCGGCGTGCTGGCACTCGACCAGATCCTCAACACCGCATCCAAGATGCTGGCGATGAGCGGCGGCCAGATCACGTGTCCCATCGTTTTCCGCGGGCCCAACGGCTCGGCCGGGCAGCTCGGTGCGCAGCACTCCACCGCGTTCGAGTCGCTCTACGCAAACATTCCGGGCCTGAAGGTGGTCTCCACCAGCAATCCCTACGATGCGAAAGGCTTGCTCAAACAGGCTATCCGATACGAAGAAGATCCCGTGATGTTCATGGAAGCCGAGCTTGCCTATGGCGACAAGGGCGAGGTTCCTGAAGAAGAATACTACATCCCGCTCGGCAAGGCCGACGTAAAAAAGCAAGGCAGCGATGTTACTATCGTTTCATTCAACAAGATGATGAAGGTGGCCCTGGGTGCCGCAGCCGAGCTCGAGAAGGAAGGCATTTCCGCCGAGGTGATCGACCTGCGCACGATACGTCCGCTCGACTGGATGACCATCCTCGAAAGCGTGAAGAAAACCAACCGCCTTGTGATCGTTGAAGAACAGTGGCCGTTTGCATCCATTTCTTCGGAAATCACCTATCGCATCCAGAAGGAAGGCTTCGACTACCTCGACGCGCCAATCCGTCGGATTACGGCCGCCGACGCGCCGCTCCACTATGCGCCAAACCTCGTAGCTGCAGCGCTCCCCGACGTGCCGCGTACGGTGAAGCTGGTGAAGGAAGTGATGTACCTCCAGAAATAGCCAAAACCGCCTGAGGAGGCCCTTCCTCAGATTGGGGTAAAGAATTGAAAAGTTGCGCACGACTGCGCAACTTTTTCATTTTCACATAGTTGCCCAACAAAAAATAACGCGTCAAAAGTTTTGTTTTTCCGTTTTTCTGTGCATCTTTGTCTCGGTTTTTCATAGGATATTGGATTTTACACGAGGCTGGATTTCTATCCGGCCTTTTCTTTTTTTAGCGCGCGCCGAAGTCGAACGCGTTGTCCGTTGCTTATTTTCGCGCTGCCGTCCACCCGAAGCACGGCAATAGATTTGCATCTCCCAGTTTCCATAAATTACCCGGACAGAATGAGCAGCTCCATCCTCCTGATCGACGACGAAAAGGCCATCCGCAAAACACTTTCAGAGATTCTCGGATTTGAAGGATACGAAATAGACGAAGCTGCCGATGGCGAAGAAGGACTCCGTTGCTTTCAGAAAAAAACTTACGATGTGGTGCTCTGCGACATCAAGATGCCGAAGATCGATGGACTCGAATTTCTGCAGAAGGCCAACGAGATCAACCCCGACGTTCCCATCATCATGATATCCGGCCACGGCACCATTGAAACTGCAGTGGAAGCGGTGAAGAAGGGCGCCTACGACTTCATTCAAAAGCCACCGGACCTCAACCGGCTCCTGGTAACCATTCGCAACGCAAAAGAGCGCTACAGCCTGGTAGGAGAGAACAAAACGCTTCGTCGTCGTGTGCAGAAGGTGCAGGAAATGGTTGGTGAATCCGCGCCCATTCAAAAGATCAAGGAAACGATCGAGAAGGTGGCGCCTACAGAGGCGCGTGTGCTCATCACGGGCGAGAACGGTTCGGGTAAAGAACTGGTGGCGCGCTGGCTGCACCAGAAGAGCGCGCGTGCCGAATCTCCCATCGTGGAAGTAAACTGCGCGGCGATACCTTCCGAGCTGATCGAGAGCGAACTGTTTGGCCACGAGAAAGGATCATTCACGTCGGCCATCAAGCAACGCATCGGCAAGTTTGAGCAAGCCAATGGCGGGACGCTCTTTCTCGACGAGATCGGCGATATGAGCCTGAGTGCGCAAGCCAAGGTGCTACGCGCATTGCAGGAGGGAAAGATTACGCGGGTAGGCGCCGACAAAGACATATCCGTAGATGTACGGGTGGTGGCGGCAACCAACAAAGACCTGCTGAAGGAAGTGGAGGAGAAACGTTTCCGTCTCGACCTGTACCACCGCCTCGGCGTCATCCTTATTCATGTGCCCTCACTCAACGAGCGGCGCGAAGACATTCCGCTCCTGGTCAACTACTTCCTCAAGGATATCTGTTCCGATTACGGCATTCCCAAGAAGAGCATTAGTGAGGATGCGTTGAAACACCTGCAACAACACAACTGGACCGGGAACATCCGCGAGCTGCGCAACGTAGTGGAGCGCCTGGTCATCCTTTCCGGAAAAACGATCACACCCGAAGATGTGAGCAGCTATGTGCTTCCGCATTAAAGACCGTTGCGCACGAAACGCGTGATGGCTTCATCACTTTTCAATAATACCAGGTTGTGGAAGGAGCGTTGTGCGTCGTGTACCGCGCGGCCCGATGCGACGATCGTTTTGGCGGGATAGCGCTTGCACAAAGTGTCGAAGTAATCGTCGGGCAGATCGCCTGTGAGGTTGGTAAGCAAGTGCAGGTAGAGCACCTCTGCCTGCGCTTCGATGGCTTCCGGAAGGCGGAGCACGTCCTGGTTGGTGCCGAGATAAATGACCGGCCACCCGTAAAAACGAAGCAGGTAGTTCAGGAAAAGCAGGGGCAGCTCGTGGTGCTCGCCGCGCGGCGTGAAAAGCAGCACCGGCGGGTGTTTGGGCTCAACGCGTGGAAGGCTGTCGGTTTCCGCGATGATCTTATGCTGAATGAGGTACGATGAAAAATGTTCCTGCGCAGGCACCACGTGATTGGTAAGCCAGAGGTCGCCAACGCGCTGCAAAAACGGGAAACAAACCTGCAGCACGGCATGCTCCAAACCCTTTTGCTTCACGATTGCATCGAGGCGCGAACGGAAGGCCGGTTCGTCGAATACAGAGGCCGACGACAGAAGCATCACCACATCCTGCTCATCGCTTGTAGGTTCCTGCAATGCGCCCTGCACAGCAGCGTTAAGACCTGCGGCGCCCAGTGCGGCGATGCGCGAAACCTTCCAGCCACCATGATACAAGAAGGCCACCTGCAGGAGTAACCGCAGATCTTCGCTATCGTAAAAACGATGAAGACTCTCTTTACGTTTCGCCTGGAAGAAGTCGTAGCGCTGCTCCCAAATGCGCAGCGTGTGTGCCTTGATGCGGCACAGGTTCTCAATGTCTCGTATGGTGAAGCGGTCCATAGGGCTTATGCAGCGGGCGTTTTTAGCAAAACTTTGCGTAATATCGGGCCCGCAACCTATATAAAAAACTAATTTTGATCGCTTAAAGAAATACTGATGGCCTTAGACCACTTCCTGATTGTGTTCGGCATTTCCCTTCTCATCTTCCTGCTTCCCGCCATCGGTTTACATCGCCTCTTTCCAAAAGCCGGCCAGCCCGGATGGAAAGGCCTTGTTCCTTTTTACAACACGTGGGTGATGCTCGACATCGCAAAGCGTCCGAAACATTGGTTCTTCTGGCAATTGATTCCCGTTGTTGGCTGGTTCATCACGCTCGGCATTTATATCGAATTCGTGAAAGTGTTTGGCAAGTGGAGCTTCGGCAGCCACGCGCTTACGGCACTCACGCTTGGAGGTTACATCTCGTATTTACCCAACGATGAGGCCGCGCGCTTTATTGGTCCGGAGCGCGTTAAAATGTACAAGAAGCCCAGCTGGCGCGAGTGGGTGGATGCTGCCGTGTTTGCCATCGTTGCGGCAACGCTCATTCGCATTTTTGTTTTTGAAGCCTACACCATTCCCTCCGGATCCATGGAAAAGACGCTGCTCGTGAACGACTTCCTGTTCGTGAGCAAGTTCAGCTACGGACCGCGTCTCCCAAATACACCGCTTTCCATTCCCTTCGTGCACAACTACATCCCCGGCACGAAGTCGCGCTCCTACAGCACGCTCATCCAGCTGCCTTATGTGCGTTGGTTCGCATCGCCCGTGAAGCGGGGCGATGTAGTGGTCTTCAACTTCCCAGCAGGCGACACCGTCATCAACCACCCCGACTTCCAGTCGCTGCGTCCCTATTACGATATCAAGCGCCAGGCAGAGCGCGGCAGCCAGGAAGCGCAATACATCCTTTCCAACCGCGAGGAATTTCCGATCGTGGTGCATCCCATTGATAAGTCGGACAACTACATCAAGCGCTGCGTGGGTGTTGCCGGCGACCAGCTCGAAGTGCGCGGCGGACAAGTGTTCATCAACGGCCAGCCCGCTGAAGCACCACCGCAATCGCAGATCCGCTACCGGGTGGAAACGGCCGGACAGCAACTCGATGAGGAAACGATGAAGCGCCGCTTCAATGTCGACATCAACGACCCCAGCCAGTTCGAACCGAAGGGCCAGAATCAATACGAAATGATGCTGACGGCCGAAGGTGTAGCGAATATGAAAGCCGATGCGCAATTTAAAAACCTGCGCCCGCTGCTCGAAGATCCTGCAAATGTGCAGCCGGCGTATTGGGGCAACAACCTGTTTCCCTACGACACGCTGCACAAGTGGACGGTGGATTATTTCGGACCGCTATGGATCCCGAAAAAGGGCGCTACCCTCCAGCTCACGGCGCAGAACTATAGTGTTTACGAGCGCGCCATCCGCAACTACGAGCACAACGAATTCTATACGCAGAACGGCAAGTTCTTTGTCAACGGAAAGGAAACTACAACCTATACGTTCAAAATGGACTACTACTGGATGATGGGTGACAACCGACATGAGTCGCAGGATAGCCGCTTCTGGGGCTTTGTGCCCGAAGACCGCGTGGTAGGCAAGGCCTGGATGATCTGGTTCTCGTATGATAGCGGCCCGCGCTGGAACCGGATCTTCCGGATTGTAAGGTGAGGCGCACGGAATCCACGGAAATCACGGAAAAAGAACGAGAGACGTTGCAGTGCAACGTCTTTTTTTCGGGAAGCAGTTACACATTCCGTGTATTCCGAGCATTCCGTGCGCATTTCTTCCAAGGTAGTAAGCAGGCATTCCGTGTGTTCCGTGAATTCCGTGCGCATTTCCCCGGAATTTCTTATTTTTAACTGCCCTCCGCGAATCGGGGGGCATTTTTGTCTCCGTACGTGAACAAGAATGCGTTTATGAACCCAACGACAAAAAGCATGAAAGAAACAAAATTCGAATTCAACTACAAGGTATACGACAGCATCGACGAACTGGACGAGCAGGAACAATGGTTGCTCAATGAAGCACGTGAGGTGACTGCCAATGCATACGCACCTTATTCGCACTTCCAGGTAGGTGCAGTTGCGCGCCTGGCCAATGGCGAGATCATTACCGGCTCCAACCAGGAGAATGCATCGTTCCCCGTAGGCCTGTGCGCGGAGCGCGTGCTGCTTGCCTCCGCATCATCCGTGTTCCCGCGTGTTCCGGTGGACGTTATCGCGATCAGCTACAAAGGAGAGGGCCATAAAAGCGATCACCCGATCTCTCCCTGTGGCATTTGCCGCCAGTCGCTCCAGGAGTTTGAGTCGCGCCTCGGGCATCCCATCAAACTGATCCTCGGCGGGATGACCGGCGTGGTGTACGTGATCGACAATGCGAAGGCTTTGCTGCCGCTTGCGTTTACGAGTGAAGAGCTGCGCTGAAGTGCACAGAAGTGAAAAAAGTAGCCAAAGGCGTCGCTTGAGCGACGCCTTTGGTGTCATTGCCCGTCGGGCACATCTAAAACAAAGTCTGGACTCCGCGCGCAAATTTTGCCTCGTGCGCCAGTAGCCATTGCTTACGGTGGAGTCCGCCGGCGTAGCCGGTTAGCGAGCGGTCGGAGCCGATGACGCGGTGGCAGGGAACTACGATAGCGAGGTTGTTGCGGCCGTTGGCAGTGCCTACGGCGCGGATGGCCTTGACATCGCCCAGGCGTTTGGACAACTCCATGTAACTCTGTGTGCGGCCGAAGGGAATGGCTAGCAACCCTTGCCACACGCGTTGCTGAAACTCCGTTCCATTCTGCTGCATCGGGAAATCGAAAACGGTTCGCGAGCCCGCAAAATATTCTTCGAGCTGCCGCATGCATGCTTCCAGTTCCGGAGCTTTGTCGTACCGGCCTTCAAGCGGTTCATCACTGAAATGAATGACGGATATCTTTCCATCTTCGGATGAAATGTGCAGGAAGCCGATGGGTGTAGAAATACAAGTGCGCATCATCCTACTTTAGATCCGTTGGACACCGCGGTGCGGGGCTGCAGCAGCACCACGTCGCCCGCATCGTCGTAGATGCCGAGCACGAGGCATTCCGAAAAGAAATTTGCGATCTGCTTCGGAGGGAAGTTTACCACCGCCAATACCTGCGTGCCGATCAGATCGAGCGGGTTGTAGTGCGCTGTTATCTGCGCCGAAGAGCGCTTCACGCCCAGCTCAGGCCCGAAGTCGACCTGCAGCTTGTAGGCAGGCTTGCGTGCGCCTTCAAACTCCTCCGCCGACACGACGGTGCCCGTGCGGATATCGATTTTTTCAAAGTCCTGCCAAGTGATAAGCGACATAAGATTTTAAAGATAAAGAAGGTTTTTAACCGCGAAGAAAGAAGCAAAAAAGGCTTCCATAAAGAAGTACGCACGTTGCGTGGAATGTTCTTGTCTTCGCTGCTTCGCGGTGAATCGTTGCTTCCTCCCTTCACTTAATCCAACAGGTCCGCCAACTCGTCGAGCTCGTCTTTTTTATAGTATTCCTTCTCGTTGTCGAAGCACTTCGCCATTTCCAGCAGCAGCGTTTGAATGACGCGCTTATTGGGCGAAGGGCGGAAGTAGGAGGGAACAGCCGGCACCTGGATGCGCTTGAAATACAACTCGAGGTCTTTGTGGGTGAACACCATTCCCGAAGTAGGGTCAATGAAGAACTCGATCTTGCTGATAGGCTGATCAAGATCTTCGGCGCTGTAGCCAGGCTTGAAGTAGGCGAGGATGAACTGCCGTGGAATGCCGATGGCGCGCACCGGAAGGTCGAGCAACTCGCAAAGAATGAGGTAAAGCAGGCCATTGCCCGCTTGGTTGCCACGGCGGCTTTCGAGCGTTTTGTGCAGCAGGAATTCGTTGACGTCGGTATAGGCCGTCTCGGTGCCCTTCAACCCAAAGTAGCCGTAAAGAATGCCCGTAACGATACGCACCTGCTCGAGCGGCGTGAGGTAGTTATTCAGCTCCAGCCATATGTTGCGTCGCAGCTTTTCAATTTCCTGCACGATGGCGGCCGTGGTGAGATCGGGGTACTGGAACTTTGCAGCGAGCAAGGCACCCACCATCAGGTCGTGGTGGCCCGCAAGCGACCACTGACGGAAGTCTTCGCGCAGGTCGGTGACGTGCAGCTTATGGATCAGGATCTCAATGCGGTTCTGCACCTGCTCGCTAACCGTGTTCTCCCAAAGATTTTCCAGGTTGGGAACGATCTGGCGGCCGAACTCCACGATGCGGCTCGACACGGCGCCGAACACTTCCTCATCGGGATCTTCGATCAGGTTCAGAAGGGCATATATCTCCTTGGTTTGTTCCATAAACGCACTGTTTCCAATATGATACCAAGCCGTGTTGGGTTCCTGCAAGTTTACGTAAGGAGCAGCCACGCGGCGCAGATTGTTTTCAACATAAAAAAGAGGCCCGAAGGCCTCTCTGCTTATTTTTTCTTAGGTGCGGCTTTTTTCGCCGCCGCTTTTTTGGGAGCCGCTTTTTTCCCGGGCGCTTTCGATGCCGCCGCGCGCACCTTCTTCGTGAATGCATCCGGCACCTGCTCCTCGATCATCTTCTTCACATTATCGAGTGGAAGCTGCGCTGCCTGCTCGGGCGTCAGCTTTTCGCCTTCGGCACTGCGGCTCAACTTCAGCATCTTTTTGCCAAAGCGGATGAACGGGCCCCAGCGGCCGTTTTCGATGGTGATCTTTTCTTCGGGCCATTGCTGGATGAAGCGATTCGATTCCTTCTCGAGCTTTTTGCCTACGAGTTCATTGATGTCATGCTGCGTGAGATTGTCGTAATCGTAAGCCTTCGGCACGTTGATGTACAGATCGCCCCACTTCAGGAAAGGACCAAAACGGCCTTTGCCTTTGGTCACCGGTTGCTCCTGGTAGTGGCCGATGGGCGCATCCGCTTCCTGCTTTTGTGTGATGAGCGCGATGGCTGCATCCATATCCACATCCATCGGGTCGTGGCCCTTGGGGATGGAAACGAATTGCTCGCCGAATTTCACATACGGACCGAAGCGCCCGCTGTTGACGGATACTTCCTGGCCCTGGTATTCGCCCAGCGTCTTCGGCAGCTGAAACAGTTCCAGCGCTTCCGCAAGCGAGATCGTTTCGATGCTTTGATTTTGTTTCAGCTTCGCGTAGCGGGGCTTTTCCTCGTCGTCGGTCTTGCCGATCTGCACCATCGGACCAAAACGGCCCATGCGCGCGATGATCTGCTTGCCGGTCACGGGGTCGTTGCCGAGCTCGCGCTCGCCAGAAATGCGTTCCGCAGTTTCAATGGTCTTGTCTACATCCTTCTTGAACGGGCTATAGAAGGCGCCGATCATCTTGTTCCACTGCAACTTGCCTTGCGCCACTTCGTCGAACTCTTCTTCGATGCGGGCGGTAAAGCCGTAATCCATGATGTCGTCGAAGTATTGCTTCAGGAAGTCGGTCACCACCATACCGAGGTCGGTAGGGAATAGCTTGCTTTTTTCGGCACCTGTATTTTCACTGTCGCTGCGTTTTGTGATGACGTCGTCGCGGAGTGTGAGCACGCGGAACTCGCGGCGCACGCCATCTTTATCGCGCTTCTCCACGTAACCCCGCTTGAGGATGGTAGAAATAGTGGGAGCGTAGGTGGAAGGACGGCCGATGCCGAGCTCTTCAAGTTTTTTTACGAGCGATGCTTCCGTGTAGCGTGGCTGCGGCCGCGTAAAGCGCTCTATGGCGCTCATCGCCTTCATCGGAAGCTGCTGCCCCGGGCGGAGCGGCGGAAGCATGCCTTCCTTCTGCTCCTCGGCTGCACCTTCTTCTTCCGTTTCGTCGTCGGAGCTTTCGCGGTACACTTTCATGAAGCCTTCGAACTTCATCACCTCACCCTCTGCCTGCAGCTCAGCGCCATTGATGGAGATGGATATTTTGGCGATCGTCTTTTCAAGTTCCGCATCCGACATCTGCGAGGCCATCGTACGCTTCCAGATCAGCTCATAAAGGCGACGCGTATCCGGGTCGTCGATGGTGGTTTGCTGCATGTACGTGGGTCGGATGGCTTCGTGCGCTTCCTGTGCCGACTCGTTCTTGTTCTTGTATTTGCGATGCTGGTGGTAGCGGTCGCCGTACATGCTGTTGACGGCACCCTGGATATCTCCCCGCGCAGTATCACTCAGGTTGACACTGTCGGTACGCATATAGGTGATGAGACCGCTTTCATAAAGCTTCTGTGCCAGCAGCATCGTGCGCGCAACGCCGTACCCCAGCTTGCGGCTTGCTTCCTGCTGCAGCGTGGAGGTGGTGAAGGGCGCAGCAGGCGAGCGGCGCGTGGGTTTCACCTGTATATCTTTTACGGTATAGTTGGCGCCCTTGCAGCTTTCCAGGAAAGCTTCTGCGTCTTCGGCTTTGCTGAACTTGTTGCCTTCCGCCTTGAAGGTCACGGGGCGGCCGCCGGCATCATCGGCAGTGAACAGCGCTTCCAGCTTGAAGGAGCTCTGGCTGCTGAAAGCGTTGATCTCGCGTTCGCGCTCCACGATGATCCGCACCGCAACACTCTGCACGCGGCCGGCGGAGAGGTTGTTCTTCATGCTCATCTTGCGCCACAACACGGGGCTGAGCTCGAAACCAACGATGCGATCGAGCACCCGGCGGGCCTGCTGCGCGTTCACGAGGTCCATGTTCACGGTACGCGGGTTTTCTACCGCGCCGAGGATGGCGGGCTTCGTGATTTCGTGGAACACGATGCGCTTGGTAGTCAGCGGATCGAGGCCGAGCACTTCGCAAAGGTGCCACGAAATGGCTTCTCCTTCACGGTCCTCATCCGTTGCGAGCCAAACCTCGCCGCTCTTACGCGCGAGGGACTTCAGTTCGGAAACGACTTTCTGCTTGTCGTCGGAAATTTTATAGTGGGGACGGAATCCGTTCTGCACATCGATGCCCATATCGCCCTTCTCGAGGTCACGGATATGGCCATAGCAGCTCTTCACCTCGAAGTCCTTTCCCAGGATCTTTTCAATGGTCTTTGCCTTAGCAGGAGACTCCACAATTAAAAGGTTCTTCGCCATACGTCATCAGGGTCCGTTGTTTTCTGGTCAGCCAACGGGAATTTCAGCAAGATTAGGACATTTTCTTTTAGCAGCTTTTCCTGCGGCCGGGCCTGACGCAAGGGTTACTTCAGTTGGAGGGCGATCGTTTCGGCGAGGCGGATGGCCCAGCGCGCGTATTCTTTGCCCGACGGATGCAGCGCATCTGCAGCCAGCAAGGAAGGGTCGCGGCCCGCTTCGCGCGTGCCTTCGGTGATGTCGATGAAGTGCGCGCCATATTGCGCCGCCAGCCCGCGCGCAGCTGCGTTGAACTGGTCGATGTCGGTGGCGATCTTCACCGCATCGAGGCTCTTTTCGCGTGCAAAAGGAGTGACGCCGTAGTCGGGAATCGAAAAGACGAAAACGTTTTCTGCTTTCCCGCCCGCCAGCGCCACCGCCCGCTCGAGGAGCGCGCTGCATTCCGGTGTAAAGTCCTCTACCGCACGTCCGCGGTATTGATTGTTGACACCGATCAGGAGACTAACAAAATCGTATTGCTTCAGGAAGGTATAGTCCGTGAGGGCGGCCTGCAATTCGTCGGTGGTCCACCCGGTGCGTGCGATGATCTCCGGCGGTGCGATGTGCTTTTTGTCGCCCCGCAGGCGCTGCACGGCCTGGTAGGGAAAGCTTTCAGGGATGGCTACCGACTCGCCGATTGTATAAGAATCGCCGAGGGCGAGGTAGGTGTAGAGTTTCTCCATTCGCTAAAAGTAGTCGGGAAACTTGAATCGTCAATCGTCCACGACCGATGCCGGGAAGGATCAGCCGGCACTCAGGAAGTCGATAACCTTCTGCGCCACGCCGCCGTCGCGGTAGATCCGGCGGTGGCCGAGGCCTTTGGTGATGACGAACTGCACATTGGGAAGGCCTGCCCGGCGCACAGGCTCTACGTCGGAAAGCGGCGTGAGCTCGTCGTCTTCATCGTGCACCCACAGGATCGGTATGGGCAGGTTGCGGATAGCCCGCGCCACCGAAAACCACTCAACCGGGTGGCCGCCGCGGTCGGCGATAAACTGGTCGAAGGCCGGGCGCATAGCGCGGGGGAGGCGCACGATGTTGAAATACATGTCGATGGCGGTGCGCGTTTCGGTAGCCGCCGCAATGAGCACGGCGCGCGCTCCTTCGGTATGTCCTTGTTCTTCGAGAGCGAGGCAGAGCGAGAGTCCGCCCAGCGAGTGCCCCATGAAGCGATCGATCGGTCCGAACCGGTCGCGGATGGCTTCGATGAACTCCATATATATACGTACGTTCATCTGGTGCCCCGAGCTACGGCCGTGGGCAGGCGCATCGAAGCCCAGCACGCAGAAGCCACGGTCTACCAGCGGTTGAACATATTGCTCGAAGTTGACGAAGCTCGACTCGAAGCCATGCAGCACAAGCACGCGCCGCGGAGCAGCGGCATTCCAGCGATAACCCTGTATGTCGAATTCCTGGAAGCGGAACTGCAGCGACTCGGCAGCCTCGTATAATGCAGGAAGCTCCTTGCGGTTGCGGTATTGCGGCGTGGTAAACAGGTGGAAGGCGGCCTCCACGGCTTTCCGCGGTGAAAAAAAGTGCAGGAGGCCGAACCTGGTGCGTATGAAAGAGAGGGCCAGACGTTTTTTGAATGACATGGGCGAAGTTCGGGTTCAAAACTAAGCACAGAAAGGTGGAACTTCGCAGCATGCGCATCGTCATCATCGGTACCGGCAACACGGCAAGCATCCTGGGTCGCAAACTTCGAAACGCGGGGCACCACATCGTTCAGGTGTTTGGCCGCGATGCCGCCGCCGCGTCGGCGCTCGCCTACGAGCTCGATTCGGTATCGGTGAACCACTGGACGATCGTGGACCGCAGCGCCGACCTCTACCTGCTGGCCATTTCCGACCTGGCCATCGAAGAAGTGCGGCGCGAGCTCGACCTTCCGGCAGGAACGGTGGTACATACCGCTGCTTCCGTTCCGCTCGACACGCTGCGGGGCGCCGCGCCACACTGGGGTGTGTTCTATCCGCTCCAAAGCCTGCGCAAAAGCAGTGAGCGCCTGCCCGACATCCCAGTGCTGATCGACGCCGGCGACGCGCTCACGCTGCACCAGCTGGAAGAGCTGGCCCAAACCATCACCAGCCAGGTGGCCACGGCCGACGACGCCGCGCGTTTGCGCCTGCACCTGGCCGCGGTGTTCTGCAACAATTTCGTGAACCATATTTATGCGTTGATGGAAGACTGGTGCCGCCGGCAGGACCTCGATTTCCGAATGCTGTTGCCGCTCATCCGCGAAACTGCCGAGCGGGTGCAGGAGCTGCCGCCGCGCGAAAGCCAGACCGGGCCCGCGCTTCGGCATGATGACGTCACTATCGAACGCCACCGCAGGCTGCTCGCCGGTGAACCAAGGCTTCTGTCGTTGTACGATCTGTTCACCCAAAGCATCCAGGAAAAGAGCAGCGTGTAGGTCGGTTTTGACTTTTGAATTTTGACTTTGCCTTTTCCGACCCGACCGGCGTACTTTTGCGGCCGAAACGAACGACTGATGTACACGATCAAATTCAACTTCGAGCAGTCGGGCCTTCAACCGGTGACGCTGGAAAACATCCAGCCCGGTTACAGCCTGCTTGAAGTGGCCCTGATGAACGATATTGACCTGCACCATAACTGCGGCGGCGTTTGCGCCTGCAGCACCTGTCACCTTTACGTGAACAAAGGAGAAGATCACCTGGAGGAACTGACCGACAAGGAAGAGGACTTCATCGACCGCGCCGTCAACCCGCGCCTCAGCTCGCGCCTGGGCTGCCAGTGCCTGCTGCTCGATGGCGACGGCAACGTGGAAGTGACGCTCCCGGACCAAACTCAGTTCCTCGGCGAATAACCAATTGCAATCGCTATTTTCATTTTACGCTATGAGCCATTTTGAGCCTCCTATTCACTGGAACGACTACGAAGACATCGCCCTGAAGCTTTACGAAAAGTTCGGTGACGATTTCTCCGAAAGCAAGATCTACCGCATCCGCTTCACCGACCTACTCGAATGGGTGTTGAGTCTTTCCGGCTTCGTGGGCACCCGCGAAGAATCGAATGAGGGCCACCTCGAGCGCATCCAAAGCGAATGGGTGTACGAGTGGCGGGACAATCAAAAGTAAAATCGCTGATGTAGGATGTGGGATGTCTGACGTAATAAGACAGTCCTGAAATCAGACGTCAGACATCAGAGATCAGACTTTATGGAACTGCTCGACCAATTCAAATCCACACGCACCTTCATCTTCGATGTGGATGGCGTGCTCACCGACAGCATGGTGTTGCTGTTGGAAAATGGCGTGCAGGCGCGCAGGATGAGCATCAAGGATGGACTGGCATTGCAGCTCGCCTTGCGCAACGGTTATCGCGTGGTGATCGTTTCCGGTGCTTACTCGGCGCCGGTGGTAGAGCGCCTTCAATACCTTGGACTGACCGATATCTTCACGGCCGTCAAAGACAAGCGCGGCTTCCTGCAACGGTTTGCCGAAGAAGAACAACTGGACCTGCAAACGGCGGTCTTTATGGGTGATGACCTTCCGGACCTTCCGGCGCTTTCTGTTGTCGGTTTGCCTTGTTGCCCTGCCGACGCGGTTCAGGAAGTGAAAGAAGCAAGCCGCTATATTTCCACTGTGAATGGTGGAGCGGGGTGCGTGCGGGATGTGATTGAAAAGGTATTGCGTCAAAACGGGCACTGGCACTACGAGGCAGGTCTCACTTCCAAATAAATGAGATGAGATCCATCGCTGCGTTCTTCAAGCTGGTACGCTGGACCAACCTGCTCTTCATCGTGCTGACGCAGCTGCTTTTCTATTTCTGTGTTTTTGTTCCCTTGTATCATCCCGAGGTGCCACCGGTGCGGCTCGCCTGGCTCATCGCGGCATCGGTGCTCATCGCTGCCGGCGGGTATGTTATCAACGATTACTTCGACCTCAACATCGACCTCGTAAACAAGCCCGAGAAGAACGTCATCAACCGCATCATCTCGCGGCGTTGGGCCATCTTCTGGCACTGGGCGCTGAGCACGATGGGGTTGCTGGCAACGGTGTTTGCAGTAGGCTTTCACAAAAGCTACCTGATTATAGCCAATGCCGTAGTTATACTGTTGCTCTGGCTCTACTCCACCTCGCTCAAGAAAAAACTGCTGATCGGCAACGTGCTTATTTCGGCGCTGACAGCCTGGACGATCCTCATCCTGTTTTTTGCGCAGGTGCCGTTCCGCGGCGCATTTGGTGCAGGGCAGGATGTTGCAACCATCAAGTACTTCCGCATCGCGTTCCTTTATGCAGGGTTCGCGTTCGTGCTTTCGCTCATTCGCGAAGCGATCAAAGACGTGGAAGACATGGAAGGCGACCGGCGCTATGGCTGCCGCACGCTTCCCATCGTTACCGGCCTTATCGCTACGAAGATTTATACAACGGTATGGATCGTCGTGTTGCTGGGAGCGCTCATCGTGCTGCAGCTCTATGTACTGCAATTCCGCTGGTGGGCCGCGGTGATTTTCTCCGTAATCTGCGTGATTTTTCCCCTGATTTACCTGTTCTTTTCCCATCTCAAAGCCACGGGCACTTCGGACTTTAGCAACCTGAGCCGCCTGGCGAAATGGATCATGCTGGCAGGGATACTTTCGATGCTGTTCTTCCGGGTGTATTTTTGAATATGACCGAACGCTACATCCTGGCCTCGCAAAGTCCCCGCCGCAAACAGCTGCTCGAATGGGCAGAGATTCCTTTCGACATCCGCGTGGCCAATACCGACGAGAGCTTTCCCCCGGGACTGGCGCCGGCGGAGGTAGCCGAGCACATCGCGCGCGACAAGGCCGCAGCCATCGCGCCCACCGTGCCCGGGCAAACGGTGATCGCCGCCGACACCATCGTGGTGCTTGACGACGACATCATTGGCAAGCCTGCCGGCAGGGAAGAAGCGATCGCTACGCTGCTCCGCCTCAGCGCACGCACGCATCGTGTGATCACGGGTGTGGCGCTGCGCCGCGATGAACAGCAACTGCTCTTTCACGATGTCACGGAAGTGGAATTTCACCCGGTGACGGAAGAAATGGCGCGCTTCTACGTAGACAAGTACCGCCCGTACGACAAGGCCGGCGCCTATGCCATCCAGGAATGGATCGGCGTGGTGGGCATCAAGTCGATCCGGGGCGACTTCTACAACGTGATGGGGCTGCCGGTAAGCCGCGTGGTGCAGGCACTCAGCTCGTTCTGAGTACCAAAGCACCATCATATGACCGAACGACTCTTCCACTTTCTGTGGCAATTCGGGTATTTCAGCGCAGGGCCCTTGTGCACCGACGCCGGCGAACCCGTGCAGATCATCGACCGCGGACGCTACAACCAGAACGAGGGTCCCGACTTCATGGAAGCGCGGATCCGCATCGGGCCGGCACTCCTGGCAGGATCCGTAGAACTACACCTCCGCACTTCCGACTGGGACAGGCACAAGCACAGCGCCGACCCGAATTACCGCAACGTGATCCTGCACGTGGTGTATGAGCACGATCGCGCCACGGCAGATCCTACCTTGCCCGTGCTCGAATTGCAACCGCACGTATCGACGTTGCTCCTCGAACACTACGAGCAATTGCTGCAGCAGGAGGGCTTTATTCCCTGCGAGAAAGAAGTGCTTCTGGTGCCCGCTCTTGTGTGGACGGCATGGAAGGACCGGTTGCTGGTAGAGCGTCTTCTTGAAAAAACAGCACGCATCGAAAAGCTGCTTGCCGAGGCACGCAACGACTGGGAGGAAGTGTTCTGGTGGATGCTGGCGCGCAACTTCGGGATGACCGTCAACAGCGATGCCTTTGAGGAAGTGGCGCGCACTCTGCCCGCAACGCTGCTGCTTCGCTATCGTGGGAGCATTCATGCGTTGGAAGCACTCCTGCTGGGACAGGCAAACCTGCTCCACGGGCACCTGCAGGAAGATTATCCGCTGATGCTGCAGCGCGAATATCGCTACCTGCAAAAGCTGCATCCATTGACGCAAGTGCACCGGGCGGTTCATTTTTTAAGGATGCGTCCGCCCGCGTTTCCAACGGTGCGGCTGGCACAGCTCGCGGCTCTGTGGCAAGCACAGGAGCATTTGTTCCCCCGCCTGCTCGAAGCCGGGGACCCTAGTGAAGTTCGCGAGTGGTTTGCCGTTACTGCCAACGACTATTGGCACTATCATTATCGCTTTGATGAAACCTCCGCTTATGCTCCAAAAAAGCCCGGAGACGCGTTTGTGGAAAGCCTTTTTCTCAACACGCTGATCCCCGTGCTTTTTGCTTACGGGCACCTGCAAGGCAAGCCCGAATTGAAAGAGCGCGCACTTCACTGGATGCGCGGACTGACTGTTGAAGACAATAAGGTGCTGCGTCGCTTTGCTGCTGCCGGCATCAGTGCAACGGGTGCGGCCGACGGACAGGCTTTGCTCTACCTCGAAAAGAATTATTGCCGCGAAAAGCGCTGTCTGGATTGTGCCGTAGGTTGTGCATTGTTGAAACGCGACGTTCCGGTTGCAATGCGCACTTAGATCGGATTAGCTCCACGCACCCCAATCAACCTTTACTTCGAGGTCGGGGTGAAGGCTATGGGCAACGGGACAGGTGTTGCCGGTGTGCTTGAGGATGTCGCGCCATTTGGCATCCAGCGACTGCAGGCTTTCGGGAATGCGAAAGGTGAGGTTGATGCCTCCGACGCGGCGCGGCTCGGCCTTCATGATCTTCTCCACGTCAACGGTGAGGCCGTCGAGGTCGAAGCCCATGGTGCGCGCCTTGATGCCCATGACGGTGGCCATGCAGGTGGCAAGCGAAGTTGCCATCAGGTCGGTAGGCGAGAAGCGTTCGCCCAATCCGTGGTTGTCTACGGGCGCATCCGTCTCAAACGCGGAGCCCGATTGGAGATGCGTGCAGGTGGTGCGCAGGGCTCCTTCGTAACGAACCGTCGACGTCATAGCTTTTTGTGTTGATTTGTGCATAAATTTACGCTTACAACCGTTTGACGATCGTGAAAAAACTGATTCCCGTACTATGCCTGGTGCTGCTTGCTTTCGAGGGCAATGCCCAGCAATCGCAGCGCAAAGAGAAACGCACCGAGAAAAACAAGAAGATCGACGCCCTCATCAAGCAGGAAGAGGAAGGTGTGCTCATCTACCGCAAGCAAACGGCCTTCGGCTTGCAGCTGCGGAGCAACGGCTACGGCCTTTTTCTCGAGATCGGGCGACGCAAAACACCACGTTGGACGAACGTGTATGCGATGGAGCTCACCGAGGTGAAGCACCCGAAAGAAGAAAAGGGAAGCAACAACAACGGCACGTTCAACAACTCGTATATCTACGGTAAGATCAATAACTTCTACCAGGTAAAACTGGGCTTCGGCCGCGAGTACATCCTGGGTCAGAAGGGCAACAAGAACGGCGTGGCCGTCATCGCCTTCGGGCAGGGCGGACTTTCGCTGGGCCTGCTGCGTCCTTATTACATCGACATCCAGGAAGGCCCCGACAAGCGGGCCGTTAAATACGAGAGCGCCGACTCCCTGAAATTCCTCGGCATCAGCAGCTCGCCCATTCTCGGTTCATCGGGCATCGGCAAGGGCTGGAATGAACTGCAGGTGCGCCCGGGCGCTTACCTCAAGTTTGGGCTCCGCTTCGACTTCAACCGCTACAACGAGCGGATGCAGGCGGTTCAGATCGGCTTTAGCCTCGAAGGATATGGCCAGGGCATCGAGCAGCTGGTTTACAACGATCCAAAGAAGCTGTTTCTCCAGCTGCACGTTGCCTACGTGTTCGGCGGCAGGAAAGGGTAGCCCGCATCCCGGCAAACCGGGCATTATCGTATTTTTGCACCATGTCGTGTAATTCGGTTAGTGATCAACCTGTGAAAAGGGCCAAGCCCGACTGGCTGCGTGTTAAGCTCCCGATCGGCGAAAATTATAAGCACGTGCGCGGGCTGGTGGACACGCACAAGCTGCACACCATCTGTGAAAGCGGCAATTGTCCCAACATGGGCGAGTGCTGGGGCGCCGGAACAGCCACATTCATGATCCTTGGAAACGTGTGCACGCGCAGCTGCGGATTTTGCGCCGTAGCCACGGGGCGTCCACCCGAGCTCGACTGGGATGAGCCGCAACGCGTAGCCGAGGCCATCCACCTCATGAAAGTGAAGCACGCCGTGATCACATCGGTAGACCGCGACGAGCTGAAAGATGGCGGTTCCACCATCTGGCACAACACCATCAAAGCCGTTAAGTCGCTCAACCCCGATACGACCCTTGAGACGCTCATCCCGGATTTCAAAGGAAAGAAAGACGACATCCAGCGCCTCATCGACGCGGCACCCGAGGTGATCTCGCACAATATCGAAACGGTAGAACGCCTCACCCGCCAGGTGCGCATCCAGGCCAAATACTGGCGCTCCATGGAAGTGATCAGCACCCTTAAGGCAGGTGGCATCCGCACCAAGAGCGGCATCATGCTTGGCCTCGGCGAAACGAAAGAAGAAGTATTGCAAACGATGCGCGACCTGCGCGACGCCGGCTGCGACGTGGTAACCATTGGCCAGTATCTCCAGCCTACCCGCAAACACCTTCCCGTTGAGCGCTTCGTGCATCCCGACGAATTTGCCGAATACCGAGACGCCGGTTACGAGATGGGCCTCGACTACGTAGAAAGCGGCCCCTTGGTTCGCTCTTCCTACCACAGCGAGCGGCACGTTTTTGCAGGTTTGGGACGGAAGGAGTGGGAGCTTGCGAGGAGTTAGAAGTTTTCAGTGTACAGTTTTATAGTAAGGTCTGAACCTAAAAAGGAGGCTGCTCGATGAGCAGCCTCCTTTTCCATATGGCTTATGCCAACTCGAAACTGAAAACTGTAAACTGTAAACTAGTCCTTGATCTCCCACACCAACGCACTCGCCCCCAATATCGCGGCATCGGCTTCTTTGAGCTCGCTGAATACGAGCTTCACTTTGTCGCGGAAAATGGGCAGGAGGTTGGCCTCCATGTGTTCGCGTGTGGGATTCATCAGCAGGTCGCCGGCCTTGATGACACCGCCGAAAAGGATGATGGCCTCGGGTGATGAGAACATCACGAAGTTGGCCAGCGCCTCACCCAGCACCTGGCCGGTGAAGCGGTAAACTTCTGCGGCAAGCGCATCCCCTGCTTCGGCCAGTTCGAAGATCTTCCGCGAGTTGAGGCCATCGCCGCTGACTTTGCGGAGGGCGCTGGGTTCATCCGATTGTTCCATCAGCTCCCTGGCCGTAAGCACGATGCCGGTTGCCGAGCAATACGCTTCGAGCGAGCCGCGCAGGCCTGTGCCCCAGTGAAGGCGGCCGCCGGGACGGATGCAGGTATGTCCGAGCTCGCCCGCGAAGCCGTCGTGCCCGAGTATCAGCTGGCCATTGGCCACGATGCCCGAGCCCACGCCCGTGCCGAGCGTAATCATGATGAAGTCTTTCATGCCGCGCGCGGCGCCGTACATCATTTCGCCAACCGCGGCCGCATTGGCATCGTTGGTAAGCGAGCAGGGCACGCCGAAGCGCTCGGTCATCAGCTGTGTGAGTGGAATGACGCCCTTCCAATGCAGGTTGGGCGCATACTCGATGGTTCCTTTATAATAGTTGCCGTTGGGCGCGCCCACGCCGATGCCTTTCACAAGCTGGCCTTTGCTTTCTTCGGCAATGATAGGCTGCAGCGTTTGGTGTAAGGCGCCGATGAAGTCGTTCACATCTTCGTATGCGTCCGTGCGCAGCTCGCCCTTGCGCACGATCTCACCGCGGTGGTTCACTAGTCCCCACTTCGTGTTGGTGCCGCCGATGTCGATGCCGATCGCTATTTCCTGAGATAGGTCCATGGTAGTTTGATAAGGGTTGGTATTATACTTCCGTGCTCACTTCGGGGACAGTTGCCACGGTGTCGTCGCCGGCCTGCCGCTCGTAGTCAATGCCTTGCCGGCGCAGGATGCCCCGTACGGCAAAAGCAAAGAACGCAAGGTAGGCAAAGCACAACACGGGCACCCAATACGATTGGTGAATGCCATAACCCGCCTCTGCAGACCGGCTCTGGATGAAGTCGGCCAGCTTGCCCTGGATGGGAGGGATGATGCCGCCACCGAGGATCATCATGATGAGAAAAGCCGATCCCTGCGTGGTATAGCGACCGAGCCCTGCGATGGAAAGCGTGAAGATGGCCGGCCACATGATGGAGCAAAACAGTCCTCCGCTCAGGAATGCATAGATCGCCGTTTGGCCGGTGCTGAAGATGCCGATCAGCATCGCCACCAGGCCGAGTGCGGAAAAGATCAAAAGCGTTTGCGCAGGGCGGTCTTTCGATAGATAGAAGCCAGCCATCTGCACCAGCACGCAAAGGATGAAGAACTTGAATACCGACACGTCATACCCGGAGAGATAAATAACCGCGAGTATGATCGCGAACGCGAGCAGCGGCACTAAGAACATCAGCATCCGTTTCGTTGACGCAGTGATGTTGAACACCGAAATGGCGCCGGTCCAGCGCCCGATCATCAGTCCGCCCCAATACATGGTTACATAAGGAGCCACTTCCGAAGACTGGAGCCCGCCAAATGCTTTCTGCTTCAGCAGCTCTCCGAGGTTGCTCACCGTGGTCACTTCCACACCCACGTATACGAAGATGGCAAGCATACCGAGCACCAGTTGCGGGTATTGCATGGCGCCCCAGCCAGCAGGCTTGCGCCGTGCGGCGCTGTTGGCAATGAGGAGACCGCCCACCACAACGATGAGCGCACCGAACAGGTATTTCATCCGGCTTTCTTCCAGCGGCTTGCGGAGGCTGTTGATCTCGTCGGTCTGCGGTTTCGTTTGCGCCTCTATAACGCCCACCTGTGCTTCGTCGGCAGGCGTTGGAGCCTTCAGGTGCTGGAGCGAATCGTGGACGGCCATTTGCGGCTCGATGGAAGCAGCTACTTCGTCGATGCGCTTTTGTTCGTCGCTGCGATACGATGCAAAGACCGGCGCAAACAATGCAATGAGTAATACGGTGATGAGCAGCAGCGTAGTGAGCGCCTTCGATGCACGCTCGGTCTTTTCCAATGAAACGCCGTCGGGAACTTTCTTCGAAAAGAAGAAGAGCGCCGCTGCCGCGATGAACAGAACGCCCACGCCGGCATACAGCATGATCACCTTATCGAGGCCGAGCGACTGGATCATCTTGTCGTTGAACGCCTTGGTGGTGCTGAAAAGCACGTACGCAACGATGATGGGTCCGATCATGGTGCCGAACGAGTTGATGCCGCCGCCGAGGTTTACACGGCTGGTGCCGGTGGCCGGGTCGCCCAGCGAAATGGCGAAAGGCTGTGCCGCGGTTTGCTGCAGCGAGAAGCCGAGCGCAACGATGAACAGTCCCACCAGCATGCCCGCGAAGGTGTTGCCGCGCACGGCCAGTATCATCGCGATGGCGCCTAACGCGGAGAACAAAAGTCCGTAAACGATACTCCGCTTATAACCCCAGCGCCCCACCTGGTCGCGGCCCTGGAACGTGCCGAAGATAAAGAGGAGCAGCGCGCCGATGTAGTAAGCAAGGTAGAACGCGAAGTCTACCAGCTGGCTCTGGAACTGGTCGAGCGCGAAGTAGTGTTTGCAAAAAGGGATGAATACGCTGTTGCCGGCAGCGATGAAGCCCCAGAAGAAAAAAACGGTTACGAGGGTGCTTAGTGCCCCGTAGTTGGTTGCGGAGGATCCCTGCACAGAGGTGCCCGAGCTGTTCATTGCAGTAGCCATAATTGCTTGCTTTCGTTATTTTTTTGGTGATCCTGGCGGGGGTATTGAACGCCAAAATAACTACAAATTGAATTGGGCGGCCGGACGGGTATACGCTGTTGATAAAAAGATTTTCAAAGCAGCGGGCATAGTGGAACGAAAGCTTCTTAATTTGACGCAGTCAACACACAAGCATGGAGGTGATTCATATATCGGCAGAATGTTATCCCGTGGCCAAAGCCGGCGGGTTGGGAGATGTGGTGGGCGCGCTGCCCAAATACCAGGTGGCGCTCGGCAACGTGGCCAAAGTGGTGATGCCCATGTACCGCACGAAGTTCTTGTACGATAACGATTTCGAGCTGGTGCACGAAGGAGGTCAATTTCTCGGAGCGCAGTATTTCAACTATGCCATTATCAAGGAGAAAACCAACAAGCTTGGCTTCGACCTGTATCTCGTAGACATCAACGGCCTCCTTGACCGGGAAAAGGTGTACGGCTACGACGACGACACCGACCGGTTCGTTGCCTTTCAGATCGCTGTGTGCGACTGGCTGAGCAAGTGGGAGCATCAGCCCGACGTTATTCATTGCCACGACCACCATACGGGCCTCGTGCCTTTCATGCTCCAGCACTGCTTCGCATTTCAGCGGCTGGCGCACATACCAACGGTGTTCACCATCCACAACGCCCAATACCAGGGCTGGATGGGTTGGGACCGGGTCAATCTCATTCCGGCATACGACAATTGGAAGTGGGGCCTGCTCGATTGGGAAAATACCATCAACCCGCTGGCATCGGCTGTGCGCTGCGCCTGGCGCGTCACCACGGTCAGCCCTTCGTATATGGAGGAACTGCGGCAGTCCGCCAACGGACTCGAGGCGCTGATGAATTACGAACGGGGCAAATGCGCAGGCATCCTCAACGGCATCGACACCGAAGTGTGGGACCCGGCCACCGACCCGATGCTGGTGAAGAACTACAGCCACAAGGACGTGCGTGAAGGCAAACGAAAAAACAAGAAGGAACTCTGCGAGCGCTTCGGCCTCGACAAAGAGAAACCGCTGTTTGTTTTCATTGGCCGCCTGGTAGGAGAGAAGGCCGCCGACATACTGCCTGAAGCCATTCGCCAATCCATCTACCAGCACCACGGCAGCGCGCAGTTTCTCGTGCTTGGCTCCGGCGACCCCGCCGTGGAAACCTCGCTCGAAACGCTGAAGTACCAGTTCCAGGGTTATGTGAACGTGTTCATCGGGTACAATGAAACGCTGAGCCACCTGATGTATGCGGGCGCCGACTTCCTGCTGATGCCGAGCCGCGTGGAGCCTTGCGGCCTCAACCAGATGTATGCACTGCGCTATGGCACGGTGCCGATGGTGCGCAGCACGGGCGGACTGCGCGACACGGTGCGCGACTTTGGCGAATGGCAAGGTTATGGCATTCGGTTCGACAATGCCGATGTAAGCGATGTCGTTTACTCCGTTGGCCGTGCCCTGGCCCTCTACCACGACAGCACGGACCTGCTGCAATGGATGCAAAGCCATATGATGCGGCTCGACTTTTCGTGGAATGCTTCTGCACAGGCATACCAGGAGCTCTACGAATCGGCACGCGGTTGAAAACACCTAACTTAACAATTAGAAATAAAGACAGGCTATGAAAGAAATGTTATCCGTGATCTTAGGAGGAGGCGCCGGCACCCGCTTGTACCCGCTCACCGCTACGCGCTCCAAGCCCGCCGTACCCATCGCCGGTAAATACCGCCTCGTCGACATTCCCATTTCCAACTGCCTCAATTCGGGCATCAGCAGGATGTTCGTGCTCACGATGTATAACTCCGCATCGCTCAACCGGCATATTAAAAACACGTACCACTTCAGTGCGTTCAGCAGCGCGTTCGTAGACATACTTGCAGCAGAGCAAACGCCCGACAACTTCACATGGTTTCAGGGTACTGCGGATGCGGTGCGCCAGGGCCTGCGCCACCTGCGGCCATTCCCTGCCGAATACGTGCTTATTCTTTCGGGCGACCAACTATACCAACTCGACTTCGTGCGGATGCTCGAGGAGCACAAGGCGCGCAATGCCGACATCACCATTGCCACCATCCCGGTAACGGCGAAGGAAGCTTCCGAGTTCGGTATTCTCAAGTCGAGCGAGGAGGGGCTCATCACATCTTTCATCGAAAAGCCGAAGACCGGCATTGAAGAATGGGTATCCGACACCGGCGATGAGATGCGCAGCAAAGGCCGCCAATACCTCGCATCGATGGGCATCTACATCTTCAACCGCAACCTGCTCTTCGACCTGCTGGAAAAGGAACACGCCGAGTCGGCCGACTTCGGCAAGAACATCATTCCCGACTCCATCAATAAGTACCGCGTGGCATCGTTCCAATACGAAGGTTATTGGGAAGACATCGGCAATATCCGGGCATTTTACGAGGCCAACCTCGCCCTCACCGACGAGATCCCGGCGTTCAATCTCTTTGATAATTCGAAGGCCATTTACACGCGTGCGCGCATGCTTCCGCCAGCAAAGATCAGCGGCACGAAGCTCGATAAAACGCTGATCGCCGAAGGCTCGATCATCAATGCCGCGCACATCGAAAATTCCATCGTGGGCATTCGTTCGCGTATCGGTCACGACAGCACCATCATCGGCTCTTACCTGATGGGCAACGACTATTTCGAAACCCTCGAGGATATCGCAAACGACCAGCAGCACGGCCTTCCCGTGCTCGGCATCGGTGCGCGCTGCCATATTCAAAATGCGATCATCGACAAGGACATCCGCATCGGCGACGATGTGCGCATCATTGGCGGCACGCACCTGGAAGACGGAGACCACCCACTGTACACCATTAAGGATGGCATCGTAGTGATCAAGAAAGGCTCGGTGCTGCCCAACGGCTTTACACTGGGCGCGTGAGACCGGGAATCAGAAATGAATAATCAGTAATGAGAGTGCCCCGGTTGTTGGGGCATTTTTCTTGTTAGAGCAGCTGCCCTCACTCATTACTCATTACTCATTACTCATTAAATGTGTCTTGAAAACACAATACTTGCGGATTACTTATTAACTTTCGCCAATCAAGATTGATTGCTATGGCTGCCAACACACCGATTGCCTCCGGAACACACAAACCCCGTCTTTCTCTTACCCAGATCATCAACATGAGCGTGGGCTTTTTTGGTATCCAGTTTGGCTGGGACCTGCAGCGCGCCAACATGGGCCCGATCTACAAGGTGCTTGGTGCCAATGCCGACGATATTCCTTTGCTGTTTCTTGCCGCGCCGCTCACCGGCCTGCTTGTGCAACCGATCATCGGTTATATGAGCGACCGCACCTGGCATCCGAAGTGGGGCCGCCGCCGACCTTATTTTCTCGTGGGCGCCATTCTGAGTTCCATCGCGCTGATCCTGATGCCGCATAGCCCTACGCTGTGGATGGCCGCGGGCCTGCTTTGGGTAATGGACGTATTTGGCAACGTGGCCATGGAGCCGTTCCGCGCCTTCGTAGCCGACAAGTTGCCCGACAGCCAGCTCAATCGCGGTTTTGTAATGCAAAGCCTGATGATCGGCCTCGGCGGCAGCGTTGCTTCTTCGTTGCCCTGGGTGCTCCGCAACTGGTTCAACATGGCCAACACGGCCGAAGCCGGCGTGATTGCCGACAACGTGAAATATTCATTCTATATCGGCGCATTCTTCTTTCTCGCTGCAGTGCTGTGGACCGTTTTCTCTACAAAGGAATACCCGCCTGCCGACGTAGGTTTCAAAGACAAAGTGCAGGAAAGCAACAAAGGATTTGGCGGTGGTGTGAACGAGATCGTTTCGGCCATCCGCAACATGCCTGCGCGGATGCGCGCCGTGTCGCTCGTGCAATTCTTCACGTGGCCTGGACTTTTTCTTATGTGGTTTTATTATTCCCTCGCCGTTGCATACCACGTGTTTGGCGCCACTTCGGAAACAGATACCGCCTTTGGCGACGGCAAGGATTTCGCCGGGCTTACATTGGCGTTCTACAACGTTGTTACGTTTCTGTTTGCATTCATACTACCATCTATCGCAGACCGGCTGGGACGTAAAACAACCCACGCGTTGTGCCTGCTTGCCGGTGCGGCGGGCCTCATCAGCGTTGCCTTCGTCACCAATAAATACATGCTTTATGTGTGTATGACGGGCGTCGGCATTGCCTGGGCCTCGATCCTTTCGATGCCCTACGCGATGCTGGGCGGCGTGTTGCCCCCCAAGAAGATCGGGATCTACATGGGTATCTTCAACTTCTTCATCGTTTTGCCGGAGATCATGGCATCGCTGGGTTTCAAATGGCTGATGAACAACGTGCTCAACAACGACATGCTGCTCGCCGTGCAGTTAGGTGGCGGGCTGATGATCGTTGCCGCAATGATCTGCTTCTTTATGATCAAAGAGAAGAAGGGCGGCAGCGGGATCGACCCCGAAGTGAGCGAAATGGAAATTCTGGAACATCGACCCGTTTAATATGAACAAGAAATTACTACTTGGTGGGACGCTGCTGTTATTCAGCGGCGTTTCCTTTGCGCAACCGCTCGAACTCAAAGGTGTGTACCCAACCAACTGGTGGGTGGGCATGCAGAACCCCAACGTGCAGCTGATGCTGCGCGGAACGGATGCGGGCAAATACAGCTTCAGCATTTCCGACAGCCGGGTGCAGCTGAAGAAAGTTACACCTGCCGAGAACAGCAACTACGCCTTTCTCGACCTCGTGGTGAAAGCCGGCGCAAAGCCGGGCACCGTCAAGATCAACTGGCGCAAGGGCAGCTCGAAAGGCTCGTTCAACTACGAGCTCAAACCGCGCCGCGCAGGCGAAGGCACGCGCTATGCGCAGGGAGTGCGTTCTGAAGATCTTATTTACTTCCTGATGCCGGATCGCTTTTCGAACGGCGATCCCGGCAACGACCGCATCGAAGGCTACCGCGATCAGTCGCTCAACCGCGATTCCATGTACCACCGCCATGGCGGCGACCTGCAGGGCGTCATCAACCACCTCGGTTACATCCAGGACCTTGGTGCCACGGCCGTTTGGCTTACTCCGGTATTTGAAAACGACATGCCCAACCGCACCGAGCACGGCTATGCCATCACCAACCACTACCAGGTAGACCTGCGCTACGGAGGCAATGATGCTTACAAGCGGCTGAGCGATTCGCTGCACGCGCGCGGAATGAAGCTGATACAGGATGCCGTTCCAAACCATAGCGGCCTTTGGAACTTCTTTGTGCAGGACGCACCGATGAAAAGCTGGCTGCACCAGTGGCCCTCGTACCAGCAAACGAACTACAAAGATCAGACACTGATGGATCCATATGTTGCGCCCAAAGAGCGTAAGATCATGGAGGATGGGTGGTTCACGCAGCAGATGCCCGACATGAACCAGGACAATCCTTACGTAGCCAATTTCCTCATCCAGCAGGCGCTCTGGAGCGTGGAGGAATTCGGTGTCGACGGATGGCGCGTGGATACGTATATCTACAATAACCTCGAGTTCATGAACCGCTGGAACGCAGCCTTGTACGCGGAGTATCCCAAAATGACCATCTTTGGTGAGACCTGGGTGCACGGCGTTGCCAACCAGGCGTATTTCGTGCGCAACAACATCAACGGAAAATACAAGAGCAACCTCACGGGTGCTACCGACTTCCAGACCTTATACTACGGCATCCAGCCCGCGTTGAACCAGGCTTTTGGCTGGACGGAAGGCGTCAACCGGCTCTATTCCACGCTCGCCAACGATTTCCTTTACAAGGATGCATCGAACAACGTGGTCTTCCTCGACAACCACGACATGACGCGCGCGTTCTCCACCTTCGGCGAAGACCCGGCAAAGATGAAGATGGCCTATGGCTGGCTGCTCACCACGCGCGGCATCCCGCAGATCTACTATGGCTCGGAGTTGCTGATGAAAGGTGTATCGAACCCGGACGGGCTGGTTCGTGCCGACTTCCCCGGCGGATGGGCGGGCGACAAACAAAACGCTTTTACCGGTGAAGGCCTCGAGGCGCCCGCCCGCGGAATGCACGACTGGGTGAAGACCATCGCGCAATTCCGGAAACAGTCAGGCGCGATCAAGACGGGCAAATTCATGCAATACCTGCCGGCAGACGGTGTATACACCTATTTCCGCTACGATGCATCGGGCACGGTCATGGTGATCATGAACACAGCCGACAGTGAGAAACCCGTCGATCCGCAACATTTTACGGAGCGTGTTACCGGCTTCAAAACCGCGCATAGCATTGTGACCGACGAAGTCTTCAACCTCAACGAAAAATGGAAAGTTCCCGGCAAGACGATCTGGATACTGCAGTTAGGAAAATGATCTCGCCAAGCTAAGAAGGCTTACCGTTGCTATCAAATAACTAAAAAGGGCTGTCTCTTAGTTTTGAGACAGCCCCTTTTTTCATTTGCGTGAATTCCGTTTATTTTCTGCGAGCATTAGATCGTATAGTTCACCACCATTTTGCTGCCCCAAACGCCCCATTCGCGGAGGATGTCGCCGAGGTGTTTCATCAGCGCCGTGCGCGTCATCTTCTTGCCTTTTGTTTCCGGTTTCACCACGCTCATCGGGATGTCGAAAACATCAACCTTCGTAGCAAACCATGTGGTGTGCAGGCGCGGGATGCCCATACCGAGTATAAGGCCGGGAAGCCCGTGAATGCCTTCGGGGCCGCCTGGGATAAGGATCTCGTCGCTATAGAAAGCGAATACCGCAACACTGTCGTCGAGGATGCCCACCGCCTTGCGGCACTCGTAGCCGGCAATCACCCTTGTATCGGCAGTGATCTTCCACTTGATCCTGGAAAGGCTGTCGTCCATTAAAAACGTCTCATCGTATACGGGCTTTTGGGCCACGACGTGCTGGTTGGCAAAATCCGTAAAAACCACGTTCTTATCGGCAACCGGGCGGTAAAACAACCGCGGGTCGATATTGGCATCCTTGCCCGGGCGATAGAGCGAGCGTGTGCTGTCGCCGATGAATTCGTGGAAGGTGGTTACCGACGTGGGCAGCCGGTCTTTGATGCGATCGTACCACTCGCCACTCAGCTCTTTGTAATAGGCGGGCACATTTACGGTGCGTTCGTAATCCACGCGCACTTGCGCGAAGAAGCGGGCCTGCGCGCCGGCAGCGAGTGCGGAAAAAAAGGAGAGGAGCAGGAAAAAAGGTTTCATTTGCACAGTTATTTTGCAGCGCCGGCGCCCATCTTGCTGAAGCTCCACTCGAGGCGCAGCATGAAGTAGCGGGCGATGCGGTTGTAGCGTTCTTCGTTGATGAAATTGGAATCGAAGTTGCGGTTGAAGCCGACGTTCTGGTTGAACACGTCGTTGACGGTGAGCTTTAGCAGCAGTGAATTGTCTTTAAAGAATTTGCGTGTCAACTCGGCGTTCACCAAATAGTTGTTGGGGGTGCCGCTGAATCCAGCAACCTTCTGCCGAACATCGAAGCGACCGGTAACGCTGAACTGCATCTTGGCCGGCAGTTGCACCGTGCCTTCCACATCGCCGCCATAGGTGAAGTAGTTGGCATTGCGGTCGGGCTGCAGCGACGAGCTCGAAATATTGTACTGCACCTCCGGGCCAACCTGGATGGTAACGTGATCGTCCCAGCGATAGCTGATGTTGGGATTGACGTTGATGTTGGCGTAGCGGCTAACGTTGGGGTTGTTGTTGACGAAGCTGTTGTTGATGCTTCCGTTGCCACCGACCTGGAAGCCGTAACCCACCTTCTTGTTGCCACGATCGCGCGACCAGTTGGTCCAGGCCCACCAACGGCGATTTCCATTGACGTTCACAGGCTGGTACGTTTGCTTGCCCGTTCGAAGATCGAGGTCGTTCTTGAAAGCTATGTCGTTGGAAGAAATGTTGTAGGAGAGGCTGGCGTACATCCAGATGCCTTTGAGCGGTTTCGATTTGTTGAAGCCCAGAGAGAATTGGTTGTTGAAGCCCACCTTGAGGTTCGGGTTGCCGATAAATACATTCAGCGGATCGTTGTTGTCGCGAATGGGCTGCAGCTGGTCGATCGTAGGTTGACGCGTATTGCCGCGGTAGCTGAAGTTGAAGTTGGTCTGCTGCTTCGGAGTAAAGCTGACACCTACCTGCGGCGTGATGTTGAGGAAATTGTACGTATTAATACTGTTGGCAAAAAGGTCGTGCAGGCGCAACGTCACGGTGGAAAGGCCCGTACCTGCAGCTGCGCGCCACTTCTTGTCTACATACTTGAATGTGAGCGAGCCATTGTGCGAAAACGCATCGAGCTCGAAGTTGTTGCTGAAAACGGTATCGAGCTTTTCGTATTTGCCTGAAGTGCTCTTGTTATAGGTGTTGCGGTAGGAATCGGAATGATTGCTGTTATATCCATACTCCGCAACCAGGTTCCATACTTTCGACAGCGGCTCATTGAAACTAGCCTTCACGCCAAAGCTTCCCGACTTGCCATCAATACGACGCATCTGGTCGATAATTCCGATCGAATCGAGTGTGCGATTGGCATAAAACAGATTCTCCGAGCGCGTGATTCCCTGTTGTTCGTCCTGGATAAGGCCATGACGCAGCGTCAGGATGAGCAGGCGTCCCTTCTTCATGAATGCCTGTCGGTACACCAGTTGCTGGTCGAGCTGGTAGCGCGTGGACGCATTGTTCTTGTTCTGCGTGCTTTGATTTACCGTGTCGCCCGCTTCGTTGAGAAAGTGGCTATAGGTCTGCGTGTAGATGTCCGAGTTACGGTAGGTTCCGGCAACAGTATATTTAAGCGAAGCCAGCGAATCGATCTTCCATTCATACTTCGCATTCACCACGTGCTGGCGGTTGGTGCCGCGGTTGGTTACGTCGCGATAGCGGAAACTGCGATTGCCGGGCAGCAGGTTTTGCGTAGTGGAAACGGAATTGTTTACGTTTCCGAGCTGGTTGTAGCGATAGGACAGATTCACGTTCTGCTGCTCGCGGTCCCACTTGTTCGTGAAGAGCGCGCCACCGGTCCATGCATCGGGATATCCTTTCAGGTTCCAGTCGCTGAAGCCATCGTCGGTATTAAAGCTATAATAGTAGCCGTTCAACTCGTCATACTCCACGTTGTTGTCCATCCCCAGCTTGTTGCGGTCGCTCCAGTTGAGCGAACCGGTATTGACGTTGCTGCGATTGGCGTACACCGACACTTTCTTCTTGCCCACAAAGCGGTTGAGCATGGTGCGCGCTTCGAGAAAGCGATTGAAGTCGGCACCTACCTGCACACTTCCAAAGCCTCCCTTCTTGCTATCCTCTTTCAATTTGATGTTGAGGGTCTTTCCTTCACTGGCCGTTCCTACCGAGCGCATGTTCTCCTGCTCGCTCTTCGAATCGTATACCTGCACTTTGTCTACGATCTTGGCCGAGAGGTTTTGCGTGGCCATCGTAGGATCGTCTCCAAAGAATTCTTCGCCGTCCACAAGCACTTTGTCTACACGCTTCCCCTGCGTGGTGATCTCGCCCTTTGCATTCACCGAAAAGCCGGGAAGCCGCTTCAGCAGGTCTTCTACGGTAGCGCCTTCTTTTACCCGGAACGAATCGGCTGCAAACTCGGTAGTATCGCCCTTGATGCGCACTGCCGCGTTGGTGCGGATGATGACCTCCTCCAGCAGGCGGCTCTTCGGCGTGAGCGCGAGCTGGCCAAGGTCGACGTCGCCGTCTTTCACTTCCACGGTTTCCGCAAGGTCGGCAAACTTGGGGTAGGTGATCAGCAGCACATAGGAGCCGGGTGCCACGCTCCGTGTGCTGAACCGGCCATCGGCAGTGCTCCGCGTGAAGGTCACGAGTGTGCTGTCCTTTTTATGGAGAAGGGCGATGGATGCGTTGGCTGGGTTTGACTTTGCAGTGGTGTCGCGCAGGCTGCCCATGATGCGGAACTGAGCCTGTCCGGCCAGCCCCACTGCCAGGAGCAGCAGCAGGCAGAGCAATGATTTTCTCATGCAGTAAGTTTTCAACAGTGTGTGAAAGCAGTAGGTTATGTTGAGAGCGTTAAGGTAACTTTACCGGTAGCGCGAATCCCTTAACCAGCATTGCTTTAGAATTTATTTAACGGTTACGAAATTCTTCGCACAAGGTATTATGGAACCCCGACCTGCCAACACCGTTCATCAAAAAGCTAAGGGTAGCATTGTAGAAACGGGCACCGATGGTGCGCTGCAACGCTACGAGGACGCCAACTTCGTGGATACGCAGAAGCCGGTGTGGAACTACTCCATCCTTTATGACGATGACGTGCAAACCTTCGCCGCAGGAACGCACTATACGCTTTACCACAAGCTGGGATCGCGACCGATGGAAGTGCTGGGTGAAGCCGGCTGCTACTTTGCCGTATGGGCACCCAACGCCACCGCGGTTTCCGTGATCGGCAGCTTCAACGCATGGCAGGAAAACAGTCACCCGCTTTTTCCACGCCTCGACCGCAGCGGCATCTGGGAAGGATTCATTCCCGGCGTGCAAAAAGGTGAGTTGTATAAATACCATATCACGGGCTACCAGGGCCGCATCACGGTCAAGGGCGACCCCTTTGCATACCACTGGGAAAAACGACCCGCCACGTCATCCATTACCTGGAGCTTCGACTACCAGTGGAATGACGCCGAATGGATGCAGCATCGTAAGAAGCACAATTCGCTCGACGCTCCGTGGAGCGTGTACGAAGTGCACCTCGCCAGCTGGATGCGCCCCGATCGCAACGACGAAGAGAGCTATAACGATTACTGGATGATCGCCGACCGGCTCGTGCCGTATGTGCAGGAGATGGGCTTCACCCACGTGGAACTGATGCCGGTGATGGAACATCCGTTCGATGGAAGCTGGGGTTATCAATGCACCGGCTACTTCGCCGCCACCTCACGCTTCGGCACGCCCGAAGGACTGATGTACCTCATCGACAAGTGCCACGGCGCTGGCATTGGCGTGCTGCTCGACTGGGTGCCTTCGCATTTTCCCTACGATGCGCATGGACTTTTTCTTTTCGATGGCACGCATACGTTTGAGTATGCCGATATGCGCAAAGGCTTTCATCCCGACTGGAACTCGTACATCTTCAATTATAAGCGCGGCGAGGTGAAGTCGTTTCTGATCAGCAGCGCGCGTTTCTGGTTCGATCTCTTTCATATCGATGGCGTGCGCGTGGATGCTGTGTCGTCGATGCTAAAGCTCGATTATTCCCGCACGCACGGGCAATGGGAGCCCAACGAGTTCGGTGGAAACGGCAACCTCGAAGCGATCGCGTTCATCAAGGATCTCAACGAAACGATCTTCCGCGACTTCCCCGATACGCAAACGATCGCCGAAGAAGCCACGGACTGGCCAGGCGTTTCGAAGCCCACCTTTGCCGGAGGTTTGGGATTCGGCATGAAGTGGATGATGGGCTGGATGCACGACACGCTCGACTACTTCGAGTTCGATCCGATCCACCGCAAGCACCACCAGGACAAGCTCACGTTCAGCATGATGTATTTCTTCGATGAGAATTTCATGCTTCCGCTCAGCCACGACGAGGTGGTGCACGGCAAGAGTCCGATGATTTACAAGATGCCGGGTGATGAATGGCAGAAGTTTGCGAACCTGCGCACGCTCTACACCTATATGTGGACGCACCCCGGCGGTCGGCTGCTCTTCATGGGCAACGAGTTTGGGCAAACAACCGAATGGAACTACAAAAGCGAGCTTGACTGGCACCTGCTCGATTTCGCGCCGCACAAAGGATTGCAGCTGTGCGTGCGCGATCTGAATCGCATTCTTAAGGCAGCACCCGCGCTGTATGGCAATCAGTTCAAGGTGGACGGCTTCGAGTGGATCGACCTGAGTCACCGCGAAGAGTGCGTGGTGGTGTATCGCAGAAAAGGACGCAAAAAAGGAGAGGAGCTGCTGGTGATTCTCAACCTCAGCCCGCTACCGCGGTGGGACTGGACGGTGGACGTTCCCGGGAAATATTTCACTAAGGAATTGTTCAATTCCGATTCCACGCATTATGGCGGCGCCGGGGATGTTTTTAACCAGAAGATCGCCCGGAAGCTCGTGGATAAGGCGACGAATACCTGGCGACATACGCTCCATTTGCCAGCACTGGCGGGAGTCATCCTCAAATAATCGGGTTCAACCACGGGAAATGCGCCCTCACCTCATTTTAACAACAACCCATCAGCAGAATATCTAATTTAGTGTGACCCCTATGAATGTTTAACCGTTCTGACCTTAAGAACAAAACACCGCTACAACTCATGCGAAAGCTCATTTTGACCGCCCTGACCGGCTTATTTTGCGCTGCCTCGTTTGCCCAGAGCGACAGTGCCGCCTATTACTCCGACAAAGGTGCCCAGGAGTGGCTGAAAGGCCGCACCATGGTTGCCTACAAATACTTCGACTCGGCATACAGCTACAACAAGACCGACAAGAAAGTTGTGGGTGACCTTGCCAAGGCATTGCTCGCCCTGCGCCGCTATCCGCAGGCACGCGAGAAATTCCTCGAACTCGAGAAACTCGGCGACAATTCGGCAGAGACCTACAACCAGCTGATGACGCTTTCGTTCAACATGCGGCAGTTTCCGGACGCAGTGAAATATGCCACGAAGCTGAAAGAGATCGATCCAACGGTGAAGGTTGCGTATTACATCGGCAAGGCGCACTACGACGATGAAAACTACGGCGAGGCGATCCGCTTTTTGAACGAGGCTGCCAAGGAAGATCCAACGAATGCGCAGGTTCCTTATATGGTGGCTCGTGCCTATGCCGACATGAACAACAACAAGCTTGCGATCCCCTACTTCCTGAAAGCCATCGAGCTCGATCCGAAGAATAATCGTTGGATGTACGAAACCGCGCTCATCTACTACGCGATGAACGACGATAAGAATTCGCTCAAGTATTTCGAGCTGGCCATGGAGGCGGGCATCCGGCAGGACAATGAGTTTAAAGAAAACCTCGCCATTGCCTACCTCAATAACAAGCAGACCGACAAAGGCTTAAACATCCTTGAAGAAATGATCCAGCGCCGCCCCGCCGATCTCAACCTGCTCAACATGATCGCCGAGGCCAACTACGACGCGAAGCGCTACGATAAGGCCATCGACTACTGGGACAAAATGCTCGAACTCGATAAGACCAACGCATCGGCGCTGTTCATGATCGGAATGAGCTACCAGAAAAAGGGCGAAAAAGCCAAGGGGCAGGCCCTCTGCGACAAAGCCATAGAGATGGATCCGCAGCTGGCGCGCAACCGGCAGAAGATGGAAATGCCCGGCATGTAATAGTTCGCACGGAATACACGGAACTCACGAAACAAATAAAAGGCTCGTCGGCATATGCGGCGAGCCTTTTCATTATAATCCAATCATAGTTCAGGGAAAGCGCAGTCGAACAGTCCATTCCGTGCTTTCCGTGCGTTCCGTGCGCATCCTACTCCACCACGATCTCGTCGGCAAACAACCAAGCCCGTGTGCCCGCCCCCGGCTGCCCCTCGGCAATGACGCCGTGGTTTTTGGCGAATACACGCACATAGCGCGCCGTCACGTTGTGGAGGGGTACGCGAATGTTGCCTTGTGTGAATGCCGCATCATCGAGGTGAAATTCGTCCGACTTTCCGGCTGAACGAAAGTTTGTTCCGTCGTCCGATACAAACACTTCCACATATTCGGGAAGGTAGATCCAGGAGCCATTCTGATCGAGCGTGTGCAGGGTTAGAAGGCGCAGCGTGTCGGATTTTCCGAGGTCGATGCTGGCCTCCATATCGGTGCCAAGGAAGCCAAGCCAATCCGGACTTGCCAGGCCCTTGTTCGAGCTGATGCCGTTCACGAGGCTCAACGCACCGAGTGCGGGGTAGCTTCGGTTGGGCTCAGTCTTCAATGTTGTTGGCCGGCCGGTGGCTTTGTTAAAGCGGAAGGCCAGCGATACTTTTTGGACCATCTTGTTATCTGCGCTGCCGAGGATCAGGTCGTACCGGTCGGTGGCGCTGATGCGGATCGGTTGCCGGTAGGCGTGCGACTGTTGCTTGCCAGCCTGGAACACTTCGATCTTCGCCCCTGGCAGGCGGCTGCTCAAACCCAGCAGCAATACGCCCGGGTGCGCTGAGTCGAACTGCAATTGTTGCTGCAGGAAAAAGTAAGCACGGCTTGAATTCCACCCACGTGCGTCGTAGCGCTTGAAGAGAGACGGAAGGCGCGCTTCGAAAGAAGGCCAGTTGCGCGCGGCTGTTGGTGTCCACAACGCTTCACTTAAAGCTGCGAGGCGGGGCAAAAGCATGTATTCGACTTTCGAGGAATTGCCGAGGTACTCGGCCCACAGATTGGCCTGTCCCCCGAGGATATGTCGCGCCGCGCTGCTGTCGAGTCCAAAAGGCACCGGCTCGAAAGTGTACACAGAGTCGAGTGGATTGAATCCGCCCCACACCAATGAATCTTCAGGCTTCACCTGTGCATGGTCGAAGTAAACCGGTTTCTGCGGGCTCATCACCACATCGTGGCCCTGGCGTGCAGCTTCGGTTCCGCCGCGCTGGCCCTGCCAGCTCATAACCACGGCATTGGGCGATAGTCCTCCTTCGAGGATCTCATCCCACCCGATGATCTTGCGGCCCTTGCTGCTTACATACTGATCGATGCGGCGGATAAAGTAACTCTGGAGCTCGTGCTCGTCTTTCAGACCTTCGGCTTTCATGCGCGCCTGGCAGCGCGGGCAACGCTTCCACTGCGATTTGGGCGCTTCATCGCCGCCTATATGCACGTAGCTGCCCGGGAAGAGCTCCATCACTTCATCGAGCACGTCCTGTAGAAAGAAGAAGGTGGAATCCTTTCCGGCACACATGATATCGTAAAACACGCCCCAGGTTTCCTGCACCTGCTTCGGCGTGCCCGTGGCCTGCGCTTCTTTGCTACCGCGCGAAGGCCAGCTGGGAATGTTCGTCGGCTCATCGGGAAAACAACTCAGAAAAGGATAAGCCGCAATGGCTGCCGATGCGTGGCCCGGCATCTCGATCTCGGGCAGCACGCTTACATAGCGCCGGCGCGCATATTCGAGCACCTCGCGCACTTCGCCCTGCGTATAAAACCCACCGTAGCGCTCGTTGTCGCTCCCGGTGCCGGGGTAACGACCGGTGATCGTGCCGTGGCGCCATCCGCCCACTTCGGTCAGCTTCGGATACTTGCGTATCTCGACGCGCCATCCCTGGTCATCGGTAAGGTGCCAGTGAAATGTATTGAGTTTGTGCGCAGCGAGGATGTCGATGTACTTTTTAATAAACGAAACCGGAAAGAAATGACGACTTACATCGAGGTGCATGCCGCGGTATGCGAATCGCGGGTAGTCGGAAACGGCAACGAAGGGTACAGACAGTGTGCGAACTTTCGCGCCGCTCACCTTCGCTTTATACTTCCCGGGCTTTTGCTTGATCTTTATTTCAGATGCGGCTGGAGCAGCCGTATTGGGCAACGGCAACAGCTGCAACAGTGTTTGCAGGCCGTAGAACGTTCCTGCATACGTGTCGCCCTCGACCAGCACACCGTTGCGGTTGACGGAAAGCAGGTACGCATCCTTGTCGGGCGCTCTGATGAATTTCCGTGTAACGAAGCGGATGGCGGGCCCGGTGCCTTCGCGGCCTACGGGCAGACGAAAACCATGGTATTGCTGAAGGTAATCGTTCAGTAAGCCTGCAATGGCTGTTTCTTCTGCATCACGCGCAAGCAGTCGCGTTGCGGGCGAGATGGCGAAGCTGCCTTTGCCGATACGTAGATCTACGGGCTGCGGTACGACGGCAGGTTGTTGTGCGAAAAGATTACCCGCCAGCGCGAGGCCGGCAACAAGAAGCAAGTGCTTTATCATGGTTCCGTGTTTGGAACCCGGAAATTAGCCAATTCCCGTTCCCCGCAAGTCAGTACCAGTCGGCCTCAAACCGGCGGAAGAGTCTTTTCAACTCAGCATAAAGCTCGCGGAAGCGGATCATGTCCTGGCGCAGCTTCACATGGTTGTCCATCTTTACACTGTCGATGCCCATGCCATTCATATCGCGCACAAAGGCCGCCAGCTGCAGTTCACTGCCATGCAGTTTATGCTTCAGCTCGTCGATCACTTCCTTGTGGCGAATGAATTTGTTCTGGAATTGTTCCGCGCGACCGCGCACGTCTGAGCTCGTGTAGTTCGATACGATCGGCTCGAGGTGCTTTTCAAAGATGCAGATCTCTTCTTTCGCGAAATCCAGCTCGTGGATCCAGAGCTGGTATTCGAGGTGCAGGCTGCGCACCGAGATGGTGGGATACATAGCGATTGTTTTAGTATCCCAAAGGCCGCTTTTTTACAGCATCCATCAACTGACGCACGATCATATTTGTACTGATTCCGGTCAGCTTTCCAGAACACCCATCCTTCCATTTTCATAGTCCAGTATGGCCTGCTTGATCTCGCCGGGATAGTTCATCACGAAGGGACCGTACGATACCACGGGCTCTTCGATCGGTTCGCCGGCAAGCAGGAGAAGGTATCCTTCTTCAAGCGCTTCCAGGGCAACGCCATCGCCGTCCGCACGGTATTCAGCAAGCCCATTTGTGCCCACCGTAGCCGTTCCCGTGCGCACACTGCCCTTCAAAACATAGGCAAGTGCGTTCCAGCCTTCGGGCACCGCCAATTCAATCGCGCCGACGGCATCAAAATGTACCATGGCCGCAATGATCGGGGAGAACGTTTGCGCGGGGCCGTTTACTCCTTCGAGCGAACCCGCCACCAATTGCACGCGGAAGCCACTGCGTTCGATGAAGGGCATGGATTGGGCACGCAGGTCCTGGTACTTCGGCGTTGTCATCTTATGTGCGCGCGGCAGGTTCACCCATAGTTGCACCAACTCCATCGATCCGCCGTTGCGCGCGAAATCGGCCGAGGGGCCTTCACTGTGAATGATGCCTGAACCCGCGGTCATCCACTGCACGTCGCCGGACCGAAGGAAGCCTTGAGCGCCGGTGCTGTCTTTGTGATGAAGCTGTCCGCTAAACAGAAACGTCACCGGCTCAAAGCCGCGGTGCGGGTGCGGGCTGAGGCGTGCCTGAAGCGCTCCAGGGGCGTGCCATTGCGGACCCGCATGGTGCAACAGGATGAAGGGGCTCACCTGCTCCAGGCCGGCAACCGGAAAGGGTTGCTTTACTTTGAAGGCGGGCCCGACGTTCATGTGCACCAATTGGGTATGCAGCTTTGCCGTTCTGTGTTTCATTGCTTTACTTTTAATTCATAGGTATTTCCATCAGCAACACTTCTGCATTGCTGTCAGCTTTGAGCTGAAGGGCAGCTGCTCCGGTCACACCTAGACCGTCGCGGCGGTTGAGCAGGATATCGTTCACAAACAGGTCGCCTTCCAGTAGAAATACGTACACGCCGTGTGCGGGATCTTTCAATTCGTAGGTAAGCCCGGTGCCTTTGTCGAGGCGCGTAAGGTGAAACCAGGCGTCTTGATGGATCTGCACGCCTGCTGCATCTGTGCCAATAGGAGAGAGCACCGTTTGCAATTTGTTGTTGCGATCCCCGAGCGAAAACGTCTTTTGATCATAACGGGGTTGCACGTCGCGCTTGTTTGGAAACACCCAGATCTGCAGGAACTTGACAGCCTTGTCGCTGTTGTGGTTCTTTTCGGAGTGCTGCACACCGGTGCCCGCGCTCATCACCTGAACGTCGCCCTGGCGGATGATGGTGCTGTTGCCCATGTTGTCGCCGTGTTCGAGGTCGCCTTCCAGAGGGATGGAAATGATCTCCATATTATCGTGCGGGTGACGGCCAAAGCCCATTCCCGGTGCCACGCTGTCATCATTGAGCACCCGCAGCACGCCAAAATGTATACGTTCGGGATCGTAATAACCGGCAAAACTGAAGCTATGCCAGGAGTCGAGCCAACCGTGATTGGCGTGTCCGCGCGTTGCGGCTTTATGCAAAACTGTATTCATGGGAAGATGTTTAGTTGTTGATTGTTTCGGTTACTTTCTCCTGCACCACTTTTTCGGCGAGCCAGAGAAACTCCTTTACAAAGAGTTCTACGCTTTTACCAAAGGCAGGGTCGAGGAGGTTGCCTTCGCTGTCGAACTTCTTGTCTACCTGCGGTGTCACCAGCATATAGGGCGAAGGGATGCCGAACAAGGCCATTACGAATTGCTGCAACTGCATGGCTGCACGTATGCCGCCCAGTGCACCGGGAGATGCGGTGGCCAGTCCGAAAGGCTTATGGTGCTGTTTCGGAAAGTGGTCGAACAGGTTCTGCATCGCGGGCGAATACGAACCGTTGTACTCGGGCGTAACGATGATGAATGCGTTTGCGGCAAACATCCGCTGCGCCACAGGTCGGAGGGGCTCGGGAGCCGCTTCCGGCGTGGGAAACACCGAGTCGAGGATCGGAAACACGTTGTCTTTGAGATTGATAATGCCAACCTCGTGTGTTCCGGCCGCTGCCAGTGCCTCCTGAAGGTGCAGGGCTACTCGTTGCGTAATACTATTCTGACGGGGACTACCCGAAATGATCTCGATCTTCATACTGTAAATTTAGTCATTCAATGTTTAAACATCAAGTTTTATTCCAACCTTATTTATCGGAAATAATGGCAGTAGGTATCTTTAGCGCAAACAAAAAGGATGCTTGACCGCCGTCGATTTCTGCAAAGCTCCGTTCTCTCTGGTCTGGCTGTGCTGTTTCGTTCAACAACCTGGGCGGCCGATAGTTCTGTGGCAGCCCGCAAGCCCCTCGTGATCTCCACCTGGGAGCCGAACGTAAAGGCCAACGCCGAAGCCTGGAAAGTGCTCAGCGCCGGCGGAAGGGCTGTAGACGCGGTGGAAGCCGGCGTGCAGGTGCCCGAGGCAGACCCGAAAGACCAGAGTGTTGGTTACGGTGGACTTCCCGACCGCGACGGCAAGGTAACGCTGGATGCGTGCATCATGGACGAAGCCGGCAACTGCGGCGCCGTATATTTTCTGGAGGGAATCATGCATCCCATCAAAGTGGCCCGCCTGGTGATGGACCGGACGCCACACGTTTCGCTTGCGGGCGAAGGCGCACTTCAGTTTGCGCTCGCGAATGGTTTTACCATTGAAAACCTGCTTACAGCGGAGGCGGAAGCGGCCTGGCGCAAGTGGATGGAAAAATCCGAATACGACCCGATGACGATACCCAAGCTGCTGGAGCAAAAGTCGGTGAAGGATGGGCCAGGCCAGGAGCACAACCACGATACCATCGGGATGCTTGCGCTCGATAGATCGGGCAACCTCGGTGGCGCGTGCAGCACGAGCGGCATGGCCTTCAAGATCCGTGGTCGTGTGGGCGACAGCCCGATCATTGGCGCCGGTCTGTTCGTGGACAATGAAGTGGGGGCTGCCACAAGCAGCGGGGTAGGTGAGGAGGTGGTGCGCGGCTGCGGGTCGCACACCGTGGTGGAGTATATGCGCCATGGATCATCGCCACAGGAGGCCTGCAGGCAAACGTTGCTCCGCATGCTGCGCAAGCGTCCAAAGCAACTGCGCGACCTCCAGGTGGGTTTCATCGCCATCGACCGCAAAGGCAACTACGGCGCCTACTCGCTGCAGAAAGGATTTACCGTTGCCGTACAAGGCATGGATGGAGTACGCACCTTCCGGGCAAAAAGCATCTTCCCGTAGTTCTACAATAGACACCAAACAGGCATACTTTGTCTTATATCATTGAAATAGCCACCACCGATTACGCTACCACGCGCGCCGCAGTTGAGGGAGGCGCCGACCGCATCGAATTGTGCACGGCACTGTCGGAGGGCGGACTCACGCCTTCTTACGGCCTGGTGCGCCAATGCCGCGAAGCGTTTGCCTCCGCTCTTTTCCCGATCATACGCCCCCGCGCCGGCGACTTCCGCTATTCCGACGAGGAGCTCCTTATCATGGAGCACGACATCCGCCAGTGCAAAGAGCTTGGCTGCGACGGCGTCGTGCTGGGCATGCTGAAGAAAGACGGCACGCTGCCGCGTAAGAAACTGGCACACCTCGTACAGTTGGCCTACCCGATGGAAGTAACTTTTCACCGGGCCTTCGACCGCTGCCGCGACCCGTTTGAAGCCCTGGACCAGCTGGTGGGGCTGGGTTTCCAGCGCATCCTCACTTCGGGGCAACAGCCTGCGGCACCCGAGGGCGCAGCGCTGATCGCGGAACTGGTGCGCGTTGCCGACCACCGCATTACCATCATGCCCGGCTCCGGCGTGAGACCCGAAAACATTAAAGCGCTGGCAACGGCAACGGGCGCGGTCGAATTTCATACGTCCGTCCGCAGTCGAAGCGAAAGCACCATGGAGTTTCGCCACCCGGCATTCCCTGAAAAAGACTTCCAACTCGACGCCATACATCCCGAAGATGTGCGCCTGCTGCGCCAAAACCTATCCTAATGAAATTTGCCCGGATCCTTGCCACGCTTTGCTTCTGCAGCATCGGCGCCTTCGCACAAAAAGATTACACGCAGCTCGTCAACCCGTTCATCGGCACCGGCGGTCACGGCCATACGTACCCGGGCGCATCGATGCCTTTTGGTATGATGCAACTCAGCCCCGATACGCGCATGGACGATTGGGACGGCTCGAGCGGGTATCATTATTCCGATTCGGTGATCTACGGCTTTACGCACACGCACCTGAGCGGCACTGGCATACCCGATTACTGCGACCTGCTGCTGATGCCGTTCACCGGGGCAGTGAAGTGGAAGAATACGGAATACCGAAGCCCCTTTGCGCACAGCTCTGAAAAAGCAACACCCGGTTATTACGAGGTGCTGCTGAAAAAAGGCAATATCCGGGCGCAGCTCACCACGGCCACCCGCAGCGGAATGCACCAATACACCTATCCCGCCGGCACCACCAACGGCTCATTGCTCATCGACCTGCAGCACCGCGACCTCGTGCTCGACGCCTACCTCGAGCGTGTGGACGATCGCACGTTGCGCGGGTATCGCCGAAGCAAGTCGTGGGCCGATAACCAGGTACTGTATTTCTACATCCGGTTCGATCTTCCTTTCAGTTCCACTAGCACCACGTTCAATGGTAGCGAGCAAAAGATTTCTGCAAACCCTTTGCAGGGAAAAGATCTTAAGGCTGCCCTCCGGTTCAAGCTTGGGGCCGACCGGCAACTGCGGTGCCGCGTGGGCATTTCGGGTGTGAGCATGGATGGCGCCAGGGCAAATCTGGATGCCGAAGTCGGTACAAAGACCTTTGCGCAGGTTCAGGCCGCTGCGAAAGCGGCGTGGAATAAAGAGCTATCTAAGATCGACGTAAGTGGCGGCACGCGCGCGCAGCAGGTCAATTTTTATACAGCACTTTACCACACCAACCTCGTTCCGAATGTGTACCAGGATGTTACCGGCGATTACCGGGGCACCGATGGCAAAGTGCACAACGCGCGGCGCTTCAACTACTACAGCGTGTTTTCGTTGTGGGACACCTACCGGGGCTATCATCCGCTGATGACGATCCTCAACCCGGGCCGTACTACCGATTGGATCAATACGTTTCTTGCGCAATACGAAGATGGAGGCACCCTGCCGGTGTGGGAGCTTGCTGGCAACGAAACCTACTGCATGATCGGTTATCACTCCGTGCCCGTGATCGTGGATGCGTGGCAAAAAGGAATTCGCAACTTCGATGTGCAGCTTGCGCTCAAGGCCGCGCGCAGCTACGCGGAAAGCAATCGTTTCGGACTCGACTTCTACCGCAAGCAGGGTTACATCGCCAATAACCAGGAGCACGAATCCGTTTCGAAAACCCTCGAATATGCCTACGACGACTGGTGCATCGCGCAGCTTGCACGCTCGCTGGGCCAGGACTCCGTGTATCGCCGATACATACGCCGTGCGCAGCACTACAAGAACGTGTTTGACCCGGCAACCGGTCATATGCGCGGCAAGCTCGGTGCGCGCTGGCACAGCCCGTTCGACCCGCGCGAGATCAATAACTTTTACACCGAAGGCAACTCGTGGCAATACACTTTCGCCGTGCCCCAGGACGTTGATGGCCTGGTGCGCCTCCACGGTGGGCGCGCGGCGTTCGGGCGTAAGCTCGACGAGCTGTTCAGCACATCGTCGCAAACCACAGGGCGGGACCAGCCCGACGTGACCGGGTTGATCGGCCAATATGCGCAGGGCAACGAACCCAGCCATCATATGGCTTACCTGTATAACTACATTGGCCGGCCCGAGCGCACGCAGGAGCTGGTGCACCGTATTTGTACGGAATTTTACTCCAACCGCCCCGACGGACTCATTGGCAACGAAGACTGCGGGCAGATGAGCGCCTGGTACATTCTCAGTGCGCTTGGATTCTATCCCGTGTGCCCCGGCAACAGCGACTACGTATTTGGCACGCCGATGTTCGATAAAGCGGAAATAAAACTCGAAAACGGAAAGACCTTTTCCCTCAATGCGCAGCGCGGAAAGCCCGGAGACTTTTACCTGCAGTCGGCACGCCTGAACGGCAAACCCTATTTCTACAGCTACCTGCTTCACCAGAGCATTACGCAAGGCGGCACGCTTGACCTCGTCCTCGGAAGTAAGCCCGGCCCCCTGGGTACGAAAGGCGGGGAGCAGCCCCGCTCCGCCATCACCGACTTTCCAATTGCGCCGGTGCCCTACATAGCCAACGAAACCGACCGGTTCCGCGACAGCGTTCGTGTTCAGATCGTTCAGCCCGACGCAAGCCAACCGGTATATTACCACGTGCTGGTTGATGGCAGGCAACAAGCATCCACACAGCGCTACAGCGGGCCGTTCGTGCTGTATCGCTCTGCAACGGTTGTGATGCAGCAGACCTACGGTGAAGCGCAGAACCTTGTGCTGGAACAGCAGTTTTACCGCATCCCGTCCGACCGTAGTATTACGGTGCAAAGCGAAGTGCACCCTATGTACGGGGCGGGCGGGCCGGATGCGCTTGTAGACAGCATCTTCGGAAGTTCAAACTGGCGTGCCGGAGGCTGGCAAAGCTATTATGGGAAGGATTTCGAGGCAACCGTAGATCTGAAGAGCGTGCGTAGTGTGCGTTACGTTGGTGTAAGTGTATTGCAGGATGTAAGTCCCTGGATCCTTTACCCTTCTGAGGTCATTTTTTCCATTTCGGATGATGGAAGCAACTTTCGCGAGGTAGCGCGCGTGCACAACACGGTTCCAAACGATTCGTTGGGCGTACAGACGCAAAGGCTTGGTAGTGACGTGCAAACGCGCGCCCGCTACATAAGGGTGAAGGCCACGAATGGCGGGCCGATGCCGGCAGGACATGTCAGTGCGGGGCAGCCCGCACACCTGTTCGTTGATGAAGTGTTGGTGTACTAACGCGGTGCGCGATCGGCCTTTCGGGCCACTTCCTCCAGCTTCTGCTGCATTTCCGCCACTCCTTCGGCAATCTTCGTGATCTTGACGCGGATCTCTTCGATGTCCTTTTGATTGACGTCGATGCGTTGCTGCACGCTTTTCATGTCGGCATCCACTTCGGAGATCCGTTGCTTCTTGCTTTCGATGGCGGCCTCCATACGCTCACGCATATCGAAGTTCCGCGCGCTCTCCAGCTTCGCCTGCAGTTCGTCGAGGTCGTCGAAAAGCTTGTTGAGATAGTCCTGCTGGTTGAGGAGGCGTTGTTCCAGTTTGGGCGCGAAGTCGACCTTGGCCGCGATGATCTTTTCAAGATTGATGGCATCTGCTTTCCGCTTCTCCATTTTTTCGCGGAGCATGTCGGTGAAAGCCTTCTGCTTTTCCTTCCATTCGTCTGCCTTCTTTTGGCGATCGTCTTTGTAAGCGGCCCAGGCTGCATCCATTTCCTTCTGTGCCAAAGTAATGAGCGCATACACATCCTGGCCATCTTCGCGCGAAAGCTGGCTCCGCTGTTCCGTGAACAAGCGTCGCGCATCGCGCAACAGATCGCTCTTTAGCTTCAAGGGTGCCTTTGAAGCACTGCCGTCGGCAACTGCTTTTTCTGCTGCATCCACAAACGTTGTGGCGATCGCGCGTTCCGCAAGTAGGGCACGCCACGACGCGAGCGCGCCGGCCAGCTGTTCAAAAGGTTGCTGCGGGCGAACCGCTTGTAGCAGCGACTTCAAGGGCGCGGCAAATTGTGCCGAACGCTCCTGCCTTTGTTGAATGGCGGCGCGCAGCTGCGCAAAAAGCGCGTCTTCCATTGCCTTTATGCGATCGCGGCCCGCGGTGAACCGGTCCCATACGGCTGTGCGACGCTCCCGCGAAGGCCACCTGTTCTGCCGCATGAATTCGAAAATATCGTTAGCAGCGTCCCGCAGCGATGCCAGTTCATCCCGCGTCCAATCTTTTTCAGGATCGGCATCATCCACCCGGCGCTGCAGGGCCTCAATGCGCTCCTCTGCTTCCGTAGCAAAAGCCTCATTTTCCACCTGCAAAAGCGCGCTTTTTTGGCGAAGCATATCCATGCCATCCTGCAGCCGTTGCCACGCATCTTTGCGCTCGCCCGGATCGGCGAATTCAACGCTGCGAAACTCTTCCGCTATCTCTGCACGCAACTCCCATATTTCTTTCGCGGTAAACTTATGCACACCATACGCCGCAAGCGCCGCCTCGAAGGCGTCCAGCCGTGCAGACAGCTCGTTTTTGGTCATCGCGCTAAGATACGGGAAACGGCAAACGCGTGCAGGCAGGCGGGCCGCAGCGGAGAAAGCCCCGTGGCCCAACTTTTTTAGTATCTGCAGCCCGAACGAAACCAACAGCCAAAGAATGGATTATCGAGTAATCCCAGGGCGCCCTTACCCCCTGGGAGCCACGTGGGATGGGAGCGGAGTGAATTTCGCGCTCCACGCCGAGCACGCGACGGCGGTGGAGCTGTGCCTGTTTGAGGGCGGCCCGAAGCGCACGCGCGAAGTGGCCCGGCTGCGCCTCGGTGAACGCTCACACCATATCTGGCATGGCTATCTACCCGCCCTTCAACCAGGTCAGCAATATGGCTACCGCGTTCACGGTCCGTACGAGCCTTCATCCGGGCATCGCTTCAACCCGAACAAACTGCTGCTCGATCCGTATGCGAAGGCGATCTCAGGAAACATTCGCTGGCACGATGCGCTGTTCGGCTACAAGGTGGGTCATCACGATGGCGACCTCAGCTTCAGCCGCACCGACAGTGCCCGGTATCTTCCCAAGTCGGTCGTCATCGATCCGTATTTTGACTGGGAGGACGACCATCCGCTGCGCATACCGTATCATAAAAGCATCATCTACGAAGCGCACGTAAAAGGTCTTACGTATACACACCCCGAGATTCCCTCCCAACTGCGCGGCACCTATGCGGCTGTCGGCCATCCCGTGATGATCCGTCACCTGCAGGAGCTGGGGATCACCGCCATCGAATTGATGCCGGTGCACCACTTCGTGGATGACCGCTTTCTCCAGGATAAAGGACTCACGAACTATTGGGGCTACAACAGCATTGGCTATTTCGCACCCGACGTTCGTTACAGCTCGGCTGGCGGCCGCGGCGGCCAGGTGCGGGAATTCAAGGAGATGGTGAAGGCGTTGCACAAGACAGGCATCGAAGTGATCCTCGACGTGGTGTATAACCACACGGCCGAAGGAAATGAAATGGGCGCCACGCTTTGCTTTCGCGGGGTGGACAACAAAGACTACTACCGTCTTACCGAAAACCAGCGCTACTACATGGACTACACCGGCTGCGGAAATACGTTGAATGCAACGGTTCCCAATACGCTGCGCATGATCATGGATTCGCTGCGCTACTGGATATTGGAGATGCACGTGGACGGATTCCGGTTTGATCTCGCAGCAGCACTCGCGCGCGAGCTCCACGACGTGGACCGCCTCGGCTCGTTCTTCGACATCATTCACCAGGACCCGGTCATTTCGCAGGTTAAGCTGATCGCAGAGCCCTGGGATATCGGCGAAGGCGGCTACCAGGTGGGCAAGTTTCCCGCCGGCTGGGCGGAATGGAACGGCAAGTACCGCGATACGGTGCGCGACTATTGGCGTGGTGCCGATTCGGTGATCGGCGAATTTGCCCAGCGCCTCACTGGCTCGCCCGACCTGTACTTCACCGAATACCGTCATCCGTTTGCGTCGATCAACTTCATCACGGCGCATGACGGGTTTACCCTCCAGGACCTCGTGTCGTACAACGAAAAGCACAACGAAGCGAATGGTGAAAACAACACCGATGGCGAAAGCCACAACCGCTCGTGGAATTGCGGTGCCGAGGGCCCTACCGAGGATGCCGAAGTGCTGCGCCTCCGCGCACGGCAGAAGCGGAATTTCATGGCCACGCTTTTGCTGAGCCAGGGTGTGCCCATGTTTGTTGCGGGTGATGAGCTGGGACGCACGCAGCGCGGAAACAACAATGCCTATTGCCACGACAGTAAGCTCTCCTGGATCAACTGGCAAGAAACAGACACCGACTTTCTAGCCTTCACGCAGAAACTGATTCACTTCTACCGCAGGCACCCGGTGTTTTCGCGCAAACGCTGGTTCAAGGGTCAGCCGATCAAAGGGGTGGGCGTTGAAGACATCGCCTGGTTTGAACCCGGCGGGGCGGAGATGACCGAGGAGAGCTGGACGAGTGATTTTGCAAAGTCGCTGGCCGTATACCTCAATGGAAAGGGTTTAAGGAGTGTGGATGAAGAAGGCAATCCCATCGGAGACGATAATTTTTACCTTCTGTTCAATGCGCATTACGACGGGCTCGATTTTTCGGTTCCGGTTGAACGCTATGGCGGTAGATGGATGCGTGTTATCGACACCTCTGATGACCTCGTCTCGGAAGAAGGCATTGCGCTCGATGGCGATACGGTGCACCTGGTGGGGCGCACGCTCATCGTTTTACGACAGGCCGCACAATAATTGGAGAAAGAATGCAGGAGATAGAAATTCAAAAAAGAACAATAGGCGCGACGGTACATGGTGACGGTTCCGTAGAAATACGGGTGTGGGCGCCGCTGAAGAAATCGGTGTTCGTTGAAAGCGGTGCTGAAAAGCTCGCGTTACTACCGGAAGGCGGGGGATACTGGAGCTGGCGCGGAAAGGCGTTGGCGCCCGGCTCGCAATACAAACTTATAATTGATGATGAAGCACCGCTTCCCGATCCGACGTCGCTGGCGCAGCGCGGGGGCGTGCACGGACCGAGCAGCGTTGTTGATCTGTCCTCTTTTGAATGGACCGACAGTGGCTGGGAAAATCCTTCACTCAGCCACTACATCATATACGAGCTGCATACGGGTACGTTCAGCCCGGAAGGCACCTTTGCCGGCATCGAAGCGCGGCTCGACCACCTGCTCGAACTCGGCATCACCGCCATCGAGCTGATGCCGGTCGCGCAGTTCCCCGGCGAACGCAACTGGGGCTACGATGGCGTTTTCCCATTTGCCGTGCAGGACAGCTACGGCGGTGCTGAAGCGCTGCAGCAACTGGTGAATGCCTGCCATGAGCGCGGCCTGGCGGTGGTGCTCGATGTTGTGTATAATCATCTCGGCCCCGAGGGGAATTATCTCGGTGCCTATGCGCCTTACTTTACCGACAAATACCGCACACCGTGGGGGCCGGCGCTCAACTTCGACGATGCGTGGAGCGATGGCGTGCGCAGGTACTTCATAGAAAATGCGCTGATGTGGCTGCGCGACTTCCACATCGATGCGCTGCGCCTGGATGCGGTGCATGCCATCAAAGACTTCGGTGCCAGCCACTTTCTCCGCGACCTGCGGCTCTGTGTAGACCAACTCGTGGAAGCATCCGGCCGGCAGCACTACCTCATCGTGGAATGCGACCTCAACGATCCACGCTACATCGACCCCATTTCAGCTAAGGGCTTCGGAATGCACGGACAGTGGGTGGACGAATTTCACCACGCCCTCCGTGTTACCGCCACTGGCGACTGCAGCGGATACTATAGCGACTTCACAGGCATCAGCCAACTGGCGAAGGCCTACCGGGATGCGTATGTATACGATGGGCAGTGGTCGGAACACCGCAAGAAGCATTTCGGGCAGCCTGCGCCGGAACATGGAGGCGAGCAGTTCGTTGTGTTTTCGCAAAATCACGACCAGGTGGGCAACCGGATGCTCGGCGAGCGGAGCTGCGCGCTGGTTTCGTTTGAAATGCTCAAGCTTTTGGCGGGTGCAGTGCTGGTGGCGCCCTTTGTGCCCATGCTCTGGATGGGCGAGGAGTGGGGCGAGCCCAACCCGTTCCAGTATTTCGTGAGCCATACCGATGCTGATCTGGCCGAGGCGGTTCGAGCGGGCAGGCAACGAGAGTTTGCCGACTTCCATCTCGACGGCGATGCTCCGGACCCGGTGTCGGAAGACACGTTCACACGCTCCAAACTGCAGTGGACGCTCAAAGAAGAAGGCAAACATCGGCAGCTGTTCCGCTTTTACCGCGAGTTGATCTCGCTGCGCAAAAAGCTGCCCGCGCTGGCATCGCTCCAAAGGAATTCGGTGACTTCCCGTGCGTGGGAAGGCGCGAAAACGCTGGAACTGCAACGGCGAAGCTGCGGCCAGACGATGCTATGCCTGATGAATTTTTCGAAAGAAGAGCAGCCGATGCAGACGCCGTTATGCCCGGATGCCTGGCAGCTGCAGCTTCATTCGGCAGCGCCCGAATGGGGCGGCACTGCCGAAACGGCTACCCGTATACCCGGCGGGGAAACTGTAGAACTACAACCTGAATCCTTCATCCTGTACACACATACTGATGTATAATCCAATCTCAACATACCGCATTCAATTTCACAAAGACTTCACGCTCGCCAACCTGGAGCAGCGCATCGATTACCTGGCGAAGCTGGGTGTGAAAACCATCTACGCATCGCCCATCTTTTCGGCAGTGCCAGGGAGTGCACATGGCTACGATGCGCTGAACCCGCTCGAGATCAACCGGGAGATCGGGACACCGGAGGACCTGCGTCGGATCAGCGGTAAACTGAAGTCGCTCGGCATGGGCTGGCTGCAAGACATTGTGCCTAATCACATGGCCTATGACGTGCGCAATCCCTGGCTGTACGACGTGCTCGAGAAGGGCAGGCATTCCCCCTATGCCGCGTTTTTTGATGTCACCTGGAACGATGCCGTGGCCGCGGGACATATCATGGCTCCCTTCCTGGGCAAAAGCCTGGAAGAGGCGGTTGCGGAGGGAGAGCTATCCGTTGAGCTTCACAATGGCCGCTTGAAACTCAAATACTTTGAAAGCAGCTACCCGCTTCGACTGCGCACCTACGAAACGATCCTGTCGGCGATCGGGCCCAACGATGCCTTGCGGCAGTGGCTGCAGCAAGCGGATGAACTGCAGTCCGTTGAGGAACCGCAGCAATACAGCAGCCGTTTCGAAGAACTGGTGCTGCAATTGCGGGCCATCGCTTCCGACCCGGAGATGGAACGAAGCATACAGGACCGTATTTCTACGATCGGGCAAAACAATGAGGAGTTGTTTTCTATCGCCAACGACCAGGTGTATCGGCTTTGTCACTGGCAGGAGACCGATGGCCGTATCAACTACCGGCGCTTCTTTACGGTCAACGGGCTCATTTGCCTGAACATCCAGGATGAAGCGGTTTTCGCGCACTTTCACCAATTGATCAAGGAGCTGGTGGACGAAGGCGTTTTTCAGGGTGTGCGCGTGGATCATGTAGATGGACTCTACGACCCCGAAGTTTACCTGCATCGTTTGCGTGCGTTACTTGGCGAGGACTGCTACATCGTAGTTGAGAAAATTCTGGAGCTGCACGAGCAAATCCCGGTGGGGTGGCCCATCGAGGGCGCAACGGGGTACGAGTTTCTCGGGCAGATGAACCAGATGCTCACAGATCCGCGCGGCGCGGACGGCTTCACGCGTTTCTATCATACGATCGTTGCGAACAACCGCACGGTAGCCCAGCAAGTGCGCGACAAAAAAGCGCACATCCTGTACCGGCACATGGGTGGCGAGCTGGAAAACCTTTTCCAATTGTTGCTGCAGCAACTTCGGCCTGAGAGCTACGCGGAGATGCGCACGGAGGATCTCCGGACCGCGATCGCTGAGCTCCTGCTGCACATGCCCGTTTACCGATTCTACGGAAACGGTTTGCCACTTAGCGAGCGCGAGCAACAGCAACTGCATGACACTTTCGCGCAGGCGCGCAGCAGCCGCCCCGACCTCTCGGCCGCATTCGGACTGTTGGAATTTCACCTGGTGCACAGAGATTCGGATGCCGACCTCAACGAAAAAAAGATCCACTTATACAAGCGGATGATGCAGTTGAGCGGGCCCCTGATGGCCAAAGGCGTGGAGGATACGCTGATGTATTCTTACTTCAACGCGCTTGGGCACAACGAAGTGGGCGATACGCCCGCTCAATGGAGTTGGACGTCTGATGAATTGCATACCGCATTCCGCGAACGCCAGGCTGAGTGGCCGCTCGCGCTCAATGCAAGCTCCACACACGACACAAAGCGTGGTGAGGACGTGCGCGCGCGCCTGCAGGCACTGTCATCGCTTTCGAAGCAATGGATCGAACTCGTGAAGCCCTTGCTGGGAGATGCGGTGGAACAGAACCCGGATGCAAACGACACCTACTTCTTACTTCAGACCATCGTAGCCTCCGATCCGTTTGAGACCGGGAGCGACTTCGCTGATCGCCTTGACGCCTATCTGGAAAAAGCCCTTCGCGAAAGCAAGCGCCGCTCCGATTGGGCCACGCCCGATATCGCGTACGAAAACGCAGCAAAGGACCGGGCGCGCGCGCTCGCCGCAGCGGGCAGCGCGTTTCGAAAACAAGCGGCTGCATTGCAACACCGCGTGGTTGAATTCGGAATGCTTCAATCTTCTGTGCAACTGCTATTGAAATGCACCGCGCCCGGCGTACCGGACATATACCAGGGCTGTGAAGGGTGGGATCTGAGCCTGGTGGACCCCGACAACCGACGTGCTGTAGACTATGAGCAGCGATCCGGCTGGCTACGCCAGCTTGAAGATGTGGACAGCCTGGATGCTGCACAACTTTGGGAGCAGCGGCGCGATGGTCGCTTCAAATTCTGGCTCACGCGGAAACTTTTGCACCTCCGCGCTGCTTCGCCTGCATTGTTTGCTCAAGGCGACTATGTGCCGGTTTTGGTGGAGGGCGCATTGCGTGCGCATGTGTTTGCCTTTGCACGACGCCAGGGCAACAAGGTTTTGCTTGTCGCTGTTCCGATACATACCGCAGGCCTCGCCGGAACAGTGGAAGCATTAGAATGGGGCGACACGCTATTGCAACTACCAAAAGGTTTTGGAACAAGCTGGAGCAGCGCGCTGAACGGACTGCAAGTGGAAAGTACCGACGAGCTGCCACTGGCCGATCTTTTCCGGCCCTTTCCATTGCTGCTGCTCGAGGGCAGTGCCGTAGAAATACGGGAGCGGTCGGCGGGACTTCTGCTGCACCTCACTTCGCTTCCGTCGGCTTTCGGCATCGGTGATATGGGGTCGGAAGCCTATCGCTTCGCCGACTTCCTGGTGGCCAGCCGCCAGCGGCTTTGGCAGATGTTGCCCATCAACCCAACTGAACAAGGGCAAGGATATTCGCCTTATAGCGCTACCTCCACCCATGCGGGCAACCCGCTTCTCATCAGCCCCGGGCTGCTGGCGGAAGAAGGCTTGCTTACCGATGAAGAATGCAGCGCGCACCGGCTGCCGCAAACAGACAAGGTAGATTTTGATGCAGTCGCTAGCACAAAAAAGACGATGCTCCATGTAGCTTTCCGTCGTTTTCAGGAGAATGGGGGCAGTGCAGCGTTCGATGAATTCTGCGCCACTGAAAAAGGATGGCTCGAGCCCTTTGCCCGCTACAATGCTTTGAAGGAAATGCATGAAGGAAAACCGTGGTACGCGTGGGAGGAGCCCTACAAACTCCAGGATGCAATTGCAATGAAGGAACTTTCCACCCGAGAGCAGGATCGCTTGCAACGCATCCGCTGGGAGCAGTTCATTTTTGCGCAACAATGGAAGCGGCTGAAGCAGTATTGCAACGAGCGAGACATTCAGCTCATTGGCGACCTGCCTTTTTATGTAAGCTATGATTCCGCCGATGTTTGGAACAACCGGCATTTGTTTCGACTGGATGCATCGGGCAAGCGGCTGGGTATGGCTGGTGTGCCACCCGATGCATTCAGTTGCGACGGGCAATTGTGGGGCATGCCCGTGTTTTACTGGCCGAAGATGAAAGAGGAAGGCTATGCCTGGTGGGTGGAGCGCCTGCGCCACAACGGGCAGTTGTTCGACCTCGTGCGCCTCGATCACTTCCGTGCTTTTTCCGCCTTCTGGGAAGTGCCCGCCGACGCAGAAAATGCGCGCCACGGATCGTGGAGACCAGGGCCGGGCGCCGACCTTTTCCATGTGCTGCAGAAGGAGCTTGGCAGCTTGCCTTTTGTGGCCGAAGATCTCGGCGATATCGACGACGAAGTGCTGCAACTGCGTGATGCTTTTGGCCTCCCGGGCATGAAAGTGCTCCAGTTTGCATTTGGAGCCGACAGTGCGCAATCCACGCATATCCCGCACCAGTACGGAAGTAACTTCATTGCCTACAGCGGCACGCATGATAATAATACGACAATGGGCTGGTACCGGTACGATTGCGATGATGCCACACGCGCGGCGCTGGACGCCTACGCCGGACGCCCGCTTGATGCCGGCGAAGTGGCCGGCTATCTTTGCCGCCTTGCGCTATCTTCCGTTGCCAGATCCGCTGTGCTGCCCGTGCAGGACCTCCTCGAGCTCGACGAAGCCGCGCGCATGAATACGCCTGCTTCAACGGAAAACAACTGGAGCTGGCGACTGTTGTCCGGGCAATTGAATCGCGCAACGGGAAGGAAGTTGCGAAACTGGACCGAAACTTATGGACGAGGGTAAGAAAACGAACGAACAAAAATGAGCGACACAATGGACGGGGCGCCACTGGCACCGAACGTATATATACTGGACACCGCCTTCTACATGCCGCAGCTGCGGCGCTATCGCCGCATCTGGCTATACCTGCCGCCCGAGTATGCGCACACCGACCGGCATTACCCGGTGCTGTATATGCACGATGGACAAAACCTGTTTGCAGAATGGAGTGCCTTCGGAGAAGAATGGCAGGTGGACGAAACGATTGATGAAGCCGAACGCAAATGCATCGTTGTGGGCATCGACAACGGCGGTGAGCACCGGCTCCGCGAGTATAAGCTCCACGACGATGAAGAGTTCGGTAAAGGAGAGGGGCGACCCTACCTTGCATTTCTTACCGAAACGCTTAAGCCGTACATCGACAAACACTATCGCACCAGGACCGGTCGCGAACACACGTGGATAGCAGGTTCTTCAATGGGTGGGCTGATATCTTACTATGCAGCTTTGCTCCACCCCGAAGTGTATGGAAAAGCGGGAATATTTTCTCCGTCGTTCTGGCTGCAGAACGACATCGAAGAGCAGACGCGTTCCCTGGCCGCCCGCACCAAACTCGCGCAGCAACTGTATTTCTACGCCGGCGAGCAGGAAGGTGCGCAGATGGCGGAACGCGTAAGGCATATCACCCACTTGCTTCAGCAATGGGAGCGCTTTCACTTACACGAAGTATATAATCCCGAAGGCGATCATAGCGAGCTTGCCTGGCGCGCATCCTTTCGCGACTTCTATCACTGGCTGTGGAAGCGTCCGGAGCGCGTACTCATCTGACCTCCTCGATGATCGATTGGCCGCTGCTTCCTTCACCGCTGGTCCATTGCCAGGATTCGTGGAGACGAATGCGACCATCCGCAAGCAGTTCTGGTTCGGAGCGGCACGTGCCCGTCATGAGTTCGCCCGATGTATTCACGTGGTGGTACCGCATGTCCAGCACGCCTGATTCATCTACAGTGGCGAGGAGTTGCCCGATAAGGATAGTGCCCCCGGAGTAGATTGCGGTGACAATGTTGGAAGACTGCCGGTACTGAAATTCGGTTTCGCTGCTCACCGCTCCATACTCCGAATTGGCCACGCCGCGAAAATTCCGGCCATTGTAGTTGATCATCCGCACAAGGTACGGCAAATGAAAAAGGGCCACCTGATGGCGACCCTGTCACTTTATTCTGTTTCTTATCACTCCACGCGCGTCACTTTGATCACGTTCGTGGGCAGGTGGAGGTGCACCGGCGTCGAGCCCGTGTTCACCACGGTGTCGCCGGTTTTGAGGAACCCGCGTTCCTTGAGGATATCGTGCTGGTCTTCGATGATGGCATCGAGACTGTCTTCTTCATTATAGAAGAAAGCGCGTACGCCCCAGCTCAGGCTCAGTTGGTTCACCAGTGAGCGCTCCTTGGTGAAGATGAACAAGGGTGACTGCGGACGATAGGAGCTGAGCATGAAACCTGTGTAGCCGCTTTGGGTCATACCGATCAGCGCATCCGCTTTTACATCGGAGGCGAGCTTGCAGGCATTGTAACAGATCGCATCGCTGATAAACGAAGGCGAGTGCGACTGCGGCTGCAGCAGCTCCTCACGGTCATAGCGGTATTCGGTGCGCTCCACTTCCATGATGATCTTGCGCATCGTTTCCACCACCAGGTTTGGGTGGTTGCCGGTAGCAGTTTCGCCGGACAGCATCACCGCATCGGCGCCTTCGAGCACTGCGTTGGCAACGTCGGTGATCTCGGAGCGGTTCGGTTTGCTGCGGTCGATCATCGATTCCATCATTTGCGTGGCCACGATAACGGGTTTGGCGCGGTGGAGACACTTGCGGATGAGCTGGCGCTGGATTAGCGGGATCTGCTCTACGGGGAGCTCCACGCCGAGGTCGCCGCGTGCGATCATAATGGCATCGGATTCCACGATGATGTCGCGGATGTTATTGAGAGCCTCGGGTTTTTCAATTTTGGCGATGATCTTCGTTTTGCTCTTGCGTTCCTGCAGCTTGTTGCGCAGGATGATGATGTCCTTTACGCTGCGCACGAACGAAAGCGCCACCCAGTCGAGCTCCTGGTCGATGATGAATTCGAGGTCGACGAGGTCTTTGTCGGTGATCGCCGGAAGTGAAATCTTCGTATCCGGCAGGTTGACGCCTTTCTTGCTGGAAAGGAATCCGCCGAGCACCACTTCCACCTGCACATCGTTGTTGCGCATTATGTTGACCACCTTCACTTCGATCTTTCCGTCGTCGATCATGATGGTGTTGCCCACTTTCACGTCGGCGTGGAGGTTGGGGTAAGAAACGTAGATGCGCTCCTTGTTGCCAACGAGCTTTTCGTTGGTGAACGTGAGCACATCGCCGGGACGAACGTCCATGCCCCCGTTCTCCATTTCGCCTACGCGGAGCTTCGGTCCCTGCAGGTCGCCGAGGATGGCGATGTTGTACGGCTCGCTTTTATTGATCTGGCGGATGAACTCGATGATCTTCGCCTTGTCTTCGTGGGTGCCGTGCGAAAAGTTGAGACGGAATACGTTCACGCCGCACTTGATCAGCTCGAGGAGCTTGTCATAAGTGTCGCAGGCAGGTCCTACGGTCGCAACGATCTTGGTGCGATGGTAGGTATGCTCGATACCTGCAGTTTTATCCATCGACTTGTGGTAATACTTTCCGACGTTCTTGCTCATAATATCTTGATTAATGTGAGATGTGAGATGTGAGATGTGAGATGTGAAATGTGAGATGTGGAATGTGAATTAGACCCGACAACTGACATTTCACATCTCACATCTGACCTTTGTTAACTAGCTAGTATCTTCACGATCTTCATCCACTCCGGGCTGATCGTGCCTTTTTTCTTGCCCACCTGGTCGAGGGGCACGTAGTTCATCCTGTTATTTTGAATGCCTACGAAAACGTTGTGACGCCCTTCAATGAGGCACTCAACGGCGTGGTAGCCCATGCGGCTGGCGATGAGGCGGTCCATCGAGGTAGGGGAGCCTCCGCGCTGGATGTGTCCAAGAATGCAAACACGCGTTTCTGCGTTGGGCAGTTCCTTCATGATGGCTTCAGCCACCTTATTGGCGCCACCGAATTCATCGCCTTCGGCAACCACGATAATGTTTACCAGTTTCTTGCGGCGCTCTTTTTCCTTAAGGGATGCGATGACCGATTTGATGTCCGTCTTTTGCTCGGGAACGAGGATATGCTCGGCGCCCGTGCCGATGCCGCTGTGAAGGGCAATGTAGCCGGCATCGCGGCCCATCACTTCTACGATAAAGAGGCGATCGTGTGCATCGGCGGTGTCGCGGATCTTGTCGATGGCCTCGATGGCCGTGTTGACTGCCGTGTCAAATCCGATGGTAAAATCGGTACCGAAAATATCTTTGTCGATGGTGCCTGCCAGGCCGATACAGGGAATGTCGTACTCGCGGCTGAAGCTCACTGCGCCGCGAAATGATCCGTCGCCGCCGATGATGACGAGGCCATCGATGCCGCGGCCTTTCAGCACTTCATAAGCCTTGGCGCGTCCTTCGGGCTCATAAAAAAGCTTGCAGCGGGCCGTTTTCAGGATGGTGCCGCCGCGCTGTATGATGTTGGCCACCGAGCGGCTGTCCATCCGCATGATGTCGTCTTCGAGCAGACCCTGGTAGCCACGCATGATCCCGTACACTTCCAGCCCATAATAATTGCCAGTGCGCACCACCGCACGGATCGCGGCATTCATCCCAGGAGAATCACCCCCCGACGTGAGCACGCCAATGCGGGAAACTTTTTTTTCCATTCCAGATAATCGTTTCTGTTCGTTTAGCGCAAGCAGTCGTTACAGGCTCAAAAGTAAGCTTTTGCCGGCATTGTGTCTTTACTACACACTTAATCGGCCAAAACCCTTAGGCCGCGTAAGGTAGTTTCTTTTGCCGATCGAACATAATGGCATGAATTGTGATTTTTTAACAGAAGCTAACCTCAAAAACACACAATTATGAAAAGGGGACTTTTAACCACACTCTCTGTGGCCCTGCTCTTTACCGCATGCCGTAAGTCGGAAATCCAGGAGCCCGCAGCAACAGCCACAACCACCGACACAACCTCATTCCCGGCCACGCCTCCTCCGGCGCACCCCGACCGTGGCCAGTTCAGCAGCATCAGCAACAGCTCGATGACCGTTACCGATTGGGAGCCGGGCACCAACTGGACGCGCACCAACGGCGACAATGGTACGCTGAAGTACACCCTCAGCCGCGGATTTCATCAATTGACGCAAAGCATGATCGACAATGGCGCCGTGCTCGTGTTCAGCAAGGGTTACAACTTCGCCGACAACGGCAACATGCCCGCCATGGGAATGCCATTCTATTTCTATCTCCCCATTGAGCGCATGAACTTCCCTGTGTATTGGGACTACTTGAAAAAGATCGGAGGCGTTGACGTGAAACTGGAGCTGAAAGAAGATGCGGCACCCTGGTTCGCCAGCGGCAGCAGCAATGTGCGGATGCGCTACTTCGTTTTCAGCCCCCAGGAGTTGCAGCGCCGTGGCCTCGATACGCTCACCGTGCGCTCGCTGAGCTACCAGCAACTGGTAGATATGTACAACCTCGTGCCCTAAAGGCCCGCTATATTTGGCCCATGCAAACGGTTTTGATCACCGGGGCCAACGGATTTGTCGGCAATTACCTTTCTGAAAAGTTGGCGCAACATGCAAATGTGATCGCTACCGGGAAAGGCGATTGCCGGCTTTCGTTTACGGCGCCGACGCTGCGATACGTTGAGCTTGACATTACCGCGGAAGCGCAGGTAGAGACTGTATTATTCGGGGTAAAGCCCGACTGCATCATCCATTGTGCAGCCATTTCCAAACCCGACCTGTGCGAGCAGGACCATGCACTTGCCGATGGTGTGAACGTAGACGCAACGCGTCATCTTCTTGCGCACGCGGGCGGGGCGCACTTCATCTACCTTTCAACAGACTTTGTTTTTGATGGCGCGAAAGGTTTTTACCGCGAAGACGATGAACAGTCGCCGGTGAATTATTACGGACTTACCAAGAAACGCGCGGAAGAACTTGTGCACGGTTATGCAGGACCTTGGACGATCGTTCGCACGGTGCTGGTGTACGGCGCCCCGCGCGCGGGGCGGGGCAACCTCCTTACGATGGTAGCAGACGCGCTTGCTGAAGGCAAGTCACTCCGCATTTTTTCCGACCAGCTGCGCACGCCAACCTACGTGGAAGACCTCGTTGATGCGCTGGTGAAGATCACACTCGAGCACCGCGCCGGCACCTGGCATGTTTCGGGGGCCGATGCCCGCACCCCTTTTGAGATGGCTGTGGCCACCGCCCGCCTGCTCGGCCTTGATGAGACACTCATCGCGCCCGAAACCGAGCAAACCTTTGCCCAGCCTGCACGCCGCCCGCCCAAAACGGGTTTTGATATCAGCAAGGCCGTGCGGGAACTGGACTACAAGCCCACAAGTTTTGAAGAGGGATTACGCAAAACTTTCAGCATAGACGAGGGAAAGAACGCAGATCTATTATGACCTATATGATTAGCGCAGATACTAATGCTGGCGCGCGTAAGCAAATCATAACAATCTTATCAAATCTGCGTATTCCGCTTTAGCGGAATCTGCGTTCTTTCTCTACTGGAACACTACGAGTACATCAAAACATTCACGCTCCGTTGCAGGATGTTGAACGCGATCTCCGCCATCAGGTTTTCCTTGTCCAGCGTGGGGTTCACTTCGGTAAGCTCAAAGCAGCACACCTTCCGGTTTTGCATGAACTTGCTTACAAGGTCTTCGGCTTCGCGCTCGCGGAGACCATTGCTCACGGGTGTGCCCGTGCCTTTGCTGATGGATGAATCGAGCGAGTCCACATCAAAAGAAATGTAGATGTCGGTGCACTCGGAGAGGTAACGCGTGACGGCCCGCACGATGTTCTCCGGGCCTTTGCTGCGCACTTCCTTCGTGCTGATCACCTTGATACCGTATTTGTCGATAAGGGCTTTTTCTTCTTTTTCGAAATCACGAAGCGCGATGAAAACGACGTCTTCGGGAAGCACTTTGGGGGCGATCTTACCGAGGTTCTTCAGTCCCTTCCACATGCTGGCCGTTTCCGCATCGAGCTCGTGAACGGCGTTCTCGCTATTGTCCTCGTTAATGGAAAGCGCCAGCGGCATGCCGTGCATGTTGCCGGAAGGCGTGGTGTAAGGCGTATGCAGGTCCGCATGCGCATCGATCCAGATCACGCCGAGGCGGCTCTTCGGCTTCGCGATGCGTATGCCCGCAATAGTAGCTCCGGCAATGCTGTGGTCGCCGCTGAGCACCACGGGAAAGAAATTCGACTTGAGCGTTTCGGCTACCGACTTGCTCACCTTATCATACATCGAAGCGATGCCCTTGATGCGCTTGGCATAAGGCGATTCGATGGGCTCGTAGAGCAGCTTATTTTCAACCGGTATCCGGTCGGACGGAAAGTGGATGAAGAAATTGCTCATGAAGTCGAGGGCCGCGATCTTGATCGCTTCAATGCCCAGTGAAGCGCCTCGCGTGCCTGCCCCGATCTCGGAAGGCACTTCGATCAGCTTTATATTTTTCATGCAATCGTTTTTCGTGAGATCCTGCACAATGGCCAGGAAGAACGCGTCGAAAATACATCTGAAAGTCAGAACCACGGTTTAGATATCGGCCGCACATCGAAAAGCATAAAAAAGTCCGGCAACTGGATGGCTGCCGGACGGATCTGATAAGTAAACCTTATTCGTGCGCCGCAAGCACCGGCACCGTGCTGCTGACAACCAACTTTTTCGTATGATTCGGGTTGAAAAGTTTGTCGATGAACGAGTGCGAGCGCGGAATGGTGATCACCATGTCTATCTGTTTGTCGGCAACAAACTGGTTGATCGTTTCGTGGAAATCGTAGGTTCCAATAAAGTAGAATTCAGGGTTGAAATCGGCAAAGAGCGCGTTCATGCGCGACTTCTGCTCCAGGAAATGCTCGGTGAGCGCAACGTAGTGCTCGCTGTTGACGTTCACGATATGGAGTGACGGAGCAAACATTTCAAGAACCTGCTTGATAGGGCCGACAGGCGTGGACAGGTCTACGTCGCGGAAGTCGGACGTGAGCGCAACATTGCGGATGCGTGTAAACTGCGCCTGCGGAGGGATCACCATGACGGGACATGGGTTCTTTTCGACAAGTTTCAGGGTATTGCTGGTCATGAAGATCTGACCGAGCTTGCTTTGCCCGGTAAGTCCCATCACAATAAGCGATGCCGACCAATGGCGGGCGAAGCGGGCGAGCGATTCAGGAAAGTCGGAGCCGGGCTCCGCGTGGCAGGCAATGCTCATCACGGCAACATTGCTCAATTCGGTTTTCATGGCCTCAAGGCGAAAGTAGGCTTCTTCCTCTTCGTTTGCCTTCTCGTACATATGGTACAAAACGATGCTAACCTCGGGAATGCCGGAAAGCATATGAAGCGCGTAGCGGGCGGTGGAGTGCGCATTTTCGGAAAAATCAACGGGAACAATTATTGTCTTCATGAGTGTTTGATCAAGGGTTAAATAATATAGGCAAAATTCGCCTATACGGCAGGCATCGTAAATGTTTTCACTTATATGTAACAAGCTGGATCGTGTTTGCCCGGCTGTTTTTTTATCCACTTCTTGTTCACATATGGCGTGTATAAACCCCAAAACCCCATATGACCCATTAGCCTATATTTGTCGACCTAATAAGCTGAAGAGTGCGACTAAAATCCCTGGAAATCAAAGGGTTCAAGTCCTTTGCGGACAAGACCATTGTCAACTTCGACGAGAACATCACCGGCATTGTCGGGCCCAACGGCTGCGGCAAAAGCAACATCGTGGACTCCATCCGCTGGGTGATCGGAGAGCAGAAGATCTCGCATCTCCGCTCCGAAAACCTGGAGGCGCTGGTGTTCAACGGCTCCAAAACGCGGAGCGCGTCCGGACTCGCCGAGGTGAGCCTCACCTTCGAAAATACCAAGAACCTCCTGCCAACGGAGTTCAACACCGTTACCATCACCCGCAAATTCTACAAGAGCGGTGAAAGCGAATACCGGCTGAACGACGTTTCGTGCAGACTGAAGGATATCCAGAACCTGTTTATGGATACGGGCGTGTCTACCGATTCTTACGCAATCATCGAGCTCGGTATGGTAGACGATCTGATCAAAGACAAGGACAACTCGCGCCGCAGGATGCTCGAGCAGGCAGCCGGCATCTCCATTTACAAAACGCGAAAAAAGGAAGCCAAGCAAAAGCTCGATGCCACCGAGCAGGACCTTAACCGCATTGAAGATCTCCTGTTCGAGATCAACAACCAGTTGAAGTCGCTAGAAAACCAGGCGAAGAAAGCAGAGAAGTATTACGAGATCAAGAAGGACTACCGCGAGCTTTCGGTGGAGCTGGCCAAAGCGGCACTCGAAGGCTTTAACCTCGCCTTCCGCGACCTCAACGAAAAGCACGAAAGCGAAACCGACAAGCGCATCGCCCTCGAAGCCGATATCGCAACCCGCGAAGCGGGATTGGAGCAGGAGCGCGTTGATTTTATCGACCGCGAACGCGAGCTGCACAGCATGCAGCAAGGCTTCAACGAGCTCGTGCAGCAGGTGCGCACCAAAGAGAACGAAAAGAACCTCGCCAGCCAGCGACTCGAATACCTGCGGGAGCGGGCAACGGGCCTGCAAGACTTCCTGCAGCGCGCCGGCGGCCAGATCAGCGGTATCGAAGAAAGCATCCAGTTTACCACGCAACAGATCGGCGACGAAGAAGAAGCGTTGCAGGGACTTACCGAGCAGCTCGAATCGTTTCGCAGCAGCGTAGACGCCAGCCGTGGCATCCTCGATGAAAAGCGCAACGCGCTCAACAGCCTCCGCACGGCCTACCAGCAGATCCAGCGCTCGCAATTCGATGCCGAAAAGAAGGTGGCCATCGCGGACACTTCGATACAAAACTTGCAGCGCGCCATCTTCCAGCTGGAAGAGGAGCGGGGCCAGCGAGAAGACCAGATTGCGCAACTGGAGGTGGAAAAAGAAAATCGCCAAAAAGAGCTCGACCAGCGCAAGACCGACCTGGAACAGCTGCAACAGCATCACAACAATACGAAGGAGCAGATCCTGAAAACGCAGCAGGTGCTGGAAGGACTGCGCGGACAACTTGCCGACGAAAGCCGCAAGCTCGATGCAAAGAAGAACGAACACGACCTGCTCAAAAGCCTCATCGACTCGATGGAAGGCTACCCGGAGAGCATCAAGTTCCTGCACAAAAACCCGTCGTGGAACCACAACGCGCCCATTCTTTCCGACATCATTTATGTAAAGGAAGAATACCGTGCGGCAGTGGAGAACGTGCTGGAGCCTTATCTCAACTACTACGTGGTGGAGAACCTGAAGGAAGGCCTCCAGGCGGTGCACCTGCTCGACGACAACAAAAAAGGAAAGGCAAATTTCTTCCTCCTCGACCGCGTTAACGATGCAGGCGGCAATGCACATACGGCGCCTGCCGGCACCATCCCCGCGATGGATGTTATTGAAGTAGACGCACAGTACCGCGCGCTGGCCAGCCACCTGCTGGGCAACGTGTTCATTGCATCCGACGAGTCGGCCCTCGAGCAAAGCAACGGCTCGGTGATCCTCGAAAAATCGGGCAAGTACGTAAAAGGAAAATACACGCTCACCGGTGGATCGGTCGGCCTCTTTGAAGGAAAAAAGATCGGTCGCGCAAAGAACCTCGAAAAGCTGGCGAAGGATATCCAGGCGCAGCAAACCGTTGTTGACGGCCTCCGCACCGAGATCGGTGCGCGGCAAAATGAAGTGGTTGCGTTCAATGCCGACCTGCGCGAGAATGCCATTCGCGATGCCGAGCGCGAGATCCAGCAGCTGACCAACGGTTTATTCGCCGTGCAGAACCGTCTCGAAAACACGCAGCATGCGCAGGCCCAAAGCCGCGTGCGCCTCGAAGACCTGCAGGGACAGCTGGACACCACGCATCAATCGGTAGACGGTGTACGCATCGAGCTTACGGAGCTGAACGAGCACATTGCCGAATACGCACAGCAGTTGCAGGAAGCCGAGACCGCTTACCGCGATATCGAAAACGAGTATAACAACGTCAACACCCAATACAACAACGCCAACCTCAACCTCACGCGCCAGCAAAGCAAGATCTCCGCACTGAAGCAGGAGCTTACGTTCAAGAGCAACCAGCTGCAAGACCTGCACACGCAGGTGCAGAACAGCACGAAGCAGTTGAGCGAAACGAGCGAGCAGGTGGAGCAGTTGGAAGGTAGCCTCAAAGACACGGAGGAGAGCCTCTACGAACTGATGCGCCGCCGCGAATCGGAAGAAAAGGCACTCAACGAAAAAGACCAGGCTTACTATAACATCCGCAACCAGCTATCGGCACGCGAAAGCGAGCTGCGTAGCCTCGTCAAGGAAAAAGAAGCCATCGAGCAATTGCTCAGCGCGATGAAGGATAAGCTCACCGATGTGAAGCTGCAGCTGGCGGGCATGAAAGAGCGTCTTAGCGTGGAGTTCCGCATCAACCTCGAAGACATCATTGATGAACCACGCACTTCCGAAACTCCCGTTGAAGAACTTCAGGAGAAGGCCGACCGGATGAAAAAGCGCCTGGAAAACCTCGGCGAGGTGAACCCCACTGCGATAGAAGCTTTCGAGGAAATGAAGAAGCGCTACGAGTTCATCGTGGAGCAGAAAGACGACCTCGTGAATGCGAAGGAAAGCCTGCTGCAAACGATCGCCGAAGTGGAGACGACTGCCAACCAGAAATTCCTCGACACCTTCACGATGGTGCGCGAGAACTTCATCCGCGTGTTCAAAACGCTGTTCACCGAAGACGACCAGTGCGACCTGATCCTCGAAAACCCGGACAACCTCGCGGAGACCGGCATCGACATCATGGCCAAGCCAAAGGGCAAGCGCCCCAGTTCCATCGGGCAGCTGTCGGGCGGTGAGCGCACGCTTACGGCGACAGCGTTGCTTTTCGCCATCTATCTCATCAAGCCGGCGCCGTTCTGTATCCTCGATGAGGTGGACGCCCCGCTCGACGACGCCAACGTGGGCAAGTTCACCAACATGATCCGTGAGTTCTCCAACAACTCTCAGTTCATCATCGTAACACACAACAAAACCACCATGAGCACGGTAGACGTGATCTATGGTGTAACGATGCAGGAGCCGGGCGTAAGCAAGCTCGTGCCGGTAGACTTCCGGAACCTGGCGGCGGTGGCAGCAAATTGATCGACCCAAAAGAATCGCATAACGAAAGCACCGATAGCCGGTGCTTTCGTATTTTCAGGAAACCAAACCAAGGGCATGAGCAAGTTAGCTGCACTCATACTGATCCTCTTCCTCACTGATCGTGCAGGTGCGCAGGTTGCTGACAATGCACCATGGGCACCGCCGGGCGCCACCTGGATCTACCGGAAAACGGGACCGAGCCCAACTTCTTACTACAGGTATAACTACGACTCCGACACGTTGATCGACGGTCGCCCGGCAAAGAAGCTCAAGCTGACGATCCTCTTTTTTGCGGGCCCGCCGGGCTTTCCGCCGAGCGTGGCTGCTGGAAGCACGGAGTGTTATTACCAGTCGAACGACAGCCTTTTCTGGTGGAACGCAGGACAGTTCCAGTTCCTATACGATTTCGGGGCGAGCGCCGGCGACCGGTGGGTAGAACGCAACAGCCGCTACCAGCCCTGTGCCGATCCTGCTTTTCCGCCGCAGGACACGTTGAAGGTGCGCACCTTGCGGGCCGACACACTGGGAGGGCGCATCTACACGCGCCTTGAGGTACGCAGCGATTCGCAGTACTTTCAAACCGGCGCCGTGTTGCGCAATATCGGCTCGCTGCTTTCGCCATATCCACTGAAGAACGAAGGCAAGTGTTTCCTGATGCAGCACCCGGACGGCGCTTATGATCCGTATGAATTTGACCAACTGGTTTGTTACTACGACAACATCCGCGGCTTTGTGCCTGTATTTACGATGAGCGGGACTGCGCCCGACTGCAATTCCTTATCCAACTACATCCTTGCAACACTTCCCGAAGCACCGTTCAGGCTTAATGGATGGAGCGCCGTGCCCAACCCTGTGCGCAACTCCGTGCGGGTGAGCGGTGCGGGTGCAAAGGCGCAATACCGTATCATTACAATGGACGGGCGCGTGCTCCGCGCCGGCCTGCTCGGTAGCGGGATGATCAGCACAGCCGACCTTGCGCCCGGGATGTATTTGCTCGAAGTGGTGGAAAGAGAGCGAAGGAGCGTGCAGAAACTGCTCCGGCAATAACTTTGGGCGATGCGAACCATTGCGCTCCTTGCCTGCTCCAACGTGTTCATGACCTTCGCCTGGTATTATCACCTGAAAGACCGGGGTATGGCGCTGTGGAAAGCCATCCTGATCAGCTGGGGCATCGCCTTCTTTGAATATTGCCTTACGGTTCCTGCCAACCGTGCAGGCGCAGGAGAGGGGTTCAACCTGTTTGAGCTGAAGATGATCCAGGAAGTAATTACGCTTATCATCTTCTGCCTGTTCGCCGTGTTTGTAATGAAGCAGCCCTTTCACTGGCGCTACATCGCTTCCTTCGGATGCCTGCTCGCGGCCGCGTGGTTCATGTTTCAGAAGTAGGAACGCAGGCAGCGAAGATCATAGAAATCATAAAAGTATGAGCGCTCGTTCCCGGGGCGCTCGAGGCATCGTAAATTCGATCCATATATGAAAGCGCTTTTCCTCACCCTGTTCACCGCCTTTACGCTCGCACTATCCGCACAAGACAAGCCCGAAGGGCTGTTCATCAACTCGAAGGCGCCGGACTTCAATGTAAAGGACCAGAGCGGCAAGACCGTAAGCCTGAAAGACCTCCGCAAGAAAGGACCCGTCGTCATCGTATTCTACCGCGGCAACTGGTGCCCTTACTGCAACCGCGAGCTCAAGGCCTTCCAGGATTCGCTGCAGCTGCTCACCGAGCGCAACATACAGCTCGTGGCCATCACACCCGAAGCTGCGGAAGGAGTGCAGGAAACGGTGAAGAAGACGGGTGCTACCTTCCCCATCCTGTATGATGCCGATATGAAGCTGGCGAAGGCCTACGGCGTTGCCTACCAGGTGGATGCCCGCACCATCAGCCGAATGAAGGCGGGCGACATCGACCTTTTGAAAACGAATAATCAAAAAGAAGTTGCGTGGCTTCCGGTGCCGGCGGTCTACATCGTGAACCGAGATGGCTCCATTACGTATCGTTACTTCAATGAGAACTTCCGTTACCGGCCGAGCGTGGCGGAGGTGCTGGCAGAGGTCAAGTAAAGAGTCAAAACTAAACAGTCAAAAACGGGGTCGCCGCCAGAGGCATTCAGAGCGCAGTTCTGACTTTTACTTTTGACTCAGTATTCCTACACGCCCGCCACCTCCAGCAAAATATACTGCAGTGCCTTTCTTAGCCTTGCGTGCCACGTGGAATCCTTCTTTGGAGATCCACGCCCAGGTGCGGCCTCCATCATTGGAAATATCGACGCCGTTGAGCCCGCAGGCCACAATCTGTTTCTTGCTTAGATATTCAACACAACTCCTGTATCCGTGTGGCGGCACCTTCGGTGCATGCCAGGTGCGCCCGCGGTTGCTGGTGTAAAAGCAGTTCAAGGAGTCGGAAGCGGCCTTCATAAAATCCCCGCCCACAACCACCATGTTTTTCCCGCCCTTTCGGGTGCGCACGTCCTGCACGGCGATGGAATTCGCGCCCGTGCTTTCCGTACCTTGAATGATGGGCAGCACGCGTGCATCATTGCGCACGAAGATGCGCGAAAGCAAGCCGCCCGTGATCAACACGGCTTCGTCGCGGTCGAGCACACGCACGTTGGTGCCTGATGACGCGAACATGGCCTCGCCACTGTCTACCACGGGCCGGTGATCGAAGGGCACTTCCTGCCAGCTGTTGCCCTCGTCGAAGGTGCGCAGCACAAAGAGACGGCCGCCGATCGGGTCGCCAACAACGATGCCGGCCTGCTCGTTCCAGAATTCCATCGCGTCGAGGAACATTCCCCGGGTGTGATTCTCGTACACCTGTTTCCAGGTTTCGCCACCGTCGATGGTCTTCAGGATAAAGGCCGGAGAATCCACTGCAATGATTATGGCCTTGGTGGGGCTGAATGCTTCGATGTCGCGGAAGTCGCGCTTTTCAAAGCCTTTTACCACGCTCCACTTCCAGCTCTTGCCGCCGTCGGTCGTTCGTCCCACCGTTCCGTTCGAGCCGCTTACCCACGCCACATGGTCGTCTACAACGCTGAGCCCGCGCAGGGAGGACTTCGTTCCCTTGTCCAGTATTTCTACGGTAGGCGTCGTTTTTTGCTGGGCCAACAATGGGAGCGATGCAGCGAGGAGGAAGAGCGCGGGCAACAGTTTTTTCATCGATGAATTGCTTGTGCAGGCAATGTACGGAAACGGCGCTACACGCGGCTTTTATGTACGCGGTACATATTACCCGGGCGGGCTGCTACGAACGTAAGCCGTACATTTGCCCGAACCTTAAACAGCATACGTATGGCTCCAGTGAACCGGAACATTCTCACCCTCGACGAATTCACCCTGCAATCGATCCGCACCCTTCCCAATGCCACCGGCGAGCTCTCGACGCTGCTCCGCGACATTGGCCTGGCAGCCAAGCGGGTGAACGTGGAAGTGAACAAGGCCGGGCTGGTGGACATTCTCGGTGATCATGGCACTACCAACGTGCAGGGCGAGGAAGTGAAGAAGCTGGATGTGTATGCCAACAACCAGTTCTGGGGCGTGCTGCAGCGTGGCGTATCCTGCGCCGGCTTTGCCTCCGAGGAACTCGACGAATACGTTGCGTTCGAAGACGAGGTGAGCATGAACTCCAAATACGTTTGCCTGTTCGATCCGCTCGACGGTTCGGGCAACATCGATGTGAACGTTTCCATCGGTACCATCTTCAGCATCTACAAACGCCTCTCGCCGAAAGGAACGCCCGTAACGCAGGAGGATTTTCTGCAGCCCGGCAACCAGCAGGTGGCTGCCGGATACGTGGTCTATGGGTCGTCGACGATGCTGGTGTATGCCACGCGCCGCGGCGTGAACGGGTTTACGCTCGATCCTTCGATCGGCGAGTTCTGCCTCAGCCACGCCGATATGAAGTGCCCGACCAACGGCAAGATCTATTCGGTGAACCACGGCAACTTCTTTCAGTACGACGAGCCGGTGCGCAAGTATATCAACGAGTGCCAGCATAAAACGAAAGACAACGGCGGCCCCTATACGCAGCGCTACATCGGGTCGATGGTGGCCGACGTACACCGCAACCTGATCAAGGGCGGCATCTTCATGTATCCCGGCACTACCGACAAGCCCAAAGGCAAGCTGCGCCTGCTTTACGAATGCAATCCTTTCGCTTTCATCGCCGAAGTGGCGGGCGGACAAGCCACCAACGGCAAGCAGCGCATCCTCGACGTTATTCCAACGGAGCTTCACCAGCGCTCTCCCTTCTTTGTGGGCAGCAAGGAAATGATGGCCGAGCTGGAAGCCTGCCTGCATGGAAGCAAGGAAGGTGTAGCGTAACCAACTCGCTTCTTATTTTCTTTGCGGTTCCGCTTTCATCCCGTCTTTACCTTTATCGGCATGAATCCCATTATCGAGGTGCGCAACCTGGTAAAGAGCTATGGTTCTTTCGAAGCGGTGAAAGGTCTTAGCTTCGACGTTTTTGAAGGCGAGATCTTTGGACTGCTCGGTCCCAACGGTGCCGGCAAAAGCACAACGCTCGAGATCATCGAAACGCTGCGCGACAAGACCTCGGGCACGATCACCGTCAGCGGCTTCGACCTCGACGAGTCGCCCAACGAGATCAAAAAGATCATTGGCGTGCAGCTGCAAACCAGCGGCTTTTATCCCAACCTCAACCTCGTGCACCTCATCGAGTTGTTTGCGGGGCTGTACAACCGCTCCATCAACCCGCTGGAGTTGCTCGACAGTGTGCAGTTGCGCGATAAGGCGAAGGCGAAGTTCAAAGAGCTGAGCGGCGGCCAGAAGCAACGCTTTTCCATCGCAACCACGCTGATCAACGAGCCGCGCATCATCTTCCTCGACGAGCCCACTACAGGCCTCGATCCGCAGGCGCGCCGCAACCTTTGGGACCTGGTGCGCAGCATCCGCGAGCGCGGCACCACGGTCATCATCACCACGCATTACATGGACGAAGCGGAATACCTCTGCGACCGCGTGGCCATCATCGAATCGGGCCGCATCGTGGCACTGGCTTCACCCGACCAGCTGATCGACCAGCTTGTTGACTCCGGCTTCGAACGAACGAAGGAGGTAAAAAAAGCGAACCTTGAAGATGTGTTCATTCATCTCACCGGGCATAACCTGAGAGAATGATGGGGTAATGGGATAATGGGGTAATCTGCTAATGGGGTAATGCATGTCCGACGAAGCATGGCGAAGGTGGGAGATAACGTCGGTACGTCCAGATACAAACAAACCAATAAACCAATAAACTACTAACCCAATAAACTTTTCACTATGAGCTTATACGATCGATTACAGGGCGCGAAGGGAGAGAAGATCAACGCGCAAAAGCAGGAAGGTGCTGCGTTCATGGAAACGAACGGCCAGAAGGAAGGCATCACCACGCTCGATTCGGGAATCCAATACCAGGTGTTGCAGGAAGGCAAGGGCAACAAGCCTTCGCCGAAGAGCGAGATCAAGGCGCACTATGCGGGCCGGTTGCTTGATGGAAAAGAATTCGATTCATCCTATCGCCGCAACCAGCCGTTCACGGCGCGCCTTACACAATTGATCCAGGGATGGCAGGAAGTGCTTCCGCTGATGGCTGAAGGCAGCAAATGGCGCTTGTGGATTCCTTCGCACCTTGCTTACGGCGACAACGGAGTTTCAGGCATTCCAGGCGGCTCGACCCTTGAGTTCGACGTGGAGTTGCTGCAGATCCTTAGCTAGCACCTGCATAATTACACCCGCATAATCTTGCGTCATGGACACAAAGATCGACCCGCGCTTCCCCATCGGGAAGTACATCCCAACCGCATTTTCGGATGACCAGAAGGAGCAGTGGATCGCCGATATCCGCTTTCTCCCGGCTGCATTGGAGCATGCGGTACTCAACCTAAACGAAGACCAGATCGGAACTCCTTACCGCGAAGGTGGCTGGACCGTGCACCAACTGGTGCATCACGTCGCCGATAGCCACATGAATGCGTACATACGGTTCAAGCTCGCCATGACGGAAGAGAATCCCACCATCAAGCCGTACGAGGAAAAGCAGTGGGCGGAGGCGGCGGACGTGCACCAGCTGCCCGTGAACATTTCGCTCACACTGCTGCACGCACTGCATGAACGCTGGACGGTTTTCCTGAAGTCCATTCCAGACGAAGCCTGGGAAGAGCGCACTGTATTTCACCCGGAGCACCAGCGCACGATGACGTTGTGGTTTTTGCTCGGGCTGTATGCCTGGCATTGCCGTCATCACACCGCGCACATCACGGCGCTTCGCGAAAGGAAAGGATGGTAGGGGTGTGTGCAGTTTATAGTTTATAGTTCCCAGTTTTCAGTTGAGACAGATATGGAGAAATGGACCGTACTCGAATCGAAATACCTGCACCGGAAGGAATGGCTGACTATCCGCGAGGATAGGTGCCGCATGGCGAACGGCGGGGAGATACCCGCGTTTTACGTGAACGAATATTCCGACTGGGTGAATGCATTCGGCATTACCAAAGAAGGTAAAGTGCTCATGGTGCGGCAATACCGTCACGGCATCGGAAGCATTGAAACCGAGCTGCCTGGTGGCGTTTCGGAAGAGGGCGAAACCATGGAGGAAGCCTGCCGCCGCGAGGTGCTCGAGGAAACGGGTTACACTTTCGGGAATTGGAAATTCCTCGGGAAGATCTCGGCCAATCCATCCACCACCAATAATTTCATGCATATGTTCCTGGCCACCGGTGGCACACGCACCGCCGAGCAAAACCTAGATGACTCCGAGGAACTGGAGGTGGTGGAACTTTCGATCGACGAAGTAAAAGCGCTCGTGCGCGAAAACAAGATGGCGCAAAGCCTGCACGTCAACTGCATCCTCTACGCGCTCATCGAGCTGGGCGAACTTCAATTCTGAGTAAAGCGCTCGCGGTCCACTTCCGCAATCAGGAAGATGCTTCCGCACACGAGCACGAGGTCGTTGGCACCAGCAGTGGCGAGCGCGCTGGCTACCGCGTCGTTCACCGATTCAAACGCGGCACCGTTGATACTGGCCGCAGCCGCTGCGGTGGCAAGTTCGGATGCCGGGAGCGCACGCGGAATCTGTGCCTGCGCAAAATAGTAGAACGAAGCCTGGGGAAGCAACGGCAAGATCGTTGCCGGTTCTTTGTCGCGCACCATTCCAAATACGAGATGCAGCCGATCGTAGGATAGTGTACCCAGTTGCGCGCGTAATTGGGCGATGCCGTCCTTGTTGTGCGCAACGTCGAGCACCAGCAACGGCTCCTCGCGCAACACGTCCCAGCGGCCGGTCAAACCCGTAAGGCGGCGCACCTGCTGGAGCCCCGAGCGAAGTGCAGCGTCGGGGAGATCGAAGCCCTGCTCGCGGAGTTGCATGAGGGCCGTCCAGGCAGTGCGTACGTTCTGCTCCTGGTAGGAGCCGGGCAAGTCGAGTTGTAGAACTACGGATCGATCGCCATAGCGGTCGTACAGCTCCACGCTGCGCGTGCGCGCCGTTGCCGATATGCTGCGCACACCCCAGCGATGCCCCGCAACTACGGATGGCGCATTCACCTCCAATGCACGTGCAGCAAGCACTTCGGAGGGGGCGCCCTGCCATTGGCCGATCACTACCGGAATGCCGCGTTTGATGATCCCGGCCTTTTCCTTCGCAATAGCCTCGAGCGAATCGCCGAGCAGGTTCATATGATCCCAACCGATATTGGTGATGACGGAAAGCTCCGGAGTAATGATGTTGGTGCTGTCGAGCCGGCCACCGAGGCCCACTTCGATAACCGCAATGTCCACGCCTTCCTGTGCATACCAGTCGAATGCCATCGCAACGGTGATCTCGAAAAACGAGGGTTTGATTTCGTCAATCAGCGGGCGGATGCGGCTGGTGAAATCGATCACGAATTCTTCTGAAACCATTTCGCCGTTGATGCGGATCCGCTCGCGGAAGTCGTATAAATGCGGGGAAGTGTGCAGCCCGGTTTTGTGCCCGGCCTCCTGCAGCACCGCGGCGATCATATGGCTGACAGACCCTTTGCCGTTGGTGCCGCCTACATGGATCGTTCTGAATTTCTTGTGCGGATCGCCAAGCGCACTGCAAAGCGCGCGAATGTTATCGAGATCCTGCTTGTACGCGGCAGCGCCAACCCTGCTGAACATCGGAAGCCGGGAGAATAAAAAGTCGATCGTTTCGGCGTACGTCATGGAGGAAGTCAAAAGGCAAAATTAAAAGGGCGAAAGACGATATCATTTTTTTTCTGCTACCTCCGTTTTTGACTTTTTAATATTTGCTTGGCTACCCTCCGGAGGTTCGGAAGTTGAACGTGTACACGATCACGGATTCGTGGTCGCTTGCATTGAACTTCATCACCGGCAGGTATTGCAGGATGGCGTTGCGGTACTTCGCCATCGAACCGTTCACAATGCGGCGCAGGCTCGCCTTCCCGCTTTTATCGATCAGGAGCTCGGCCTTCACCGTTGCGGGTGGCAGGTCGCTCTGAAAGTAATATTCGCGCACCACCTCACGGTCATTTTTATAGACGGTGCCTTTCGGATTGCCACCTACGCTTCCTGCATCGCCGGGGCCATTGCCGGGGCCTTCGCCCGCACCGGGTTTATACGTATCGGCACCGTTGCCGCCCGGGCCGTTGCCGCCCTGAATTTGTCCCATCACCGCCTTGGGACGTGGCGTGGGAGGAGCAGGTGGGTTGGCGGAAGGCTTCGGAGTCTTGTTGTCGCTGTTGACCGTAGTGGCGCGTGGATTGGAAGTTGTAGGATTACGGATAGCCGGGCCGTCTGAATTGTCATCGGTCTCCACCGCGCGGGATTCGCTTTGCGAAGATGAGGAGGCTTGTGCGGGAGCACTGGAGGATGCCGCGGCCGGAGCAGGCTCGCCGGGGATCTGCGGTTGATCGTTGCCCGAGCCCACGTCGCCGGCGCCGAGGTTCAGGTCCACTTCGATGTATTCTTCTGCAATGGGCGGAGGTATGGTGGGAATGGGCCACTTAAGCAGAATGAACAACAGCAGGAGCGCACCGCCCGTTGCGAGGGTAATGATCAGAGCCTGCCGCTTCCGCTGCTGGTCGAAGGGGGTCGTCATGGTAAAGTAGTTCGCCATACAAAAGTATTGCTTCGCGTGTTTGACTGTGTAACGGTGGAAAAGTTAGGCAAATTGCCCGCGGCGGGTGTTTACGGCGCACATCTTTAACATAAGCACAACGCTGATGTGGGATGCAGACCGCATAAATACCGTGCGCACGGTATGGGGCAGGCTGGCCAGGCGGGCTACTTTGCAGGCTTCACCCGCTACGGCGAAAACAACTGTTATGAGAAAACTTCTGGTCCTGCTTTCGGGCCTCCTGGCAAGTGCTGCAGCCATTGCTACACCGCTTTCCGGCACCTACACCATCAACAACGGACAGGCCGCATCGGCTACCAACTTCCGCAACTTCGTGTCGGCGGTGGCCTACCTCACCGGGGTGGGAAGCCGCACCGACGGAGGGCCTGCCAACAGCGCCCCCTTCGGCGTAAGCGGTCCCGTGCAGTTCCAGGTGGCTGCGGGCACCTACACCGAAAACATCTCCATCGGCACCGTAGCGGGTAGCAGCGCCACCAACACGATCACGTTCCAGTCGGCGTCAGGCTCTGCAAACGGAACGTCGCTCGTTTCTCCCGGCACCCCTGCAGCATACATCATAACGCTCAACGGAACTTCTTATATCTCCTTCCGAAACCTCACCTTCCTCGGGGCGAGCAGCTCCAACTTCCGGGGCGCATTCTCCCTCACCAGCTGCCGCGCCTTTGCTGTAACCGGTTGCACGTTCAGCGTTCCCAACAACAGCACGTCGGGGCAGGCCTACATCGGAACCACGAGCAGTCGCGGATTGACCGTCGAAAACAGTTCCTTCACGGGCTACCTGCGTCATATCAACTCGCTCGCCGATAGCGCCGTCCTTATCCGTAATAATACGTTCACAGGCAACGGATCATCCAACGACAACGTGCACACCGAAGGAATGAGTTCGGGCCGGATTTCCGGTAACACCTTTACCAGCACCAATGCCAACGCAGTGTACGTGGGCAACGCAGCAACTTATACCGACACCATCTGGATCAGCGGGAACAGGTTCAACGGCCACGTGGGCCAATACTCTGTAACCATCCAGAACGAATATGCGCCCGTTGATAAGCCGGTGATCGTTTCCAACAACTTCTTTGGGAACGTGACGCGTGAGTGCCTGTATATCTACTATACGTCCAACATCCAGGTGCTGCACAACAGCTTCTACGCGCCCGCCGCTAACGGAAACGTTCGCCTGGCTTACTTCATCGAATCATCGGGCGCTTCGGTGCGCAACAACATCTTCCAGCTAAAAGGAAATTCTGCTGGCAGCAACGCCAACATCTACACGTTCCCCTACACGACCCCGGTGGTCATCACCCAGAACAACGTGTACTTCAGCGGCGATACCACCATTTACGCGGCGATCCGCGCACGCGATGCCGGGGCGCGCTTCGAAGAGGTCTCGTTTGCATCTGCAACCGACTTGCACATCACCGACGCCTGCCTTCGTGCTCCCGCATTGGCCACGGTAGGTGCGGATATCGATGGCGACCAGCGCGGAACAACTACGGCGAATTTTGGCGCCGACGAAGTGGTGACGATACCCAGCGACGCGGGAATGCTCCGCGTGACGGCTCCCGCTCCACAGGTGGTATCCAATGGAACGGTTCTTCAGTTTTCAGCACGCGTGCGCAACTACGGCAGCAGCCCCATCACCAGCCTCCAGGCTGGCTACCGCGTAAACGGGGGCACCGAAGTGAGCCAGACCTTCAACGGGCTCAACATCGCGCCTTGTGATAGCGCACTTCTCAATTTCACCACGACCTACTCCGTAAACAGCGAACTTACGCTGGTAGAGGTGTTCCCTCAGCTTACCAACGGCACAACAGAGACAAGAACGGCCTTCGACACCGCCAGCGCTACTTATTACACGGCAATGGCGGGTGTTTATTCGATCAATGCGGCTGGAAGCGGCGTGCGCAACTTCAAACGCTTTGGCGAGGCCGACTCGGCGCTACAGAGCCGCGGAATTTCAGCAGCCGTCACTTTTGATATGTATCCCGGTAATTACAGTGGCGACACCCTGCGCAACGTGTCGGGTCTTTCTGCCGCCAGCGCGATCGTCTTCCGTAGTTATACGGGCGATTCATCTTCGGTAGTGTTCAACGGACGTACGATGGTGGTAGCGGAAGGAACTGGTTTCTACACATTCCGAGGCCTCAAGTTCGCATCGCTGGGAATTGCCAACAACCTCCTCATTCAGCGCAACGCACACGATATAACGGTAGAAGGATGCTCGTTCATCACCAGCCCGGTTTCGGTGTGCAGCTTCTTCTGCTCGAGCGAGCCTTCGTGGGCCATCAATGCACTCAATGCCGACTCGGCCATCATCATCCGCAACAACAAGGTTACGGGCCTGATCTACGTTACTTCCGCGCGGGAGCAGGACGGGCGTCTGGCCATCAACACCAAAGGGGTGCTGATCAAAGGCAACCGTGTAGGAGCGGGGAGGGGATATGTGTACACTTCGTACACGCTTTATGGAATCAAGGCAGATAGCCTCGTGGCACCGATCGTAGATTCCAACTTCCTGCAGAACGACATGCTGCACGTGCGTGGCACCGGCGCCTTCCGAGTTACACGCAACCGCTTGTACGACATGACGCAGCAATCCTTCATGCTTTACATCGGCTTCATCGGCAATCCGTACGCATACAGCAACAACGTGGCCCTCTCCGTATTCTCCTACGATGGCGGTGCAACACGCGGACTCGTTGCCAACAACATGATTCACCTGCGCGAAAGCGCCGGCAACGGACTCTCCGTGAACGGCGACAACATCGACGTGGTGTACAATTCCATCAACAACCGGTCGGATGTAAACCCGAGCAGCTCGAGTATCTACAACACAACGGGTCCTTCGGTGGCTGTGGCGCTGTCGGGCACAGGCACGATCTTCAGGAACAACATCGTGAGCGGCATTCACACGGCGGGTACTGCCTTTAAAGGCCAGATCATTTCGTCGACACTCGCGCCGGGCGCCATTGACTATAACGGATACTATACAACAGAAGGCACGAAGAACTTCGCTACGCTTGCGGCAAACAACACATCTACGTTCGCCGAGTGGCAGGCGCAGGGATATGATGCACACAGCGTTTTCGCAAACCCGAAATGGCGTACTGATACATTGCTGCGTCCCAACCAGAACCTGATGAACGGAACAGGTACCGCCATTGCATCGGTGCGAACCGATTTTGAAGACGAAGAGCGCCATGCCACCAATCCGGACATGGGTGCGGACGAATTTTCGCTGCCCAGCGCAGATGCCGGTGTGATCGCTTTCGTAGGACCCCAGGCAGTGTTCGCCGCCGGTGTGAACCCTGTGCAGGTGCGCGTGAAGAACTACGGCACTTCCAACCTTACGGGTGTCGTTGTCAACTGGAGCGTCAATGGCGTGCTGCAAACCCCATACAACTGGACCGGCGTGTTGAACTACGATAGCAGCAGCACGGCGGCCACCATCGGCACCTTCAACTTCCGCGGAGGCCAGGTATACAACCTCGAATTCTGGACCAGCGCGCCCAACGGCGCTACCGACCCCATTCCCGCCAACGACACACTCAAACAGCAAAATGTTGTTGCCGCGTTGAACGGTATTTATACGGTAGGTGGAACCAATCCCGATTTCAGCAACTTCACTGCGGCCGCTACAGGCCTGCGTTTGGGTGGCGTAACCGGACCGACCACGTTCAATGTGCGCAGCGGAACCTATACCGAGCAACTGCTGTTGAAGGAAGTGGTGGGAGCTTCGGCCACCAATCGCATCACCTTCCAATCGGAAGACGGCGACAGCAGCCGCGTGGTGCTAACGCAGGCATCAACGGTGGGACACCTCGCAACGGTGACCCTCGACAGCACCGACTTTATTACGCTGCGCGCACTGACGCTGCAGCAGACAGGTTCCTGGCTTACCAGCGCCCTGCGGATCAAGAACGGCGCGCATAATAATACAGTGGAGCGTTGTGTGCTTCGCGCAAATGCCAACAACAACAGCCCGCGCCTGGTGGTTGACAGCGTGGGCGTAGACAGCAACTTCGTCATTCGCAACAACCGGTTCGTTTGGGGTGAGATGCATATCGATGCCGACGGCAGCGCACAAACCGGGCTTGCGGAATCGGGACTGCAGATCATCGGCAACCGGTTTGATACCGTCAACAACCGCATTGCAACGATCAATGCAGTTCGTGGATCCGTGATCAGCGGCAACTACACGCGAAACCTGGCCAACACGTCACCGGGCGCCTACCAACTGAACAACCTCAGTGGGAAATCAACCATTTCCGGCAACAGCATCTACGGACGCTACTCCAACGGTATTTACCTGTTGAGCAGCGTTACCCCGGCTGCGGGCGATTCGGTATTGATCGCAAACAATATGATCGCACTAACGATCAGTACTTCTACGATCTATGGCATCAACCTCAACGGCGTAACAGGAGTTGCCCTCTACCACAATACAGTGGCCACGCACGGTCAGACCAACGGTGCGGCGCTCTACGTAACGGGAAGCTCCAACCTTACGGTCCAAAACAACATCTGGCAACACTTTGGTCCGGGCTATGTGTATTACCTGGCTGATTTTTCTGCTCCCGCGGGTCTTACGCTCGACTACAACAATGCCTTTACCAACGGAAACTTCATTGCCCGCACAGGTAGCTCGGCGCTCAACCTGGCGCAGTGGCAGGCACTCGGCCGCGATGTAAACGGCTCTAACCTGCGCCCGGTCTATATCGACAGCGTCTCCAACCTGCATCGTAACCGCTCCTTCACGCAATTGAACAACACGGGCACCGCAACGCCGGTGACCACCGACTTCGACGGCGAGACGCGGAACACTACCACACCTGACCTTGGTGCCGATGAATTCAAGCCGTACGACTACGATGCCGCACTGCTGCACTTCGATAGTCCGAACACACCTTTCAGCGCCGGCGCAGCAACGCCCATCACGGTAACCCTCCGCAACTTGGGCCAGCTGCCTCTTACCAGTGCCCAGTTGAATTACACGATCAACGGCGTGGCACAACCCGTGTTTACTTTTTCGGGAAGCATTCCTTACGGTGATTCGGTAAATAACCTCCAGATCGGAACGTATGCTTCGGTGGGTGGACGTACCGACACCATCCGCGTGTGGGTATCGATGCCCAACGGCAGCGCCGACGAGAATGTGCTCAACGATTCACTGATGGGCGTATTCACTCCCGCGCTTTGCGGCACTTACACAGTTGGCGGTGCAAACCCCGATTACGCAACGTTGCAGGATGCAGCGGTGGCCCTGAACAGGGGCGGCATTACCTGTGCTGTGGTGCTCAACGTGCGCGACGGCGAATACAGCGGCGCAATACAGTTCGCTGCGATTGCCGGAACGAGCGCCTCACGCACGGTAACGGTGCAGTCGGAAAGTGGCGACAGCAGTGCCGTGATTCTGAGCACGCCTTACGATTTCTCTGCAAACACTTACGTGCTGCGGCTGAAGGGGGCGAGTTTTATCACGTTCCGGAAAATGAGCTTCGTGCGCAGGCCGTTTTCCTTCTTCAACCAGGGCTTCGGCTCCGGGCTCGTATTGATGGATAGCACCACCGGAAAATCGATCACGATCAGCAATTGCTATTTCAAAGCGGCGGGTTCTAGCATGACCGCTGCGAAGATCGCCAACACTGGTGGCTCCTTCACCTTCGATAATAACTACCTCGATTCCACGCTCACCATCAACGTGACTGCGACTTACGTGGCCATCCGCAACAACAAGCTGCGTTTCGGCGGCATTTCGATAACGGCTGACAGCAGCTACGTGCAAAACAACGTTTGCGACTCGCTGGGCACGATCAACATTTCCAATTCATCCGCGGCCACGGCACGAACCTATGTTCAAAACAACGTGCTGAAAGCAAACACCTTTACCGGTCAGCCTGCCATCTTTGTGGGCAACACCGGGGGCGGATCCATCAGCGGCAACCGCATTGAGCAAAGTGCGGGCATTGGCATCCAGGTGAACAATGCAACCAACCCGACGCTCGCCAGCCCGCTGATCATCAGCAACAACTTCGTGCATTCGAAAAGCACCAACTTCGGACTGGGCATCTCCAACACCAACAACGTGTATGTGGTGCACAACAGCGTGCATGTAACCGGAAGCAACTCTTCGATCGGCCTGTATGTGTCGGGAGGCAGCGGTAACACCGTGCTGAACAACAACGTCTCCAATTCGGGAGGCGGCGTAGCCGTGAACATTCAGAACGTAACTGCCATCAAGGATCTGAACAACAACAACTATTACTCAACAGGGGCCAACCTGGGCAACTACAATAGCGTCAACCGCGCAACGCTTGCGCTGTGGCAGTCGGCAACAGGCAAGGACGGCGCTTCGAAAAACGTATCGCCTGGCTTCCTCAGCATTACCGACCTCCATACCAGCCAGACCGCGCTCGACAGTGCAGGAACCATTACGCAATACAATCCGGGTAGTGGTTATCAGCAAGTGGTTGTGACCGATATCGACGGAGAAGCACGCAACAGCGTGAAGCCCGACATCGGTGCCGATGAGATCAGCCTTGTGTCGGTTGACGGTGGCGTTGTGGTGATCACGGAACCTTCGGGCGCCGTACTGCAAGCTGCAGATGCTGCAAAGCCGGTGAAGATCCGTCTGAAGAATTTTGGCGTGCAGCCTCTAACGGCGGCCGTGGTAAACTGGACGATCAACGGTGTGACGCAAGCTCCATATACCTTCAGCGGCAGCATTGCCAGCCAGGACAGTTCCGCCGTGCTCACCATCGGCACCATGAACTTCGCTATCGGACGATCGTACACGGTGCAGGCATGGACCAGCAGCGTCAACGGCAGTGCCGATTCGAATCCCGTTAACGACTCCGCCATCGTACGCAATGCATGGCCCGCTTTGTGCGGAACCTACACCGTTGGCGGCAGCAGTCCCGACTTCAGCACGCTCCGCGATGCGGTTAATGAAATGAAGAACGGCGGCCTCCTCTGCGCAGTAACCCTCCAGGTGCGCAACGGCGTTTACACCGACAGCACCTACATCATTACTCCGCTGCCCGGATCTTCGGTTACCAATGTGGCTACGATCCGAAGCGAAAGCGGCGACAGCAGCGCAGTGATCCTGCAATCCCGCGATGCCAGTCCGCATTTCAGTTTTGAAAAAGCGCAGAACATAACGATCCAGGGAATGACCCTCCGTTTCAACGCAGCAACAGGCGGCGGTTCGGAAGGCCTAATCGTGTTGCGCAACAACGGCAACCGGAACATCAGCATCCTCAACAACGTGTTCGACAACCGCACTTCGTTCAACCCCGGGTACGGAGTCACTTCGGGAACGGCCAACGGATCGATCGATACCAGCATCGTCATCCGCAACAACGTGCTCCGTCGGGTAGGTGGCATTCAACTGCGCAGCGATGCAGACAACAGCAGCGTATTCTCTCCGCAACTCAACATGACCGGCATCCGTGTCGAAGGCAACCGAATCGACTCGGTAAGCAACGGCATGGGCATTTCTATCAAGAATGCGCTGGCACCGGTGATCAGCAACAACCGGCTTCCGCAGAGCGTGATCTGGGTGCGCAATTCATCGTCGCCGCAGATCGTGGCCAACACCGTGGCTATCGGCAACGAATTCTCCCCGGGCTATGCCGTCAACACAGGCATCGCACTGAACAATATCACCAGCACCGCGGCGGCGCACACGCTCATCGCCAACAACATGGTGAGCGTGGCAGACCTCCAGGTTTCCAACACCAACGTGCCCACGGGCATCGGCGCCAACAACATCGACTACCTCGATGTGTATTTCAACACTGTACTGCTACGCCATACCGACAACCAGGGTTACATCTTCTGGGGTGGCGGTGCGCACGTAAATCTGAAGAACAACATCTTTGCTTCGCCCACCGGCAACCCGGCCCTGTCAGGTTCTAACTTCGAAAGCAGCGATTACAATAACTTTTATACAACGGGCAGCATTGCTCCCGGCATCGCAACGCTCAACGACTGGACGGGTCTCACCATCTTCGATGATCACAGTCTTACGGTCAATCCATTCTTTACTTCGAACACCAACCTGCACGTTGCAGCCGCCGAGCTTGCGGGAGCAGGAACCGCGATCGCAGGTATTTCTACGGATGTGGACGGCGATGTGCGCAGCAACCCGCCGTTCATTGGCGCCGACGAGCGCGCCAGCCTTGCCCGTGATGCGGCCCTCACTCAGCTGGTGGCGCCGGTTCAGCCTTTCACCCACGGCATGCAGCAAGTAAAAGTAACGCTGAAAAATAACGGGTCGGAGACACTTACATCGGCACAGATCTCCTGGAGCATCGGCGGCGTGGCTCAACCGCAATACAGCTGGACGGGTAGTATTGCACCTTCGGCATCTGCAACGGTCACCATCGGCAGCTACGATTTCCAGCTGCGCAGCGACAACCGTCTGCGTGCAATCGTAAGCAACCCGAATGGTGGTGCCGACGAATTCAATGCGAACGACACACTCGTGCAAAACAACCTGTGGGCGGCTTTGAATGGCAGCTACACCATTGGGGGCAATGCACCCACCTTCACCGATTTCCTGCAGGCATTTGAGCAATTGCAGAAAGGCGGTGTTACCGGTGCCACCTCTATCGCAGCACGCAGCGGCACCTACCCCGGCAACTTCTATGTAAATGGAATTCCGGGAAGCGGGCCCAGCCGTCCCATCACGATCTGGGGTGAAGCGCGCAACCGCGATTCTGTGTGGATCACGGGCACGCATACCGCGTTCTCGCACGAGTACATCGGCGTGCTGATGAACATGAGCTACCTCACTTTCCGCAACATCAGCTTCGACAACCGCACTACGGCCACCACGGGCGTTTACGGCGCCGTACTCCGCACCGGCCTCGATGCCCATCACCTGAACTTCGACTCCTGCACCTTTAAGGCGATCCGCCCGGTAGGCGCAAGCAGCTCCAATGCCTTCGATCTTCTTTCGTTCGAGTCGTATGTAGGTGCCACACGCAACGGCGACAGCAGCACTGTAACGCATTGCCTGTTCATCGGCGGCGGCAAAGGCGTGCGCATCAATTCGGTTGCTGCTTCCACAGCAGTGACGGGCATCCGGGTGGACAGCAACGAATTCGTCAATCCCTATTTCCTCGCAATTGAAAGCTCTTACGCACTGGCCAACAGCAGCATCAGCGGCAACGTGATCCGCGATACAACAGACTTTGCCGACTTCCGGGCCATCCTCCTGAGCAACCATGCCAGCAACGTAATGATCCGCAACAACCGGATCGCCGTGCAAGGCAATGGCAATGGTATTGATATCTCGAACACGCAGTTTGTAAGTGGCAACCAGGACAACCGCGTCGTGAACAACTTTGTACAGATCGGCACCAACGGTGCTTCCATCGGCATCAAGGCCACGGGCAAGTGGATCCGCGTGATTCACAACAGCGTTCGCATGACGAGCACATTTGCTACGTCGGCGGCGGGCGAATTCCTCCCGGACGCAGCCAGCGGCGGTATCAGCGTACAAAACAACGTGCTGGTGAACAGCGGAGGCGGCTACGCCATCCGTGTGCCGCAGACCAACTTCACTTCGGCGCTGGTGAGCAACTATAACGACCTCTTTACCACGGGAGCGCAAACAGGATCGTGGCAGAACAGCAACGCGGCAACGCTTGCCGACTGGCGCACGCTGAGCGTTCGCGATGCAAACAGCATTGCGGCAAACCCGAACTTCCGCTCCAACGCCGACCTGCATAGCCGCGCCACTGCGCTGAATGGCAGTGCCGTTCCGATCCCCGGCGTGGAAACAACCGACATCGACGGCGAGGGGCGCAACCTAACGGCACCCGATATGGGCGCAGACGAATTCAGTCCGCCAAACCTGACGGTGACGCGCCTGTTGACACCGGCAGACGGATGCCAGCCTACAGCGAGCGAGACCGTACAAATACGGGTGAAGAATGAAGGGCCTACAACGCAGGCGGAACTGCCGGTTGCCTTCCGGATCAACGGCGGCGCCATCGTGCGCGACACGGTGCGCGTGCCCCTTGTTGCCGGTGCCGAAACCGACTTCAGCTTCCCGGCCACCGTGGACCTGAGTGCGATCGGAAACTATGCTTTCGAAGCCTGGACGGATATCCCCGGCGATAGCCTTCCGCAAAACGATACGCTGCGTGTAACGATTCACCACACACGGGTGGTGAGCAGCTATCCTTATTTCGAAGGTTTCGAAAGTAACGATGGCGGCTGGTTTGGAAAAGGCCAGAATACCTCGTGGGCGTGGGGCGTCATCGCCTCGTCCAACATCGATAGCGCCTACGGCGGAACGAAAGGTTGGAAGACTGCGCTGGCAGGTCAATACAACAACAACGAACGCAGCTACCTCGAGTCGCCCTGCTTCGATCTCACACACTTCGGAGCGGCGCAGCCAAAGATCTGGTTCATGCACGCCTACCAGATCGAGCCGGTGAACGACAGCAACTGGGTGGAGTGGAGCGACAATGGCGGACAGACCTGGAATCGTCTCGGCACGAGCGGCGGCGGAGAGCATTGGTATAACGCGGGCACGGCCTGGAGCGGCGACCATAAAGATTGGGAGCTTGCCGGCTTCGACATTCCGATGACACAGATCGGCAACCGCAGCGCCGTTCGCTTCCGCATCGCGTTCGCAAGCAACAGCTCCGACATCCGCGACGGTGTGGGCATCGACAATATCTTCATCGATACGCTGCTGCCCATCACGCAAGGAAACATCGTGTTTGGCGGAAGAGCCCGCAGCACTGGTCTTGGCACCATCGACATCATGAGCCAGAGCAGTGAGCGCATGGTGCAGATAGGCGACAACGGCAACAGCCTCGGACTCGTGTCGGTGCAGGCCCAACTCGGCACAGCGCCGGTGGTGCACAACGGCACCACGTATATGGGACGCCACTGGGTGATCACCCCGCAAACGCAGCCTTCCACACCGGTGCAGGTTCGGTTGTATTTCACACAGGCGGAGTTCGATACGCTACGCGCACACGACCCGGCAATCACGTCGGTTAACAACCTCGCGATCTATAAGTACAGTGGCAGCAATGCCGACCTCGATCTCGGTAACAACGGAGGAAACGGTCAATACATCAGCGTTCCCGATGTGCAGTTCGTGCCGTATGGCAATGGCTACTATGCCGAGTTCCTGGCGAGCGGCTTCAGTGAGTTCTGGCTTACCCGGAGCAGCGCAGGTCCTGTCATCGACATAACGCTGACGACGCTTTCGAGCCCGGCCCTGCAAAGCTGCTACAGTGCTTCGGAAACGGTCTCCTTCACATTGAAGAACAACGGAAACGCAACGCTCGATTTTGCAGCAACCCCGGTTACGGTCACTGCAACCGTTACGGGGACCAACGCCCAGGCCTTTGCACCTGTGGTGATCAACAGCGGCACGCTCGCCGCCGGCGCTTCGCAAACGGTGGCAGTGAGTAACGCTTACGATATGAGCACGCCTGGTTCCTACACATTCACTGCGCAGGCAACACTAGCCGGCGACGTGAACACGGCAAACAACAGCTTGTCGGTGCAACGTACCGTAGCCGCACTCGTTGCGGGCAGCATCACGAGCTCGGCCAACAGCTACTGTGCAACCGGTGGAACACCGACGTTGACCCTTTCGGGTGGTCCTTATGCAATGGTGCAATGGCAGGAAGCAAGCAGCAGCGCAGGCCCCTGGACGAACGTAGGCAGCAATGCCTCCAGCTATACGCCAGCCGCAGCCATCAGCGCAACCACCTGGTACCGCGCGCTGCTGCAGTGCGGTGCGCAAACAACAACGGCTTCGGCCATTAGTGTAACGTTGACTGCACCGCAAATTCTGAGCAGCACGCCTGTTACCACCTGCGGAGCATCCACGGTGTCGTTGACCGCAAGCCCGAGCCCGGGTTCTGTGGTGGAATGGTATGACGCAGCAACGGGTGGAAACCTGATTGGCACGGGAACGCATCTCGTTCAAACCATCAGCACGACCACTACATATTATGCGCAAGCTGTGGAAGGCACCTGCCGCTCCGCACGCGTGACTGTGACTGCAACGGTGAACGCCCTAACCGTCGTCAGCAGCGACCCCGTTGATGTGATGGCCTGCACGGGCATGTCGGCAACCTTCAACGTCACCGCAAGCGGCACGGGCCCGCTGGGCTACCAGTGGCGCAGGAACGGAACGGCGATACCCGCAGCCAATGCGGCAACGTATACGATCGGAAGCGTGACTGCCGCGGATTATGGAAGCTATGACGTGATGGTCACGGGTGGTTGCAACAGCGACACCTCGGCGGCGGCTAACCTGCAGATCTGCACGGCCGTGGCATCAACCGACGTTACGATCAGCAGTGCTGTGCTGGCGCCTGTGCCCGCACACGACCACGCAACCCTCCGCGTGACTTCTGCCCGCGCCACGCGCATCGAGTGGAGCATCATTGACAACAAAGGCTCGGTGGTACGCCGCTTCACGCAGCGTGTGACTGCCGGCGACAATGTGCTGCAGCTTCCGCTGATGGACCTGGGCGCAGGAACCTACCTGTTGACGGGCGCGACGGATAAAGGCAAGACTGCCGTGATCCGGTTCGTGAAAATGTAAGAAGCAGTTGTTCGGAAATAGAGAGGCCCCTACGCGCAAGCGGGGGGCTTCGTTTTTGATCAGCGGTGCGCGAAGTCCTGCTGGTAGTCGCCTTTGATGCGCTCCATGGGCGGGTTGAAGTAGCCGTACTTCAGGTGCGGGAATTCTTCGCGCAGCAGCTCCAGCATTTGCTTCATGCCCATGCATTCGCCGGTATCACCCACGCCGATCTTGCCGAGGTACCAATCAGGGTCGATGTTGAACGAGCGCCACTGGATCATCTTCAGGCCTGTATCCCTGATCAACTGGCGCAGCGCCTCATACTCCGCGATCGAATCGGTCATGCCCGGGAACACGAAGTAGTTGATGGAGGTCCACCCGCCGAATTCGGTCACCACCTTCAGGCTCTCCACGATGTCGGTGAAATCGTAGTTGTTAGGGCGGTAGTAGGGCATGTAGATCTCGCGGCGTGCCGAGTTGGTGCTGACGCGGATGGAATCGAGACCGGCCTCGCAAAGCGCGCGCACGGCGGCGGGCTTCGATCCGTTGGTATTGATGTTGATGGACCCGCGCTTCGTATGCTTCCGTATTTCTACAATGGCTTCGCGAATGGTTTCCCACATCAGGAGTGGCTCGCCTTCGCAGCCCTGGCCGAAGCTCACGATGGGGTAGGGGGCGCTCTCGAGGTGCGGCACCGTGTACTCCACGATCTCTTCGGCTGTAGGCTTGAAAAGCAGCCGGTCCTGGGGAGATACGATGGTCTCGTCTTCGGGCTGGAACGAAATGCAGCCAATGCAGTTGGCGTTGCAGGCAGGAGAGGAAGGGATCGGGCACTCCCAGCGGCCAAGGAAATAGTTGCGTGCCGCCGGGCAATGATAGGTAAGCGCGCAGTTGTTGGCGAGGTGTGCAACAAGGCGATTGTGAGGATAAGCTTTGATGATTTCGTTTACCCCGCTATGCACACGTGTATCGTCGAAGCCGGCGCTTTCCTGGCGGATGTCCTGCTCGATGCGTACCGCAGGAACATAAAATTTTTCGTTGTGCCAACCCACGGCCACATAGCAAAAGAGAGGCAGCGTGGGCGCATCGGGTCCGGTTTCGTAAGCCGCGATATAAAAAGAAGTATGCGCGGGCGGCACAAAAGCCGCGACGGCCCAACCCTTGTCGCACAAGCGCATTTCGCCGGTTGCCACATCAATGCCGATGCCCCGGCGACCGGGAAGTTCGTAGAGCTGTCCGCCTTCGGGTAGTTCGATCCATTCGTCTTGCGGCACGGGCATAGCATCCCAGCCGCTGCGGCCTACAACATAAAGAGACGTGTCTTCGAAGATGTTGCCGGCTCCGTCGGAATAGAGGATGTAGGGCGATGCGTTGAGGCTCATACTGGAATTGCTTGTTTACGGATCTGCGCCTTACCGAAGGCATCGGCGTCGGCGATCAGCTGCGGATCGAGCGTAGACGTTACCTCGAGCTGCACAAATTTTTTATCGTTGCGGAAAAGCGTCAGGTAGTCGGCACGAACGATGATGTTCTCCAACTCCGTCCAGGGAAGTACCGGTGGTTTCGGGCTGCCGGGCAGGCCGATGCCTGCTTCGGTAAGTTCGATGTTGGAAGGCTGGAACAAAACCTTTTCAGAGAAAAGGAGCATCACCGACAGGATCGTCCACGCATATAGCCCATATGCAGCAAGGCCGGTTTGCGTTAGGGCCAGCAATCCCATTGCGATGGCCATCAGCGCGCGCACGGCGCTGTTGTAGCGGGCCGTAGGGTCGAACTTGCGGCGGAAGATGCCATACACCAAGGTGCCGAGCGCTACCACCAGGAACGGAACAAGTGAAAGAATGCCCGTGCCTGAGCGCTGCGGAATGAGCGATGCCGTAACCGCCAGCAGGTAGAAGGCGGCAATAACGTGCAGCACGCCCGTCATGCGGCGGCGCTTTTCGAGCGATTCAATGCGAACCGGTATGTTGAACTGTGCGGACACGGAAGGTGGCTGTTGGTTTATTTGTTTATTCGTTTATTGGCCCTTCGGCAAGCGAAAAAATGCATGCTGCCACGCTGAGCGCAGCCGAAGCGTTACTGCGGGTTTGCCGCAACAAGCATGTTGCACATCTTAAACAGCACGCGCGCGCCCACGTTGGCGTCCCAGCCGTTTTCGGAAGTGCTCACTTCATTGAGGTCGAAGGAAATGATCTGCTTGCCGGACTGGCGGATCTTGTTGAACAGGTAATAGACCTGCTCGGTTTCAAAACCGCCTTGCACCGGCGTGCCGGTGTTGGGGCAAAGCTTTGGATCGAGGCCGTCGATGTCGAAGGATATATGCACCTTGGGAGGCAGCTGCTGGATGATCTCGTCGCAGATGGACTTCCAGGTTTCTCCTTCGTACTGGCGGATGCGTATGTCGCGGTCGAAGTAGGTCTTGATACGGTCGCTGTGTTCCTGGATGTAATTGAACTCACCTTCCGAATAGTCGCGTATGCCCACCTGCACCAACTTCGTCATCAGCGGCACTTCGCGAAGCGTATTGAACATGATGGAGGCGTGCGAGTAGTTGAAATCTTCGTAGGATTCACGCAGGTCGCAGTGGGCGTCGATCTGGAGGATGCCGAATTCGCCGTGCGTTTCTGCGATCGCCTTATAAAACCCAAGCGGTGTGCTGTGGTCGCCACCGAGCAGCGCTACGAGCTTGCCTTTTTCAAGCAAGCCCTTCGTTTGCTGATGCACCCAGCTGTTCAGGAACAGCGAGCCTTCGTTGATCTCCCGGAGCGACTTGCACATGAACTGGTTCTGCCCCACGATCTCGCCGTTGGAGATGTAATCTATATAGAGCTCGGCTTCCTTACGGAGGTAGTCGCTCTTCATCAGGATCTTGCGGTCGGTTTCGCGCATGTAGAAGCCCTGCTTCCAGCCGTCGGGCACATCGGGGTCGAACAGGTCCACCTGGAGCGATGCTTTCATGATCTGCTCGGCAGAGCGCGCAGTGCCGGAGCCGAACGATACGGTGACCTCCCAGGGAACGGGCTGGATCACGAGGCGCGCTTCGTCTTCGGTAAAGGGAAGTCCGAACACGTTGTTGTTCGGGTTTCCGCAGCCATTGGGGTCAAACTGGGAGAGGTCGTTCATAAACGCTTATTGTGAAAGGCGGTGCAAGTTAGTTCCGTTTCCGGCACCAGCCAAAAGGGATCGGCGAGCGCGGGTGACGAGGGGGTGAGAAGGGTTGGGAGAGGTTTTGAGAGGTTTTGAGAGGTTTTGGGAGGTTGGGAGAGGTTTTGGGAGGTTTTGGGAAGGGTAGGTACACCTTGAATTGAAATCCCCGGAACAAATGCCCTTCGCTAACGGTTTGTTAAAGCGAATGAACTGAGTAAAATCACGATGGCACGGCCGGGCCTGCCAGCGTTTTCTCCTACCTTTGCGCCGTTATCCCCTCACACATGAAAAAGATCCACATCATCCTCCTGCTTCTCGTTATCGGCGGAATCGTGGGAATGTCGTTCTTCATCAAGGACCTCACTACCTACGAGACGTTCGCCTCGGCAGCCGAAAAGAACAACAAGTTCGTGGTGGTAAAGGTGAAGCTTGATAAGGCTGCACCCATTGAGTACGACATGGTGAAGGATCCGAACAAGACCATCTTCTACGCCTTCGACCAAGATGGCAAGCGCACGCGCGTGGTTTACAAAAACGCCAAGCCTACCGATATGGAGCGCAGCGAGGGCATCGACCTCAACGGCTATATGCGCGGTGACCACTTCGAATGCACCAAGCTGCAGATGAAGTGCCCTTCGAAATATAAGGACGACATGAACCAGGCCGCCAAGAACCTGCCGGCCCAAGCGCAGGCCCAGCCCGCGTCTTACTAGATACCCCCTTAGGAATGGATTACATTGGAGAGCAGCTCTTACCGGGCCGGATCGGCCACTTTTTCGTGATACTTTCCCTGGTAGCTTCCGGGGCCGCCACCGTGGCCTACTTCATGGCCACCCGCCGCCGCGGCACACCAGAAGGCGAAAGCTGGCGCCGCCTGGCGCGCATCTTTTTCATCGCCGAATCGGTAAGCGTGCTCGCCATCTTCGGCGTGCTTTTCTACATTATATCCAACCACCTGTTCGAATTCAAATACGCCTGGCAGCACAGCAGCCGGTCGCTGGAACCGAAATACCTGCTGAGCTGTTTCTGGGAAGGCCAGGAAGGCTCGTTCCTCCTTTGGAGCTTCTGGCACTGCGTGCTTGGCCTCGTAATCATTAAAAAAGAAAGGAATTGGGAAGCGCCCGTCATGTCGGTGGTTTCGTTTGCCCAGCTGATGCTGGCAACAATGATCGCGGGCATCCACATCTTTGGATGGAAAATCGGTTCAAACCCGTTTGTACTGCTGCGCAACGAGCTCGAAGCACCGATCTTTTCGTCGCCCGATTACCTGAGCAAGATCATCGACGGCAACGACCTCAACCCGCTGCTGCAGAACTACTGGATGGTGATCCACCCACCAGTGCTGTTCCTCGGTTTTGCCTCCACGCTCATCCCATTTGCCTACGCCGTTGCGGGGCTTTGGACGAAAGACTACAAGAGTTGGACAAAGCCGGCCCTCAGCTGGTCGCTGTTTTCGGCGGCAGTGCTCGGCACGGGCATCATGATGGGTGCGGCATGGGCCTATGAATCGCTCAACTTCGGCGGCTATTGGGCCTGGGACCCTGTAGAGAACGCGTCGCTTGTGCCCTGGCTGGTGCTCGTGGCAGGCGTGCACACATTGCTTATTTTCCGCCATACCGGCAACGCACTGCGCTCGTCGTTCCTCCTGTTGCTCCTCACGTTCATCCTCGTTCTTTATTCTACCTACCTCACGCGCTCCGGCGACCTGCAGGATACGTCCGTGCATGCGTTCACCGGCGAAGGCATCACCAAATGGCACCTGCGCGTGTTGGTGGCCGCGTTCCTTTTCCCATCCATTTACCTGTTCATCCGCAACTTCAAAAAGATACCTTTCATCGCAAAAGAAGAGGAGGCCTCTTCGCGCGAATTCTGGATGTTCATCGGTTCGCTGGTGCTCCTGCTTTCGGCCACCACCATCATTGTGATGACCTCGCTGCCGGTGCTGAATAAGATCGCGCATCTCTTTACCGACAAGCAGCTGTTCAAGCCGCTGGCGATGGGAGAGGACTCGGCCTTTGCCTACAATCGCATCCAGGTTTTCGTGGCGGTGATCATGGGCCTGCTCACGGCGGTCACGCAATACCTCCGCTACAAGAGCACACCGCAAAAGATCTTTCTCCGCAAGTTGCTGTGGCCAACTGCGATCAGCATCGTGGTGGCCGGACTGGTGCTTGCATTCGGCAAGGTCAACTACAACGAATCGGGCGCGGGCTACATGGCTGCGATCTGGGTTGCGCTGGCCTGCGCTGTCTATGCGATTGTTGCCAATGCCGCTTATATATGGACCGGCGTGAAAGGCAAGCTGGGTGCGGCAGGTGCTTCGGTTGGCCACGTAGGCTTCGGCATCCTGCTCGCTGGCATCCTTGTATCGTCTTCCAAAAAAGAAGTGCTTTCGCACAACACCACGGGCATTTTTGTGCCGATGGGCGAGGGATCGAAAGAAAAGCCGGGTGAAAACCTAACGCTCGTCCAGGGCCTCCGCACCGACATGGGTTCCTACTGGGTGACCTACAGCCGCGATTCTGCCCACCCGAAAAAGCGCCTTTTCTATTATGCCCTCGACTTTGTGAGCAAGGACTCGAGTGAGCGCTTCACCCTTTGGCCCAACGCGTTTGTGAACTACAAGGACAATGCAGGGTTGATGGCCAATCCCGACGCGAAGCACTATTGGAACTACGACGTCTTTACGTATATCACTTCCCTTTCGAACGACCCGGGCAAACCGGTGGAAGACACGGCACAGTTCAAGCCGCGAAAGCTGCGTGTAGGTGATACCGCCTGGTACTCGAAGGGCTTTATGGTGTTGGAAGAAGTGCAGTCGCGCGACAATATTCCGCAGGCCGGCTTTGCACCTACCGACAGTGCTTCCGTGGCGACCGTAAAAGTGTTTGCAAAAACCTCTTCGATATATACCATGCAACCGCTGCTGGTGAGCAAAGGCGGCACGCGCATACCATATGCTGACACGGTGACGGCCGAAGGGCTGGTGGTGCAGCTGCAACGCGTGGAGCCTGGCAACTACGAGCTGGGTGTGAAGGAGTCCGATGCAGTATTGCGTTACATCACCCTGAAGGCGTACAAGTTTCCGTTCATCAACCTGGTTTGGCTGGGAACGCTTGTGATGGTGACGGGGTTTGTCATGAGCCTGTTCCGCCGTGTGCGGATGAACGCCCGCAGCGAGGCGAAACTTTAAGTTTTCCGAAACAGCGGTTGTTGTAGTTTCATTGTCCATTATCAACAATGCACCCGATCGTTCGCAACAGCCTGTTCTGCCTGATTTTGGCCCTCACTACGGGGGGCGCCGCTTCGGCGCAGGCCGATTCGTTGGCTCCTCGCTGGGGCGAGCACGACACGATGATCGTTTCGGTGATCAACTTCCAGGGCGAGCTGATGCCTTACCGCGAGCTTTCCGAGATCTACATTTCGAGGATGTCGCCTGCGCAACTGGCACGGGCCATTGCCGCTTACAACCGCCTGCGCAACGCTGTTTACGTTACGTACCCTTACGCACGCACCGCCGGGGCAACCCTCAACGATGTGGCGGCCCACCTCGAAGGGGTGACGGCACGCAGCGACCGGAAGGCCTATATCAAAACCCGCGAAGGGGAGCTCCGCCAGCAATTCACCCAGCCCCTCGAAAACCTTTCGGTCTACCAGGGAAAGGTCCTGATGAAGCTCATCAACCGGCAAACCGGCAATAACTGCTACGAGATCATCAAAGAATACAAAGGCGGATTCAACGCGCGCATCTACCAAACGGTAGCTTTCTTCTTCAACTCCAGCCTCAAGCAGCCCTACGACCTCAACGATGCAACCGATCGCCAGATCGAAGCCATTGTGAAGGAGATCGACGGCTCGTGGTACAACAATCCCCACCGCCCTGGCGTGGTGCGTCAGGCCGCCAGCGCCGCTTCCGGCATCAAACGCTGATATTTTTTGGAAAGCGCATAGGCTCAGCCGTGAGGAAACCTGATTGCAAACATTAACAGGGTGGGTTCATAAGTCTTTGTACAGCCCGCGGCGCGGCGCGCACGAATCCGTATCTTGCAGCTTCAATTTTGCACGCATTGCTCAAACTCGATATTCTTGCCATCGGTGCGCATCCCGATGACGTGGAGCTTGGCTGCTCGGGCGTTTTGATCGCCGCAGCGCGCTCTGGAAAAAAAACGGGCGTGCTCGACCTTACGGAAGGCGAGCTTGGTACCCGAGGCACCGTGGAAACCCGGTACCAGGAAGCCGCCGAAGCCGCCCGCGTCATGGGTCTTTCAATCCGTGAAAACCTGCAGCTCCGCGACGGCTTTTTCGCAAACGATGAGGCAAGCAAGCTCAAGCTCATCGCCGTGCTGCGCCGCTACCGGCCCGACATCGTGATCGGGAACATCATGGAAGACCGCCACCCCGACCATGGGCGCGCGGGAAGCCTGATCTACGACGCCTGCTTCCTGGCAGGGTTGCGCCAGGTGAAAACGCAGGATGGGGAAGGGAAGGAGCAGGAGGCGTGGCGTCCACGCTATGTGCTCCAGTACCTGCAGGATCGCTTCCAGGAGCCCGATTTTGTGGTGGATGTGAGCGATGTGTGGGAGCAACGAATGGAATCGATAAAGGCCTACAAGACGCAGTTCCACGATCCGAACGGCGCCGGCCCTCAGACCTATATTTCCAGTCCGCAGTTCATGGAGGCCGTCATCGCGCGTGCACGCCTCCTCGGGAAGCGGATTGGTGTACCTTTTGCGGAAGGATTTCTTTCGAAAAAAACGGTTGGACTCCACAGTCTCGACGCCCTCGTGCTCAACGAGACCTAGGCAGGAACCAACCACTCGTTCATCGTTAATAACGCATCACTACATGGCTATTCCAAAATTCGTCAATGCGACGCCCTCCTTCCACACGGAACTGAAAGGCCGCATCAACCAGTACTTCGCACAAACCGGCAAGAGCGCCTCAGGCGGCCTCGCCATCTACACAAAGGCGATCGTGCTGAGTACGCTCTTCGTAGCGCTTTACACGCACCTCGTATTCTTCACGCCCGGTATCCTGTTATCGCTCCTTGAGTGCGTGCTGCTCGGCTGCGTGGTTTCGGGCATCGGTTTCAACATCATGCACGATGGCGCCCACGGTTCGTTCAGCCAAAAGGGCTGGGTGAATACGCTCGCGGCCTTCTCGCTCAACATCCTCGGCGGCAGCCACTTTATGTGGAATATGAAGCACAACGTCATCCACCACGCGTTTACCAACGTAGACGGTGTAGACGATGACATCGACATTCAGCCCTGGATGCGCATGAGCGAGACCCAGCCGAAGTACGTGATCCATCGCTACCAGCATCTCTATTTTTGGCTGCTCTATTCGCTGCTTTACATTCTCTGGATCTTCGTGCTCGACTACCAGAAGTATTTTAAGAAGCGCATTGGCGCCATGCCTTTGAAAAAGATGAGTGCGGGCGACCACCTCACGTTCTGGGGTTTCAAACTTATTAACCTTGTGCTGTACGTTGCCTTGCCGATCTACATGCTCGGATTCGTAAACTGGGTGATCGGCTTCAGCGTATTCACACTGGTGGCAGGTTTTGTACTGAGCATCGTATTTCAGTTGGCGCACACCGTAGAGCATACGCACTTCCCTGTCCCCGATGCCGCTACAGGCAAGCTGCAGGACGAATGGGCCATTCATCAGCTGAAGACCACGGCCAACTTTGCACCGCACAATAAAGTGATAAACTGGTTCGTGGGCGGGCTCAACTTCCAGGTAGAGCACCACCTGTTCCCGAAGATCTCCCACGTGCACTACCCGGCCATCAGCCGCATCATCAAACAGGCCTGCGCCGAATATGATGTTCCGTATATCGAATACCCTAAAATGCGTCATGCTGTTGCCGCGCACGTTTCCTTCCTGAAGCAAATGGGAAGAGGCGATAAAGCCGCCTAAGCGGAACGGAAGCTCGCCGCGAAGTAAACAGGAGACGTAATCAAACGCAAAGAGATACAAACATCCCGCCCCGGCGGGATGTTTTCGTTTCGTGTCATTTGGAAAATGTTATTTCCGCAGGTGACCTCTCCTGGTGCCGCCCGTTACTTTATTTCCTTGAACATGATGTGGTGGGGGATGCCTACTTCGAAGAACTGATCGCCGCGGATGGCGTAGCCGCACTTCTCGTAGAAGCCCAGCACTGCGTCGCGCGCGTGCATGAAGACTTCGGAAAAACCTCTTTCAATAGCTACCTGTTCGGCGAACGAAACGATGCGGGCGCCGACACCTGTGCCTTGTTGCACGCTGTCGACCGCCATCTGACGCAGTTGCAACTGCCGGTCGCCTACGGGAGTGAGCACGCAGCAGCCGATCATCCGCAGTCCTTCAAAAGCACCTACGAGCAGCTCGTGTTGCTCTCGTTGCGGGTTGATATACGTTTCGGGTACGTCTATGGGCCGTAGCAGCACCTCGAGGCGCAGTTGCTTCATCTGTTCGTATTCAGGGCTGCCGGTGTGAATGAGACGTAATTCCATTTCGCTATTTTGTGGGAACAAAAATAGACCGATCCATGAGCAACGTATTGAGCAACGAGCAGATAATGGCGAAAGTGGGCAGCGGCAAACCCTTTGTGTTGCTGCTGCTCAAGGCGGGCCGCGACCCGATGGAAAGCGAGAGCTTCCAGGAGCTCCAGATGGGACACCTCCAGCACCTCTTCGGCCTGGAGGCGGAAGGCAAGGTGCACCTCTTTGGGCCTGTGACCACTGAAGGCGATCTGAAGGGCATCATCGTCTTCGCCACAGCAAGCAAGGACGAAGCCAGCGCCCTGATGCAGGGCGACCCCCTTTGCGACCGCGGCATTTTCGTGTACGAATTGTATGATTGGTTTACGGTTCCCGGCATGGGGATCCCGGGATAGAGAAAGAACCCCGCAGTGGCGGGACAGGCTCCAGAGTTTTATGATTCTTAAGATCAACGCAGATAGCATTGCGGGCGTTAGCAAATCAAGACCAATCATAATAATCTGCGTATGCGCCAAAGGCGCATACGCGTTCTTTCTCTTGCCGATTCCCGATTGCGGATTGCCGAGTATATTTGCGCCACAATTCTTGCTATGATGAACTTCCAACTCAGTGAAGAACAGCTAATGATCCAGCAGGCGGCGCGCGACTTCGCGCAGAACGAATGCCTGCCCGGAGTAATTGAGCGCGACGAAAAGATGCAATACCCCCGCGAGCAGATGGAAAAGCTCGCCGACCTCGGTTTTCTCGGAATGATGGTGAGCCCCGAGTATGGCGGCGCTGGTCTGGACACCGTGAGCTATGTGCTTGCGATGGAGGAGATCAGCAAGGTCGATTCGTCGGTAAGCGTGGGCATGAGCGTCAACAACTCGCTGGTGTGCTATGGACTGGAAGCCTACGGCAGCGAAGAACAAAAGCGCAAATACCTGACGCCCCTGGCACAAGGCAAGAAAGATGGCCAGCTTTACATCGGCGCCTTCCTGCTTTCGGAGCCCGAAGCCGGCTCTGACGCCACTTCGCAACGTACCACCGCCGAAGACATGGGCGATCACTACCTGCTCAACGGAACCAAAAACTGGATCACCAACGGCGGCTCCGCTTCGGTATACCTCGTCATTGCACAAACGGATCCTTCCAAAGGCTCGCGCGGCATCAACGTTCTGATCGTGGAAAAAGACTCACCGGGTGTAGTAGTCGCTGCAAAAGAAAATAAGCTCGGCATCCGCGCTTCCGACACGCATACCATCCTTTTCAACGACGTAAAAGTTCCCAAGGAAAACCGCATCGGCGCCGATGGCTTCGGTTTCTCCTTCGCGATGAAAACTCTTGCCGGCGGACGCATCGGTATTGCTTCGCAAGCCCTGGGCATCGCTTCGGGCGCATACGAGCTCTCGCTGAAATATTCAAAAGAACGCAAGGCATTCGGCACCGAGATCGCCAACCACCAGGCCATTGCTTTCAAGCTCGCCGACATGGCCACGCGCATCGAAGCATCGCGCCTCCTTTGCTTCCGCGCCGCGCTCGACAAAGATGCAAAGCAGGACTACACTTTGAGTTCCTCGATGGCGAAGGTGTTTTCTTCGGAAACCGCCATGTGGACGACCGTAGAAGCCGTGCAGATCCATGGTGGCTATGGTTTTGTAAAAGAATACCACGTGGAACGCCTCATGCGCGACGCCAAGATCACGCAGATATACGAAGGCACCAGCGAAGTGCAGCGCATCGTGATCAGCCGCAGCATTTTGCGGTAGAGACGCACCATGTGCGTCTCCGCACGCAGTGCGCACCCGCACGCAGTGCGTTGAATGCCATGCTGCGCATGGGAGACGCACCTAGTGCGTTAAAAGCCATGCTGCATGGGAGACGCACATAGTGCGTTAAATGCCATGCTGCATGGGAGACGCACATAGTGCGTTGAATGCCATGCTGCGCATGGGAGACGCACATAGTGCGTTAAAAGCCATGCTGCATGGGAGACGCACATAGTGCGTTAAATGCCATGCTGCATGGGAGACGCACATAGTGCGTCTGTACGGCGTAATTTTGCGCTATGCCGGTAAATGTTGATGCATATAGCAAGCTGAAAGCAGATCTGGATGCGAGGGAGGTTCGCCTGGTTGCAGTTTCGAAGCTCAAGCAGCCCGCAGATATTATGGCGCTTTATGATCTCGGGCAGCGCGACTTTGGTGAGAACTATGTGCAGGAGCTGGTGGAAAAGCAGGCTGCACTTCCTTCCGACATCCGCTGGCATTTCATCGGACACCTTCAGAGCAACAAAGTCAAGTACATTGCGCCGTTTGTGCATCTCATACACGGCGTGGACAGTGAAAAGCTGCTGCGTGAAGTGTCGAAGCAGGCTGCCCGCTTTGGTCGCACCATCGACGTACTGCTGCAGGTGCACATCGCGCTCGAAGAAAGCAAGTTCGGTTTGGACGCGGAGGAGCTGCAGGGAATCCTTACGGCGCACAAAACCGGTTCGTTCCCCGGCGTTCGCATTCGCGGGCTGATGGGGATGGCCTCCTTCAGCAGCGATCCAAATGTGGTGACGGGCGAGTTCGAAGGATTGGCCGAGCTTTACGCCGGGCAGAAACCGCAACACGCTGATTTTGACACTCTTTCGATGGGAATGAGCGGTGATTACATGCTGGCTTTAAAGGCCGGGAGCAACCTGGTGCGCATTGGTTCGCTGCTTTTCGGCAGCCGCAACTGAGCCGTGGTACCGTTTTTGAAGCAGTGCCGTAAACCTTTTACCATGAAGAAGATTTCATTTACCGTTATGGCCGCCCTGGTATCGGCCCTGACGTGGGCACAGGACGCGACCAAAAGCGTGGATGTAAACATCAATACCAAAAGCGAAAGTGCGTGGTACACCAACCCGATCGTGTGGGTAGTGGGTGCCGCCGTGTTCATCCTCCTGCTGGTTGCTTTGTCGCGCGGACGTAGCCGCGACTAGCATTGGAAACGATATGAAAAGCCCCTCGTCTGAAACGAGGGGCTTTTTAGTTGGTTGCAGGCGAAAGCCAGCTTGGTTTATAGTGACGCTCGCGCGTAAAAAACGTTACTTCCGAAACCAATATTGAAGTTTGCGCAGCTGGTTTCTACCAAGCACTGCGATGGACTCCTCGGATGGGCGGGTGATGTACAGAAGGTAAGAGATCATTACGATCAGCAATATGAAAAACCACACAGGAAACATAATCACTTGTTTTATACCTGTTTAAATCCAAACACTGTTCCATTCCGATCCTGTGGGAAAAAACGCAACGAGTAGAGGCGCATAAGCCGCATTCTGCAAGGCTTTGAACGAACCGTTTGAAAAAAGAGCTGGTGAAGTTGGGGAATGCGCCTGAAAAAAGTGCGGAAGTGTGGAGCGCTGGTGCAACAAGCTGTTAAGAGATCGCCAACGCGCTATCAGTGCTGCGAGAGGAGATAGGTGTCGAGCAAGCCGATGCAGGTTTGCGTGAGACCTTCGTCCTGTTGCGTGCGCGGATGCCATGTATCTTCTTCACGCCGGAGGAGCACCTCGGGGCCGTTGCCATCAAGCGGCCTGAAGTGATAATCTTCATCGGCGAAAAATACGTCGTAGGTCCGTGATTGCCCGTCGATCGTCAACTGCGTTTTGAAGAGATGTTCCATTGCTTATTGATTTAATAGGGAATGTGATTCTGGTCCTCGGCATGCAGCTCGTCGTCGCCGGCTGTGGGTTCGCGCGATGGCTCAGATCGCTCCAGAGCTCCATCGCCGGAGGCGTGCGCGTTGGCGACCTCGTCGGAAGGTGCGGTTTCCCCTTTCTCCTTCTCTTTTGGATCGAATTGCATAAAGAAGATGACAAAACAAACATGCCACCTGCGAGGCAGCTCGTCGGTTGCGGGCCAGCGTTATCCCGAAAAGACCTGGCAAATAGATCCCGGCACTTCGGCCGGGGATGACGACGCACCATGACAAGAGGGAGTGGCGCGGCCAGATTGACCAGTGGAATTGCTGCCCGGCCGCGTCTTTCTTAACCCAAAACGGTACCCGTCATCGGTGTGCGCAGCAACGGGAACAAAAAGCGGAACTCCGGGCTGAGCGATTTCTGCGGCCGTACTTTGGCGCAAAAAAAAGAGGCTGTCTCGTTAGAAACAGCCTCCTTCCTATTCTATCGAGTTCCGTTGAAGCTGCTGCGCATCACGCGGAGCAGGCCTTCCGGCGTCCACTGCGGGGGTACGATGATGCGCCGTACCGTGTGGAGCGGCTCGGTGGAGTCGCGCTTGGTGGAAAGCTGGAATGCCATCCGGATGTCGCGCTTCTTCAGCTCGGGGATGCCTTCCTTACTCCAGATGCCGAAAGGATAAGCGAAGTAGTGGATCGGCTTTCCGGAAATGTCTTCCAGTCGCTTGCGCTGAACGCCCAGCTGCAGGTCCCAGTCATTGTCCACCATCTTGCCGGTGCCTTTATCGATGTGCGGTGTGGTGAGGTAGCGGTCCACGCGATCGTGGCGCCAGGTATGGCTTTCAATGGCATGGCCCTCGTCGGCGAGCTGCCGGATCTGCTCCTTTGTCATGTAGCGCGGACGGCCAATCGAGATGGTCATAATAAAATAAACACCCTTGAAGCCATATTTGTCCATCGCCGGCTTTGCAATGGTGAACTGCTCCGCGTCCGTATCGTCAAACGTTAGCATGAACGGCTTTTCGGGCAGCGGGTCGCCGAAAGCGAGGTAGTTGTAATACTGGTCCGGGAGGATGGAGTGATAGCCACTGTCGTGCAGCATCTTCAGCTGTGCGCGGAAATCGTTGGCCGTCACATCGTATTCGCGCGTGGCTTTCGGCACATCGTAAATATGGTGGTAGCAAAGCACCGGCACCTGCTTGCGGGCCATGATGGTGGCCGCATCCGCGATGGTGCGGTTTCCGTCCACAGGCGCGCCTGTGCTGTCGGGCTTCGCGGTGGTGGCCGTTTTCGCTGCGGTGTCAGGCGAAGCCGTCTTGTCTTCGGAGGAGCCGTTGCAGGCGCTCAGGGCAAGCGCGAGCAGGGCGGGGGTCAGTTGTTTGATCATTTTCTGGTCGGTAAAAAATTGCTGCAAAGGTGAAGCCCGCGCACGAAGGCAACAAAAGAGACTTGGTAAATTTTTGTGCTATTTCCAAAATACATCGTAGCAGAACCGAAGCAGCGTTCCGGCTACGACGATGAGGAAGAAGATCCGGATGAACCGGTTGCCGCGCGCGATGGCGAGCTTGGCACCCAGGTATCCCCCCAACGCGTTGGAGGCGGCCATAGGCAGCGCAAACATCCAAAGGATCTTTCCCTTCAAAAGGAAGAGTGTGATCGACCCCAGGTTGGTGGCAAGATTTGTGAGCTTTGCGTGTGCCGAGGCCTGCAAGAAGTCGAATCCGATAAGGATGATGAAAGCAAGGATCAGAAACGAGCCCGTGCCCGGACCGATGAATCCATCATACAAACCGAGCACGAGGCTGCTGAAGAATGCCGCACGCAGCTGCACCGGGAAAGGAACGTCCCGTGCAGGCCGTTGACCGAAGTCTTTGCGGATGAAGGTATACACCGCCACTGCCGCGAGCACCACCAGCAGCACGGGTTTGATGAAGTTGTTGCTTACGCGCGTCAAGAGGAGCGAGCCTCCGAACGAAGCGAAGAAAGCCGTGGCGCAGCTAAGCGCGGCCAACGGCCACCGGATGCGCACCTGCTTCACATACTGGCGAGCCGCTAGTGCCGTGCCGCTGAAGGATGGGATCTTGACCGTTGCCAGCACGTAAGCCACGGGGTTGGCGCCAAGCACCACAAGGGTCACCGGTGTTTGAATGAGCCCACCACCGCCAACGATGGCATCAACGAAACCCGCCGCAAAAGCGGCCAGGCAAAGCAACAGAATTTGCACGGTAACGTCGCTCACCCGTTGCGCTCTTTTTGAAGATGGGTAAGCAATAGATCGAGAAAGGCACGTTGCGCCGCGTTGATGAGGCGTGCCGCTTCGTTGTAGGCAAACCAGCCGGCCTTGTCGATTTCCGGAACACTGATCCACTTGCCCGATCGCGGCGGCCATTGCGTACGAAACGTGTTGGATGAAATGGCACCTGCATCCAGATCGCCTTCGCAGGCCCAGGCGTGCACGAGCTTCCCGGCCTTTTGCTTTACGGTGCCGAGCGGCACGAAAACCCCTTCGATGCGCGCGCCGGTTTCTTCAAAAAACTCGCGGCGGGCAGCTGCAAGCGGCTGCTCTTCGTCGGTGAATTCGCCCTTCGGTATGGTCCACGCGCCTTCCTCGCGGCCCGCCCAGAAGGGTCCGCCAGGGTGCACCAGGAAGAACTCTGGCGCACCTGTAGAAGTACGGTACAGCAATATGCCGGCGCTTTGACGCATCGAGGGCAAAGTAAAGCAGATTGCGGCTCGTTGTTCCCATTCTTTTCTGGCATTCTATTTTAACGCATCACCCTATGAACCTTGTAGACATCCTGCTCCTGCTCGTTTTGGCGGCATCGGCCTGGGCCGGTTATCAGCGCGGCTTCCTTGCGGGCTTCCTCGAGCTGCTGGGTTGGACGTTGGGCCTTATTGCCGCATGGGCCTTTTACCCGGCGCTGGCGGGCGTACTGAAAGTGTGGGTGCCTTCGTGGAGCATGTGGCTGCAGCCGCTTTCCTTTATCCTGATACTACTGGCCGTGCGCGCGCTCGCTTCGCTGGCCATCGGGCGCGCAGTGTCGCACTGCCGATCCTTCGAGGAACGACCTGCGAACCGCGCGCTCGGATTGCTACCGGGGCTAATCAATGGGGGCATTTATGCAACGCTCATCGCCGGGCTGCTGATGACCGTGCCCATCTCTGAAACGCTTTCGGCGGCCACTCAGAAAAGCAACATCGCCGGGATGCTTGCCAACGAAGCCGAATGGGCCAACCGCCGGCTTGCCCCGATCTTCGATGAGGCCATTCGTCATAGCATGACGAGGGTGGGCACAGAGGTGCATCACAACGAAACGGTGCCCCTTCATTTCAAAGTAAAAAATGCAAAGCCGCGGCCCGACCTCGAAGCCCGAATGCTCGAGCTGGTGAACGAAGAGCGCGCAAACGCAGGCCTGCCGCCACTTAGAACCGACCCTGAAATGATGGCAGTGGCCCGCGCACACGCAGCCGATATGTTTGCACGCGGATACTTCTCGCATTACACGCCCGAAAAGAAGGATCCGTTCGACCGCATGGAAACGGCTCACGTTTCTTTTACCACGGCAGGGGAGAACCTTGCCCTCGGGCAAACGTTGCTCATCTGTCACCGCGGCCTGATGAACTCTCCCGGCCACCGGGCCAACATACTCCACACCGCCTTCGCCCGACTGGGCATCGGCGTGCTCGATGGCGGTATTTACGGCCTGATGATCGCACAGGAATTCCGCAACTGATTCCCGCAAACCCTGTTATTTTTGCTAATGCGTTTTCCGATCCAACTGCTCCTTGCACTGTGCCTCATTGCAGGCCTTCAGTCGTGCCAACGTGAAGTGGACTACGCCGTTCCACCCACCCCGACCAACGGTGGTAGCGGCGGCAACAATGGTGGAGGCGGCGGAGGAAACAACGGCGGCACCACAGCCGACTCCAGCTACCTTCCGCTCGCCACGGGCAACTGGTGGAAATTCAAGGATTCGACGAGCGGGAACTTCCAAACACAAACAGTCAGCAGCCGCACCATTCCCTTCAATGGTCGCAACTTTACGGCCATCGCACTTTCGCCGGCTGCATCGGGAGTGGACACTACCTATTACACCCACGATGCTACCGACTACCGCTTCCTCGCGCTGGTGGCGATGCCGAACATACGCCTGGAATACCTGTATCTCCGCGATACTGTGATGGGCGCTACCTGGAGCACGAACGCCGGTAGCGTGAACGGCTTCCCGGCAACCACGCAAGGCACGGTGCTGGAGACCAACATCAGCAAGAATATCCTGGGAACCACGTTCCAGAAAGTGATCCACTCATACCTCGAGGTGACCTACGGCGGCATCGGGATCGTAGCGCGCTATCATTTTTATTCGGCAAAAGGCGTGGGCGTCATTGCCATCTATTCGGACCTCGGCATGCCCGGCGGGCCGCAAAGCCGCGTGGCGCAGGAGCTGGAAGACTATCATCTGAACTAAGCTTCAAACGATCGCATAAAAAAACCCCGGCAACTTGCCGGGGTTTTTCAATTAGTTTTTATCGGGTTCAGGAACGTTGGTTCTCACGGGTACGATGACAAAGGGTTTCCACGGCAAAGCTGAAAGCAAGCGCGAATGCGATCGCTTCCCAAAGTGACTCTTTCACGAAAAATGCAACAAACATCATGACGAAGCAAAAAATACACATCACAACGGTCAGCGCATTCTTTTCGGAAAAGTACTTTCTCATACACAAGGATTTTACACGAGGTTCAAACGAGGCACAAACCTACGATTCTCTGCGTGAAGGGTGAAATCGTGTCGGCAGAACCCCAAAATTCATCGGCAAAGCCTTGTGAAGCACGCATTTAGCATCGAACGCGGTTGAATATGCCCCGCGGCCATTATTGCACCGGCGGCGGTGGAAGCAGGCCTTTCGCCTCGTTCACTATGCAGGTGAGCGATCGTTGAAGAATCTCTTTTTGCTCCTCGGTGAGGGTGATGATTAGGGCATCCTTGCCTTCACCGAAGGTAAACGTGGCCACTTTCTGATCGAGCAGCTTGCGGAGGCCGTAAACAGGCTCCTGCCCGTTTCGGAAAAGGATGTGGAAGTAGCCCTCGCAGTTCATAGTGCCCCCGTTCTTGTACGTTGCGCGGGTGCGCGTGCCGGTGAAGTTGGTCACCATCGTAGACTGGTCGTTGAAGCAGGCGCCGTTGGCCGAGAGCACGAAGAACATGTCGATCTCTTTGGCCGTTGCCTCCACGCTCACTTTGTGGCCGCTACCCACGAGCATCTGGCCGGTGCTGATGCGCACTTCTTTCGTATACGGATCGCGGTCGCGGCGAAGCATGGTGCAATCCTGGGCCTGGGCAAAGACGGGTGCGGAAAGAAGAAGAAAGAACAGTTTTTTCATATCGCTCGGGGTTAGCGTAAAGATAAGCCAACCATTGGACGCAGCCGGGCGTTGTAGCGTTGTACGCGACCTCAAATTATCTTTCAACCCAAAGTTTAACCCTACTAAAACAAAACAAGATGCGCTTCGCACCCAGAGCCGTGCTTCCGTTCCTTTCCTGCCTGCTGCTTGCTTCCTGCAGTGACGCTACAAACCCCTCCACAACCGCAAACAACGCCGATACGGGCGCTACAGCCGCACCGGTGATTCGAGAAGAGGCCGTAACCATAACCGATGGTGCTACGACGCTCAGCAGCTTCGTTTATTCCGACAGCGCGTCCGCCGGCCGCCGGCCCGCCATCGTGGTGGTGCCCGAGTGGTGGGGACTAACCGACTACGCTAAAATGCGGGCGAAAGAGCTGGCGAAACTGGGCTACACTGCCGTGGCGCTCGATATGTATGGCAACGGCAAGATCGCTGCCGACCCCAAAGAAGCGATGGCGCTGGCCGGGCCTTTTTACGGCAACCCCGCCCTTTTTGCCAGCCGCATCAACAGCGCTTTGAGCTACCTGCGCACCCGTCCCGAAGTGGACAGCACCCGCCTCGGCGCCATGGGCTATTGCTTCGGAGGATCGGCTGCGCTCAACGCCGCACGCATGGGCGCGCCCGTGAAGGGTGTGGTATCGTTTCACGGAGATTTCCCGGATGCAGCCTGGCCGAAGGGCGCTTTTAATGGCCAGGTCCTGATCTGCCACGGCGCAGCCGATTCATTTGTACCGATGAATAAATACGAGCTGTTCCGACGCCGCCTCGACAGCGCCGGCGTAGTGCACACGGACAAGGTGTACCCGGATGCGACCCACGCGTTCAGCAACCCGGAGGCCACCGCCACCGGTGAAAAGTTCCAGATGCCGATCCGCTACAATGGCGCTGCCGACACTGCCTCCTGGAATGATATGAAAGCGTTTTGGAGCTCCGTGCTCAAGTAATGATCCATCGTTGCGGTGGTGAGCGCAGCCCGCGAATGCCCCTCAAAATAGTGTCGGTTGCCTGTAACCCGTAACTTCCGGGCGGCGTCTGATATTGGGTAAACCGCTTCGCGAACCCCAAAAACGATTTAAAATGGATCATAACCTCGTACCGATTACGCTCTTCCTCAGCACCACTGCAATGGTGTTCGGCATCTTCTACCTGCGCACGCGTGAGAACCTCGCCATCCTCGAAAAGGGTCTCGACCCGCGCTCGCCACGGCCCTACAACAGCCTGAAGTTTGGCCTCATCCTGCTCGGCGGGGGCATCGGGCTGGTGGCGGCAATGATGATCGGCAACGCCATGGCGAACGCCGCGCACAACGGCATCAACGATATGCCCATTTATCCCGCTTGCGTAGCCATTGGCGCAGGCCTCGGCTTGCTCGCTTCGTATTTCATCGAGAAGAAAGCGATGGAGAAAAATCCCGAGCGCTTCCGGTAGTGGCGTCAATTGTGTATCGTCAAACGTCAGTCGGGAGAGTACAGAGACGCTGTTGGAAATTCCAGGTACTACCTAACAAGCAAAAACGGATGCTGCTAGCATCCGTTTTTTTTCGTCGCATCGCGCATTGACGATTCACGATTAACGATTGACGTATCTTATTGCCGTACCAATCCCATGGCCTTCAGCACCACCGGGTCGGTAAGATTATACACTTCGTAAAAGCCCTGCGTGCGCCAGCGAAGCCGTGCGAGGTAAGCGCGGATGCGGGCCTGAACCTCGCGCTTGTCGGCCGCCGGGATGTTGCGCAGGTTCACGCTGTCTTTCTCGGCAAAGTCCACCAGGCCAGTCCACGCAGCGTCTGTGTTCACGAAGCCGCGCGCAAAATCCGCCGGCGTTTTAAACTGGTTGACGTCATTGCGGTGGTCCATGTAGTAGAGATAGACGTAGTTGTTGAACTTGCCATCGAGATACAGTTTGGAAATATTGGTCGTAAGCGAGCTCGTGTCTACGGGCACGTACACATCCGGCATAATCCCGCCGCCGCCATACACGGTGCGTCCGCCTTTCGTCTTGTATGCCTTTCCGGTGCCGTGGTAAACCGAGTCGGGGTGGATCACCTCGCCATTGCGGTAACGGTCGATCACTTCCTCCATGTATACTTTCTTGCCTTTATCATACGGACGCTGAATGCTTCGTCCGAGCGGCGTAAAGTAGCGCGCCACGGTAAGGCGCAGTGCCGAACCGTCGCTGAGCGTGTATTGTTCCTGCACAAGTCCTTTACCAAAGGAGCGACGTCCTACAATGGAAGCGCGGTCCAGGTCTTGCAGCGCGCCAGCGAGGATCTCCGATGCCGACGCCGTTAGTTCATCCACCAGCACGATCAGCTTGCCCTGCTCAAACACACCGTCCTTGGAAGCACGGTATTCGTGTCGTTCCGAGTTGGTGCCTTCCGTGTACACGATCAGTGCATCGCCGGCGATAAACTCATCGGCGATATTTACCGCCTGCGTCACCAGGCCGCCGCCGTTGCCACGGAGATCGAGCACGAGCGACTTCATTCCTTTCGGCTGCAGATCTTCCATAGCGCGCATGAATTCGCGATAAGTAGTTTCCGAAAACTTGTTGAGGCGGATGTAGCCCGTAGCGCCGTCGAGCATGTAGGCAGCGTCGAGCGAGGGGAGAGGAATGGTGCCGCGCGTTACGTAGAAATACTGGATGGTGTTGTTCCGGAAAATGGTCAGCTTCACGCGGGTGCCTCCCTTGCCACGGATCATCCGGCGGATGTCGTCGCTGGGAAGCGTTTTGCTTACGATCAGCGAATCGTCTACACGCAAAATGCGGTCGCCGATCTGGAGGCCTGCCTTGTCGGAAGGCCCGTTGGGCACCACGTACAGCACGTTGACCGTATCCGAAAAAATATTGAACTCCACGCCGATGCCTTCGAAGTTGCCGGCGATGTCTTCGTTTGCTTCATCCACCTCGCGGTTGGGAATATAAACGGAGTGGGGGTCGAGCTGGTCCATCAATCCTTCCATCGCGTTGTCCTGGAGCGAATCGATCTTCACCTTGTCCACGTATTTGTTGCGAATGAGGTCGATGGCCTCCTGCAGCGAGCTGCGCCCCTCGCGCGCAAAGAAGCTCTTCGAGTTGCCGGTCTGCTGGTGCAGCCGGAAGCCGAAGAACATCCCCCCGATCATCACCAGCGAGAAGAGGAGGGGAAGCCAGACCTGCAGTTTTTTATTCCTCATAGGGAGCGGTTACATTTGTAAATTGGCGCAAAATAAGCGCTTTCCACCCATGCATACAACCCTGATCGCCGACAGCGGCGCTACGAAAGCCGAGTGGCGCCTGTTGCACGGAGGCCGCAGCAAGACCATCGTCACGCAGGGCATCAGTCCCTACTTCCTCAACACGGCCGGCATTGCTGCCCTCCTGGAGGGCGAGTTGCTCAAAAAACTCAAGGGAGTAACGGTGGAACGCGTGTTTTATTACGGCACCGGTTGCGGCAACCCCGAGAATGTTAAAAGTGTGCGCAAAGCCCTCCGGCAGGTGTTCCCCGACGCGAAAGCGGAAGTATCGACCGACCTGTTGGCGGCAGCGCGCGCCGTGTGTGGCACGAACAAAGGCCTGGCCTGCATCCTCGGCACCGGCTCCAACTCCTGTTACTACAACGGCCGCACGATCCAGCGCAACAGCCCGGGCCTCGGGTATGTGCTGGGCGACGAAGGGAGCGGGGCCTACCTCGGTCGCAAGGTGCTCCAGTATTACCTCTATAACACCTTCGATGATGAACTGCGCGCGCGCTTCGATGCGCGCTTCGTAACGTCGCCCGTAGAAATTCTCGACAGCGTTTACAAGCAACCCTTTCCCAACCGCTACCTGGCTGGATTCACGATGTTCCTTGCCGAGAACCGCGGACACTTCATGATCGAAAACATCATCGAAGACGGCATCAACGATTTCTTCTTCCAGCACCTGTGCAAGATCCCCGAGGTTTGGAAATACCCCGTGGGCTTCGTCGGCTCCGTTGCCTGGGGCTTCCGCGACAAGCTCGAAGAGTTGTGTCACTCCTATGAATTTGAGCTCGGTCCCGTATTGCAAAAACCGATGGACGGGCTGGTGAGGTATCATAAAGAGCTGGCACAGGATTAATAAGGTAGTGTGCTAATGGGATAATGGGGTGATAGCTAAACCTTGGGTGCGCCGCCTGACCATACTTTTTGTTAACCATTCGCATACGTTGCTTTCGTTAACCTGTTGAACATGAACTTTGCATTGCTTCCCGGAAACGATTACCCCATTAGCACACTACCCCATCACCCCATTCGGAGAAATGCACGATATCGAACCCTTTTATAACTGGCGCCACATTTACGTAAGCGAAGAAGACGAGCGCTCGCCGTTTTACCAGCGGCAGTACTCCGAGTTCGAGTTCAGCCAGACCGTGTATAACTACTACATCCACCCGCAGTGGGATGAGTTTGGCAGCCGCACGCTTTATTTGAAAGTGCTGCAGGCCGATTACGACGAGCACTACGTGGTGCTGGAGCTGCTGGGTGAATGGAACGATGCCATCGAGAACGATATCATGACCCTCAAACGCGATGTCATCGACAAGTTCGAAGCGGAGGGCATCAGCAAGTTCATCCTGATTGCGGAGAACGTACTCAACTTCCACAGCGGCGACCGCGACTACTACGAAGAGTGGCACGAAGACGTGAGCGATGAAGAGGGTTGGATCGTTTGCCTCAACATGCCCGAAGCCACGCAGCACGACTTCCGCAAGGCGAAGATCAATTACTACGTGGAGCTGATGGAGCTCTCCAACTGGCGCACCTTCAAGCCGTTTCACCTGTTTAAAAAGATTGACGAGGAGTTGGAGCGGCGCTTGACTTTATAGAGAAAGAACGCAGGTGCCGCGAGCGGCACAGGCAGATTGTTATGATCGATCATGATTTGCTTACGCACGCAAAAAATCTGCGGTAATCATAACGATCATAAAAGATCTGGAGCCTGCCCCGGACCTCTGGGGGTTCTTTCTCTTCGTGTCCGAAGGACACATTCACAACGCCATTTGATTTGTTTCAGCAGACACTTTTTTGACAATCGGGGTGTACCTTCGCGCAAATTTTCAATCCCCCCTCCGACTGATTATGAAATGGTCACACTTCTTCACGTCTGCTGTAGGTAGGAAATTCGTAATGGCGCTGACGGGAATTTTTCTTATCTCGTTTTTGCTCATTCACGTTGCTCTTAATGCTTGCCTGTTCAACGATCTCAGTTGGTTCAACGAACACGATAACGGGTCGATGTTCAACCGCGCGGCACACTTCATGGGCAACTCGCTCATCATCCGCATTCTCGAATTTGGACTCTTTGCCGGCTTCATCGTACACATCGTCCAGGGCTATGTGGTAGAAGCAAGAAACCGCAGCCGCCGCAGTAAAGGATACCAGGTGTCGCTGGGCAGCCGCGGATCTAAGTGGTATAGCCGCAGTATGGCGCTCCTCGGCACGCTCATCCTCCTTTTTCTGATCGTTCACGTTGCCCATTTCTGGGTTCCGTCGCGCATCACGCACGACCTGGAGGAAGCATCCTATCGCAACAACACGGTGCAGGTGCACAACCTGTTCCTGCGTATGTACGAAGTGTTCCAGCAAGGGTGGGTGGTGATCCTGTACCTGCTTGGCGTCGGCTCGCTCACGTTCCACCTTTTCCAGGGCTTTCACAGCGCGTGGCGCTCGCTGGGTGTGCACAACCGCAAATACCTCGCGATGCTGCAAAGCCTCGGCTACGTTTTCACCGTCGTGGTATGTGTGCTCTTCGCACTGATGCCTCTTTCGATGTATTTCCACTGGGTGAACCCGTATAATTAACACCCTGCTGCTGAACCGCGCAGCAGGTTCATCTGTTCTCCCTTAGAATTTTTCAACCCAGAAACAAGTAGTATGCTCGACGCAAAAATCCCTGCCGGACCCCTCGAGAAGAAATGGGAAGATTATAAAAGCCACGTCAAACTGGTGAACCCCGCCAACAAGCGCAAGCTGGAAATCATCGTGATCGGCACCGGTCTCGCCGGCGCATCCGCGGCCGCTTCGCTCGGTGAGCTGGGCTATAAGGTGAAAGCCTTTTGCTTCCAGGACTCTCCACGCCGCGCGCACTCGATTGCGGCGCAGGGCGGTATCAACGCAGCAAAGAACTACCAGAATGACGGCGACTCCGTTTTCCGTCTTTTCTACGATACCATCAAAGGCGGCGACTACCGCGCACGTGAGGCCAACGTTTATCGTCTTGCCGACGTGAGCCGCAACATCATCGACCAGTGCGTGGCGCAGGGCGTACCGTTTGCCCGTGAATATGGTGGCCTGCTTTCCAACCGCTCGTTTGGCGGTACGCAGGTGCAGCGCACTTTTTACGCAGCGGGCCAAACGGGCCAGCAACTGCTCATCGGCGCATACCAGTCGCTTGAACGCCAGGTGGCGCTGGGCAACGTGAAAATGTATACCCGCCACGAAATGCTGGAAGTGGTGATGGTGGACGGCAAAGCCCGCGGCATCATCGCACGCGACCTCGTAAGCGGTGAGCTCGAGCGTCACTTCGGCCACGCCGTGCTGCTGTGCAGCGGTGGCTATGGCAACGTATTCTATCTTTCCACAAACGCGATGGGCTCCAACGTCACCGCGGCATGGAAAGCGCATAAAAAAGGTGCTGCATTCGGCAACCCTTGCTTCACGCAGATCCACCCAACGTGCATCCCCGTTACCGGCGACCACCAGTCGAAACTAACGCTGATGTCGGAATCGCTCCGTAACGACGGACGCATCTGGGTTCCGAAAAAGCAAGGCGAAACCCGCCGTCCCGGGGAAATTCCCGAAGAAGAGCGCGATTACTACCTCGAGCGCCGCTACCCGGCCTTCGGCAACCTCGTTCCCCGCGACGTGGCCTCCCGCGCAGCTAAAGAGCGTTGCGATGCCGGTTATGGCGTTGGTTCTTCCAAACAAGCCGTGTATCTCGACTACGCCGACGCCATCCAGCGTTACGGCAAGATCGAAGCATCCAAGCAGGGTCTGGCTAATGCCGACGCGGCCACTATCATCAAGCTTGGTAAAGACGTTGTAAAAGAGAAATACGGCAACCTTTTCGACATGTACGAAAAGATCACCGGAGAGAACCCCTACGAAGTGCCGATGCGCATTTACCCGGCCGTGCACTACACGATGGGCGGCCTGTGGGTAGACTACGAACTGATGACCACCATCCCCGGCCTGTATGCGCTGGGCGAGGCCAACTTCTCCGACCACGGCGCCAACCGCCTCGGTGCTTCGGCACTGATGCAGGGCCTTGCTGACGGCTATTTCGTGATCCCGTACACTATTGGCAACTACCTCGCCGACGAGATCCGCGTAAACGCGATCCCTACCGATCATCCGGCGTTCGTGGAAGCGGAGAACGAAGTGCGCAGCCGCATTGAAAAGCTGATGAGCATCCAGGGCAAGCACACCGTGGAAAGCATGCACAAGCGGCTTGGAAAGATCATGTGGGACAAATGCGGCATGGCGCGTAATGCACAGGGCCTCCGAGAAGCGATCGAAGAGATTCGTGCGCTGAAGAAGGAATTCTGGACCGACATCCGCATCCCCGGCAAGATCAACGAGTTCAATCCGGAGCTGGACAAGGCCGGCCGCGTGGCCGACTTCATCGAGCTCGGCGAGCTCATGTGCCTCGACGCCCTGCAGCGCGAAGAGAGCTGTGGTGGCCACTTCCGCGAGGAGTTTCAAACGGAGGAAGGCGAGGCACTGCGTCAGGATGATCAGTTCATGTACGTGGCGGCCTGGCAAATGAAGGGTGAGCACGAGTGGGAACTGCACAAGGAAGAATTGCGCTACGATGTGGTGAAGCCCAGCGCGCGCAGCTACAAATAATCAAGTCACACATTCTTAAAAAGAGGAAGAATGGAACATTACAACATGAAGCTGACCCTGAAAGTATGGCGTCAGGAAAATAAAAATACTGCGGGCCGCTTCGAAACCTACGAGGTTGCAGATATCTCTTCGGAGATGTCGTTCCTCGAAATGTTCGACGTACTCAACGACCGCCTCATCGAGGCCGGCAAAGACCCGATCGCCTTCGACCACGACTGCCGCGAAGGCATCTGCGGTATGTGCTCCATGCACATCAACGGACGTCCGCACGGCCCGTGGCATGCCACCACCACCTGCCAGCTCCACATGCGTGCTTTCAAGGATGGCGACACGATCGTAGTGGAGCCCTGGCGCGCCAACGCTTTCCCCGTGATCAAGGATCTCGCCGTTGACCGTTCGTCGTTCGACCGCATCATCCAGGCCGGCGGCTTCATCTCGGTGAACACCGGCAATGCGCAGGACGGCAACGCGCTTCCCATTGACAAAACATCTGCCGACGCTTCGTTTGCGGCTGCTTCCTGCATCGGCTGCGGCGCCTGTGTGGCCGCGTGCAAGAATGCTTCCGCGTCGCTCTTCACCGCCGCGAAGGTGGCCCACCTGGCGCTGCTTCCACAAGGGGAGCCCGAGCGCAAGCTGCGCGTGCTCAGCATGGTTGACCAGATGGAAAAGGAAGGCTTCGGATCCTGTACCTTCACGGGTGCCTGCGAGGCGGTTTGCCCCAAAGAAATCTCCGTGACCAACATTTCCATGATGCACAAGGAATACCTCGTTGCAGGACTTGCGTCGGAAAAATAAGGGTAGAAGGTTCTTGACCGAAAAAGGAACAAGAATAAAAGAATACGCTAAGATTAGGAACGTCCCGCCATTTGCGGGACGTTTCCACTGGGATGGATTCTTCCTGATCCGCTCCTTTCCCCCGCGATCAACTCCTCGCGCATCCCTTCTTTCCTTCGTTTCTTCGCGGTAAAAGCCGGAAATTTGAAGCTGCTCAAACCGCCGCTGTATTGCCCTTCCTCTGCCGGATACTTTTTTGCTCGCTGTTGCTGCTTTCCTTCGGTAGAGTGGAGGCGCAGGTGCCTGCGCCCAACTGGAGGCAAAAGACCTTTGCAAATCGCGGCGACTCCCTGTTGCTCGACAGCCTCAGCATCGTGCCCAACAGCGTGAAAGTTGGCGGCTTGCCGGACTCCGCTTTTCGCGTTGATATTGCACGCAGCGTTTTGTATTGGAAACGAAGACCTACGGGTGACAGCATTCGCATCAACTACCGCGTATTTCCTTACAAGCTCACCTCGGTGGCGCAACGGATGAACTACGACAGCATCCGTTACTTCTCGTACCTGAAGCCATTCGAATTCAACGAAGGCAAGGAGCCCGACAACCGCAGCCTCTTCAACTTCGGCAACCTGCAATACAACGGTTCGTTCGGGCGCGGGCTTTCCTTTGGCAACGCCCAGGATGCAGTGGTCAACTCCAACTTCAACCTGCAACTGAGTGGCATGCTTGCCGACTCGATTGAAATTGCCGCAGCGATCACGGATAACAACATCCCGATACAACCCGATGGAACCACGCAGCAACTGAACGAGTTCGACCAGGTATTTCTACAGTTCAGCAAAAAGAACTGGAAGCTGAACCTGGGCGACATCGACCTGCGGCAGAATAACCTGTACTTTCTGAATTTCTACAAACGCCTGCAGGGTGTGACTTTCCAGACCAACTATGCACTGGGCAACAACAGCAAGGGGAGTTCGCTGGTAAGCGGTTCCATCGCCAAGGGGAAGTTCTTTCGCAACATCATCGACGCCACCTCGCGCCCCGACCTGCAGCTGGAAGGCAACCAGGGGCCTTACCGCCTTCGCGGCGCCAACAATGAATTCTTCTTCATCGTGCTCGCCAACTCCGAGCGCGTGTTCCTCGATGGCGTGCTGCTGCAGCGGGGCGAGGACCAGGATTACGTGATCAACTACAACACGGCGGAGGTCACATTCACGCCGAAGCACCTGATCTCGAAAGACTCGCGGATCCAGATCGAGTTTGAATACGCCGATCGCAACTTTCTCAACTCGAACCTGTATGCCTACCAAACGCTCGACATCGGGGAGAAGTTCTCGTTGAAGATCGGCGCCTTTCAGAATGCCGATGCACGCAACTCGTCGATCAACCAAACGCTCGATGATCCGCAAAAGCGTTTCCTGGCCTCCATCGGCGACAGCATCGACCAGGCGTTCTATCCCAACGCGGTATTCGATTCGTTTTCCCGCAACCGCATCTTATATGAAAAAGTGTACGTAACCGGCGGACCTGTGCTCGATTCTTTCTATCGCTATTCTACCGACTCGCTGCTTGCGCGCTACTCCCTGTCGTTTACCGAAGTGGGGGCGGGGCGCGGCAACTACATACCCGATTTCAATGGCGCGAACGGCAAGGTGTATCAATACGTGGCCCCCGTAAATGGCCTTCGGCAGGGAAGCTTCGAACCCGTGGTGCGGCTGGTGACGCCTAAGAAGCAACAGGTGCTTAGCATCGCCGCCGACTATAAGTTCGATGCACGCAATCTGCTGCACGTGGAGCTGGGCGCCAGCAATTACAGTGCGAACACGTTCTCTACCCGCGATGCAGCGGATGACAAAGGCTTTGCAGGTCGCATCCAATACAGCAACACCACGCGGCTGGCGGCATCAAGGGCGCTGGAGCTTACGAGTACCATCGACCTGGAACACGAGCAAAAGCAATTTCGCCCGCTGGAGCGTCTGCGCTTCGTGGAGTTCACCCGCGAGTGGGGCCTGCCGCTGGATCAAACGGGCATTGCGGCCGATGAGACCATCGCCCGATTTTCCGCGCAGCTGGAAGACAACCGCAAACATATTTTTAAATACCAGTTGATGTCGTACCGTAGAAATACGGACTACCGCGGACTCCAGCACATCCTGCAGCACAGCTTCACGCTGGGCGGTTGGATGTTCGCCAACCAGTTTGCGGTGACGTCGTTTCGCAACAGCCTGGAGCAGGGACGATTCCTGCGGCCGGTGATCGACGCCAGCCGCGTGTTTCCCGCTCTCAACAACATACGCTTCGGTGTTCGCTACAACCTGGAAGACAACGTGGTGCGCAATGTGGCACAGGACACCGTGACGACATCCAGTTTTTCGTTTGATCAATGGACTGCCTACCTGAAGACCGACGAGGCGAAACGAAACCGCTACTCGTTGAGCTTCTTCACGCGCTCGGATAAATATCCCTTCGAAAAAGGCATCGCCCGCGGCGACCGCAGCTACAACGCCAGCTTTGGCGCAGAGCTGCTTTCGAACGAACACCACCAGGTGATATTGAGCGCAAGCTACAGGCAACTGGAGGTGTACAACAGCAAGGTGTCGCGCCAGCAAAAAGACCGCACCTTTCTGGGCCGGGTGGAATACCAGGTAAACGAGTTCAAGGGATTCATCACCGGCAACACGCTGTATGAAGTAGGCTCGGGCCAGGAGCAGCGCCGCGACATCACCTACTACGAAGTGCCGCCCGGCCGGGGCGAGTTTGCCTGGAACGATTACAATGGGGACGGCATCCAGCAGCTCAACGAGTTCGAGATCGCCCAGTTTCCCGACCAGGCCCGCTGGATCCGGATCTTCATCCCCACCAACGACTTCATAAAAGCCAATTACACAACACTTAACTACTCCCTGCAATTCACCCCGCGCAACCTGTTCGGCGACAGCAAGCGCGGCCGCTTTTTAAAGCGGTTTACCTGGCAGACCGCGATGCAAAAAACGAAGAAGGGCGTGGCGAAAGGCGATGTGGATTTCAACCCGTTCAAATACAGCCTGCAGGATACAGGACTACTCACCGCGGCAACCTCCTGGAACAATACGATCTCCTTCAACCGCTTCTCACAGCAGTGGGGTGTTGACCTCAGCAACCTGCAGAACACCGGTAAATCGCTGCTCACCTACGGCTATGAAAGCCGCCGCATCAACGATTGGCTGCTGAAGCTGCGCTGGAACATCAGCACGGCGTTTACCGTAAACATCAACTCCAAACTGGGACGCAGCAGCCTGTACACGCCTTCGTTCAACAACCGTAATTACAACATACAATCGAAAAGCACCGAGCCGCAACTTGTATTTCTACGGGGCAGCACGCTGCGGGTGCAGGCAGGCTATAAGTACGACGTGCGCGCCAACGAGCCCGAATTTGGAGTGGAAGCCTCCACGGCGCACTCACTCAACCTCGAGAGCAAGTATAGCGTGCTGCAGAACGGCTCGATCACCGGCCGCTTCACGTTCAGCAACATTGATTATCCATTTACGCCCAACACCACGGTAAGCTATATCATGCTCGAAGGGCTGCTCCCTGGCCGCAACTACCTGTGGTCGATAGATTTCACCAAACGCGTTCTCCGCAACATCGAGGTGAACCTGCAATACGAGGGACGGCAAGCCGGGGCATCCAACACAGTGCACATCGGCAGGGCGAGCCTGCGGGCGCTGTTTTAAACGGCCCCCTGTCCCCCCGAGGGGGCACCTAGCGCGAAGCATAGTTTCCGGATCCGATCAGTTTGAAAGGCGTAGGTGTCAAAGGCTACGTCAAATGTATTAAAGGTAGAGAGCGATCGAAGTCTAAAAGATTCTCCCACCTAAGTGCCCCCTTTGGGGGGACAGGGGGCCCAAAAAAGGCCCTCTTGCGAGGGCCTTTTGCGGCAGGGTAATTTATTTTGATTTGACAACACTCAAAATTCGGACGGTTGCCTGCCGCTTTAGGTTGTTGTACTCTATAAAATTTGCAGGCCAGCCATTGCCAAAGGGGAGTAGCGGCAAAACCGGCGGGGATGAATCATCAGAATGGGGAATTTTAACCCTGTTAAGATCGGCGAATTGTCGCCCGAACCTTCGCGCGCGAGGCTTACCAATAAACCAATTGACTAATAAACTACTACCCTTTACACATTGAAACGGAAGTGCATCACATCCCCATCCTTCACGATATACTCCTTGCCTTCAATGCGGAGCTTGCCCACTTCGCGGCAGGCTGCTTCGGAGCCGTATTTCACGAAGTCGTCGTAGGCGATCACCTCGGCCTTGATAAAGCCTTTTTCGAAGTCGGTGTGGATGACGCTGGCCGCCTGCGGAGCCTTCCAGCCTTCCTGGATGGTCCAGGCGCGCACTTCCTGCACGCCGGCGGTGAAGTAAGTATACAGCTTGAGGAGCTTATAGGCGGAACGAATGAGACGGTCGAGCGCAGGCTCTTTCATGCCGTATTCTTCCATGAACAGGTCTTTATCTTCCTGCGCATCCATTTCGGAGATCTGCGCTTCGATGGAGTTGTTCATCACGATCACCTGCGCATCTTCGCCTTTCACCGCTTCAATGAGCAGCTCGGAAAAGCGGTTGCCGGTGTGCATCGAAGCTTCGTCTACGTTGGCAACGTACAGCACCGGCTTGATGGTGAGCAGGAAAAGGTCGGCGATGGCAGACATGTCTTCCTTTCCAATAGCGAGCTCGCGGATGTTGCGGCCCTGCTCCAGGTGCGCTTTGCAGCGAAGGAGTACTTCGAGCTCGGCCTTCATCTTGGGATCGGTCTTGGCGAGCTTCTCGGTGCGCTGGATCTTCTTTTCAACGCTCTCCAGGTCTTTCAGCTGCAGCTCGGTGTCGATGATCTCTTTGTCGGAAACCGGGTTGATGGCGCCTTCGTCGCGGAGGATGTTCTCGTCTTCGAAGCAGCGGATAACGTGGATGATGGCGTCCACCTCACGGATGTTGCCCAGGAACTTGTTGCCGAGGCCTTCGCCCTTGGAGGCGCCGCGCACGAGGCCGGCGATGTCTACGATCTCGATCTGCGTGGGCACGATGCGGTTGGGCTGCACCAGCTCGGCGAGCTTGGCAAGACGGGTGTCGGGAACGTCCACAAGCCCAACGTTGGGATCGATGGTGCAAAAGCGGTAGTTGGAAGCCTGGGCTTTCGCCGAGTTGCTCACCGCATTGAAGAGCGTCGATTTACCTACGTTGGGAAGTCCGACAATGCCTGCTTGTAAAGCCATAAGAAAGAATTTTAGATGTCGGACGTCGGATGTCTGACTTGCAGACGCCGGCCCCGGGCATCGATTTTTCGAGGCGCAAAGATAGGACAATCAGGCGGCCCGCCTTGCTAAAACAAACATCCTACGCCCTACATCAGACATCTTCTCCTATCTTCCGCACCTAAAGCTTTTGCTATGGTTCTGAGCAGGATCTGGTCGGCATTTATCATCATTGCGGTGCTGGTGGCTTCGTTTCGCGCTGTGAGCGGCGACACCGGCATCTACAACCGGATGGTTACCGGCAAGTCGTCGGATGCGTACGACAGCGTGGCTTACGTAGCCGTGGGAAGCCCGCAAACACTACGCCTTTCGCCCAAATATTTCGACCTGCTGAAGGAATACGGCTACACCCGCCGCGATTCGGCCCGCCAGGCACTGGTGCTCCTTACCGACAACCTGCAGTCAGATTCTGTGCGCCTGTTGCAGGCACAAAACCTGGGGCTGAAAGCATATACGTACACTGGCATTCAAACAAAGCTGGAGCGCAAAACGGATGGCATTGTAGAAACGGCGAAAAGCGCGGTGATGAACATCATCCTGCCCCTGATCGGCGTGATGGCACTCTTCATGGGTGTGCTTTCCATTGCCGAAAAGGCCGGCGGCATCCGCTTTCTTTCGCGCCTCATCGGTCCGTTCTTTTCACGGGTGTTTCCGGAAGTGCCGCGTGGACATCCCGCCATCGGCCATATGATGATGAACTTTTCCGCCAACCTGCTCAACCTCGATAATGCGGCTACGCCATTCGGACTGAAAGCGATGGAAAGCCTGCAGGAGCTCAATCCCGACAAAACGCGCGCATCCAATGCGCAGATCATGTTTCTCTGCCTCCACGCTTCCGGACTCACGCTCATCCCTACTACCATCATAGCCTTCCGCGCCGGCCTTGGTGCGCATACGCCGACAGACATCTTTCTTCCGTGCATGGTGGCCACAGCGGCGGCAACCCTTGCAGCCCTACTGCTTGTTTCCATCAAGCAACGCATCAACCTCATCGACCCCGTGGTGTTGATGTGGGTGCTTGGCATCGGCGCCGTTATCGCGGCGCTCGTCACCTACGTGGCTTCGTTGGAGCAAAAAAGCGCGGATACGTTTTCGGGTCTTCTGAGCAACGGCCTCATCATAGCTATCCTACTGGCGGTGGTGCTGGGCGGGGTTTACAAAAAGATCGATGTGTTCGATGCATTCGTGGAAGGAGCGAAGGGAGGCTTCGACATTGCCGTGCGGATCATCCCATACATCGTGGGCATGCTCGTAGCCATCAGCATGCTTCGCACGAGCGGCTGCTTCGATATCCTCATCAACGGCATCAAAACACTCTTCGCGGCACTGGGTGCCGACACGCGTTTCGTAGATGGCCTACCGACTGCACTCATCAAACCTTTGAGCGGTTCGGGCGCGCGCGGTATGATGCTCGACACGATGAAGACCTTTGGCGCCGATTCTTTTGCCGGACGCCTGGCTTGTATCCTGCAGGGCTCTTCCGACACCACGTTCTACGTAGTGGCTGTGTACTTTGGCTCGGTAGGCATCCGCAACAGCCGCTATTCGGTGGGCCTCATGTTGCTTGCCGATCTTGTTGGGGTTCTTACTTCGATCGCGCTGTGTTACCTGTTTTTCGGTTGAGGGGAGCTGCGTAACACCAGAAGGCCGCAAACGGCGGAAAGTACGGCTACTCCAAGTATCACGATCTTGGAGCCCGTGATCACCGCTGCGTCCTGGAATGCGAGGTTGGTAATAAAGATGCTCATGGTGAAACCGATGCCGCCCAGCAGCGCTGCGGCTGCAAGATGTTGCGCATTCAGTTCCGAAGGCCAGCTTACGATTCCCGCCTTCTTTGCCAGCCAGGCGCTGCCCAGTATCCCGACAAACTTGCCGAGGAAAAGTCCGAGCGCAATGCCCATTCCGTTGGGCGTTTGAAACGCCGCCAAAGGATCGGGTGGGAGGAGGATCGCGGTGTTTACCAGCGCGAAAAGTGGCAGGATAACGAATGCTACCGGCGCGTGGAGCAGCTGCTGCAGGTAATAGGAACTGTTACGGCTATCCTGCTTATGAAACGGAATGGCAAAGGCCAGCAGCACGCCCGCTATGGAAGCGTGCACGCCGGAGCGGAGCATGCAATACCAAAGTAGCAGCCCGCCGATGCCGTAAAGCATCAGGTTGTTCACGCCACGTTTTCCAAGCAGGAACAGGATGCCGAAGATGGAAAGTGCCGCACCGAAAAAGGCCAGCGAAAAACCCTTCGAATAAAAGATCGCAATAACGCTGATGGCGCCGAGGTCGTCGATGATGGCCAGAGCAGTGAGGAACACTTTGAGCGACACGGGAACGCGTTTGCCACCCAGCGAGAGGATGCCCAATGCAAATGCGATGTCGGTTGCCATGGGAATGCCGAAGCCCGACTGCGTGTCGGTGCCGCGGTTGAAAAGGAAGTGAATGAGCGCAGGCACCAACATTCCGCCGGCCGCCGCAACGATGGGCAAAAGCGCCTGCTTCGGCGAGGAGAGCTCGCCCACGTAAAGCTCGCGTTCAATTTCAAGCCCCACAAGCAAAAAGAAGATGGCCATCAGCCCGTCGTTCACCCAATGCTCGATGGAAAGATGCAGCTGCAATGCTTCGGGACCGACCTTGTGGTGAAAGAAATCGGCCCACGCGGGTCCGATGAAAATGTTGGCCAGGGCCAGACTCACCACTGTAGCCAATATTAATACGAACCCGCCGCCGCGTTCGCTTTGAAAGAAATTCCGAAAAAGTTGAGTCAGCTCCATGGTGATTAGAGCCGCTAAAATACGCTATTGAAAAAGGTCGTATTTTGTTTTTGGGCGCCGCTCGTCGTACCATCCAAAACCCGGCAGACGCATTTCCGAAGGGCTCTTCTGGCGAATGGGCCACAGCGTTCCCTTTACGGCACTGCGGTAGATCACGCGGTGGAGTTCGCCTTTCTGAAAACGCACATCCATGATGTCGGCACTCGTTTGATTGACACCCGTAAATGCACTGTCGTCATCCTGCAGGAAATAAACCGACTCGGCAAAGCCGCGGCAGCGGATCGAATCGATGTTGCCGTTCTCGAACCACCCATCCAGGCGCGTAGATTTTACCTGGTTGTAGATGCCTGTTTTCACTTCGCTGGCAATGAAGCTGTTATTGAACACGCGGATCTTGTCCGCCTTCTTGTTCTTTGTGTACAGATATAAAGTATCGCCGCTCACCTGGTTCTTCTTATTCCAGGCAACCGGATTTTTGAACAGACGGAAGATCGAATCCCGGAACGAATAGAACATGCTGTCGCCCACGGCCTGGAGCGAATCGGAGAAGATGCGCACATTGCGGTACGCTTCAAAATAGCGGTCGGTGCTGTCTTTCGCGGGGAGCGGGGTCTTGACGGTCTTCGCAACTACCTTGCTCTTCGCAGCCGGTTTCGGCTTCACTGCAGCCACTGTTTTGTTCTTGATGCTGTCGGCTGCAAGCGAATCGCGGCCCGTAGCCGACGTGTCGGGGAGAACGAGATCGGACGGTTTGGCCAGGTCGGAGATGCGCGCCGAGTAGAGCGTATCTGCTGCCACGTAGATCGAATCCTTATCCTGCCGGATGATCATCAGCGGCTTTTTGGTGGCGAGGTAGGCTTCGGTGCGCTTGTTTGCAAAGATCCGGTTGGCGAGTATGTTGATGCCCTGGCAGGTATCGATCAGCACGGCATTCCCTTCGATCTGTACGATGCCGGTGGCGTCGTCGCTCGCAATGCGATCGCCCACCACGCGCAGGCACTTGTCGTCGATGGAGGTGCGTTGCGTGAACGTCGCCTGCCTGGTGTTCATGTCGTAGGTTCCCTCGCGTGTGCGAATGACGCGGCCGCTGCTGTCGCGGATATAGGTATCGGTGATGAGCTGCGTTTGCCTCGTTTGCGTGTTGTAGATCATCGAGTCCGTACGCAGGTACGTACCGGGGTCTTTCAGTTCCACTTTGTGACGGAAGAAGATGTCTTTCGTATCACCATTATACACGCCTTCCTGGCTGGTGAGCACCGACTTGCCGATGACCACGCGGCCGCCCGTATGGTAGGTGGCCGTCTTGGTTGCCACGTCGTACTCGAGCTCATTGGTGGTAACAACGCTATGGCGGTCGGTAAGCCGCACGTTGCGTTGGAGGTAAGCGAGGCGCCGGTCGGTGAGGTAGCGGAGGTAGTCGGAATAGATCTGCGTGGTGTCGTCGGAGATGTGCACGTGCCCAAATGCTTCAAACACTTTGGTGATGCTGTTCATCACGAGTGAGTCGCAGTAGAAATACGTATTGCCCTGGCGCAGGCCCACGGTGCCCGCAAGCACTTGCAGCTCGGTGCCGTCGTCGAGGCGGAAGAAGCGCTGGCGCTGCGTTCCGGGGAGGATGATGACGGGTTGCGTGGAGTCGCTCCCGGCCGCAGGGAGCGGTTGCAGGGTTTGGGCTTCGCCCAGGAAGGCATTGATTAAAAGTAAAGACAGGAATAGGGCTCGCTTCATCACTGCTTGATCGGGATGGTATCCTTTAAAGCGGGTGAAGTTAGCGCGTCGGTTTTGGTCTTGCCGCCGAACACGGAAACATTAACGTAGCGTTTGGGGTGCACGCGCACATCGTCGAGGAGGATCTCCAGGCTCAGTGCCGCCTTATTCAACTGGTCGTAGAGTTTGCGGTCGGTCATCAGCGCGCCCAGCGATCCGCTCGGGTCCTGAATTTTGTTGATGCTGGTCTTCAGCCCTTCCGCGGCGCCTTTCAATTCGTTGACGGTTGCTTCAAGCGCACCAACCAGCTCCTTCACGTGTGCATTGGCGAGGTTTCCTGTAAGCGTTTCAATGTTGCGCACCGAATGCGTAACGGCTTCGTTGTTGCGTGCGAGGTTGCTCGTTACCGAGTTGAGGTTGCTCAACGTGCCTGCCAGTGCGCCTGTTTGAGCGTCGGTGAGGCGTGTGAGATTCATGGATGCCACGGAGAGGTTGGCGATCATGCGTTGAAAGCTGCTGTTGGTGGCAGGGTCGAAGATCGAGTTGATCTTGCCGATGGCGAACCGCAGCGAGTCGAGCGTCATGTTCACTTTCTCGATGGTGGGGCGCACTTCCGTCTTCAGATCGGCAAGGAAGCCGCCGCTTTGATTGGTGCGGATAGTGTCGCCCATCTGGAGGAACTCGGCGGAGTTGCCTTTGGCGATGGTGATGTAGGAAGCACCGAGCGGCGAACCGTCGATGAATGCCGTTGAATTTTTGGGGATGTTGTATGCCTCTTTGAGATGGATCTCCACGATGATGGAGCTGATTTCTTTGTCGGCGGGTGTAAAGTTGTAGATCGTTCCCACGCCGTATCCGGCGATTTTCACTTCGTTGGATTTCTGCAAGGCACCGAGGTTGTTGAAAACCGCGTAGATCGTCGGGCTTTTGCCAAACAGCTTTTTACCTTTTAGGAAGTTAAACCCGATTACCAAGGCCAGGATGGCCACTATTGCGAGAATGCCCACCTTGGCTTCATTCGTGATCTTCATGCCTTGTTGTTTACGAGTACCGCGCTTTATATGCCGCCAAAATAACGACAAAAACGGCTACGCGGTACAAAATGGCTGTGCTGCCACAACAAGGTGTATAAAAACGGTGCCACCGGCATCAACGCCCGTGGCGCGCCGCCTGCTCCTGCTTTTCGATCTGCTCGAGGAAGGCTGCGGCAGACGCACCCGTAGTGCCCAGGATGCTCGTGGTGCCCTTGCGGTTGCCATTCTTGTCTACCCATTCCATATAGTTGCCCAGCGCGCGCGAGATGCACTCCGCCACTTCCTGCTGACCGCTTTCGCTGTTCAGATAGTCTTCTTCTTCTTTATTGGTGATGAACCCGGTTTCCACCAGCACGCTCGGCATGGCCGTAGCCTGCAGCACCCAGATGCCCACCTGGCGCTGGTACGAGCCCTGGCTCACGCGACCCACTTTGCCAAACTCCGCTTCCACGAAATCGGCGAGGTGTGCGCTACGTACCCAGAACTGCTTTGTTTGCACAGCAGCGCGCGCCATGAACTCCGGCGAGTCCACATCCACGATGTTGCTGCTATCGCCATTTGTAGCATCAGAATACATCTGCGCATTCTCACGCACGGCCACTTCCTTCTGGCCCGCTTTGTTCACACCCCATATATAGGTTTGCGTGCCTTTGGCGGGATGCGGCGTAGTATAAGTGCGATACACGGGCACTTTGCGGGTGTGCTTCTTCCGCTTCTTGCCCTTCCCGGTATAGTAAACCTCCGTTTCGGTGCCTACCTGCTCCCTGTGGCGGATCGGGTCCATCGCATTGACGTGGATCGAGATAAAGAGGTCGCCCTTCTCGCGGTTGGCTATGTTGGCGCGCTCGCGCAGGTCGGTGATGTTGCGGGTTGGGCGCGTTTCCACAATGCGGATCTCCGGGTGGTCGCGCTTTATCTGGGCTACGAGTTTCTTTGCAATGGCATAGCAGATATCGTCTTCGTAAGAGTAGGAGCCACGTGCGCCGTTGTAGCCGCCACCCGCCATCACGCCGTGGCCGGCATCGATGATCACGGTTTTCACAGGCTGGGGCTTCTTAAGGGCGAGGAGGCCAAGGCCGAAGAGGAAGCAGGCGAGAAGGGTCAACGTTTTCTTTAGCATCTGGATTTTCACTTACTGTTAGCGGAATCTTCACAAGTCGTTTAATTCCTAAAAGGCTACTTTTGTTCGTCTGTCTATGAAGGGTTCGCACAAATTTAGTTTAAAAAAACGCTACCCGGTACCGGCACTATTTGCATTGTTTTGTGTTTTAACGTGGGGCGTGCGTGCGAACGGTATTTCTACGCATCATCTTAACAGCATTCTAACAGCCGACACAACAAAACCCGGGACAGACACGGGCCGTGTGCGCCGACCTGACAGCATTTTTCGCGCAGCAGCCGACACATCGAAGCCTGGCGACTCGGCTCGTACGGCACGCACAGATACATTTTCTTATAAGCTTTCCAAAGACACGCTCGATGCACCGGTGACCTACGAGGCCGAAGACAGTGCCGTCATCATGGTGCCCGAAAAGAAGATCGTGCTTTATGGAAAAACGCATACCACTTATAAGGACGTGGTGCTTGATGCGCCGCGCGTAGAGCTCGATCAGAAGACCAACATTCTCGTGGCAACGGGCGAAAAGGACAGCCTCGGCCAAACCGTCACGCGTGCGCGTATGACCGAGGGCGAGAATAAATTCCAGAGCGACACGATCAAGTACAATTTCAAATCGCAGAAAGGCCTTCTTACCAACACCATCACGCAGCAGAATGAAATGTTCATTCACGCAGATGTGTCGAAGAAGGTGAACGCAAGCACGGTATTCATCAAGGGCGGCCGCTTCACTACCTGCGACCTCGACGAGCCGCACTTTGCTTTCCGCGCCAACAAACTCAAGATCATCAATAACAAAGTAGCCGTGTCGGGGCCGATGCACCCGGAGTTCGAAGGCGTGCCCGTTCCCATCTACCTGCCCTTCGGCTATTACCCGATGAGCCGCGGCCGCCACTCGGGCATTCTCGCACCGCAATTTGTTGCCACCGAAAACCAAGGCATTGGCCTGGAGGGACTGGGCTATTACCGCGTCATCAACGATTATTGGGATGCGACGCTGCGCGGAAGCATCTATTCTTACGGCGGCTGGCGGGCGGATCTCACCACCGGCTACCGCAAGCGCTACCGCTATGACGGCAACTTCAACCTGAGTTTCCTTACAGCAAAGCAAAACTTCAAAGGTGATCCCGACTATTCGTCTTCGAAGACCTTCAACATTACGTGGGGCCACCGCACCGACCAGCGTGCACGACCGGGCGTGACGTTTTCGGCAAACGTGAATGCCGGTTCGGTTAAGTACAACTCGCTCGTGCCCGGCAACCTGCAGCGCAACCTCACCAACCAGTTGCAATCGTCGATCTCGTACACCAAGAACTGGATCGGCAAGCCGTACATGCTCACCATGTCGGCCAACCACAACCAGAACAGCGCTACGGGCCTCATCAACCTCACGCTTCCTGATGCCAACTTCAACGTGAATACGATCTACCCCTTCCAACGGAAAGACCTGATCGGTACACCGAAGTGGTACGAAAAACTCGGTGTGGGGTACAATGGCAGCTTCAGCAATCGCATTGCTTTTTACGATTCGGCATTCAGCCTGAAAAAGGTAACAGACACGATGACCTGGGGCGCGACGCACTCGGTTCCACTGACGCTCAGCCTGCCCTCGCTAGGTCCGGTGCTGGTGTCGCCGGGCATTTCTTTCCAGCAACAATGGCTGATGGCGCGTCGCTTCCTTACATGGAATGACGCCAAGAAGCAGATCGATACGGTATCGCAAAAAGGTATTTATACTGCCAGCAGCCTTGCTTTCAGCCTCGGTGTGAACACGAGCGTTTTCGGTACCTACCAATTTCGCCGCTCGCGTCTGATGGCGCTCCGCCACACGATACGCCCGCAGTTTTCGTTCAGCTATACACCCAACCTCGCACGCGGCTACTACCGCAACTATCAGAGCGATTCGCTCGGTACGATCACGAATTATAACATCTACCAGGCTGCGGGCCAGAACGTCAACTTCGGATTCTCCAACTCTGAGTTCGGCGGCATCGGCTTCGGTATCGAAAACGTGCTGGAAGCAAAGCTTCGCTCACGGAAGGATACGGGGGAAAACGCTATCAGGAAAATACACCTTATCGACGGACTAGGATTTTCGTCGAGCTACAACTTTCTTGCCGACCGCAAGAAGCTGGGCAACGTGGAGATGCATCTTCGGAGCACGCTTTTCGACAAGGTCAACCTCAATGTGCAGGGCAACCTCAATCCGTATGGGGTGGACCAGAACGGACTGGAGTCGGACGAGTATGCCTGGAAGAGCGGGTTTGGCTTCGGGCGTGTAACGAATTTGAGCGTGTCGCTTTCCACGCAGTTTCGCAGCAAGCCGCGCGATCCGTCGAAAGCGAACACAGCGACTCCCATCAACAACAACAATAACAACCCGACCCAATATGCCGACCCGATGCTTGCCGGCGACCAGTCGCGCCTGATGGACTATATGCGGCGCAACCCCACAGAGTTCGTCGACTTCAACATTCCGTACGACCTCGGCCTCGACTTCGCGCTGAACATTTCGCGCAACTACCTCCGCGACTACAAAGTGCAGAAGACCGTCAATGCGGGCATGAACTTCCGCAGCTCCTTCAGCCTCACGCCGAAATGGAATTTCAGCACCTACGGTTTCTATGATGTGAGCACGATGAAGCTTACGGCCCTTTCGCTCGCCATCAACCGCGACCTGCATTGCTGGCAGATGTCGATCGGCCTGTCGCCGCTGGGCACGCAGCGCTATTTCAGCATCAGCATCAGCCCCAAGTCGGGACTGCTGCAAAACCTGAAGATCAACCGCACGCGTTACTTCACGGACTTTTAGAGAAAGAACGCAGATCAGTCTGCGGCTGATACGCAGATTTATTGAGATCAGTTATGATTTGCTTACGCATGCAAAAACTAATCTGCGTCAATCTTAAAAATCATAAAAATCTGGAGCCTGTCCCGCCACTGCGGGGTTCTTTCTCTTCATGCCTTCGTGTTCTCATAGTAAGATTCCATGATGGCAAACACCTCATCCCGGAGCTGCTCCGAAGTTTTGCCTTTGGGTGATACGGGTGGAAGGAAATGCATGGCCACGCGGTGCGGCCAAAAGAAAAAGCCTTTATTGTTGGGAAGCACTTTGTCGCTGTGAAAGAGCAGGGCGGGGATCACTTCCTTGCCCGTTTCGGTGGCCAGGCGGAAGGCGCCTTCGTGGAATCGGGTGAGGCTTTGCGAAGTCTTGTTGCGCGTGCCTTCGGGGTAGATGCACATATGGAGCCCAAGCCTTGTGAGCACCTCGCGCATCCGCACATACGAAGCTTTTCGGCTCTCTTCGCTCTTACGGTTCACCAGCACGCTGCCTCGGCGATAGATGATGCCGAACAGGGGGATCTTCACCATCTCCGACTTCGCGATCGTTTTGTTGCCCGCGATCATTCCAGGAGTAGAAAGCGGCGGGTCCATATACGAACGGTGGTTGCACACCACGATGTAATTTTCGCCTTTTGCGAAGTGTTCGCGGCCGCGATAGCTGCGCCGAATGCCGCTGAGGGTGAAGAAAGCGGCCATCCAGGCGCGAAAGATGGGCTGCATCAGGTGCGAGCGCCTCGGCTCCGCCACCAGGCCGAGCGCCCACAAAGGGATCAGCACGATGAGCAGCGTCACACAGAAGACAAGCGCGGCCCAAACGGCAAACACGCGGCCGAGGATGTTCTTGATGAACGACATAAGGGCGAAGATAATCTACAAGGCCGATCAGATCTGTCTTGTTCCCACTTGCCACTTGCCACTTCCCACTTCCCACTTTCCCTACACGGCCCAATCGATCGGGTGCTCGCCCTGCTTCATCAGCCATTCATTGGTTTTCGAAAAGGGACGGCTGCCAAAGAAACCGTTGTTGGCGGATAGGGGCGAGGGGTGTGCCGACTTGATCACGAGGTGCTTTTTTGGATCGATGAGCGCTTCTTTTTGCTGCGCAAACTTTCCCCATAGAATGAACACCACGTGCGGCCGCTGTTCGGAAACGGTGCGGATGACGGCGTCGGTGAAATAATGCCAGCCGATCTTCGAATGGCTCATGGGTTCGTGCGCCCGAACGGTGAGCGATGCATTGAGTAGGAGCACGCCCTGCTGTGCCCAATGCTCGAGGTTGCCATGTCGCGGTACCGGCGCACCAACGTCCTCGTGCAACTCTTTAAATATGTTGACCAGCGATGGCGGTGGCTGCACGCCCTTCTGCACGCTGAAGCTGAGGCCATGCGCCTGGTTGGGGCCGTGGTACGGGTCCTGGCCGAGTATGACCACCTTTACTTTTTCGAACGGCGTAGCGCTGAAGGCATGAAAGATGTGAGCGCCTGCCGGATAGAGCGTTTTGCTTTGCGCGCGTTCGGTCTTGAGGTGCTCCACCACCTGTTTGAAATACGACTGTTTGAATTCTTCCGCAAGCTTCGCCTTCCAGCTTTCTTCGATCTGTACGTTCATGGTGCGTCCCCGATTTTGGACGGGAAGGTAAGTCCAAAAACAAAACTGGGGAACGCCATCCACAAGCGTAGCGTGCATACTGAAAACTGCGCGCAGCGCAGCATAACGGCACAGGCTGAATGGACCTGTTTAACTGTAGTTCTACGGTAGAGGTGGATGCCCGTCCCGGGGTACGTGGTCCTCGAATTGCATAAAGGCTTACACGGAAATCCACAATGGCTCATTCCGAAACAAACTGATCCAAAATCCCCTGCAAAACCGACTGACCAGCTATCCAACCCTACAGGGCGCTGACCCTTGAATCTATGATGCAACACACTTTATCATGCACCTACTCACGCCGGACGGGCTTTCCGTGTGCGGCGCCTTTCCCCCTGTCTTCATTTCTTAACTCAAATAGATGTTTATGAACACTCGTTACGCAGTTAACCGGTTTTTGAAAACAGCAAGGAACCGCTTCCTCGGCCTGCTGGCTTTTACGTGTAGTTTGGCCTCGTCGACAACTGCGCAGGGGCAAGGCTGCCCCGCCGCCACGATCGCCTATAGCCAGGAAAGTTTTTGCAGCAATGATGGCAATGAGATGGTAATGCTGACCGGTACTCCCGGTGGCACTTTCAGCTCTGACCCCGGGCTGATCGTACATCCGCTCACGGGCACCATCAAAACGTCCTCTTCCAGCTCCGGCACCTACACGGTGCACTACACGATCCCTGCCGGCAGCGGCTGTTCGGCTGTTGATGCTACCGCTTCGGTAACGATCCTGCCGCGCATCTCAGTTTCTCCAATGCCCAACATCGGCGCCTGCGCCGGTACAACTGTGAACGTTGGCTCTTTCAACGCCGGCCAGCCTGGCGCCACGTTCATGTGGACCAACGACAACCCATCGATCGGGTTGCCAGCATCCGGAACGGGTGACATCAGCTCTTTCACGGGCACCAATACAACCGACGCACCCAACCGCGCCAACATCGCCGTTTACGCAACCTATACAACGAACGGTGTGAGCTGCACCAGCAAGCCGATGCGTTTTGCCATTACTATCAACCCGGTACCGGAAGTGAGCCCGATCTCGGACATGACCTTCTGCAGCGGCGAAACAACTGCTCCGTTCACGATCACCGGCCCCACAACGGGGGATGGCGTTCGCTACATCTGGACTTCCAGCAACCCTGCGATCGGAATGATGAAGTCGGGCTACGACGTTATCCCGTCGTTCACTGCACTGAACAGCACGGGCGTAAATCAAACGGCTACGGTAACGGTAACTCCTTACTACAACAACGGTGCGCGCTGCTCCGGCAACAGCACCACGTTCACGATCACTGTGAACCCGAGCCCTACCGGCACAGCTACCCTGTCGTATGACGGTTCTCCTTATTGCCCCATCGGCACGGTCAACCCAACCTTCAGCGGACCTTCGGGCGGTACGTTCATTGCCAACTCCAACGGACTGGTCCTGAACGCTAACACGGGTACGATCAATACTTCGCTCAGCACACCGGGCAACTACACGGTGTACTACATCTACAATAACGCAAACGGCTGCTCCTTCATCAACACCGCCAACGTTACCATCAACAACGCCTCTGCGGCATTCAGCTATGCAAGCGCTTCGTATTGCACCAGCACTACCGGCATGCTCTACCCGACGATCACCGGTATCACGGGCGGCACATTCTCGGCACCTGCAGGCCTGGTGATCGACCCCAACACGGGCGCTGTAGACCTTGCCAACAGCACTCGCGGCGACTACAACGTGAGCTACTCGGTAAACACGCCTAATTGCGGCAACGTAGTGGTGCAAACACCCCTGAGCATCATCGAAACTCCGAAGATGGCGCCATCCCCCAACGTCGCTGTTTGCGCAGGAAGCTCGGTTCCCGGTATCACATTCTCGACAACCAACGAGCCCGGCGCCAGCTTCACCTGGACCAACGACAACCCCGCAATCGGTCTCGCCGCAACAGGCAATGGCGGTATCGTGGCATTCACTGCAATGAACAACACAAATGCACCTCTTGATGCCTTCATCCGCGTGGTTCCCCGCATCGTGAAAAACGGCGTAACCTGCTACGGTCGCCCCATGGTATTCCGTATCCGTGTGTTCCCGGCTGCCACAGTAACACCCGTAGGCAACCAGCCTGTGTGCACAGGTTCTGCTACCAATGCGATCAACTTCACCAACAGCAGCGGCTCCAATACAGGTATGACCTACCAGTGGACAAATAACAACACGTCCATCGGCCTGCCTGCTTCCGGCACGGGCAACATCGGCAGCTTCACTGCCACCAACGCCGGCACAGCTAACATCCTGGTTACCGTAACCAACAGCTATGGCTGCTCGGCCAACCCAACCGGCTTTGCCTACATGGTGAACAACTGCGGAAATCAGCCCACAGGCACTGGTGGCTCCGTAACGACGAGCCGCACGCGCCCTGCAGCTGCACCTGCAACCGATGCAATCGTTGCTGACGCTGTAGCAGTATCGCCCAACCCGGCCCGCAGCCAGGTGACGGTGACCTACAAAGGCGGCACGGTAACCCTCCGTGTGCTCGACCTCAATGGCACTCCGCTGAAAACAATCCGCGGCTTCAACAGCAGCAATACGGTCAACCTCAGCGACCTGCGCCCAGGCAACTACGTGCTCCAGCTCGTCGACGAGCGCAAGAACACGGTAGTGCAGCGCAACATCATCAAGCTGTAAGAATTCGTTTCTGAAAAATCAAAAGCCCCTCGCCCGATGGCGAGGGGCTTTTTTGATGTAGGTAAAGCCGCGTGTTGAGCAGGGAAGCAGACAGAACCAAGGTAGCAATTATAGGTTCGAAAGGCTATAATTTGAAATTATAGACGAAATGACCTATATTAGTGCTTTATAGGCTTTTTACTCTATACCCATGAACGCGATCATAACTGCCGATATCGTCAACTCCACGCAAATGGATGCGCGCGAAGCGAAGCGCTTTCGAGCAGGCCTCGATGCCACTTTTACGGGGCATAAACTGGAATTCTTCCGCGGCGATTCGTTTCAGGTGCTCATAAAAGACCCCCGGTTCGCACTGCGCCTCGTACTGCGCGCGCGGAGCCTCGCCCGCAGCGCGGGCACTAACTTCGACGTGCGCTGCAGCATCGGCATCGGAAGCACCGAGGGAACGGTGCGCAGCCTCGCAACGGCGAGTGGCGAAGCCTTCCTGCTTTCCGGACATGCCTTCGATGCCCTCGAAGACAACCGGCGATTAGCGATCGTGAGTGGGAGCGAAGCGTCTAAAACGGCCTTGCGCATTCTGGCAGCCTATGCCGATCACCTGTTTCGCGCACTCACTGCCAAGCAGGCATCGGTGGTGTACGAACTGCTTTCGGGGAAAACGCAAACCGAAACGGCGGCACAACTGAAGATCACGCAGGCAACCATCAGCAGCCATGCGCAATCGGCTGCCTGGGGTGAGATCGAATACCTTCTTTCCGAATACGATGCGCTCTGCGCCTCGGCAAAAAGCTGATCATGGAATGGACCTGGCTCTTGAAAGTATTGCTTGCGCACCTGCTCACCGACTTCGTGCTGCAACCGAAAAGCTGGATCGAAGCACGTAACCGCGCGCACTTTGCGGCACCGCAGCTGTACCTGCACGGCCTGGTAACTGCGCTGCTCGCCGGCTTCCTCATCGGATTCGATCCCTGGTGGGTTGCACCCGTAATTCTACTGACGCATATCGCCATCGACGGATTCAAATCGTATCGCCCGCCGGGCATCGGGTGGTTTCTTGCCGACCAGGCCGCACACCTGCTGGTGCTGCTGGCTTGCTGGTACCTGGCCTGGAACTTTCGCGGCTTGCTGCTGCCGGATTGGGAGCGCATCTGCACTAATAAGAATCTGCTACTGCTCACGGCCTTCGTGCTGGTGACGAAGCCCATGGGCGTTTTCATCGGGCAGTTCACCGCGCGCTGGCGCAACCGCCTGACGATGGAAGTAGTGCCCGCAAAAACGACGGCAGATCCGTTTAACGCCAAACCTGTTCCGGATGATTCGCTGGCAACCGCGGGCTCCTGCATCGGGATGGTGGAGCGGGTGATCATCCTCATTCTTGTTCTGAAGGGTCAATACGAAGCATTCGGGCTGCTCATCGCCGCCAAAAGCATCATTCGCTTTACCGACTCGCAACGTACGGAAGCGAAGACCGAATACCTCCTCATCGGCACGCTCAGCAGCGTTTCGCTGGCGCTGGCAACCGGCCTTGTTGTGCACTACCTTCTGCGCCACCTCGGCGCCTCCTGACGCGCATCAGTCGTCGGAGTGCCGCAGGTCATTGTGGCTGCGTAGATAAGTACCGAGCTTCACCAAAACCATTGTTATGCTCGGTCGTCTATCCCCCCAGGAAATCGAATCGGTGCTGCATAGCCAGCTGATTGGCCGCATCGGTTGTCACGCTGACGGCGAAACGTACGTTGTACCTATCAGCTATGTGTACGACGGGAAGCACGTGATCTGCCACACCCACGAAGGAAAGAAGATCCGGATGATGCGCGCGAACCCGAAAGTGTGCTTCCAGGTAGACGATATGGCCGATATGGCCAACTGGAAAAGCGTGATCGCGCAGGGGCGGTTTGAAGAACTGGAGCGTCCCGAAGAACGCAACGCCGCCATGAAGAAATTACTGGAGCGCTACCTGCCGATGATCTCGAGCATCACCACGCACCTGGGCGAACACTGGCCGTTTCATCCGGAAAATTTTGCCGAAATCGGTGGTCGTGTATTCCGAATTCTTGTAGAGGAACGAACAGGACGCTTTGAGCGCGAGACGAGCTCGCCCGATCTACACGGTTGATGATTCGGTGCTGGCAGTCACGAACGTCGCGCTTTTCGATTCCGCGCGTAAGGCTCAATCGGGCTGCATACGCCTTCAAGAGCTATAGCCGTCATCAAAAGAAACGCAGCGAACAGCGCTCTAAGCTTTGACCCGAACGGACACAGAAGTTCCCTGGTCTTTCTTGGTTTTCACAACAAACTCACCATTGATCGAAGCCACGCGCCGAAACATGTTTTCAAGCTCTACGCCCTGTTGGTGGTTGGGCGAAAGTACTTTGCCATTGTTGCGCACTAAAAGTTCGACGGTGTCTTTCTTGTGCGTGACGCGAAACACCACTTCTGTCGCCTGCTCCTGTCGCAGGACATGGGCAAGTGCATCCTGGCTGATTCGTAACAGGTCAAGTTTAACCACGCGACTCAGGTTATCTTCTTTGAAGGCGCCCTGGTATGTGCAGGTAATGCCGGTCATTCGCGAAAACTCCTGACTTAAAGATCGAAGTGTGGCATCCAGTCCCAATACATCAATCTGAGAAGAATCTATGGAATAGGAAAGCTTCCGGATCTTGTTGAGCAGCACCTGCGCCGTAGCTGCTCCGTGCCTGACCCGCATTTGCGACGCATCGTCGAGTTGCAGAGGGAGTGAGCCGATCCATTCTAAATCCATCTTCAGCACGGCAGCCAACTGACCCAACTCTTCGTGCAATTCAGACGCAAAAAACTGGCGGTCCCGCTCAGCAAGATTTTTAAAATGCGCGGTAAGGTCTTTGAACTTCCTCAGATTGTTCTCCGACTCGATTTCCAATTCTTTTTGTGCGGTAATGTCTTTGGCGATGGCAAACACCAGTTCCTTTTCAGGCATATAAACCGAGGTCCATTGCAGCCAGATAATCCTGCCATCTTTTGCCACATAACGATTTTGGAAATTGATCAGGGGTTCGTTGTTGATCAGCCTCACCCGTACAGCTGCGGTAACGTCGTTGTCTTCGGGATGAAGACGGGCGGAGACCCGCTCGGAGCTTAGTTCTTCCCAACTGTAGCCTAGTGTTTTAAGGACAGCGGGATTTACCTGTTTGAACCATCCCTGCTTATCCACTATGCAGACCCAGTCCAGCGTATTTTCAAAAAGATGCAACAGCAGCGGCTCTTCCGTCGCCATAGAGTATGTTTTGTAGGGTGCGAAATATAAGAGGTATCGTGTCGCAAAGATTTGTAAATACAACGGTGTTCTTGCCAGTTCAATAAATATCCGGTTTGTTGCCACCTCATCCGTATATTCATATAGTGCCTGGAGTTTCGGATTTTCAGGAAAATAAACTCGTAGCAATGCGCGAAAAACCGACGATCGACAATTACCTGGACAGCCACTACATTCACCGCAGCAATTGGCTGCGCGCTGCGGTTCTGGGTGCCAACGACGGGATCATCTCGATCTCCAGTCTAGCCATCGGCGTGGCAGCCGCGAGTGCAACCAGGAACCCGATCCTGCTGGCAACTGTTGCCGGGCTGGTGGCAGGAGCGCTTTCGATGGCAGCAGGTGAATATGTGTCGGTGAGTTCACAAACGGATATCGAAAAGTCAGATATTTTACGCGAAGCGCAGGAGCTGCGGGACATGCCTGACGAGGAACTGCAGATCCTGGCCGAGATTTATCAAAAGCGAGGGCTGAAGAAGGAAACGGCCCTGCAGGTGGCGCAAGAACTGACCGCGCACGACGCGCTGGCAGCGCACGTCCGCGACGAATTGGGCATCAATGAGATCAGCCAGGCCAATCCAATACAGGCGGCTTTTGCCTCGGGTGCCGCCTTCACGGCCGGAGGCGCATTGCCGCTATTAGTAGCGTTGTTTGCACCAGTGGCTTACATGGAATACGCGCTATACGGATTCACGATCGTCGCGTTGATCATTTTGGGAACCGTATCTGCAAAAACAGGAGGGAGCAGCATTTCGAAAGCCATCATGCGCATCGTTATCTGGGGCACGATAGCCATGTTGCTATCGGCTTTGGTGGGTTACCTTTTCGGGGTAAAATTGTAGATACGAAGCGGCCCTTGCCTTCGGGCATAAGCCACAAGCACATCGAACTCACGTGCTATCGGCATTGTTGGACTCAACGGCCTCCGCAGCCGACTACCTTTGTCCTATGACCGAAACAGAACTAAGCCGGTATCTTCCTACACTCGAACCGGGGTTGATTGCTGAAATGATCGTCGTTGCCGAAATACGGGAGGCGGCGGAAGGTGCGGTGCTGATGCGCACCGGGCAGAATATCCGCACGGCACTGCTCGTACTGGAAGGGCTGGTCAAGATCTACCGCGAAGACGATGAAGGGAACGAATTTTTCATGTACTACCTGGAGTCGGGTAATGCCTGTGCAATCTCCCTGGTGTGCGCCTTGGGTAAGGAGCAAAGCGGCCTGATGGCAAGAGCGGTGACAAAAGCAACGGTGCTGGCTGTACCGCTCGACAGCGTTGACGCGTGGATGGGCAAATACAAAAGCTGGGCGAAGTTTGCAGTATCAACTTATCGCGAGCGCTTCGATGAGCTTTTGCAAGTGATCGACGGTATAGCTTTTCGAAACATGGACGAGCGCCTTGCAATCTACCTCCGGCGTTACCTGGATAAAACCGGTTCGAACCAGGTTACAACAACATTTACCGAGATCGCTCAAGATCTCAACTCGTCGCGGGAGGTCATATCGCGCCTCATGAAGAAGCTCTCCGAGCGGGGAGCCGTGCGCCTCTTCAAGTCGCACGTGGAGATCGTTGATCTCGACATCGTTCTTGCGTGACCCGGGTCACGTTTCGCCACCCACGTAACGCCCACCTTCGCTTTCTAAACAAAAAGCATGGAGATATTCGGCTATTTCGCCGCTTTACTGGTCGGCGTGGCGATGGGGCTCATTGGTGGTGGCGGCTCCATCCTAACCGTGCCTTTGCTTGTATACTTGTTTGGGCTCACGCCGTTGCTGGCAACTTCCTATTCGCTCTTTGTCGTTGGTTCCACCAGTTTGGTGGGTGCGCTAAACAGTTTCCGGAAAGGACTGGTGCACCTTGAGGCAGTAGCTCTATTCGGGTCTTCTTCGTTGGTCACAGTGTTCGTTTCACGACGATTTCTTGTCCCGTCCATTCCTGAAGAATTATTCCACGTGGGCAGCTTCACGCTTACCTTTTCACTACTTACGATGGTACTGTTTGCCGTATTGATGCTGTTGGCTTCCCTAAGCATGATCCGCGGGCGAAAAAAAGATGCGGCGGAAGAAGACAGCGCCCGCTACTCCCTAAAAACGCTGCTCGGACACGGCGTCGGCATCGGACTCATCACCGGGCTACTCGGCGCGGGAGGAGGATTTCTTCTCATCCCTGCACTGGTGCTATTGCTTCGCCTTCCGATGAAAATGGCCGTTGGAACATCCCTGCTGATTATTGCGCTGAATTCGCTCATCGGTTTTGCAGGCGACCTGGGACATGTGGCGATCGAGTGGAGCTTTCTGCTGCGCATCACGGCCATTGCAATTGCCGGAATTTTCTTCGGCGGCGCTCTTGGTAAAAAGATTCCGGGCGAGCGTTTGAAGAAGGGTTTTGGCTGGTTTGTGCTGCTGATGGGAACCTACATCCTGATACATGAAACCATAATGAAGTAAGACATCCGGATCGTGTGACCCAAATCACGGATAGAGAAAAAATACCGGGAGAACTTTACATTCATAAACGAGAAAAGATGAAAGTCGAACAGATCTATACCAGTTGCCTGGCACAAGGCACGTACTATATCGAAAGCGAAGGCGAGGCAGTGGTGATCGATCCGTTGCGCGAAGTGGCACCATACATAACCAAAGCGACGGGCGATGGTGCCCGGATCAAGTACATCTTTGAAACACACTTTCATGCCGACTTTGTTTCGGGGCATGTGGATCTCGCGCGCGAAACGGGTGCTTCGATCGTTTACGGTCCGGGCGCAGACACTTCATTTAGTGCGCACATTGCGCAACATGGCGAAGAGTTCCGCGTAGGTAGGGTGACTTTTCAATTGCTACACACACCCGGGCATACGATGGAGAGCGCCTGCTACCTCCTGAAGGATGAAACCGGTAAGGCAGTAGCGCTGTTTAGTGGCGATACGCTTTTTATCGGGGATGTGGGCCGCCCTGATCTGGCGCAAAAAGCAGCACATATGAGCGTAGATGAGTTGGCAGGAACACTGTATGACTCCCTGCGTACGAAAGTGATGACGCTGCCGGAGGATATTATCATTTACCCGGCGCATGGGGCTGGCTCTGCTTGCGGCAAGAACATGGGTAAAGAAACTACTGACACCCTGGGCAATCAAAAGCGAACAAACTATGCGCTTCGCGCTGATATGACCCGTGCGGAGTTCATTCGAGAGGTAACGGACGGACTTACCACACCGCCAGCCTACTTTCCCCTGAATGTGCTGCTCAACAAGCAAGGCTACGACAACATAAGTGAAGTACTGAAGCGCGGGCAGCAGGCGCTGAACCCGGATGCGTTTGAGATGGCTGCCAAAGAAACAGGTGCGCTCATCCTGGATACACGGGCACCGCACACATTCGCCAAAGGTTTTATTCCGAACGCGGTGAACATTGGTATCGATGGTTCTTTTGCGCCATGGGTGGGTGCGCTCATTAGCGACATCCGCCAGCCCATTCTGGTGGTAACGGAGCCCGGCCGCGAAGAGGAAGTGGTTACGCGGCTGGCAAGGGTTGGCTACGACGGAACGATCGGTTACCTAGACGGCGGGTTCGATGCCTGGCACTCTGCCGGTAAGGAAGTGGATGCGATCGCATCCCTCCCAGCCGAGTCCTTTGCTCCTTTTGCAACAAAGCCCGGGGTTCAAATCATCGATGTCCGAAAGCCAGGCGAGTTCGACAGCGAGCACGTGGTAGGTGCGCAGAACTTTCCGCTCGACAACATCAATGAGCACATATCGGCTTTGGATCCGCAACAAAGCTACTTTGTACACTGCGCCGGGGGCTACCGCTCCATGATCTTTAATTCGATCCTGCGGGCGCGTGGATTCCACAAGTTGATCGATGTGCGGGGCGGTTTTAAAGCCATCAAGGAGAGCGGCGCTATACCGGTGACTGCTTATGTATGTCCGAGTACCTTTACCAAATAATTGCGTTTACCGTCAATCTCTCTAAAATGATGAAAAACTGGCTCTTTCGCAATACACGATACCTCATCGGTGCTTTCGCAGGTGCATTAGCTGGATATTTATACTGGCGCTATGTGGGTTGCCTGACCGGCTCCTGCGCCATCACTTCCAACCCGCTGCGTAGCACACTCTATTTTGCTTCAATAGGCGCGTTGCTTTTCGGTCTTTTTAAAAAAGACTACCGACGCTCGCCGGAACCAAACCGCGCTTCCGAAGACTGAATGAGCGAGTTTCGCCGATCAACTGTTGCCCCACGCTGCATTTCTCCGGCCATGTGAGCCGCTTCTCTTATCAAAACAATTTGCCTTCAATCATCGCATATGCTCGAACTTCTCCGTCAACCCTGGCCTTGGTATGTTGCAGGGCCGCTCATCGGCCTGATCGTGCCTACGTTGCTGCTGATCGGCAACAAGCACTTCGGCATCTCGGCCAACCTGCGTCATGCCTGTGCGGCCTGCTTCCCGGCAAACATTCCTTTCTTCAAGTACGAATGGAGAAAAGAGATCTGGAACTTCTTTTTCGTCGGTGGCATCTTCGTAGGCGCATTCGTCGCTGCATGGCTGCTGGCAAACCCACAGCCCATCGTCGTGCACCCGGAGCTTTCAAAAGAACTGGCCACTTATGGCATACACGATCGAAGCGGGCTATTGCCCACGGAGATCTTCAGCTTTAGTAGCCTGCTTACGGCGCGCGGACTGATCTTGCTTGTGGGAGGGGGCTTCCTGGTAGGCTTTGGAACGCGTTATGCAGGCGGTTGCACTTCCGGCCATTCAATCATGGGACTGAGCAACCTTCAGGTGCCGTCGCTCATTGCCACGATTTCCTTTATGGCAGGAGGCTTCATCATGGCCAACTGGATCCTTCCATTTATTCTTTCCCTGTAACCCCAGAACGCTTCTCAATGGAAAAATTACGGACTACAGCCGGCGCTGCGCAGGCCTTCGATACCGATTTTGAAGTGCGTAGCCTCGATACCATTTGTATCAACGAATCGCACCAGGTGCATCCCTGGTGGTACCATTTCAAATACATGCTGGTCGGACTTATTTTCGGCATTGTGTTCATCAAGGCGGAGATCGTTTCGTGGTTTCGCATCCAGGAAATGTTCCGCCTCCAAAGCTTCCATATGTACGGTGTGATCGGTTCGGCCGTGGTGGTGGGCGCGATCTCGGTGTGGCTGATCAAGCGCTTCGGGGTGAAGACGATCTACGGTGAGCCGATCGGGTTTCATCCGAAGAAATTCAACAAGGGGCAGGTCTATGGCGGCTTGCTCTTTGGCCTCGGCTGGGCCATGACGGGAGCCTGCCCGGGGCCACTGTTCGCGCAGATCGCATCCGGCTTTGGAGTTGTTGTAGTAGTTCTGCTTAGCGCCATCGCCGGCACTTGGGTGTATGGATATTACCGGGAGCGGCTTCCGCATTGAAGCAGGCTCGGGCTAATCCGCTCGCTGAAAACAAATCGAACCAACGGATCTATTCCACTACTCCATTAGTCTAGCATAGAATACTATCGATGCGCAATAAAAACAGGAAGCCGATGGTTGCGAACAAGTTCCTCAGAGAAACTATCGCGGAGCAATTCCGATAACCAGCTGCGTGAAAAAGAACCCGTCACTACAAGTGCATCCGGCCGGTGTTCGATCCAGTCGCGCACATCATCTTTCGGCGAGTCGGTCAGGTTGAGCCATTCAATGTTCTTGAAGTGAGCACCCGCCAATTCCTCAACGAGCTTACGATCCGGGAACCGCCCGGCCTCGCCTTTTTGCGCATGAATGATCGTTGCAGGCAGCCGCGCAAGTTCCGGAAACAGATAAGCAAACTGCTTCAGTGCATAAACCGACTCACGGTTTCCATCATACGCTATCAGGATATTTGTTGGAAACGTAGACGTTTCGGGCAATATCAGTACGGGGCACTCCACACGGTGGAGTATGTCGCGGATGTATTGCATCGGGCTCCCGTACAACATTTCCTGGTAAAAGGTGTTTCCACTTAATAGCAGCACATCGGCAAACCGGCTCTCATGCTGGAGCACAGGTAGCGCAAGATCGTTTACCTCCTTATGCACGTGGTAAGGCATACGTACCGATTGACAAGTTTGCTCGAACCGGTCGATATGATCGCGCAATTCAGCATCTTCCCCTTTCTCGAGGAGGGCCGGTACCGTTACAGATCCCTCCCCCGCAGCTGCATAACTCCAGAGGTTGGCAAGCGAAACAACGGGGGCAAAAAGCCCGGTAACCACCAATGGACTCAGCAGGTGCAATCGCTGCACAAAGGCAATGGCATTCTCGTAATAGCTCAGTCCGTCGAAGAAAAGAAGCGCTTTTTTCATGGCTGACAGGTTTCCTGTAAATAAAGGGCAGAGCCAAACCGTGTGCAATGACGACCGGCAGTGCTTCGCGTGACTGTAGTCAGGCTGGCAAGACACGGTTTGCAAGGTCACCACAGGTCTTGAGACGCATCGCTTGCCTACGCATCATTACTAGCAAACCCAGGGGCATTGCCTCTTCCGGCTCATCGCTTCGGTGTGTGGTGAGGCACCTACCAGCCGGTCGGTCCGGAGCCCGATAGGTACTGCAGTTTAGTGGGATGCCTCGATTGAGTCCTTTCGGGCTTCTAGTTTCCTGCGCTCTTGCTTTCGAAAGTAGCCGCGGAGGAGGAAGTTGTGCTGAAGCGCAATCATCGATTGTTCAAAGGCGGCAGTTCCCTCCTCGAGGTGGGTGAGTGTGCGGTCAATCTTCCGCGTCATCGCTGCATCGTTGAGGAGGCTGGGGAGCGCACCTTTCCCGCTGCGCAACTGGCTGGCTGTAGTGTCGGTGAGCGCACGGATTTGCTGTAGGGCCGTGTCGGTTCGGGCCAGAACGATCTCGAGTGTTTGTTCAGACCTATACAGGCTGGCCGCCATTGCCGTGTCGCGAAGGAGATGTCCCAACGACCCTTTGCCTTGCCGCAGTTCACTTCCCATGGTTTCCAGGTTCGCCATCAACATGTCGAGATGAGCGGACGCCTTTCTCAGGCGCACGAGTGATGCCGAAACATTCGCAGGCAACGCCTCGTCTTCCATAAGGCTCCACAACCCTTTGCTTTGATTGATGCGTGTTGTAGTACTACGTATCTCCTTAGCTGCACCAGAAAGATCGTTTACGGTCTTGTAAAGCACTTCCATGACCTCCTCGGTGCCGGCGCCGCTGCTCCCTTGCAACACATCGCCTTCCTCTGCAGCGGTGGCCATGCTGCGCGCGGGCTCCAGGTTCACGAGCTTGTTGCCCATCAGGCCGTCGGTACCAATGGAGACAGGGCAGTTTTTCCGGATATGCTTCTGAAGCGACCGCTTGATCAGCATGGTCACTTCAATTGTTGTGTCGTTCAGCACCGATACCTCTTTTACCGTTCCCGCGTCGATGCCGGAGAAGCGCACATTGTTGCCGGCAATGAGGCCGCTGGCATTGGAGAAATGCGCGCGCAGGATGAAATTGCGGCCGAATAGATTTTGATTTTTGCCGATGGTGTAAAGCATGAGCAAAAGGAACGCGAGCCCCGCAACCACGAAGGCGCCCAGTTTGACGGTATTGATCGGTTTACGGTTCATAATCAGCTAAAGAATGGGTGTACCTGCAAATCGGTGGATCGTGCCAGTTCGTCGAAGCTTCCCTCGGCACCGCACTTCCCATCTACCAGCACCGCTGTGCGATCGGAAGCGATCCGAATGCACCGGAGGTCGTGAGAAATGATGAGGGCGGAAGTGCCGTAGCGCTCCCGGATGCGCACGATGAGCTCACTGATCTCGCGCGCCGTAATCGGGTCGAGCCCGGTGGTGGGCTCATCATACAGGATGATCGATGGCTGCAGGATGAGCGCCCGTGCGAGCGCCACACGTTTGCACATGCCTCCCGAGAGCTCGGAGGGCATCATGTCGATCGTATGCGCGAGCCCCACGCTATCCAGCGCTTCGCGCACGCGATCTGTCACGCTGCCGCCCATCGCCTCCGTGTGATGGCGACGCAGGGGGAACTCCAGATTTTCCCGCACCGTCATCGAATCGTACAAGGCATTGCTTTGAAAAAGAAATCCGACTTTGCCACGCAGCGCATTGAGCGCATCTGAACTCAAAGCGCTGATATCGTCTCCGAAAATTTCTATCCGCCCTTTGTCGGGCCCCAGCAGCCCGATTACGCACTTGATCAGTACGGATTTACCCGAGCCCGACCGCCCGATGACCGCGAGATTTTCCCCGGCATGGAGCTCGATGCTGAAACCGTCGAGTACTCTGTTACTCCCAAAGGCCTTATGCAGATCGGTTACGCGGATCACCGGTTCAGCTGTTGTGGGTTCGACTTCCCCAGGACGCATGGAGGTATTCTGTAACATCTAGTTCAGGTTGAGCAGGTCGGTAACGAGTACGGATATAAGGTCGATGATAAACACCGCTATTGATGCAGTAACCACCGCGCTGTTTGCGGAGCGGCCGACGCCCTCGGTGCCTTTTTTTGAAAAATAACCTTCAAAACAACCGATGATGCCCACAGCGAAACCGAAAAGAAATGTCTTCAGGAAAGCCGGAACCACATCGCCGAAACTCAGGATGTTCATGGCCTGCCGGTAAAAAAGGGGGAAGCTTGTGTTACCCTTGATGTTTACGCCGAGATAAGAGCCGTAGAGGGCGATGGCGTCGGCGATGAGCGCCAACGCCGGCAGCATCAGCGTACACGCCAGCACGCGGGTCACTACAAGGAATTTGAACGGGTTGGTGCCCGATACTTCCATGGCATCGATCTGCTCCGTTACCCGCATCGATCCCAACTCGGCACCGATGCGGCTCCCGATCTTACCGGCAAAGATCAGGGCTGTGATAACCGGACCGAGCTCGCGGATAACGGCTACGGAAATCATCGAAGGCAGCTGTGATTCCACTCCATAATCGAGCAACGAAGGCCGCAGCTGAATGGTAAGCACAAGACCCATGATGAAGCCGGTAAGGGCTGTAAGCGGGAGTGATTGATAGCCGATGACAAAGCACTGCCTTCCCAACTCACGCAGCTCCTGGCCGCCGCGCGTTGCCTGCACGGCAAATCGGCCGGTGAAGACGGAAAGCGCGCCGGCAGACGAAAAAAAACTCTCCCAGGTTGAACGTTCTTTCATAATCAGTTTTGGACCATTTGCGGTCAAACCAACCACCGGCCTTAGCCTTGAGTCCGCACGGCTGTTGGTGATTCAAAGAAACCGCGTGCTCGTTACTACACGCATGAGATACATCAGTGCACGATGATAATGTTCGTCATGGCTGCCTCCGGAGCAGGGCATTGCGTTGATATACATCCTGGAAAAATCGTGGCTCTCCCTTCGGTGTGCTCCATGCAGTGGCGTAGAAAACAACGAGCGGGAGTGGTCTTTCAGCCCGGATGGTTTTGGGTCCGGCCTGGTGGAGGCATCCTTTTGCCGTCACCGTATCGATGGCCATACGGTTGGTGCCGAGAAGCAGGTGCGCAAGGGCATCCGGCTTTTCCACGCGCATGCATCCGTGGCTGTAGAAGCGGTGATCGGTGCTGAACAGACCTTTGGAAGGTGTATCGTGGAGGTAAACAGTGAAAGGATTATTGAAATTGAATTTCACGATCCCTAGCGCATTGTCGCAGCCACTCATTTGGCGCAGCACATAAGGGAAGTTGCCGGCATTGAGAGACTTCCAATTAATGCGGCGGGGGTCTACCACGCGTCCCGCCCGGTCAAGCACCTGGAAGTTGCCGACATCGAGCGTCGCGCGGCTGGCTTTGATAAGCGGCAGCAATTCGCGGGTCGCGATCTTGTGCGGCACCATCCAAAAAGGAAACAGGATCACCTCCGTAATAGTACTGGTCAGCGTAGGCGTGGGTGTAGCAGGCTTGCCCGCTACGATCCTGGAGTACAACAGCGTATCGTCGCCGGCTACCACCACCATGTCGGCCGAGGCAATGTTGAGGGCAAGCAAAGCGCCTTTTCTCCTGAGCCCTTCAAGCCACCGTAACAGATTGATAGACGCGCATAATTCTGCAGAACGTTGTTGGAGCGGTACGTTCAGCGCTGTCACCAGAGCCTGGGTAACTTTGCCGTTGGTGGAAAGCGCAAAATGCATCTGGGTGCGCACGATAGTCTGCTGCATTTGGATATCGGTCAAGATCGTATCGGCGCGCCGCAGCAACCCGAGTTGGTAGAGCCGCAGCATAAATTCACTGTGTTGCGTAGCTGTAAAAGGGAAACGTACCCGCGCTTCACGAAAACCTGGAGTGCGCTGCACGAGCTGGAAATGAAGCAGTAGCCCGAGGAGTGTACCGTAGGCGTCGGTGCGGGGGCGAAACGATCGCTCGAGCTCCTGGAGCCGGCCGCTTCTAAGCAGTTGTATCTCGCTGGCATCGAGCTGAGTTTCCGGCTCATACGAAAGGCCTGCGTAACTCAGTGTTGGCGTACGGTTGCCCGCTTTCAGGTCGCCGAAGAAATGGAGGGCGGCATCCGTAAGACGAATATCCTTGTTTACAAGTGCACTGCCGCCCACGGCGGGGCTGCTGGTTGCGCGGTAGTCGTCGGCAAACAGGGCATAGGATGCCGCAGATTCGAGCAGGGTCGTAAGCGGCTCGTGCAGGCTGTCGGGCCCGAACCAGGTCACCTGCCCGCCTCCGGCCTCGTAAAACGCAACGATGCTTGTGTAACGGGGCGAACGGGCAAACGCGCTGATGTCCTTCTCCGAAACCTGCTGGCACAGCGCAGCCTGTGTTGAGAGAAGGAAGCGTGCAATGAGCAACAGAATCAGGCAATTGTTTTTCATAGCCCCTTGTCGTTCGGGTTTTCTTTTGAAAGAAGACCAGTTCTGATGTCTTCCATTATCTCCACTTGCATTTTTTGGATCTCAAACAGGGTTTTCATCTGGTCGGAAATCAGCAGGTCGAGCTTCTGATGGAGGTTGCGCACTTCGATTTCAGCCTTCAGATTCACCATGTAATCGTTAGCCGCGCGCTGCCGGTCTTTATCCTCTTTGCGATTCTGACTCATCATGATGATCGGTGCCTGAAGCGCCGCAACGGTTGAAAGGGCGAGGTTGAGCAGAATGAAAGGGTAGGGGTCTACGGGATGGCGGAAGCCATACAGGTTCAATGCCATCCAGCCGAGCATCAAAAACAGGCAGATCCCGATGAACCACCAACTGCCGCCGAATGCGGAGACCGTGTCTTCAACGCGCTCGCGAAAGGTGGTTTGCCGTTCTTCAAAAGGCGTCAGTTTTTGCGAAAGCAATCTTTCTTCATCCACTGCCTGCACAACGATCTCGTTCAGTTTGTTGAGGTGCTGGCTTTCGGTTTCGAGCAATTGGGTTAGCTGACTGTTCACGGGTCGGGAGGGGCTTTTTGAAATGAAGAAGGCGCGATTGATAACGGGTGTTTCGCCGAAACCACCTGGGGCATAACATTGCTGAAAAAGCCCGTAAAGGCTGCATGTGGTGCACCGGTGCAAGAATCCAACAATCGTTGCGGTTAAACGATGACGATCATTGTTGAGTTACCATGACAACGGTCAGGGAAGTCAATTGGCCAGTCGCTCCAGCTTTTCACTTTGCAGGATCGTGATGTGCCCGTCCTCAATATCGATCAAACCCTCCGACCTAAAATCACTCAACGTTCGAATCAATGATTCGGTGGCCGTGCCGGCGAGTGCAGCAAGGTTTTCGCGGGTAAGTTGAATGGGCATCGCCCGATCGCCTTTTTGAAAGCGTTCCTGTGCTGCCAGAAGTGCATCGGCCGTTTTACGGCGCAGCGAATTGTAGGCGATTCGCACTAATTGTGCTTCCTTGGCGCGTACGTCGTGGGCGAGGAGGTTGAGAAACTTTCGCGTTACCAGCGGGTTGGCGTTCATTAATTCTTCAAATTCTTTCCTCGGTATGCCAACGATCTCGCACGCCTCCAAAGCTTCGGCATTGGCCTGGTAGGAAGTATCCTCGAGCAGGGCAACGTATCCGAAAAACTCTCCTTCGTTTACGATTTTCATGATCAACTCTTTCCCGTCATCATTGCTTTTGTATAGTTTGACCTTCCCTTTTTGCAGGTAGAAGAGCCGCACCGGGTGGTTGCCCTCGGTGTAAATCCGCTCCTTTTTTTTATACCGGTCGAAGTGCCTGCCCTCAACGAACGATTGCAACACGCGCTCGCCACCCGTGGCCGATATCAGCTCGTTCACCCCCTCGATACCGGGAGTTTTGGCTTTGTGCAGCAAGTCGGCCTTGCGGAGGCGGCTCTCCACCGTCTTCAACAAGTCGGTAGTATCGAAGGGTTTCGTAATGTAGTCGTCGGCACCCAGCGACATGCCGTTGCGCACCTCGCTTTGCTCCGCTCTTGCGGTGAGGAAGATGAACGGTGTATTCTGCAGTTCCGGATTATGCTGCACCATATGGAGCACTCCATATCCGTCCAGTTCTGGCATCATGATATCGCAAATGATCAGGTCGGGTTTGTTTTCCAGTGCTTTGCTAACGCCCTGCCTGCCATTGTTGGCCGTAATTACGCGGTAATGAGACAGTTCCAGCAACTCGGCTGTATTCTCGCGTATGTCGGGGTTATCTTCGATGAGCAGGATTTTTTTCATATATCGCGTTGGGATTCGAATCGCTCCGTTTCGTTTGGCGCCGGTCGAAAATTCCAGATATTGCACACACGACCTGTACAAGCCGGCGATCTCTCTTTGCAAAATCTGCCAACAATTTACTTAATTTTCTTGTGGATCGGTTTAGCCGGGCAATTCCCGAAGAACGACCTCGTGGAGTCACGCATCGGGCGCTCCGATAAGCCGGTACACGGCCTCAAGAAGATCGCGAGCTGTAAACGGCTTTTTAAGAAATCCGTTGGCTTGTCCAATAAGGAATCGTTGCCATGTTGGTACCAGTGGTTTCTGCAGAAAAAAACACAATGGGAATTCCTTCTGTCCCAGGGTTGGAACGGGCGCGTTGCAAAAGATATTGTCCGCCCGTTTCCGGCCTCATGATGTCGCACAGGATAAGGTCCGGATTAGCGGCGCGGGCAATTTTGTATCCTTGCACCCCGTTGGAAGCCGCAACCACATTGAAGTGGTGCAGATACAGTATTTCCGCAGTGTTCTCACGTATCTGCCTGTTGTCTTCAACGATCAATATGCACGGGCAAACGCACGCTGAACACCGTTCCGGTTTTCTTCGAGCTCCTGAAACGGATCGAACCCTGGAGCAGCTCCACATACCGTTGAACGATGTTAAGGCCCAAACCCGTGCCTTGAATATGCACCGCATTCTCTCCACGGAAGAACATTTTGAAAAGCGAAGCTTTCGCCTCTTCCGGGATCCCGATGCCTTCGTCTCTCACATTCAGGGTGATCAATTTATCGGAAACACACGCACTGAGCCACACCCGCTTGCCGGAGGGTGAATATTTCAAAGCATTCGAAAGCAGGTTGAGCAGGATGTTGCGCAGAACTTTGGGGTCGGTGACCGTTTCTTTATCACCGCGGTAGCGAAAGTGAACCTGTAGTTCTTTTTTGGTGGCCAAGGAGCCCATTTCATCGAGCAGGCCCTGGAGGAAACTTCTGAGTAGAACCGCCGAGCGGTGGATGGCCACTTTTCCATGCTCGAGTTTATCGAGTGTTAGAAAGTCGTCCAGAATGCTGGTAAGGTCGAATACGGCTGCCTTGATTCGCTCGATGTGTTTGGCCCGGTTGTGCACGTGGTCGTGTCCGTCGTACAGTTCAATCAGACCGATGCTCGAAAGGATGGTGCTGAGCGGTGTTCGAAATTCGTGCGATGCCATGGACACGAATTGCGCTTTCATGTCGTTCAGCGCCTTTTCGCGATCGAGCGACCGTGCGAGTTCCAAAGTTCGTTCCTCAACGAGTTGCTCGTAATGCTCCGTTTCCATACGCTCGAATGTTATCGTGCCGTTTGATGTGTTCCTCCGGTTTCGCTGGTTAGATGTCCGCTTACAAACCGGTGGGTCGTTGGGGTTTAGTTCCCTCATGCTGTTTCTGCAACGCCAAACGTACCGCGCCAATGCCGGTGAGCAGAACGTCGGGGTTGAAAGAAATACTGTCGATGCCTTCTTCTACAAGGAAACGCGCATAGGATGGATCATCGCTGGGTGCCTGTCCGCACAGCCCGACCCTTCTGCCGCACGTGTGTGCTGCCCGGATCATATCGGCTACCAAGCGCCTGGGAGCGGGATCCTGCTCGCTGAAGAGCGGCGACACGAGTGTCGAATCGCGATCAATGCCCAGGGTAAGTTGCGTGAGGTCGTTTGATCCGATTGAAAAGCCGTCGAAGTACTTCGCAAATTCGTCGGCAAGGATAACGTTGGAAGGTATTTCGGCCATCATATATAATTCAAGGCCGGTATCGACCGCGCGGTCCAGTCCATGGTGAGCCATCACCGACACGACTTTCTCGGCTTCCGAAACCGTGCGGCAGAAGGGGATCATTACCTTAACGTTGCGCAGTCCCATCCGGCCGCGCACGTGCGCAATGGCTGCGCACTCCAACGCAAAAGCCTCTTCATACAGCGGATGATAATAACGCGAAGCACCCCGGAATCCGAGCATCGGGTTTTCTTCTTTTGGCTCAAACCCGGCACCGCCGATAAGGCTTGCATACTCGTTGGTCTTGAAATCGCTTGTGCGCACGATGACTTCTTTCGGATAAAAAGCAGCAGCGATCATCGCAATGCCCTCCGACAACTTTTCAATGAAAAACACTTTCTTGTCCGGGTAGGCTTTTGTCAGGCGCCCGATCTCGGCCCGGGCTTCGTCATCTTTCAATTCATCGAAGCGCACCAGTGCCATGGGATGCACGCGCACATGCTGGCTGATGATGAATTCAAGCCGCATTAATCCAACTCCATGATTTGGAAAGAATGAAAGGCGAAAGGCATTATCGGGGTCTCCGACAATGAGCTTCACCTCGGTTTTCGCGGGCAGCTTTGTGTCGGAGAAATCGTGTTCAACGATGGTGTACGGCGCCGCACCCTCATAAATAGATCCTGTTTGCCCTTCGGCGCAGGACACCGTGATGACACTACCATCGGCGATGTTCTCGGTTGCGTTTCCGCAGCCGACCACTGCGGGTACGCCGAGTTCGCGCGCCACGATCGAGGCGTGGCTCGTACGTCCGCCTCTGTTCGTTACAATAGCGGCCGCTTTTTTCAACACCGGGTCCCAATCGGGCTGCGTTTGATCGGTAACGAGGATCTCGCCTTTCCGGAGGTTGTCGCGATCGGCAGCCGAGCGTATGATGCGCGCCGTGCCGGTAACGACTTTTATTCCCACCGCCTGGCCGCTGCTGAGCAGGTTGCCTTTTTTGCCGAGGCGGTATTGTGGAAATACGTGCGGGTTGCGCTGTGCCTGCACGGTTTCGGGTCGCGCCTGGAGGATGTATATAAGGTTGCTATTCCCATCCAACGCCCATTCGATATCCATGGGTCGTTGATAATGTTCTTCGATGAGGCGGCAGGTTTTCGCCAGTTCAATCAGCCGTTCATCGTTCAACACAAACTGGTTGCGGCGCTCCTCGGTTGTGTTGTAGTTATACGTTTGTCCGTCGTCCGCCCACTTTAGCGTTTTCTCTTTTGTTCCCAATTTCTTTTGCAGCACCGCGTCGTAGCCTTGCTGAAGCGTCGGTTTGAAAATCCAATATTCGTCGGGGGTAACGGTACCCTGAACGAGGTTTTCGCCGAGTCCCCAAATTCCGCTGATGTGGATGACATCGCGGAAGCCCGATTCCGGGTCGAGGGTAAAGGCAACGCCGGAACAGCCGTTGTCGACACTCACCATCCGCTGCACGGCCACGGCAAGGGAGATCTTATTATGGTCGAAGCCGTTATCCTCGCGGTACTTGATTGCGCGGTCGGTGTAAAGCGATACAAAACACTTGTGGACAGCTGTGAGCATCTCGGCTCCGTCCATGATATTCAGGAAGGAATCGTGCTGACCGGCGAAGCTTGCGTTGGGCAAATCTTCTGCTGTGGCACTGCTACGCACGGCTAACGCACCTGGCCCAAGAGCCTCGCCAGCCGCCGCCACCTCTGCTTCCAGGTCGGCAGGCATTGCGGCATTTGCCAGCAGGTCGCGCGCCTCTTTGCCCACGTCTGCGAGGTTGGCATAGCCAGCCCGGTCCAGCCTGTCAAGTGCGCTGCGTAATTTTCCGGCAATTTCGTTGCTGTCGATGAAGTGTCGGAAAGCGCCGGCGGTTATGGCAAAGCCATCCGGCACGCGCAACCCCATTGGAGTGAGTTTGCAAAAAAGCTCACCGAGGGATGCGGTCTTACCGCCAACTTCAGCAACATCGTTCACACTGATCCGCGAAAAAGGTCTTGTATAGGCAGACATAACTTTGATTTTATTACTCCCCAGGCACAATAAAAAGCGGCATTTTCAAGAGGTGTAGCAGTTGGTTGGCGAGGCTTGCGCGGAACAGCCGGGCGAGCATTCCTCTCCGGTGCGCCCCCAGTACGAGCAGCGGCTCGGTTTTCTGAAGCCGGAGATGGCGCACGATGGCTTCGTCCGCGTAGCCTTTCAACAACGTGAAGTCGGCCTGTGGAAAATGCCTTTTGGCGAATTCCTTGATCAGTTTTGCATCGGGCAGATGTGCATTTTCGTCGTTGTGTTTTACAGTTATGATTTCTGTCTGAGCAGGCATCAGGTCCTCGAAAAGATAGCTGAAGGCGCGGAGTGCGGCTACTGAGGCCGGCGAACCGTCATACAGCAATTTGATCGCATTGAAGTGCCGGTAATACTCCGGCACGAGCAACAGGGGGCAGCGCGCTTCGCTTATGAGCTGCTGCACAAAGGAAGTCGGTGCATCTTCGCGTTTGCTGCGCAAACCTTCGTTTGCTTTGATCAGCAGCAGGTCGGCATAAATGGATTCGTGCAATAGTTCGCTGAGCGGCGCGTTGCGATCTCGGTGGATAGAAAAATTGATGCCGCCGGCCTCGCATGCGTGGCGAAACGTTTCTACGCTCGCCAGCCGCCTTTCGTCGTCTTTGCGGTTGAGCGCGCGCACATTCCCTTCAAAGCTCTCGCCGGTATAATGTTCGATCTCAGCGAGGCTATAGCTATGCAGGTGGGGGTCTTCTATGAACACGCCCACAAGGTGTGCGTTTGCCTTATGGGCCAGATCGATGGCATAGCTCATCGAGCTGTCGGATAAGCGGAGGCCGTCAAAAGCTACAATGAATTTTTTCATAACCTTAGTTAAACGTGGGCAATGAAGAAGGGAAGGTCAACATTATGAATGAGTTTTTCGGCAGTGCTTGGACGCGCCCAGGTGGAAAGAAGGCTTCTGCCGAACGCACCCATAACGACCATCTTGTTTCGCTTCATCTGCAACCGGCGGAACAGTTCTTCATCGGGAGTTCCCTCAAGCGATTCGAAGGTCACATCGGAATAATGGCAATGCATCCATTTCAGCAGGCTCCTGTGCTCCGTTTTGCCGGTGGCCCGGCCGGGCTTGCCTACTTCCAGTACCGTTGCTTTTTCACGCGCCAGGTTGGGAAGCAGGTATGTATAAAGCCTGGCGGCCATGATCGAAGAAGCGCTTCCATCATAACAAAACACGGTCTCGTTTACCCCTTCGAATTGGGTGGGTGCGAGCAGTACCGGGCAATGCGCTTCGCGCAGCAAGCTCCGGGTGAAATGGGAAGGAGCCTGTTCGTCGGGGTCGCCGAAGCTCGTGGCTGGATCAAGAAGGATCAAGTCGGCAAAGGAACTTTCCCGGATCACATGCGGGATCGGCGCGCCCTGATAAAATTCCGCTTCGGCTTCCTGGCCGTGGCGTTCACACTCTTCAAGAAAGAATTGAACGGCGCGCTCGGGGTCCATACGCACATCCGCCGTGCCTGCAGCAACCCATGGGTCGGAAGGCGCAGCTGCTGGTTCGGGCTGGACTGGCCCGGCAAACATACTTTCCATGAGAATACCGCAAAAGCGCGCTTTGCGCGCATCGGCCAGGCGGCACGCAAAATCAATGATCGCGGTGTTGGGATGATGCGCATGCTCTATGACGAGTATTCTTTTCATGATTGCTTTTCGACAAACCTACCAATGCGCAACCGGCGGCAGAATGACCGCTGACAGCACCTACCCATGACTCAGGTTACCGTTAAGGGGCTACGCTCGGGGCGTGCCCGCGAAAAGAAGCGACCCGGCAACGTTGAGCGGGTAGACATACAGTAGAGGGGCTGCCCGGGCGGTGCGGGCCGTCGACCTTTGACAAAGAAGTGAGAACCGCTATCAGCGTTCTATGCTGTTCGTCGTCAGCCATTCAATCCGCAAGCCTACGCACCTTTACAGCGGTATGATTATCACGCTCACACTGAGCCCCGTGCTCGATAAATCCGCAACAGTCCCGCTGCTCGAACCGGAAAAGAAGCTTCGTTGCACGGAAGTCGTCACCCTGCCGGGCGGCGGTGGTATCAACGTTAGCCGTGGGATACATGAGTTGGGTGGCGACACCTGTGCGATCTTTCCTTATGGCGGGCCGGCCGGCGATGCATTGCTTGCTGAAATGCAAAAGACCGGGATACCCTTCCGTGCCGTTCGCAGTGAAGCCGCTACGCGCGAAAGCTTCAATGTATTGGACCAGTCAACGAGACGTCAATACCGGTTTGTTCATCCCGCTCAGCCACTCGAGCGACACGTTTTGGAGCAGTTGCTTTTGTGGGACCAGTTGGGCACCGCTCGGCACCTCGTGGTTAGCGGCGGGCTTCCGCCCGGTTTGCCGCAAGGATACCTGGGCAGGTTGGTTCAGCAGGGGCATCGACAAGGCCTGCGCGTGGTTGCCGACTGTTCGGGGCCTGGGTTATCTGAATTGCTGCAGGCCGGCATCTTTCTCGTTAAGCCGAGCCTGTCCGAACTGGCCTCGATGATAGGAGAGCCCGCACTGGAGCTTTCCGATGTGCAGGACGCGGCACGAGCCGTGCTGCGCAAGTACCCTGTTGATGCGCTGGTGGTTTCGCTGGGTGCAGCGGGCGTTGTGCTTGCTACCAAAGAATCCAGCCGGCAGTTTGCCGCTCCGGTGGTGGAAGCAAAAAGTACGGTGGGCGCTGGAGACAGCCTTGTTGCAGGCATTGTATGGAAATTGGAAGAGGGAGCAGACCTGGAGCATGCCGTTGCCTTTGGCGTGGCCTGCGGGTCGGCTGCCACGGAGAGCGAAGGCAGCGGGCTGTTCGCGCGCGCTACGGCCTGGCGGCACTTTTTACGGATGCAGCCCTGAGGAAACACCTCCACGGGCGGAGCCTTCGGTGTTCGATTTCCAGAAGCTAGTCAGTCCTCGCCGCTTTCTCCGTTTTGAACGATCCTGCCGTCTTCCATCTCGATGATGCGGTGCGTGCGCGCTGCAAATTGCGGATCGTGCGTAACGATCAGCAAGGCTTGCCCCATGGACGCGTTCAATTCCTGCAGGATATTGAAAACGACGTCGGTGTTTTTTCTGTCGAGGTTTCCAGTGGGCTCGTCGGCCATGACGATCCTCGGTTTGTTGATCAATGCCCGCGCGATCGCTACTCGTTGCTTTTCACCGCCTGAGAGCTGGTTGGGACGCTTTTGTGCAGCGTGCTCCATGTTGAGGAGGCGCAACCATCGTCGGGCATCTTCTTCGATTGCGTCTTCGGCATTCCGGTTCAGTTTCAAACCGGGCAACATGACGTTGCGCAGCACCGAGAATTCGGTGAGGAGGTAATGGAACTGAAACACGAACCCGATCTTCTCGTTGCGAATTGCGGCCAGCCGGTTGCCTGAAGCGCCGGTCATAAGTTCCCCGTCGATGTGGAGGGCCCCTTCGTAATCGGTGTCCATAGTGGATAGAATATACAGCAACGTCGATTTGCCGCAGCCCGACTTCCCCATGATGGAAACGAACTCGCCTTCCTTGATAGAAAGACTGATGTTCGACAGCGTATGCGTTTGCCCTTGATCGCGAAAGGACTTGCTGATATTTTCGGCTTGAAGGATCATATTGTTATTTTCCTCGCAGGATGGCAACAGGATCGATTTTTCCCGCTTTTGCGGCAGGAAAGCGTCCCGCGAAATAGGTCGTAAGCAGGGCGAACATCAGTCCGATGACATAGTAAACAGGGTTGTAATTGACGGGATAGGTATCTACCGTGGGAAGGGAAGTAGCATGAAAAGGTATGCGGTCGATGATCCGGGAGAGCCCGAAGCCCGCAGCAAGGCCTACAATGCCACCTGCGAGTCCAATGACGACAGCGATCGTCAGGAATATGCTCTTCACATCGCTTCCGGAAAATCCAGTGGCTTTGAGTATGGCGATGGAGTCCATCTTTTCGTAGATCATCATGTTGAGAATATTGTAGATCCCGAAACCCGCCACAATGAGCATTGTGATACCAACGACATAAGAAATCACCGTCCGGATAAAACTTCCTGTTTCAAATTCCGCACTTGCCGTTTGAATGTCTTCTGCTTCGGTTGCGTACAGCCTGCTGTATTCCCGGGCAACGGCGGGTGCCATCTTGATGTTGGTGAGTTTCACCTGAATATCCGTGAGGTAGCCCGGTGGCTTACCGATCAACTTTTGCGCGGTGGCAATGGACGTAAAGGCCTGCACTTTGTCGAGCTCGTTGATGCCCGACTGATAAAGGGCAACAAGCCGCAACGAAAATGTCTTTCCGTCAGGAGTAGTTAGCGCTACGAGGTTGCCCGGCTCTGCCTGCAATTTGTCGGCGAGTGCCTTGCCCAACACGATGCTGTTGGGGGCGACATCAATCTCTTGTGCAGTACCCTCTGTGATATAATCATAAAAATGAAACAGCTGGTCTTCCGGAAAAGACTCGATACCGGACACCACTGCGCCCAGGCGCGCGGTTCCGTTGTTGAAAAACACCTGCGTGGTCACTCGTGGTGCAACTCCCATCACGCGGGGGTCGGAGCGTAATGCGGCAAGCATAGCAGCGCTTTGTTTGAGTTCAGGGCGAATGTTCCCGGTTTTGACGGAGGATATGAAGTGATAGGCGTGGGGGTTCTCTAAACGAGCCGGCTGATCGGGGTTTTGCCGAACTTCCCGGAAAAGGCGGACGTGTGGCGTTCGGTTCAGGATGAGCCCATCCAGGAGATCGTTGAGCCCGGTCATGAAGCTGAGTAAAGCTATGAATGCGGCAATGCTGAAGGCCACGCCTACGCCGGCAACGAGCGTTTGGCGTCCCCGTGCCAGCAATAACTCTCTCGCGATCTCGAATTGCAGTTTTCTGGTCACTGTGCCGGTTTTAGAAGTACGTCGTCTGCGTTCAACCCTTCCGTAACCTCCACCCGCTGCAGGTCACGCGCGCCCGTTTGCACCAGCTTTCGCTTTCCGCTCCGTAGCAGCACGGTTTGGTCTTCATTCAAATAAGAGCGGGGAATGGTCAGCGCCCTTGACTTCGATCGCAGTACAATGTTTGCCTCGGCTGTAAGGTTGGGAAGGAGGGAAGCCGGCGGGCGGTCAAACGTGGCGATAACGGTAACCGATCGCGTTGCCGGATCGATGGCTGGGAAAACCTCCCGGATCGTAGCCCCAAATACACGCCCCTTGAAGCAATCCATTGTGACCAGCACGGCCTGCCCCACACTGACCTTCACGGCATCGTTCTCATCCACGCGCAGCTCCAGTTCGAAATCCGAAGAGGAACCGAGCAGGGCGATAGCAGCCTGCGGTGCCACCAGCTCTCCAATTTTCCTGTCGATGCGGTACACGCGCCCATCCCGCCGCGCGCGTATGACGTAGTCTCCCGCTATGCTTTCCTGGATGCGCACCTGTTGCTGCGCCTGCCTGTCGGCGAAAACCAGCTGATGTCTTAATTGTCGCAGCCGGAGGCGCGACGACCGGAGAGCAGCAAGGGAGTTTTGGTAGTTCAGTGCGCGTTGGTCCAGCTCGTTGCGGGTGCCGATATCTTCGCCCCACAGCCGTTGCTGACGTACATAGAGCAATGAATCCTGCGCAAGTTTTTCAGCGGCAATCCGCACTGCTTCCTCGCCTTCCCGTAACCGATCCTCGTTGGCGGGAAGGAATTGAAAGGCTGCTGCTATCCGTGCGTTCTCTGTCTGATTCCTTGCATTTTCATGCGAAAGGGTGAAGAGCGGATCGCCCCGATGAACAATGCTGCCTTCAACAACGTGCACGTCGTCTATAATCCCGCTGACAGGCGCGAACACCTCATATTGGTTGCGGCTTCGCACAACACCCGAGGCATAAACCGATTCGGTAATGTCTTGAACGATCGGTCGTATCGTTTCTTGTTTGGCGGAACATGCCAGCAGAAGAAAAGGAAGTGAAAAGCCGATTACGCGCTTCATTGTTTGAAGATCGCAGGGAACCACTGGTGTTCTGCTGACGATCGTCAGCAATCAGGCTGATCTCTATGCCCCGCTGCACTTCAGCGGGTACTTTCCCAAAATGTAGCCCCACTAGGAATCGAACCTAGATCACCAGCTTAGAAGGCAGGCGCTCTATCCATTGAGCTATGGAGCCGTTCCGGCAAGCACCGGGGTGCCGGCCGAAAGGCAGCAAAGATAAGCTACATGCCCGTTATGCCAACTTGCGCGCTGGAGCAAATCGAAAGGAAGCAAAATAGGCGTCCTGCCGGCGGAAATCAGTGATGGAAATATTCTTGATGTAGAGGATGGTCATAAGCGTGCCGTCCGTCCAGCCCTGCACCTTCCAATCCTTGCCCGCGCGGTCTTGCCAATACTCGCTCATTCCAACAGCATCCTCACACGAAGGGTGCTTAAGGCCGTGGTCGAGGCCGGTGGTGCAATCGATGTCGAAGTGGGGATGCAGGTCTTCCATAAACAAAAAGAGACGCTGCTCCGCCACCATGCGGTCGGAGAGGGGCTGGGCCAGTCTGCAGGTAACAAAGCCATACACGGCCTTGTTGTCGAGGCTTTGGCCCGTAAACAGCTCATTGCCTTCGCTGTCGTAAGATTGATGTACCCAGGGTGCTTTTTGAAATTCAAGCGTAGCGCCATCGCTGCTGCAGCGGAACGCGCGTGGGTCGGAATCCTGTGCGTTGGAGCGGCCGAAAAGGGCCGATGCAAGCGAAGAAAATAGTTTACTCATAGGATGGATTGAGTGGTAAAAGCTTGTTGCTCTAAGTTAAACGTTATTTTCGCTTCCCACTGTTATGAGTATTCCATTTTTCTACGGAACGGATCGTTTGAGCGTTGAAAGCGCTCTTTCGCTGGCTGCGGGCCATCGCGCCGGTCAGCTCGATGCATCGGCAACCCAAAGGGTGAAGCAGAGCCAGGAAGCCGTGCAGGCGATCGTTAACGAAGGCCGCACCGTATACGGTATAAATACGGGATTCGGCATTCTCGCCGACACCGCCATCAACGAAGCCGATACCCGCCTGCTGCAACACAAGATCCTGCAAAGCCACAGCGTTGGTGTAGGGGATCCCATTCCCGCCGAGATCGCCAAGCTGATGCTGATCACCAAGGTGCAGGCGTTGGTGCAAGGCTACTCCGGAGTGCAGCTCAGCACGCTCGAACGCATCATCTGGCACATCAACAACGACGTGATCCCGGTGGTGCCGGAGAAAGGTTCTGTCGGCGCTTCCGGCGATCTCGCACCACTGGCGCACCTGTGCCTGCCGCTCATCGGGCTCGGCGAAGTGTATCACAAAGGCGTGCGGCGGCCATCGGCCGCAGTGCTGCAGGAAGAAGGACTGGAACCCATCACCCTCGGTCCTAAAGAGGGGCTTGCGCTGATCAACGGAACGCAGTTCATATTGGCTTTCGCACTCAAAGGGGTGCAGCGCCTGCATAATTGCCTGGAGGCAGCGGACATCATTGGCGCAATGAGCCTCGAAGCTCTCACGGGTACCAAGGCGCCTTTCGACGACCGGCTGCACCAGCTTCGTCCGTATACCGGCAACAGGCTGGTGGCACAACGCCTGCGGGGCTTGCTCGAACGATCGGACATCATGCAAAGCCACGTCGATTGCGGGCGCGTGCAGGATCCGTATTCGCTGCGCTGCATGCCGCAGGTGCATGGTGCTTCACGCAATGCCTGGCTGCATTTAAAGGAACTGACATCCATCGAAGCAAATTCGGTGACCGACAATCCGATTGTGCTGGGTAAAGACGATACGATCAGTGGCGGCAACTTCCACGGGCAGCCGCTGGCGATGCCCCTCGATTACGCATGCCTTGCTGCAGCGGAAATAGGTAACATCTCCGACCGTCGCTGCTACCTGCTGCTCGAAGGCAAGTGGGGCCTGCCGTTGCTGCTGATGAAGAACGTGGGACTCAACAGCGGTTTTATGATTCCGCAGTATACCACCGCTGCACTCGTTACCGAAAACAAAACGCTTTGCTTCCCGGCATCTGCCGACAGCATTCCTACTTCGCTCGGGCAGGAAGACCACGTGAGCATGGGCTCGATCTCGGGCCGCAAGCTGTCGAAGGTGCTCGACAACCTAGAGTACATCCTTGCCATCGAACTGATCAGTGCCGCACAGGCCATCGAGTTCCGGCGCCCGCTGAAGAGCAGCAGTTTGCTCGAATGCGCCCACGACCACCTGCGCCAGAGTGTCGTCTTCGCCGAGGAAGACCGCATTTTCGCCGACGACATCCAGAAGGCGCATGCCCTGGTGGCCAGCGGCAGCCTCGTAGCCAAAGTGAGCGCGTGCGCAAAGGCTGCAGGCATAGAATTGAATGATGGCTTTGATACCTTTACTTTGAATTAGTTTGGGGTTTGTCGTTTGTCTTTGCTGACGCCTATGCCGTTGGCTGTGCATCGCGGAACTACAAACCACAAACAACAAACGACAAACTTTCCCCCATGCTTCAAACCGAACGCAAATACGACGCTGTCAAATACAAAACGCCAACCGGCAACCAACTTAGTTGCAAAGGCTGGATACAGGAAGCCGCTCTCCGCATGCTGCTCAACAACCTCGATCCCGCTGTGGCCGAGCGTCCCGACGACCTCATCGTATATGGCGGACGTGGGAAGGCCGCGCGCAACTTCGAAGCACTCGACAACATCATCGCCGGCCTAAAAGTGCTGGAGAACGATGAAAGCCTACTGATCCAAAGCGGTAAGCCCGTCGCTATCCTGAAGACGCACAAGGATGCGCCGCGCGTGCTGCTGTCCAACTCGCAGCTGGTGCCCAACTGGGCCAACTGGAAGCATTTTGAAGAACTGGAGCGCAAGGGCCTGATGATGTATGGCCAGATGACCGCGGGCTCGTGGATCTACATCGGCTCGCAGGGAATTGTGCAGGGCACGTATGAAACGTACGCGGCGCTTGCCGACAAGCACTATCCTTCCGCAAATGGAGCGGGCGGATCGCTGAAAGGCACGCTCAATGTAACCGCCGGCCTGGGCGGAATGGGCGGCGCACAACCGCTTGCCATCACCATGAACGAAGGCGTGGCACTCGTGGCCGAAGTGGAAAGGTGGCGCATTGAAAAGCGCCTCGAAACCCGCTACCTCGACCTGATGATCGAGAATGTGGATGAGGCGATCGATCGCGCGCTGGCAGCAAAGCAGGCCGGCGAAGGCATCTCCATCGGTGTGCACTGCAATGCCGTAGAACTACTGGAGCGGCTGATTGCACGCGAAGTAGTTCCCGATACGCTTACCGACCAAACCTCCGCGCACGACCCGCTGATCGGATACTGGCCGCACCAGCTCAGCGAAGAGCAGGCGCGCATCCTCCGCGAAGAGAATCCGGAACAATATCTCGAGTACGCTTACGACTCGATGTACCGGCACGTAGAACTGATGCTGGAGCTACAAAAGATGGGCGCCATCACGTTCGACTATGGCAACAACATCCGTGCGCGCGCCAAAGAGCGCGGCCTCGAAAGAGCTTTCGATTTCCCGGGCTTTGTGCCCGCTTATATCCGTCCGCTTTTCTGCGAAGGCAAAGGGCCATTCCGCTGGGCCGCGCTTAGCGGCGACCCTGCCGATATCGCTGTGACGGACGATCTCATCGCCAACATGTTTCCAGAGAATGCATCGCTGCAACGCTGGCTGAAGCTGGCGAAAGAGCGGATCGCTTTCCAGGGGCTTCCCGCGCGTATCTGCTGGCTGGGCCAGGGCGAGCGCGAAAAAGCAGGACTTGCATTCAACGAACTGGTGCGCAGTGGCAAGGTGAAGGCTCCGATCGTGATCGGCCGCGATCACCTCGACACGGGCTCCGTGGCATCGCCCAACCGCGAAACCGAAGCGATGCTGGATGGCTCGGATGCCGTTGCCGATTGGCCGATCCTTAACGCGTTGGTGAATACAGCCGGGGGCGCTTCGTGGGTAAGTCTCCATCATGGCGGCGGCGTGGGTATGGGTTATAGCATTCACTCCGGAATGGTGATCGTTGCCGATGGTACGGCGGATGCAGACGAGCGACTGAAGCGCGTGCTCCGCAACGACCCGGGCATGGGCGTCATACGGCATGCCGACGCAGGCTACGAGATCGCACAGCGCACGGCGCGGGCCAATGGCCTAGACCTCTCCGAAAAATTGAAATAGAAACTCTTAGAATATACTTCTTGGCGCAACGATTACTTACGTGGATCTCCGGCGGACTGCTGCTCTTCACATGGCTGATGGTGATCCAAAGCTATAGGATCCTCCCGGCGACGGTGCCGATCCATTTCAACGCACATGGCGTGGCCGACAAGTGGGGGCCGAAAGAGGGCATCTGGATCCTCCCGATCCTTTCCAGCGCGGTGTTCGCGCTCTTCACATTGCTCCACCGCTATGCCGATCACTTTCCGCGTAAATCGGGCGCAGCCAATGCCGCTGAAGGTCTTGCACTCGTGCGGGCGCTTTTTTTGCAGCTGCGCTTTGCCGTTGTGCTCGTGATGGCGGCGGGCACCTATTACTCACTTAGTGCCGCTTTTGGAAAGACGGGAGCGGAGCCTGCGGCGCTCATTCCCTTCATTATTCTGATGATGCTTGCGCCCATCCTGCTCTTCCTCTTTCGCATCCTGCGCGTGCGCCGTGCGCGGGCCTGACCTACCTTTGGGTGGCTCAATTATTTAGAAGAGCTTACCTATGGCACGATTGATTGTTGTATCGAACAGGTTGCCCTATTCGCTCGAAAGAGTGGATGGTCAATTGCAGGCGCGCCAAAGCTCGGGCGGCCTTGTTTCGGCGATCAAAAGTTATTTTGAAAAGGACGAGCATTCCGAATACGAAGAGCGCATCTGGGTGGGTAGCGTCGATGCTGCTCCCGAAGACTGGGAAGAAGCAACGGCCAACAAATCGTTCGGTTCTTCCTTCGGCATCGTTCCCATTTTTCCACCGAAGGAGCAATACGACAAGTACTACAACGGCTTCTCCAACGCAACGCTCTGGCCGCTTTTCCATTACTTTCCGTCGCTCACACAGTTTCGCAGCGAAGACTTTGATGCCTACCTGCAGGTGAACGCGCTGTTTGCAGAAAAGCTGGCCGCCATTTACCGTCCCGGCGACGTGGTGTGGGTGCACGATTACCAATTGATGCTGCTTCCGCAGTTCCTGCGCCGACGACTGCCCGAGGCGACGATCGGGTTTTTCCTGCATATTCCCTTTCCGTCCTACGAAATCTTCCGCCTGCTTCCTACCACCTGGAAGGTGCTGCTGCTGCAGGGCGTGCTGGGCGCCGACCTACTCGGCTTTCACACCTACGACTATGTGCAGCACTTCATTCAGAGTGCCAAGATGGTGCTGAAGCTCGAGAACCAGTTCAACATACTGTACTACGACAACCGCCTTATACGCATCGACCTGTTTCCCATCGGCATTGACTTCCAGAAGTTCCGCGATGCCATCCTCAACGACCTCGCTGCCCGTATTTCTACGGGTCTGGAAGAGAAGTTCCGGGGGCAGAAAATCCTCTTTTCGGTTGACCGGCTCGATTACACCAAGGGGCTCAGTTACCGGCTCGAAGGCTTCCAGGAATTCCTGGAGCGCTACCCCGAATGGCACGAGAAAGTGGTGTTCATCTTCAACATCGTTCCCTCGCGCGCCAACATTGCGTCATATGCCGAAATGCGTGGACAGATCGAGCAGCAGGTAAGCACTATCAACGGGCGCTTCTCGTCGCTGCAATGGCAGCCGCTCATCTATCGCTACAATCACCTGAGCTTCGAAGAGCTCTGCGCGCTCTACCAATCGGCCGACGCTGCGCTTATTACACCGCTGCGCGATGGAATGAACCTCGTAGCAAAAGAGTACGTGGCTTCCTGCCTCGATAAAGGCGTACTCATTCTGAGTGAGCTCACGGGTGCAGCTTCCGAGCTGAGCGAAGCCATTCTGGTGAATCCGACCGATTCGAGCGAAGTTGCCGACGCCATCCACACGGCACTTACGATGCCGCTGACGGAACAACGCAACCGCCTCAGTTTTATGCAACGCCGGCTTGCCACCTACGATGTGCAGCGCTGGATCAACGAAAACCTTGAAAGCCTTGCATTGGTGAAAAAAGAACAGGAACAGGAGCAATCGAATTTCCTTGATGGGCCAACCACGCAGCTGCTGCTGCACGAGTGCGCCATTGCACAACGCCGCTGCATCCTGCTCGACTACGACGGCACGCTTGCCCCTTATGCCAAGCTACCATCGCTGGCAACGCCGGGCAAAGACGTGTTGCAACTACTCCAGGAACTCGCAAAGAGCCCCAACACGCAGGTAGTGATCATTTCCGGCCGCGACCCGGAAACGCTGCACCAGTGGCTTGGTCATCTTCCGCTTGGGATGGTGGCGGAGCACGGCGCCTACATTCGTTACAATGGTGAGGGCGAATGGCAATCGCAGGTGCTGGTGTCGCCGGAATGGAAGGACGAGATCCGGCCGCTGATGGAACTGTTCGTTACACGCTGCGTCGGCTCGTTCATCGAAGAAAAACACAACACGCTGGCCTGGCATTACCGCAACACGCACCCAGATCTGGGTTTCACGCGTTCGCGCGAGCTGCGCAACAGCCTCCTGCAGCTTACCGCCAACACCGCTCTGCAGGTGATTGATGGCAACAAAGTGCTTGAAGTTCGCCTCATAGGCATCGACAAAGGCACGGCCGCGCAAAAGGTGCTCGATCATTACAACCCCGACTTCATGCTGTGCATCGGCGACGATACAACGGACGAGGATATGTTCCGCGTGCTACGCGACAAAGCCATCACGATTCGTGTGGGGAAGAACAAGACGGCGGCGCGCTACAACCTCTGGTCGCAAAGCCAGGTACTGCCGCTGCTGCGCAAGCTGCTTCCTGCATCAGCCGTTTCGCACAGCTGATTCGGTCTGGGCAAACACGGTCTCGATGAGGCTGAGAGGCCCTTGCACACGCGCACCGGCATCGCCCGGCAGTTCCTGCGTGAGGAGGCGCAGGGAGCGTTCAACCAGGAACGTATGCAGCAGCATCGCGCAATCTTCCGAATCTTTGGGCAGGAAGCTTTCGTCCTTCACGCATTCGAAGTAAGCCTTCAGGAAAAATCCACTCATCAGGTAAGCCCAGCGCTCGGCGTACGGCGTGTACGCTGCTGCATCGCCGGAGAAATGCCCGTTCTGCGCAAAGCCGTCGAATGTGGCGGTATAGATGCCGGCAACGAGCTGTGCAATGTCGCGCACAGGTGAACGCTTGATGCGCCGCTCTGAAAAGCTTTTCAGGATATTGCCGCCAAATTCGTACAGCACCAGGTCTTTGCCTGTTAGCAACACTTTATGAAGATCGAAAGAACCGTGTGTACGCACCTTCACCACGTCGAGCTTATGGTCGTACACGCGTTTGAGCAGGCCAAGCAGTTCTGTGCGGCGGTCGAGCAGGCCGCGAATGCGCACGGCTGCGGGCTCGGGAAGTCCTTCGCTGCGGTTCATCCTATGGTAGGAATCGCGCACAAGCGAAACCATGGAAGCGAACAGCGAGCGCTGGTAGTGCAGTGAAAATTCTTCAGGTGCGAATTCCTTCACATCAACGTTGCGGGCGAATGCCTTGTGCATTTGTGCCGTGCGTTCACCAAGCAGTCGCATCAGCTCGGCACCGCGCCCGCCCAGCAGGTCCTGCAGGCCTTCCGGCAACTCATCAAACCCGGCCGGCTGCGCCCAGGGACGCAATTCATAATCCAGCAATGCACCTGAGTGTGGACGCGCAATTACGCGCTCGATAAAGTTGTTGACGCGCTCGCGCACATAGTCGTAACCGTTGCCATGGTTGTCCACCAACTCCTGCACAATTGCCAGCACCATTCGCCCGCGGCCCGACTGCCACTCCACGGACCCAAGGTAAGCGGGAGTGTAGGGGAAGCATGCCTCGAGCGAAAGGTATCGGTTCAGTTCTACATCGGGGTTCACAAAGAATTCCACCTTGCGGTACCACTTAAGGAAAAGACGGTTGTCGTAGATGATCGAAGTGTTGAATTGATTCTGGTCGAAAAGGCGCGGAACCGCCTCCTCCCAGTTGTAGCGGGCGAGTTCTTCCACCGCATCGAAATACACGTTTCCGTCATTCAGCTTCAACTGCTCGTTCTGCACAAAGCGGCGCAGCAGTGAACGTTGTAATCCTTTCAGGTAAAACGCATCGCACAACATTGCGCCTTTGCCAGCTCCTTCCACGTGGGCAATGATGGCGTCGGGGCAGGAGCCGCTCAACTCACGCGCCGTTTCTTCGGATACGACGCTAACAGCCAGCTGATACCACTCGGGCAGCCCGCTTTCATAGGCAACCTCCAGCAGCAGCCACCACGCGCGCCGGCCCTCTTCTTCGAGCACATAGTGATCGATAACCGACAGGCTGTACACCGTTCGCTTGCGGCCTGCAAACCAGGGCCTGCTGAAGACATAGGACGGCAGAATATCCTGCTCCAGCTGCGTGCGCTCAAATGCATCGAGGAGGCCGGCGCCCTGGAGTTCCAGCGTTGGTATCGAGCGCTCTTCATCTGCCCGTGAACGCACCTTCTCCAGTTGAAACCATTGGAAGGAGTGCGGGCCCATCGTAAAGAAATACGGCGTATCTTCTTTGACAACCGGGAACTTATTGCGGCTGAATAACTCCACCGGTTGGTGACCTTTGAAGGTGCGGAGGTCTACCTCGGCGGGCTGCGCATACTTGGAAAGGTTGACCACTACCAATATCGTTTCTTCTTCGAAAGTGCGGGTGAACGCCAGCACCTTCGGGTTTTCTACGTTGATAAACTGCATGTCGCCGCGGCTGAATGCTTTGAAGGAGCGGCGCAGCGAGATGAGCCGCTTCATGAACCAGAAGAGCGACGACGTGTTGCGCTGCTGCATCTCAACATTCACCGATTCATAGGAGTACTCGGGGTCAAGGATGACGGGAAGATAGAGCTGGTGCGGGTTTGCTTCGGAGAAGCCCGCGTTGCGATCGGCACTCCACTGCATGGGCGTGCGCACACCGTCGCGGTCGCCGAGGTAAAAGTTGTCGCCCATCCCGATCTCATCTCCGTAATAAAGAACGGGTGTTCCTGGAAGCGAGAAGAGCAGCGAGTTCATCAGCTCGATCTTGCGCCGGTTGTTGTCCATCAGCGGAGCAAGCCGGTGACGAATACCAAGGTTGATACGTGCCTTCGGATCTTTTGCATACACCTTGTACATGAAGTCGCGCTCCTCGTCGGTCACCATCTCGAGTGTGAGCTCGTCGTGGTTGCGGAGGAACATGGCCCACTGGCAGTTTTCGGGGATGGAGGGTGTTTGCTCAAAGATGTCGGTGATGGGATAGCGGTCTTCCTGCTGCACGGCCATGAACATCCGCGGCATCACGGGGAAGTGGTAGTTCATGTGGCACTCGTCGCCATCGCCGAAGTAGGCGGCGGCTTCTTCGGGCCACATGTTGGCTTCGGCGAGAAAGAGCGTGCCAGGGTGCGTTTCATCCATATGCGCGCGGAGGCGTTTCAGGAATTCGTGCGTCTCGGGGAGGTTCTCGCCATTGGTGCCCTCGCGCTCGTATAAATACGGTATGGCGTCGAGGCGGAATCCGTCCACGCCCATTGCGCACCAATAGTCCATCACATTGAAGATTTCCTGCTGCACCTGCGGGTTGTCGAAGTTGAGATCGGGCTGGTGATGAAAGAAGCGGTGCCAGTAGTATTGCTGCGCCACGGGATCCCATGTCCAGTTGGAAGCCTCGAAGTCCTGGAAGATGATCCGTACGTCCTTGTATTTCTTCGGGTCTTCGGTCCACACGTAGTAGTCGCGCTCGGGGGAGCCTTTGGGGGCGCGTCGTGCGCGTTGGAACCAGGGGTGCTGATCGGAGGTATGGTTGACCACGAGCTCGGTGATGACCTTCATTCCGCGGCGGTGCGCTTCGTCGAGGAAGGCCTTGAATTGTTCAAGGTCGCCGTAGCGGGGATTGATGCTATAGTAGTCGGCGATGTCGTATCCGTCGTCGCGAAGGGGGGAAGGGTAGAAGGGGAGCACCCAGATGGCGGTGACGCCCAGTTCCTGGAGGTAGTCGAGTTTTTCGAGGAGTCCCTGGAAATCGCCGATGCCGTCGCCGTTGGAGTCGCGGAAGGCTTTTATGTGGAGCTCGTAGATGACGGCGTCTTTGTACCAGAGGGGGTCGTTGTGGAGTTTTGCCATAAGGAAGAGAATACGGGGGAGGATAGAAAAAATTGGGCCTCACCCCCTAACCCCCTCTCCGTAACCGGAGAGGGGGAACGTCCTCACCCCCTGCCCCCTCTCCAACTTCAGTTTCAAATGCAAAGGAACGCCGATGCGCGTCCCGAACCATGTTGGGAAAAACACCCTTCACTGGGAAAAAAACACCAAATTCCTGGGCAAAAACCTTTGGAGTTGCGCATAGCATTGATGCCCTTTGCTTCTTATGAAATATGCCGTGGCGCTGTACTAACAGCCCCTGTGAAATAGAGGGAATGCTCATCGAACAGAGGAGCTGTGTAATTTAGAGGAAGCTGGATCGGTGGCACGAGTTCAGCTCTTAAGTAATAGCGAAACTCCAAAGCCACCTGGAGGCGGCATTTGCTACCAGGCGGCCATTTACCTGTCAGAGTGTCGTGACACGAGCCGATGTCGCTTCGCGCGTTGGTTGTTGCGTTGGAGAACACCTTTGCCCAGCAAACGTTGACGGGGCCGAACCAACAAAAAAAAGGGAGAGGGGGTAGGGGGTGAGGATGTCCCCCCTCTCCGGTTACGGAGAGGGGGTTAGGGGGTGCGGAGTGCGAGGGAATGCTCTTCACACCCAGCACTCACTTTTCAGCCCCGATTGCTTACTTTCCCGCCATGGACCTTCTCATTTCCAACATCCGCCAGCTCGTCAACACCCGGGCCATTGATGCCCCCCTGCGCGGCAAAGCCCTCTCCGAACTCCCGTCTGTGAACGACGCTTTCCTGGTGATCGAAGGTGGACGCATCGCTTCGTTCGGCGCCATGAGTGAGCTCCGTCACCAGCCCTCCGATTTTCGCGCACACATCGATGCAGCTGGGGGCACCGTGCTCCCGGCTTGGGTGGATAGCCACACGCACCTCGTATTTGCCGGCAGCCGAGAGTCGGAGTTCGTCGACAAGATCCGCGGCCTCAGCTATGCCGATATTGCTGCCCGCGGCGGCGGCATCCTCAACTCGGCAAGCAAACTTAACGCAACCGACGAGGACGAACTGTTCCGTCAATCCTGGCAGCGCCTGCAGGAAGTAATGCGCCTCGGCACCGGCGCCATCGAAATAAAAAGCGGCTACGGACTCACCATTGAAGGGGAACTCAAGATGCTTCGCGTGGCGCGCCGCCTTCGTGCACAAAGCGGCATCGACATCCGCACCACTTTCCTCGGGGCACACAGCTTTCCCGCCGAATACCGCGACGACCGCGAAGGCTACATCCGCCTTATTATAGAAGAAATGCTTCCGCAGATTTCCGCCGAAGGTCTTGCCGATTACATCGATGTTTTCTGTGAAGAAGGATTTTTCACGCCGGAGCAAACCATCCGTATTTGTACGGCCGGGAAAGCGCACGGACTGCAGCCGCGGCTGCATGCGAACCAACTCGCAGTTTCCGGCGGCGTGCAGGCCGGCATTGCCGTAGGCGCCTTGTCCGTAGATCACCTCGAAAGCATGGACGAAGCGGCAACGCGCGCCCTTGCTGAATCAGACACCATCGGCACACTGCTTCCTACTGCCGCCTATTTTCTTCGGATGCCCTTCCAGCCCGCGCGGCAGCTCGTGGATGCAGGCTGCGCCATCGCGCTGGCGTCCGACTACAACCCCGGCTCATCACCATCGGGTAATATGAACGGCGTGGTATCGATGGCCTGCATCGGCATGAAGCTACTTCCCGAAGAAGCCATCAATGCCGCCACGGTAAACGCGGCCTGCGCGCTCGGCCTACAATCGGAAGTAGGATCGATAGCAGTGGGGAAAAAAGCAAACCTGATTTTAACGAGACCGATACCGTCTTTGCCGTACCTTCCTTACGCCTTTGGAAGCAATCTCATTGAAACCGTATTGCTCAATGGCATATGCATATGACAGAAGAACAATTGGAAAACCCGAGAACCCAAAGCACTATGCAGATCCCGCATTTTCGCTTTTACACCAAGAGCGATATTCTGTCGCTTACAAAGGTCCGTCGTTATGAAACGAAACTGGGAGAGCAGGTGCACGTGCTCAGCGAAGATCATGGGCCCGATACTTTTCAAAAGATCGATACGCGCTACGTGATCATCGGCATACCCGAAGACATCGGCGTTCAGGCCAATGGCGGTGTGGGCGGCGCGGCAACGGGCTGGATCTCCTTCTTGCAGTCCTTCCTCAACATCCAAAGCAACGATTTTCTTTCGGGCGATGACATCTGTGTAGCCGGCCACTTTGATTTCGGCGACCTGCAATACCTCATCGAGCGCAACGCGCAGAATGAGGAAGAACGCATCGAAGCCTTCCGCCACGCGGTGTATACCATTGATGAAGAAGTAGAGAAACTGGTGAAGGCCGTCGTGAGCGCGGGCAAGATCCCCATCGTGATCGGCGGAGGTCACAACAATTGTTACCCTTTGTTGAAAGGTGCCGCAAAAGGGTTACACCAGGACCTCCAGATTCCCCTGCCGCAGATCAACGCCATCAACCTCGATGCGCATACAGACTATCGCCCTGCCGAAGGCCGCCACAGCGGCAACGGCTTCCGTTATGCCGAAGACGACGGATTCCTCCAGAAGTATTGCGTAGTTGGTATACAGGAAAATTACCTGCAGCAAAATGTTTGGGTAGACATCGTCAACAATCCCTTCTTCGATTGCATCACCTACGAAGACATTTTCCTCCATGGCAAGCGCGACTTCCAGCAAGCCATTGCACATGCGATCTCGTTTACCGACGACACCTGGTGCGGCATCGAGTTGGACCTCGACGTAGTGCAGGGAACGCTGTGCAGCGCGGGTACGCCTTCAGGCGTGCTGCCCATTCACGCCCGCCAGTATGTAAACCTGTGTGCAGGAAATGCGAAGTGCGCATACCTACACATCTGCGAAGGCGCTGTTCGCCTCACCAACGGCCGCACCGACGAAACCACCGGCAAGCTGATCACCTACCTGGTTACTGATTTCATTAAGATGCACAGCTCGGAGAAATAAGAAGTTTGTCGTTTGTTGTTGGCCGTTTGTTGGTGGCTGGCGCCAACGCTATGGCATTACCGCGCATTGCGCAACGACAAACAACAAACAACAAACGACAAACCGCTCTACCAGTCTATTCCGGCGACAGATACTGCGCATACGCATACCCCTCGGCACCGCTGCTGGTGCGCACGAGCCACCACTGGTCGCTGGCCTTCGAGATGAGCGTTACGTAGTCGTGGTGTGCCGCTTTAGCCACCACTTCCTGGTCGGTGCCCGGACCCTTGCGGATATTGAGGTTGGATTCTTCCGTTACCACCTTGGCGCGCTGGCCGGCGGCGTCGGCGCCCACGTTCACATCCAGCACGAGGTCGCCTGCGCGGAAGTCGGGGTCGATCTCATTATAGATCTGCCATAACTGGTCTTTTACCTGTCCGCTCGGTGCTTCGCCGTTGACGTAAAGCACATTGTTTTGCTCGCGCACCTGGAGGTTGCGCACACCGGCCTGCTGGGCCGCCTGCACGAGGCGACCGTATTTATCCTGTACTGCCATGGTTGCTTATTTAAGGGTTAATTGGTTGTTGACCTTGCGCGGGTTCAGTGCATGCACTGACTGCATCAGCATCGGAAGGCGATCGCGCTCAAGCGTACCCGTTAGGGTTACCTCGCCGTCGTTCACCGTGGTGGTTACTCCGGGAAAATCTTTCGTGATCTCAGGTAGCTTTTGCCGCAACGAGTCGTCGGCGGAGATCACAACCGGGGCATTGGTTGTAGTTCCCGGCGCCGGATAAGTTGTCTCCGTTTCGGTCTTTGCTTTCTTGTCTTTGCACGACGCAAGCCCGCCGAGCATGGCGCTCGCCAGCGCCAGGGACATGATAAATTGCTTCATAAACATGTGTTTGATGAAGCAGATCGATGCAAAGATTATACCGGGCAGGAAAGCTTGAAGTTCACGGTTTTCAGTTTTTAGTTGCTCACGTCCGTTTGAGACCTACTTCAGGTTCTGCCGGCGCGGACTCAACTTTAAACTATAAACCTGAAACTGAAAACTGTCAAAGCTCCGCTTCCAGCTCGATGATCTTCTCAAACAGCTGTTCGTATTGCTTATTTAGCTCGGCGATCTTCTTTTGAACGGCTGCATAGTCGGATTCGGTCTTCTTGAAAAGGTCCGGGTTGGAATACGTTTCCGGGGCTGCCAGCGCTGCTTCGAGCATAGCCTTCTGCTCGTTTTGCCGCGCGAGGTCGTGCTCTACCTGGCCAAACTGGCGCTGGAATTTCTGTAATTCCTTTTGCAGCTCCTTGTTGATGGCCTTTTTGGCAACAGTCGGCACCGGCTCTTCCTTCTTCGGCTCCGGTTTTTTCGATTCTTTCTTTTCCCGGCTGCGCTCTTCGTTTCGGCCACCGTCCGGTGTGCCTTTGATAGATGCCGCCTCTTTGCTCTGTTGCTCCTTGCGCGCCTTCCATTCCACCCACTCATCGTAAGTCCCTTTGAACTCCTTGATCTCGTGGTCAACGATCTCCCAAATCTTATTGGCCGTCTTCGAGATAAAGTAGCGGTCGTGGCTCACAAGCACATAAGTGCCTTCGTAACGTGTCAGGGCTTCCACGAGCAGCTCGGTGCTGTGGATGTCGAGGTGGTTGGTCGGTTCGTCGAGCAGCAGGAAGTTGGCTTTGGAGATGATGGTCTTGGCCAGCGCCACGCGTGCCTTCTCACCACCACTCAGCACTTTGATCTTCTTGTCGGCATCGTCGCCGCTGAAAAGAAAGCAGCCGAGCAGTGTGCGGAGTTCCTGCTCCGTCTTCTGCGATCCGGCATCCTTTAGCTCGTCGATGAGCGTATTGCTGCCGGTGAGCGCTTCCATCTGGTGCTGCGCGTAAAATGCTTCGTCTACGTTGTGGCCCCACTTGCGTTCGCCTTCCACGGGTTCGGTGCCGGCAATGATGCGGAGCAGGGTCGATTTACCCTTGCCGTTGGCGCCTACCAGGGCGATCTTGTCGCCGCGCTCGATCTCGGCCGAAGCATTCTCCACGATGGTCAGCTTGGGGAAGCGCTTGGTGACTCCTTTGAGTTCCACCAGCACTTTGCCGGGCGTCTTTTCGATGGCAAAGTTGATGCGGAGGTCGGGGCGCTCCAGCGCGGCATCCTCAATGCGATCGAGCTTGTCGAGCTTCTTCATGATGCTTTGTGCCATCGCAGCCTTCGATGCTTTGGCGCGGAACCGTTCAACGAGTCGCTCGTTCTGGCGGATGTAATCCTGCTGGTTTTCGTAGGCGCGCTGCTGCTGTTCGATGCGCAGCTCTTTCTCTTGTTCGAAATATTCGTAGTTGCCGGTGTAGAAGTGCAGTTCACGCTGGTATAATTCCACGATCTTCTTCACCATGCGGTTCAGGAAGAAGCGGTCGTGGCTCACCATCACAACGGCACCCTTGTAGTGCAACAGGTATTTCTCCAGCCATTCGATCGAAGGTAGGTCAAGGTGGTTGGTAGGTTCGTCGAGCAGCAGCAGGTCGGGCTGCTGGAGGATCATCCGGGCAAGCAGCACGCGCATCCGCCAGCCACCCGAAAATTCCTGGTAGGGACGCTGCAGGTCGGCATTGGAGAAGCCAAGCCCCTGGAGCACCTCGCCGGTCTTGTATTCCATTTCGTAGCCCCCGGCTTCTTCAAACTCATGGAGCTTGTCGCTATACAAGTGCAGCAGCTCGTCGGTCTGCTCCGTCTCCAGCTTCTTCGTCAGCGCGTCGAGTTCCTTGCCGATGGCCACGGCCTTGTCGAACGCATGCTGCGCCACCTGGAGGATGGATTCGGTGGTTTCAAAGGAGAGGAGGTCCTGGTGGAGGTAGCCGATAGTGGTGTTGCGGCCCCGCTCCACCACCCCATTAGAAGGTAGGTATTCGCCCACCAGCACCTTGAGGAGCGTCGACTTGCCGGTGCCGTTGTAGCCCACGAGGCCGATGCGCTCCAGCGGGTGTATATGCCAGGTCGCGTCTTTCACGATCGTTCGCGCCCCGAATTCAAATGTCACGTTCTGAAAGCCTGCCAGCATAGGAGTAGCGTAGTTTTTTGAGAGCGCAAAGATAGTTTGTCGTGCGTAGTTTGTGGTTTGTAGTTCCGCGAGGCGCGGCGGAGGCCTCCCACAAAGCGATTTTTGCTGGCGTAAGCCAACCACAAACGACAAACCACAAACCACGAACGGTTTCTTCGCGTAATTTTGCCCCATGCGGAAATTCATCTGGATCATCGCCCTGGTGGCGGCAGGACTGGGCACGTATCTCATTTCTTGCAATGGCGGCAGCGACCAGCCGGCAACGCCCGAACCGCCGAAGCAGCAACCGGTTGCGCAGAGCAAACACAGCGCTGCATTCAACGAATCGGTGAGCAAGGCAATGGCCGATTACGCGCAGCTCCAGGAAACGCTGGTCAACTGGGACAGCGCCTCGGTGAAAGCGTCGGCGGCCCAGCTGCAGGCTTCGCTCAAAGGCATCGCCTTCAGCGAGCTCCAGAAAGACACGGCCATCTACCAGACCGCAGCGAGCTATGGCGAGATGTTCGACGGCGATCTTACCGCGATGCAGGCAGCACCCAACCTCACCGAAGCGCGCCGGAGCTTCCATTCGCTCTCTCAAAACCTTTACGACCTGCTGCGCGTTATCCGCTACGATGCATCCGCCATTTACCTGCAGGAATGCCCGATGGCTTTCGGAAAAGACGAGGACGAACCGGGCGTTTGGCTGAGCAACACTTCGGCCGTGCGCAACCCCTACATGGGGCTTCGCCACCCACGCTATGGCAAAACCATGCTCGAGTGCGGCGGGCCCAAAGACAGCCTCCAGTTCGCTCCCAACAAATAATCTATGCGCTTTTCAGCGACGCTTTTGCTCGCACTCCTTACGGTTGCGGCAACTGCCCAACAGAAATACACCATCAGCGGGTTCGTGCGCGACAGCGCATCGGGTGAGTCCATCATCGGCGCCACCGTAACGCTCGCAGGCAGCGGCCGCAGTGTTACCTCCAATCAATATGGCTACTATTCCCTAACCACCGATTCGGGCGCTCATGTGCTCGCAGCATCGCACGTGTCCTACTTTTCGCTGCTGCAGCCCATTTCGGTGGCAGGCAACCTTCAGTTGAACCTGCTGCTGCAATCCAAGTCGGCGGCGATGAGCGAAGTGGTCGTGTATAGCCGGCGCCGCGATGCCAACGTGAAGAATGCGCAGATGGGTCAGATCAACCTCTCGATGGCGCAGATCAGGAACATCCCGGCCTTTCTCGGTGAGGTGGACATCCTGAAAACGATCCAGCTGCTGCCCGGCGTGCGCAATGCAGGGGAGGGGAATGCGGGATTTTATGTGCGTGGCGGAGGCCCCGACCAAAACCTGATCCTGCTCGATGACGCCGTGGTATACAACACCGGCCACCTGTTCGGCTTCTTCTCCATCTTCAACTCCGACGCCATCAAGAACACTTCCCTGATCAAAGGTGGAATGCCGGCGCAGTATGGCGGCCGGCTTTCGTCGGTGCTCGACGTGGCGATGAAGGACGGCAACAACCAGAAGTTCACGGGGGAAGGAGGCATTGGCCTCATCGCTTCGCGGCTATCGCTGCAGGGTCCGCTGGTGAAGAACAAGTCATCCTTCATGATCTCGGCGCGCCGCACCTACATCGATGTGCTCACAAAGCCGCTGGTGGCGAAAGACGCCAACGGCGCGGGTTCGGGCTACTATTTTTACGACATCAACGCCAAGGTCAACTACCGCTTTTCGCAAAAAGACCGCCTCTATCTCAGTGGCTATTTCGGACGCGATGTGTTCAGGTTCGTGAGCAAGAAGCGTTCGTTCGAAGCCGACATTCCGTGGGGTAATGCAACGGCAACGCTGCGCTGGAATCACGTTTTCGGACCGCGTCTTTTTTCCAACGCCACGCTCGTTTATAACGATTACCATTTCCGCTTCGGCGCCAATCAGAACAACTTTGAAGTGGGTCTTTCGTCGGGCATCCGCGATGGCAATTTAAAAGTGGATTTCGACTGGTATCCTTCAGGCACGCACCGCTTCAAGTTTGGGGGGCAAAGCACCTACCACAAGTTCGTGCCCAACCAGGTGTCGGGCCGCCAGGATTCAACGGTATTCTCACCTTCCAACGCGGAGCTTAAATATGCGCTGGAAAATGCGCTCTATTTCCAGGATGACTGGGACGTGAACAGCCGCTTCAAAATAAATTACGGACTGCGGTGGAGCCAGTTTACGCAGTTAGGACCCTATAAAAAATTTCTCCGCGATGCCGACCAGAACAAGCTCGATAGCACTAGCTACGGCCGTTTCGAACCGGTGCAATCTTACTTCGGCTTCGAGCCCCGCGTAACGGCGCGCTACCAGCTCGATTCGGTGTCGTCCGTCAAAGCATCCGTGTCGCGCAACCTGCAATATATCCACTTGGTGAGCAATGCAGGCACCACGCTGCCCACAGACCTGTGGGTGCCGAGCACCTACCGCGTGGAGCCGCAGGTGAGCTGGCAATATGCCGCCGGCTATTTCCGCAACTTCAGCGACAACCAGTATGAGACGTCGGTGGAAGTGTATTACAAGGACATGAAGAACCAGATCGAGTTTGAAGAAGGCTACCAGCCGAACGTAGGCGATCCGGAAGAGCACTTTGTTTTTGGAAAAGGCTGGAGCTATGGCGCGGAGTTTCTCGTCAACAAAGTGCGCGGGAGGCTTACCGGCTGGGTGGGCTACACTCTGTCGTGGACCTGGCGGCAGTTCCCCGACATCAACGGCGGCGAACGCTATCCTGCAAAGTATGATCGCAGGCACGATCTTTCGGTTGTGGCTACCTGGGAGCTGAACCCGCGCTGGAAAGTAGGAGGTGTGTTCGTGTATGGAACCGGCAATGCCACCACGCTGCCCGAGCGCTTTTACATCGTGGATGGCGTGCTGACACAGGAATATAGCAAGGTCAATCAATATCGCCTGAAGCCCTATCACCGGATGGATCTGTCAGCCACCTACACGCCGCAGCCGAAGAAGGTGCGCCGCTTCACCAGCAGCTGGGTGTTCAGCATCTACAATGTCTACAGCCGGCTCAATCCTTACTTCGTTTATTTCGACCAGACCGGCGACCCGCGCAATGGCACGCTGCAGGTGCAGGCGAAGCAGGTGTCGCTGTTCCCGATCATACCGGCGGTGACGTGGAACTTCAAGTTTTAATCGTGAGCCGTCAGCCGTGAGCCGTGAGCTCTCGCGTCCCTACGAATGAGCCGATACAACGATGTTCTTTGACTGTTGCACGGCATTGCGTTCACGGCTGACGGCTCACGTTACTGTCTCGGGGGATCGTACACAAACCGCACCTTCGCGCTCTTGCTTTCGGTAGAAGTCAGGTAAAGCTTGTAACGCTTCGTGCCCGCGGTAACAATCAGCAGTGCGGTGTTGGGCGGGATGCGACCGAGGTTCACGGCGACCATCTCCACTTCCTGGAAGGTATGCTCCAGGTCGATGTGGACAAAGGTCGTAACCGGAATGATGTCGAGCTTTTTGTTGGTGAGGATCGTGGTGCCATTAACGCGCACGCTGATGGAGTCGCCGTCGATCTCGGCGTTGTCGTAGAAGTCGAGGCGGATGGTGCCGGTATCCACTTCCAGCTCGGGAATATCTTTAAATGCCGACTCCTTCACCCGTGTAAGCGTGAGCTGGCCGGGCTGGCAGGAAGCGTCGGTGTTCATCACCTTACCGCTCCATTCGCCGCGTAGCATTTCCGCGTTGCCGCTGCGCGAATACCACAGCTCGTAGTTCTTGATGCAGGGAATGCAGTCGGCCGGGATCTTAAAGGTTTGCACCGCCCCCTCGCTGATATAAAGTTTTCGTACGTTGGGGTAGTAGCTGCCGCGAAATTTCTTCTTAACGTAATTGGTGATGTCGGAATAATGATAGGATGCGCCGATAGCAGTGTCGCCTACGAGGTCGATCTGCAGCTCGATATAGTATTTGGGAAAACAGCCACCGGCGCTTTGCGTGAGCGTTCCTTTCCAGATGCCACTGAGGTTAGGCTCCTGCGCACCCGCACACAAACAAAACAGCAACAAAAAGGGCAGGAACAAATATTTCACCAGGGCAATTTAGCAGCGACTGCGCGGCGGCAGCGCCTTTTTTCTATGAGCGGTCAGGGCGTTCCGGCAGCCGGGCCCGCATAACGGAAACGCACCATCGCGTTCTTCTGCTCGGTAGACGTGATCTGTACTTCGTAGCGCTTGTCGCCATCCCACACGATCATGAGCGATGTATTGGGCGGAATGCGTCCCATGTTTTCAGCCACCATGATGAGCGTGTGCTCGGGCGAACCCGGATCGAGCTTCACACGCAGCTCGAGCGGCGACGCGCTGAGGCCTTTGTGCGCAAGCACCAGCTTATTATCGAGATACACCGAAATGGTATCGCCGTCGATCTCACCGTTGTCGTACAGCTTCACCAATATTTCGGAATGGTATACATCGAGCACCTTGGCCGTAGCGTTCTCGCGGTTGCGCGTTTGCACCGGCACGGGGATGGGCTCGGCGCGCTTGGGAACGGGTGTTGCTTCGGCTTGCGCAGGCTCCACGCGGGTAGGCACCTTCGTGACCGGCGGCTGCTCTGTTTTCGGCTTCGGAGGCGTGGTGCGCGTTACCGGGTTGCTGGCCGGGCGCTTCACCGGAGGCTTCGGCGCAGCCTGCGCGGGCGTTGTGCGACGCGCAACAGGTGGCGTTTTTGGAGCAGGAGTAATTGCGCGGGATATGCTGTCACGGCGCCTGAGGAATGGCTCTTCGTAGAAATCGGAAGTCTCAACGCGGCGCAGGTAAACGCGTCCGCCACCGCAATCACCCCAGGTGCCGTTGTTCTTCGGGTTGGCGCGGTCCTCGCGCTTGCCGAGGTACGTTCCTTCGAGAAAAAGTTCCTTCCCCGAGCGCGTGAATGCAAGTTTGTAATTCATGAGGCAGGTGCCGCCGCCGCCGGTGTTCCGTACTTCTACGGTGCGCACTTCCTCGATGGTGAAACGGCTGGTGGCCGCATTGAAAACACCTTTCATCGTAGACTTGCCATAGAAACGCTGGTCGAGGTACGAATAAGAAATGCCGCGAACGGCGCCTGTTGGCTGGTCGATCTGAAATTCGAGCTTGTATTGCTCACCGCCTTCGGTGATAAAATAGCCACGCCAGATACCCGTAACTCCTTTGCGGACGGGCGTTTGCGGCGCAGTGGCCGAAGTTCCCTGGGCCGCAACGACACCGGTGGAAAGCAGGCAACACATCGCAAACAGCAATCGAAAGATCCTTCTCGTCGGGTTCATCACGGCGAATTTAGCCAGAACGCTACGGGGCATGCGCCCGAGTGAAGCAAGAGTTTGTTAATTTTGCCCACCTTTATGAACGATCAGATCAACATTACGCTTCCGGACGGGAACGTCCGGCAATACCCGAAAGGCACGACCGGTATGGATATCGCCAAGTCGATCTCGGAAGGACTTGCACGCAAAGTGCTGGCCGCCGAAGTCAATGGCGAGGTTTGGGACCTGGCGCGGCCGATCGATGCCGATGCCGCATTCAAGCTGCTTACGTGGGACGATGCGCACGGAAAGAACACCTTCTGGCACTCTTCGGCCCACCTGATGGCCGAGGCCATCGAGGCGAAGTTCCCTGGTGTGAAATTCTGGGTCGGTCCGCCGGTGGACAACGGCTTCTACTACGACATCGACCTCGGCGACCGCAAGATGACGGAGGAAGACCTCGCCGACATCGAGAAGCGGATGGCCGAGCTCGCGAAGCAGAACAATCCCTACGTGCGCAAGCCGATCTCTAAAGCGGAGGCGGTACAATATTTCAGCGACAAGGGCGACGAGTACAAACTCGACCTGCTCGAAAATCTCCCCGATGGAGAGATCACCTTCTACACGCAGGGCGGCTTTACCGACCTGTGCCGCGGGCCGCACATCCCCAGCACCGGCTTCATCAAAGCCATCAAGCTGACAAACATCGCCGGCGCTTACTGGAAGGGCAGCGAAAAGAACAAGATGCTCACCCGCGTCTACGGCGTGACCTTTCCCAAGAAAGACCAGCTCGACGAATACCTCGCATTGCTCGAGGAAGCGAAGAAGCGCGACCACCGCAAGATCGGCAAGGAGCTATCCATTTATACCATGGACGATGACGTCGGTCCGGGCCTCATCATGTGGCTGCCCAACGGCACCGTCATCATCGAGGAGCTGGAGAAGCTGGCCAAAGAAACGGAAGAAGACGCCGGCTACAAGCGCGTGGTAACGCCGCATATCGCCAAGGAGAACATGTACCTTACCTCCGGCCACCTGCCGTATTATGCAGACAGCATGTACCCGCCGATGGAGTTGGAAGGGGAGAAGTATTACCTCCGCTCGATGAACTGCCCGCACCACCACAAGATCTTCGATGCACTGCCGAAAAGTTACCGCGACCTGCCGTACCGCATTGCGGAATACGGTACCGTGTATCGCTACGAGCAGAGCGGCGAATTGTTCGGGCTGATGCGCGTGCGCTGCCTCCACATGAACGATGCGCACATCTATTGCACGAAGGCGCAGTTTGCCGACGAGTTTCGCGCGGTGAACGAGATCTACATGAAGTACTTCAAGATCTTTGGCGTGGACAAGTACCAGATGCGCCTCTCGCTGCATTCGCCCGAAAAGCTCGGTGTGAAGTATGTGAATGAGCCGGAGCTCTGGAAGGAAACCGAAACGATGGTGCGCGAAGTGCTGATCGAGTCGGGCATTCCGTTCGTGGAAGTGCAGGATGAAGCTGCCTTCTACGGTCCCAAGATCGACGTACAGATCTGGAGCGTTATCGGCCGCGAATTCACGCTGGCCACCAACCAGCTCGACTTCTCGCAGGGACGTTCATTCAAGCTGCACTATACCACCGAAGACAACACGGTGGAGACGCCGCTGATCATCCACCGCGCGCCGCTGGGCACCCACGAGCGCTTCATCGGCTTCCTGCTCGAGCACTACGCCGGCAAGCTGCCCACGTGGCTGGCACCGGTGCAGGTGAAGATCCTGCCCATTTCGGACAAGTACCTGGATTATGCGAAAGAAGTGCGGAAGCAACTGAAAAATGCGGATATTCGTGTAGAGATCGACGACCGCAACGAAAAGATTGGCAAGAAGATCCGCGACACGGAGCTTTCCAAAGTGCCGTACATGCTCGTGGTGGGAGAGAAGGAAGCAGGTGAAGGCCTGGTTTCGATCCGCCGCCAGGGCAAGGGCGATCTTGGTTCGCAGCACGTGGCTCAGTTCCTCGAAACGATCGTTCCGGAAATCAAGGAGCGCCGTGGCGAGTAAGCAAGTTCTTAACTTCGACAGGTAACAACAATAAAAACAAAAGTGCCCCGCAGCGCCGGCTGTCGACGGTTCAGGCGGGGGAAACATTATGGCATTACCAAGTAAAGGTGGCGGCGGATTCCGCCCCGGGGGCTTCAGGGGCCGTTTCGTACCCCGCAAGGAAGCAGAGCATCGCATCAACCACCACATCCGTGTACCGCAGGTGCGCCTCGTGGGCGACAACGTGACCATGGGCGTTTACCCTACACAGGAAGCGCAGAAGATGGCGCAGGATCAGGCACTCGACCTGGTTGAAATTTCCCCGCAGGCCGATCCCCCGGTGTGCCGCATCATCGACTACAACAAATTCCTCTACGACAAGAAGAAGAAGGAAAAGGAGATGAAGGCGAAGGCGAAGACGACGGAGATGAAAGAGATCCGTTTCACGCCTAACACCGACGACCACGATTTCGACTTCAAAAGCAAGCACGCCGAAAACTTCCTCAAGGAAGGCAACAAGGTGAAGGCTTATGTTCAGTTCAAGGGCCGCGCCATCCAGTTCAAGGATCGTGGAGAGCTCCTGCTGCTGAAGTTTGCCGAACGCCTCGGCGAAGTGGGCCAGCTGGAAAGCATGCCCAAGCTCGAAGGAAAGCGTATGCTGGCGATCATCAGCCCCAAAGCCAAAAAAGCCAAGGAGCCGAGAGAGCCGAAGGAACCCAAGGAACCGAAAGAACCAAAGGAACCAAAGCCGCAGCGTCCGCCCGAAGCAGGCACTTCGAATCCCGAATAACGACGTTCGCATACGGTTCGGGCAACCGGACCAAAATACCACACGAAGCCTCCCGCGAAACCGGGAGGCTTCGTTATCCTCGGAAACCGCAGCTTCAACTCATCAGTGATCCCTCATCACTCATTACTCATTACTCATGCACCGCGACACGCTCCGCAACGCCTGCCTGGCTCTCAAGGGAGTGCAGGAAGAAATCAAATGGGAACACGACCTCGTGTACACCATCGGCACTAAAATGTTTTGCGTAACCGCGATGGAAGGGGCCGTGGATTTCAGCGTTAAGGCTCCCGACGACCAGTTCGATGAGCTGTGTAATGAGCCGGGCATCGTGCCGGCGCCCTACCTGGCCCGTGCGCGCTGGGTGCTGGTCACCGAAAAGTGCAGCTGGAAGGCATCGCGAAAACTGGAGCTTGTTCGCGGCAGCTACGCGCTCGTATGCGCGAAGTTGACGAAGAAGCTGAAAACCGAGCTGGGCCTAATATGAGCAAAGATGCAGGGCACTTTACAAGCCGGAAGTTGCTGCAGCGGGTGGCTGCTGCGCTGTTTTGGCCCTACCTGCTGGTGCTGACGCTCCTGTTTGTAGTAAAACAACCCGCGCATTTCTGGATGCGGCTCTGCGCCGTAAGCTGGGATACGGTGGGGGCAAACGTGCAGTTCGTACCCGGCCGCACGATCCTTTATTACCTGACGTTGCAGGAAAACTACCGCACAGGTTTTGCGCAACTGGGCGGCAACCTCCTTGGATTCGCTCCCTTCGGCTTCCTGCTGCCACTTTTTTTTCGCCCGGCGCGCCATGCGGGCCACCTTGCGATGCTGGCTTTTTCGTGCAGCCTTGGCTTCGAGTTGCTGCAATACATCACCAACTTCGGCTCCTTCGACGTAGACGACGTTATTCTCAACACTTCCGGGGCAGTTTGCGGTTTCTTCCTGCTCCGGTGGATATTGAAGACGGGTGTGTAGTTTGCCGTGTGTGGTTTGTGGTTTGTCGTTGGACTTACCACAAGGGGTTCGTTGTCAATGCTTTTAGGGAAACAGATCTAAACTACCAACCACAAACCACAAACTTTCCTTACCTTTGCGCTCCCTTTGTCCGAAAAGGCTCCCTAAGTGCTCCGCCAGTGCGGAACCGCCTCCAGGACGGAATCTCAAATTGCATTGTAAGATGCCTAAAGTAAAAACGAACTCCAGTGCCAAGAAGCGTTTCAAGGTAACGGGCACCGGAAAGATCACGCACCAGAAGTCTTTCAAGCGTCACATCCTGACCAAAAAATCAACCAAGCGTAAGCGCCACCTGCGGAAAGACGGCGTTGTTGCCAAATCCCACATGGATTTCGTGATGCGTCTCCTGCGCCTGAAGTAATCAGCGCAGCGGTTTGAATCCTTTTTTAAAAAATTAAACTGATTTCCCATGCCTCGTTCCGTTAACGCCGTTGCCTCACGTGCACGCCGCAAAAGAATTCTCAAGCAAGCCAAAGGTTTCTATGGCAAGCGCAAAAACGTATACACCGTAGCCAAGAACGTTGTTGAAAAGGGTATGACCTACGCCTACGTAGGCCGCAAACTCAAGAAGCGCGAATACCGCCGCCTCTGGATTGCCCGTATCAACGCTGCCGTTCGCGAAGAAGGCCTGACCTACTCGCAGTTCATCAACCTGCTGAACACGAAAGGAATCACCCTCGACCGCAAGGTGCTTGCCGACCTGGCAATGAACAACCCCGAGAGCTTCAAGGCGCTCGTGGCCCAGGTGAAGTAATTAAAGGTTTTGTAGTTTGAAGTTTGTGGTTTGTAGTTGGCTGGCGCACACAACGTTTGCCTCCTACGAAACGGCAAACGACAAACCACAAACAACAAACATTTCAACCGCCCTTCGGGGCGGTTTTTGTTTTTATACGTCATTCCCGATATGGGCACTACCTTTACGCAAACATCATTCGTTACAAAAACAACCCTCTACCCGGTAAATGACGAACTCATACCTCGGTCTCGTTGAACAGACATTCAACTTCCCCCAGGAAGGACTCGAAGTAAAAGACGGTTATCTCCATTTTAACGGCCTGGATATCAAGGCGCTGATCGACAAGTACGGAACGCCCCTCAAGGTGTCGTATCTGCCCAAGATCGGATCGCAGATCAACAAGGCCAAGGACATGTTCGAGAAGGCCATCAAGAAACACAAATACGAAGGACAGTATAACTACTGCTACTGCACCAAAAGTTCGCATTTCTCGTTCGTTGTTGAAGAAGCGCTCAAGCACGGCATCCACCTGGAAACCTCGTATGCCTACGACATCGAGATCATCAAGAAGCTGCACGAGAAGCGTAAGATCAACAAGGAGATCTACATCATCTGCAACGGTTACAAGCAAAAAGGATACACCCGCCGCATCGTGCAGCTGCTCAACAGCGGCTTTCGCAATACGATACCGGTGCTCGATAACAAGGAAGAACTCGCTGCCTACAAGTCGGTGAAAGGAACTTTCAAGATCGGCATCCGCGTTGCGGCCGAAGAAGAGCCCACCTTTCCTTTCTACACCTCGCGGCTCGGCATCCGCGCCAAAGACATCCTCGAATTTTACGTAGACAATATCGAAGGATACGAGCACAAGTTCCAGCTTAAGATGCTCCACATCTTCCTGAACAAAGGCATCAAGGACGACATCTATTACTGGTCGGAACTGAACAAGATCATTAACCTCTATTGCCAGCTGAAAAAGATCTGTCCCGAGCTGGACTCTATCAATATCGGCGGCGGCTTCCCCATCAAGCACTCACTGGGTTTTGAATACGACTACCAGTTCATGATCACCGAGATCGTGGGCAACATCAAAGCAGCCTGCAAGCGCAACAAGGTGCCGATGCCAAACATCTTCACCGAGTTCGGGTCGTTCACAGTGGGAGAGAGCATGGCGCACATCTACAGCGTGATCGGCGAGAAGTCGCAGAACGACCGCGAAACCTGGTACATGATCGATTCTTCGTTCATCACCACACTCCCGGATACGTGGGGCATCGGGGAGAAGTTCCTGATGCTGCCGATCAACAAATGGGACAATGAGCCGCAGCGCGTGGTGCTTGGAGGGATCACCTGCGACAGCCACGACTACTACGATTCAGAAGAACATATCAACGAGGTGTTCCTGCCCAAGACGAACGGGGAGGAGCCGCTCTTTGTGGGCTTCTTTCATACCGGCGCCTACCAGGACCAGATATCGGGATATGGAGGCATCAAGCACTGCCTCATTCCTTCGCCCAAACACATCATCATCGAGCGCGATAAGAACGGCAAGCTGGTAGACTGGGTTTACGCGAAAGAGCAAACGGCGCAGAGTATGCTCAAGATACTCGGGTATATCAAATGAGTAATGAGTAATCAGTAATGAGTTCGATAGCTATGAAAAATGAGTAATCAGTAATGAGTTCGTAGCGACAAAAAAACGGATGCCCTCTCTCGAGGGCATCGCTCATTACTCATTACTCATAGCTCATTACTGATTACTCATCTCTCATTACTCATTCCCAATTATTGTTTCTTCCGAAGGATCTGGTCTGCAGCTTCCTGGCGACGCTGCTCTTCCTGCCTGCGTTGGTCGGACACCTGCGGCTGTTGCTGCTGCGGGCGTTGGGCCGGGGTGCGATAGCCTCCCCGTCCACCGGAGCGGGGGCGGTAATATGGATCGCGGTAGGCGCCACGGCCATAAGGATCGTAGGTGCCATAGCTGCCACCATAAGTGCTGCCGGGCACGCGGTAATAACGGCCGGTCATCGGGTCGCGCTCAACGAGTATTTGGTAGCCCGGGCGATAAGGATCTTCAACATAAATGCGGCTGGGCGCGTTGCTGGTGCGGGTGTCGGGCTCGTAATAGCCGTCGTCGCCGGTGGACTGCTGGAGCGGAGCACAACCCACCATACCTACTGCGAGCAAACCGGTAACGAGCAGTGATGCAAAAAAGGTATTTTTCATGGTAGCAATCTTTCCAACATAGACGCAAAAACACATCCATTTATTCTTAATATATTCAGATTATGGCCGCGCTGTGCACACTCTTAACAGTTCGTAGTGGCATTGTAGAATGCGGGCGGTTGACGGGTGATAAGAAGAACACCCGATGTAGACACATCGGGTGTTTAAACCAAAACCAACTGCTTATGAGAAATATATGCGAAGCGTTGCCGCTTACTGAATTTCGATCTGCTTTACTGAAGCTTTGACCTCAGCGCGCTTCGGGAGGTTTAACGTCAGCACACCATTAACATATTGTGCTGAAACGCCTGCTCCATCGATGCTTTCATCCAAAGTAAAAGAACGCTTGAACGATGCAAATTTGTATTCGTGGCGGAGAAACTTTTCTGTTTTAGCAGACTCTTCACGTTTCTGCTCCGCGGATACGGTGAGCACTTTGTCTTCGAGCTTTATCGTGAAATCTTCCTTTGCGAAACCCGGCGCCACTACGTCGAGCGAGAGGCCGCTTTCGCTTTCCCGCACATTCACCGGAACTACCGTTCGCGATGCTGTTGCAGGGCGCTCACTATATACAGACGAGAAAGGAGCGAAGAAGTCGTCCAGCAAATTGTTAAAAGAAGCGTTACTGGCTACAGGACGGGTGCGAAAATGATTCTGTGTCATGATTGATATTTTTAGTTTTGAAGGTTTCATTGTTTCCTCCCCAGAATCAAACAGAGTACCGATGCATTTTCCAGGACACTATGTCGCTGTTTCAACATTAAAAGCGCCACAATGTCACACTGGTAGCGGGTTTCACTGCAATGATTGCAGTTGCGTACCTTTGCAAAAATTACAAACTATGTATCCTGTTGAGATAGTACAACCGATGAAAGAGGAGCTCACCGACAATGGTTTCAACGAGCTGCTCAACGGTGCCGATGTGGAAAGCCAGCTTCAGAAAGGCGGCACTACGCTGGTCATGATCAACTCGGTTTGCGGCTGTTCGGCCGGTACGGCACGCCCAGGTGTGCTGATGGCTGTGCACAATGCAACCCGGAAGCCCGACTTCCTCGCCACTTCGTTTGCCGGTTTCGACACCGAAGCCGTGCAGACCATCCGCCAGCACCTTATGCCTTACCCTCCGTCTTCGCCGGCCATCGCGCTATTCAAAGACGGGGCCCTCGTTCATTACATCGAACGCCACCAGATCGAAGGCCGCTCGGCGCAGATGATCGCGAGCAACCTCATCTCGGCATTCGAGCAGTATTGCAATTAATCGCCGCAAGCGGCGCGTTCACGCCAGGCAGCAAAGTCGCTCTAAGACGCAAGTATTTGAAGCTTCCCCAGTGGGAAGCTTTTTTACGTAAGAAACGGCCACGAAGAACCTGTTACCAATAAACCAATCGACCAATAAACCAATACCTGCTATTTTCGCAGCCTTATGTATCCCAATCTCTACTATGCCTTTCGTGACCTGTTCGGGATCGAGCTCGGCTTCCTCCGCATTGTGAACACCTTTGGCTTTTTCGTGGCCATTGCGTTCCTGGTAGGCGCGGCGCTGCTCAGCAAAGAACTGCGTCGGAAGAGCCAGCTCGGCTTGCTGCAACCGAGCGAAGAGCAGGTGGAAGTGGGAAAGCCCGCATCGATCGGGGAACTGCTGATCAACTTCGTGGGCGGCTTTCTGCTCGGGTTCAAGATCGGCGGCATCTTCACACTGGGCTCCGATGTGTTGCAGGACCCGCAGGCATACTTGTTTTCGGGGATGGGCAGTCCACTCATCGGCATCGTTATTGGCGGCGCGCTCGCAGGGTGGAAGTGGTGGGAAAAACGTAAGGAACAACTGCCAAAGCCCGAGCAACGCACCATCCGGCTATGGCCGCACGACCGCGTAGGCGAGTTCACCATCCTCGCGCTGATCTTCGGCCTGCTCGGTGCGAAACTGTTCGACATCTTTGAAAACTGGGGCGACTTCCTGAAGCACCCTACGGATTATATCTTTTCGCCCGCGGGACTTACTTTTTACGGGGGGTTGATCTGCGCCACCATCGCCATTATCATCTATGCCCGGAAGCACAAGATCCCCGTTCGGCATCTTGCCGACGCGATCGCGCCCGCACTGATGATCGCCTACGCAGTTGGCCGCATCGGTTGCCAGGTGGCCGGCGATGGCGACTGGGGCATCTACAATTCTGCATACAAAGTGGATGCAAACCAACAGGTGGTGGAGGCTGCGCCCGGCGACTACGATCAAACGTTGCAGACGCATGCGGGATACATGCGGATGCGCTGGCGCGAGAGCGGCGGTGTTCCGGAGCACACTGCATTCAAGAAGCCCGTTGGTTTTTTGCCCAACTGGTTCTTTGCCTATCAATATCCGCACAACGTGAACGAGGACGGCGTTCCCATTGCCGGCTGCACGGACACCAAATACTGCAACGCCCTCCCTGTGCCGGTGTTCCCCACACCGCTTTACGAGCTGCTGGCCGGCACGGCACTGTTCTTCCTGCTGTGGAGTTTACGTAAAAAACTGCGTCCTGCGGGAGCGCTCTTCTGCCTTTACCTCATCGTGAATGGCGTTGAGCGCTTTTTGGTGGAGACCATCCGGGTGAATACGAGGATTAGCTTCCTCCCTGGCAATCCGACGCAGGCCGAAGTGATTGCGATCGGGTTGGTGCTTGCAGGCGCCGGTTTGTGGTTCTGGCTCGCGAGAAAAAAGGAGGCCAGTCCAGCTTCGGTGTGAACAACGAGGAATTTTGGTGAATAAGTAGGCGGAATGGCTATTAACAGAAGCTTACGCTGTTGCCCAGAAGCGTAGTACAGTTTTTGCTGCGGATAATATACGGAAAAATGTTATGCAAAATCCTTTTTTCCGCTTACCTTTGCAGACAGTGCCAGAAAAGTTCAACTCCGCTTTTTCGCAGCGTTTTGCAACAGGGCAAGGTCTTCAATCGTTTCATCTTCTAACCGCAAGGAATACTACACTATGAGGCAGCTTAAAATTGCTACCCAGATCACCAACAGGGACTCGCAAGCCGTTGAAAAATACCTCCAGGAAATCTCCAAGATCCCGATGATCACCCCAGAGGAAGAGACCACGCTCGCCCAGCGCATCAAGATGAGCGACCAGCGTGCGCTCGACAAACTGGTGCAGGCGAACCTCCGTTTCGTGGTTTCGGTAGCGAAGCAGTATCAACACCAGGGTCTTTCGCTTTCCGACCTGATCAACGAAGGTAACCTCGGCCTGATCAAGGCTGCCCAGCGCTTCGACGAAACAAAAGGCTTCAAATTCATTTCCTACGCTGTGTGGTGGATCCGCCAGTCGATCCTCCAGGCTCTGGCCGAGCAGGGCCGTCTCGTGCGCCTCCCGCAGAATAAGATCGGTACCTACAACAAAGCAAACAAGGCCTACATGGCCTTCGAGCAGGAGCACGAGCGCGAGCCGAGCACCGAGGAACTGGCCGACATCCTGGAAATGAGCGAGACCGAGATCAACAACATCTTCCAGAGCAATACTCGTCACACATCGCTCGATGCCCCGGTGCACGAAGCCGAAGACGTGGCCATGGGCGACCTTCTTGAAGGTTCCGATGACACCGACGACGACGTGATGAAGGATTCACTCCGCGCCGAGATCCGCCGCGTGCTGAAGTCGCTCTCGCCCCGCGAAGCGGAGATCGTAAATGCCTACTTCGGCCTTGACGGCGAAAACGGCGTTACCATCGAGCAGATCGGCCAGAAGTACGACCTCACCAAGGAGCGCATCCGCCAGATCAAGGAGCGCGCCATCAAGCGCCTGCAGAAAGCGCGCTACAGTAATGCGCTGAAGGCGTATCTGGGATAGTATCGTGAACACTGAGCCGTCAGCCGTGAGCGCTAACGCATGATATACAAAACGGGAGCCCCAGGCTTCCGTTTTTCGTTTAGCGGGCTGACGGCTCACGGCTGACCGCTCACGGCTCACGGCTGACGGCTCACGATTATCTTTGCCGCGATGAAACACCGGCTTCTCTTCCTGCTGCCCGCATTGCTCCTGCTCGCCGGCTGCGAAAAGGACATCGATTTCCCGCTCAATGAGGTGAACCCGAAGCTCGTGGTGGAAGCTACCATCGAAAACGGGCAGCCACCGCTCGTGATCCTGAGCAAGTCGCTCGGCTACTTTTCCACGCTCGGCATCGACCAACTCGCCAACTCCTTCGCTCATGGAGCTGAAGTGGAAATGTCGAACGGCACTGTCACGCATCGCCTGAAAGAGTACACCGTGCCCGTGCCCAACACGCCCTATTCGGTTTCTTTTTATTCGATTGATTCTACTAACCTGTCCACTGCTTTTCTCGGCTCGCTGCAAACGGATTACAGCCTGCGCATCGTTTTCGACGGACAAACCTACGCGGCCCAAACGCGCATTCCGGCCATCACCAAACGCATCGATTCCATCTGGTGGCGCGTAAACAGCCGCGATACCACCGACGGAAAGGTGGAGGTGATGGTGAAAGCCACCGACCCGCGCGGCTACGGCGATTATGTGCGCTACTGGACACAGCGCGATTCGGAGCGATTGCTGCCCGGACGCAATTCGGTTTTTGACGATCTCGTGGTGGATGGAACCACCTACGATCTTCCCATCGATCCGGGAATAGATCGCAACGGCAACAACAACGGCTTCGACGAACGCGCCTTCAAACGCGGCGACACCGTCACCCTGAAACTTGCAAATATCAATCGCGCCACCTACGACTTCTGGCGCACGATGGAGTATACGTATCAATCGGTGGGCAATCCCTTCGCCGCCCCAACGCGCGTGCTCAGCAACATCAGTAACGGTGCCCTCGGCTACTTCGGTGGCTATGCGGCGCAGTACCGAACCATCGTAATCCCGCGGTAGGCAAGTGTGTCGTTTCGCTCTTCCTAGCAACCCTCCGGAACCTTCCGGAACCCTCCAGAACCCTCAGGAACCTTCAGGAACCATCCCAAACCTTCTTTACGTTACTTTTGCCCCCGTCATGGAAAAAACCACTCCCGAAAAAGTACAGCTCCTCATCATAGGCTCCGGACCGGCGGGCTACACGGCCGCCATATATGCCGCGCGTGCCAACCTCAAGCCTGTGTTGTACCAGGGCATTCAGCCCGGAGGTCAGCTGACCATCACCACCGAAGTGGAAAACTACCCGGGCTTCCCCGATGGTGTGCAGGGACCCGAACTGATGGTGCACTTTGAAAAGCAGGCACAGCGCATGGGTGCCGACCTCCGGTATGGACTTGCCACTGCGGTTGATTTTTCGAAGCATCCCTTCCAGGTGACCATCGACGAAGAAAAGCAGGTAGAGGCCGATGCGGTCATCATTGCTACGGGCGCCTCCGCAAAATGGCTTGGCCTCGAAAGCGAGCAGCGCCTCAACGGCTACGGTGTTTCGGCATGCGCCGTTTGCGACGGTTTCTTCTTCCGCGGTAAGGAAGTGGCGATCGTTGGTGCGGGTGACACGGCAGCTGAAGAAGCGCTTTACCTGTCCAAGCTTTGCTCCACCGTGCACATGATCGTGCGCCGCGACGAAATGCGCGCGTCCAGGATCATGCAGGACCGCGTGAAGGCAACGCCCAACATCAAGATCTACTGGAACTCGGTGACCGACGAAATTCTTGGCGAAAAAAGCGTGGACGCCGTCCGCATCCACAATACACAAACCGACGAGAAAATAGAAATACCGGTGAAGGGCTTTTTCGTAGCCATCGGTCACCAGCCCAATTCGGATATTTTTAAAGGCCAGCTCGATATGGACGAAGCCGGTTACCTAAAGACGGTGCCCGGCTCGGCAAAGACGAACATCGAAGGCGTTTTTGCGTCGGGCGACGTGCAGGACAAGATCTACCGCCAAGCCGTGACGGCAGCGGGTTCCGGCTGCATGGCTGCACTCGATGCAGAGCGCTTCCTTTCGGAAAAAGGGTTGCACTAAGGCATCTGCCGCCAGGCCATTATAACATTTCCTGTCACCCGATTGTGCGCGCGCCGTTGTAAATTGTCGCAGATGACAGCCACTTTCACTATTGCCCTCGAAGGCCTTCGTTTTCATGCCCCCCACGGCGTGTACGCGGGTGAGGTGGCTACCGGCAACGGTTTTGAAGTAGACGTCCATCTTTTCGTTTCAGGCGGTGAAGCGATAACGAATATCCGGCAAACCATCAATTACGCGGAAGTGTACGCCTTGTTGCGTTCCATTTTTTCGGAGCGCGAAGCTTTGCTGGAAACGATTTGCCAAAAAATCGGGGCGCGCATTGAAGAAGCGTACCCGCAACTGCAGCGACTGGATATTTCTATTCGTAAGATCACGCCCGCCATCGAACACTTCCAGGGATCGGTGCGTGTTGCCTATTCGAAATTCTATAACCTATGAGCGCACCACTGACTTTTATATTGGCGGCGGCGCTGCTGCTGTCCTTGCCATCCTCGGCGCAGCCGGAGCACGAGCTGCTGGAAACCGCGTACCAGCAGGAGGCGAGCCTCAACGAGATCGGCGCCTTGGAAACGCTCAAAGTAGCCGTCAAGGTCAATCCGTCGAGCTATGCAGCGCTGTGGAAGCTAAGCGAACTATGCAGCCGCATTGGCAAACGACAAACACGGAAGGAGCACCAGGTTGAGATCTATAAGCTCGGGAAAGCCTATGCGCTCCGTGCAGTAAGCGTCAATCCGGCCGGAGCCGATGGCTATTATGCTCTAGGTCTTGCCATCGGCCGCCTGGGTATGATGGAATCCGGACGCGAGCGCGTTCAGGCCGTGAAAGAGATCCGCAGCAATATCGAGAAGGCACTTCAGTTGAACCCGGCGCATGGGCGCGCCTGGCATGTGCTGGGCAAGTGGCACTACGAAGTGAACAACCTGGGAATGTTTGAAAAAGCAGCGCTCAAAATCATCTACGGCGGATTGCCACCCGCATCTTTAAGAGAAGCCATCAACTGCTACGAGAAAGCACGCGCCTATGAACCCGACTTCGCCCTGAATTTCCTCGAGCTTGCGAAGGCCTATCATCGCAATGGCCAGGACGATAAAGCAAAGGAGTGCCTCCGCAGGCTTCCCGCCATTCCCAACAAAACCGGCGACGACGCGCACATCAAATCCGAAGGAGTGCGGTTGCTGCGCGAATGGGAATGACAGTTCAAAGTGTACAGTTATTTAAAGTTACCAGTTTGTGGTTTGTGGTTTGGGCCGTTGCTTTCTACCAGCATCCGTCACGCTTCGTAGCAAAAAGCCCTTCAATCCTCAGAAACCTACCGGAACCTTCCGGAACCCTCAGGAACCTTCCAAAACCTTTCAAAACCTCTCCCTAGATTTTCTTCTCCCTCCACCTTCCTTTCTTTATGTAGAAATACGATCCGCTGAAGAGCACCGTCCAGTATAGGAATTCCGACATCCAGGCCCACACCAGCGAGCTGTGCCAGCGTTCGAGGATGATGAACACGTACAGGCAATAGAATATGATAGCAGCGAGTTCAATAAGAAAAGTGATGCGGCTGTTGCCCGTGCCGGTGACTGCATTGAGCCAGATGGTGGCTACCGACATCAGCACGAGCGATGCAGATACCACCCGGATAACAGGCACGCCTGCTTCCACGAAGGCACCCTTCAGTCCGTAAATGGAAAGGTAGATCGAAGGGAAGGCATTCAGGAAAACAAACACGCACAGGGCAAGCCCCAACGATATCCATTGGATCTTTTTGATGCACGTCACCACCAGATCGTGGCGGCCCTGGCCGATGATGTTGCTCACCATTGCGTTGGAGGTGGCTGCGAAAGCCCACACGAACACGCCGAAGAAACCGAAGATGTTCCGCATCGTGTTCGAAACCGCCAGGCCGGTTTGCCCGCTGTTGCGCTCAATGAGAATGTAAAAGAAAAACCAGGCGATGATGCTGATGGCGTGCTGAAATACCAGCGGCCCCGAAAGCGACAGAATGCTCCGGATGTTCTGCGGATCCCACTCTGTTTTTTTAAAGAGCGAAAACTGGCGATCGAGCCCGCGCAGGCGGATGACGATGAAGATGGCGAACATCCCGAGAAATTCCGCGATTATGGAAGCATAGGCTGCGCCGTTGAATCCTAGCGCAGGCAGGCCGAGGTTTCCGAAGATCAGCGCCCAGTCGAACAGCACGTTGGCCACCGCCTCGATGACCGTGCCGGCCACGAGCAGCCTGCTGTTGTTGGTGCCCACCAGCAGCGCATTGCGCATCTGGTAGATATACAGGAAGGGGAGGCCCCAGATGCGGAGTTGCAGGAAGGTGATGGCCTTGTTGGCCGTGCCCGGGTGGTGCACCACGGCGCGCAGGATCACGGGCGCGAGCGTGAACGTGGTGATGATGCCGAGCAACGCGATGCCCATGGCAATGAGGATGCCCTGGTGAAAGATCTTCCCGATCTCCTCAGGGCGGTTCTCGCCAGCGCGTCGCGCGATGAGGGCTTGCAAGCCGTTGTTGAGGCCATAGCCGATGCTGCTGAAGATGAGGTAATAAACACCGGTAATGCTTGCAATGGCGAGCGCTTCCTCGCTCAGGTGACCGAGGAATACATTATTGATGATGAAATTGAGGTTGGGCACCAGCAGCGCAAGGCTGATGGGAAGCGCGATCTTCAGGATCTGCCGGTTGCTAACCTCTACCTGCAACGATGACATAGGGCCGCAAACTAGCGACAAACAGCTCACTACATCCCGAAAATCCGGGATTCTGACTTGCGAATTTCTTTGACGTATTTTGCGGCCAATGAACGTATTGTTTGACATACAGGGCAGCGGGCGCGCAACGGGAGGACTTGTGTTGTGCGAATGGGGACCGGGCTACTGTTGCACGGCGTTGCTCGAAAGCGAAAGCCACTTGCTGCACCGCCTCCGTTACTGGTCGCTCGAAGAGCCATTGCCTCAGGAGGATTTCGATGCCATTACCGAGGGGCTGCGTCAATGGTCGGCGCACGCGGCCCGCGTGGTGTTTTGCTCCGCCTTTCCCGAAGCCGTTCTGCTCCCGCAGCGGTATGCAGCCGATGCATCGGGTGTCGTTCCGCAGCTGTTCCCACATAGCGGACGCGTGCAGCAAGACCGCATCGGCGAATGGCAACTTACGGCGGCCTATGCCTTCCCACCCGCGCTCGATGCGCGCCTGCGGGCTGCATTCCCGGAGGCCGAATATTACCACGCCTTCACGCCTGCACTCCGCAATCCCAGCGGCATCGATGTGCCGACGCAGTTGCAGGTGCATTTTGCTCCGAAGCAGTTTCGTGTGCTTGCGCGCAAAGACGGCTTCCTCCAACTGGCGCAGGTATACCGCTACGATGCCCCGCTTGATGTTGTTTATTACCTCCTTCGTATTGCCGCCGAAACCGGTCTGCCGGGTCGCGATACGCCGCTGGTGCTGAGCGGCCTGGTAGACGAAGAGTCGGCGCTGTACCGGGAGCTCTACCAATATTTCAGCAGCATTCATTTTGGTGCTACAGAGGGCATCACCGCAGAAGACGGGCGCCCTGCGCATTTTTTCACCTCGCTTCATAACCTCGCCAAATGCGTATCATAAGCGGATCGCTGGGCGGGCGGCGCATACAGCCTCCGGCCAACATGCCCCATACCCGGCCCACTACCGACATCGCGAAGGAGGGACTCTTCAACATCCTTCAAAACAACCTGGACTTCGAAGAGCTGCGTACGCTCGATCTCTTTGGAGGCACGGGCGCCATTTCTTATGAACTCGCCTCGCGCGGGGTGCCTGATCTCACCATCGTGGAAAAAGATCCGAAGATGTTCGACTTCATCCGGAAGACCGTAGAAACACTGAAGATCGAAGGCGTCAAGGTGGTGCGCTCCGAAGTGTTCCGCTACATCGACGAATGCAGCCAGCAATACGATTTCATCTTTGCCGGCCCGCCGTACGCGCTCACCACCATCGACGACCTGCCGAAGCGCATCTTTGAAAAAGGACTGCTGCGTTCCGGTGGCTGGTTCATTCTGGAGCACACGCCCCGCAACGATTACAAAGGCTTTCCCGGATACAAGTGGGAGCGCAATTATGGCACGACTATTTTCACACTCTTTGAAAATAGCGCTGCAGAATGATGACCAAAAAGGAAGCCCGCAAGCAGTTTCGCGAAAAGCGTGATGCCATGGACAGCTCGTGGCAGATGAAGGCCGACGACCTCATCCTGATCCAGTTTCAGACGGTAGATTTCCCGTTTTTGGAGCACGTGATGAGCTTCTATTCGATTCCCGAGAAGAAGGAGGTCAACTCTTTCCTTTTAACGGATTACCTGCACTTCCGCAACCCGGCACTGCAGCTTGCCTACCCGAGAATGAATGCGGACGGCAACACCATGGATGCCGTGCTGGTGAGCGCCGATGAGGCATTTACCGACAACGAGTTCGGCATCACCGAGCCCATCGGAAACGCCATTATCGGGCCCGAACACCTGGAGCTGGTGCTGGTGCCGCTGCTCGCCTTCGACCTGCAGGGCCACCGCGTGGGCTATGGCAAAGGGTACTACGATCGTTTCCTGGCACAGGTTTCCGAGGACTGCCTGAAGGTGGGCGTGTCGTATTTCGACCCGGTGGAGCGCGTCGGCGACGCCGACGAATTTGATATACCTTTGGATCTTTGCATCACCCCCGGGCAGGTTTATGTTTTCTAACCTCTTTCTCAAGTCATTCCGCATCCTGCTGTTTCCGTTCGCGCTGCTCTACGGCGCTATTGTAGTTATACGGAACTGGTGCTACGACCGTGGCTGGCTGCGGTCCGCATCTTTCGGACTTCCGCTCATATGCGTGGGCAACCTCTCGGTAGGCGGAACCGGCAAAAGCCCGATGGTGGAATACCTCATCAACCGCCTGAAGGGAAGGTACCGCGTGGCTACGCTCAGCCGGGGCTACAAGCGGAAAACAAAAGGCTACGCACTCGCATCCGAAGGCACTACGGCACTCGAGATCGGGGACGAGCCGATGCTGTTTCACCGCAAGTTTCCCGAAGTGCCCGTTGCGGTAGGCGAGGAGCGCCTCGTAGCCATCCCGCAGTTGCTGCACGACCGCCCCGACACGCAGGCCATCATCCTCGACGACGCCTTTCAGCATCGTCCCATCCGTGCAGGCTTCAATATTCTCCTTACCGACTACGGCAATCTCTACACCCGCGACTTCTTTCTACCCACCGGCGACCTGCGCGACAGCCGTTCCTCCGCCGGCCGTGCACAGGTGATCGTGGTAACAAAGTGCCCGGCAGAATTGTCGGCCGCTGAAAAAGAAAGCCTTCGCCGCGAGCTCGCGCCGCGCGAAGGCCAGCACCTTTTTTTTACCACCATCGCTTACGGCGCGGCCTATCACATTCTCAGCCGCCGGTTTACCAGCATCGACGAAGACACGGAAGTGCTGCTCATCACCGGCATCGCCAACCCGCGGCCATTGAAGAAATACCTCGAAGAACGCATTCGTACGTATTCGATGATGCACTACGGCGATCATCACATCTTCAGCATTGACGACTGGCGCGAGATCCGCGAGCGCTTCGCCGCACTCGAAGGGCCGAAGAAGATCATCCTGACAACCGAGAAGGACGCCATGCGCCTGCTCAAATTCGAGAACGAGCTCAGTGAGCTGCCGTTCTTTGTGCTGCCCATCGAACACCAGTTCCTCTTTGGAGAGGGAACGCGATTTGATGGGATCGTACATACCTTTATTCAAGACTTTAAACAACCCGGCTAATACATTCCATGGGCAGAAAAAATAATAAGAAGCAAATGACAGGAACGGGCGAACGGCCACGCGGGCACGAGAAGCCGGGCCGCAAGCGCAGCGGTGGTGGATCGATGCAGCAACACGACGGCGACACCTATTCCGGCAAGCTTGAAGTAACGCGATCGGGAATGGGCTTCGTAGTAGTGGAAGGTCTGGAAACCGACATCCTGGTTCGTCCAAACGATTTCAATACGGCCATGCATGGCGACAAGGTGCGCGTTGCCGCCAACCCCGAACGCGGAGGACGCCGCATGCAGGGTTCGGTAGTGCAGGTGCTTGAGCGCAAGCAAAACGAATTCATCGGCACGCTCCAAATGAACAAGGGCTTTGGATTCGTAGTAGCCGACGGAGAAAAGAAAACTCCCGACATCTTTGTTCCGGAGAACGCAATGAACGGAGCCGTGGACGGCGACCGCGTGGTGACGCGCATCAAAGACTGGGAAACGGGCTCCGGCAAGCGTCCCATCGGCGAGATCGTGTCCGTGCTATCTCCCGAAGACCGCAACGACAGCGCGATGAAGGAGATCCTGCTGGAGAACGGCTTTGGTCTTGAATTCTCGGACGAAGTGCTCGAAGAAACGGCACGCATACCCGACGTGATCGCACAGGAAGAAATCGCGAAACGCCGCGACTTCCGCAACATACTCACCTTCACCATCGACCCCGTTGATGCGAAGGACTTCGACGATGCGCTTTCGATTCGTATGCTGAAGAACGGCAATTACGAGATCGGCGTGCACATTGCCGACGTAGGCCATTACGTTGCGCCCGACACTGCGCTCGATACGGAAGCTTACCAGAAAGCTACATCGGTGTACCTGCCCGACCGCGTAAGCCCGATGCTGCCCGAGCATATATCCAACGTGCTCTGCTCGCTGCGTCCGCACGAGGAGAAGCTCACGTTCTCCGCCGTTTTCGAAATGACGCCCAAAGCGCAGGTGAAAGGATATTGGCTGGGTAAAACGGTCATTCACTCCGACCACCGCTTCACCTACGAAGACGTTCAGGAGATCATCGAAAAGCAAGAAGGAAAGTACGAAGACGAGCTCATGCTGCTGAACACGATGGCACAGCGTCTTCGTAAGAAACGCTTCGACGCCGGCGCAATCAACTTCTCTTCGCAGGAAGTGCGCTTCAAGCTCGATGAGAAGGGCAAGCCCATCGGCATCGTGGTGAAGGAAAGCAAGGAATCGCACCAGCTGATCGAGGAGTTCATGCTGCTGGCCAACCGCTATGTGGCCGAGCACGTTTCGAAGATCGAGGTAAAGAAAAAGCCCGTTCCGTTTCCGTACCGCGTGCACGACCTGCCCAGCGAAGAAAAGATGCTGCCCTTCATGGCGTTCGCGAAAAAGTTCGGGCACAAGTTTGACATGTCGTCGCCCGAAAAGATCGCCGAATCGTTCAACGCGATGCTCGCCGAAGCCAAAGGAAAGCCGGAGCAGCATGTGCTGGAAACGCTGGGCATCCGAACGATGTCGAAGGCGATCTATACCACCGAGAACATCGGGCACTATGGACTTGGTTTCGAAAACTATTGTCACTTCACCTCGCCCATCCGCCGTTACCCCGACATCCTGGTGCACCGTGTGTTGCTCAGCATCCTGGAGCAGCAGGTCGAGATCGACAAAAAGATGGACGAAAAGTGCAAGCACTGCTCGGAGCGTGAGCGGGCGGCGATGGAAGCCGAACGAGCCGGCAACAAATACAAGCAGGTGGAATATATGCTCGACTTCCTGGGCGAGGAGTTCGACGGCGTCATCAGCGGCGTGTCGGCTTTTGGGTTCTGGGTGGAAACGGTGGAGCACAAGTGCGAAGGCATGGTGAGCGTGACGAGCCTCGTGGACTACGACGAATTCCGCCTCGTGCAGGAAGACTACAGCCTCGTGGGCAACCGCTCGGGCAAGAAGTTCCGGATGGGCGACAAGGTGCGCATCAAAGTGGTGGCGGGCTCGCTCGAGAAGCGAACGCTCGACTACGATTGGGTGCTCACAGCCATTGAGGAAGAAGAAGCCGAAACCCGCAACGAGAAAAAAGGGGGAAGCACCAAGAGCGCGCGCAAGCGAAGGAAAAAAGGCGAGGACGAAGATTTCTAGCGCCCAAAAGCGTCTCCCGCGCCCAAATGCGCCCAAACGCGCCAAGCGCATTCAAACGCTCAAAACAACATGCATTCATTCGAATCCCTGGCGCAGCAGTTCGCCCAACACTTTCAAACCGAGCATTTCCCGGCCGAGCCGGCAACGCTGTACGACCCCAACCGCTACATCCTGCAGCTGGGAGGCAAGCGTGTGCGCCCGGTGGGCGTGCTGATGGGAAACGAGTTGTTTGATGACGTGAATGCCGACGCCTGGAAAGTAGCAACCGCCGTGGAATTGTTTCACAACTTCACCCTTATCCACGACGACATTATGGATGCCGCGCCGCTGCGCAGGGGCATGGCAACCGTTCACGAAAAATATGGACAAAGCACGGCACTGCTGGCCGGCGATGTGATGCTGGTGGCCGCGTATGATTACCTCAATAAGATCGGCAACGGCTACCGGTATGCCATCAATGCACTGTTCAATCAAACGGCCCGCGAGGTGTGCGAGGGGCAGCAGCTCGATATGGATTTCGAGAAGCGCGAATCTGTAGGTCTCCACGAATACCTGCAGATGATCAATCTTAAAACATCCGTGCTGCTCGCGGCATCGCTGAAGATGGGGGCCATACTGGGCGGCGCGCTGGAGCGCAATCAAAACCTGCTCTATGAATTCGGCCGCAAGCTGGGGCTCGCCTTCCAGGTGCAGGACGACTACCTCGACGCCTTTGGCGACCCTGAAAAATTCGGTAAGCAGGTGGGTGGCGACATCAAGAGTAACAAGAAAACCTTCCTGCTCATACACGCGCTGGAAACCGCTGATGCTGCGCAACGGCAAGAACTTCATGCTTGTCTTGCCGGTGATCCTCCCGACAAAGTAGACCGCGTGCTGGCCGTGTTCCGCGCGAGCGGGGTGGACGCATGGGCGCTCGAGCTGAAGGAGCGCTACCTGGCCGAGGCACTGCAGCACCTCGACGATGTGGCGGTGCTTTCCAAGAGAAAAGAGCCACTACGCGAGCTGGCTCTCTTCCTTATTCATAGGGACAATTAGTTAGTGAGCGGTGAGCCGTCGAGCGGCAGAAGCAATTGCTGGCGCCCACCGTTCACTGCACACAACGTTCTTAGATGTACGTGCCGGCGATGTTGAAGCCGTGCATCAGACAGGCTACTATGATGGCCACATCTACCAATATGCTTACGAAAAAGATCGGTATGGTAACCTTGGTGGGTTGTGCAGCGAGGTTGGATACCAGCGCGGCACACATGGCAACGAGCGCGGTTGCCCACAGCGCGATGCTGCTACCGGAGAGGATGATCGCAAACAGCGTGATAGGCGTGAGTGCGCAACCGTGAATGGCGATGACGGCGGCGAGCCATCCGAAGCGGTATTGTTCCTGATTGGCGCACCAGTTCATAAAGCGACCCATGGCCGTTACAGGCTGCTGCGCTACGAAGGTGGTCTGAACCGTTTGACGTACGTAGGATTTGGGGGTATTGGTGATCGTTGCCATGATAGAAGGTGTTTTGTTTTTGTTGATGCAAAGCTCGCTCCCGCTGGCGCCACTGCGGCTGACAGCTGTCTGCGTGCAAACTGACATTCGTCAGTAGTAGCAGACCCATCCTCTAACCCCTTCCCAAAGGGGGAGGGGAATACATTCACCCTCGTATTGTATTACCCCATTAGCACATTACCCCATCACCCCATTCGTTTAATATTGTATTTTCCCGCCTCAAAACCAGAACAAGCATGGGCCATCCGCTCTTCCGCCGCAAGCCGATCCACGATATCATGGGTGATAAATCCGACGCCGAGGCGCATGGACACCAGGGACTGAGCCGCGTGCTTACCGTGCGCGATCTCACGTTTTTCGGCATTGCCGCCATCATCGGAGCCGGCTCGTTCAGCTCGCTCGGTGGCGCGGTATATTCGGGTGGACCCGGCGTGGTACTGCTCTTTATCATTTGCGGGATCGCCTGCGCATTCACCGCTTTTTGTTATGCAGAATTTGCATCGCGCATACCGGTAGCAGGTTCGGCCTACACGTATGCGTATGCTTCGTTCGGCGAACTCTTCGCGTGGATCATTGGCTGGGCGCTGCTTATGGAATATTCCATCGGAAACATCTACGTTGCTTTTTCGTGGAGCGACTACTTCACTTCGTTTCTCAGCAAAGTGCACGTGCACATACCGGCGTGGCTTACCTGCTCGTACCACGAAGCTTCCCAATACGCGGCCAACATCGCCGACTATCAGTCGAAGAACCCGGGCAAGCCGCTTACCGACAGCCTGCTGGAGCTCCAAAATGCGTGGCTGCTGGCACCTCGCCTCGGCAGCCTGCGTATCATTTTTGACCTTCCTGCGCTCGTTATCACTTTTCTCATCACCGCACTGGTGTATCGCGGCGTAAAGGAAAGCCGCAATTTCAGCAACGTGATGGTGGTGCTTAAGCTGGCCGTAGTTATACTGGTGATCGCCGTAGGCGGCTACTGCGTCTTCGCCAACGATCTTACGAGCAACTGGACGCCCACCGGCTCTTCGGGTGCACGCTCCTTTATGCCCGAAGGTTTCGGTGGCGTAATGGCAGCGGTCAGCGGCGTCTTCTTTGCTTATATTGGTTTCGATGCCGTGAGCGTGCTGGCCGAGGAAAGCAAAAACCCGCAACGCGACCTTCCACGCGGGATGATCTTTTCGCTGGTCATCTGCACGGTCGTATATATACTGCTCGCCCTGGTGCTCACCGGTGCAGTCACGTACTCCAAGTTTGCCAACGTCGGCGATCCGCTGGCCTTCATCTTTGAAAAGGAGAACCTCAACATCGGCTGGATGCAGTTCCTCGTGTCGATCTGTGCGGTCATCGCCATGACCTCGGTGCTGCTCGTTTTCCAGATGGGACAGCCGCGCATCTGGATGACGATGAGCCGCGACGGTATGCTGCCGCCGGCTTTCCAGAAGATCCACCCACGCTATAAAACGCCTTCGTTCAGCACCGTCCTCACCGGCTTCCTGGTGGGAACGCCGCTGCTGTTCACCGATAAAACGTTCGTGCTCGATTTCACATCGATTGGTACCCTATTCGCTTTCGTGCTGGTGTGCGGAGGCGTGTTGCTGCTTCCACGCCGCACCAAGACTCCGGGCAAGTTTCACCTTCCCTACATCAATGGCGGCATCGTTTTCCCGATACTCTTCGTAGCTGTGATCGCTTTCGTGATCATCCGGTTTCCCAGCTATTTCACGGAGCTCTTCAACGGCGACTTCACCGACCGCAGCTCCGACGCCAATGCCAGCGACTTCCTTTTCCAAACCGCTGCAGTAAAAGTTTCGACGATCATCTTCTGGCTCACCTGCGTCGTGCTTTCGGTGCTGGCCGTAATGCGCCGCTATTCGCTGATACCGCTGCTGGGCCTCGTGAGCTGCCTTTACCTGCTCACCGGCATGTCGGCCTCCAACTGGAAGTGGTTCTTCGTGTGGTTTGCGATCGGCCTGGTGGTTTACTTCGCCTATGGCTTCCGCAAAAGCAAGCTGGCAGTGCCCGCATAGCAACAGGCACTTGCTTTCGCCCGTTCGCTACCTTTGCGGCTTATGAAATTCGATATTGGCGACAAGATCGTGGTGAAGGCCACGAACGAGGAAGGAGAGGTGATCGACATCATGAACGAAAAGATGGTGATGATCCAGGTGCGGGGCGTGAAGTTCCCGGCCTACATCGATCAACTCGACTTCCCCTACTTCAAGCGCTTTACCGAGAAAAAGCTGTTCGAGCCCAAAAAGGAAAAGACGTACATCGAAAATGTGCGCAAAGACAAGGCTCCGCAAAAGCGTGAAGTGGATGGCGTCTGGCTTTCGTTCCTGCCCAAGTTCGACGTGGACGAGTTCGGCGACGACGTGGTGCTCTCGCTGAAGATCTACGTGATCAACCACACCGAAGACGAATTCAAATTCACCTACAAGCAGCTCTTCTTCGGTCGAAACAACTTTGACCTCAACGGCATCCTGCATCCGTTTGAAGATTTTTATCTCCACGACATCTCGTTCTCCGAACTGAGCGACAGCCCTGTGTTCAGTTTTGAATTTTCGCTGAAGAATCCACAAAAAACAAAGGCCGATTATTTTGAGCACACGCTACGACTGAAGCCGAAGCAGCTTTTCGATCGTCTGGAAAAGCTCAAGGAAGAAGGAGGCGCAACGTTTACCTACAAACTGTTCGACCTATACCCCGACAAAACGGAGGAAGCGCCTGCCGACTTTGGCTACCGCGCCCAGCCCGGCGCGCCGTTGTATGACGCCGCCGATGCCCGCAGGCACCTGCCGCCGGCACGCACGGTTGTGGACCTGCACATCGAAAAGCTGATCGACGATCACAAAGGCATGACCAATACGGCTATCCTGGGCATCCAACTGAAGGAGTTTGAGAAATGGTACGACCTCGCGCTGGCGCATCGGCTGCCGAAGTTCACCGTCATTCACGGCATCGGCAAGGGCCGCCTTCGCGACGACATCCACGATATCCTGCGCCGCAAGAAAGAAGTGAAGTCGTTCGTAAACCAATACACCGCGGAATTCGGCTTCGGCGCCACGGAGATCTTTTTTCAGCACAAAGCGTGAACCGTCAGCCGTGAGCCGTGAGCAATGATCCTGGATGGTTAGAGTGAGCGGTGACACACCATTGCGGCCCGGTGGCCGGGGTCAGTGCACAAGGTCCATAAAGCTCCAGTCTACATTGGGCTTTGCTGTCTTCAGGTCGCGCAGCGTTCGGTTGAATGCGGCATCAGCATCGAGCAGCTTGCCGAGATTCTTGTAAAACACGGTCATGAATTCGGTCGTTTCCTGGTCGGGGATGGCGCGGTTGGAAAGTACCATAGCCTGCACCCCCTGGCGCAGCAGGGCCAGAGTGAGCCCGAAGGGTGCAGACGAATGCTCCGTTTCGCCGGTGCCCGAATAGCAGGTGCTCAGCACGACGAGCCGGAGGTTGCGCACGTCCAGCTTTTTGAAGTCCATGGTGGTGAACATGCCGTGCTCATCGTTGAAGTCGACCGTTGCCGCTTTGTTGTTCGCCCCGCTGAGCACGATGCCTGTGAAGAGCAGGGGATAAGAGCCCGCTGCGAGTCCGAAGCGCTGACTGCCGCCGGGCGGGAAATAGAACCCGTGCGTGGCAAGGTGCACGATGTCGTAGCGCGTTTTGTTAACAGCTTCAACGAAGCGGGCCTCAGTGGCGCGGCAGGAGTCGAGCACATCTACCTGGTGGCTGCTTCTGAGCATGCCGGCAATGTTGCGAATCTCCACCTTCGAGCCGGGGAGCGCGTCCCAGAAGGGCTCTCCATCTTCGCCGCAGTTATAGTCTACGTTGCCCACCAACAGTACTTTCATTCGTTTTGGAAATGTGAGCCGTTGCCCGTTGCCTAGAAAGGACGCGCCGGAGTGGAGACGAACGAGGTCGAACTTTTCGAAGAGGCATTTGCCGTCGTTGCCCTTTAGAAATTTAAGGTTCACGAGGTTGAGATCGTTGCTCGTAGAGTAGTAAATGGTGCGTGCGCCGCTAAGTTTCGGCTCGATGTGCGCCAGCAGGTTTTTGTAAGACATGTAGGAGCCGGCCACCTGCGCGTTGGCCGTTTCGATGCCGCGCACGGCTGCCGAAGCTGCCGTCGTTCGCGCCGCATCTTTGAGCGCGGGCACCACCACCACCTGCGGGATGCCGGTGGAACGGATGACCGATGTGATGTAGCAAGGCTGGTCGTTGAACTCGGTAAAAAGAAAATCCAGAAACACCTCGTCGGCGCGCAGTCGCTGCTGCACGAGCCGCCAACGAACCGATGCAAGCGAATCGGGGCGTCGCTCCACGCTTACATAGAACTGGTCCACCTTGGCCTGTATGAAGTCCGACTCGTCGTATTCTTCTGCTGTGGCAAACGTCCAACCCGACGACACGCTGAACGAGCCGCCGGCCGATGCGATCGTGTCGATGGTCGTCCTCGTGCTATCCCATTGTATTTGTGAGGAGGCGTTGAGGGAACATAAAAGGAAGATGCAGAGTAGATTTCTGATCATGCAGTCGTTTTAGAGGTGGTTGCAGCTGCAAAAGTACACTAATTAAAAAGGCGTCATATCAGGGGTTTCGGAGGGCTAGGGGCGCTTCCAAATTAGCGGTACCTTCGCGCCACTGCAGGCCGCGCCATCGATCCCAGCTTTTGGTTGGGGTAGGAAAGTCCGGACAGCACAGGGCAGCGCATCCCGCTAACGGCGGGACATTCCGCCTCGCCACAAGCGAGAGCCGGGATCGAGCCAGTGCCACAGAAAATAGGAGCCTTCGTTCGGGCGGCAACGCCTGAATTCGTCACAGCCCGCCTGCGCTTCAACGCCAGGGGGGAAGTGAGGGTGATCGTGAAAACGTGGGGTAAGAGCCCACGGCGCCGCATCGGAAGGTGCGACGCGGGTAAACCTTGCGCGCTGAAATGCCATGTATAGGAATCGTTAGTGGCTGCTCGTCACTGTTCGCCACATCCGCCTTCGGGCACACGCGGCGGGCCGGTTCCAGGGTAGGCAGCTCGAGGCGACCAGCAATGGGCGTCCCAGATAAATGATGGCGGTCTCGTCTCAGGCGAGATACAGAATCCGGCTTACAGGCCTGCAGTATTTTTGTTTATTGGTATATTGGTTCAGCGGTTTATTGGTGAGGGACCGGCCAACCTTTCAAAACTTTTGAAAACCTTTCAAAACCGTCAGGAACCCCCAGGAACCTTCAGGAACCTTCCAAACCTTCCCCATGAAAAAACTCGTCGTCCTCACCGGTGCCGGCATATCGGCAGAAAGTGGCTTGAAAACCTTTCGCGACTCGGATGGACTGTGGGAGGGTTACGATCTGGAAGAGGTAGCGACGCCACGCGGCTGGAAGAAAAACCCGGCGCTGGTGCTCGACTTCTACAACATGCGCCGCCGCAACGTGCTGGAGGCCCAACCGAACGAAGCACACCGCATTCTTGCAGCACTTGAACAAATTTTCGACGTTCAGATCATCACGCAAAACATCGACGACCTGCACGAACGCGCCGGTTCTACCAACATCCTGCACCTGCATGGCGAGATCCGGAAGATGCGCAGCGCGGACGATGAAACGCTGGTGTATCCCATCGATGGCGACATCCATTTGGGCGACAAGGCGCACGACGGCGGACAAATGCGCCCCCACATCGTTTGGTTTGAAGAGCCGGTTCCGCTCATCACCGAAGCCGCGCGCATTGCCAGCTCCGCCGACCTGTTTGTAATCGTGGGCACATCGCTGGTGGTATACCCCGCGGCCGGGCTCGTAGACTTCGTGCACCCCGACCGGCCGAAGTTCATCGTAGACAAGAGAGTACCTCCTACAACCTTGCGCAACCTCACCGTGATTGAGCAACCTGCTACGGAAGGAATGCGCACACTGGCCGGGCTCCTTGCATCCTGCGTGTGATCGCTTTCTTATATTCGATCATCCATTCAAACTGCATTTATGAACGATACGGATACCGGACTGCTGGTGGGTGTGCTCATTTTCGCCGGCATTTTCTTCCTCATCTGGCTGGTGGTGATGATTCTTTTCCTGCTCAGCCAGCAGAACACGCTCAAAGCCATTCAGCCGCATAATCGCAAAATGACACCGGGCGAGGTATGGCTGCAATTGATCCCGCTTTTTGGCAGTGTTTGGGCGTTCATCGTGGTCAACCGCATCGCCGACTCGCTGCACCTGGAGCTCAATACCAGCCAGTTCAGTTTCGAGAACGGCGGGTACTCGGAAGCCCCGACTCTCTACAATCAAAAGGAAAAACCAACGCGTTCCATTGGAATGGCCTACTGCATTTGCGCTGTGTGCGCCTGGATCCCGATCATAGGCAGCTTCATTGGCTTCGGTGCGCTGGTGTGCTGGATCATCTATTGGGTGGAACTGAACAAGCAGCGAAAGCTGATCGAACAGCGCCGGTTTGCGGAGCAGTTCAACACTGTGCAACCTTTCAACGAGCCGAGCTCCCTTTGATGCCGCTTATGACTGCGACCGTATTTCTTCGGTAAAGATCACGTCCCATTGTTCGAGCTCCGCAAGCACGGGGCGATAGAAAGATTCCGTTACGGGGATGTGCAGCCCTCGTTCCTTCAGCGTTCCGTTGAGTAGCAGGCGTGCGGCTATACCGAGCGGTAAGCCCACCGTTTTCGCCATGGCCGTATGCCGGTCGTCGGCACCTTCGAGAGCAAACCAGCTCCGCGCATTGTAATTGCGGCCATTAAGCTCGTAACCGATCTCGTGGAGCATCACCACAAGGTCGCGATCGCCGGGTTGAAGAGCTAGCTTGCGCTCGAGTGCGAACTGCAGCACATCGGCAGCGCTGCACCGCCCACGGTTGATCTTCGTTGTTTTATCGTCGAGGCCGAGGAAGAACAGCTGGCTGAGGGTCAGCTTCGCGTCGTGCATCTTCATGGCCACGGTAGCGGCGGCGTTTGTTTTCAGTTCTTCGAGGTCAACGTCCTGGAGCGAGCCTTTCTCGTTCACCATCATGAACTGCTCCACGCGCTCATCGCTCACGCCCGAAACTTCATCCTGTAGTTCTACGATATTCATCAGGTCCTGCAGGATCTTCTTGCTCATTTCAAACTGGTCGCTCATGCGCTGCTGCAGCCAGCCGCCGAAGCCATGCTTCTCGAGGTGCTCGTGGAAGAATTCTGAAAGGGTTTTTCCATCGGTATCGTAAGCCGGCGTTTCGTCGGTCAACCTGAGCTCGATCACGTTCTTCCAGCCATAGATAAAATCGGGGTAGCGCAAAGTGGTGCGAATGAAGGTGGGACAGCTTTCCAGCCCGTAGATGGGAATGTAAGAGAGCGAGTCGCGGTTGGGATACCAGCACATTTGCTCATACCCGGGCAACTGCACAAAGCGTTTCTCGGCAAAGAGTCCTTCATAGGGCATTTGCATTTCCGAGCCTTTGTCTTTGTACACCGCACCGGCCTTTCCGGCCAACACCACGTTGCGTGGGTTCCAGGAGATCTTGTAGTGCCAGGGATTGTTATCGCTTTCGGGTGCTACGAGTCCGCCGCAATGCGAATGAAAGGAAGTGATATTGCCGCCCTCGGCATGAATATGATCGATGAGTTTTTTTGCGCTCATATGATCGATACCGGGATCGAGTCCCATCTCGCAGAGAAAGAGCAGTCCTTTTTCCGAGGCCGCATCGGCGAGGCTGCGCATGTTGTCGTCAACGTAGGAGGCCGTGAGGAGATGCTTGCCGAGCGTGATGCAATCCTGCGCTACCAAAAAGTGAAGGGAGGGGGGAAGAAGAGAGATGACGAGGTCGCAGGCGGCGATGTGTTGCTGCCGGAGCGCGGCGTCTGAAACGTCGAAGGAACGTGCTTCTCCGCCGAGTGCATGACCGATCTTTTCTTCTGCCAGCGCGAGGTTGGCATCCACGACCGTTACCGTCCAATTCTCGCTCAGCGCATGCTGCAACAGGTAATCAATGAGCACCGTTGCCGATTTGCCGGCACCGAAGAGCAGGATCTTCTTCATGACCCAAAGAAAAGCAATCTCCGATGGCTGATCCCGGTTGTCTGATTTATTTTCCAGGACAACGAGCGCAATCGGCGATCAACGATTCAATATCGTCCGTGTTATGCGGGTGTGTGCGTGGGGGTCGCCACCGATTCAACACCAACGAGGCGATACTTTACGCGGGCTCCCCGCTCCACCGGAGGAACGACCAGGATCTTGTTGCTTTTGGGCTGCACGCCATTGACACTATAGATTTCCTTGTGCCATTGGGTCGCTCCCCGTTCACGGTACGACACTTCGATGTTCACCTGGCTGAGTGTGTAGACGGATGTATTCTGAATGCGGATTTGCAGGTCGTTGATGCCTTCGAACAGGCCTTCCTTGCTGGTGTTCGTCACCACGTGTACCAGCTTGCGCAGATCGTGCAGGCGCAGGTCGGCCGCATCGGGCTTGTGCTCCTTGCGCACGGTTTCCGTTTTCAGCGCGTTCCGGTAAGCTATTCCCGACCCCTCTTCGTCGTTGCTCGCCCCCGGCAGGGGCTCGGTTGAAAGTGCTGCGGCGGAAGTCTGCGCCAGCGCCTGGCCGTTTTCGATCACTTTCTTCACCACCACCGCACCGCCCACGAGGCAGAGGAAAAGTGCACCGATCCACAGTCCGCCTGCTGCCTGGCGGCTGCCTGATTCAAAACGAAAGGGGCGCGCCGTCTCCGTACGCACGGCGATCTCGGGCGCAACGAGCACAACCGGCTCTGGCTCCGGCACCGATGCGCGCGTGGTTTGCGGGAGGTCGCGGCGGGGTTCCGCCACCACAAAGCCTATTAATTCGGGGCGTTCCGTCACCGGCTCCCAGCGTTCGCTTTCGCCCTCCACCCACACGAGGTCGGCCGGGCGCAGCGGCAGTTGCTGCAGGGCAGCGATGGAGTAGGGGCCGGATTGTTCATTCGTTCGAAGCAACAGGTATTCTTTCATGGGTCAGCGTTCAATTCAAATCCGGGTTGGATAATGCGAACGGAATGCCAGAAATTTTACTGCAATCGGAACGTTCCGGATTCTCTCAAAAACCGGCTGTAAGGGACGGTTATCAACATTAACACGCCCTTGTGGATAAACGGGCCGAAAGCGGTGATAAAGAAGGCCCCTTTTCTCGGTTTTCCGGGGCCGAATCGGTAAATTTGCGGACCTCATTTTATAAGCTGAACGAATGGAAGAAACACTGTTGCCGCAAGAAACAAACGACTTCAACCGCATCATCCCCGTCAACATCGAAGAGCAGATGAAAACCGCTTACATCGACTACTCGATGTCGGTGATCGTAGGGCGTGCCCTGCCCGATGTGCGCGACGGACTCAAGCCCGTACACCGCCGCATCCTGTTTGCGATGAACGAGCTCGGTATGGGCTATAGCCGTCCCTATAAAAAATCTGCACGTATCGTGGGTGAAGTGCTGGGTAAGTATCACCCGCACGGCGACTCCTCCGTGTACGACGCGATGGTGCGTATGGCCCAGGAGTGGAGCATGCGCTACATGCTCATCGACGGCCAGGGTAACTATGGATCGCAGGACGGCGACGGACCGGCGGCGATGCGTTATACCGAAGCCCGCATGCACCGCATTGCGGAAAATATGCTGGCGGACATCGACAAGGAAACCGTCGACTTCCAGCTCAACTTCGACGATACGCTCCAAGAGCCTACCGTGCTGCCAACGCGCATCCCGCAGTTGCTCCTCAACGGCTCCAGCGGCATCGCCGTGGGTATGGCCACCAACATGCTTCCGCACAACCTCAACGAAGTGATCGACGGCTGCGTGGCCTATATCGAAAACCGCGACATCACCGTGGAAGAACTGATGCAATACGTGAAGGCACCCGACTTCCCCACCGGCGGCCTCATTTACGGCATGGAAGGAATCAAGCAGGCGTACCTCACGGGCCGCGGACGCTGCGTGTTGCGCGGCAAGCTGCACGTGGAAACGAAAAGCTCCGGCCGCGAGCAGATCATCATCACGGAAGTTCCGTACCAGGTAAACCGGGATGCCCTTTGCGACCGCGTGGGCCAGCTGGTGAACGACAAGACCATCGAAGGCATCGCCCACATCAACAACGAATCGAACAACAAGGAAGGCACCCGTATCGTACTCGACCTCAAGCGCGACGCGGTAGCCAATATTGTCATCAACCAGCTTTATAAGTTCACCGAACTGCAAACGAGCTATGGCATCAACAACGTAGCCATCGTGAAAGGACGTCCGAGGGTGCTAAGCCTGAAAGACCTCATTTCCGAGTTCATCGAATTCCGCCACGAGGTGGTGGTGCGCCGCACGCAATACGAGCTGCGCGAGGCCCGCAAGAAGGCCCACATCCTCCAGGGCTACCTCATTGCGCTCGATCACCTCGACGAAGTGATCGCCCTCATCCGCTCTTCTTCCACGCCCGAAACAGCCAAGGAAGCCCTTGTGAGCGCCGGCTGGGGACTCGACGAGATCCAGGCCAAGGCGATACTGGAACTGCGCCTCCAGCGCCTTACCGGCATGGAGCGCGACAAGATCAAGCAGGAATACGACGAGTTGATGGAACTCATCGCGCGCCTCGAAGCCATCCTGGCCGACGAAGGCCTCCGCTTCCAGGTGATCAGGGACGAACTGCAGGAAGTGAAAGACAAGTTCGGCGACGAGCGCAGCAGCGAGATCTCCTTCCTCGAGAACGAGATGAACATCAAGGATTTCATCAAGGAAGAAGACGCCGTCATCACCATTTCGCACCTGGGCTACATCAAGCGCACCAGCGCTACCGAGTTCCGCGCGCAGAAGCGTGGCGGACGTGGCGCCATCGGCAGCCGCTCGCGCGAGGAAGACTTTATCGAACACCTGTTTGTAGCGTCCACGCACCATACGATGTTGTTCTTTACCGAGAAAGGACGTTGCTACTGGCTCAATGTATACCAGATACCGGAAGGGGAGAAGGGCACCAAGGGCCGCGCCATCCAGAACCTGCTACAGCTGGCACAGGACGATAAGATCCGCGCCGTTATTGACGTTAAAGACCTGCGTGATCTCGATTTCGTTTCGGGCCACTACATCGTTCTTTGCACGAAGCAGGGCGTGATCAAAAAGACGGCGCTGGAAGATTTCAGCCGTCCACGCGCAACCGGCGTGAATGCCATCACCATCGTGGAAGGCGACCAGCTTCTGGAAGCCCGCATGACGGACGGCAAGTGCGATATCATGATGGCCGTGAAGAGCGGCCGCGCGATCCGCTTCCCCGAAACGAAAGTTCGTCCGACCGGCCGCGGCGCCATCGGCGTTACGGGCATTGAAGTAGACGACAGCAAGGACGAAGTTGTAGGCATGGTATGCGTGAACCCGCAAACACCGGAGCGCACGACGCTGGTGGTAAGCGAAAAAGGCTTCGGCAAACGCACATCTGTGGAAGAATACCGCATCACCAACCGCGGTGGCAAAGGCGTGAAGACCATCAGCGTCACCGACAAGACCGGCGCGCTCGTAGGTATCCTCGACGTGAAGGAAAGCGAAGACCTCATCATCACCTGCAAGAGCGGCATCACCATCCGTATGAAGGTGGCCGACATCCGCGAGTTGGGGCGCGCCACGCAGGGCGTCAAGCTGATCCGCATCGACGAAGGCGACGAGATCGCAGCCATCACCCGCATCGACGTTCAGGACGAGATCGGCCTGACAGCCGATGGGGAAGGAGCGGAAGGTGCAGAAACGGCGGTTGTGGAAGGCAACGTTCCTCCGGGCGATACAACGGATGCGGCCGAAAATGCATCTGATGAAGAGGCAACTTCGTAAACACGGAAATGGAAAAAGAAACTCAGAGACCCTTAAACACTCAGAACATTAAAATCAGACAAATGCGCAAATTGATCGTAATGGCCCTCTTGCTTGTTGGCAGCAGCTCGCTGTTTGCACAGAAATCCGTGGACAAGGCGATGGGCTACCTCAAGGAAGATAAGATTGATGAAGCCCGTACGGAGATCGACAAGGCTTCCACCGACCCGAAAGCGGGCGGGAATGCCGATTATTGGTTTACCCGCGCCCGCATTTATGCGATCATCAGCAAGCAGGCCACCGATACCGCCGCCGCGCGCCAGGCGCTTATCGCAATGCAACAGTATGTGAACATCCAGGCAGGCGTGAAGGATGAAAGCCGTCAATACCTGTCGTCGATCCTGGAAAGCCACCAGACTGCTGCCGGCATTTACAACTCTTACCTCAATGCAGGCATCAAGAATCTTCAGGGCAAGCAGTTCCAGCTGGCCGAATATCATTTCGCAAACGCGCTCGAGGCGTTTGATTACCTGAAGAAGGCCAAGATCATTTCGCAAACCTTCGATACGACGGCTACGCTTTATGCAGGCTATGCAGCAGAAAGCTATGATAACAAAGACGCCGCCGTTCGCTACTATGTTCAGATTGCCGACCGCCGCATGCCCGACACGACGATGATTGGCGTGTATCAGTACCTGGTGCGTTACTACAGCGACAAGAAGGACATTGCCAACAAAGACAAGTATACCAAAATCGGTAAAGAGCTGTTTCCGAAAGATCCCTGGTGGGATGCTTGGGAGCTGCAGAGCGTGAAAGGCGACAAGCCGACCAAGATCGCTACGTACAAGGAGATGTTCCAGCGCGATCCCAGGAACATGGACGTTGCCGAGACGTACGTGGTAGAACTGTTCAACTATACGTATAAGGATGTTCCTGCCGACGCTTCCAAACGCCAGGAGGAGCTGACGGCAGCGCTCGACATCATTGTGGGAAACAACCCGTCGGATGTTCGTTGGAACCACATTTACACGCAACACCTCACATACCGCACCGGTGACCTCGAAACTGCCGCGAAAGCAGTGAAAGGAACGAAGCCCGAAGATGTGAAGCGTAAAGCAGATGCGAACAAAGCTGTTGCAAGCGCATACGAGGCAATGCTGGCGCAGGCACTCAAGACCGCGGCGCTCTATGATGCAAAGACGGACATGACTCCGTCGGACAAGGCCAACTACAAATTCGTCATCAATTCCATCGTGGCTGCTTACCAATATAAGAAGAACGATGCTGAGGCGACGAAGTGGGACAACAAGTCCAAGGCGATCAAGTAACGTTCAATAAATGAAAAAAGGAATGCCGGTCTGCGAGGACCGGCATTTTCATTTGAAGGAGGTGATGAGCATTGAGCAAATGAACCAAAGGAAAAGCTCCCGTGAACCTGTTTAACATAATATAAATTATAGGCTGTTTTGCATTATTTGCGATGGGCGCCTGGGAAAGCGGGAATTCGTCCTAATTCGTTTATAATGAGCATTTAAACCCGTGTCGCCACGAGGTCCTGCACCGCATGCTCCAGCGTTTCATAATAAAAACGAAAGCCGCCGGAGGTCAACTTTTGCGGGAGCACCCACCGGCTCTTAAGCATCAGTTCGGGCTCCGTTCCGATGATCCGTGCGGCCCATCGCAGCAGCCAGGCCGGTGCCGCAATGCCCAACGGAATCCCGCAGGCGTTCCGGATGGTTCGCATCATTTCAGCGTTGCGCACCGGGTTCGGGGCCGTCACGTTGAAGGCACCTTCGGCGTGCGGGTTTGCGATCAGCCACTCCACGGCCCAGGCAAAATCCTGCTCGTGGATCCAGCTCACCATCTGCCGGCCCGATCCCTGGCGCCCGCCCAGTCCGGCCGTGACCAGTGCCCGGAGTTTCTTAAATGCGCCATCGCCGCGTCCGAGCACAAAGCTGGTGCGGAGCGCGATCTTTCGTGTGGCTGCGGTCTCTGTGCGGAAAAACGCTTCTTCCCAGTCACAACAAAGCTCTACGGAAAACCCGGTGCCGATAGCGCCGTTGTCTTCCTGCTGCGCCCCGTCGTCGGCATGCCGGTAAATGGTGGCCGATGAAGCATTCAGCCATACGCGTGGCGGCACGCTGCAATCTGCTACCGCCTGCGCCAGGGCTCGCGTTGGCAGCAGCCGTGAAGCATGCAAACGGGCCCGGTTTTCGGCCGTGTAGCGGCAATCGACTTCCTTGCCGCAAAGGTTGATAATGGCATCGGCATCGTACAGCTCGCGGCACCAGTCGCCCGGCGATTTGCCATCCCATTGCACAAACCGTATGTTGTCCGTATCGGCATGCGCTTCGCGCGTCAGGATCACCAGCCGGCGGCAGGTAAACCGGAAGGGACGGGCTAAGACTGTACCCAGGTAACCCGTGCCACCCGCAATTACTATCTTTTGATACTTAATGGTATTCATAGTTTACTTGCTAATCAGGTAGAGTATGCAAAGGCGGTACAACACCCAGCCGATGGTTACGCCCCACGGCAGTTCAAAGAGGCGGCAGCGGCGTGCGTGTTCGGCCAGCATCAGCCCGGCGATGGCGCAAAAGCAACTTGCCGCAACCATCGGATCGGCCAGTCCGACTATGTCTTGCAGCAGGGCGAGCAACGCCAACGCAATGGCACCGGCAAGCGATACGGTCATCATCGTTCCGAGGTAGTCCCACGTGCGCTCCCGCGCGAGGCGCATGACCAGCGCTCCCTGCCACAGAACCTGGCCCCCGCACACGAGGTATTCGCGCCAAGGCGCTCCGCCGGGCACCAGCCCCTGCATGCGAACTGAATAGTTTTGCAACACGAACGCCGTCAGCAGCCAGCAGAGCCCGATCCATGCGGCCCGCCAGCCGCGGTGAAACGCGGGCGCTGCCCCGGCGGCTTCGCCGGCAGCAGGCATGATTACGCGCCGGTTGTAGCTAATGAGGGAATAGAGGCGCTGAATGAACCAGGCAAACGGCCGCCAATCAAACAGCAGGCGGAGTGCCGGCCACCGGTACGCCAGGATCTTGAAGAGGCTGGCAACACCGTACGTCACCTCGCCGGTGCGGCGGTTCAAGAGCGCGATCTCATTCACCGCACGGTCGCGGTCGAGCGCCGGACAGCTGCCCGGGCTAAGGCTTTGGTAGGGTGCACGCCCCTGCTCATCCAGGAATTTCCCTTTTACAAAAGCTCCCGTGTACAGCGTGCACATCGGGCAAACTGCGTCGTACAGAATTGTATGTTCTTTCAATGTTTTCATACTTTCAATATTTATTGAAACATGTAATGAAATAAAAAGCTACTTGAGTAGCTTCAGGATCGTTCCGAAAAACCAGTTCTCATCGGCTTGCAGCATCCTTTCCAGGCCCTTGTCTGCCTTTGCAACGAAGCCCCGGATGTCCTGCACGGTATGCACGAAGCTTTGTGCGCCCGGTTCGGCCGGATCGTCCACCTGCTTCAGCACATCCAATTCGCGCAGCAGCGGCTCCAGCTCGCGGCGCTTCCGCTCGCGGGCAATGCGCTTGGCCACTTCCCAGATATCCTTCTCCGCCCGGAAAAATTCGCGTCGCTCACCCGGCACCAATTCCCGGTACAAAAGATTCCAGGTAACCAGCTCGCGCAGATTCATATTGGCGTTTCCCCGCGAGATCTGCAGCTCCTGCATCACATCCTCGGTGCTGAGGGCCTTATCCGAAACGAGCAGCAGCGCGTGCACTTGCGCCATACTCCGGCTGATACCCCACTCCGTTCCGAGCCTAGCCCAGGTTTGAATGAACGCTGCTTTCGCTTCCACTAGTTTCATGATGCTAAGGTAAGCTGGCAATTCTCAAACTTCCAAAAAATATTGAAAATTAAATTGGGTGGCCTTCGTCCACAAATCACGCAAAGCCGCAAAGACGCGACGGCGCAAAGAAAAAGGACAACGAGCAGTACTGTGAATCATTGCATCCGCGTTCGTCGCGTTGTCGTGTCTTCCTTCCCCAAGGCCGCAGGCCGCCCCCTACCGGCGCCAGCCTTGCCGATTCCCGATCGACGATTCACGATTGAGGATTCCCGACTCACGCATTCACCTCCGCCTGCTTCACCGGATCAGTCGGCTGCTTCGGCCGGTAAAATTCTTTGAAGATCAGCCGCAGGCTCTGGTCGTAGGTAATATAGCTGTACACCCAGTTGAGGAACACGAACAGCCTGTTCTTCACACCGAGGATGAGAAACAAGTGTAGCCCCATCCAGATCAGCCAGGCAAAAAGGCCCCGGAAATGGAGCTTCGGCTTCGGCACGTCCACCACGGCAAGGTTGCGTCCCACCGTAGCCATCGAGCCCTTGTCTTTGTATTCGTATTCTTTGAGCGCACCGCCCTGCTGCATCGCTGCAAGGTTGCGTCCCAGCAACTCCGCCTGCTGAATGGCTACCGAAGCCACCTGCGGGTGCCCATTGGCATACTGCGGCGTCACCATCGCGGCCAGGTCGCCGAGCACGTAAACGCTATCGAGGCCCTGCACTTTGTTGTAACGGTCGACGCTGATGCGGTTGCCGCGCACCACGAGGCTTTTGTCGATGCCTTCCGGAACATTACCACGGATGCCGGCAGCCCAGATCACAAGCTCCGACGGAATGTTCGCGCCGTCGGCCATTTGCACGCTGCGTCCATCATAGTCTTTGACGATGGATTTAAGGTGTACTTCGACGCCGAGCTTTTCGAGGTAATGCTGCGCATCCGCCGACGACTTCGGGTCCATCGCGCCCAGCAGCCGGTCGCCGCCATCAAGCAGCATGATCTTCATCTGGTTGAAATCCAGCTCAGGGTAGTCCGAAGGAAGCACGTATTTCTTCATCTCCGCAAGCGCTCCTGCCAGCTCCACTCCTGTTGGTCCGCCGCCGGCGATCACAACATTCATCAGCCGCGCACGGTCTTCGGGATTGTCGGCCCGCACCGCATCTTCGAAATTCTGAATGAACCGGTGCCGCAGCTGGATCGCCTCCACGGTCGACTTCATCGGGAAGGCGTTGGTCATCACGTTCTGATTGCCGAAGAAGTTGGTGTCGGCTCCGAGCGCCAGCACGAGCACGTCATAATCGAGCGTCTCCGACTCGGTGATGATCTTCTTTTCGGCCGGGAGCACCTGCTTCAGTTCCTCCACGCGGATGCGCACGTTGCGGCTCTTATGAAAAGCCTTGCGCAATGGAAAGGAAATGTTGGAAGCGTCGAGGGCGGCGGTGGCCACCTGGTAGAAGAGCGGCTGGAACTGGTGGTAGTTGAACTTGTCGATCAGCAGTACTTCAAAACCTTCCTTGTTATTCAGCTTCCGGGCTAGACGGAGGCCGGCAAAGCCTGCTCCGACGATGACTACTTTCATAGATGGGTCGTTTACAAACGCTACCCGATCAATACAATAATCGCACCTTGACGGTCTCCGGAACTTCCTTCAGCAGGCTCAGGGCCCGCTTCGAAAGCTGCTTGTCCACATCTACCACTACATAGCCGATGGCATCGTTCGTCTTCAGGTATTGCCCCACGATATTGATCCGGTGCTGCGAGAGTTGTCCGTTGATCTGCGAAAGTACGCCGGGAACATTGCGGTGGATGTGCAGGATGCGGTGCGCCCCTTCCTGCGGGGGCAAAGCAAGCGCTGGGATCGAGTGCGAACCAAGGCTGGAGCCCTTTTCGAGGTATTGCAACAGCTTGCTGCTGACGTCTTCGCCGATATTCACCTGCGCCTCTTCGGTGGAACCGCCGATGTGCGGCGTGAGCAAAACGTTGGGCAAGCCCTGCAGCGGCGTTTCAAACCGGTCGCCATTTTTCTCGGGCTCGATCGGAAATACATCCACGGCAGCGCCCCCCACGTGGCCGCTTTCGAGGGCCTTGCGCAGCGCGACCAATTCGATCACTTCGCCGCGCGCATAGTTGATCACGATGGCACCTTTCTTCAGCCACCTCAGGTTGGTCTTGTTGAGGAGGTTGCGCGTCTGCTCCGTTTCGGGCACATGGATGGTCAGCACGTCGGCCGCGCCCAGCAAGGCTTTCAGGCTACGGGCATCGGAGGCGTTGCCCAGCGGGAGCTTCGTTTCGATGTCGTAAAAAAGCACCTTCATACCGAGTGCTTCGGCCAGCACGCTCACCTGCGAGCCGATGTTGCCGTAACCGATGATGCCGAGCGTTTTGCCGCGGAGCTCATAGGCGCCGGAGGCTTCTTTTTTCCAGATACCCTCGTGTGCAGCGCGGTTCTTATCGGGTACGCGGCGGATCAGCATAATGGCTGCGCCGATGACGAGCTCGGCCACCGAACGCGTGTTGCTGTAGGGCGCATTGAATACGGCTACGCCGCTCTTCGTTGCGGCTTCGAGGTCTACCTGGTTGACGCCGATGCAAAAACAGCCCACTGCCTGCAGGCGCTCGGCGGCTTCCAGCGCCCGCGCGGTCAGCTGCGTTTTGGAGCGGATGCCGAGGAGGTGGCAATTGCGCAGCTCCTGCATCAGTTCTTCTTCGGGCAGCGCGCGCGTGAGTTTGCGCACTTGTGTATAGCCCGCCCTCCGGAAATTATCTGCTGCCTTCTCGCTCACATTCTCGAGCAGCAGGATGTTGATCTTCTCCTTCGGGTAGCTGGTATTCATATTGCAAATAAAAGGGTTAAAAGGGTTTAGGAGTTTAGAGGTTTAGCCGGTTCAGCCGCAGTGCGCAGTATGGAGCATGCCTTTGCAACACCATGCGTCGGTATCGAACAACTCCTAAACCTCCTAAACTCCTAAACTTCCTGAACCCTAACTTCGCCCCCTTTCCCCTATTTAACCTGATGAACCTACATAAATCCTTACCCGCCGCATGCCTCCTGCTCACTCTGTTGGGCGGATGCAATGGCTCGGGGTCGAACGTTAAGATCGAAGCGGTAGACAGCACCGAAATGCGCGCACTCAAGCCGCCGGGCGAGCTTCCGGAGGCCGAGAAAAAACGCTACCACGACGCGATCGAGTCCTTCATTCAGCGCACCGGTTTCCTGCGCAACTTCAGCGGCGGCATCCTCATCGCCAAGAACGGCGTGCCCGTGTATGAGCACTACCAGGGCTTCCGCGACTTCAAAACGCGCGACTCGCTGACCGCCGAAACGCCACTGCAGATCGCTTCTACGTCGAAGCCATTCACCGCCGCGGCCGTGCTGCAACTGGTGGAAAGAGGAAAGGTGGGGCTCAACGATTCCGTTTCGAGATACTTCCCAGGCTTCCCCTACCCCGTCACGGTGCGGATGCTGCTCAACCACCGCAGCGGGCTGCCCAACTACTTGTACTATATGGACAAGGACAAGCGCTGGGACCGCAAAAAGCTGGCGACCAACGAAGACATCGTCAACACGCTCCTCACCTGGAACGTGCCGCGCTCCTATCGTCCCGATGTGCACTTCAGCTATTGCAACACCAACTACGTGCTGCTGGCTTCGATCGTGGAAAAAGTTACCGGCGAGAAGTTCCCCGCTTACATGAAGAAGAATTTCTTCGATCGGTTCGGGATGACCCACACCTACGTCAAAACTGTCAACGACGCTACGTTCAACCAGTCATACAACCGCGGAAATGCACCCTGGATCCTCGACTTCAGCGATGGACCCTATGGCGACAAGAACGTATACTCCACGCCTCAGGACCTGCTCAAGTGGGACCAGGCCTGGTATCAGGGGCTTGTGCTGGGCAAGGCGATGGCCGACAGTGCAGCGACACCCAACAGCAACGAGCGTCCTTCGATGCACAATTACGGCCTCGGCTGGCGGCTGCTGAAAGCACCCAAAGACAAGCAGGTGATCTACCACAATGGCCATTGGCATGGCTTCAACTCCGCCTTCGCGCGCCTCACGCACGAGCAGGGCACGGTCATCATCCTCAGCAACAAGTTCAACCCGGCGGTATATCCCTTCGCCCGCGCGCTGTACAATGCGTTTGGCAATTACGATGGGAAGCAGCAGGAAGGCGAAGAGTGAGCGGCTGTCATGGTTCGGCTGCGCTCACCAAAGGCCGCTGTCTGGTTCGGCTACGCTCACCATGACAGCGGGAGCAGGAGAATAATTCCCTGTCACCCTGAGCGCAGCCGAAGGGTGGCAGGCACGGACTGAGCGCAGCCGAAAGAAGGGTCACCCCCTGTCACCCTGAGCGCAGCCGAAGGAAGGGTCGCCCCCTGTCACCCTGAGCGCAGCCGAAAGAAGGGTCGCCCCCTGTCACCCTGAGCGCAGCCGAAGGGTGACAGGGATGCACCTGAGCGCAGCCGAAGGGTGGCAGGGACGGACTGAGCGCAGCCGAAGGGTGGCAGGCACGGACTGAGCGCAGCCGAAAGAAGGGTCGCCCCCTGTCACCCTGAGCGCAGCCGAAGGGTGGCAGGCACAGACTGAGCGCAGCCGAAAGAAGGCTAAGCCCCTGTCACCCTGAGCGCAGCCGAAGGAAGGGTCACCCCCTGTCACCCTGAGCGCAGCCGAAGGGTGGCAGGGATGCACCTGAGCGCAGCCGAAGGGTGGCAGGGATGCACCTGAGCGCAGCCGAAGGGTGGCAGGGACGGTGACTTAATTATCTTTAAACCGTGAAAATCTTCTCCGCCGAACAAACCCGCGCCTGGGACGCCTACACCATCGCCCACGAGCCCATCGTTTCCATCGAATTGATGGAGCGTGCAGCAGCGGCCTGCACGCGCTGGCTACTGGAGCGGTTTGCGGGAGTACATCCCTTTTACATCTTTTGCGGCAACGGCAACAACGGCGGCGACGGCCTCGCCATCGCGCGGCAGCTCATCGACTACGGACGATCAGCCTCCGTATTTATACTGGACAGCGGCAAGAGCGGCTCGCCCGACTTCCTGCAAAATCTACAGCGCCTGCAAACGGTGACCGACCGCATCGAGCTGCTCGATGGCAACCAACTTCCCCACCTGCCGGCCGACGCGGTGGTGATCGACTCCCTGTTTGGAACGGGCCTCAATGCGCCCCTGCAAGGACCTGCGGCGGCGCTGGCTGCATACATCAACGCAAATGCGCAGCAGGTGGTCAGCATCGACCTTCCGAGCGGGATGCTGGCAGATGAGCCCTCCACCGGCCCCATCGTAAGCTCCGACGTCACGCTTACCTTCGGCGCGCCCAAACTTGCGCAATTGCTGCAGGAGAACGGCGTATATGTGGGCCAGCTCGTGCTGCTCGACATCGGGCTTTCGCCGGAATACAGTACGACCACCCGCAGTGCGTTCGAATATGTTGACGAAGCACGTGCACGCAGCCTTTTTCGCCCGCGCAATCGTTTCGCCCACAAGGGCACCTATGGCCACGCACTTCTCGTGGCGGGCGCTTACGGAAAGATGGGCGCAGCGGTGATGGCCGCACAGGCATGCCTCCGCGGCGGGTCTGGCCTCCTCTCCTGCCACGTTCCCGGTTGCGGCTACGCCATTATGCAAAGCACCGTGCCCGAGGCAATGCTGCTGCCCGACAACGAAGACCGGCTGCTCAGAAAACTGCCACCGGATATCGAACGCTACAATGCCATCGGCATCGGCCCGGGTATCGGCGCTGACGCCGTGACCGTAGAACTACTGTCGGCCTATTTTACAGCAACAAGAGCATCCTTCGTGGTCGACGCCGATGCGCTCAATATTCTTTCGCGCAACCCGCACCTGCTCCAACGGGTGCCTGCCGGATCTATTCTAACACCGCATCCCAAAGAATTCGACCGGCTGTTCGGCGCGCACCCCTCCGATTTTGACCGCGTAGCGACCGCTTTGCGCGAAGCTGCGCGCCTGCACTGCGTGATCTTATTGAAGGGGCATCATACGTTCACTGCCACGCCCGGCGGAACCGGTTTTTTCAACAGCACCGGCAATGCAGGCATGGCGAAGGGCGGCTCGGGCGATGTATTGACCGGCCTGCTTACGGCGTTGCTGGCACAGGGATACAGCGCCGAAGACGCCGCCGTGCTGGGCGTGTGGCTGCACGGCCGGGCCGCGGATAGCGCGGTGCAAACGGAGTCGCTCGAAAGCCTCCTTCCCACCGACATCGTGGCGCATTTTGGCGCCGCCTTTCGCCGCCTTTATTAATTTTCCGAACTTCACCGCGATGAAGCACAACCGAATACCGTTTCTGCTGCTGGTAGCCATTGGTGGAGCGCTGGGCGCCTGCAATGGCGGCGACAGCCACAACGAGCAGCCACCGCCGCCACCACCCACCCAGGAGCCGACGGAAGCCACACGCACCTTTGTAAAGGGCGACTTCAACGGCGACGGCAAGCAGGAAGAAGCCTGGCTCGAAGCCCCACAGGGCGTGGACAGTGAGGAGATGACCTGTGCCGACAGCAGCTGCACCGCAACCATCAAATTCTCGGATCCCTCCATACCGGTGATTCCTGTGCGGATGTGCATCGGAGGCACACCCGACAACCTCGGCCCGCTCTACGGCGACCGCCGCGACGTGCTGGGCCTCCTCCCCTCCTGGTTTACCAGCTGCTGGCGCGGCTACTACAGCTGGACGCTCCACAACGGCAGCTGGAAACCCGCACTGGATACGCTTTCCACGCATTGCATCCAGTGGGAGGAAAAGGAATGGCCACCCGTGCACCCCCTCCCTTCCCGCCCCGGGTGGGCGCTAACCTATTCAACGGAGAGCAACGATACGGGTATGGTGATCGTGAAGAAAGAGCTCAAGCTGAAAAACTACCAGTGATGTAAGATGTGAAATGTCAGATGTGAGATGTGAAATGTGAGATGTTGGAGGTGATGACAACGTTTTTTTATTCAGAAAATCCATACTTCATCAAAACGCCTTTCTATGATTGCTTCTGCACTCGCCCGCCAGGTACGCGAATTCTATTTCGGCGGCAACTGGACCGAATCCAGCCTGTTTGCCGTGCTGAGTGATGTGGACTGGGCACTGGCAACCGCCGTAGGGAAACTGTCGGCCAACAGCATTGCCGCGCTCACCTACCATATCCACTTCTACGTTGCGGCACAACGCAAGGTGCTCGAAGGTGGTCCGCTCGAAAGCAGTGACCGCGACGCATTCGCGCTGCCGCCCCTCGCCGGGGAAGCCGACTGGCAGGCACTTCAAACGCATATAAAAGGAGACGCCGAAGCGCTTGCAACGCTCATAGAGGCCCTGCCCGAAGAGCGTTTGGACGAGCACTTCGTTGCCGAGCGCTACGGCTCCTATTACCGCAACATCGCCGGCATGATCGAACACAGCTACTACCACCTCGGCCAGATCGTTTTCCTGAAAAAAGAACTGCAGTACAAGTCTTAGCCTACCGCCCCAACAGACATCCGACATCTAACATCTCACATCTCACATCTAACATCCTCTCTTGCTCCCCCGTCTCCACCTCCGTCCCTTCGTCGCTTCCGACCTGGCCAACGTGTACCGCGGCCTCTCGCACCCGCAGGTGATCCCGTATTACGGCGTGCGCTACGACAGCCTCGAAGCTACTAAGGCGCAGATGGAGTTCTTTGCCACGCTCGAACGCGAGGGCACCGGCCGCTGGTGGGCAGTTTGCTCGCCCGATAACAAGGAATTTTATGGTGCCGGCGGGCTCAACGGTTTGCACAAGGAGCACCGCAAGGCCGAGATCGGCTTCTGGCTGCTGCCCGAATACTGGAGACGGGGCTTCATGCAGGAAGCGATCCCCGCCATCTGCCGCTATGGATTTGAAACGATGAATCTCCACCGCATTGAAGGGCTTGTGGAAAGCGAGAATGCGGCATGCAGGCGGGCGATGGACCGGCTTGGTTTTTCGTTTGAAGGCATGCTCCGCGATTGCGAATGGAAGGATGGTCGCTTCATTTCGCTTGCGGTGTATACCCTCCTCGCCACCGACGACGCTGCCCGCACGCTGCTCGCAACTACTTCGACCAACGAAGCAGTACAAGGGGGTGATTGCTCACTCACTGGGATTTAATAACTTCCCATAAATCAAACCGTATGCGTGTTCTCTTCCCCCTCGTATTTCTACTGTTGTTCGCCGGCTGGATCGGATACCACCTGCTGGTGAAGAAAGACCTGCGCCAGCAACGCAACAACCTGCTGGCCGGATGTGCGTTTGCGGCGGTGTGGGCACTCATTTACTTCTGCTGGATCAAGTAACGGACCCAGCCTTCGACCCAGGCCCCACAACGATGGCAACGATCGCAACCTTTCGCAAGCAGGCGCTTTCCTTCCCCGAAGCAGACGAAGCCGCGCACTTCGACAAGACGTCTTTCCGCGTGCGGAAGAAGATCTTTGCCAACTACAACGCCGCCGAGGCAAGGGTTTGCCTGAAGTTGCCCGAAACAGATCAATTCACTTATTCCGCGGCCGTACCCGGTGCCATCAACCCCGTTCCCAATAAATGGGGCAAGCAGGGATGGACGCTCTTCTCGCTTCGCGAAACTCCTGCCGTGTTGTTGAAGGAAGCGCTCGCCAAGGCCTATTGCCACGTAGCCCCGCCGAAATTGGCGGAGCAACTGCGGATGCATTGAACCTTTCCTGTCCCTTCGTGGATCGCTGTAGAGAGAGTGAGCTTTTGCCGGAACGATCAGCACAAGATGCACAAGCACAATAGACGGCCAGCCTTCAGCACGCCCGGGCGGGCTGCCTGCGGCCCTTCGTAGCGGACTTAGAACTATTGTCCGCCAGCTACATCATCAACCAAACCTGGCAGCCTGTTGTTCATTCGGAGGAAGCGGAAACAAACCATTTACGCCATGCATCCCGCTATCCGCCTCCTTTCACTTTTTGCTCTTGTATGCGTGGCGGGTAAGTGACCGGAACTCCATGATCAAAATCAGCCAGAGAAGCTTGTCTGTTTGAAAATGTGTTTCTAACTTTAAAAGAAAACTACCATGGGAAAGTTTGAAATCTCGAAACGAAGCAACGGCGAATACCAGTTCAACCTGAAAGCCGGCAATGGTCAGACCATTTTACGCAGCGAAGGCTATTCCTCGCGGGCTGGTTGCGACAACGGGGTGGATTCTGTACGAAAAAACTCGCAGGATGACAGCAGGTACGACCGCAAGACTTCCACCAGCGGAAAGTTTTACTTCAACCTGAAGGCTAGCAACGGGCAGATCATCGGCACCAGTGAAATGTACGAGAGCGAAAGCGGTCGCGACAACGGCATTGCTTCCGTTAAGGAGAACGCGCCGGATGCGCTTATCGCCGAGCCTGCTATGTAGCGGTATCGCCACTTATTGTTTTACTACGCAGTGCAAAGCACTTGCATTGCAAGCCCCCTTCCACGGGGCTTTTTGCGCACGATAAACCTGTAAATGCGCACGACAAGGGGTTATCTTTAAACGACCCGTTATGGCACAGCCCTACAACCTCGAGCGATTCATCAACGCACAGGACCATCAATACCCGCAGGCACTTGCGGAGGTGCAGCGCGGCCGCAAAACGAGTCACTGGATGTGGTACATCTTTCCGCAAGTGAAAGGCCTCGGAGCGAGCGACATGGCCCACCATTACGGCATCCGCAACATCGACGAAGCGGCCGCCTACTTACATCACCCCGTTCTCGGAAAGCGCCTGGTGGAAATCAGCAGTGCCCTACTTTCCTTGCAAGCAATGAACATCGAGGCCGTATTGGGACATACAGACAGCCTGAAGCTGCGCTCCTGCATGACCTTGTTCTCGCTCGTGGAAGGTGCCGACGACGTGTTTGAACGGGTGTTGCTGCACTATTTCAACGGCAGGAAAGACGACAAGACAATAGGCCTGCTGGGTATGTAAAGCGAATGACGCGTGTGGCAATCGCCTTGCGGGCAGTACGCCAATTTCTTGTGAGATGTCCTGCGAATCAGTTAGCTTCATTGTATCAAACCAACTGATGAAAAGATCCATATTGCTTCCGGCCAGTTATGCAATCGGAATGGCACTTTCGCTGTTCGGCGCCCTGCAGAAGATCCTCCACGCGCCCTCTTCGGAATCCTGGCTGATGGTATCACTCCTGGCCTTCGTTCCATTTATCCTCATTGCGGCTTACGAAGTTTGTACGTCGCGCACAACCGCCAAAGGCGAGAAAGTAATGTGGACGTTGGCACTGATTCTTTTCACGACCATCGCGGGACTTGTATATCTACTGTCCAGCCGCAAGCGCGTCGTGGCGCACCCGTAATGTGCTGATCTATGGAAGTCCTGCGGTGGCTTCCTGATCCGGATTTGCCCATCCAACCTGCTAATTGCCTTTTTTCTTGTAAAACCACGTACATGCGCACTGCTTTGCTTCTTTTGGTGCTGTTCGTTGCCGCGCGCTCCAACGCACAAACTTCTTCAAACTTCCAGGGTTATTGGAACGTAGTTGGCTTCGGCAACGATAGCTCATGCGCTCCCATTAGTCCCGCTCATACCTTGCAGCCATGTGGCACCAGCTGGTCGAAAACACGAAAGCGCTTGAAACTATCTACGGGGGCGCCCCGCCGTCGCTGGACGACGTTATGCTGATCGAGATTGCGCTGCTGCATGGCGGTGAGTGCAGGCTCCGCTTCGATACAACCCGGCTCCCTCACCCGCTGCCCGCGAAATGGCAACAAGCGGAGGTCAACACGGTGCAGATCGAATTGCTGCTTACAGGCGCAACGCTCCACGCTGCGGGGCCGCTTGGCAACTTCGCGCAAGGCAGCATTGTATTAGAAGAGTGCAATCACGAGCGGCAATTGATTTTCCTTTCCGGCGGTGAAAAACTATTCAGCATCCGGGCTACCGCCTTATTGCTGACGCGGGTATCCGGTTACTCGAACGGCGTCGATTGATTTAGTCATTTTAAAGGCTGGTCAACGCTCGAGCCAAACGGGAACGCTCACCTTCTTTTCGCGCTCCCTATCACCCGAAGGGTTGTCGCCTTCCAGCACGAGGAGGGCGGGACCGCTGTACCCGTTCCACCTGAGCGTTCCTTCAAAGGGCACATCGCCCTCTTTCATCCATTCTCCCTGAGCCTTTGCGGGTGAACTTGCCAAAAGATTGTCTGCCCGGTCGTAAAGATGGAGCACGAATTGTCCTTCAAAATACCATCCGCCGCCGGCTGCGCCTTTTATGGTAGCGGGGCTGCGCAGCGTGTCGTTGGGTAGCGGCGTGGTGAGCTTTATGCTGGTGAGCACCGGCTGCGCTTCAACGGGCGGCGGCGGTGGTGGTGGCGGCAGTTTCGATACGCTGAACGTGTCGGCGGGTTCGGCTGCGATCGTGTCGGCAGCAGGTGTCGGGTTATTTTCGGAGCCGTTGCAGGCAGCGAGCAGGACGGCGAAACCGATGAGGGATGGGATGCGCATGCCCGAACCTAGCGAAAAAACCGGTTCGCGCATCCGGAGGCCGCATGCACCATGGGCCGTCGCGCCTGGTGGGATTCGATATTACCAAAACCCTTTTTGTCCTGCTCCCCTATCTTTGCCGTCCGCCAAACCGAGCCTTCACATTTCATTAACGGGAAACGGGGCGTAAACCAAAAACAAAAGAGCACATGAATTCGTACGAAAAGTACTTGTACCTGGTGCCCGTGCTGGGCCTGATCGGTTTGTTGTACACGTTCTGGAAGTTTGCCTGGGTATCCAAGCAGGAAGACGGTACCGACCGCATGCGTGAGATCGGTAATTACATCGCCGAGGGAGCTATGGCCTTCCTCCGCGCCGAGTGGAAACTTCTCACCTATTTCGGTGTCATCGTGGCCATCCTCCTCGGCTACATGGGCAGCCGCAGCGCCGAGAGCCACTGGAGCATCGCGGTAGCGTTCCTCATCGGGGCCTTCTTCAGCGCCCTTGCAGGCTACATCGGCATGCGCGCCGCCACCAAAGCCAACGTGCGCACCGCACACGCCGCACGCACCTCCCTTTCAAAAGCACTCCAGGTGTCGTTCACCGGCGGTGCCGTTATGGGAATGGGCGTTGCCGGACTGGCGGTGCTCGGTCTGGGCGGCGTTTTCATCGTACTCCTTAAAGTATTTGCGCCCGACGCTATGGCCAACTCGCACGAGGTGACCCGCGCCATCGAGGTGCTCACCGGCTTCTCGCTCGGTGCCGAATCCATCGCCCTCTTCGCCCGCGTAGGCGGCGGCATCTACACCAAGGCTGCCGACGTAGGCGCCGACCTCGTAGGTAAGGTGGAAGCAGGCATCCCCGAAGATGACCCGCGCAACCCGGCTACCATCGCCGACAACGTAGGCGACAACGTAGGTGACGTTGCAGGCATGGGTGCCGACCTGTTCGGTTCCTATGTAGCAACCGTACTTTCCACCATTGTGCTCGGCCACGAAGTGACCGGGAATGGCGGCACCAACCTGAGCGACGGCTTCGACGGCTTCTCGCCCATCCTCCTCCCTATGCTCATCGCGGGCATCGGCATCATCTTCTCCATCATCGGCACCTTCTTCGTGCGCATTTCCGATTCGGCTGGTATTTCCACTGCCGTTGTTCAGCGCGCGCTCAATATGGGCAACTGGGGCTCCATGGTTCTTACGGCCATCGCCGCCTACTTCCTTTGCGTGGGCATCCTGCCCGAAGGCGAACTGAACCTCCGCGGCTTCCAGTTCGACCGCATGGACGTATTCTACGCCATCATCGTGGGCCTCGTAGTAGGTACGCTGATGAGCATCATTACCGAATACTATACTGCAATGGGCAAGCGCCCTGTGCTCAGCATCGTGCGCCAGAGCGGCACCGGCCACGCTACCAACGTTATTGGTGGCCTTGCGGTAGGCATGGAATCCACCTTCCTTCCCATCCTCGTTCTTGCCGGTGGCATCTATGGTTCTTATTACTTCGCCGGCCTGTACGGTGTTGCTATTGCCGCCGCCGGCATGATGGCCACAACCGCCATGCAGTTGGCCATCGACGCCTTCGGCCCCATTGCCGACAACGCAGGCGGTATTGCTGAAATGAGCGACCTGCCCAAGGAAGTGCGCGAAAAAACGGATACCCTCGATGCAGTGGGCAACACCACTGCCGCTACGGGTAAAGGCTTTGCCATCGCTTCGGCTGCCCTCACTGCCCTGGCGCTGTTTGCGGCCTACGTAGGCGTGGTGAATGCCAACGGCTTCAACATGGACGGCATCAACATTTATAAAGCAGATGTGCTTGCTTCGCTGTTCATCGGCGGCATGATCCCCTTCATCTTTTCCTCGCTCTGCATCCGTGCCGTGGGTGAGGCTGCGATGGCGATGGTGGAAGAAGTGCGCCGCCAGTTCCGCGAGATCAAAGGCATCATGGAAGGCAAGGCACAGCCTGAGTACGACAAGTGCGTGGCCATCTCCACCGAGGCTTCCATCCGCAAGATGATGCTCCCCGGTGCCATCGCCATCATCTCCCCGCTGATCATCGGCTTCCTCCTCGGGCCCGAAGCGCTGGGTGGATTCCTCGCAGGTGCTACCGTGAGCGGCGTACTGATGGGAATGTTCCAGAACAACGCCGGTGGCGCCTGGGACAATGCCAAGAAGAGCTTTGAGAAAGGCGTGGACATCAACGGCCAGAAATACTTCAAAGGCTCCGAGCCGCACAAGGCTTCGGTTACCGGCGACACCGTTGGCGATCCGTTCAAGGATACTTCCGGCCCTTCGATGAACATCCTCATCAAACTGATGTCGATCGTATCGCTGGTGGTTGCGCCTACACTGGCCAGCATCCATAAAAATAAAAACAGCGACCGTGCAGCGAAACCCGCGACTACGCAGTCTGTAAAACAGATCGCAGCCGTTGCGCCGCAAGAAACTTCGGTTACCTATCGATAAAACGTCTTATACTGCTTACTGTGATGGCCCCGCATTCCTGCGGGGCCTTTTTTTGCCGGTGGCAAAAGAATAATGAATAACGAACAAGGAAGGATGCATAACGAAGTTCGGTGCCATTTAATAAAGGAGAAGGGAAGCCGATGGCCTCCCTTTTCACTACTGATCACTCATTACCGATTACTCATCACTGATTACTCATCACTGATTACTCATTACTCATTGTCACAGGTGCAGGCGAATGCTGTCCGCTACACGCAGGTGTTCCTGCACATGCGGGATCTGCGCAGTGGCATAGGCTTTCAGAGATGGAGCAATGCCACCGCTGGCCTCGGCCTGCAATTGCGTAAGCGTTGCCTGGTGTGCCGCTACCTGCATCGTGATGTAGGTGCTGTCGAATGCACGGCCCGTGAGCATCATCAGTTGCTGGCGCATTACGGCAAGGCCGCTGGTGTCGGCCGAAACCGAAAGGCGCGCATTGTTGGCGGCCGTTTGCAGCTGCGCCTGTGCGTTGCCGTGATCGGTCACCATCATTTGTCCGAAGCTGCGCACGCCGAGATTAGTACCGCGCTGGGCGGCAAGTCCTCCGGCAGCTATCTCCGATTGGTTGGCAAAAGAGGCCTGGAGCGCAAAGTTGACGTCCTGGGTATTGCTGGCCTCGGTGCCGGTGGTGCCGCTGGCCTCTTCGTCTTTATCACAGGCCGTGAGTCCGAGCGCGAGAGCGGAGGCAAAGAACAGGAGCTTTCCTTTTTTCATACGTGTCATTTTTTTATAAACGAATGGATTTCAAGGCAAAGCAAATTCTGTGCGCGTCCTGCTCAGCGGTGGAAGTTTATTTTTGAACAGTATCTTTAGCGTATGGCGCCCGCCCTTCTGTATTACGCAATTCCCTTCTTCGTGCTCCTGCTTTCCATCGAAGCATGGCTGTCGGCGCGCGAGCAGCGCGACCTTTACGAAGCGCGCGATACGTGGAGCTCGCTGGCGCTGGGCATCGGCAACGTCATCACCGGTTTCTTTACGAAGGCATTGGTATTCGGCCTGTTCACCTTCCTGTATCAATTGCGCCTGTTCGACCTTTCTGCAAGCAACTGGTGGTATTGGCTGCTGCTGTTCCTGGCCGATGATTTTTCCTACTACTGGTTTCACCGCACCGCCCACAACGTAAACTGGTTTTGGGCCTCGCACGTGGTGCACCACTCGTCGGAACGGTATAACCTCGCGGCGGCGCTTCGGCAAACCTGGACGGGCAACGCCACCGGCACATTCCTGTTCTGGGCCTGGCTACCGCTCGTGGGCTTTCATCCCATCTGGATCCTGTTCATGCAGCAGATAAGCCTCATCTACCAGTTCTGGATCCACACCGAAATGATCCGGCGGCTGCCCGCACCCATCGAGTACATTTTCAACACGCCCGCGCACCACCGCGTGCACCATGGCTCCGACCTGAAGTACCTCGACAAGAACCATGGCGGCATCCTCATCATCTGGGACCGCCTGTTCGGGTCGTTCCAGCCGGAGCAAGAGCGGCCGCGGTATGGACTTACCCGCAACATCGGCTCCTTCAACCCCTTTGTCGTAGCGCTCAAAACCTGGGGCGAATTATTCAGCCGAGTAGGCAAAGCACGGAGCTGGCCTGAACGCGCGGGCTATCTTTTCGGGCCACCCGGCTGGAGCCCCGACGGAAGCAGCCTCACCACGCAGCAGCTGCGTGCGCGGGAGCAGGAACCACCAAAACGCAGTTCGTTAAAAAGTGTTAACGAATCGAAAAATGTGATGCACGGAGTTGTTCGTACGAAATAGGTCGTATATTCGATTCGAAATCAAGACTTCATTATGGCGGCATCCAAAACGATAAAACCCACAGAAAGCGAGCTCGAGATCCTGCAAATCCTTTGGACTAAAGGAGTTGCGACAGTGCGTGAAGTGCACGAGGAGCTTGCCAAAACTAAGGAAGTGGGCTACACAACCACCCTCAAGCTGATGCAGATCATGCACGAAAAAGGCATCGTGAAGCGCGACGAATCGATGCGTACGCACGTGTATCAGCCGGCCGTGAATAAGGAGAAGACCCAGAAACATTTACTGGGCAAGATGATCGATTCGCTTTTTGGCGGATCTTCGACGCAATTAGTGTTGCAGGCATTGGGCGAGCAGAATAATGCAAGCCCCGAGGAGTTAGAGCAGATTCAGAAATTGCTGAATAACCTCAAAACAAAGTAACATGGCCTGGAGCCAGTCGATCTTCCTGCAGGCCCTTGGCTGGGCCACCTTGAACAGCTTCTGGCAAATTGGGCTGTTGTGGTGCGTGTACCAGCTTACCACGCACTACGCCGCTCCCAACAGCAACCGCAAATACCTGCACGCCGTGTACAGCCTCGCCGCCGGCGCTGCATGGTCCGCGTGGACCTTCTACTCATACTATGCCTACGGCGGATCTGGGATGGACTTCCTCGATCGTCCGCTGCCCGGCGCTGAATACCTCCCTTCCATCCTTACGGCCGCGTCTGTTGCCTACCTGATGCTGCTGTGCGTTCCTGCGGTCAATGTGTACCGCAACTGGCGCTACCTGACTGCCATCCGCAACCGCGGTCTCGGCAAAGCGCCGGTGAAAGTGCGCATGTTCGTTGATAAGATCGCTGCCCATATCGGGATTCGCAAGCCGGTGCGTGTGCACCTTTCCCATCTCGTCACCTCCCCCATGACCATCGGCTATCTAAAGCCGATTATTCTGGTGCCGGTTGCTGCGCTCAACAACCTTTCGCCCGCGCAGCTCGAAGCCGTGCTGCTCCACGAATTGTCGCACATCCGCCGCTACGATTACCTCGTCAACCTGTTCGTTACGGCACTTAACGTAGTGCTTTATTACAACCCTTTCGTACGCCTGTTCATTCGTGCCATTGAAGCCGAGCGTGAAAACTGCTGCGACGAGCTGGTGCTCCAATTTGAATACGACAAGGTGGCTTATGCGTCGGCATTGCTGGAGCTTGAAAAGAGCAACCACCGCAGCGCGGCACTCGCCATGGGCGCCACCAAAGGCAACAACTTACTGCTGCGCATCGAGCGCATCGTGGGCATTCAGCGCAAGTCGCGGCTGAATGTGCAGCACCTGATGGGAGCTTTTGCAGCCCTGATGCTGCTCTTCACGCTCAACTCCCTCGTCATCGCCACGCGCGACCAGGATGGGTATGCTTTCCAGTCGGGCAGCATGGCGCCCTATGCGTTCCTCCAGATCGACCATAGCCTGGCCCCGTACCAGCAGCCGCAACAGTCCGCACCGCTTCCGCAGGCTCTGAGCGCAAGGCGTGCCGCTGCCCTCGTTTCGATGGAAGCCGTGGCCGTAGCACCTCCCCCGCCGCCGCCGGCGATCGAGGAAGAACCTGTAGCTGCCGACAACCCGGCATTCAAAACGGTTGCCTATAATGCAGACGCAGCGCAGCTTTCCGCCGAACAACAATCGGAGGTTCGTGCCGCCGTTAGCAACGCCCGCCACTTACTGGAAGTGCAATGGCAGGAGGTGGAAAAAACCATCCCCGACGGGCTAACCGGCGCCGAGCGCGAAGCTGCGCGTCGTCAATACCTGAGCCAGGTGGATGCCATCAACTGGCAGCGGTTTGAAACGAACCTGCAGAATGGCTATGGCCAGGGCAACGTAGACCTTGAGCGCATCAACGGTCAGCTGAACCAGCAGATCGCCATCGCTCGCCTCGACAGCGTACAAACGGTTTACCGCAGCGCACTCGCACAGCTGAATAAGGTCAACTCCGACGCTTCGCGCACGCCGCTCCCCGACGTGTCGCTTGCCGAACTCGCCCGTGTGCGCCAGGAACTGGAACAAAAAATCGCAACCATCGACGAGCTGAAGGGACGGAAGGATAAGAAAGCGGCGGTGAAGTTGTAAGGGAAGCTGATTGGTGGATGGGTTTAGTGGTTTATTGGTAAGGCTACGCCGACCGTTGCTTCGCAGAAATGATAACGCACATTATAAAAGCCGCTCCGGGAGCGGCTTTATCATTTTTTATACCGCGCCCGTTGCAGCGGCTGTACCAATAAACGAATGAACCAATAAACCAATTACCCTGTAGCTTACCAGACGTTGCGCGGGCAGGTATCGCCGTAGCGGTTGCCGAGCAGAAAGCCGATCACTAGTTCGTGGGTTCCCTTGCTGGCGGTGTTGATGGCGGTGGTGGTGTAATCGTATGCGTAGCTGATGTTGAACGTGTTTCCAACGTTGAGACCGAGCATGCCGGAATAACCTTCCTTCAAACGGTAACCTCCGCCCAGCCAGAGCAGGTCGCGGTACTGCAGCTTTACGTTGAAGTCGTACTGCAGCGGCACGGGCGAGCCGGCCACGTATTTCACCAGCATCGAGGGCGTTGCGTTGACGTCTTCCGACAAGAGGAAGCGATAGCCTACGGTACCAAACAGGTGCGGCACTAGTTTGCCTTTATTAAACGAAGCATCATCGGCTACCACGAACTTTTGAGGAATCACCTGCTGCGCCGAAAGGCCGACAAAGAAGTCGGCTCCGTAAAGCCACAGCCCCACGTTCAGGTCGGGCCGGAACTTGCTCAGGTACACGTTCACATCGCCCAGCGCCACATCGTTCGCCACTGCCGGCGTTGCCTTCGAGCGGTCGTAACCCATCTTGCTTACGCCTGCCGACACACCCGCCGCGAGGTTAAGCTTCGAACTAAGACCGAGGTGATAGGCATAGGCAACGTTTGCCGTGAAGCGATTAAGGTTGCCGGTGCGATCGTTCATCACAACGAACCCGATGCCGTGGTGCGGTGCCGACGCTTCATAAGCACCCCAGTAATTTTCGCCGCGCGGGTTTTCGCCCGGCACACCAAAGCCGGTGGGCGACGGCTTGAAGTCCTGCTTCCCGATCGGCTGGTGGTACGTGAGGTATGTCGTTCGCGGCGCACCGTCGAGACCGGCCCACTGGTCGCGGATGCTGAACTTGAGGTCCCCATAGTTCTCGATGCCCGCCAGCGCCGGGTTGAGAATGTAATTATTCAGAATATACTGGGTGTAGTGCGGCCGTTGCTGGCCGGCGGCGGCCAGGGCAAGCCCCGCTCCCAATATGCTCAACAGGCTTTTCTTCATGGTGGTTAGCGAATAAGATCAACGAAACCGGACATCTGCTTGCGGCCGTTTTTCGGGTTAATGATGTAGTAATAGGTTCCGGTGGGCAGTGGCTTGCCGTTGAGCGTGCCGTCCCAGGCGGATGGATAATTGACGGAGCGGAACACCGGCTGCCCGTAGCGGTTGAAGATCTCGATGGTGGCGCCCGGGTAGCTTTCGAGGTATTCGATCACCCAGCGGTCGTTCACGCCATCGCCGTTCGGGGTAAAGACGTTCGGAATGATGGGCGCCTTCAGCATTTTCACTACCACTGCATCGCTTGCCTCGCAGCCATCGGCGGTTGTTACGGTAAGCGTGTACGTTTCATCGCCTTGCGGCCGCACGGCCGGGCGCGGAATCGAAGGGTTGTCGAGCCAGCGCACCGGCGTCCACACATATACAAGACTGTTGCCCGTGCCGCTGCCATTGAGCGTGTCCACGCCGCCTTCGAGAATGAATTTGTCTGCACCAGCGCTCACCGTTGGAACGCCGTAGACCGCTATGGCCATTGCCGTGTCGTTCGTACAGCCGTTCGTGCCTTCAAACGAATAGGTGATGGTGTGAAGTCCGGGACCAGCAGCCGCCGGATTGAACAAACCTGCCGCAGTAACACCATTTCCGGAATACGTTGCCAGCCCCGGCACGCTCGCAACGTTGGCGCTACTCGCCTGACTCAGCGTGAATGCAGGCTCGTCGGCGCAAATGCCCGCAACGGGCGCAAAGCGCACATCTGGAGTTGCTAGCAGCGTAAGCGGCCGTTGGATATCTGTGGCGCATGTAGTGCCCGAGTAGGCCACCAGCTTGATGTTGCGGGGAGCGGAAGCGGGGTTGAAGAACTCCGCGTATTTGTGCGCATAGATCGTTGCTGCCACGGGGTTCAGCACCGTTTGCACACTCGAAGGATCGGATGCGTCCCACCATATATCGATCCGAACGATGGTACCGATGTTTACCCAGGAGCTGTCCTTGATGCGCACGCTGTCGTTGCTGCACACACTGCCCTGTAAAATGGTAAGCTCGGGTACCGGCGCCGTTCCCGCGATCACAACCTGCTGGCTGACCGATGAAGAGCAGCCATTGTTGGTGGTGGCCGTGAGCGAGACCATATACGGGCCCACGGCAGTATAGCGGTGCTGCGGGTTTTGCAGCGTCGAAACGTTGTTGGCCGGCGTGGCAAGGTTGTCGCCGAAATTCCAGCTCCACGAGCTGACGGCATCGGGTGCATCCACCCGGCTGGTGTCCGTAAACTGCGAGAATGGATCGTTGAGACAGTTTTGGGGGATCACAAAACCGGCAAGCGGCAGCGGGTGCACGCGTGCGGTATCGGTTATATTGGCCGTGCAGCCTTTGTCGGTAGATACCGTGAGCTTCACGCCATAATTTCCTACGTTGGCATACGTGTGGGTTTTCGGACCCTGCCCCGAAACGGTGGCACTGCCATCGCCAAAGTCCCAGATCCACGACTGCAACGAGCCGGAGTTGGCGATCGAAGCATCCGTAAAAGTGATCGCGCTGGTAGCGCACATTGGGTTGCCGATGGTGAACCGTGCTGTTGGAAGGCGGTTTACGGTAACGGAAAGCGGTGTCGCGGCCGAAACGCAGCCCACGGCGGATGTCACGGTGAGGGTCACCTGGTAAGTGCCTGGGGCAGCATAGCTGTGGGTAGGATTTTGCGTGTTGTCAATGTTGCCATCGCCAAAGTTCCAGCTCCAGCCGGTAACGGTGCTTCCGGGCGCACTGCTGCCGTCGGTGAAAGTGAACGCGGCGCCGGTGCACACCTCGGGGCTGCTCGCGGTGAAGGCGGCCTGCGGTTGCGCGTAAACGGTAGCGAGCTGGCGGGTCGCGTCTTTCACACATCCCTGGTTGCTCGTGGCAGTAAGTTGCACATTAAACGGACCGGCGTTGCTATAGGTGTGCGTGGGTGAAGTTTGCGTGGAGCCCGCACCGCCATCGCCGAAGTTCCACTGATAGGTTACGCTGCCGATGCTGCCGTCCGAGATCGTCGAGGTATTGTTGAACGTGGCCGCGCCGGAAGGCAGGCACACGTTCGGAAGGTCGAAGTTCGGAGCCGGTTTCGGGTTGACGTTGATGCTGATGGTGCTGTCGTCCGTACAACCTGCTTCGGTTTGCACGGTCAGCACGATGCTTTGGCTGGTGGCAGTGGCAGGAACAAAGTTCATTGTTGCCGCTTGCGGGCCGGTCATCGGCACTGTGTTCACCGTCCAGTTGTAGCTAGTAATGCTGCTGCCGGACGCAACCGCATCGGAGTTGGATTGAAGCGTGATCGGATCGCCTTCACAGCGGTGTGCGCTAACCGTAAAGGATGCTTTCGGCAACGCTACAATGGTGATCGTTTGACGCGTCGTGTCGGATTCGCAGCCGATCGCCGACTTGATCCAGTGTTTTACGACATACGTACCCGCGGTGGCGAAAGTCTTCACCGGCGCCTGTTGCGTCGACTGGTTGCTGTCGCCAAAGTCCCAATGGTATTCGCTTACCGTGCTGCCTGTTGCTGCACCGTTGCTGGTGAAGGTTATCGGCGCGTTGCGGCAGTATTTCAGCGGCACCGGCGCCGTCGATACGGTGAAAGCCGAAGTGGGTTGCGCATATACGGTATTCAACACCTGCAAAGAAGTGTCGGTGCAACCACCGGGGCCAGTGGCCACCAGGCGCACGTTGTGCGGACCGGCCGTAGTGTAAGTATAAGATGGGCTGGTAACAGTGCTGGTGGCTCCGGCCGGGCCAAACGCCCACTGGTAGCCCAGCGTGCCGCCACCTGCAACCGACGACGTATTGGTGAATGCGATCGCTGCCGCGGGCAGGCAGGCGCTGCTGAAAGTGAAGGCTGCCGAAGGATTGGGGTTTACCGTAAAGGTTCGCGGAAAGACCGCGCTCCGGCAACCGCCGCTGGACGTCACCTGCAGGGTTGCGGTGAAACTTCCGGCCGTAGCGTAGCTATGCGTTTGCGCTGCCGCCGTGGAGGCGTTTACCACCGGCGAGCCGTCGCCGAAGTTCCAGCTCCAGTTGGTGAGGGTGCCGCCGCTCACGGTAGACGTATCGGTAAAGCTGACGCTTCTGCCCACGCAATAAGGCGCCGCCACCCCAAAATTGGCAACCGGCGGCTGGCTCACGGCGATCGTTTGCGGCACGGTGTCGGTCACGCAACCGATGTCGGTCACGGCCCAGTGATTCACCACATAGTTGCCGGCGGCCGGGAAAGTATGCTGCGGATTTTGCTGCGTAGATGTAGCGCCCGGGCTGCCAAAGGTCCAGTTGAAGGAGGCAAACGGTCGTCCCTGCCCATTGCTCGCGTCGGTGAACTGCACAGGATCGGACACGCACCCGGAAGAACTGAAAGTGAACGAAGCGCTCGGTTTTTCAAGCACCTGCAGGTCGTAATTGATCTCCTGCTCGCCACCGCAACCATCGGTGGAGCCTCCGCTCGCAAGGATGCGGATGGGGAAAGTTCCGGGTGTGGTGGCGGCATAAGTGCCGGGCAGCATGTAGCGGTACACCGTTTTCCCTCCTATCTGGTACACCGAGTCGGCCACGGGGTTGTTGATCGTTACGTTGGTGAACAGCCCATTGAACTGCCATACGATCTGCGTGGGCTGGTACGGGAAGGTCATCGCAAAGTGGAACGGCGTGTTGCGGCAGGTAGCCGGGAAGTTGACCGTCGCGTTGTCGTTTCGGATGGACGCGAACTGGTACAGGTCCTTCACGTTGGCGCCGGCCGAGTAGCCATAGCTTTCCGCGTTGGCATAGCCGTAGGCGAGCGCCAGGAAGCCGGAATCGGATGTAAGTGTGTGATAGCCTTGCAGCACGCCATTCGTTGCGCGGCCGTCCTGCAGGTAGGTATACGAATAACTTGGGTCGCGTGGGTGCACGGTCCAGTCGGCGGCCGCCACTGCGTTGCCATCGAAGCGGAACGAGGAAATGCCCGTGCCGGTGTTCTTCATGATGACGTGGATATGGTGCTGGTGCGGGTACTGCGCCGTGGATGCTGCGGCCAGGTTGGAACTCACCAGGGTCACCTTGCTGATGTTCTGCTCCACAGGGTTCAGCATGATCATATCCGGGTCGTAAGGATTGTTATTCGGATTGTTCGCGCATCCCTGCGTAGTAAAATACTGGGCTACGCTGATCGGCTGATCGGCCTCGAAAAGGTTGGGCGTGGCATTCGGGATCGGGTTGTTCGACGCATCTACGGGCTCGTAATAGTCGTTGACCCAGGCCGACGCAGGAACAAGAATGCCGTTGACCCTCAACTGGGTGTTTGGATCTTTTCGATATACGCGGTAATAGTTGTTGGGATTGTTGCGGCTCGGCACGCTCAGGTATTTCTTTCCCCAGGTGCCGGTAGGGTACAGCTGCTGGTACAGGTTGTCGGAGCTGTTGCCGCAACCGGAGGCCGGGATGCGGATCTTGCCCGAACCGGAGAAGACGGCGATGCGCTTACAGCCGTTGGTGCCGGTGGAGACGGAGCGCACCCAAGTGCCGCTCAGGTCGTTGCCGGTGAAGTTGCCGCCGCCGCCTCCCGATGCGGAAGCAAAGCCTAAAATCTGGTAGATCTCGCCTTTGTTGAGCGTCACCTGATAGGTTTGGCCGGCCAGCCAGTTGTTCTTGGTAGTGGTGGCAGGCTTGATCTCCACGGTGGTGTTGTCTTCAACCGCCACGATGGTGACGAATGAATTCGAGGCCGCCTCGTTGGAAACCTGGCGGTAGGAGGATGAAATGTATTCCTTACCCAATACCGTTACGGGCAGGCAAAGAGTGGCGGCTGAAGCGGCCGAGCGCGTGATGTAGGAATAAACGACCATCGGTTTATCGCCGGTCACATGGATGGCTTTTCCGGAAAACGGTCCTTCGTCGTTGATGGCGTAGGTGATGGGCACATTGACCGCCACCACCTGCCCGCCGGCGATCTGCCCGGTGGCGAGGGTGCCTGTTCCGTAGATCTCCACGGTGTAGTTCGTGGTAACGTCGGACGTGAGGTAAAGGGTCATGGTGGGGTTACCGCCGCCCGACATTCCGACGTGGTAACTGTAAGAAAGCCAAAACTCTTTTCCCTTGTTGGAAAAGTCTTGGGCAGAGGTGTTCCCGCTCAACAATACGAGGAAGAGCAAGGTGAAGGCAGCAATTAGTTGTTTCATTTATCCTACGCGTGGATTCGAATAAGGGCCCAAGTTACGAAAAACCCGTAGGCGCAGGCGACCGCTCAGCCCAAAAAATGCCCTGCTACGGGTCTAGTAAACGCCTTGACAGGATATGGGATTGTGCGCGGCTCCAGTCGTTTAACCGAAGCGCAGATTTTTCTTTCCGTTTGCTACCCTTGGCCAAGAAGCCATTCAAGACATTTTGTCACCAAAGCGACATTCGGGAAATTGGACGTTTGGGTTTGTTCTCATTCGTACATCCGCTCCTTTATGCGCCAATTGCTATGATCGTTTTCCTGCACTCCGAAACAAGCGATGGCCAGCAAAGCCACTCAGAAGCCCATTCCGGACTGCGGCAATCAGGCCTTGGCTTTGGCTTGATCTGGAGGAGATCGTCCAAAAAAACGCATTGTGAATAAAGCTGAAAGTGCAAAGGCATCAATTTACGTCTAAACTTACTTTATTTAATCAATAAATTTCATATTACACTGCAAACGAGCACATTATGTTACTTAGAAATATTGTGTTTATATCATTAACAACGAAACCGATTTTTGAAATCTACGCTCATTTTTTCTGCGATCTTTTATTGAGTGAGTAAGCATAAAATCATTAAAAACAATTAGATGTAGTTTTTTAATTTACTAATGAATTTAGATTTGTCAACCCTTCAAGTCAGAGTCCACTTGCTACATTTTTTAGTTGTGCATACCGCAGCCTCAAATCAAACCCGCACCGTTTTTGCACTAGATTTGGATAATGGGAAAACTGCTCACCTCCGTTGCCGCTCTTTTGGTCCTCTCCTCTTGCGCACGCCTTAAGGATCCGGAATTCCGGCGTGTTGATAATTTAGGCGTCCGGAAACTCGGCTTCGAAGAGAGCACCGTAGGCTTCTCGGCCACCTACTTCAATCCCAATAATTTCGGGGTCACTGTCAAAGAGGCAGTGATCGACGTATGGGTCGATTCGGTCAAGCTGGGGCAGTTTCACCAACCAACGGTGGTGACCGTCAATAAGATTTCTGAATTTTCCATTCCCCTCGAGGGAACGATCGGGCTGCAAAAAGCCCTGCAGTTTGATCTGCCGCGGTTGCTGGGCAGGACGGTGACGCTCAAGGCAGACGGGACCGTGAAGGTGGGAAAGGCGGGCGTGTTTGTTACGAAGCCCATTCACTACGAAGGCCGGCAGACCATTTCTGCCGACCTAATAAAAAACCCAGCCGGAGCTGGGTTATGATCTGATTCCAAATATTTACTTTATCGTCCTGGCTTAGGCACGCCAGCCTTCACCTCGGGTTGCTTGCAGCATTTCGGAAGCCGGTTATAGGCATCGGGCTCGGCCTTTACCTCATTGGCGTCGAAACCGGCCGTAGCGATGGCTGCTTTGATATCTTCGTCGCTGATGCGGTCGGTCAGATATTTCACTGTGGCCTCCTTGCGTTTCAGGTTTACGCTGATGAATGTAACGCCATCAAATCGCTTCAGGTAGGTCTCGATCTTCTCCTTGCATATTTCACAATTCTGCACCGTAGGCAGGCTCAATTTGAGCGTTTGCTGCGCCTTGGCCTGGGCCGAAGCAGCTGTTGCACAACCCACGGCAAGAAGAACGAGGAAGAAGACTTTTTTCATTGTACGGGCTGAATTTGTCTCAATTTAGGAAACTCCGTTCCAGTTGGCCGGGTCCTCGCGCCATTTTAACAAAACGGCCCGCTCTTCCGCTCCTACCTGGCCCTTTTCTTCGGCCAATGCTACAAGGTGCGCATAATCGGTAAGCGTGAACAATGGTACGCCTGCATCTTCAAACTGTGCACTCGCTTGCGGAAAACCATATTGAAAAATGGCCGCCATTCCCTGCACCACTATGCCCGCCGCACGTAGCACTTCCACCACCTGCAGGCTGCTCTTGCCGGTCGACACGAGGTCTTCCAGCACCACCACCTGCTGCCCTTCGGTGTAGCTTCCTTCAATCTGGTTGCCCAGGCCGTGCTCTTTGGGTTTCGGACGCACGTACAGAAACGGAAGCTTGAGCTGGTCGGCAACGAGCGCGCCCCAGGCGATGCCGGCAGTAGCGACGCCCGCAATGGCCTGCGCATCGGGAAAGCGCTCGAACACGAGGTTGCACAATTCGCTCTTGATGTAATCGCGGATGAAAGGCTGCGACAGCACGCGGCGATTATCGCAGTAGATCGGGCTTTTCCATCCGGAGGCCCAGGTAAAGGGTGCTCCCGGGCTTAGCCGCACTGCCCCCGACTGGAGCAGTTTTTCGGCCGTAACGTGCGCATCGGTCATAGCGCGAAGGTAGCGGAAAGGCAGTGCCGTACATTCGCCCGATGCCCCTCATCACGTTCAACGAGCGCCGCCTCGATCTCATGGAAAGCAGTCATGATTCCGGCGATAAGATAGACAACCTGCAAACGCTGAGAGCAGCCATCGCCCGCTTCGGTGCTTCCAACGAGCAGCACCAAAGCATCGCCATTGCCGGCAACCTGAACTGGAAAGCCGCATTCACGGTTTGGCCTACCGGCGGTGGCGCGGTGCGGAATGAAGAAGGCAAATACCTGCTGATCCGCCGCCTGGGCTGGTGGGATCTGCCTAAAGGCAAACTTGATCCGGGTGAGTCGTTGGAAGAATGTGCAGTGCGCGAAGTGCGCGAGGAAACAGGTGTGGAAGACCTGAGCATCGTAAAGCCGCTGCTCATCACCTATCACAGCTACGAAGAACGGGGCATGCGCATCCTCAAAGAAAATCATTGGTACCTGATGGATACCAGCTATGCAGGGAGGCTGAAGGCGCAGGCGGAAGAAGACATCACGGAGGCCATCTGGGCAACCGAAAGCGAGCTCAGGGAACGGTGGGACGGCATGTACCGCGCCGTGCAGGACGTGCTGGCGGCCGCGTTAAGCGCCTGATCCGTTGCGGATGCTATCGAGCACAACATCGGGCACGAACTGGCTGATGTCGCCCCCATAGCGCAGTACATCGCGCACCAGGGTAGATGCCACGGAAGTGTACTGCGGAAGGCAGGTCAGGAAGATCGTTTCGATTCCGCCATCGATGCTGCGGTTCATATCGGCGATAGCTTTTTCGTATTCAAAATCCGAAACGTAGCGGATGCCTCGGAGGATGTAGTTGGCTCCCACCAGCTTGCAGCAATCAACGGTGAGGCCTTCATACACCACCGCTTCTACGCGTTCATCGTTGGCAAAGATTTCGCGAAACCAACCCCTCCGCTGCTCGGCCGGGAACATCGGCTGCTTGTTGGCATTGACGCCGATGCCGATGTACAGCTTGTCGAACAGCGGGAGCGAGCGTTGCACGATGTCGATGTGACCGAGGGTAACTGGGTCGAACGTGCCGGGAAAAAAGCCAATGCGCATAGGGCGAAGGTAACGAGAAAGGCAACCAGCGCGGTTTACCGCGAAGAGAAGAAGAAAAAAAGCTGCTACGCGAAGTTTTTACCCAAAAGGAGCCGCGAATAGTTCCTATCCTGCTTTGTTGGAAAGCAGGTACAATACGGCCATGCGCACCGCAACGCCGTTCTCCACCTGTTGGAGGATGATGGACTGGTCGCCATCCGCAACGTCGGAGTCGAGCTCTACGCCGCGGTTGATGGGGCCGGGATGCATCACTGTTATGGATTTCGGAAGGCTTTCGAGGAGGCGGCGGCTGATGCCGTACGAGAGGTTGTATTCGCGGAGCGACGAGAAGAGCACCTGGTTCTGCCGCTCCAGCTGGATGCGCAGCACGTTGGCCACGTCGCACCACTCCAGTGCGCGCCGCAGGTTGTATTCCACGCGTACGCAGAATGCTTCCGTAAGGTATTTGGGGATCAGCGTCGGCGGGCCGCAAACGATCACCTCCGCTCCCATCTTCTGAAGCAGGTGGATGTTGCTTTGCGCCACGCGGCTGTGGAGGATGTCGCCGATAAGCGCTACGCGCACGCCCTGCAGCGTGCCCAGTTTTTCGCGGATGGAGAAAGCGTCGAGCAGCGCCTGTGTGGGATGCTCATTGATCCCATCTCCCGCGTTGATGATGGCAGCGGGAATGTGTTTGGCCAGGAAGTGCGGCGCACCGCTTGCCCCATGCCGCATCACCACCATATCCACCTTCATCGAAAGGATGTTGTTGACGGTATCCAGCAGCGTCTCACCCTTCGACACCGACGAGCCCGACGCACTGAAGTTGATCACGTCGGCGGACAACCGCTTTTCGGCAAGCTCGAAGGATATGCGTGTTCGTGTTGAATTTTCGTAAAAGAGGTTGACGATGGTGATGTCGCGCAGGGACGGCACTTTCTTGATCGGGCGCTGTAATACTTCCTTGAACTGCTCCGCCGTTTGTAAGATGGTTTCAATATCCGCCGCCGAGAGCTCTTTGATGCCTAACAGATGTCGGGTGGAGAGGGCCATTGAGCGGTGAAGTTAGAGGTTAGATGCGAGATGGGAAATGTGAGATGTGAAATGTATGATATTGATCCCATCACCCCCATCAATCAATCCAGCAGCTGCACTTCATCTACGCCATCGCGTTCGCTCCAGAGCACTTTTACCTTTTGCGAAACAATGGAATCGATGGAGCGGCCGGTGTAGTCGGGCTGCACGGGAAGCTCGCGGCTGTAGCGCCGGTTGATGAGCACCAGTAATTCCACTTTCGAGGGCCGGCCGAAGTCCATCAACGCATCGAGCGCGGAACGGATGGTGCGACCGGTATACAGCACATCGTCGATGAGCACTACGCGCTTGCCTTCGATCGAAAAGCCGATGTCGGTATGGGCGGGCATGTGCAATCCCTGGCGGATGTCGTCGCGGTAAAAAGTGATGTCGAGTTTCCCGTAGTCAAACGGAGGTGCGCCCGGCTCCCTCCGCAGTTCCTGCACGAGCCTGTCGCTGAGGAACACGCCGCGCGGCTGGATGCCGATGAGCGCGCTGTTTTCCAGCTGTCCCGGCTCTTCAAGCAGCTGCTGCGCGAGGCGGCGGATGGTGAGGGTCATCTGGCTGGCGGGAAGGATCGACTTCATTCCGCGAAAATAGTTTATTGGTTTAGTGGTTCATTGGTTTATTGGCCATTCGCTGCCAACAGTACAAAATGTAAAAGAGGCCGCAGGAGCGGCCTCTTTACCAATAAACCAATGAACTAATCAACTAATTGCCTTTCTCTCAGTTTTATTTGGCTGCGCCAAAGTGGTAGAAGAGACCGAACTGCCATGCGCGGTTGCGGGCTTCGGCACCGCTGTTGGAGAGGGCGCCGTTGTCTTTGTACACGTTGGTGAAACCGCTGTAGTACTTCGCTTCAAAGCCAAAGCCGATGCGGGTGATGTAACCGATGCCGCCATGCACACCGAAGTCCGTGCGGTCGTAGTCCGACTTGTTGAACTCCTGCGTGGTTGTAGTGCTGCCGCTGGTCACTTCACGCTTGCCTGTAAACAGGTAGCCGATCTGCGGTCCTACCTCGAGGAAGAAGCCGTTGTGACCCGGAACGATCTGCAGCGTCAGGGGAACGGTCAGGTAGTGCAGGTCCTGCTCGCCGGTTGTCTTGATGGTAGTGCCGCCTGCAGTAGTCGTGGTGGAGATCTTGCTTCCGAGGCCGTTATAGAACACGCCCGGCTGGAGGCGGAAGATGCCACCGATGGGAATGTTTACGAAGGCGCCGCCATACATCGAAGTCTTCATCGTAGGCGACCAGGTGGTACCAGCGGGTTCATCACTGAAATGGAACTTCGCGAGGTTCACACCCGCGGCGAGACCGAAGCGGGTGGCACGCGACATCTCCGTGCGCAGCGGCTTATGACTCTGGTTCATATCGGTTGACGAACCATCCTGTGCCATTGCTGAGCCTACAGCCATACAAGCCAGTACAACTAAACTGATCTTTTTCATATTCGTAGAGTTTTTCGTGCTTCGCACTATGCAAAAAAAAGGCCGCACCTGCGGCCTCTGTTGTAAATGGGGAATACAGCGGAGCTTAGCGCGACTTCGCCTTATGCTGGCGGTCGAGCAGGTAGAACAGCGAGATCTGGCCCACGCGGTTCTTCAAGGGGTCGTCGCCCGCTGTTTTCGTGATGGTAGAAAGGCCGAAGTTGTAGCGTGCACCGATGCCGAAGCCCGAATACGACAGGTAGTTGACGCCGAGTCCCAGTCCGAAATCGGCCTGCTTGAAGCTTGGCTTGATATCGCTGCTGCCCGCATCGTCCTTCACTTTTGCACTAAGCAATACCCCTACCTGCGGCCCTGCTTCCACACGGAAGCCGTTATCGAACATATACTGCACCATGAACGGCACGTTCACGTAGTTGAGCGCGAAGGTATATTCTTTGTTGTTCAGCGGGCTCGTTGCTTTGAAACCCTGGCCGGAATAAAGCACCTCTGGTTGCAATGCGATCTGTGGTGCGAGGTGAATGTGCACGAGCACGCCGCCATGGCCACTGAGACGCATGCTGGGCGATGAAGTGGAGCCGGCTACCGTTGCGAGGTTTAATCCACCCTTGAGCCCCAGCTTGGGCAGTTGCGCACTGGCAGTTCCAGCGATGCCTGCCGCGAAGAGAAGCACGATTACTTTTTTCATTTGTTTGCTTGTTTGCGCGCATCCTAGCAAAAAGGGGGCCGGAAGGAACGAAAAAGTCCCGCCGGAGCGGGACTTTTCTTATTCGAAACAAATTCGACTTAGAACTTGTAGATCAGCGAAGCGCCGATGCTGCCGAGGCTGGAACCGCTGGCGGAGATGCCGTTGTATCCGAGGGAAGCCTGGAAGTGGCTGGCGTTGAAACCAACCTGGGGCTCATAGCTGAAACCGCCGGTACCACCCGACTGGGCGCTAACTGCGTAACCAACCTTTGCACCTACGAAGAACTGCTGGGCGGGATAGTAGCGAGCACCAACCATGATCGGAATGAATGCTGCGGAAGGGTTCTTGAACTTACCGAAGGCTCCGAGATCGATTTCCTTACCTGCGTAAGTTGTGTAGCCGATGGAACCTACTGCGCTGGCAGTGTTGCTGAACATGTACTCGGCCTGGGCTTCACCACCGATACCGATGCTGTAACCATCACCAAAAGATCCGATGGGCAGGGCAATGCGCGCGCCGATGCCAAAAGAAAGTTGCTTGCCTTCGCTGGACTGTGCATTTGCACCGAGAGCCAGGGCCGCTACTGCGAGGGAGAGTACCAGTTTTTTCATAATACAGTTGTTTGTGTTGAGTAATGAAACTTTCCGTAAAGAAAATAATTACGCATGAGTTAGACAAACCTTACGGTATGATTTTAAGAAAAACCCATAAAAATACCCTGTTCAAGGTACTTCTATGGGCTTTCAACACCGGAAAACCGGCCGTTTTCCACATTTTAGATGCCTTCGCTTTCGCCGCGAAGGAAGGGATAACGATAGTCGGTTGGCGGCACAAACGTCTCTTTGATGGTGCGGGCACTCAGCCAGCGGTACAAGTTGAGTTGCGATCCTGCCTTGTCGTTAGTGCCGGAAGCGCGGGCGCCGCCAAAGGGTTGCTGCCCCACCACCGCACCGGTAGGCTTGTCGTTGATATAGAAATTGCCGGCCGCGTGGCGCAGCTTTTCCGTTGCAAGCGCAACGGCAGCACGGTCCTGCGCGATGATCGATCCGGTGAGCGCATAGGGCGAAGTGTTATCCACCAGTTCGAGCGTTTCTTCGAATCGTTCGGCGTCGTATACATGGATCGTCAGCACGGGACCGAAGATCTCTTCGCACATGGTCACGTATGTCGGATCGGAAGCCTCGATGATCGTAGGCTCAATGAACCAGCCAACGGACTTGTCGTAGGTTCCGCCCACGAGAATCTTCGCCTGCGCGCCGCCGTTAGCCTTCACGTCGTCGATGTAGCGTGCGATCCGGTCGAAGCTTTTCTCATCGATCACGGCATTCACGAAGTTTCCGAACTCCTCTACCGTTCCCATCCTGAACGAATTGACACCCTGTACGAGCAGGCGCTTCACTTCGGCAGCGATGTTGGAAGGGATATACGCTCGCGAAGCCGCTGAACATTTTTGTCCCTGGTATTCGAAGGCTCCGCGCAGCAGGGCGGTCGCCACCACTCCGGGGCTGGCCGTTTTATGTGCGAGCACGAAATCCTTGCCCCCCGTTTCGCCTACAATGCGCGGGTAGCTGCGGTAGTTGGCTACGTTGCCTCCGATGGTCTTCCACATGCCGTTGAACACGCCGGTGGAGCCGGTAAAGTGCACGCCCGCAAACTCGCGGTGGGCGAAGCAAACCTCGCCGATCGTTGGTCCGTCGGCATAAACGAGGTTGATGACGCCGCCGGGGAGGCCAGCTTCCATCAGGATGCGCATGAACATCTGCGCGGAATAAACCTGCGTATTGGCGGGCTTCCAAACCACCACGTTGCCGCAAAGCGCCGCCGATGTGGGAAGGTTGCCACCGATGGCGGTGAAGTTGAAAGGCGTTACGGCCAGCACGAAACCTTCGAGCGGGCGCCACTCGAGGCGGTTATGCATACCGGGACCGCTCACGGGTTGCTGCTTGTAGATCTCGCCCAGGAAGTGCACGTTGTAACGCAGGAAATCGATCAGTTCGCAGGCAGCATCGATCTCGGCCTGGAACGCATTCTTACTCTGGCCCAGCATCGTGGTGCCATTCATATGGTAGCGATACTTCGTTGCAATGAGATCGGCGGCGCGGAGGAAGATGCCGGCGCGGTCTTCCCACGGAAGCGCCTGCCAGCTTTCGCGTGCAGCAAGCGCCGCGTCGATGGCCTGCTTTACATGCGAGGCGTCGCCTGCATGGAAGTGACCGAGCACGTGCTTGTGTTCGTGCGGCGGACGCATCGGCACCAGTTTGCCGCTGCGCACTTCTTCGCCCCCGATATACATCGGCACATCGATCTGCTCCGCTTTCAGTTCAGACAGGGTCTTCTTCAGCGCGGCGCGCTCGGCGCTTCCCGGCGCATAATTCAACACGGGCTCGTTGGCCGGTGTGGGGTATGAAAAATATCCTAGGCTCATGGAGAAAGCGTTTATTGGGTTATTAGTTGATCGGTTTACTGGTTTATTGGTAACGTTGGACATACCAGGTTGATACCATCAAACGGCTGTCTCACATTACCACATTCGGGAGACGCGCATAGCGCGTTTCTACGATTCTTCGTCTTTTTGCGACATCAGGTAGGCCTTGATGAAACCATCGAGTTCGCCGTCCATCACGGGGCCGATGTTGCCTACTTCGTAATCGGTGCGGTGGTCTTTGATCATCTTGTAAGGGTGAAACACGTAGCTGCGGATCTGCGAGCCCCACTCGATCTTTTTCTTGTTGGCATTCACGGCATCCTTCGCTTCATTGCGCTTGCGCAGCTCGATCTCGTACAGACGGCTACGGAGCATTTCCATCGCGCGCTCGCGGTTGCCCAGCTGCGAACGATCCTGCTGGCAAACCACAACGATGCCCGTGGGAATGTGCGTGAGCTGCACCTTCGTTTCGACCTTGTTCACGTTCTGTCCGCCGGCGCCGCCGCTTCGCGATGTTTCCATCTTGATGTCGGCAGGCTTGATCTCGATCTCGATGGAGTTGTCGACCAGCGGGTATACGAACACGGATACGAACGAAGTGTGACGGCGGGCGTTCGAGTCGAAGGGCGAGATGCGCACGAGGCGGTGAACACCGCTTTCGGCCTTGAGGAAGCCGTACGCAAATGGTCCGTCGAACTGGTAGGTGGCGGTTTTAATGCCCGCACCATCGCCATCGGTCCAATCGAGCTCGGTAACGCTCCAGCCCTGGCGCTCGCCATACATCCGGTACATCCGTGCCAGCATTTCGGCCCAGTCCTGGCTTTCGGTGCCGCCCGCGCCCGAGTTGATCTGCAGCACGGCAGGCAGCTCGTCTTCGGGTTGGTTGAGCGTGCTTTTGAACTCCGCGTCTTCGATGGCGGCAAGGGCCTTGTCGTAGGCCACGCGCACGTCGTCTTCCGACCCCTCTCCTTCCTTCCAGAATTCGAAGAGCACGGCGAAATCTTCCACGGCGCCCTCTACCGATTCGTAAAGGCCGGTCCAGTATTCGTTTACCTTGATTTCCTTGAGCATACCCGTTGCGCGGGCATTGTCGTCCCAAAAACCGGGCGACAGGGACATTTGTTTATCCTGGGTTATCTTATGGCGTCGGTTCTCGACGTCAAAGAAACCTCCTCAGGACAACAACGCGGTCCCTCATATCTTTAATCGCTTCTTGTGTCATAGGGCGCAAAGATAAGGGGAGGAATGGGTGTGATAATGGGGTAATGGGGAATGTGGTAATGTGGTAATGAGTAATGAGTTTTGAGTTTTGAGAAGAGATTGACGATTGACCATTCACGTTGTTCGTTGGAACGCCGCCGGAGACTGGCAGGGCTTTTGCACTTTTTCCCCAAACACCCTTACCATGGCGATTGGGAACTTCATTGCAGAACGCGTCAACGAGATCAGCTTCGTACTGTCGCTCGGCGTATGTGCCTGGTTTTACCAGCAGTTCCGTAAGCTCGAGCTTCAGCAATACAACGAAGAATTACTCGATCAGCTTCTTTCAGATTAACCTCACTTGATCGCTTCCACTACGATCGCCTGCATGGGCACACTATTGCCATAGTGGTTCTGCTGCACTCCCAGCGCCGTATGCAGTCGCGTCTTGATCCGCAAACGCATCGCTCCTCCCAGCTTGTCGAGGTACGCTCCTAACGGTGAGCCATCCACGAAACCATCTACCAACTCGTTGGGATGCTGAAACGACGCCGTGCGTGCCACTTTCCGAATGCATACCGATCCAAATTCGGCTTCCTCCATCAACAAAGCAATCCGCGCCTCGTTGTGAAAGCTGTAAGGCCCGACGCTCAGGAAATCCGGCGTCGCATCGCCAAGCTCTTCGCGCATCACCTGTGCCACGAGCGCAGCGCGCGGGTTTACCGAATAGCCGTCCCATGTGTTGAAAAGGAAAGTGCCGCCCCGCTGCAGCACGCGGTATACCTCGCGAAAGGCCTGCAGCTTATCCGGGAAGAACATCACCCCGAACTGGCAGAGCACTGCATCGAACGAAGCATCTGCAAAAGGCAGCTTTTGCGCATCTGCTTCCACCCACTCTATGCGCGGACTAAAAACGACGCTGCGCGCCACACCGAGCATGTCGGGGTTGAGATCCGAAGCGATAAGGCGCGCATCCACTGCCAAACGCTTATCGAGGTGATGGGTAACGCGACCGGTTCCGCAGGCGATTTCAAGCACGGAGCGGGCTCCTTCCGGAACGCGTGCCGCAAGATCGGCAGCGAACGGCTCGAAGAGGATCGGGCCGAGGTATTGCTCGTAGTTCTGCGGGATGTTGCCTTTATAGGCCGAAGCGGTGGACATGCCGCGAAGTTCGCGCAATCAGATGATGCCCGAGATGTCTTCACCAAGGCGGGCCGTTTCGCCTTCGTCGAGGTCGTCGTTAGGACTGTGCGCAGCGAAGTCGAAATACAGTGCCATCAGCGGGCAACAATCACGTGCAAGCTCCCAAAAAAGGAGATCAGGGAATGAGCGCCACGATCTGCTCCAGGTATTTTTTATCGGTGTCGTTGAAGGTGGCGAGGTCTGCGCTGTCCACGTCCAGCACGGCCCACACGATTCCATCTTTGGTCATCGGAACAACAATCTCCGACCGCGAAAGCGAGCTGCAGGCAATATGGCCCGGAAACCGCTCCACATCGGGCACCACCAGCGTTTGCGCCTGCTCCCATGCAGCGCCGCACACACCCCTGCCCTTGCGGATGCGCGTGCAGGCAACTGGGCCCTGGAAGGGTCCCAGCACCAGTTCATCGCCTTTCACCAGGTAAAAGCCGATCCAAAGCCACCCGAACTGCTCTTTCAGCGCCGCGGATACATTTGCGAGGTTGGCCACTAGGTCGGGCTCGCCTTGCAGCAATCCTTTGATCTGCGGTATGAGCGCTTCGTATTGCTCGGTGCGCGTGCCTTGTGCGATCTGTAGGTCTTCAGCCATATTGTGTAGGAATTGGAGCGCAAGTTAAAACAGAAAAGCCGCCCCAGGGGACGGCTTCAACATAGTTTATCGCAGTGGATCATTTACCGCCTGCGCGGCCGTTTTGCTGGCGATTGCGCATGCGCTCGCGTTGCTCCACGAAATAGTTTACAACATCGGTACGCTGCTGGTCGGTGAGGCCCATGTGGAAAAGGGCCTTCTCGAACTTGCCATTGGCTTCGTTCATTTTCGACTGGCGGTCGTCGGCAGAAAGGGTGCTGGCCGCGCGCATTTCCTGGCGCATCGTCTGGTACAGGTCAAGCACCTGGTTGGCCTGTGGGTCGGTGATATGGGTCCGCTCCATCAGTTCGGGTTTCATGCGTTCTCTCATGCGCTGGGCCTGCTGCGCGGGGTCGCGCTGCTCCTGGGCATAGAGGGAGGTGGTGGAAACGCCAACGGCGATGGCGAGGAGGAAGAAAAGCTTTTTCATGGCAGTAACTGTTTGAAGCTGTAAGTTAGTGGCCCTGCCGTTAACGGAGGTTAAAAATTTACCCATCCCTTGAAAAGCCTTTTCGGAGCCCTGCGCAGCTACCAGACAGCCGCTTCCGCGCCGGCGCTCGTTGCAGGCGCCCTTTTCACCGCACTGCTCGTGTTCATCAACTACCACTTTCGCGTGGAGCCGCGGATCACTTCGCTGCATGTGGGCTGGAGGCTGCTGGCCTGGTTCGGTGTGTACGCCTTCGCTTTCTGGACGGCATATGGGCTGAGCGGATTGGGGATTAGAAAAATTCCACTTACGCCTGCGCTCGGCGTCCTGCTGCTCGTTGCGCCGGCCTTCTTCGCACTCAAGATCGCGTTGCCCCTTCCGGTGATCGAATCGGACTACTGGCATACAATCGTTTATTACCCCTACAAGCTGTTGCTGGTGGCAACGCTGTTGTACCTCGTTTGGAAGCGTTATCATAGCGATGAGCCCTTTTACGGCACCGGGCGCAGCTCATTCGGAATGAAGCCCTACATCGGGATGCTGCTGTTCATGCTTCCGCTCATCGCGCTGGCATCCGCGCAAAAAGACTTTCTTGCCATGTATCCGAAGTGGCAGCACATCGACGCGGTGCGCGCATCCGGCCCCAATGGCCAACTGCTGTACGAGCTTTCGTACGGTTCCGATTTCATTACGATCGAACTTTTCTTCCGCGGATTTCTCATCATCGCCTTTGCCCGTTATGTTGGCGCAGCGGCCGTGCTGCCCATGGCGGTGTTCTATTGCACCATACATTTTGGCAAGCCGCTCGGCGAGTGTATCTCTTCGTTTTTCGGGGGATTGCTGCTGGGCGCGGTTACGCTGCACACGCGCAGCATCTGGGGTGGCCTGATGGTGCACCTCGGCATCGCCTGGCTAATGGAGCTGGGTGGCGCACTGGGCCACCAGCTCCGGCCAGAACTTTTTTATTGACGCGTGAATTACATTCGCGCCCTGTCGCCCGTGCGCTATATCCCGCGGCGCAGAACGCAACCCTAAACAAGTGCAAAGGCGTTGCTACTTCGAAGCCTTCGTGCCTGCATATTCGAGCACGATCGCAAATTCTTCGTCGGTAACCGGTTGCACCGACAGCCGGCTCAAACGCAGCAGGGCCATGTCTTTCAGCCTCGGGTCTTCTTTAATGGTTTTAAGCGACACCGGCTTTTTCAGCCGTTTTACGGGCGCCACATCCACTACTACCCATGCTTCTTCGTCGGTGGTTGGATCCTGGTAGGCTTCCTTCACCACTTTGGCGATGCCTACGATCTCGAGTCCTTCGTTGCTATGATAAAAAAAGAGCTGGTCACCCTTCTTCATTGCGCGCAGATTATTGCGTGCAGCATAGTTGCGCACACCGTCCCAAAACGTGCGTCCATCCTTTTCGAATTGTTCCCAGCTGTATTTGAAAGGTTCGGATTTGATGAGCCAATATGCCATAGGTGATTTGCTTGCGCGCTAAAATAGTGAAGCCCGGGAGGATTCTACCAGCCGCTCGCGAGCACATCGGCAAGGTGCATCGTCTTGATCGGCGAGTTGTGCCTGGTGATATAACCCTGGAGGTGCATGAGGCACGAAAGGTCGGTAGAGATGAGGTATTCGGCGCCGGTGGCGAGGGCATTGTCTACTTTCTGTTCACCCATGCCCACAGAGATGGATTCAAACTTTACCGCGAACGTTCCGCCGAAGCCGCAGCAGGTCTCCACATCGGCAAGCTCGGTCAGCTCGAGGCCTTCAACGTTCATGAGCAATTGGCGCGGCTCTTCTTTGATGCGGCATTCGCGGAGGCCTGCGCAGGAGTCGTGGTAGGTGGCCTTGCCCGGGAGCTTTGCCCCGAAGTTGGTGACACCAAGCTTTTGCACGAGAAATTCGCTGAGCTCGAAGATATTATTGCGGATCGCCTGCACGCGGTGGTGCTGCGACGAGTTGTCGAACAGCTTGCCATAATAGTTGCGCACAAAGCCCACGCAAGATGCACTGGGCGCAACGATGGGATACTCGGGATCGAAATCTGCGAGGAACTTGCTGCATACCGTGCGCGCGTCGTCGAGGAAGCCTGCATTGAATGCCGGCTGCCCGCAGCAGGTTTGCTCGGGATTATAGCGAACGGTGCAGCCCGCCTTCTCCAGCACCTTGATCATATTGAAGGCAGTGTCTGGGTAAAGCTGGTCTACGAAGCAGGGAACAAAGAGTTGAACCGTCATTCGTCTTTCTTTTTGAGCCGCTGGCTGAAGCGGATCATCTTGAGTGCGGTGACCGCCGCTTCTTCGCCTTTATGGCCGTGGCGGCCGCCAATGCGCTCGTCGGCCTGCTGCTGGCTGTTGACGGTAAGCACACCGAAGATGCTGGGAACGGGCAGCATCAGGTTGAGTTGCATTACGCCGCTGGTCACTGCCTGGCAAACGTATTCGAAGTGCGGTGTATCGCCGCGGAGCACGCAACCCAGTGCAATGAACGCAGCGGGACGGTCCTTCTTCTTGCGTTGCTTCCAGTAGTGGCGGATGGCGAACGGTATTTCTACGGCCCCGGGCACGAGCAGCGTTTCGCTGCGCACGCCGCTTGCCGCGAGCACACGGAGCGCGCCTTCTTCCAGGGCATCTACCGTGTGCGCGTTCCATTCGGTCTTCACCAAAACAACAAGGGCATCCTGAAGTTCAGGGATGCCCTCGTTCCAATTCATCAAACGGCTGTCGTTGATATCGGCCATGAAAATTGCTTACTTATCGTTGGAATAAACACCCAGCTGCGCAAGGTACTTGTCGGCTTCGATGCCGCGCTGCGTGCGGGGGAATTTCGTTTTCAGCTCGCGATACAGGTCGGTTGCACCCTTGCTGTCGTTGAGAATGCGGTGTGCGAAATAGGCTGCAGTGAACAGGTATTCGGAAGCATTTGCTTCGTCCTGCTCAAAATGGTGTGCAGCTTTCTTATAGTTCGTGAACGCATCGGCATTCTTGCCTTGCTCTGCCTGTGCATCGGCCAGAAGCTTGTAGGCGCGTGCCTGCACCTGGGGCGCATCGGTAGAGAAGTCGGAAAGATATTTAGCGGCCTTTGTCGGGTCGTTGAGCTGGAGGGAGATCACACCGGCGTAGTAGCTGGCGAGCTCGCCTGCCCTGGTGCCGCTGTACTTGTCGGCGATCTTCGCGAAGCCCGGGTTCACACCGTCGCCATTGAGGGCGAGGCGAAGCGAGTCCATGCGGAAGTATTCTTCTGCGCGGAAAGCGGCATCGGAAGCTTTCACTTAGAGTACTCTATTTGTGTTAGTCGGTTATGAAAGGATAGTTCTGGTCTACGTAAATGTCTTTGTACACTTCGCTGTCATCGGGCCAGGGCGATTCTTCCGCGAATTTCACGCTTTCGCCAACGGCGGCATCCACGCGTTCGTTGATCGCCTGGATCTCTTCGTCGGTTGCAAGATTGCCTTCTTTGATGGTAGAAAGCAGCATCGCGATGGGGTCCTTGCTCTTGTATTCTTCCACTTCTTCCTTCGTGCGGTATTTCTGCGGGTCGGAGATGGAGTGGCCTTTGTAGCGGTAGGTCTTGATCTCGAGCAGCGTCGGACCGTCGCCTTCGCGGGCACGCTTGACGGCGCGGCTTACACCTTCGTGCACTGCCTCGGCGCTCATGCCGTCGATCACATCGCTCGGCATTTCGTAGGCGTCGGCAAGCTTGTAGATGTCGACGATGTTGGAAGTACGCTGGATGGAAGTGCCCATCGCGTAGTTGTTGTTTTCGCAGATAAAGATCACCGGCAACTTCCAGGTCATGGCGAGGTTGAAGGTTTCGTGGAGCATACCCTGGCGGGCGGCACCATCACCGAAGTAGGCGAGGCACACGTTGTCGGTGCCGCGGTACTTTTCAGCGAATGCCAGGCCTGCCCCGGTGCCGATCTGTGCGCCCACGATGCCGTGGCCGCCGTAGAAAGCCTGCTCCTTGCCGAAGAAGTGCATCGATCCACCCTTGCCCTTGGCGTTGCCCGTGGCTTTGCCATAGAGCTCGGCCATGCACGAGTTTACCGAAATGCCTTTTGCGATGGCAAGACCGTGGTCGCGGTAAGCGGTGATGAAGGGATCCTCGGGACGCGTAGCCGTCATACAGCCGGCGGCGATCGCCTCCTGGCCCACGTAGGCATGGAAAAAGCCGCGGATCTTGCCTTCCATCTTATACTTTTCCTCAGCCATCAGCTCAAACTGACGGATCAGTTGCATCAGCTCGTACCAGTACAGGTATGTTTCTTTCGTGTATTTCGTCGACACGGGTCCAATTTTGAAGCGCGAAAATAAGGCTTTTGGAGGAAGTTATTGGTTTATTGGTCTATTGGTTTATTGGTAATTGGTTACCCGCCAATCTCCGCGCAATCTGGCCCGGAAGCGGCAGAAACCTTCAGGAACCATCAGGAATCCTCCGGAACCTTCTCCTCAACCCAATTACCCATCCGCTCTTACCTTAGCCGCCTTGAGCCTTTCTCTCACCGACATATCGCTGTTCCAGTTCAAAAACTACTCGCAACAGGAGTTCCGGTTCACCGAACGCATCGTGGGCATTTGCGGGCGCAACGGACGCGGAAAGACCAACCTGCTGGATGCCATCCACTACCTGTGCTTCACGCGCAGCTACTTCACCCGCCACGACCAGAACGTGCCACAGCACGGACAGCAGGGCTTTCGGCTGGAAGGAAATTTCAAATTGCAGGATCGTCCCGAAAAAGCAGTGTGCGTGCTCCGCGAGACCGGCCGTAAGGAATTTTCCGTCAACGACCAGCCCTACACCCGCTTTTCGCAGCATATAGGCCGCTACCCCTGCGTGGTCATTGCGCCCGACGACGTCCAGCTGATCATCGGGGGCTCCGAAGACCGGCGTAAGTTCCTCGACACGCTCCTCTCCCAGCTCGACCCTGCATACCTCCAACACCTCATCGCATATACCAGGATCCTCCAGCAGCGCAATTCTTTTTTGAAGAATTACGGCGACGGCCCCAGCCGGGACCTCTCCGTGCTCGACATTCTCGACCAGCAGCTGCTGCGGGAAGGCGTGCCGCTCTTCGAAAAACGCGAACGCTTCCTGATGGGTTTTTTGGCGGACGTCAAACATCTTTACAACGAGATCGCCCAGAACTACGAACCGCTGCAGCTGCTTTACGACAGCGAGCTGATCAACACCGATTTCGCGGAGCTGCTACGCTTCAATCGACAAAAGGATCTGCTGATCCAGCGGAGCAGTGGCGGCATTCACCGCGACGACCTGCAGTTGCAGATGGGCGCGCAGCCTTTCAAGACCATCGCATCGCAAGGCCAGCGCAAAAGCCTGCTCTTCGCATTAAAGTTGGCAGAGCTCGGGGTGCTGAAGGCCGAAAAGCGCGTCACCCCGCTCCTGCTCCTCGACGATGTGTTTGAAAAGCTCGACGAAGAGCGCATCGGGAACCTCCTCAAGCGCGTTTCCGCCGACGAGGAAGCGCAGATCTTCATCACCGACACGAGCTGCGAGCGGCTTACCGGCCAGCTGGAGCTGTTGAAGATGCCTTTTCAGATTATTGAATTATAAAAAGTTTACAGTTTAGAAGTTTACAGTTTGAAGTTGGCTAAAACCAGGGTTGATGGGAACTGTATCTTTGCCTCTACTGTGCATCGCGGAACTATGAACTGGAAAACTTCTAAACTGTAAACACTCCCCATGGCCCAATACTCCCTCGGCGATGCCATTCAAAAGTTTCTGCAAGGAAGCCGCCTCAAGGGCGAGATACAGGCTTTGCAGATAGGCGACGTGTGGGCGGAATTAATGGGCAAGACGATCGCGAAGTATACGGAGCGGATCGCCATCATCAATGGTACGTTGTTCATCACCACGCACGTGGCCCCGCTAAAGCAGGAGCTCTCATATCAAAAGGAAAAAATAAAGCTTCGCGTAAACGAAGCTTTAGGAGAGAACGTCGTGAAAGACGTGGTGATTCAATAAGCTCAATAGGCCCAGCCATAAGACTCGGCAGCCCCTTTCTCTTCAAAGAAACTTTGCCTCTTCGAAAGCGCCTGGCGCATCAGCTCGTGCGACGACACAATGCCGTTGAAGTTGAAACGATCGTAAATGGCCACGTGGCGCACGTTATAACGCTCCATCAGTTGCATGCAATACTCCAGCGAATCGTTAAGAGTAGCCACCGGGAGGTAGGTGCTCATGAAGTCTTTGACGGTTGCCTTTTCCAGTTCCGCCGAGCGATACAAAACCTTCTCCGCAATGTCGTGTTCCGTGAGAATTCCCATGAAGCGCTCGTCGTCAAGAACGATCAGGTAATCGACGTTTTCGCAATGCATCTGGTGCAGCGCTTCCGTGATCTTCCGCCGCGAACTGGTTGTGTTGAACTGGGGATGCTTGTTGCGCAGGATGTCTGCAATCTTTTCCATGGTTAAGGGTTTTTAAACCAACGCTTCTGAGGTGAAACGAAGTGCTGGTTGGGTACGGGTAAAATTAAAACTTTCGTTCATACGAAAATTCGTTTGTGTACCAAAGACACGCAAATTCAGCGGATGCGCACCCTCGGATCCACGATGCCGTAAAGCAGGTCGGCGAGCACATTGACGAGGATGAAGAACGTTGCCGACAGGAGTACCGAACCCATCACCACTGGGAAGTCGAGCTTCTCCAGTGCATCCACCGTAAGCTTGCCGATGCCCTGCCAGCCGAAGATATACTCGATAAAAAATGCACCGGCGAGCAGCTCGGCAAACCAGCCCGTGACCGCTGTGATAACAGGGTTGAGCGCATTGGGAAGTGCATGGCGCCAAAGCACGGCCCGTTGCGACAAACCTTTCGCATACGCAGTGCGGATATAGTCTTGCTGCAGCACATCGAGCATTGCGCTGCGCGTAAGTTGCGTGATGATGGCGAGTGGCCGAATGCCCAGTGTAAGCGCTGGCAGCACCAGGTTTTGCAGGGTGAGCCGGCGTTGCCCGTTCATGTCGGTAGTGAACCAACTGCCGGTGAGCGAAAGTCCGGTCCAATCGCTGAGCACAAAGCCGAAGACATAGGCGATGATGATGCCCATAAAAAACGAAGGCGCCGATATCCCTAGAATGCTTCCCCCGATGGCCGCGCTATCGGCCCAACTGCCCTTGCGCACTGCCGCGAGCATGCCGAGTGGCACGCCCAATACAATCGCGAGCAACATCGCCGCAAAGGCAAGCATCAGCGTTCCCGGCAAGGCTTCGAGAAGCATCTCTCCCACCGGCCGTTTGCTTTGATATGAACGCCGCAGGTACGGCGCTTTCAATACGAGGCAGCGCTCGCCCCCAATGGCGACGCCACCCACCGCGCGTTCCTGCCAATCGCTTCTTGTATAAATACTGACCGGCGATATGTCGTTCAGGTAGTGCAGGAATTGCTTGCTCTTGGGCTGATCGAGGTACAGCTCTTTGCGGATGGCCGCCTCCGTTGCCTTATTGCCCGTTTGCCCCAGCACCAGGCGCGCCGGGTCGCCGAAGCCCTGGAAAAGCACGAACACGAGCAGCACGACCCCGAGGATGACGAGCAGACCGTAGAAGAGCTTCTTGAGGAGGTAGGGAAGCATGGGAGAAGGTATGAGAACGAGAGAACATGAGAACGAGAGAACATGAGAACGAGAGAACATGAGAGCAACAGAACGAGAGAACGAGTGATCGAGAAGGTGATGGGTTAGAGGCGTTCGGTGATGCGTTGGGCTTGAGGGGCGGCGGCCTTGTCTTTGATGATGCCTCTTTCGATGAGGTAGACGGTGGGGTTGGCGCGGGCAGCGGTTTTCACAGCGGTGTTGTCGCAGCTGAGGAAGACTACTTCGGAAAGGCCTGCGCTGTTGAAGAGCACTTTGCCCTGCGACACTTGTGCGGTGACCACGAAGAGCGGAACGTTCTTACTGCGCGCCGTTGCGTACCACGATTTGAATGCCGGCATCCAGTCGGCAAAATCTTTAAAGTCGAGCGCGAACACGAGCAGCGCGCGGGGCTCCGAAAGCACCTGTGTGGTTACGTCGTTGCCGTCCTGCGTGAGCGAGAACCCCTTGATGGGCGCTTCGGCGTTGCCCTTGCGCACAAGCGTCTGCTCGCGGTCGATGAACTTATAGCTTGCGAGGTCGGCGGGCAGCTCGCTGATGTCGAACGCGTGGCGCTGCCCATCTTTTTCGTAGATGAATTTCATGGCAAACGAATCGGGGACGGCGTCGGCGGGGATCTTCATTCCTTCCGGAATGCTCTTGCCTACTTTGTAAGGCAGGCAATCCACGGCAGGCAGGCGCTTGAGCATCAGCCACTGAAAGCCGAAGCCAAACACCACGCTCAACACCAGTGCCAGGCGGCCGGCACGCGACGAGAACAGCGGAGTAATGTAGCGTTGGTACACCAGGAGCCATACGATCATCACCACGAGAGCAACGTCTTTCAGGAACGACGCCAGTGGCGTGATAGGAAGGCAGTCGCCAAAGCAGCCGCAGCTGCGAAACTTGCCGGAAAGGAATGCGTATGCAGTAAGGAACGTAAAGAAGATGATCAGCAGCAGCAATCCATTGAGCACCCAGCGGCGCCAGATGCCGAGCAGCAGTGCAACACCCGCAATGATCTCCAGTGCGATCATGATTACCGAGAGCGCAAGCGCATGACCATGAAGGTATTGGAAAAAGGAAATGAGCCCTTCTTTCGCAAAGAAGCTGCCTGCCTGCAGCGATGTATTCCATACCTCGAAGAACTCTTCCATCTTGTAGGCGAGACCAAGCGGATCGTTGGCTTTTACCAATCCCGAGATGATGAAGAGCACTCCGACGATGACGCGGATAGTGTTGGTGGCTGTTCTCATGCTTGCTTATTGTGCGGCGGCCTCGTCCATCAGGATGAGTGCAAATACCGCGTAGTTGAGGATGTCGTTGTAATTGGCGTCGATGCCTTCGCTCACGAGCGTTTGCCCTTTGTTGGCAAGAATCTGGCGCATGCGCGCAAGCTTCATTAGTATCAGGTCGACGAAGCTTTCCTGCGACATGCCGCGCCAGGCCTCGCCGTAGTCGTGGTTCTTGTCGAGCATGAGCGCCCGTGCGGCTTGCAACGCTTTGTCGTAGCAGGCGAGCGTGCGTTCCACCGGGAGTTCTTCCGCCGCGTCATCCGGAAGGCTTAGTTGGATGAGCCCGATGATGGCGTAATTGGCGATACCCACGAACTCGCCGCGGATATCATCGTCCACCCGCTGCACACCCTTCTCCTGTATAGTGCGGATGCGTTGCGCCTTGATATAGATCTGGTCCACGATGGAGATCGGCCGCAGCACGCGCCAGGCCGTTCCATAGTCTTTTGTCTTTTTGCCGAATAGCTCGCGGCAGGCGCCGGTCACCGAATCGTACTGCGCCGTCGTGCGCTCCACTCCTTCCGATGTATTCATCAATGGCGAATAATTACTTTAGCTCCAAAAGTAGTGAACGTGAGCCTTGAACCGTCAGCTCTGGAAAGTGTTTCTGCAAGCGATCGCCCGCAATTCAGCCTCAATGCGCGTGGCAGGCTGCTTCTCATCAACGAACCCAAGGTGCTGGGCATCCTCAACGTAACGCCCGATTCGTTCTATCCGGGCAGCCGCGTGCAGCAGCAATCGACCCTGCTGGAACGCGCGGGCGCGATGCTTGAAGCCGGCGCATGGATGCTCGACGTGGGCGGGCAGAGCACGCGCCCCGGAAGCGAACGCGTTTCGGCCGAGGAGGAACTGGAACGTGTAATGCCGGCCATTGCATCCATCCGGAGCGCATTTCCGGAGGCGCTGATTTCCATTGATACTTTTTATGCGAAGGTGGCGCAGGCCGCAGTGGAAGCGGGTGCGGTGCTTGTAAACGATGTGAGCGCGGGGAGCATCGACGAGGAACTCATTTCCACGGTTGCGGGCCTGCGCGTGCCCTATGTGCTGATGCATCGCCGCGGCAACCCGCAAACGATGCAGTCGCTGGCCCAATACGACGACGTGCTAACCGAAGTGTTCGACGACCTCGCGCGCCGCAAGGTGGAACTGCACGCGGCGGGCATCCACGACGTCATTATCGATCCCGGGTTTGGATTTGCAAAGACCGCCGAACACAACTTTCAACTGCTCCGGCACCTTTCGCTTTTCCATCAGCTGCGAAGCCCGCTGCTGGTGGGCCTTTCGCGCAAGGCAACGGTATACCGAACGCTCGGCGTCAGTGCTGCGGAGGCGCTCAACGGAAGCACCGTGTTGCATACCATCGCGTTGCAAAAAGGCGCGCAGCTGCTCCGTGTGCACGATGTGCGCGAAGCGCGCGAAGCCATCCGCCTGTGTGCAGCCGTTGATTCAGCCCAATGAAAAAAGCCGCCCGGTGAAGGCGGCTTTTTCATAAAAATTATGGATCAATGTCCGTGCGGATCGGCACCACCGGCGGCACCGGGAGGAACCATTTTCGCACGCGGATCGTCGGCGCTCACGGCGCGCAGCTCCACGTCGAACAGGAGGATCTCGTTAGGACCGATCTTGCCACCCGGAGGCGCATTTTCGCCATAGGCAAGCGGCGAAGGGATAAGCACGCGGGCCTTGTCGCCCTGCTTCAGCAGCTGGATGGCCTCGTCGAAACCCTGAAGCATCTGGCCCTTGCCCAGCTGAAATGCCAGCGGATCGGTGTGGTGAAAGCTCGTGTCGATATTGGAATCGAACATCGTGCCCTGCAGCGTGCGGCCGGTATAAAATACTTCCACGTAGTTTCCTTTTTCAGCCTTAGCACCCGAGCCCTGCGACGTGACAACCACGTAGGTGCCGGAAGGCGTTTGCTGCGCGCTGGCGGCAGAAGCGCCGAGGAAGTCGCGGATCTTTTGCTGGTCTTCCTTGATCCTGGTCTGCACTTTCGTGTTTCCTTTGAAAGCAGCGTCGCGGGTTTTCATATCGTCTTCGCGGGCAGCTTCCTGCGTCGGGAATACGTCGAGCACACGCAGCGTTGTGGTGAGCGTACCTCCTTTCTTGAAGAAAGGCGGAACCATCTGCGGCGAGCGCTTGATGAAGGTGTCCATCGATTGCACGGCGATCACGCTGTCGCCCTTGTGAAGCATCGGGATGATCTCGGAAATATCATAGGGCTGCGTCTGGCTCGTGGCGGGCATGTAGTACGGCGCGCCCTGCGCGTAGGTTGACTGCAGCACGCTGTCCTTGCCATTCACCTTGATGGAGACGACGTAGTTGATCTTTAGCCATTCGTTGGACTTCACCTTGGCGGCACCGCTCTTGGTGATCAGCTTGTAAGGCATTCCGCCTTTGGTCTTTTTGAAACCCTGCTCCTTGCAGCCTACGAGCAGCAGGCCGAGGATGGCAGCGGGAAAAAGCGTTTTGAAATACATGTATGGGATTGTTTATTGTAAAATCGAACTGTTTTGCTGGATGGCATCGCGGAAGCGGCGTACGGTGTCGGCGAGCGATGCACTGTCGCGGCCGCCGGCGGCGTTGAAGTGGCCGCCACCCTCAAACCACGTGCGCGCAAAGGTATTGCAATCAAAGGTTCCCTTGCTTCGGAACGACCACTTGCGCTCTTCGTCGCGGTCGATGCAAAGCCCTACCAGCTTGATGCCCTGGATGGACAGCGGGTAGTTGACGAGGCCTTCGGTGTCGCCGGTCTTGATATCGAACTTCTGGAGATCCGCTTTGGATATGGAGATGAGTGCGGTGTTGAGTTCGTAGATCACTTCCATCCGGTTGCTGAGCACGTGGCCCAAAAAGCGGAGTCGGTTCTCGAGGTAGTTGTCGTACAACTGCTCGTGCACCTTTGTATGGTCCAGTCCTTTTTCTTTGAGGAAGGCCACCATATGGTGCGTGGCCGCATGGGTGGAAGAAAAACGGAACGAACCCGTGTCGGCAACCACACCGGCGTACAGGCACTCCGCCACCTTGACGTTTACTTTATCGCCATGACCGGAGCCGGCGATGAAGTCGTAAACCATCTCGCAGGTAGAGCTCTTCGACGTATCGGAAACACCGTACTGGAACATCTGCTCATCGGGCTCCTGGTGGTGGTCAATGAGGATCTTTACACAGTTAAGCGCAGACAGCTTGGGGGCCATCGACTTGGTGCGGCCCATGTGGTTGAAGTCGAGGCAAAAAAGCCATTCGGCGCCATCCAGCCATTCGTCGGCAGACTTACGGTTCAACTCGTAATCCACCACGTTGGCGGTGCCCGGCATCCAGTCTACCCAGCGTGCCCAGTTAGTGGGCGAGATCACCTTTACATCGTGGCCAAACTGCACGAGGAAGTGGTAAAGTCCGAGCGTTGAGCCCATCGCGTCGGCGTCGGGCTTCTGGTGCATCGTGATGGCTACGCGGCGGGCGGGCCCGGAAAGCAAGGCGTATATTTCGGAAACAGGCTGCATAAAGAGGGGGCAAACCTACGGGAAATTCGCGTAGGCGCGGCAGTGCTGTTGGGGTGCGCTCAGTAGTTGCGGGTGTATTGCTCGCCTTCCCTGAGCAATTGCACGCCTTTCTCCGTCTTGAACTTCGTGGGCCACGTGGTCCATTTATCGAAACCGCCGCTGAGCACGGAAAAATGCAGGTGCGGGCCGTTGGTGTAGCCGACGTTGCCGCTGTATGCGATGGCATCTCCTGCCTGCACGGAGTCTCCGGGCTTCACCTGCGCCCCGCTCTGGCGGATGTGCGCATAATACGCGAAGGTTCCGTCGCTGTGCAGGATGATGACGTAGTTGTTGTATTTCTTGCAATCCGGTTCGCTGCATTGCCTGTTGTTCTGCTGCACCACTTCCACCACGGTTCCGCCGCGGATGGCACGAACCACCGTTCCCTCCGGCATGGTAAAGTCGATCGACTGCTCGCCGCCGTGCGAGAACGTGCCATTGTAACCCTGGTACAGCAGGAACGATTCGCCCTTCGTAAACGGGAGCAAGTACACCGTGTCTTTCGGGCGCGCGCGCACGTCGCCCATGCAGGTGCGGTAATTATACTTCACGCGGAATGCGGCATCGGTGCGAGCAGGTACAAAACTGCCGATGCGGAAGCGCTCGCTTTTTGGCGGAACAACGAACTGTAGCTTGTTGCCTTCGGAGAAGCGCAGGTTGGTATTATCGAGCGTGAAGAGCATCGTCACGGGATACCATTCGGGGTTGTTGGCGTAAAGGGCGAAGCCCGAGTCGGTGCGTTCGGTAAACGCTTTGGCAGCAGGCTGCGCGGCGCCGGATAGCGCGCCAAGAAGAGAGCAAATGTATAGGAGACTTTTCATCACAGCGGGTTGGGTGCACACAAAAGTAACCCTCGCAACGGGATGCATCGCAACAACAACGAAATGGAACACCACAAAGAAAACGAGGGCAGCGCCAACCAGACACTGCCCTCGCTCCTATTGTAGTTCTACTGTTTACGGTCCTACCGTTTTGATCAGCGTTCCCTTCGCTACGTTGTCGGTCAGCTGCATCCCGTTGAGGATCGACAGCTCGTCGAGCCGGCGCTCCGGAACATTGTAGCTGGTAAGCACCTGGCGAAGCGTGCCGCCCGTGGCTACCGTGCGGATGTGTACGCGCTCGGGCTTGCGGTTCAGCTTGTCGGCTTCAGTCAGGCTGCGGAAGCCTTCCATTACGCTTGCAAACTGGTTTTCGTATGCGGGGTAATCTGTTGCAGACGTTACACCGATCATGTGATAGATCGCGTTGTTGTACTGCAGGAAGTAGTTCAGCGTGCGCAATGGCGCAGCGCCCTGCTGCTGCGGCTGCTGGTCGGCCACAACGATGTAGGCCGGGATGCCGTTTACGGTGCCGCTGCGCTGCGATCGGGCGGTAAGACCGTATTTCTGCAATTGAGCCGTGGCGGCGGTCTGCAGGTTATTTCCTTCGGCGAGTGTCAGGATCATCAGCGCTTTTCCGTCCTGGGGCGCCATCTGGAACTGCGTGGGTGAATTTTGTGACTGCCAGCCCTGCGGAACCGGGAACTGGAAGCGCAGCTCGGGATGGTAGAACGCACCGTTTTCCACAAAGCCCTGGCGCGGGTCGGCGCCGTACACCAGGCCTTCGAGGCGGCGGAGGTACGTATCGCGGTTCACTTTAAGGTTGGCAGTGTTGCCGGTCTTTTGCTGCCATTCGGTAGCGAGCTGGTTGACGGTCACGAAGCGGTCGCCCGGGTCGGGGTGCGTGCTGAGGAACGGGGGCAGGGTTTGTCCGCCCGCGGCCTGGCTCTGGCGCTTCAGCGTGTTGAAGAATTCCGCCATCCGGTGGGCGTTGTAGCCCAGCTTGGTAGAATATTCCACGCCCAGCTCGTCGGCCTGGCGTTCGTCGTCGCGGCCAAATTTGAGGAGGAGCAGCCCCAATCCCTGCGACACCTGGTCGGCAAACTGGCCGAGGTTGGGATTGATGATGACGCCTGCGATAAGCCCTACCTGGCCCAGCATCTGGTTGCGCTGCTGGATCACCGAGTGGCGGGCCGTAACGTGGCCGGTTTCGTGGCCGAGCACGCCTTCCATCTGTGCTTCATCGTTGAAATGGGCCATGATGCCACGCGTGAAATACACGTAGCCGCCGGGCGTGGCGAAGGCGTTGATCACGTCGGAGTCGAGGATCTTGTAGCTCCATTGCAGGCCGGGGCGATGACTGACGGCAGCAACGGCATTTCCGCGTTCGCGGATATAGCGCTGCAGCGCACTATCGGGGTAAAGCCCGAACTGCGCCACGATCTGCGGGTCGGCCTCGGCGCCCTGCTGGATCTCCTGGGCTTCGGAGGTAAATACAACTTGCTTTTTGCCTGTTACGGGGTTGCGGGCGCAGGAGTTGGCCAGCGCCACCGCTGCGGCTAGGGAGCCGAAAAGGAGGATTCGTTTCATAATGGGGTCATTGAGCAATTCCTTTCAAAAACTGAGCCTTGCCAAAAATAAGGCGGTGCCCCTATCTTTGCCGCCGCAAAAACACAATTATGAGCAACCGCACGTTTACGATGATAAAGCCCGACGCTATGCGTAATGGCCACGCCGGCGCTATCCTGGATCAAATCACTAAGGCTGGCTTCCGCGTGGTAGCCCTCAAGCAAACCAAACTCGGCCTCGACAAGGCGGGTGAGTTTTACGCCGTGCACAAAGAGCGCCCTTTCTACGGAGAGCTCACCCAGTTCATGAGCAGCGGCGTCATCATCGCGGCCATCCTCGAAAAAGAAAACGCGGTTGCCGACTTCCGCACGCTCATTGGCGCCACCAACCCTGCCCAGGCTGAGGAAGGCACCATCCGCAAGAAATTCGCTACTTCACTTGGTGAGAACGCGGTTCACGGCTCCGACTCTGACGAGAATGCAAAGATCGAAGGCGATTTCTTCTTCTCCGGTCTGGAGCAATTCTAAGCCTCCTCTAAATTCTCGCTTGTTACCGCGAAGAAATAGGTCAAAGAAGACTACGCTAAGTTTTCACACAAACGTCCCGCAAATGCGGGACGTTTCATTTTCTCTTGGCGCGACTTTTTATTCTTCGCGACTTCGCGGTGAAACAATCTCACCGCCTCAACGGCTCACAGGCTCTTCTCTAATTTTTTCAGCATGTTGTTGGTAACCGGCTCAACGGTGTAACCTGCCTTGCGTAATAAGTTGATGACGCCTTTGTCGCCGGGAAGATGCCCTGCGCCCACGGCCACCACTACCGCATTGGCGGGCATCAGTCTGCTCATTTTCGCCACCCAGTCGATGTTGCGGCGATACAGGAGCACGTCCATATAAGGTTCCATGCCCCCGTTTTCCTGGAGCGTGATCTCTTCGAGGCGGTCGAGGCGCTGGTTTACATAGGCGGCCATCATCTCATCGAAGGTTTTGCGGCTGTCATTCTTTCCGTAGTTCTTCACGTAATCCAGCAGCTGCTGCGCCTGCAGGCGATAGGGAATGGAGTCGAAGATGCTCATTTGAAACGCCATTGTTTCGAGCCCGCGAATGCTGCGGTGCTGCTGCCGCGCCTCCACCATGATCAGCTGTTCCATGCCCACAGGGTTCTGGCAGGATACGTCCGATTCCATCACGGCCGAAGCCGCAAGCATCGGTTTGAATTTCTCCAGCATCGCAAAAGGGATCATGCCCGGCTTGTCGGAGAAAAAGGTGCGCACCGAATCGTAGGCAGACCGGGGAAGCAGGTCGGCGAGTGTGGTGTCGCCGGTCATTTTCATTTTGCTCATCACGCCCATCAGCTCCTGCATGTTCTCCATGTCGAGCTCGAGGTACACGTAATCGGAGCGCCTGATCGCGTCGCGCAAGCTGTCGCTCAAATCGATCTGTGTTGCGCACAGCATGTGCATCGTTCCAAAAAGATAAGAGGGCTGCTTCAGGTCTTTGCCCGAAATGCGCCACAGAAGTGTGTTGCCGTCCACCGCGTTGTCGCGCGTTTGCGCAGGGGCGCTTCCTGCCACCAGCAGCAGCAGGAGGCCCATGAGGATGTTTTTCATTTCCTTGTCGTTGAGGTTAGCTTGCCGCCGGGCGCCGGCGCGGTGGCACCAGTGTATCGAACGGCTGATAGTGCTGGTAAGACAAGGGGAGTGCCAAAGTCGTGAATCGTGAGCCGTCAGCCGTCAGGGCCGACGCAGGTAAGCTCCAAACCCAACGAATGAAATAAGGAACCGGCGCTCAGTGGCCGCCCCACCCCAGGGAGTTCGCGCTGACGGCTCACGGCTCACGACGCCACCGCCTCCTCCCCATACATCTGTTCGCGGAAGCGCAGCGACGGTGAGGGAAGGAACGCACCCATGCCGAGGCTGTCCCATTTGGCATCTACGGCGCTGATGGTAGCATCGTCGGCAACGATGATGTTGGGCCAGTCGCGGCGGAAGCCGTCGTGCTCGGCAGTCTTGCGCGTGCCATCCATACCGAGGCAGGCGGTGCGGCGCGCGGGATCGGAGGCCGCCGCTCCTTCGTAGAGGAAGGAATCGCGGCGTGGATCGAGGTTGTTGCAAAAGCGCCAGAGCGCCACACCAAGGTCGTTGGCATCCACATTATGCTCCACGTAGAGCAGCAGCTTCACTCCTTCGAGCTCCGGCCGGCCGCCGATCTGCTGGTGCAGTTCGCGCAGGTGGTTGGGACGCTCCTTGGCCACGGACAGTATAACTACGGGAATGTCCTGCTGCAGCAGCAACGTATTCACAGACTTGATTTCGGGGAAGTCGTTGCTGAGAAAAGAAAGGTCGCGCGAGCCGTTGGCGAAGGTGTAGCGGTCATCCACTTCTTCTTCATGCTTTCCGGTGCCGTCGATGCACATCTTGCCGCCATAACCAAGCTTGCTGCAGCTGTGATCGAGCACGTCCATCGGGCCCTGCGAAAAATAGATGTCCGTAGCGGGGTTGACATTGCGAAACACGTATTGCGCGAGCGCTTTGTAGTCCTGTATCGGAGTGCCTTCATCAGTCAGCACGAGGATCTTATTGAACATCATCTGGCCCGCGCCCCACATGGCATTCATTACTTTTTGTCCCTGGCCTGCGTAGTCCTTTTTCAGCTGCGCGATCACGAGGTTGTGCGCTACGCCTTCCACCGGCATGTCCATATCCACGATCTCCGGAATGAGCGTCATCTTCATCGGTGCCAGGAAGATCCGCTCGGATGCTTTGATGAGCCAGGCATCTTCCTGCGGCGGTATGCCCACGATGGTAGCAGGGTATACAGCATCCTTGCGGTGCGTGATGGCGGTGATGTGAAAGCGCGGGTACCAATCGGGCAGCGAGTAATAGCCGGTGTGATCGCCGAAGGGACCTTCCCAGATCATCTCCTCCGACGGATCCACATACCCTTCAATGATGAAGTCAGCATCGGCAGGCACTTCCACATCGGGTTGTGTGATGCAGCGAACCAGTTCCACTTTCTTTTTGCGAAGAAAGCCCGCGAGCATGTATTCATCCACGTTGTCGGGCAACGGAGCGGTAGCCGAATAGGCGTAGGCAGGGTCGCCGCCGAGGGCCACGGCCACGGGCATGCGCTTACCCAGCTTTTTGTATTCGTTGTAGTGGCGCGCCGACACTTTGTGCTTGTGCCAGTGCATGCCCGTCATCGTTTTTTCAAACACCTGCATGCGGTACATACCCACGTTGCGGATGCCCGTGTTCGGGTCCTTTGTATGAATGACGGGAAGCGTTACAAAAGGCCCGCCGTCCTTGGGCCAGCAGGTGATCACCGGCAACTTGCTGATGTCGGGATCGGTCATCACCACTTGCTGGCACTCGCCACGGCCGCTGCGCACCTTGGGCATCCAGCTCGAAAATTCGGCGAGGCGCGGGAGCATGCGCAGCTTGTCAAGTATCCCTTCTTTGGGCGAAGACAGCATCTTGAAAAGTCCTTCGATGTCGCCGGCCACGTCGTCGAGCTTTTGCACGCCGAGCGCGAGGCACATCCTGCGCTCCGAGCCGTAGGCGTTCATCAGCACCGGAAAGTCGTAGCCTGTATTTTCAAAAAGAAGCGCCTTGCCGCCGCCCGCTGTTTTCGACATGCGGTCGGTGATTTCGGCGATCTCGAGCTTCGGATCAACAAAGGTTTTAATCCGGAGCAACTCGCCTTCTTTCTCCAATACTTCGATAAACTGCTGCAGGTTCTTGTACGCCATGGTGTGCAAAGGTAAAACCGGGCAGCGGCGAAAAAGTTGAGAGAACGGTAAAGGTTATTGCACTCCTTTCGGACAGCCGTAACCACGCGTGCTGCCGCCACCACCGCCGCCACCGAGGCGAAACTGAAGGTGCAGACCTGCGAAGTAATAAAGGTCCTTGTTCTTTGCATTGCCGCGCATTGCGCCCTTCGCCGGGTAGCCGGCAGCCGGGTCCACCTCGTTGCCACGGAATGCCAGCTCAACGGCCTTGCTCCCGCGCGTTGCCTGCAGGTCTGCCGCATCCGCGTAGGTGCCGCTCACGTCGTCGATGTAATCGGTGAAGGTCTTGCGCAGGCCAACTTCCAATCCCAGCTGCCAGCGATCGGTGATCGCGTACGTGACGCCTGCGCCAAAGGGAATGGCAAATTGCGTGAGGCTATACATTTTGCGGTCGGGGTATTGCTGCAGCCCCTGCCCTTCGGTGCTCAGCGGGCTCAGGAAATATTTTTGTCCTGAAGTATCGTAGGTATACGGGTTGAAATGAAACAAGGCAACGCCGCCGAACACATAGGGCGACCAACGGATCTCGTCCAGGTTGAAAAAGGTGTATTGGGCTACCAGGCTGCCCTCTGTGAGCTTGCTCGCGAAACTGAGGTTGCGCGCGCGCAGTTCTTCTTTGCTGTTGTAACGATCGCTTGCCTCAAGCGAAGAAAAGGTGATGCCGCCCCGGAGCGCGAGGCGCTGACCGAGGTCGTACGATGCCGTAAGCCCGATGGCCGGCCGCGCAAAACGGCCCTGGAAGATGCTGCTCTGAAGGTCGCCCTGATATTGGCTTACGCCACCAAAGAGACCGAAGCGAACGGGAGATTGCGCGAAAGAAATGGTGGTGGCTACGATGCCGAGAGCGGTAAGGAAGAAACGCATGAAAGGGTGTTTTCGCCAGCAAGGCAAATTTGGGGCCACTCGTCCCAATGGCACCCGGAAAGCAATGCCTTTAGCCTATTTTCACGGCACAACACTTCAATTCTATGCGTTCATACGTTCTTTCCATTGCTGCGGCCACGCTCCTGCTGTCCGCGTGCAACAACCCCGAAGCAGCGGTGGCCGGTGCCACCAGCGACAATCCTTCGAGCGACATCCTGTATACCGACCGCGATACGACGGTGAGCCCGCGCGAAGATTTCTTCGACTATGCAAACGGCGGCTGGATCAAGCGCAACCCCATCCCCGACGATCAAAGTGCCTGGACCATTGGGCACGCCATTCAGGAAGACATCTACAAGCGCCTGCGCGACATCAACGAAAAATCGCTGAGCGCAACGAGCGGCGTGGATGAAAAGGTGGGCAACTTCTGGTGGAGCGCCATGGACTCCGCAGGAAGCCAGCAACAAGGCCTGCAGCCCATCGCACCGGAACTCAATGCCATTGCAGCCTCGAAAGACCTGAAGGGCCTGCTCGATGTAGTAGCCGACCTGCAGGTGAAAGGCATCGGCGCAGGCTTCAACCCGGGTGTGTACCAGGATGCGAAGAATTCCGACGTGATGGCGCTCTACCTGAACCAGGGTGGCCTGGGCCTTCCCAACCGCGACTACTACTTCAACAACGATGCGCGCACGGCAGGCATCCGCAATGCCTATACGCAATATGTGCGCAGCGTGTTTGCTGCACTAGGCAGCGATTCGCTTACGGCCATGCAGCAGGCGGCCACGCACGTGGCACTCGAAACACGCCTCGCCAAATCGTCGCGCAAGCTCGAAGACCTGCGCGATCCCTATCGCAATTACAACAAGATGACCGTTGCCGACCTGGGCAAGCTGTGTCCTGCCATCGATTGGCCGGCGCTGCTCCGCAAGGAGGATGTAACCGGCGTAGATTCTGTGATCGTTGGCCAGCCGGAGTTCTACGTTGAGCTCGATGCAACGCTTCGCAGCACGCCGCTGCCGGTGTTGCAAGACTATGTGCGTTTTCACCTTGTTCGTGCAACTGCGCCCTACCACGATAGCACCACTTACGGCAACTACTTTAATTTCTATGGAAAGACCATTCGCGGCGCCAAGGTTCCAAAGGCCCGTTGGAAGCGCATGCTCGACCTCCAGGACGGCCTGATGGGCGAGGCGCTGGGCAAGGTGTTCGTGGAAGAATTCTTCCCCAAAGAAGCCAAGGAGCGTTATTCCCGAATGGTGGAAGACATCCGCGCGGCGCTTAAGGACCGCATCGAAAAGCTGGACTGGATGAGCGACAGCACCAAGCAGAAAGCGTACACCAAACTGGCTTCGATGAAGAAGAAAGTGGGCTACCCCGACAAGTGGAAAGACTTTTCGGCAATGAAGATCGAGCGTCAGCCGCTGGTGCGCAACGTGTTTGCAGCCAACAGCTGGTGGCATCACTACGAAGTGAACAAGCTGGGCAAGCCTGTTGACCGCGACGAATGGGAAATGAACCCTCAGACCTACAATGCCTACTACAACCCGAGCAACAACGAGATCGTGCTTCCCGCGGGCATCTTCACCGTACCCGGCTACCGCGACAACCAGCTGGATGATGCGCTGGTATACGGCTACGCGGGTGCCACTACCATTGGTCACGAGATCACCCACGGCTTCGATGATGAGGGCCGCCAGTATGATGAAAAGGGTAACCTCAATGCCTGGTGGACCCCGAAAGATTCCGCCGAGTTTGCGCAGCGCGCGGCGATGATGGTGAAGCAGTTCAACGAATACGTTGTGGTGGATACGGCACGCATCAATGGCAAGGCCACGCTGGGAGAAAACATCGCCGACCTTGGTGGTGCCCTGCTGGGCCTTGATGCATTCAAGAAAACGGATACCTATAAGAGCGGTAAGCTGATTAACGGGATGACGCCATTGCAGCGCTACTTCCTCGGCTATGCACTGGGCTGGCTCGGGCATACACGCCAGGAAGAACTCGCCAACCGTCTCCTCACCGACGTGCATTCCCCCGCCAAATGGCGCGTCAATGGGCCTTTCGTGAACGTACCGGAATTTTACGAAGCCTTCGGCATTAAGCCGGGCGACAAGATGTATCGCGCGGATAGCCTGCGGGTACGCATCTGGTGAGGCGCACGGAATACACGGAAATTTGTAAGAGGCTTGCGTCGCAAGCCTCTTTTTTGTGGTAACTGGTGCTGCGCGTTCCTTGAATTCCGTGCTTTACTTATCGAACGGCTCCGCCTGAAACCCGATCCCCAAACCCGGCGCGGCACTTGTAGAAATACGGCCATCGGTGCCGTAGTCGAGCCCGGTGGCCAGGTCTTGCGACAAGAGCAGCGGGCCGTCGGCATCAATGTAGTCGGCAAGGCTGGAAAGGTGGGCGATGGCTGCCGAGCCGACGGTGCTTTCGTTCATCGAACCGATCATGACTCGCAGCCCGAGCTTGCGCGCGTTTTCGATCATGCGAAGGGCGGGTGTGATGCCGCTGCACTTGGTGAGTTTGATGTTGATGCCGTGGAAATACCCGGCGCAGCGCTCCACGTCTTCTTCCTTTACGCAGCTTTCGTCGGCGATGAGGGGCAGCGGCGACGTTTGCATCAACTGCTTCATCCCTTCCCAGTCATCTTTGGCCAAGGGCTGTTCTACCAGCTCCACGCCCAGGTGGGCAAGCGCGGCGATCTTTTCGGCCGCTTCGTCCACGGTCCAGGCCGCATTTGCGTCCACGCGGAAGGGCGCATCGGTATGCTTACGCAACTCCTGAATGATGCCGATGTCGTTGCCGGAGCCCAGCTTGATCTTGTAGAGCGGCCACGGCTTTGCCTTCAGCTTCTCCACCATCCGGTCGATGGAGTCAATGCCGATGGTAAAGTCGGTGACGGGAGCGAGCGGCTGCGCCGGTTTCCAGAAGTCGTTGAGCGGGCGTCGCTTCATCTTCCCGAACAGGTCCCACCCGGCCATGTCGAGCGCGCATACGAGAAAGGGGTTGGCGGGATAAAGATGATGAAGGTAGTGCCAGTAACGCTCCGGCTCGGTGAAGGCAAACTTCTCCACGAAGATCTTCTTGCGCTCGAGGTCGGCCACGAGGCTGTCGGTGCTGACGTTGTAATAGCTGATCGCGGGCGCCTCACCAAAACCGACGTGGCCCAGGTGTTCCAGGGCCACGATCAGGGTCGGTTGGTGCGTTTTCGTTCCCTTCGAAATGGTGAAGGGATCGCGGAAAGGCAGCTCGTAAGTGCGGTACCAAAGGCGCATATTATCGTCCGCTGTTGCTGATGTATCCGGCTAGTTCGTTGTTGAATTCCTTTTCCTTCACCAGTTGCTCCAGCGGAAGGTGCATGCGATAGCGCCAGTAGTGCTTTGGATCGGCGGGTTGGTTGATGCGCTCTTCGGCCGGGTTGTCGCGGCGGAGTGTATCATTCATTCCCAGCAGGTCCTGCAGCTGGAAGATGCTCCACATCGCCGGCGAATAGAGGTGCTGCAGGATGATGGCGCGGTTGATCCAGCTATCGCAGAAATACGGTGCTGCTCCCGGCGTTTCGAGGGCGGTGTTGAAGAAGCGCTGCGTGCGTGCCCGGTCTTCTTCCCACCAGCCACGGATGGTGCTCATGTCGTGCGTAGATGGTGTCACCACGCTCATGTAGGGCGCCGTCTTGGGGTGGAAGAACTCGGTGGTAGGGTCTTTCGGCATCCGCTGGATTTCGAGGCTCAGAATGCCGAGATCTTTCATCACGGTTGGTACCGTTGCGGGCACCATGCCCAGGTCTTCGCCGCAAACGAGCATGTGCGTGGCGGCCTTCAGGGCAGGCAACTTGCGGAGCGCTTCATGCTTCCAGAAGTCATCCTGGCGGCGGAAGAAGTAATCGACATACAGTTCCTTCAAACGCTGCTGCGCACCGCCATCGAGGTGGCGGAAAGAAGTGGTTGATTCGATGCTGATGCGGAAATGATAGTTCGTTCCATTGGAGCCGGGCTCTTCAAAGAACAGCACGTTGGAAATGAGATCGTACAGGCCTTGCCTCAACGCATCGTTGCCCGGGTTCGCTTCCTGCTGGGCAAAGTAGGCTTCCACCTTGCGTTGCGTGTTGAACTCGGTCAGCAGGTCGTAGCCATTGGGTGCAGGCTGCAGGAAGTGTTCGCGAACGAAGGCGCTGCGATCGCCAAAGAGCTCGCCGAGTACAGCGTCGTTGATGTAGGGTCGGCAATAGCGGTCGTAGTCGAACCAGATGCCGCGCTCGCCAAACTCGTGGTGCCGGATGGGCAGTGCCGGAATGAAGCGTCCCATAACGCCTTCAACGGCGTCGAGGGGAATGCTCCAGATGCGAAAGAAGCCGAGGATGTGGTCGATGCGGAACGCATCGAAGTAGTTCGACATCTGCTCGAAGCGGCGCTTCCACCAGCGGAAGCCGTCTTCCTGCATCCGCTCCCAGTTGTAGGTGGGGAAGCCCCAGTTCTGGCCCTTCACTGCGAAATCGTCGGGTGGTGCGCCGGCCTGCCAGTCCATATGATACAGACCCGGCTCCTGCCATGCGTCCACGCTGTAGCGGTAGATGCCGATCGGGATGTCGCCCTTCACCGCGATGCCGCGCTTGTGGATGTATTCCACGGCTTCGCGCAGCTGGAGGTGCAGGTGGTATTGAACGAAATAGTAAAAGCGGATCTCCTTGCCGGTGCGCGAGCGATTGGCCACCATGCGGTCGATCTCCACTTCGTCGTAAACCGAGTTGGTTTTCCACTGCTGGAAATCGGAAGTACCAAACTTGTCGCGCAGCTGGCTGAACACCGCGTAGGCTTTCAGCCAATGGCTGTTGTTGGCTACAAAATCCTTGTATTCGGCATCTTTTGTAAAGTTGTCGTTGTCGGCTTCGAAGAGCTCGCGCAGCACTTGCATCTTCAGCTTCATCACCTCTTCGTAATCCACTTCGGTGAGGCTGTTGAGCTGCTTCTGCTTTTTGCTCAGCGACTTCAGCGATGCAGCGCCTTTTTTGCCCGCAACGCTTGCGAGGTTGATGTATTGCGGATGCAACGCAAACGCCGAGATGGCGGCATAGGGATACGAGTCGGCCTTGGTGAACGTAGCCGATGTATCGTTGACGGGGAGCAGTTGAATCAGTTTCATCCCCACGCCCGAAGCCCAGTCGGCAAGCAGTTTCAGGTCGTTGAACTCGCCCACGCCAAACGATTGCTGCGAGCGCAGTGCAAATACGGGTATGGCGATGCCGGCACCCTTCCAGGTTGTGTTGGGAAGGCGCAGGAAGCCGTCGTGAATGATCGTAAGTGTATCCCGTGTTTCCTGGCTATAGAGCAGGCGGTTGTCGCCTTCTTCGTAATACGTAAAATGCGCCTTCTTGAAATTGTAGATCGCGTATTTGTAGCTGATGGGGAAGTTAGTTTCCTGAAGGTCTACGCGGGCCGTCCACCATTCGCCATTGCGCTCGAGGAGGACGGGCTTATCGCTGTCCCAGTTGCCAAGGGCTTCGCCGTCGCCCACGAGGCACACGCATTCGTTGGGTTGCAGCAGGGGCGCTTTCACGCGGAACTGGTGCGTGTACGATTTGGGTTTGCGCACGCGCGGCGACGACGAATGGTTGAAGAATACGTCCGTGAACGGAGCGGAATAGAAGGCGTTCTCGAACTCGCCGGCATAGTTCCAGGTGTCGATAAGCACGAGGTGCTTCGCTCCTTTCTTAGCAAGCGACACACTGCGTTGCTGCTCGGCATCCACGATGGTTTCACCGTGTTCGTTGGTAAAGCGATAGTGGTAATGGAGCGTATCGTTGTCGGCGCTGTCCACCTCGATGGCAACGTGCCAGAAGTCCTGGTTCAGGAAGCGCATCGGCAAGGCGGCGGCTTCGTTGCCGGAACCGAGGCTGAGCAGGTTTCCCGACAGGGCCAGCGACTGGCCGTAACGGGTATGAAAGCGCAGGTAAAAATCGATCTTCATCAAGCTAAGGTTGGCAAAAGGTTGAAATAATGTGTGCGGCGCACACAATGTGTGCGAAAATAGCAAAGGGCGGGGACGTGGAAAAGGCGAAAATAATCATGGCGAGAAATGGAGGCGCGCCCCTATTTTTGCCAAAATTTTTTGTGATGGAATTGAAACGCTCCAACCGCGGCATGTACTGGCTTCTTTTCTTCATCTCCACGGCCGCCCTCGTCTTCGCCATTGCCACCCATTGGGAGTGGTTGACGCTCATCATCCCGTTCGTAACCACGTTTTTCGTGCTGGCGATGGACATCATCTAGAGAGAATGTCGGATGTCTGATGTAGGATATCTGATTTGCGATATAGCCCTGGGCATTTGCCCGGGGCTTTTTTTGTGGGCGCAGATAGCGCCGATCAGGCAGGCTATTCGATCAAACAACAAAAAACCCACCGCGTAGCGATGGGTTTTCGAATATGCTTTTTCAGCGTTTTTCGCGATTTCCGCGTGCACATGCGGCGAAGCCGCTATTTCACTTCTTCAAACTCAGCGTCAGTCACATTTTCTGAGCCGCCCTGCTGACCGCCGGGTTGCTGTCCGCCTTGTTGCTGGCCACCCATATCGGGGCCGCCGGGCTGACCACCGGTTTGGTTGTACATGCTTTCGGAAGCTGCCGTCCAGGCGGTATTCATTTCAGCCATAGCCGAATCGATTCCGGCGAGGTCCTGCGCCTTGTGCGCATCCTTCAGCTTGTTGAGCGAGGCTTCGATCGGAGCCTTCTTGTCTTCGGGAACCTTGTCGCCGAATTCCTTCAGCTGCTTCTCGGTCTGGAAGATCATGGAGTCGGCCTGGTTGATCTTCTCCACGCGTTCTTTTTCTGCCTTGTCCGTGGCTTCGTTGGCGCGGGCTTCGGCCTTCATCTTTTCCACTTCTTCCTTGCTCAGTCCCGAGCCGGCTTCAATGCGGATCTTTTGCTCTTTGTTCGTGCCTTTGTCTTTGGCCGTTACGTGGAGGATACCGTTGGCGTCGATATCGAAGATCACTTCGATCTGCGGAACGCCGCGGGGTGCCGGCGGAATGCCATCGAGGTTGAACATGCCGAGGCTCTTGTTCTGGTTGGCCATCGGGCGCTCGCCCTGGAGCACATGGATCTGCACGCCGGGCTGGTTATCGGAAGCCGTGGAGAAGGTCTCCGACTTCTTGGTTGGAATCGTTGTGTTGGAGGCGATAAGCGTCGTCATCACGCCGCCCATCGTTTCGATACCGAGCGACAGCGGGGTTACGTCGAGCAGGAGCACGTCCTTCACCTCACCGGTGAGTACGGCACCCTGGATAGCGGCACCTACGGCCACCACCTCGTCGGGGTTCACGCCGCGGTTGAGCTTCTTGCCGAAGAACTTCTCCACGATCTCGCCCACTTTGGGAATACGGGTGGAACCGCCCACCATGATCACTTCGTCGATCTGGCTGATGGTGAGGCCAGCATCTTTGAGGGCCTGTTCGCAAGGGCGGAGGCAGCGCTCGAAGAGCGAGTCGGCCAGTTGCTCAAATTTGGCGCGGGTGAGTTTCTTAACGAGGTGCTTGGGCACGCCGTCGACAGCGGTGATATAAGGGAGGTTGATCTCCGTTTCGGAAGAAGAGGACAGCTCGATCTTGGCCTTTTCGGCAGCTTCCTTGAGGCGCTGCAGGGCCATCGGGTCTTTGCGGAGGTCTACGTTCTCGTCGCTGCGGAACTCCTCGGCAAGCCAGTCCATAATCACTTTGTCGAAGTCGTCGCCACCGAGGTGCGTGTCACCGTTGGTGCTTTTTACTTCGAACACGCCTTCACCGAGTTCGAGAACAGAGATGTCGAACGTACCACCGCCGAGGTCGAAAACGGCAATGTGGTGGTCCTTTCCGCCTTTGTCGAGACCGTAAGCCAGTGCGGCTGCGGTGGGCTCGTTGACGATGCGGCGTACGTTGAGGCCGGCGATTTCACCGGCTTCTTTGGTTGCCTGGCGCTGAGCGTCGTTGAAGTAGGCCGGCACGGTGATCACCGCGTCGGTTACTTCCTGTCCGAGGTAATCTTCGGCGGTCTTCTTCATCTTCTGAAGCACCATTGCCGAGATCTCCTGGGGCGTGTAGAGGCGGCCATCGATATCGATGCGCACCGTATTGTTGTCGCCCTTGGCTACTTTGTAGCTCCAGTGGCTGATTTCTTCGGATACTTCGTCAAACTGGCGACCCATGAAGCGCTTCACGCTCATGATCGTGTTTTGGGGGTTGGTAATGGCCTGGCGCTTGGCGGGATCGCCCACTTTGCGCTCACCGTTCTTGAGGAACGCCACTACGGACGGGGTGGTGCGACGGCCTTCATCGTTGGCGATCACCACGGGCTCATTGCCTTCCATCACGGCCACGCAGGAGTTGGTCGTACCTAAGTCTATACCGATAATCTTTCCCATTTGCGTTTACTGTTTTTTGAATTCGCCTTTCATCATCAATCATTATGCCCCAAGGTGGGGATATGCAATTTTGGCAGACGTGTGTCAGTTATCGGGTGATGCCGTACAAATGCCCGGCCGATCGTGACAGAAGCGGACGGATGAGGCGACATTTTTGCCGGAGGGCTTTTGTTCTGGCGCTCGTAAGGATACGCAAAGAAAAGAGGTCACATTGGACGGTTAGGTTAGAGAGGACGCGGCGTCCGCGTCCGATTACCGAGTCAGCTTCAATTAGCGGGATCTAAATGGTACGTCCTTGCAGCGAGGCAGCTTTGGCGTTCGCGGTGCTGCGGGGGTCGTGTGCAGCGTTGGCGTCCCAGCCATACTTTCCACCATCCGCGCATAGTTCCCGGTGCGGCGTTGACGTCCCAGCCATACTTTCCCCCATGCTGCGCATAGATCCCGGTGCGGCGCACCGGGATGACGGGCGCTCCCTCGGGCAAAAGGGTGGCGCGGCCTGGAGCCGATCCCACTGATTCCCCGGCCGCGCCGCTTCTGCCCCCACGGTGCCGTCGTCATCCCGCTGCGCAGCAGCGGGATCTAATTGGTAGGTACTTGTGGGAGGCAGCAGCGTGGTTCCCGGTGCGGCGTTGGCGTCCCAACCATATTCCCCTATGCTGCGCATAGATCCCGCTGCTGCGGTAGCCCCCCCGCCATGCTTCCCCCAGTGCTGCGCATAGTTCCCGGTGCGGCGCACCGGGATGACGGGCGCTCCCTCGGGGAAAAGGGTGGCGCGGCCTGGAGCCGATCCCACCAATGCACCCCGGCCGCGCCGCTTCTGCCCCCACGGTGCCGTCGTCATCCCGCTGCGCAGCAGCGGGATCTAATTGGTAGGTACTTGTGGGAGGCAGCAGCGTGATTCCCGGTGCGGCGTTGGCGTCCCAACCATATTCCCCTATGCTGCGCATAGATCCCGCTGCTGCGGTAGCCCCCCCGCCATGCTTCCCCCCAGTGCTGCGCACGTAGTTCCCGGTGCGGCGCACCGGGATGACGGGCGCTCCCTCGGGGAAAAGGGTGGCGCGGCCTGGAGCCGATCCCACCAATGCCCCCCGGCCGCGCCGCTTCTGCCCCCACGGTGCCGTCGTCATCCCGCTGCGCAGCAGCGGGATCTAATTGGTAGGTACTTGTGGGAGGCTAGGCACAACGCCAGGATCTGGGGTTGAGGAGTGCGTGCGGATGGTCAAGGTAAGCGTGCGGACGGTCGAGATGCGCGTGCGGATGGTCGAGATGCGCGTGCGGACGGTCCAGATGCGCGTGCGGATGGTCGTGGTATGCGTGCGGACGGTCCAGATGCACGTGCGGACGGTCCAGATGCGCGTGCGGACGGTCCAGATGCGCGTGCGGATGGTCGTGGTATGCGTGCGGATGGTTAAAATAGCTGCGCGGGTGGTTCAGCGAAGTGTGCGAACAGCACAGATTGGTTATTTTGCAGGGCGATGAAACACCTTCTTTCGTTTGTCTTACTTCTGCTAACCCTGGGACTGGCCGCACAAAGACCCGCGTCCGACAGCGCACGCCGCCTGCTCGATTCGCTGCCCGAGTCGGATATCGACATACCCATCACCATAAATCTCCGCCCCCTTTACGCGCTGGCAGAGAAGAAGGTAGACACGGCCTTCGCCTCACCCGAATGGCCCAATGGATGGGTGCAGCCCGACTGCGGCACGCGCTATAAATACCACCTCCGCCGCTCGCCACTCCGCTTTTCGGCGGCCGGAACCACTTTCAACATCCAATTCACCGGCTACTACAAGATCATCGGCTCCTCCCGCGCCTGCGTGAGCGGCACCGCCCTCAGCCCATGGACGCCTGAATGCTCCTGTGGCATCAAGGAAAGCGAGCGCCGCATCAACATCGGGTTTGGCGCTACCTTCAGCCTGCAGCCCGACTACCGCCTGCTGACGAAGATCGTGCGGCCCGAACCGCAGGCCCTCGACAAATGCACCGTTTGTTTCTGGGGCCAGGACGTGACGACGACCGTAGTGGAAGGTATCCGCTCCAGGCTCGACGCATCGAAGAAAGAACTGGAAGATTCCTTCGGCGTCGTCAACCTGCGGCCCTACCTGCAGCAGGCCTGGAACAAGCTCAGCACGGTTTATGCAATCCCTGGTGCGGGCTACTTCGCGCTCCACCCAAAACGCCTTCGCATGGAAAACATATCGGCCAGGAACGACTTTCTCAACATCTCCATCGGCATCTCGGCAACGCCCGTTGTAAGCCTGTCGCGCCCGGGCGAAGCGGCCACGACCGTACCGAACCTTACCAACGCCGCACACCCCGGCGGCTTCAACATCTACCTCGAAGCGGCATTGCAATACGATTCGCTGTCGCAGGTGCTCAATCAATACCTGCTTCACAAACGCTTCGATGTAAGCGATGGCCTCTTTAAAAAATACATTGTTGTAGAAGGAACGCGCGTGGGCTCCGACACCTTGGGCCACCTTCGCATCGAGATCGATTTCTCCGGATCCTTTAACGGGTCGGCCGTGTTCATCGGCAAGCCGGTATACGATATCGCCAAAAAACAAATCGAGGTGCAGGAGCTGGAATACGACCTGCAATCGAAAAATCTTCTGATCAAAACGGCCAAGTGGCTATTCAGCAAAAAGATCACGAGCGAGCTGCAGAAGTACACCACGTTCCCTATGCAGCCGTACTACGACAGCGCCTCCAAGACCATCAACGACTGGCTCAATCGCGAGTGGAGCAAGGGCATCCGCGGCAACGGCTCCGTCAGCGACCTTAAGATCACGGGCCTCTGGGCCCTCCCCGACCACCTGAAGATCCGCACGAACTGCGCGGGCAAATTGGCAGTGGTGGTGAACGAGATCAACTTGTAAAAGCTGCGCAAGCGCCGGTATACGCAAAGACGCAAAGACGCGGAGGAATATTAAAAAACCATAACAAATAACATCTTTGCGCCTTCGCTCCTTGGCGTCTTTGCGTTTCCAATGGCCGCAGGCCATCTTATTCCAACGCCTTATTGCCTTTGAACGTAAAAAAACGCTGCGCCATGTAGCTGAAAAGCACTACGATGACAACGGTGAGCATGTAGGCAGGCGTTGGGTAAAAGTGGAAGACCTCTACGAACAGTTTTACAAAAAGCCAGTTGAGAAACAGGCACGCAAGCGTGACCAGGAAGTAGCGCCATAATTGTATCCGCCGCTTGAGATACGAGCCCTGGAACACGACGAACATCGACAGGTAGAAGCCAATGGGAAACGTGCAGCAAAAGGAAAGAAACACTGCTGCGGTGTGGGGCTCGAACGCCCAGAAGCCCAGGTCGAGGATGGACTCGTGCAAGACGTAGTGATAGGTGATGTAGTACAGCAGGATGTTGAACAGCGTGTTGCTTCCGCCACAGGCCGCATAGCGAAACATCTGCAGCGTCATGAACCGGCGGAACAGCGGATAGAACAGGTCGATAAAGCGCAGGATCAATCCCCGGACCTTATAGTGTACCTGTTTCATAGCACGCGAAAATAAAGGGGTAAAGTGAGAATCCGCATCACCCCATTCCCCCATCACCCCTTTCCCACATGCTCCCATTCCCCCATTACCCCGTTCGCGGCTATCTTTGCGGCCAAATTTCCCGAAAGCAAATGAGTCTAGTAGCCCGCGTAAAAGAAGTGAGTGCCGCCGCCATCAACGCCCTGTATAGCGCGAACGTGACGGCCGGCGAGGTGACGATCAGCCAGACCAAACCCGAATTCGAAGGCAACTACACCGTGGTGCTGTTCGCACTCGTGAAGAGCCTCCGCAAATCGCCTGAAGCACTCGGGCAGGAACTCGGCGCCTACCTGGTGGAGCAAAACCCGCAGCTTTTCACCGGCTTCAATGTCATCAAGGGCTTCCTCAACCTGACGCTTACCGACGCTGCCATCTGGGCGGAAATGCAGCAGGACGAAGTTGAAAATGTGTCCGGAGATTTTGGATTGGGCGGAGACAAAGCACGGTCGAAAGTGATGGTGGAATATTCCTCGCCCAACACCAATAAGCCGCTGCATCTCGGCCACCTGCGCAACAACTTCCTGGGCTGGAGCGTAGCCGAGATCCTCAAGGCTGCCGGCAACGATGTGATGAAGACGTGCATCGTCAACGACCGCGGCATCCACATCTGCAAGAGCATGATCGCCTGGCAGAAGCTCGCCAATGGCGCCACGCCGCAAAGCAGCGGGATGAAGGGTGATCACTTCGTGGGACACTACTATGTGCTCTTCGAAAATGAACTGAAGACACAAACCGAACCCATCCTCGATCGCCTGAAGAACGGAAAGTTCGATGGGCTCAGCGATGCGCAGCGCGTGAAGGCCGAGGCCATTTATAAGAATTGGGCCAACGGGGACCGCAAGGGCGAGGCTGCCCAGAAAGCAGTGGAGGGCCTCAAGGAGATCGCCCGCGCAGCAACGCCCGTCATGAAGGAAGCGCAGCAAATGCTCGTGGATTGGGAAGCGGGCAAACCCGAAGTGATGGAGCTTTGGAAACGCATGAACAGTTGGGTGTATGCCGGCTTCGACGCCACTTACCAGCGCATCGGTTCCGACTTCGACAAAACGTATTACGAAAGCAACACCTACCTGCTCGGCCGCGACATTGTGCAGGAAGGCCTGGATAAAGGCGTGTTCTACCGCAAGGAAGACGGCTCCGTATGGATCGACCTCACGGCCGATGGCCTCGATGAAAAACTCGTGCTACGCAAAGATGGCACCTCGGTATACATTACGCAAGACATGGGTCTTGCCGAACAGAAGTACGGAGAGTTCGCATACGACCACAGCCTCTACGTGATCGCCGACGAGCAGAACTATCACATGAAGGTGCTCCAGCTGATTCTGAAAAAGCTGGGACGGCCGTATGCCGACGGCATTCACCACCTGTCGTACGGTATGGTGGAATTGCCCACCGGCCGCATGAAAAGCCGCGAAGGCACCGTAGTGGACGCAGACGACCTCGTGGATGAAATGGTGCAGGTGGCGGAGAAGGAAACGCGCGAGCACAGCAAGATCGACGAGTTTGGCCAGGACGAACTGAAGGAACTTTACGAAACGATCGCGCTCGGTGCCCTCAAGTTTTACCTGCTGCACGTAGACCCCAAAAAGAAGATGCTCTTCAACCCCGAAGAGACGATCAAATTCCAGGGCTTCACGGGTCCCTTCGTGCAATACACACACGCACGCATCCGGTCCATTCTTCGCAAGGCAGGAGAAAGCTCCTTCGACGCATCAGCCGCCACAGCGCTGCTTCCGAAAGAAAAGGAACTGCTCCTCTTCATCGAGCAATATGGCAGCACCGTGCAGCAGGCGGCATCGGAATACAATCCGTCCATCATTGCCAATTATGCCTTCACGCTGGCCAAGACGTACAACGGCTTCTACGCCGAACATTCGGTGCTCAATGCGGAAAGCGAAGAAAAGAAAAACCTCCGCCTCGAACTCTGCCGCCGCACGAGCTCCGTGCTCAAAGCTGCGATGGCACTGCTCGGCATCAGCGTACCGGAGCGCATGTAAGCGAGCTGTCTGCATTCATTCCCATCTTTCCTCATTTTATACACGAAGGCCCAGTCGCATTGCGATCGGGCCTTAGCTTTAAAGACGAATAATGAAAGATCGCTATGAAAAGAAACGACGACCAAAACGCCTCGTTCGGGCGCGGTGCGGCAGACACGCTCGAGCGCGTTCCGGTAAGCATTCACGCCGACATGAAAGCAGGCTCGCTTGCCGCCGCGAACGAGATCGCGACGCTCTTACGGGCACGTGCAACCGAAGGAAAAAAGTGCGTGCTGGGCCTCGCTACCGGCAGCACGATGATAGCCGTGTATGCCGAGCTGGTGCGCATGCACCGCGAAGAAGGACTCTCCTTCAGCAACGCCATCACGTTCAACCTCGACGAATATTACCCCATCGGCCGGGCGGCCTACCAGAGCTACCACCAGTTCATGCAGCGCCACCTGTTTCGCCACGTCGACATCGATCCCGCCAACATTCACATCCCCGACGGATCTATTCCAAAAGAAGCGGTGCGCGCGCACTGTGCTGCTTATGAAGAGGCCATGGCGGCGGCAGGTTGCATCGACCTGCAACTGCTCGGCATTGGCAACAACGGTCATATTGGTTTCAACGAGCCCGGTTCGGGGCTTCACTCGCGCACCCGCCTGGTGAACCTCGAATTCAGCACGCGCCTCGCCAACGCACACGAATTTGCCAACCCCGGCCAGGTGCCGCGGCTGGCCATCAGCGTGGGACTGAGCACCATCCTTCAGGCGCGCCGCATTCTGCTGCTTGCCTGGGGCGCGGGCAAAGCGCGCATCGTGCGGCAGGCGGTGGAAGGTCCGTCGTCGGAAACCGTTCCCGCGTCGCTGTTGCAGCAGCACTCCGACTGCCGCTTTTTTGTGGATGAAGCTGCCGCTGCGCAGCTCACGCGCATCCGCGCTCCCTGGCTTGCAGGCGATGTGGAATGGAACCCGGAAACGGTGCGCCGCGCAGTTGTTCGCCTCGCGCTGGAGCGCAACAAACCGGTGCTTTGGCTGAGCAACAGCGATTACACGGAAGCCGGTCTTGGCGACCTGCTGGCCGACCGTGGCGATGCGTACAACATCAACCTCGAAGTTTATTATACCTTGCGCGATTCCATCACCGGGTGGCCCGGAGGCAAGCCCGGCGCCCGCCCCACACACCCCGAGCGCGCAGCGCCCTGGCCCAAGCGTGTGCTGCTTTTTTCGCCGCATCCCGACGACGACATCATTTCGATGGGTGGAACCTTTCGCCGGTTGCAAGAACAGGAACACGAAGTGCACGTGGCCTACCAGACCTCCGGCAACATCGCCGTCACGGATGAATTTCTCGTGCGCCACCTCGATTTTGCCGCAGGCTTCGAAGAGGTTGCCAACGCACGCAGCAGCGCGGCCGAGGAGGCGCTTGCCGACGTGCAGGAATACCTCGCGCAAAAGGGCCCGCACGATCTCGACAGCCCGCTGATCCGATCGCTCAAAGGCCTGGTGCGCCGCGGCGAGGCCCGCGCTACTTGTCGCTACGTAGGCATCCCCGATTGCCAGGTGCATTTCATGAACCTACCGTTTTATGAAACGGGAACCATCGAAAAGGCGCCGATGGGTGCCGACGATGTGCGCATCACCAAAGAACTATTGAGTGCCGTGCGCCCGCAACAGGTGTTCGCTGCCGGCGACCTAGCCGATCCGCACGGCACGCACAAGGTGTGCCTCGACGTGGTATTTGCCGCACTCCGCGAGCTGAAGGAGGAAGGTGCGGAATGGATCGTGGACTGCAGGCTATGGCTTTACAAAGGCGCGTGGCAGGAATGGGACATCGAGGATATCGACATGGCTGTGCCGATGAGCCCGGCGCAGGTGCTGGAGAAGCGGCACGGCATCTTCATGCATCAGAGCCAAAAAGACATCGTTCCTTTCCAGGGCGACGATGCGCGCGAGTTCTGGCAGCGTGCCGAGGAGCGCAACGCGCACACGGCCGGGGAATATGCCAAGCTAGGCCTCACGCGGTATGCTGCCATCGAGGCGTTCAAGCGCTGGGATTTCTGATTGACAAAAATCGCTGGGTTACGTGCCTCCACGAATCCCGCTAAGGGCTTGACTTTGAAGCGAATGGTGTTTTGGAAAGCAAATTTTTCTGAAGTTTTTTTTCGGTGGGATTTGTTTTTATGTGGCCGCCTTTCCTATATTTGCACTCCCAATCGGGAATGGCTGCGTAGCTCAATTGAATAGAGCATCTGACTACGGATCAGAAGGTTTCAGGTTTGAATCCTGACGCGGTCACGAAGAACCTCACAGAAATGTGAGGTTTTTTTTATTTTTTCTTCGTGCGTGGCTCACTGAATTGAGCATCCCGCCTGCGGCGGGAAGGTTTCAGGTTTGAATCCTGACGCGGTCACGAAGAACCTCACAGAAATGTGAGGTTTTTTTATTTGCTACCAGCCAGATTCCATTCAAATAAGTGCGACCGTCTGCCCAATAATTGGTTTATCCACTTCTGTTTACCTGATGGAAAATGAGTAAACCTTTCGCCAAAAGTCCTGCTTCCGCGAGCGCTTTCTGAAAATATAAGCGCCGGCCTTGCGAGGCAAGTTTCCACAACCACACTCCTCATCCGTTTACTTTTCCTTTCATTTCCGGCCTTTTAGGTACAACAATTGTGAACACTACCCTACTCACTAAATGAAACAACTATGAAGAAGACGTTTGTAGCTTTCGCACTGATCCTTTCGGTTGGCGCGATCAACCCGACGGTAGCGCAGACCGCTACTGAAAATGCCACGACGACCACCACCACCCACCGGGAAGATGACGATGACGACGGAGACGGCGGTAAGTGGGGCCTCCTCGGCCTGGCGGGTTTGCTGGGCCTGCTGCGGCGCAACAAACGCGAAGCGCATGTGCATACCACGCATACCACTACCACGCCTAACCGAAACGTGTAGGCACCGGTTCATACCAAAGGGCCCCGGCATCACTGTCGGGGCTCTTTGCGTTGGTGGAAAGCCGTTCGCGCGGCTTGCTGTTGGCGAGCAGTGAGGCGCAATTTTCCACAGGCGAGACTTCAAACCGGGAAATGAGACGACCCGGCAATGGAACAGTCGCGTGCGCGACGATTCTTTTTTCTCGTAAAGAGTTTTTATCTTACTACTTCACCAGAACCAAGCGACGCTTATGAAGCAGCTCCTGCTCTTCGTGGCCCTTGCTGTGGGTGTGGCGGCACAAGCGCAAAACGATTCGCTTACACCCATTTTCATCGTGCAGCGGTACGATAGCAGCGCGCGCACCAACAGCGCGCAACTGTCGCGGCCACTTACCTGCACGCCCGACCGGCGCACCGGCCTGCTGCTGGAACCACTCTTCACGCGCACCCGAAGCGGCTACCTGCGCTATCGCAGTCTGCAATGCCAGATTGTAGGCGTGGGCGATTGCAACGGCAACAACCGCATCATCTTTTATTTCGTTGGAGGAGGACGACTCGAGCTTTCGTCGATCGTGCGCGCCAACTGCAAAGGGAACACCTGGTTCGATCCTGCGGGCATAGAACTCGACCGTCTTGCGCGGCCCGTGCGCCGGATTCGCTTCGTGAGCGGCAGGCACTACAAAAGCTTCGTGTACGATGTGCCCGAGGCAGATCGCAACTACTTTGTGCAGGTGCGCGAGGCAGTGCGGGCAGCGCGAAAATGAAAGTGCTTATTTTGCCAGACGCACATGCACCGGAACGATTAATAGAGTCGTTCCAGTTGCTGCAGGTATTCCGCATAATTGCCGTCCCTGCGCCGGCCCGTACTATCCTGCGCACTCGCGGCCCAACCGGCCAGCGCCAACAGAAGTACGAAGAAGGAGTAACGGAAGACGCGACGAAGCGTCCCTAAATGTACAAATACTACCGCTGTCCGGAAGCTGGCGAAGCGGCGGGCTGCAACAACACCGGTACCTTGCGCGCCGGCCGCGACGACATCCGACGCACGCGCTTGTCGCCACCCGTTGCATATTCGTCGTCGCCGTCATCGGCATTGAGCTCAAAGCGGAAGCGGCTTTTGCCCGGCGCGATACTGAATTTATCGTTGCCATGAAAGGCCCAAAGCCGCAACAGGCGCGTTTCTTCGCGAACAAACCGGCGGTTGTACAACTGCCTGCCACGCTGGCCGCCATTGAGGGCAAACACCTGCACGCGAACGCTGTCGCCACTGCCGGTGACCACGAACTCTTCGTCCTTGTCGCTACCATATACATCCACGTAGCCCGACAGGAAATGGTAGTAGCGCATCCCGGTTCGCGTTAGCGCATCGCGACGCCCCTTCAACTGTCGTAGCAGGCGGTCCCCATTGCGCGCCTGGATCTCCGGCGGCATGGCGCGCACTGCATTTTCAAGCACACTGTCGGTGAGCGACGCCTGCATGCTTTCCAGCGTGTGCAGCCATTGGCTCCGGTCAAGCTCGCTCAGAAAGAAGCGATCGAAGGGCCAGCTTTTAAAGGTGATGCCGCGCCAGTTCCTCAGGTCGTCTTCAAAAGAAACGAGGTATTTCAGTGCGGCCGCCTGGAACAAGCGAGGCAGCACACCATTGGTAAAGAAGAATGCCTGGTCGCGGTCGCGGGGAAGTGCCTGAAGGAGGCCACCCGGGCGTTCGGCCCAGCGCCACTGGCCGGCGTGCCGGTCCCAGTCGCCGATGAACAGGTCGAGCATCCGTGCCTTCAGCAGCGAGGAGGCTTCGGGACGTGCAGAGCCCTTGTCGATGATGCGCTCGAGCGCCTTTTCCGAGTTCAACGTTTTGCTTTCGCCTGCCTCGCGCTGCTCCAGCAGGCATACGGTGCCTGCAAACTGGCTGCGGAATTCGCCGAAGTCCGGATCGTCGGGGATGAAGTAAAAAACGGGCTCGGCTCCGCGCACGCCTACTGCCTTGCTCAGCGGCGCCACCACCAGCGGCGCATAGGGATGCGAGCCCGAAACCTGCTGCTGCACGAGGCTCAGCACAAAGGTTTTGGCGAGCAGCGGCGGGAGCGCCTTGGTCACTTCCTTTTCTACCGTACGCAGCACCCACGGCTGCCCCTGTGCGTCGGTGAGTTGCAGCGAAAGGGTCTGGTTGCCGCCACCCAGTTCCTTCACCTTGAAACCTTTGGCTTTGAGGTGAAACACGGGAAGCTTGACGGGAATGGCCCACAGGTCGCGGTAGTTACCCCCGAGTAAAACCGTATTGAGAACGCCGGGCCGCTCGTATTGCAGGCTGGCGGGCACCACAACGGAATCATTTTGCGCCGCCCCGTTTAGGTGGGCGCAACCCAGCAATAACCAACATCCTATCATCCTGCATACTCCTTGCAGCAAACGAATTCGCCTCACGTGCACATCCTTTTGGGGTTGACTCTGCAAATCCCGTACTACCCCTCCGTTCGGGGAAGCGAAAATGCCGTAGTATTGTCGCACACTCAAACATGAAGATCGCCCTGTGGACCATCGGTAAGCCGCACGAGCCCTATGTAAAGGCCGGCGTGGAGGATTTTACAAAGCGTCTTTCGCGCTATTTCCCGGCCGAGTGGCAGATCATCCCCGTACCGAAAAATGCAGCTTCGATGCCCGAACCGGAGCAAAAGAAACGGGAGGGCGAGCTCATCCTGGAGCTGCTTCGACCCGATGATTACCTCATCGCGCTCGACGAGCGCGGGAAGGGACTCAGTTCCGAAGCGCTTGCTGCCTTCTTACAGCAACGGGCAACCGAGAGCAGCCGGCAGATGGTGTTCCTCATCGGAGGCGCCTTCGGCATCGACGGAGCGGTGCTCAAGCGCGCACAGCTGCAGTGGTCACTTTCGGCGCTCACGTTTCCCCACCAGCTCGTACGCCTCATTTTAGCCGAACAATTGTACCGCGCCTGTAGCATCCTTCGCAACGAAAAATACCACCACAAATAGTATGGACAGCATTCTACCTTTCATAGCCACTTACGTGCTCATCGCGGCCACGGTGCTCGTGTCGCTGCTCGCGTTCAACAACGAGCAGGTGATGGACGACCTCATTTTTTACCCGCCGGCGATCGGTCGCGGACAGTGGTTCCGTTTCTTTTCAAACGGCTTCATCCACGCCGATTACTTCCACCTCATCTTCAACATGTATGCGTTTTATGGCTTTGGACGTTTTCTCGAGCTGGCCTTCACGCAGATCTTCCCGGGATACGGACGCATCCTTTATGCAGTAATGTATTTCGCGGCGCTGCCCATCTGCCTGCTGCCCACCTACCTGCGCAACCGCCACAACCACCTCTACCGGAGCCTTGGTGCATCGGGTGCCGTGAGCGCCGTGCTGTTTGCCTGCATCATGCTGATCCCCGGCGAGGGCATCTCGCTGTTCTTCTTACCGTCCATACCGGGCTACGTGTTCGGGCCGCTCTACCTGCTGGTCACTTCCTACCTCGACCGGAAGGGCGGTGGCAACATCAACCACTCCGCCCACCTCTGGGGAGCGCTCTTCGGCATCGCCTTCGTGATCGTAGCATGCGAGCTGGGCGGGTTCCCGGTGCTCAGGAATTTTGTAAGCCAGGTGCAGCAGTCGATGGGGCGATAGGTGCGAGTTGGAGGCTGAGCACTTTCGTAGTGGAGGGCGTGAGCTTGAAGCGATCGTCGATGCGCAAGCCGGCCACCCAGATGATCTTTCTGTGCGATTCCACCACCCAAAGCTGCTCGCGGCTCATCCGCGGCACCTTCGCATCTATGAGATAGCGCGCCACTTTCTTTTTCTTCTGCATACCCAATGGGTAGAAATAATCGCCCTCTTTCCAACGGCGTATCACGAGCGGGAATTCGATGGAGCGCGCATCCAGCAAAGCGATCGAAGGATCTACCGGCACGGTCGCGGGCGGGGCGGGTAGCTCCGTGATGGTCAGCAGCTGCTCATCGAGGAGGAGGCTGTCGTCGCCCTTTTGAATGAGGTGAAGCGAAGCGGATGGCTGCCGGAGGGGCGCGAACACGAGCCATGCTCCGTAGCGGATGGCGCGATGGGTGGCGGAGTCGATGTGGCGGCCGGGCTGCGCGTGCAGCAGGCGTTGTAGCCCTTCTGTTTGTGCGGGTGCAAAACCAAAAGGCTTCGCGAGCTCATACACGATGGTGGCAAGCGGCTGCGCCTGCAGCAGCTTGCGCACGGGCACGCGGGCTTCGACGCCGTTCCATTCCAGCAACTTAGCTAGTTGTAGATCTACGGTGTGGCGGTAAATGTGGTGGATATCGGCAAATCGCTCCAGGTTGGCAGCGAGGTTTTGCCGCACTTGCGGAAAGATCGTTTCGAGCAGCGGAAGCACCTCGTGGCGCAGCGCGTTGCGGGTGTATTTGGTTTCCGCGTTCGAAGTGTCGTTGCGCCAGCTGATGCCCTGCGCGACGGCCCACTGTTGCAGGGCATCACGGCTTGCGAAGAGCAGCGGGCGGAGCACCTTCCCGTTTTCGCCGGGGATGCCCTGCAGGCCGGCGATGCCGGTTCCTTTGAGGAAGTTGAGCAGCAACGTTTCGATGGAGTCGTCGCGGTGGTGAGCGGTGAGCAATCGTGAATCGCGAATCGTCAACCGTGAATCGGTCAGCCATTCCTGCTGCAACAGATCTGCAAACCACGAATAGCGAAGAGTTCGTGCGGCCACTTGTATGGATACTTTTTGCTTTTCGGCGTAGCTGTTGGTGTCGAAGTTTTTTTCAAAAAAAGGAACGCCCAGTTCGTCCGCCAGCGCTGTTACGAACGCTGCATCTCCATCGCTCTCCGCTCCACGTAGCTGGAAGTTGCAGTGTGCGAGGGCGAAGGAAAACCCGGCCTGCTTGCATAGATGGGCCAGCACTACCGAATCGAGCCCGCCGCTCACGGCAACAAGCAGCCGCTTGTTTTGCAGCTGCCATTCTTTCGTAGTTACATGCGCCAGAAATTCGCGGAATAGGTCCAAAGCAAAAGAATAAGTTGAAAAATAATGCTGTCGAAGAGTTGGACTACTATCTACCCACCGAAGCCAGCTTTCCCGATTCACGATTGACGACTCACTCTTCAACGCTCACGGCTGACGGCTGACGGCTCACGTCTCACGTCTCAGGCATCACATCGTCAGCTCCTCGTATGCCGAGCGCAGCTCCGAAAAAGCATGCGTATCGCCGGCGCTTTTCGCCTGGCGCATGCCTTCCTCGTAAGCCGCCATCGCAGCCTGCTCCTCTCCTTGCCGCTCCAACAATTTGGCCAGGTGATAATAGCTTCCTACGTAGCTCGGGTGCACGGCCAGCAATCGTTCAAAAAGCCCGCGGGCCGCCTGTTTGTTATTATGAAAATTTTGGTGTGTATCAGTAAGACGCCAGATACCACGGCAAAAATAGCCTTCACCGACAACAACACGAAATTCGCGGAAGCAGGTGTGCAATGGATCATCAACCCCTACGATGAATGGTATGCCCTCGTGCGCGCCATCGAACTGAAGGAAGCCGATCCGTCCACTACCATCCACCTCGTGACGGTTGGCGGCGCCGATGCCGAGCCTATCATCCGCAAGGCCCTCGCCCTTGGTGGCGACGAAGCCATCCGTATCAACGCCGACCCTCAGGATTCGTTCCAGGTTGCTTCGGCCATTGCGGAAGTAGCGAAGGATGGCGGATACGACCTCGTGCTTACCGGCAAGGAAACCATTGATTACAACAACGGCGCGGTGGGCGGAATGCTTGCCGAGCTGCTCGACCTCCCCTATGTGGCCCTTGCCACATCGCTCCAGGTGAGCGGCGGCACGGCCACCGTGAAGCGCGAGATCGAAGGCGGTGAAGAAACCCTCGAAGGTTCACTTCCCCTTGTGCTTTCGTGCCAGAAAGGAATGGCGGAAGCACGCATCCCCAACATGCGCGGCATCATGGCTGCCCGCACCAAACCACTGAAAGTGGTGGAAAGCGGTGCCCAGGGCCAGACGAAGGCTGCCGAATACGGTCTCCCGCCGGCAAAAGCAGGCGTGAAGCTCGTAAACGCCGACAACGTCGATGAGCTCATCCGCATGTTGCACGACGACGCCCGCGTAATCTAATGGCTGATGCCGGCATACCCGCACATGTCACATCTCACATCTCACATTTCACATCTCACATCTAACATCTAACATCTCTCCTATGAGTGTTTTGGTTTTTATCGATCATATAGACGGACATATCAAGAAAGCATCGCTCGAAGCGGCGTCGTATGGCGCTAAGCTGGCGGGCCAGGTGGGAAGCAGTGCCGAAGCAGTTGTGCTCGGCGCCCCGGCCGACCTCGCCTCGCTGGGCAAATATGGTATCAGCAAGGTGCACCAGGTGCAGAACGATGCGCTTGCCAGCCTCGACGGACAAGTATATGCACAGGTAATCGCACAGGTGGCCGAAAGCAACGGCGCCAACATCATCGTGTTTTCCAACAACAGCAGCGGCAAGGCCATCGCACCGCGCCTGTCGGTGCGCCTCAAGGCCGGCCTCGTGTCGGGCGCAACGGCGCTGCCCGAAACGGGCAACGGCTTCACCGTGCGCAAGAATGTATTTTCCGGCAAGGCCTACGCCAAAGTTTCGGTAACGACCGACCGGAAAGTGATCGCCCTCAACCCCAACGCGTTCAGCGTGGTGGAAGGTGAAGGCAGCGCCGAAGTGGTAGCCGCCCCTGCAACGGTGCCAGCACCGAAACTGAAGGTGACCGGCAGCACCAAAACCAGCGGCAAGGTGGCACTCACCGAAGCCGACGTGGTGGTGAGCGCAGGCCGGGGACTGAAAGGTCCGGAGAACTGGAAGATGGTGGAAGACCTCGCCGATCTCCTGGGTGCGGCGCTGGCCTGCAGCCGTCCCGTTGCCGACGCCCACTGGCGCCCGCACAACGAGCACGTGGGTCAAACCGGTGTAGCCATCGCCCCCAATCTCTACATTGCCATCGGCATTTCGGGCGCCATCCAGCACCTGGCCGGGGTCAATCGCAGCAAGACCATCGTGGTGATCAACAAAGACCCCGAAGCGCCGTTCTTCAAGGCGGCCGACTACGGCATCGTTGGTGATGCCTTCGAAGTGGTTCCGAAGATGATCGAAGCCGTCAAAAAATACAAGGGCGCCTGACCAAAGCTCTACACAATGCCATAGCCTTCGCTATGGCATTTTTATTGTTTAATTTGTAGGTTTGTAAGCACTCTTAGACCTTAGACTCCGGATATGAAGAAAATCGAACTGGAAATAGTGGCGTTGTCGCATAGCATTACTCAAACCCATTCGTATGCCGTTGTACTCGGTGAAGTTGGCGGCCTCCGCCGGCTCCCGATCGTCATTGGCGGCTTCGAGGCCCAGGCCATAGCGGTTGCGCTCGAAAAGATGCAGCCCAGCCGCCCCCTCACCCACGACCTGATGAAGAATTTCATGAATGCCTTCAACATCGAGCTCCACGAGATCATCATCTCCGACCTCCAGGAAGGCATTTTCTATTCGAAGCTCGTTTGCTCTTCGGATAACGACACCGTCGAAATCGATTCGCGCACATCCGACGCCCTCGCCCTCGCGGTGCGCTTCGGATGCCCCGTTTATACCTTCGAGCACATCCTCGATTCTGCCGGCATCATGATGGAAGACAGCGGCTCCACAAAGCGTCGCAAGTCATCATCCACATCTGAAGAAGATGAGGAAGACGACGAACCGACCACCACCACTACCGGCAGCAAAGACGACCTCCGTGCCCTCTCCCTCGACGATCTCAACACCCTCCTTGGCGAAGTGCTGGAGCAGGAAGACTATATCCGGGCTATTGCGATCAGGGATGAGATTAATAATAGGAAGAAGAAGAAATAGTTTCCGGTTTTCAGTTTACAGTTTGTTGTTTCCCGGTTACAGGCTATAAACTGTACACTGCAAACTGTGCACTGTAAACTGTAAACTAACAACCGCTCCCCGTGCTCCTCTTCCCAAACTGCAAAATCAACCTCGGCCTTCAAATACGCCGCAAGCGTTCCGACGGCTTTCACGACCTGGAGACGGTGTTCTACCCGGTGGCCGTGCAGGATGCGCTGGAGGCGACGCAGCGGGAAGGAAAAGGCGAGCTTCAGTTCACGTCCAGTGGAAATACGGTAACGAGGATACCAGAACAAAACATCTGCGTGAAGGCTTATCGCCTTTTGCAGGAGCGGTTTCCGGATCTTCCATCGGTGCAGATGCACCTGCACAAGGTGATCCCGAGTGGTGCGGGCCTGGGAGGCGGCTCCGCCGATGGCGCTTATGCGCTGCTTCTGCTTAACCAGAAAATGGGCCTGGGGCTCAGCACCGGCGACCTGGCAGAGATGGCACTTCAACTGGGATCGGATTGCCCATTCTTCATCTACAACACACCTTCCTTTGCCGGCGGCCGCGGCGAGCTGCTCGAACCCATCCCGGTGGATCTTTCCGGCCACCAGTTGCTGCTGGTGCATCCCGGCATCCACGTACCCACTGCCGAAGCGTTCCGGCATGTGGCGCCCAACGACGATCGGCCCTCGGTAAAAGAATTGATTGCCCTCCCGGTTGCGCAATGGCAAGCGTCGCTTCAAAATGATTTTGAAAGCCCGGTGTTCCGTGCCTACCCGCGTATTGCTGCACTGAAGGAGCGTATACGTAGCCTCGGCGCTATTTACACGGCTATGTCGGGCAGCGGCTCGTCGTTGTTTGGCATCTTTGAAAAAGACCGTATCAGCGCCGTCCCCGCGGGTCTTCCGCAGCGCGGCTTCGCGCGCCTCCTCCCCCTCTAGCTTTTTCGGCCGCGATTGCCTACATTTGTTGCACATGCATTGCGCTACGCAACATATCCTCAAAGGAAACCTCGACCTTCTCAACCACTAAGGTCCCGCCGCAGCATGCCGCGCCCCTGCGGCTCTACTCCATCGCCCTTCCTCCTTCTTTCATTACTCATTACTGATTACTCATTACTCATGAATACTTCTTCAGCGCGCATCAGCGACCCCGCTTACTATATGGACCTCGAGCACCACTACGGCGCCCATAACTATCACCCGCTCCCCGTGGTGCTCGAGCGCGGCCTCGGCGTGCATCTGTGGGATGTGCAGGGCAAACAGTATTACGATTTCCTCAGTGGTTATTCGGCCGTCAACCAGGGACACTGCCACCCGCGCATCGTGGGTGCGCTTGTGGAGCAGGCCCAAAAGCTCACGCTCACCAGCCGCGCCTTTTACAGCAACCTGCTGGGCGAGTACGAGCAATACGTTACGCAGTATTTCGGCTACGATAAAGTGCTTCCCATGAACAGCGGCGTGGAGGCCGTGGAGACCGCGCTGAAGCTCGCGCGACGCTGGGCCTACCGCGTGAAGGGCGTAGCCGATGGGCAGGCGAAAATCATCGTGTGCAACGAAAATTTCCATGGCCGTACTTCTACGGTCATCTCCTTCAGCACCGATCCATCTTCTTACACGGATTTCGGCCCCTTCATGCCGGGCTTCATTCAGATTCCTTATGGTGATGCTGCAGCACTGGAGGCCGCACTGCAAGACGCCAACGTGGCCGCCTTCCTCGTAGAACCGATCCAGGGGGAAGCGGGCGTAGTGTTGCCCGAAGACGGCTACCTGCGCAACGCAAAAGAATTGTGTGCGAGGGCGAACGTGCTGTTCATCGCAGACGAGATCCAGACCGGACTATGCCGCACGGGCAAGATGCTGGCCATCGACCACGAAGACGTGCGTGCGGACATCCTCATCCTCGGCAAGGCCCTCAGCGGTGGCGTGCTTCCCGTGAGCGCGGTGCTCGCCGACGACGAAATCATGCTCACGATCGCACCGGGCGAGCACGGGTCTACCTACGGCGGCAACCCGCTTGCGTGTGCCGTAGCCATGGCCGCACTGGCCGTTTTGAAAGACGAACGACTGGCGGAAAATGCGGAAACGCAGGGTGCTTATTTGCGCGCCCAACTCGAAGCGATTCCCTCTCCGCACATCGCGCTCGTTCGGGGCAAGGGATTGCTCAACGCCATCGTCATTATTCACCCCGACAAGGAGGCGGCCTGGAAACTTTGCCTCGAAATGAAAGAGAACGGACTTCTGGCCAAGCCCACGCACGGAGACAAGATCCGCCTCGCACCACCGCTCGTGATCACGAAAGAACAGGTGGACGATTGCGTGGAGCGGATTGCGAAGAGTTTGAAGACGCTGAACTGATCAATTGTATTTCTACAACCCCATGCGCGGCTCCTGGCCGCGCATTTTTTTTACCTGCCTACGCGGGGTTGCAAAAAAAGGCCTCCCGAAAGGGAGGCCTTGAACTATAACCCATATTTTATTACAACTTGATCAGCTGCTTCTGCACCGTGGCGCCGCTGCGCGTGTTGACCAGCTGCAGCATGTATACGCCGGGGCGAAGCGCAGAAAGGTCAACATTTGCGGTGTTGCCGCTGAACGATTGCAGGCGGGTGGCCGGCAGTCCTTGGCTGTTGAGCACCTGGAGCGTGAACGGACCTGCTTCGCGACCCGAATACTGCACCGTTACCTGGCCGCGGGCCGGGTTGGGGCTGAGGGTCATCGTGCTCGCCGTGCGTGCCGTTGCATCGCCGCCGTTGGTGTCGCCAACCTGCGTGATCGGCGGGCAGAAGTTGACGCGGATGCGGAACTTCATACCCTTGGATGCTGTGCAGGTGCTGCTGCCGTTACCTTGCGGAACAACCGTAATGTAGGCATACTGCGTGCCCGGTCCGGCATTCTGCGTTGTAAACGAAGGCAGGTTGGTACCGTTGCTCGAAGCACCAAGGCCGATGGCCGTGTTGTCGTTGCTCCAGTTGTAGCTCGGAGCCGTACCTGTAAATGCGATCGGGGCGGTCACCACGCCATCACAGTATTCCTGGTTGCCGATGGGGTTCACCGTAGCCTGCGGCTTAATGGTGATCGATGCAGTGGCCGTAGCTGCGCAACCGCCTGAAGCAGCCACCGTGTAGGTGACGGTATACGTGCCGGGGGTGGAAGCGGCGAGGTTGACCGTGCCGGAAGAGGCATCAAGGGCGAGACCTGCGGTGGACGTATACGTGCCGCCTGCAGAGCCGAGGTGCGTTACCGTGGCGGGGCCTACCTGGCAGTAGGGCGAACCTGCGTAAGCAATGCTGCCAGCAGCCGCCGATACCGAGATCGTGAAGGTAGTGGCGTCACCGGCGCAGCCACCTGCCTGCGGAGTAACCGTTATGGTTGCCGTTTGCTGCCCCGCGTTGGTGCGTGCGGTGAACGACGGAAGGTTTCCCGTGCCGGTTGCATTGAGGCCGATGTTGCTGTTGTTGTTCGTCCAGCTGTACACAGTGCCTGCGAGCGCGCCCGAGAAAGTTACCGGTGCGGTAGCCGAGCCTGCGCATACAACCTGGTTGGATACTGTGTTTACTGTTGGTGCCGGGCTCACTGCGATGCGGAAGGCCATGATCTTGGCGCTGCAGCCCGTACCACCCTGCGGAAGCACGCTGATCGAAGCATACTGCGCTGTTGCGCCTGCATTGGTTGCCACGAACGACGGGATATTGCCCGTACCTGACGCTGCGAGACCGATCGCTGTGTTGGTATTGGCCCAGCTGGTGTTAATGCCCGGGGCTACCGTGAAGTTGATGGGAGCCGTTGCGGAGCCGGCGCAATAAACGGGGTTGCCTACGGTTGCGATCAACTCGGCGGGACGGATGGACACCATGGTGCTTGCAGAAGAAGCGCAGGCGGTGCCACCGGCAAAGGAGTAGGTAACCGTGTAGTTGCCCGAAGCCGAAGCGGCGATGTCGATGTCGCCTGTGTTGGCGTCGATAACGAGGCCCGCAGGAGCAGCGCTGAATGTGCCGCCGTTGGTGCCACTAAAGAACACTGCGGCTGTACCCGTAGAAGTACAATACGGCGAGCCGGCATACGAAAGTGTGGCAGAGCCCGACTGGTCGATGGTGATGTTGTTGGATGCGCCGCTGTATACCTGGGGGTTGCTGTTCAGCACGCGCACTTTATACGTACCGGCAACGGTGCCCTGGGGGATGCTGGCCACAATGGGCGAGCTGTTGGAAGGACTGCTGATGATATTATCGGTGGTGTTGGCGGGGAAGTTGCCAGAAGCATCCGACAGCTGCACGTAGAAGGAACCGCTGAAGCTGCCCACCGGCGTGAAGTTCACCGTAAGCGCATTGGCCGACCCGTTGCAGAAACTGTTGCCCGAAATAGAGTTGAATGTAATGCTGCGCGGGTTAATGGTGAACGTTTGCGTATTGGAAGCGTTTGCTGCACCCGTGGTGGTTACACCTACCGTGGCCGTGCCTGCACTCGCCACGCGCGATGCCGACACCGAAGCGGTGAGCACGCTGCTGCTTACATAGGTTGTGGTGAGCGGCGTGCCGTTCCAGGTAACAATTGAAGCACCGTTCACGAAGTTCGAACCGTTTACCGTGAGTGTGAATGTAGCATCGCCGGCATACCCCGATGCAGGAGAAATCGAAGTAGTGGCCGGGTCGGGGCGATATCCCTGGAGCTTCACGTCATCGATCCTGTAAGAAGAGGACTGGCTGATCGGCTTCGTCCAGCGCAGGCGCAGGTTCGAAACGGAAGGAATGGTTCCGGATGCCGTAACATAGTTCCAGCCTGATGCAGTGGGCGTAGTGAAGGAAAGCGCATTCCAGGAGATCGCGTCGGTGCTGTATTCGAGCACAAGTGGCGCTCCGGCCGCGTCGGTTTTAATACCAAACGACAAGGTCAGGTTAGAGTATCCGGTTGTGTTGATCCCACTGATGATGAAGTCGCGCGCGGTAGTGCTCGTGGTAGTGAAGAACACGTTGGCACTTCCCGAAGCGCCGGGGTATGTGCTGGAAGGATTTGTATTACGCAGATCCGTAGGACCGTTAGCAGTAGAGAATGTAAGAACGCCATTGTTCTGCCAGCCTGTGTAACCGCTGATCGGTGTGTTTCCACCAACTGTTCCCATGCTTTCCGAGAACACGGTTGCCAGAGCCGGGAGTACGCTCAGCGAGGCAGCATTGGTTGGCGTGGTGGCGCAGGGAGCGTTTCCGGTATAGATCGCACGATACTTGTAGCCGTTCATCGAAGGGGCAGCTGTAACATAAAGGGTGTTGGCCGTCGCGCCGCTGTAGGCACCGCCATTGCTCACGTCGCTCCAGTTGCTGCCGCCATCAGTGGATTCCTGCCATTTTACGGACGCACTATTGGTTGCAGAGGCAGTGAAGTTGATGAAGTTGCCTGCGTAAACCGTTGCGCTTACGGGCTGCGTTCCGATCACCACGTTGGCAACCACGGTTACCGCTGCAGAAGAACTAGCCGACCAGCAACCGGTGCTGCTGTTGTAAGCGCGCACATAATAAGTGCCTCCTGCCGTTGCCACATAAGGATCGGTAGCTGGCAGGTCGGTAGCGGTACCAGCGCTGTTCGTACCCTGCCAGTAGTAGGCGAGCGGAGCTCCCGGGTCGGTATACGCGTTGAGCGTTGTAGAGCCGCAACCGCCAGAAGTAGTCGGCACGGCGGGCGCAGCCGTTGTATTCACGGTCATCGTCACCTGGTCGGTCGCGGTGCTGGTGCTGACGCAGGAGATCGAGGAGGTCATTGTAACCGCGATCACGTCGCCCTCTGCAAGCGCAGCATTCGTATACGTGTTGCTGTTGGTGCCTACCGGGCTTCCGTTTCTGGTCCACGCATAGGTGGCCGTTCCGCCGTTAACGGGCGTAGCGGTGAACGTTACAGAGGTGCCTGCGCAGATGGTAGAGCCAGGGTTGGCAGAAATGCTCACCGAAGGAGTAACGGCAGCAACGATAGTAACATCGCTACCATTGTCGGTGCCGGTGAAGGAAGGATCATCGTTAACCACGCGGAAGCGGTAGCCGATACCTGCTGCTGCGCCCATCGGGATGGTGACGGAGACAGGCGACGCAGGACCGCTGCCGATGATGTTGGAGGTAGTGTTGCCGGGGAACACACCGCTGGCGTCGGACATCTGCACTTTGAAGTCTCCGTTGAAGGTGCCGCCCGGAGTGAAGGATACGTTGAAGGTATGGGCCGTGCCATTGCAATAAGACGCGGCGAACGAAGCGCCGTTGATGGCGATGCTGTTGCCGTTAACCGTGCTAGCCGAAGCCGAAGGACCGTTTGCTGTGGTGGTGCCGCTGCTGTTGCGGGCAATGGATGCAAAAGTATAACTGGTGCCGCCCGAAAGACCGGTCACCGTTTTGGTGCCCCAGCTGGAAATGGTCTGGAAGAAAGGCGATGCGCCGAGTGCGCCGTTGCTTTGTACGTAAAGTCCGCTGCCGGTTTGGATGATCGCGTATTCAGTGTATCCGGGGTTGGAATCACCACTCAGTGATACGTCGAGCGTAGTTACTGTGGCGTTATTTACTGTGGGCGAAAATTCAGGTTCAACGGCCGGCGAAACAAAAGTTGCGTCGGAACCGGTGGCCGAACCACCTCCATTGGAAGCCGTTACGTTGAAGTGGTAGGTTACGTTGGGATCCAGGCCATTGATGGGTGTGGAAACGGCGGTGGCGCTGTTACCGGTCACCGGGCTTTGCGAAGCGGGTACGCTGGTGCCATACGCGTTGGTGAGGCCGTAGTTGAACGTAACCGTTGTGGAAGCTGTTGCCGGATTGACCGTACCATTGAGCGTTACACTGTTGCTGCCATTGGTTAGGGATGCTGTGCCCGTAACTGCTGTAGGCTCTGTGGAAATCGTAAGGGTTTGTGCTGCGGAAGTTGCCGCTGCGCCATTCGTAGAAACCCGGATGGAAGCCGTTCCGCCCGAACTCAAAAGGCTGGCGGCGATGCTAGCAGAAAGTTGGGTGGAAGAAATCCAGGTTGTCGTTACGTTGGTGCTGGAACCGTTGAAGGTCACAACAGAAGAAGCCGTCGCCGAAGGCAGGTTGCTGCTGTTCGCAGAGCCTTTGATGAAGTTGGTTCCGTTGACGATGATGGTCGCCGGACTGCCCACCGGAACCGAGGTCGGTGTGAAATCAGTTAGAGTCGGAGAAGCGGGAACGCCAGTGAGTTTTACGTCATCGATACGGTATTGTATGGTCGTCGATATCTGACGAAAACGGATCGTCAGATTCGACGCCGAGGGAATCGTACCGGTTGCCGTCTTCGCAGTCCACACTGCTCCACTGGCCGTTCCATAAGTAAGCGAGCCGCCATTGGGGGAGGTAAAGTTGGTACCGTCGGTGCTATATTCAACGACGAGGTCTGCAGGAGTAGCCGCTGCGACATTTTTATAAAGATTGAACGTCAGTGCGATTCCGCTGAAGTTCGATGTGTTGATATTTGAAATGGAGAACGTTGAACCCACAGTTGTGTTGATGAATACATTGTTGCCTCCACTCGCGCCAGAAATGTTCGAGGCCTGGTTGCTACGTAGATCAGCAGTTCCCGAAGCAGTGAACGTCAGCCCGGTGTTTTGCCAGCCGGTATAGCTGTTCAGGGCCGTAGTGCCCCCAACAGCCGTTCCTCCCATGTTCTCCGAAAAGATCGTTTGAGTGGACTGTGCTCCGGCTACGCCGAATGCAAGCGCTGATGCAGCGAGCAGCCACAATTTTCGCAGTGCGCCTTTCGGAGTTCGTGTTGATGTGTGTGTGACCGGTGCGGTGCCGGTGCCGGACAGAGATGACTTTGTCATATCGGTTTTGGTTTTTGTTCGTTTTAATATGCGGAGGTACGTTGCGGTTGGGCCGCAGGAAGTCCACAGGGGTTTTGGCTTAGCACCGGAAATTGGAGGTGTTCGGTCGGAGGTCGGCGGGGCAAACTTAAGGCCCATGGCAAGCAGAAATCGTTCGGAAAGGTTACCAAAATAACAATTCCTTCCCGCATGGCAAGGCAGTGGGAGTAATTTCTTTTGGAAAGTGGATAAAAAGCTGATTCGGAGGTCTTTGCCGCGGCGGTCAGCGTGCTGCTGGTTCGTCGTCACGGATCGGGTCGGGTGCGAGGAGCACCACCAGCAGCAATACGAACGCCAGCACGGGAAGAGCGTAGAGTGCGCCCTTCTTTAGCGGGCATTCGCCGTAGGCGCAGGCCCCGATCAGCAGCAGGTTGCGAAAGCCCCAGGCCACGTTGAACGCCTGGAAGAAAAGGTTGAGGCGGCGCGTCCAAAGCTTCGGTACAAACACGAGCGCGAGAAAAAGGGCCGAGAAAACCACGTGGAGCAGTCCGGGCTTACCGTAGTTGGTAGTGCCGGGGTCCATTCCGCGCACCACGATCCCGCGCGTGGCGATCTCGATCCAGGGCAGGAATGATACAACAATCAGTGCAACCGCCGCAAGGGCGCCGAGGGGTTTCAGGTAGCGCATCGCCGCGAAGGTAGTTGGTAGCGAAGTTTTCAGTTTTTAGTTTACAGTTTTTAGTTTACAGTTTTAGTTTACAGTTTGCTGCGCCCGCAAGGCAGTATCGCCGCTGAGCGGAACGTAATTTGATCTTGCAAGCCCGCAATCGTACACCACCGGGACGGAATAGCGAAACGCAGACCCGCAATGCCTCTTCCCCGGGACGGAATAACGAAACGCAAACCCGTAATGCCTCTTCATCGAGACGAAATAAGATGCATCCGTCCTGTAATAAGATCCGACCGGGACGTTATACGCTTACGCAAACCCGCAATTGGGCACAAATGGGACTCAATAGACTTCCACAAACCCGTAATAGCTTCTCAACAGGTTGTAATACCGCTCAACCAACCTGCGGGCACTGCGTGCATCTGCCACCTACCGCATAGATCCCGCTCCTTTGTCGCGGGATGACGACGCACCCGTGGGGCATCGTCCCGGCGAGCAACCACCAACGGATCCCGCTCCTTTGTCGCTGGATGACGACGCACCCGTGGGGAGCGAAAAGGACCGCGCCAAAATCCGCGCTTGCGCAACTGAAAACTTTAAACTGAAAACTGAAAACTTCTCTAACTCCGGAACCTGCTCTTCAACGACGCCAGCTTGTCCGCAAACGATCCCTCCTCCTCCTTCGGCTTTGACTGCTCGCGACGCGACGCGTGTGGCCGCTGATCGGTTTTTTGCGGAGCCTGCGTTTTCATCGTCAGGGCGATGCGCTTGCGGGGAACGTCTACTTCGGTCACGGTGACCAGCACCTTCTGATTGAGCTTCACCACCTGCGTGGGATCGCTCACGTAGCGGTTGGCCAGCTGCGACACGTGAACGAGTCCATCCTGCTTCACCCCGATGTCCACGAACGCACCAAAGGCCGTGATGTTGGTTACAATGCCCGGCACCAGCATGCCCACTTTTACGTCTTCAATACTCTTGATGGATTCCTCGAAGCGGAATTCCTCTACCACGCCGCGCGGGTCGCGACCGGGCTTTTCCAGCTCTTTCAGGATGTCGTCGATGGTATAGCTGCCCGCTGTTTCGGTCACATATTTTTTCTTGTCGATGCCTTTGCGCAGCTCCGACTTTTTGATCAGTTCTTCCAGTGTTGCCTGCAGGTCGGCGGCCATCTGCGCAACAAGTGCGTAGCGTTCGGGGTGCACCGACGAATTATCCAGTGGGTTCTCAGCACCGGGAATGCGCAGGAAGCCCGCGCACTGCTCGTACGACTTCGGCCCCATCAGCGGAACTTTTTTCAACGCCTCGCGGCTGGCAAAGGCACCATTCTGGTTGCGGTAGGCAACGATGTTGCCGGCAAGAGTTGTAGAAATACCGGACACATATTGCAGCAGGTGCTTCGATGCCGTGTTCACATCCACACCCACGAAGTTCACGGCGCTTTCCACCACGCGGTCAAGCGCACTTTTCAACTTAACAGGGTTCACATCGTGCTGGTATTGCCCAACACCGATCGACTTCGGGTCGATCTTCACCAGCTCGCTCAGCGGGTCGAGCAGGCGGCGGCCGATGGACACTGCGCCGCGCACCGTCACGTCCTGGTCGGGGAACTCTTCGCGCGCCACTTCGGAAGCGGAATAAATGGAGGCACCGCTCTCATTGACCTGGAAGATGCTCAACGTCTTTCCAAAGTCGATGCCACGCACCAGTGCTTCCGTTTCGCGGCCGGCGGTGCCGTTGCCGATGCCGATGGCTTCGATGTCGTATTTATCTACAAGATGTTTCAACTCGTGTGCTGCCTTGTCGCCCTGGTGCAGGTAGATGACGGTCTGGTGCTGCAGTGCACCCTGCGCATCCAGGCAAACTGTTTTGCAGCCCGTGCGATAACCGGGATCGAGGGCGAGCACCCGCTTGGATCCGAGCGGCGACGCAAGCAGCAACTGCCGCAGATTTTCGGCAAAAACCGTGATGGCTTCTTCGTCGGCCTTGTTTTTGGAGGAAAGACGAAACTCGTTTTCGATCGAAGGCTTCAGCAGCCGGTTGTATCCTTCTTCCACGGCGCGCGCCACTTCGGCACCTGCAGCGTTGGAAGCTTTCACGAATTGCTTCGACAGTATTTCTACTGCTGTTGCTTTGTCTACCGTAAGATCCATCAACAAGTAACCTTCCTTCTCGCCACGGCGGATGGCCAGCAAGCGGTGCGACGGACATTTCGCAAGCGGTTCACTGAATTCGAAATAGTCGCGGTACTTCTGCGCTTCGGGTTCCTCTCTTTTCGACTCGAGCACTTTGGCCACGAGGCCGGCTTCCTTTTCGAAAAGCCTGCGCACCGAGTTGCGCGCTTCGGCGTCTTCACTAACCATTTCGGCAATGATATCGCGGGCGCCCTGGAGTGCTTCTTTCGTATCCTTCACCTGCTCGTTGACGAATGCCTGTGCAGCGCTTTCCACGTCGAAGCTTTCCTGCGCCAGAAGTCGTTGCGCCAGCGGCTCCAGTCCTTTTTCGATGGCCATCACCGCGCGTGTTTTGCGCTTCGGTTTGTAGGGCAGGTACAGGTCTTCAAGCTCCGCGGAGCTATAGCATTCTTCGATCTTCTTCTGCAGTTCCGGCGTAAGCTTGCCGAGGTCGCCGATGGTCTTGATGACGGTTTCTTTGCGTTTGGCCAGCTCGTTGAAGTAAGCGATCTCCTCCACCACGTTGCCGATCACAACCTCGTCGAGGCCGCCGGTTGCTTCCTTGCGGTAGCGCGACATGAAAGGGATGGTAGCGCCTTCAACGAGCATGCCGTCGATAGCAGTTACTTGTTTGCCGGCAAGATTGAGCTTGCCCGCAATATGCGCGAGGTATTTGGACTCCATTGGTGTTTTTTGGGGACGGCGAAGGTAGGGAAAAGCCCGTGGCGACGTCATTGCAAGCTCGCGAACGAAGAGGCGCGAGCGAAGCAATCGGCCGGAGAAGATGAACGGCAAGGGCATGCACCATGACGGGAGTGCGATTGCTTCAGGCACGCCGTTTCGCTCATGCCTTCGCAATGACGGGTCAACAGGCCTCCTACCGGTTCGCCCCGAACACCGAATTCACCGTAGCCGCTCCCACGATCACATCGCTGCGATCGCCGAAGGCGCGGTAGTAAACCAGGATGGTATAGGTGTTGTCGGTAGCCCAGTTGCTGCCCTCGGTGCCGCCGAAGTCGACGGGCCCGGGCTTTTCTTTCGGGGTGGTCACGTAGAGGTAATTGTAATACCCTTGTTTCAGCAGCAACTCGTTTTCATACACGCCACGCTCCTCGTTGAAGGTCATCTTGCCGCTGCCATCCATCATCCAGTCGGTAAGCTCGCCAAACACATACACATCACGGTCTTTGATCTCCGTGCCCGAAGGTGGACGGAAGGTGAAATGCACGTTCCCGTATTCCGATTGCCAGAAGGGGTTGACGTTATCCATCGCCTCAATAGTGTAAGCGCCGTTGTTGTCGCGGTACTGCACGCGAATGTTACCGTTGCGCGGGGCGTCGGGCTTCACGTATACCTGCGTGGTATCGCTGCGGCTGTTGATCCTTTCCACGCGCTCGCTCATCAGGCGCAGGCTGCGCAGGTCGATCCAGCGCCACTCCATTCCGGCGGGCATCGCAGTGATGGCTTCGTCGCTGTATTCGTAGTAATTACCGCGGTAGATGGTGGGCTGGTTGATGGTCTTGGACGTAACCCAATTGTTGTTTTGAAGAATCACGACGGTGAAATCCTGCGGCCCCATCAGGTTCAGTTTATTGTTGTCGGGCGTGATGCCGATGTTGAGCTTGTGGTGCGTGCTGAAGAACTGCGCATTGTAGGGTTGAAGCAGTTGCACGGCTACTTTGGCTTTGTTGTCATACACCACGAAGCGCTTGGTGAAAGCGATCTGCGTGGTGTCGCCGTTCAGGAACACGCGCAGCAAATAGTTGCCCGAGCGCGTGGGCAGGCAGTTGCGGTCGGGCAGCACGGCCTGGTAGTGCGTATAGCGCGTGCTGGTGACCGACGACATGCGGTAGTTGGTGATGCGGTTGTTGGGAAAGCCGCGGATGTACTCGAAGGGGCGCAGCACGCTCGGCTCCCAGTTGGCGTCGCAGAGCTGGTACGAATAATAGAAATTCTTTACGTCGGCATCCATATCGTCGAAGTGCAGTTCCAGCGACTCCAGCGAACCGAGTGCGATCAGCGGGAAGGAGGTCTGGTCGCCGGGACGGTAGAGTTTTATCGAGTGGATGTCGCCGATGGGTCCACGTTCCGGTGCCTTTACGTTGGAATGGGAAAGTGGGGAGCCCGGGTTGGCGAAGACCGTTGCCGTGCAGAAAAGGCCTATGAGAACGGAGAGAATTCGGTTCATATGAAAAAGGTTCGTTAACGCGCTGCCGTTTATCTTTGGCGCGGTCGCCCCTCATAGACGCGTAGAAGCGCCCGGGGGTTCCCGAAGAAACGAAAAAACGCTGTGAATATTTCCACTTTCATCGCCCGAAGGATCGCCTTCAACCAGCAGCGGAGTTTCTCCCGCTTCATTATCCGCCTAAGTACGGTGGCTACGGCAATCAGTGTTATGGTGATGATCGTTACCCTTTCGTTCGTCAACGGCTTCCAGGGCGTGGTGAGCCAGAAAGTTTTCTCCTTTTGGGGCCACGTGCGTGTGGGCTTCCGCCAGCCGGGCAAGGCGGCCATCGCCGAAGAAGTGCCGATGGCGAAGAACGACTCGGTGGTGCGCGCCATCCGTTCGATGAAAGGCGTGCAAAGCATCCACCCTTTCGCCACCAAATACGCGATTCTCAAAACGCCCGACGAGATGGAAGGCACGCTCGTAAAAGGGCTGGATTCCACTTACGATTTCTCGCACCTGCAGCCCTTCCTCGAAGAAGGTGGGCGCTGGCTGCGCTTCGGCGATTCTACCTACAGCCGCGAGATCGTGGTATCGCGCTTTACCGCCGACCAGCTGGGGCTGAAGGTGGGCACCCGCGTGCTCATCTACTTCGTGCGTCCCGACGGCTCGATGCGCCCCGACAAGCTGACGGTGGTTGGCATCTATAAAACCGGCATCGAGGAATACGATAAGACCTTCGCGCTCGGCGACATCCGCCTCATCCGGCGCCTCAACGGCTGGCTCGACAACGAGGTGGGTGGCTACGAGATCTTCCTCAACGACTACAAGCAGATGGACCAGGTGAGCGCCGACATCTACAGCCAGCCCTGGTTTCCGCAGCTGTGGGAAACGAAGACCATCCGCGAGATCTACCCGAACATTTTCGACTGGCTGGGCATCGTAGGCTCGAATGGTTTTATCCTCATCATCATCGTGGCCGTGATCGTCATCATCAACTTCATCACCTGCCTCATTATCCTCGTGCTCGAGCGCGTGCGCATGATCGGCATCCTGAAAGCCGTAGGCGCAAGCAACTGGAGCATCCAGAAAATCTTCCTCGTGCATTCTGCGATCGTCACCATCACGGGCATTCTTGCCGGCACGGGCCTCAGCATGCTGCTCATCTGGATCCAGCAAAGGTTTAAGCTGGTTGCGCTCAAAGAACAGGAATATTATATGAGCACGGCGGCCGTTCAAATAGACTGGACGCAGGTTGCCGTGGTGATCGGCGCAACCCTGCTGCTTTCCATTGTAGTTCTACTGATCCCTTCGCTGCTGGTGCGGAAGATCCGGCCGATACAGGCGATACGCTTTTCGTAGCCGCCTGCGGCGGGTAGAGAAAGAACCCCGCATGGGCGGGTCAGGCTGATGATGCTTTATGATCCTATGATTACGCAGATTCATTGCAGGCGAAAGCAAATCATAACTAATCTTATCAAATCTGCGTATAACGCTTGCGTTATCTGCGTTCTTTGTCATCGTCGCGCATGAGGTGGCTAACGATGATCCCCGCCGCCACAGCCGCATTCAGGCTTTCCGCCCCTCCTATCCTGGGTATGGTGATCTTTTGCGTGGCGCGCGCGAGCAGAGCCGGCTGCAGTCCCTTCGATTCGTTGCCGATGAGGAGGATGCCGGTGCGCGGCGCATCGTAATCGTAAATGGAAACGCCGTCGAGAGCAGCCGCGAGCACAGGCACTTCTTGCGTTTGAAGCCAATCGCCTGTTTCATCATACCAGACGTTGACGCGCGCCAGCGAAGCCATCGTGCTTTGCACCACTTTCGGGTTGAACGCTTCTGCACAACCCGCGCTGCACACGATATCGTGGATGCCAAACCAGTCGGCGATGCGGATGATGGTGCCGAGGTTGCCGGGATCCTGAATCGTGTCGAGGTAAAGAATCCAGGCGCCTGTTGCGCTTCGACTGCGCTCTGCGGGAAAGGCGGCGCTGCCATCCTGCAACAATTTGTTTTCAGTAGAAGCTCCGGGGGATGTGTCCCCTGTCACCCTGAGCGTAGCCGAAGGGTGACCAGGGAGCGCATTCAAAGGATGAACGGGGCGGCTTCCCTCCCACTGCTGTGCAACCAGCAACACCTCGTTGGGGGTCTGTAGCTGGGAAATGCGCGACAGCTCGGTGGCGTTCACTTCGTGCAGCAGGTGCGGTGGCACAAGGCTGCGGTGCGTTTCGATCCACGACGGCAACGCATAAACGCCTTCCACCTGTTGCGGGATCGCGGCCAGCAGTTCCGCCACCACTTTCGGGCCTTCCGCAACAAAGAGGCCGGTCTCGGCCCTGCCTTTTTTGAGGCCTAATCTTTGAATATCTTTGAGCACTTGTTTACTCAGCATTGACCGGATTAAATTAAATGGATGAAGACGGCAGCAACGCGCGCACACCGCCTCAAAAATAGCTTCTTGTTTGCTGCCCTGCTCCTGCTTGCCGCCTGCACCGTCAAGAATTACCCCGCCAACAGGCCCTTTGTATACGAAGCCAACGTGCACGTTACCGATCCTTCGCTGAAGAAATCGGAGCGCACCGACCTCGAATCGCGCCTGCGCCAGCAGCTGCACGACAGCATCAACGTGCGTCGCGTGTCGAAGGTTTTTGTGATCTCGCAACTCAAGAACCCGCCTGTATACGACAGCGCGAATGCCGACCGGTCTGTTGGTTACATCGATGCCCTGATGCATTCGCTTGGCTACTTCCGCGACACGTCGTGGTACACTGCCGACACCGTCAAGAAGGGCGACCAGCTGCGCACCACGCTCGACTTCTACGTGGTTGCCGGCAAGCAAACCCTGATCGACTCCATCAGTGTTGCGCTCAACGACACATCGCTCAACAACCCGCGGCAGGCCGCAGCGCTCGACACCCTGCAGGCCATCACGCAGCGCAACCAGGCGAGCAGCCCCATCCGCAAAGGCGCACCGTTTGCCAAACCGCTGCTCTCGGCCGAACTCGATCGCCTCGTAGGCATCTACCGCAACAACGGCTTTCTCCGCTTCTCGCGCGACGAGATGACGATCCTCTTCGACACCGTGGGCATTGCCCTCCTTCGCCCCACGTTCGACCCCATCGAGCAGGCCCGCCTGCTGGAAGCGTTGCAGCGGCGCCGCGACAATCCCATTGCCGATATTGAATACAGGCTCCGTGCCATCGAAGACACCTCGCGCCTTTTGCGCTACCACATTGGCACAATCACAATTTACCCCGACCTCACGGTCGACAACGCCAAGCTGCCCGCACCGACGCCCGTGCACGACACAAGCGGAGTATACATCCGCAGTTACCAGGATCTTTTTAAACACCGGGTGCTTACGGAGAACGTCTTCTTCCGCCGTGGACAACTGTACGACCAGCGCGTCATCGACCGCACTTCCAACCGTTTCAACTCGCTCTCTGCGTGGCGTATTGCTTCGGTGGATGCGCTCCCGCGGCTGGGTACCGACTCGGTAGATATGGTGGTGCGCCTGACGCCTGCCGAGAAATACGGCTTCGACATCGGCCTGGAAGGAAGCCAGAACCTCGGTGGACTTTTCGTGGGCTCCAACCTCGTTGGTATCAACGCCAACCTGCAGAACCGCAATTTCGCGCGCCGTGCCATCCAGGCCACCTACAGTGTGGGTGTGGCCACCGAAGTAAATTCCACCGTAACGCAAACGGTGCAGGTGTCGGGCGCGGCCTCATTCGTATTTCCACGCCTCGTGTGGCCCCGAAAGTGGGATCGCTTCAACCCGCTGAAGCTGCTGATCAAGAATCCGTACCGCACCTCGCAGCGCTCGCTGCTTGCCTACAGCGGGCGCTACATCCACCGCGTAGATTACCTCGACCTCGTTGGCGTCAACGCGTCGTGGGGTTATGAAGGCTCGCGCAACAACAAGATCGCTTCTATCCGGTTGCCCAATATCGAATACGCTTCCATCCGCCGCTTTCGCATCCTCGATTCCCTGATTCAGAAGAACCGCTCGTACCAGTTTCTTTTCAACGACGGACTGATCATTTCCGTTGTAGGCAACGTAACCTACACCGGCGCCAACACGCGCACCACGCGCATCCTGCGCCTCGGCATCGAAGAATCGGGGCTGCTCACGGGGCTCGCGCTGCGTACGCCCTTCTTCGATGCCAACCTGAAACGCTTCGCCAAGCTCGACGCTTCTTTCCAGATCAACCGCAAATTCGACCCGGAAGGCCGCAGCGTGCTGGCCGCTCGATTCCTTATCGGAATGGGTGTGAGTGCACCGTACAACAACACCGACAGCTCGCGCTTCTTCCTGCCTTTTTACCGTGCTTATTTTGCCGGCGGCGCCAACAGCATGCGTGCATGGACGCTCCGCAAGCTCGGGCCGGGTTCAACGGTGCAGTCTTTTGCGCGTGATATCTCTCCCGAGCGCTTCGGCGACATGCAACTGGAGGCCAACCTCGAATACCGTTTCCGCCTCGCCAACTTCCGCGGCATCTTCATCAACAGCGCACTGTTCACCGACATCGGCAACGTGTGGTACCTGCGCGAAAACCCAGCGTTCCCCGACGGCCAGTTCCGTTTCGGCAACCTATGGCGCGACCTCGGCATTGCTGTAGGAACGGGCGTTCGCGTCGACTTTACCTTCCTAAAGTTCCGAGTCGACTACGCCTTCAAAGCAAAGGATCCCAGCCCCGCCGACCCTGGTGCGCAGAATAAATTTTTCTATGATTTCAACTTATTGAAAGGCACGGTGCAACTGGGAGTTGATTATCCCTTTTGATCAGAGAAAGAACGCAGATGTCGCAAGCGACACACGCAGATTATTAAGATTAGTTATGATTTGCTAACGCGCGCACAGACATCTGCGTCCATCATAACAATCATAAAAGATCTGGAGCCTGCCCCGCCCCCCCAGCGGGGTTCGTTCTCTCAACATCCGCACGTATGATGGTTTCCCACTCCCCCACACTCTTTGCATCGCTGTTGAGGAAAGCACCAATACGGGTGCGACACAGGGCGCTCAGGTAGCCGCCCACACCGAGCGCGGCGCCGAAGTCGTTGGCGAGCGAGCGGATGTACGTGCCGGTTCCGCATACTACGCGGAAGTCTACCTCGGCGCCTGCGATGCGCGTGATGTCGAAGGCGCTGATGTTGATGGTGCGCGGCTCCAGCGTCACTTCTTTTCCCGCGCGGGCGAGCTCGTACAAGCGCTTGCCGTCTTTCTTGATGGCCGAGTGCGCCGGTGGCAGCTGTTGAATGGTGCCGATGAACGGTTGCGTTGCCGACCGTATTTCTTCGGGTGTGAGGTGATCGATGGGCTTGAAATCCTGCGGGTCGCTTTCGAGGTCATAGGTGGGCGTGGTGGCGCCCAGGGTGATGGTACCCGTGTACTCCTTCTCCTGCGCCATGAACTCGTTGATGCGCTTGGTGAATTTGCCGGTGCAGATGATGAGCAGCCCCGTGGCAAGTGGATCGAGGGTGCCGGCGTGGCCCACTTTCTTGATGCGCATGGTGTTGCGCAACTTGCGCACCGCATCGAAAGAGGTCCAGCGGTATTCTTTGTTTACGAGCAACACCTGGCCGGATTCGTATTTGTTGGGCGTTTTTTCCATCAGCGCACAAAAGTAATTCTCAATATTCAACACTCAATTCTCAATGTTCAATGAGCAAGGCCACTTGAAAGTTGAATATTTTCTCAGATCCCCTGCCGGTTCTTCACCTCCAGATACTTGTTGATGGCTTGCACCGTAAGGTTTTCTGGCGTGGTCAGCAATGCGATGATTCCATGCTTCCGAAGCTCGTGCACGATGAGGCGCTTCTCCTGCGCAAATTTGTCGGCGATGGTCTTGATGTAGATGTCTTCCAGATTTTTTGCACTTCCTTCCCGCAACGACTTCAGTTCGGTGTTTTCGAAGAACACCACTACGAGCAGGTGATAATGCGCCATGCGCTGCAGCGAAGGCAGCTCGCGCTCGAGGCTTTCAAACGATTCGAAGTTGGTGAACAGCACCAGCAGCGAACGCTGCGTGATGCGGTTGCGCACTACCGCAAACAGCTTCTCGAAGTCGACGTCGAGGAAGGTGGTCTCCTCGCGGTAAAGTGTTTCCAGGATCTGGTTGAACTGTCCCGGGCGCTTGTCGGCGGCGAGGAAGGAATCGGTCTTCTGTCCGAAGGTGATGAGACCTGCCTTGTCCTGCCGCATCAGCGCAACGTTGCTCAGCACCAAGGCGGCATTGATGGAATAATCGAGCAGCGTCATTCCTTCAAAAGGCATCTTCATCGCGCGGCCCTTGTTGATGATGCAATACACCTGCTGGCTACGCTCGTCGGTGAAGTTGTTCACCATCAGATCGCCGCGGCGGGCGGTGGCCTTCCAGTTCACCGTGCGGTAGTCGTCGCCACGCACGTACTCTTTGATCTGCTCAAACTCAAGGCTGTGGCCGAGTGCGCGCTGACGCTTGATGCCGGCTTCCTGCAGCCGGTTGGCCGCAGCCAGCAATTGAAAGCGCCGCACCTGGATGAAGCTCGGATACACCTTTACCGTCTGTTCCTGGTTGAAGCGGTATCGGCGCCAGGCCATGCCGAGCGGGCCGCTCACCAGCACATTGATGGCGCCAAATCGATACTCCCCGCGTTGCTGCGGCTTCAACAGATATTCGATGCTTTCCTTTTGGCCCGTTTTCAGCTTCGCATACCGGCGCCAGCTCCGCTCCTGAAACTGGTAGGGCAACTCGTCGATGATCTCCACGCTGGCGGGAAAAGGATACGAGCTGTACAACTGCAGCAGCACCTTGTTGTCGTCGCCATTGCTGAAGCGGTCCGGTGCTATCCGGTTGGCGCGAATGCCTTTGCGCGTATACAGCAGCGCGGCGTCTACCAGCACCGCCAGCACCAGCGCCAGCAGCAGCAGCTGCGCTACCGGGAACACCGAGGGCTGAAAATAGCTCGCGATGAAAACGGCGCACAGGGCAAACCCGATAACATAAACTTTGTTGTCGGGGAAGAACGACGTGCGGTTGAGCAGGTACTTCAGCGGGTCCATCAGCGGGGAATGTCCATGGATTGAAGGATCTGTTTGATGACGGTGTCTTCGGTAACGCCTTCCATTTCCTTCTCGGGCGAGAGGATGATGCGGTGACGCAGCACGGGTGGAATCACTTCCAGCAGGTCGTCGGGGGTTACGAAGTCGCGGCCATTGAGTGCGGCCATGGCCTTGCCGGCATTCATCACGGCAATGGACGCGCGTGGCGACGCACCAAGGTAGATCGACTTGTTGTTGCGCGTTTGATGCACGAAGCCGGCGATGAATTGCAGCAGTTTCGGATCGATCACGAAGGAGCGCACCTGCTGGCGCAGGGCCACGATGTCGTCGCGGCGCAGCACCGGCTGAATGGCCGCAAGCACATCTGCAGTGCCCATCTGGCTGAACTGCTGAAGGATCGTGTACTCCTGCTCCGCCGTTGGATAGGGCACCACGATCTTGAAAAGAAACCGATCGAGCTGGGCCTCGGGAAGGCGGTAGGTACCCTCCTGCTCTATGGGGTTTTGCGTTGCGATGACCATGAATGGCGGCGCCATCGGGTAGGTCTTTCCGTCGATGGTGATCTGGCGTTCTTCCATCACCTCAAAAAGAGCCGACTGTGTTTTCGCCGGTGCGCGGTTGATCTCGTCGATGAGCACGATGTTGGAGAACAGCGGGCCGCGCTTGAAGTCGAAGGTGCCCTCACGCGGGTTGAATACGGGCGTGCCGAGTACGTCGGAAGGCATCAGGTCGGGGGTGAACTGTATGCGCGAGAAAGGCACGTCGAGGCTCTTCGCGGTTAGCTTGGCCGACAGGGTCTTGGCCACGCCGGGCACGCCTTCCAGCAACACGTGGCCATCGGCAAGAAGCGCGGTGATGATGAGGCGCACCATTTCATCCTGTCCCACAATGACGCGGCGGATCTGCTGCTGCACGGCATCAATGGCATTGCTCAATGCGCTCAGGTCGGTGCGCTGTGCAAAAATGTCTTGTCCCATACTATCCATATCGGTAATAGTTTTCTAGTTGATGATGTAATGCCGCGAGCTGAACTGGAGTAGTGCTGCCCATTGCGCGGATGTCGTGCACGAGCGCCATGAGGCTGTCCAGCTCCTGCCGGGGGTAGCCCGAGCGGGCCTGCAGGCGGCGCACGAAGTCTTCGTCGAGCGTGCCGGTTGGTATCTTGTATTGCTGGCGCACGTGGTCGAGAAAATACTGGATCATTTTCCCGGCAAGGTCGTGGTGGTCGCGCTTGTCGTAATACAAGCGCCCCACGGTCTTTACGAAGTCCAGCGAGTCGTTCTGCGGGCGCTCGTACGGCGGTATCCAGCGCTGGCGGCGACGCATTTCGGAAAGGCCGTACAGCAACGTTACGAGCAGGAAAAGCCCGAGCGCCCACGAAAAGGACTTGTAGCGAAGCAATACGGCGAGCCAATTGGGCTCCTTATTGTTTCCGCTGTTGTCTTTCGATAAGTAATATTCACTCCAGGCAACGCGCTTCAGGCCGGCGGGCATCACCGACAGCGCTGCGGAAACATATTCGTCGTTGCCCGGTTGTAGCAGGAAATAATTGCTGAATGCAAGTGGTGATGAATGCAGGAACACGGCGCCCGTTCCAACGCGGAATTGCAGGAAGTTGGGCGTGCCGCCGTTGCGTGTGCCCAGCAACACCGAGCTGTCGGCCGCCTGCCGTATGAGGAGGCCGCTCATATCCATACCGGCGTAATGATAATCTTTCTTTGAAAAGCGCGGGTTCTCCAACGCCACGCTCATGGAATCGTACATGGTGGTGCCGGCCCTCCTCGCATCTACCCGCAGCGCCTGGCAAAGCGCGGGTGAAAAGTCGGAGCCCACGATGAATACATAATTGCCGTGCGCTGCAAACGAAAGCAACTGCTGCACTTCATCGTCGTCGGCATCGATGTAATAGCCCATCAGGATAAGTCCCTGCCGCTGGCTGTTGCCGTATAGCGAATCCCATTGGCCGGGTGCCTGGCGGTCGTTGTACACGCGCGTGCCGGGGAAAAGCTTCGGCAACATCTTTCGCGTAAGGAACATGCCATAGGGAATGCGGTCTTCCTGGCGCAGCGACACACGCGCATCGAAGCGGCGCGAAGAGCCACTGTTGCGGCGCACGAGAACGGTGCCCACCACCAGGAGCAGCACCGACACGATGATCAAAGGAAGGAAGCGCTTCATGCAAACCTGGTTTTAAGGTGAGCAATGTCTTCCTGCATTCTCAGGTACGCAGGTTCCGTTACGGGGAGCATTCCATACCAGGCATATTCGAAAGTGCGCGTGGCCCGGAAGAAATCGGTGTAGTAGGCCGAGCCCCAGAGCTGGCTTACATACACACCGTTGGTGGCACCGGCGCGGTACTGTATGATGTTGCGATCGGAAAGCTCGCGTAGCAACTGCAGGTAACGAAGGCGGATGGCGAGGCGGTAGTCTTGTGCGGCGAGCGCGCGTGCCACTTCCTTGTCGTAGTCTCGATTGAAAATATCTTCCACGGGCTCCGAGTCGGCGGGCACTTCTACGCTCACGCCGCTGCGTGCAAACACGTTGATGTTCATCGACAGGAGCACGAAGTGGAGCAGGACGAGGAACCCTGCGATCACCAGTAGCCAGAAAAGCCAGGAGGGAATGCTCCATTGCTGCTTTTCGTACGATTGCGAACGCCGCTCCTGCCGGGGTTTTTTCTTTTGCTCTTTGTAATCCCAATACCAGAAGTCGTCATCGTTGCGCGCCTCGCGCAGTTCTTCTTTCGAAAGCGGCCGGGCAGCTACTGGCGTCAGGTCGTTTGCACCGGGCTCGGCGATGGTATACACGGTATCGCTATCACTGCCGTAAGATTCGTCGGAGGTCGATACGTCCACGGTCGTTGCGTCGGTGCCCGACGAGCTATCGACATAGGTGTCTTCTTCGTTGTTCCGGATCACAACGGTGTCGCCGCTCTGCGCGTGCACGAGCGGCGCCGATAGCACGACGAAGCAAAGGAGGAAAAGCAAACGGAATTTATGCATGCGCCCCCTTCTTTTGCTGGCGGTTGTGCAGCCGCCACGGGTAGATCACGAAATACCAAACGATGAACGTGCCGGTAATGGCGAGGATGCTGAGGCTGTAGCCCACCGGCATCTTGTAGTGCCGCGTGATGTAGCCTTCAATAAAGGCGGCGATCATGAAAACGGGGATCAGTGCGGCCACGATCTTCACGCCGTCCTTCACGCCTGATCGGAATGCTTTGAGCCGCCGCTGTGTGCCGGGAAAGAGAAAGCTCGTGCCCATCACCAGGCCTGCGCCGCAGGTGAGAATGATGGCTGTGAGCTCGAGGAGGCCATGAAGTAGCACGGTGATGACCGCATCGAGCCCGAGGCCATGGGCATAGAACATATGTTCGAAGGCGCCGATGCGGATAGCTTCCTTGCCTAAAGAAAAAAGGCTGGGGATGCCGAAAACGATGCCTTCACCAAAATAGGTGAGCGACACGCGGATGTTGTTCAGCATGATATAGATCCACATATAGAAGGGACCTACCTGGCCGTACACATCGAAGGGATTTCCTTTTTCGATGTTGCGCTCGGTCATATCCACGTAAGAGTCGCCGAGCACCTGACGTACAAAGCTCTTGTCGTGCATCGCCGAAAAAAAACCGATCGAAAAAAATACCACGAAGATGCCGAATGCGAAAAGCAGCAGCCGGCGGTGGCGCGCCACAGTGAGGGGCACGTCGTAGCGGAAGAATTGAGCAAGCCGGTTGGCGGGATCCTTGCGGTTTTGATAAATGTTGAGGTAGATGCGTGATGCCAGTGCGTTGAGATAGACCGTCACCTTGCTCGTGGGATAGAACGTTTTTGCATAGGCAAGATCGTTGACAAGGCGGGTGAAATTCCCTGCCGTCTCATCTGCACTCGCTGCTTGTTCGTGCTCGATCTGCTCCCAGCGGTCCTTGTTCTTCTTGATGAATAATCCTTCGCGCAACGGTGGCTTTGTTTAGGCTCCGTAAAATACAGAAATTTCCCTTCGGTGGATTGCGTAACTTGTCGCGTCTCTATGTCGACGATACAAATCTTAACCAGCTTCAACATCAGCATCACGTTTCCGGCGGCATCTTTCCCGCGACGCTTTGCTGCCTGGGCCATCGATTTCGCCATCATCGGCGTCTACATCTGGATGCTGATGCGCGTCTTCACGGCGGCCGGCGGCGCCTTCGACGATCCGTTCGGCGACGATGGTTCCCAGATCCTGTCCGGCCTTTTCTGGTTTTTTATCACCGTGCCTACGTTCCTGTACCATCCCGTGTGCGAGCTCGTGTTCAACGGGCAAAGCCTCGGCAAGCGCGTGATGCAGCTGCGTGTCATCAACGACAAAGGCGGCCGTCCCAGCATCAGCCAGGTCCTCATCCGCTGGCTCATCCGCACTTCCGACCTGATGATGGTGGTATGCATGCTTTTCGTGGCCGTGGCTTCGGTGTATCCGGAGGCACTGAAGCAGATCGGCATTGCCTTCTGCCTGTTCGCGCTCGACATCATCCTGGTAAACGTCACGGCGCGGCACCAGCGCCTCGGCGACATCCTGGCCCACACCATCGTCATCCGGAGCATTCAGAAAGCAGGCATCGAAGAAACGATCTTTCAGCAGGTAACGGATACCTACACGCCGCAATTCCCGCAGGTGCTGCAGCTCTCCGACCGCGATATCAACGCCATCAAGAACATCCTCGATTCATCACGCAAGCACCACGATTACGGCCTTGCCGACCGCGCCGCCGAAAAGATCAAGCGGCACCTCGACATCAGCACCAGCCTCTCTCCTTTCGAGTTTTTGGATATTCTGCTGAAGGATTACAATTACCTGACAACGCATTAAGCCAAAGCGCCGCAAGCGGCTTTCAGCACGCAAAAAACAAAGGCACGACGCCATAATGAAAGCCCGCTGGTGCGGGCTGTTCATTTCTTCGTTTCCTTACGATCTCATCATGTGATTTGCATGTTAGTAGGCACGCGCAAACAGCACCCGCTGCGCACTCGGCTTGCCTGTGAGGATGCATTTGCCTTCCTCCTGTTCGTTGTTGAGCGGGATGCAACGGATGGTGGCCTTCAACTTTTCCTTGATGGCAGCTTCGGTTTCGGATGTTCCATCCCAGTGTGCGGAAACGAACCCGGTCTTTTCATCGAGCGTGCGCTCAAAGTCTTCCCAACTATCCACCCTGGTGATGTGTTCGTCGCGGAAAGCCTTGGCACGCTGGAACATGTTGTCCTGTATTTCTACAAGCAGCTTCTCCACGTATTGGGCCAGGCCTTCCAAAGGAACAGTGGTTTTTTCCTTCGTATCGCGGCGCGCTACTTCAACCACGCCAGTCGCAAGGTCGCGGGCACCGAGGGTGATGCGTACCGGAACTCCCTTGAGCTCGTATTCGGCAAACTTCCAACCTGGGCGCTGGTTGTCGTTGTCGTCGTACTTGGCGCGGATGCCCGCAGCTTTCAGCTCGCTCATCAGTTTGTTGGCGTGCGGAGCCATTTCGGCCTTCCCGTCATCGCCTTTGTAGATCGGCACAATGACCACCTGCAGTGGTGCGATGCGTGGCGGGAGGATCAGTCCCTGGTCGTCGGAGTGTGCCATCACGAGGCCGCCGATCAGGCGGGTGCTCACGCCCCACGATGTTGCCCAAACGTATTCCTGCTTGTTTTCTTTGGTGAGGTATTTTACTTCGAAGGCCTTTGCAAAGTTTTGTCCCAGGAAGTGTGAAGTGCCCGCCTGGAGCGCCTTTCCATCCTGCATCAGCGCTTCGATGCAATACGTATCCACGGCGCCCGCAAAACGCTCGGCCGGAGTCTTCACTCCTTTGATTACGGGCACGGCCATGTATTCTTCGGCAAACTGCGCATACACGTCGAGCATCTGCTTTGTTTCCACAACGGCTTCTTCGGCTGTTGCATGCGCCGTATGGCCTTCCTGCCACAGGAATTCGGCGGTGCGCAAAAAGAGGCGCGTACGCATTTCCCAACGCACCACGTTGGCCCACTGGTTTACCAGGATGGGCAGGTCGCGGTAGCTCTGGATCCAGTCTTTATACGTGTTCCAGATAATGGCCTCCGAGGTCGGGCGCACTATGAGTTCTTCTTCGAGTTTCGCTTCCGGATCTACCATGAGCTTGCCCGGCTTCGAAGGATCGTTCTTGAGGCGGTAGTGCGTGACCACGGCGCACTCTTTGGCAAAACCTTCCGCATTTTGTTCCTCTGCTTCAAACAAGCTTTTGGGAACGAACAACGGGAAGTAGGCATTCTGGTGACCAGTGTCCTTGAACATCCGATCGAGCACATCGCGCATGTTTTCCCACAGCGCATAGCCGTAGGGTTTGATGACCATGCAACCGCGCACGGCCGAATAGTCGGCGAGACCGCCGCGTATGATAAGGTCGTTGTACCACTGCGCGTAATCCTGCGCCCGGGTTGTAATTGCGTTGCTCATGTCTTATCGCGATATTTGCTAATATTTTGTGAAGGGAAGCCCGGCTGCGCAACTGTTATTTGTTGAAATGCCAACTTTACAGGGAGCGCTCTTCGGGGCGCCCAAAAGTAACACATCCCGGCTCATTCTCAACCTATAAAGAAGCGCTTATGAAACCTGTTTTACCCTTCCTCGCGCTCGCCCTCGCTGTTGCCAGCTGCACCACGCCTTACAAGTCGGGGCAAACGCCCGACGACGTGTATTACTCGCCTGGCAAGCCTGAGCGCGAATACGTGCGGGTGGACGAGCAGCGCCAAGAGCGCCCGCGTGCCGAAACACGTGAAGACCGCTACCTCCGGATGCGCGTGCGCAACCGCGATCGCTGGGCACAGTTCGACGATTACTACAGCGATCCGTACGCCTACCGTTACAATTGCTGGTGTGAAAGCAACCCGCGCCTCGCGTGGGGCTATTACTATTCGCCCTACTCCCCGTATTACCACGGATACGCTTACATTCCGCTTCGTCCGGCAACGCCCAACAGGCCGCGCAACTATCACTTCGAATCGTTCAAACCCGTGCCGCAGGCGCCGGTGTATTCGAGCGGCAAGCCGGAAGGTGGCTATGAGAACGGCAGCAACAGCGAAGGCGGAAGCACCCGCGGAAACACCCGTGGCGGCGGGCTCCGCACGATCTTCAATGGTTCGTCGCAAAACGGCAGCTCTTCATCTTCCTCTTCGGGAAGTTCGTCCTCAGGCTCCACCGCACCGCGCAACGCACCCGTACGCCGCTTCTAACCGTTCGGTTCATTTGATCATCAACGACGACGCTTTATGAAAAAAGGGTTCTTACTTCTGCATACCCTGGCGGCAACAATCGCGCTTCAAGCGCAGGAGCCATCAGACGCGCTCCGCTTTTCTTTTTATGCACCGGGCGGCACGGCGAGGCAGCAGGCCATTGGCGGCGCCATGGGTTCTTTGGGCGGCGATTACTCGGCCACCTTCGCCAATCCGGCAGGCCTTGGCTTCTACCGAAGCAGCGACGTGCTTCTTACGCCCGCTTTTCACTGGAGCGATACAAAGGCGAGCTACATAGATCGCAACGAAAAGAGCGCCGACAAGCGCTTCGACGTGAACGCAATGGGCCTCGTGCTCGGCGGCACCCACAACGGCAAGGGCATCGCGCTCAGCCTGGGCTTTACCACGCAGGCCGACTTCCGCAGCAACCTCCTGTATCGCGGGCGCAACAACCGGTCATCTTACTCGCAACGCTTCATCGAGGAACTTGCGCGCAACAATGTGCGCGACTCCACTGCAGCCTACATGTTTCCCTATGGCAGCTCGCTTGCGCTCAACACCTATTGGCTCGACCCGGTGAAGAACGGCAGCGGCCAAGTCACGGGCTTCAGCAGTAACTCCCCCATCGCTACCGGGCTGTTGCAGGAGCAGCAGATCGAAAACCGCGGCGGCATTTACGAGCTTGCCATCGGCATGGGGGCGCAGGTAAAGTCCAAGTGGTTCGTTGGCGCTACCGTTGGCATTCCCATTCTTCACTACAGCCGCAAGTCGACCTTCACCGAAGCCGATGCAACTGCCGACACGTCGAACCGTTTCGATTACGCCGAGTTCCAGGAAAACCTGCTGACGAAAGGCATGGGTCTAAATCTTCGTTTGGGCGCCATCTATAAGCCGGCGGAGTTCTGGCGGCTTGGTATTTCGGTGCAAACGCCAACGCTGTACAGCCTCACAGATGAATTCGATTACCTGCTCACTACCGATACGGAACACTACCAGGGTGCATTGTATGATGCATCAAAAGACTACAACGACGGGAAAGCAAGCGAGTTCAAATACCGCATGAGCACGCCCTGGAAGGCAACGGCCAGCATATCGTATGTGCTGCGCGAGATCGAAGACGTAACGAAGCAGCGCGGCTTTCTAACGGCCGATGTGGAATACGTGCACTACCGCGGGATGCGCTACTTCCGCGATGCGGATGCAGAGACCGACGACACGGGCAACGATGCGTACTTCAAATCGGTGAACAACACGATCAAGGAGATTTACAAAGGCGCAGTCAATGTGCGTGTGGGCGGCGAATTGAAATTCACTACCATCATGGTGCGCGCGGGTGCCGCATACTATGGCAATCCGTACAAAGAGGCAAATGGTGGAACGGGAAGCAAACTCAATCTCAGCGGCGGCCTGGGCTATCGCAACAAGGGCTTCTTCGTTGACCTTACCTATGTGCATAGCATGCAGCGAGACATCCACGCGCCGTACCGGCTGAAGGATGCACCCTACTATGTTGCCGAAACAGACCGCACGCAGGGAAACGTATTGCTGACATTTGGAATGAAGTTTTAAGAGCCGACAAAGGCGGGGGCACTCTGGTAACCGCGAAGTGAAGAAGGAAAGAAGGTACACGCGAAGGAGAGCTGAGGCTGTATAGACCGTTGCGTACTCAGACTCTTCGCGGATCGCTTACTCACTTCTTTTCTTAGCGGTAAAATGTTCGCTACGTAAACCTGCCCATTAAGTCTGCCGCATTCGTCCACACGAATTCTTCGTCTTTTCTGAACCAGGTAAGTTGTCGCTTCGCATACTGCCGCGTGTTGGTTTGAATATCCTTTACGGCTTGTTCGAGCGAAATTTTCCCGTCAAAGTGTTCGAAAAGTTCGCGGTACCCAACGGTTTGCAGGGCATTCATCTGGCGCAGCGGGTAAAGGGCCCGCGCTTCCGCTTCCAGACCGGCTTCCATCATCTGCAGCACGCGCTTGTTGATGCGTTCGTAGAGCTCTTCGCGCGGAAGATCAATGACGAACTTCTCGGCTACAAAAGGACGTTCGGCTTTGCTGCGGCTGTGAAAGTCGAGCAGCGACCGCCCGCTGAAACGCACCACTTCGAGGGCACGGAGCAACCGGTGTGGATTCTGGATCTCGCCTTCACTGTAGAAGCGCGGGTCGGCGGCTTTTACCTCGCCCTGGAGCCATTCCAGCCCCTTGCGTTCGTAATCAGCCAGGAGGTTGCGGCGCAGGTCTTGCGGGATATCCGGCACTGCGTCCATCCCCTCGAGCAACGCTTTGATGTAGAGGCCCGTTCCTCCCACCACCACCAGCGTATCCTTCGTTTTGAACACACGTCGCGCAACGTCGAGCCCATACTTTTCGTAGGAGGCTGCATTGAGGTTGTCGTAAATGGAATGCGAACAGATGAAATTGTGGCGAACGCTTTTCAGTTCTTCGGGCGAAGGGCGCGCCACACCTATGTTCAGCTCGCGGTAGCATTGGCGGCTGTCGGCAGAAAGTATCTCGGTATCGAGCGCCTGCGCGATGGCAATGGCCGCAGCCGTTTTACCCGCCGCCGTGGCGCCCGCGATTACGATCAGCTTTTTTTCCGGCATGCGACAAAGCTATGGGACAACGAGAGAAAGAGAGCAAGTGAACGAGAAAGAGGGAGTAGTGGTGATTAGAATTCTTCTTCGCTGCTGCTGCCTCCATCATCGCTGCCGTGGTCGTCGCTGCTGTGGTCGTCGGTGGCGCCGGCGTCGTCGCCTTCGGTGCCGAAGCCTTCGGCGTCTTTGCTGAGGTCGTACTTTTCTTCCACGTCGGCGAAGCGCTCACCCAGCAGGCTCTTGGCGCCATACTGGCTGGGGGCGATGCCTTCGCTGCGCACGGTGGAAGGATAACTCACTTTGGCATTCTCTTCTTTCGACACGCCGATCAGTGAAACGAGGAAGGTCCAGTTCTTGGCGAAGTCGTACACGTAGACAAAGCGTTGATTAGGATTTTTGATCTCCGAGCCGATGGTAACGTCTATGCGTGTGGCGGATCGCAATGTCGCGGTAAACACTGTCATCCTCCTCATATTGAACGCGAAACTTAAGTATGGCCATGCAGGGTTTCTACTCGGTGAAATTCAAAAATAAGGAATTGACGGTCTCGCTGCGGCCACAGTGGCTTGGCGTTGGCAAAACTACCTTGTTCCGCGGATATCTGCACGCTGGCTAGGGCGTTCGTCCTTTGGGTGCAAGGCCCAGCTCAGCAGCTTTTTCTACCATATACGCGTAAGCGGCATCGTAATCGTTGGCAATGATACCGTCGAGAATGGCGTTGCGGATGGCGTCTTTGATGTCGCCCACAGCTTTCGAGGGCGGGATACCAAAGGTTTCCATGATCAGTTCACCAGTGATGGGCGGCTGCCAGTTGCGGATGGCGTCCTTCTCTTCCACTTCCACGCAGCGCTGCTTCACCAGTTCAAAGTTGTCGAGGAAGCGCTGGACCTTCACTTTATTCTTCGAAGTAATGTCGCTTTCGCAAAGCACCATCAGGTCGTCTACGTCCTCGCCGGCATCAAACAGAAGACGTCGGATGGCGGAATCCGTAATGTCTTCTTTCGAAAGCGAGATCGGCCGCAGGTGCAACTCTACCAGCTTGCGAACGTATTTCTGCTGCTCCCCCAGCGGCAATTTCAGCTTGCCGAAGATCTTCGGCACCATTCGCCCGCCTACCACTTCATGCCCGTGAAAGGTCCAGCCATGGCCCTCTTCAAATTTCTTCGTCGCGGGTTTCGCAATGTCGTGGAGGATGGCGGCCCAGCGTAACCACAAATTATCGGAGCGCCGCGCCACGTTGTCGAGCACCTGCAGCGTATGGTAAAAATTGTCTTTGTGCCCCAGGCCATCTACGAATTCCGCACCTGCGAGATCCACCATTTGCGGGAAGATCAGCTCCAGCAGCTTTGTATCGTACAGCAGCTTGAAGCCCACCGACGGCTTCGGGCTGGCCACGATCTTATTGAGTTCGTCGGTGATTCGCTCCTGCGATATGATAGAGATGCGGTCGCGCATTTCGCGGATCGCACGGAGGGTGGGCGGATGAATGCGGAAGCCCAGTTGCGCTGCAAAGCGAATGGCGCGGAGCATGCGCAGCGGATCGTCGCTGAAAGTGACCGCGGGCTCACCCGGCGTGCGGATCAACTCCTGCTTCAGGTCTTCAATGCCATTGAATGGATCGATCAGCGCACCATAGTCAGCGGCGTTGAGCGAAACGGCGAGCGCGTTGATGGTGAAGTCGCGGCGGTTCTGGTCGTCTTCCAGGGTGCCCGGCTCCACCACGGGGTTGCGCGAAGCGCGGTTGTAGCTTTCGCGGCGCGCGCCCACGAATTCGAGGTCGAAGCCATCGGGCATCCGGAAGTGCGCCGTACCGAAAGTTTTGAAGAAGCTCACCTTCGGCCGTGGCCGGAAGTGCTTCGATGCTGCGTCGGCAAGCTCCGTTCCGTCGCCTACGCACACAAAATCGGCATCCTTTGTAGGCCGTCCCAGGATCTTATCGCGCACAAAGCCACCCACGAGGTAAGTAGGAACGCCGAGTTCCTGCGCCGCCGCGGCCACTTTCTTCAACAGCTCCTGCTCACTATCGGTAACGGGAATTTGCATTGGGCGCAAAAATAACGGAGAAAGGGAAAAGGGGTTAGGAAGGTTCCGGAGGGTTCCGGAAAGTTCCTGAAGGTTCCTGAAGTTCCGGAAGGTTCCGGAGGGTTCCGCAGGGTTTGGGTGCATCTTGGCGGAGCTAATGGCTAGGGCCGGATGACCGTATAGTTCCCGTTGCCGGTCCATTTTACGATCATCGACGGCTGCGCCGGGCTGCGATCGTCTTGCCGCCACTGCACGATATGGTCTACGCCATTGCGGATTTCTTCCGACACCTCCGCATAGAACGGAGCTGCCGGGGCTCCGCTGATGTTGGCGGATGTGGATACCAGCGGTGCGCGGAGACGCTTGATAAGGTGGCGGCAGAACGGATCCCGCGTGATGCGGATGGCGATGGAGCCATCGGAAGCAATGAGGTTATCGGGCAGCCCCAGCGCGCCCTCGAAAATGACAGTGGTTGGACGCTCCTGCTGCTCCATAAAGGTGAAAGCTTCGAGGTCGGGCGCGGCTACATATTGGAGAATAGCGCGTTCGGAAGCCACGAGCACGATGAGGCTCTTGGAATCGGGACGACGCTTGATCGTATAAATACGGTCTACGGCCGCGGCGTCGAGCGCGCTGCAGCCCAGTCCCCACACGGTATCGGTAGGATAAAGAATGGTTCCGCCGCTGCGCAGGGTTTGCACCGCTGCTTCCACTTCCGTATCAAAAAACGTATCGCTGTTCATTGAAGCGTTCGTTGTATTTGTTGCAGAATCAAAGCCGTATCCAGCCGCTCAAGGCACTGAGGCGTTTCGTAGCAAACGCACCGGTTTTTCAGGCAGGGCTCACAACTCAGTTCGTTGAGGCGGAGCACCGTGCTGTTGGCGCGGTTGAAAGGCGCTGTATTGTTTTCGTTTCCCGCGCCAAAGAGCACCACTGCAGGCGTTCCCAGCGCGTTGGCGAGGTGAGCCGGCCCCGAGTCGGTGCTAAGCAGCATACGGGCAGACGCCAGTATTTCTACAAGCCCGGTCAGGTTGGTGGCGCCGGCTTTGTTTTCGATATTTCGTGCATCGGGCAGCAGTGCCAGCACTTCGGTCACAAACTCCTGTTCTTTGGGCGAGCCCACCAGCACCAGAGGCGCGTCGGTGGACGCGCGCAGCGCCGACAGTATTTCTACGGCCTTGGCCACGGTGAGCCGTCGCGATTGCGCCTCCGAATTAATGTTTACGGCGATATGACCTGCACGTGCAAATGCATGCTGCAGCTTCACCTGGAGGCCATGCGGCTGCCAGCTGGCGTAGCGTTCGAGCAGGGTCACGTATTCGTGCACGCGGTGCGTGCCGTGGGGGCGGCTATACGTATGGGTGAGGAGCACGCCCCTGCCCTCTTTCCGGAAACCGATGCGGTGCCTTGCGCCGGTGGCATAGCCCATGATGGCCGACGAAAGCGAGTCGGGGAGCGAAAAGAACAGGTCGAAGCGGGCCGTGTCGCGGATGCCGCGCCCGAAGCGCCAGAGCCCGCGCAGCCCAGGCGACGCAGGCTTGTCGTACACAAAGCAATGCTCCAACTGCGGGAAGTAAGGCAACAGTTCATGCACGCCTTTCTTGGCAATGACGCTGATCTGCGCATCGGGGTACGCACAGCGCAGACCGTCGATGAATGCTACGGCCATTACCATATCTCCCAACCAGTTGGGCAAGCGCACCAGGATTCGCATGGAGCAAAGCTAAGCGAATGGGTAATGTGCTAATGGGGTAATGGGGTAATGTGCTAATGGGGTAATGGGGTAATGGGGTAATGGGGTGATGTGCGAATGGGGTAATATTGTGAAATGAATCAGTTGCAGGAACAAATAGCAAAGGCCTGGGCCGATCGCGCCTTGCTGGCCAACGAGGATACGAAAGAAGCCATCCGCGCCGTCATTGAAGAAGTGGACAAGGGACGCCTGCGCGTGGCCGAGCCCGGCTTCGATGCGGCTCAGCCGGACAAAGTGCAATGGAAGGTGAACGAGTGGGTAAAGCAGGCGATCCTGCTGTACTTCGGCATTCAACCGATGCAGACCTGGGACGTAGCGCCCTTCGAGTTTTACGACAAGATGCTGCTCAAGAAGAATTACAAAGAGCTCGGCGTTCGTGCCGTGCCGCATGCGGTGGCCCGCTACGGTGCTTACGTGGCGCGCAACGTGGTGCTGATGCCTTCCTACGTAAACATTGGCGCCTATGTGGATGAAGGCACTATGGTGGACACCTGGGCCACGGTGGGCTCCTGCGCGCAGATCGGCAAGGGCGTGCACCTCAGCGGCGGTGTAGGCATCGGCGGTGTATTGGAGCCCCTGCAGGCCGCGCCGGTGGTGATTGAAGATGGCTGCTTCATCGGCTCGCGCTGCATCGTGGTGGAAGGCGTACGCGTGGAAAAGGAAGCGGTGCTGGGTGCTAATGTGGTGCTTACGCAATCCACCAAAATCATTGACGTGAGCGGACCGGAGCCCATCGAAACGAAAGGCATCGTTCCCGCGCGCAGCGTGGTGATCCCCGGCTCCTACACCAAGAAATTTCCTGCGGGCGAATTTGGGGTGGGTTGCGCACTGATCATCGGAAAGCGCAAGGAAAGCACCGACCTCAAAACGAGTCTCAACGATGCGCTCCGCGATTTCAATGTTTCGGTGTGAGCGGTGAACGTGAGCCGTCCAACGTCTGCCTTGAGCCGTCAGCCGTGAGCGAGGAGCTAATTTGAGGGTTGTCGGCATTCATGCAGGCAGTACACCCTTCCAACAAAACTTTTCGAGTTTTGATTTTTGACTTTTCTTATTTGCCCTTATATTTGCACCCCGCAACGGAATAGAGTAGCTACCATTACTTTAGAAAGTGCGGGCTCTGCAAGGAGAAGTTGCCCAGGTGGCGAAATTGGTAGACGCACCGTCTTCAGGTGGCGGCGCCGCGAGGTGTGCTGGTTCGACTCCAGTCCTGGGCACAGAAGTAAAAGGCAATCCGAAAGGGTTGCCTTTTTCTTTTTCCGCACCACTGGTGAGCGTGCTCTCAACGCGACAACACATCCTGCACTGACGACTGGTAGGAACGTCCCAGCGGAAGACGAACATCCTCTACCTGAATAATGGTTGACGAATAGGCGCGTACGCGGCGGATCGCGACGATAAAAGACCGGTGAATCCGCAGGAAAAAAGCTTGCGGCAATCTGTCTTCAATACTCCGGATAGGCTGGTACACTTTCACCGTGCCCGAGTCGAGATAAAAAAGCAGGTGGTTGCGCCTGGCCTCGATATAAAGCAATTCGTCTACGTAGACCTTCCGGAGCATGCGCTCCACGCGCACCATCAGGAATGGCCGGTTTTCTGCCAGCAGCACCGCAGAAGAATCCATAGCGGGCTTGCCCTGAAGTCGCTGGTAGCGATCCAGGCTACGGAGGAAGCGTCCATACGAAAACGGCTTGAGGAGGTAGTCTACCGCATCGAGTTCAAAGCCTTCCGCCCCGAAAGCGACGTCGGCGGTTGTGAAGATAACCTGCATCGTTTCCGCAATCCCGCGCTTCCATTCTATGCCGCTTTTGCCGGGAAGATCAATATCGAGGAACACGAGATCAACTTTTTGGTTTTGCAACACCTGGTCGGCAGTGATGGTGTCGCGGCAAACGGCAACCAGCGACAGACAAGGCATCTGCGCAATATAGGTGCGGAGGATGTGAACGGCATCGTCTTCATCCTCGACGATGAGGCATTGCAATGGCTCAGACGGCATGCAGGTGCATTTTAAGCGATACAAAAAAGCGATCCTGTTCGGGAATGAGCTCCAACACGTGCCGTTCGGGATAGAGCAACTGCAAACGGCGCTGCACGTTGCTGAGGCCGAAGCCGCCGGGCTCCTTCCGGGAAACCAATTCATCGGCCGCGGGACGGCTGTTCTCTACCCGCAGCGACAGCCATTGATCTACCACGTTGAGGTAGATGGTGATCCATCCTTCCGTTCCCGGCGACGTACGCAGCGCATGCTTGAAACTATTTTCGATGAATGGAAGCAGCAAGAGCGGCTCGATGGACACTGCATCGTGGGAGCCGCTGAAATGGGCAACAAGCGACAACCGGGGTCCAAAACGTTTTTGCTGGAGGTCAATATAGCTCTGGAGGTAGTGCACTTCGCGTGCCAGCCGAACAGGACGGTCGCGCACTTCATACACGTGGTAGCGCATCATTTCCGAGAGGCGAAGCACCATGTCGGGTGCGTCAGGCGAACCGTCGAGTACCTTGCTGTAGAGGCCATTTAATACATTGAAAAGAAAATGCGGATGAAACTGGTGTCGCAATACCGAGAGCTCGGCCTGCAATTTTTCAGCGCGCGCCGCTTGCGCCGCACTTCGCTCCCGGGCTACGTAATGCATCAACCAAATGCAGGCAGGTACCGTAACTACGAACTGAAGTTTGACGATGCTGTAGAGGAAAGGCGGGACACTCAAAATGGGCTCCGGCCGCCAGTGCGGCAGAAAGTAAGGCAGAATCAGGAAGTTGTCGACAAGCCGCTGGAGCAGGGCTGCCCCCATGAGCAACATTACGTAGACCGGCACAAAGACGCGCCAATTGCCCCAGGCCCGCTGCATCAGGACTTCTACCACAAAGAGAACAAAAAGCAGCTTCGGCAGCAGGCTGAGCAACTCGTTGATCAGGGCAGTTGAAAAATCGCGCCCCGGAAGTCCCTGCACAAGGCTGAACAGCAAGACGTAGCCCACCCAGTAAACTAGGTAGAATACACGCTTCTGAGGCACTGAGAACAAAGTTTCCATGAGGCTGTCCGCGAGAGGGGCAAGATAGAACGTTCTGCTTACCTGCGGAGACGGGCGAAAAGATGCGGTAGCACCGTCTGCACCGATAAACAGGTTGTTTGCACCGGTTCGCCACGTTGAGCTTCGAGCCATACTATTTTGCCCGAAAGATTGCCCGATGAAACGAATGAATTACATCCTGTTGCTGCTCTGTTTATGGACGCCCGGACTGCGCGCGCAAAGCGTCGACGTGTATCCTTCCCACTGGTGGTGCGACATGAAAATGAATAGCATCCAGGTGCTGTTATACGACAAGGGCCGCGATCTATCGGAGGTCACACCTGCCATAACCTATGGTGGCATTCGCGTGCTGAAGACGCACCGCTTTGCGAATGCACATTACCTCGCCATCGACATCAGCATTGCCCCGGGTGCGCGGCCCGGGCAGGTGCCGATCATACTGAAGCGCAGGAACGGGACATCGAATTCGATCCGGTGGCAGTTGAAAGAGCGGCGCGCAGGCAGGGGCAAGCAGTTCGCACAGGGACTTACTTCGGCAGACTTTGTGTACCTCGCCATAGCCGATCGCTTTGCCAATGGCGACCCTTCGAACGACAGAATACCAGGGATGCGGGAGCAAACGATGAACCGCGATTCGATGTATCACCGCCATGGCGGCGACCTGCACGGAATCAGTCAGCATCTCGACTACCTCGACGGTCTCGGTGTAACGGCGCTCTGGCTGCTGCCCGTTCTGGAAAACGACCGCCCCAACCGAACCGAGCATGGATATGCCATCACCAACCATTACCGAGTTGACCCTCGGCTTGGTGGTAACGCCGCCTACCGCTCGCTCTCCGATTCCCTGCACCGCCGGGGCATGAAACTCGTGATGGACGCAGTGTATAATCATACGGGACTCCAGCATCATCTCGAGCTTGACCCGCCCGACAGCAGCTGGATGCATCGCTGGCCTCGCTACACACAGACCACCTACCGCGAGCAAACACTCTTCGATCCCCATGCCGCGCCATCCGACAGGAAGCGCATGAGCGACGGCTGGTTCGACGATGGGATGCCCGACATCAATCACGACAACCCGCACATGGCCGCCTACCTCATTCAAAGCATGCTCTGGCAAATCGAGGAATTTGGTGTAGATGCAGTGCGCATCGATACCTATACCTACAGCGACCTCGAATTTTCCAACCGCTGTAATGCCGCGATCATCGCGGAATATCCGCGTATTCACATGTTCGGCGAGACACGTGTGTTCGGCCCTGCCAACCAGGCTTATTTCAATCAGAATATTTTCACTACGAAATACCGGAGCAACCTTCCCGGCTCCGTCGATTTCCAGTTGCTCTATAACGGAATCAAACCCGCGCTGACCCAGGCAACGGGATGGATGGAAGGCGTCAATAGTTTGTACAATACGTTGGCGAGCGATTTCCTGAATAAAGATGCCACAAGAAATGTGCTGTTGCTCGATAATCACGACGAGCCGCGTTTTCTTTCCGTGGTGGGTGAAGACTGGGAAAAACTCAAGACGGGTTACAAGTGGCTGCTTACCTGCAGGGGTGTTCCGCAGGCCTATTATGGATCCGAGATAGGGATGAAAGGCTTTACCAATCCCGACGGACTGGTGCGCTCCGACATGCCGGGTGGGTGGGCCGGCGATCGCGTCAATGCATTCACGGGTGAAGGTCTCACCATTCGCCAAAAAGAAGTGCAGGACCTGGTGAGGCAGCTCGGCACCTATCGGAAAACGTCTTCAGCGCTCGCTACAGGCAAGCTGATGCAATATGTGCCCGTGGACGATGTGTATGCGTATTTCCGCTACGATGCGAAACAAACGATCATGTGTGTGCTTAATGCCGGAGGAGAGGCAAAGAAAGTGCCTTTTAGCAGGTTCCCTGAACGAACAAACGGCTTCAAACGGGCTACGGACATTCTCTCTGGCGTTGCGTACGCAATGGATGAATCAATCACGGTGCCGCCAATGCAAATGCTGCTGCTTGAATTGAAGTGAAGTGCGTGTTTCGGAAACCAGACCCGGATCTCGCCATCCGTTATTTCGTAACTCGCGATCCCGTAAAACGTTCCGCGGTCGGTTACGATCTCTTCGCGATCAAAAACGAAAACCCTCCATTGCGGAGGGTTCGCTTCCAAAAATGAAGCTTTCAGTTGGTTGGACGACTCAGGCAGCGCGTTGTGCTCAATGTGCGCGCTGCCGAAAAATCTCAGAGGCGGGCGACAGGTCAGTAGGTTGTAGCGGTCCACTTCAACAAGTAGGTATCGCAACCAAGGTTGTTGATGTTCATCCGGAAGGTCCCCGCAGCTGTCGTCCTGCTAATGCTCGCATCTATTTCAAAGCGCCACGCAGTGGAGCCGCCCCCGGGAGGCTCGGCGAGATGACCTTTTGCCTTCCCACCTACAACTGCGAAGCTTCCTTCGGGGCCGACAGTTGTTTGCTCCAGCCTTCCGCTGCAACGCCAGTATCCTTTAAAGGTGAGGTTCCGCAACTGCCTGCCATCGGGCGAAATTTCGAAGAACAGCGAGTCGCCTTTCATTCCGTTCGAAATGGCGCCGCGATAGCGTTTGACAGGTGCAGTGGGTGCGGCATCTGTATTACGTTCGGCAGCGCCATCGGCACAGGCAAGAAGCGCAAGGGCCGGGAGTAGCGAGAATATCCTGATCATAAATTGTGGTGTTTGTCGTATTCATCTTATTGCTCCAGCTCAATTGCCGCCACCAGGCGCAATCACGTTCAGTCCGCCGGCCGCCACTACCTGTCCACCGCTGGGCGATATGAGGTTCATGCCTCCCGCGGCTACTACGCCCGCAGCGGCACCGCTGCTTAGTGCGGCTGTCGACACGCCGTTGTCGCGGATGTTCGGATTCATGCGACCCATTTTTGAAGTGCGCTGGTTTTGCTGCTTCCAGGTGGTATGCATCGCCACCAGTTGCACGAACGAGCAGGTTGGCTGCGACATCCAGTAGCGCAGCTCATTCGCATCGGCCGTGCGGTTGAATACTTTGTAATACGATTGCTTGATCACGTGCGCCTTGCGGTCGGAGTAGACGTTGAGCCACTGGTTGATGTGGTAATTCATCATCTCGGCATAGGTCTGTCCCTTTGCCGACCACTGGCGCAGTTCGTCGCTGCCTGGATTCCAGCCAAAGGCATCGTTGAAAGAACGCTTCACGGCCTGTTCGCGCTCGCTTTGGTTGGAAGCCAGGTATTGCTTATGGTTCTGCACCATCTGCTTGATGTCGCGGTTGCCGACGTTCTGCCGCCAGTAGGCGAGCTCGCCTGCGTTGGCATAGCGGCCGAAGGCTACGAAATAGCTGGAGTGAATAATCTCGTCGCGCGTTTGTGCCACAGCATTAGTCGGCATGGCAAGCGACAACGCGATCACGGTGAGGAAACAGAGAATGCGGGAGAGAAGATTTTTTTTCATATGCGTCTTTTGTGGGTGAGCACAAAAGACGCATATGCCTGCCGTGTGTTCAATACCTCGCAGTAGGTAAAGTACTTCGTCACATCAGCCCGTTGTCTCCGGCATACCGCGCCAGGCTGAGCGGCGTTTTAGCGCCGGTTTTGCGACCAATGTTCTTGCGGTGCGTCTTTACGGTCATCTCGGACAAATAAAGCCGTGCGCTGATCTCCGCAGTGGAATGGCCCTGAACCACGAGCCGTAATATTTCGATCTCGCGTGGCGATAGCGTACTCTGCTGCTCCGCATCCTGCTGTTGGCGAAGTGCGCGCGCGTACGATGGTGCAAGGGATTGCTGCAGGTACTGCTCACCAGCCATCACTTTGCTGATTGCCTGTAACAATTCTTCCTGCTTTACGCTCTTCAGCAGATAGCCGTCGGCGCCGGCTTCAAGCAGGCTGTGTATGTGTTGCACGCCATCGTGCATCGAAAGAACGATGATCCTGGTGAGCGGGAAGCGGGCACGCACTTCTTCTGTAAGCCAAAGCCCGGAGCGGCCACCCATACTTACATCCGTGATCAGTACATCGGGATGAAACTGTTCTACAAGCGCTTCTGCGGCCTCTGCGGATGATGCCTTGCCTACGATGCGGATGCCCGGCTGATCGCCGAGGATGGACGCGATGCCATCGAGCAGGATTTCATGATCGTCCACCAATACAACACTGATGTGCCCCATATCAGTCAGCATTTTTTGTTTCCGTACGCCCGCCTAGCGGCAGCTGCACTTGTATAATTACGGTCGTTCCCCGCCCGGGCGTACTGTCCACCGAGACAGTTCCATCAAAAAAGGCGATACGACTTTGCAGATTCTTAAGTCCAAGGCCTTCGGCCACTTTACCTGGGTCAAAGCCCTTGCCGTTGTCTTCCACCAGCAATTGCACTTCCTCGCGATCAGTGGTCAGTTGCACCGTTGCTTCGGTGGCCGTGGAGTGCTTCAGTATGTTGTTACACAATTCCTGGAAAGAGCGGTAAAGGGCGAGCGAAAGGAGATCGTCGTGAAGCGGTTCGTCCACGTGGGTGAAGAGCGAAAAGTGAAGCTTGTCGCTGGCATCATTCAACTCATTGATCGTTTGCGCCATTGCTTTTGCAAGCCCGAAGTGCAGCAGGAGCTCGGGCGTCACCTGGTGTGACAGCGAGCGGATCTCCGCCCCTGCCTGCCCCAGCAATTCATCCACGCGCGCAAGTGTGGGCTGGCCGGAGCGCGCCTTTGCCAGTTGCATTCCGGCTGCCGCCAGTGTCTGCGCAACCCCATCATGCAGTTCGCCCGCAATACGGCGACGTTCCGCTTCTTCGGCCTGCATCACTGCAAGGCTGCGTTTGCGTTGTTCTTCCATTGCTTCCAGCGCGAGACGGGTCTGGTAACGGCTTTTCATCAATTTAGAGACGTAGATACCTGAAGCTACCAGCAGGAGCGTCACTCCGCCGAGGAGAAAAAGCAGGCGCTGCTGCTGGCTGTTGCGCAGACGGGCCTCGAGGTTCTCTTTCTTGAGCAGCAGGTTCTCGGTGGTTTTTTTCTGCGTTTCGAATTTCACCTGCATTTCCGCGAAGGCCCTGTTATACCGGTCGGCCTCCACGCTATCGCGTTGCGCCAATAGCTTCTTCAGATAAGATGCCGCCATGGCGCTATTGCCCATCGCTTCGTAGTTCTCCGAAAGTGCCTTGTACGCATCGGCTAGTTTGAGGTAGTTGCCCAGGCGCGCACTGAGCTGCTCCGATTTGCTTGCCCAGCGCACCGCCTGCTGGTAGTTTCCGGTCTTTTGAAAAAGGTCGGCCAGTTCGAGGTAGTCGGAAGCAAGCATCGATGGGTCAGCGATCTTTTCGCGGGTGAGTGCAGCCTCCTGCAGCAGCGCCAGGGCCTCGGAAAGCCGCCCCTGCATGTAATAGCTTCGCCCGAGGATGTTTAAGCCGTTGCCCAGATCGATGTGGCTGTCCCGGCTGCGCGCAACCGCTATGCCCATCCGCGCAAACTCTTCGGCTTTTCGAAAATCGCCGATCATATTGTAACAGGAGGCTTTATTGCACAACAACACAGCGCGGTTTTCGTACTGCGGTGACGGGTTCAACTGGAGCACTTCATCAAAAAAGCGGATGGCATCGAGGGGCTTCCCGCTTTCCATGTATGCCCAGCCAATGCTGATGAGCGTGCTGGTGGCGCTCGCCGCATCGCCGCGCTGCCGCGCCACGCGAAGCGCATTGTTGAACTGCGCAAGCGCCTGCTCAAACGCTGCTTTCTTCACGTAGCACTGTCCCTTGAGTATGTAGAATTTCACGAGGGCGGTATCGCGGTCGATACCAACTATCTTTTGTAAAGCGCTGTCAATTCTTTCAATGGCGCGCTCCGGCGCTTCGTGGCGGTAGCTGAGCCAGGCCCGGAAGAATGCAGCCTGCACCAACCCGTGGCCGTGCCGCTGCGCAGCCGATTGTTGCTCCAGGCTCGCAATCATTTGCCGCGCACGCGCTTCGTTGGTGCGCATGAGCCCGGGAAGGGCGCGCAGCATCGAGTCCACCGAAAGGGACGGTGGCTGGGCAGCGGAGCCGAGCGTGCACAGCATCAGGAGCAGCGAAATGAATGACCGCTGCCCTCGGGGTCGGATCGGGATCATACGGATTGGGTCAAGGCAATGCCCGAAGCTAAGAAAAAGTTCCGGCTCCGGGTCCTGCAGCTCCCGTAGAAGTACGGGATGGGCAGCCCGGGACGCAGCGGCTTCACGAGCCCTGTGGCAGCGCCTCTCCCCTGCCGCCTTCTTCCTTGTCGGCCTTTTTCTTCTGGCGCTCCATCAGGTAGATCGTTACCAGCAGCCACGCGAAACCAATGAAGAAGCCCGCCACCACATCGCTCGGATAGTGCACGCGGAGGTAAACGCGGCTGAAGCCAATGAGCAGGGAGAACGAAATGAGCAGGATGCCGATGGCGTATTTCAGCCAGCCGGGCAACCTCGTTTTGGTGAGCAGGTAAGCGAGCAGCCCATAAAAAATGAATGCGGACGTGGCGTGGCCGCTCGGAAAGCTGAAGTTGTTCAGCGGCTCAATGAGCGGGTTGGGCGGCCGCACGCGCTGGAAGGAGAGCTTCATGAAATAGTTGACCAGGAAGCCTCCCGCGCCGATGGCGATCACCTCGAAAGCACGCTTGAAGTTCTTCAGCAACAGGTATAATGCGAAAAGGCATCCATAAGCGATCTGGAGGAAACGCGCCGATGCGAAATACGTAACCGATTCCATGAACGGCGTACGGCTGTCGCTAACCACGTGCGTTGCCAGGAACGAAAAGATCTGCTGATCAATGGCTTCCTCTTTCTCCCACAACACTTCGTGTGCGATATAGGCGAAGCCAAACAACACGAGGAAGATGAGGACCAGGAAGATCAGCACCGGCAGCGAAAGTTTCCGGATGTAACGGAGGAGGAACGAGTTCTTCGATAGCATCAGGAGCCAATTTAGCGCGCAGCAGCTTCCCGCAGCACTTGCGGGCGCATTTTTGTAGCGTTGAGTAAGGGAAACGACAGGAGCTATCATCGCTTTCATGACTTGCAGATCCACGCGCCATCGTTATTTTCGGTTGATAATCGCTTCCCGATGTTTGAAGTATTCCTCCGCTCCTTTAACGAAAAAGTGCCGCTCACACCGGAGGAAGAAACATTTCTGAAACAATACCTCACGCCCAAAAAGCTGCGCAAAAAGCAATACCTCCTGCAGGAAGGCGATGTGTGCAAACATATCTGCCTTGTGGAAAAAGGCGCGTTGAAAGCCTACCTCGTGGATGATAAAGGCGACGAGCAGATCACCGCATTTGCATTGGAGGGCTGGACGATCGCCGACCTCTCGAGCTTCTTCAAGCAAACGCCGGCTACACTCAACATCGATGCACTGGAAGACTGCGAGCTCATCCTGATCAGCCGCCCGGCGCACGATGAATTGCTGGAGCGCTTTCCCAAATACGGCAACTACATTCGCATGCTCATCACCGATGCATACGTGGCGCTTCAGCAGCGCGTCGTTAACACGCTGCACCTGTCGGTAGACGAACGCTATATCGCATTTCAGCAGATGTGCGAAAGCATCTTCCAGCGTGTTCCGCAGCATATGATCGCCTCTTTCATGGGCCTTTCGCCCGAAACGCTCAGCCGCGTGCGAAGCCGCCTCAGCGGCAAAAAGTAGCTGCAACTTCAGCAAGGATCCTATTGCATCCATCGAAAAGCATTGATCTGCATCAATGCTTTTTGCTGCGCGCGGTCAACGCCATTTCTTGTTCCAGCGCAAGGGTGCAAGGCACGGGGTGGAGGTAGTTTTGTGTTATCAAAAACAATCAAATGAACACGAAACAAACCATAGCCATCATCGGAGCCAACGGCAGCATGGGCTCCGCCATCAGCAGGAACCTGGCGAAAGGCAATAACCGCCTGCTGCTGTTTGCGAACGACAAAGAGAAGGCGGAAGCTCTTGCGGCCGACATAAAAAACAGTAACGCTGCTTCCGAAGTGGAGGCGCTCGACTGCCCTGCAAACGCTTCCTGGGAGGCAGACCTGATCATTCTTGCGGTGCCCTACGCTGCAGAGAAAGAGATCGCCGGTACCATCCGCGAGGTAGCCAACCAGAAGATCGTCATTTCGATCTCCAACCCGCTCAACGCAAGCTTCGACGCTTTGGTGACCGATCCGGGCACAAGCGCGGCAGAAGAACTGCAGCTGCTGCTGCCGCACTCCAAAGTGGTGAAGGCATTCAACACGACGTTCGCTTCGGACTTCACTACACCCGTCATCGCGGGCCAGCAGGCAGACGCCTTCGTTGCGGGCAACGACGACGAGGCCGTTGCGACGGTATCCGACCTGGTCACCACCGCCGGCTTCAACCCCATTGCGGCCGGAAAGCTGCCCGTGAGCCGCACGCTCGAGCAAATGCAGCTGCTGCTCATCCAACTCGGACTTAAAAACAATTACAACTGGCTCGCGGGTTGGAAAATACTCCACCACTGATTCCCTAACCATTCAAACAACAACAATGAAAAAAGCAATTTTTGTCCTCCTGGCATTTACTGGCCTCACCGCGTTTACCACATTCACCGGCACCTGGGCCAACGACGATCCGCACTCGCAGCTCGGCTTCACCGTGACGCACCTCGGCATCGCCGACGTGTCGGGAACGTTCAATGACATCGACGTAACCGTCAACGCTTCGAAACCCGACTTCAGCGACGCGCGTTTTGAGCTCACAGCACGCACATCCTCCATCGACACCCGGGTGGATGCACGCAACAACCACCTCAAAAGCGCCGATTTCTTCGACGTGGAGAAGTTTCCCACGATGACCTTCAAAAGCACGAAACTAAAGAAGGCCGGGAAGAACAAGTACAAGATGTATGGCGACCTATCGCTCCACGGCGTCACGCGGCCCGTTGTACTCAACGTTGCCTATAAGGGCTCGGTAGAGAACCCGATGAGCAAGAAGCAGACGGTCGGATTCCAGGTAACCGGCGTCATCAAGCGCTCCGATTTCAACGTAGGCAGCGGCTTCCCCACCGCCGTCATCAGCGACGAAGTACGCATCAAGGCCGACGGCGAGTTCGTTCAATAATTTTTCTTCAACCCACGCTTTCCCTTTATTCAAATCAAACAACATGAAAAAGATATTCCACACCGGACTTACCAATCGCGGCACCGATACGGCGTTGCTTGCTGCACGGGTCGCCGTAGGCGTGCTCATGCTCACCCACGGCATTCCGAAAATGCTGATGCTCTTCTCTGGCGCGCCTTTACAATTCCCGCCCGTGCTGGGCATGGATGCGCAGACCTCACTGGCACTTGCCGTATTTGCAGAAGTGTTTTGCTCGATCTTGCTCATCGCAGGCTTTGCTACAAGGCTTGCGGCATTCCCACTTGCGTTCACCATGCTGGTGGCCGTGCTCCTCATTCACGCTGCCGACCCACTGACCGCGAAAGAGCCTGCGCTGCTTTATCTCCTCGTTTATAGCGTTCTCCTCTTCGCGGGTAGCGGCAGGTATTCGGTTGATTACCTGCTGCAACGCAGGGCTGCGCTACGCACCGCGGGCCAGGCGCCTGCAAAGGCGGGCGCACTTGCCATCTGAAGTTTATAAACGAGAACCATGCAACGGAAACATTTCATTCAAACGATCGTAACAGGCGCAATAGGTATGACTACATTATCCGCATTCCGAAACTTTACGCGCGACCTGCCCGCAACAGAGGGGCTCATGCCCGTTCTGTTTGTGGGCCACGGCTCGCCGATGAATGGTATTGAAGACACGGAGTTCAGCCGGCGCTGGACGAAAATGGCAAAGGAGATCCCAACGCCCAGGGCGGTGCTCGTGGTGTCCGCGCACTGGTTCACGAAAGGCACGCGCATCACTGCGATGGACTTCCCTAAAACCATTCACGACTTTGGTGGCTTCCCAAAAGAGTTGTTTGCGGTGCAATACCCGGCGCCCGGGAACCCGGCGCTGGCGCAGGAAACAGCCAACCTGCTGCATTCGGTGCAGGTGGAGCTTGATCACGACTGGGGCCTCGATCACGGCACCTGGACGATCGTGCGCCACATGTACCCGGAGGCCAACATACCCGTACTGCAATTGAGCATCGACTATACCAAAGGTCCGCAATACCACTACGACCTTGCGCGCGAGCTGCAGGCCCTGCGACGGAAGGGCGTGCTTATCATCGGCAGCGGCAACATGGTGCACAACCTGCGCATGGCCGCCTGGGATCGGCTCAACGAACAGGAGTACGGCTACGATTGGGCCCTTCAGATGAACGACAAATTCAAGCAGCTGATCACAGAGGGCGACCACAAGTCACTCATTCAGTATGAGCGCATCGGAAGGGAAGCGTTGCTCGCCATCCCTACCCCGGAGCACTACCTGCCCCTGATGTACACCCTCGGATTGAAAGACGAAAAGGAGAGCGTGCGCTTCTTCAATGATAAAACGATCGCCGGCTCGCTAACGATGACCTCGGTTCAATTGGGTGACGCGTAAATTCCGGAAAAGATCAGATCTGTACCGTTTTGGGCGGATCGTAAGCCAGCAACCGGAGCGCATTGAACACAACGAGCAACGTGGATCCTTCGTGACCGATGACCGCAGGCCCCATGTGCGCAATTCCCAGAAGTGTAAGCGGGATGAGGATGACCACCATGCCGAGGCTGATGACGACGTTTTGACGAATGATGGAGTGTGCCTTCTTGCTGAGCCCGATGGCGAAGGGCAGGTTGCTCAGCTTGTCGGCCATCAGCGCGATGTCGGCGGTTTCCAATGCCACGTCGGAGCCGGCAGCACCCATTGCAATGCCCACTGTGCTGCGCGCCATTGCGGGTGCATCGTTCACACCATCGCCTACCATTGCCACGCGCTTCTCCCCTGCCCGAAGTTGCTCGATGGCGGCCACCTTTTGCTCCGGCAGCAGGTTGCCCATCGCGTCGGTGATGCCGATGTCGCGGGCAATGGCTTCCGCCACTTTCTGGTTGTCGCCGGTAAGCATGATCATCTTGCGGATGCCTAGTCCACTCAACGCTGCGAGCGTGCCGCGGGCCTCGCTTCGCGCAACGTCCATGAGGGTGATGACGCCTGCAAACCTGCCGTCCTGCTGCACCAGCATGCTCGTGTTGCCCTGCGCTTCGAAGCCTTCCAGGCGCGTCTGGATGTCAGCAGGTAGTGAGTGGTCTTTTTCTATAAACAGCTCTTTATTCCCGATGTGTACCACGGATCCGTTGTAGGTGGCCCGCACACCACGACCCGTGATCGCTTCCACGCTGCCTGCAGGCGCAACATCATGCCCTAACTTTTCTACTCCTCCCTTCACGATTGCGGCGGCCAGCGGGTGGTCACTCAGTTTTTCCACCGCGACCGCTATTTCGAGCAATTGTGCTTCCGTCACGTCGCCGAGCGGATAGGCACCTGTAAGTTTCGGCTTGCCTTCGGTAAGCGTGCCCGTCTTATCGAAGGCGATCGCCGACAGGGAGCCCAGTTCTTCGAGCGGGCGGCCGCCTTTCACCAGCACGCCACCGCGAGCCGCACGTGCCACGCCGCTCAGTACGGCGCTGGGCGTAGAGATGGCCAGCGCACAAGGGCTTGCAGCAACCAGCACCGCCATGGCCCTGTAAAAGCTGCTGCTGAACGGCTCGTCGATAACCAGGAAGGCGAAAAGGAGGAGCAGCACGAGAATCAGCACGGAGGGCACATAGTAGCGCTCGAGCTTGTCGGTAAAATTCTGCGTTGGTGATTTCTGCGTCTGCACTTCGTTTACCATTTTCACCAGTCGGGCGATGGTGCTATCGGCGGCGATGCGTGTTACAAGAACTTCCAAAGTGCCGCTGCCGTTGATGGTGCCTGCAAAGAGGCGGAATTCCGGCGCGAGCTTATCCGCTGCAGCAATATCCACAGTGCCCGCATCGTAAGCCCGTTTGTCTACGGGGATGCTTTCGCCGGTGATCGGCGCCTGGTTGACGCTGCTGCTGCCGGCGCGCACCACGCCATCGGCGGGTATCCGCGAATTGGGCCGTATAACTACGGTATCGCCAACCAGCAGGTCGGCGATGGCAACTTCTTCCACATCTGCACCTTTTTTGCGCAGCGCCGTTTTGGGTGTAAGCTCCGTGAGCGCTGCGATCGACTTACGGGCGCGGCCCATCGCATAGTGCTCGAGCGAATGCCCAAGGCTGAACAGGAAGAGCAGCAAGGCCCCTTCGGCCCACTCGCCAAGGATGGCCGCGCCCGCTGCTGCCACGAGCATGAGAAAATCAATTTCGAAGGCTCCCTTGCGGATGCCATCGATCGCCTCACGTGTAGTATAGAATCCGCCAAAGAAATACGCGATCACATATAATGCGATGGCAACGAGGCCCGGAAGCCCGCTGACGAAAGAGAGCGCGAAACCCGCCGCCAGAAAGACTCCGCAAATGATGGCGAAGAACAATTCCGTGCGCTCGCCAAATATTCCTCCGTCCGCATGATCATGCCCGTGGTCGTGATCGTGATTTCGCGCTGCACCGGCGTTTAAAGCTGTGTGCACGTGTTCCGGGCTTTTTGTAGTTTCCATATCCTTCAATTTTTCAACGCACCAGGGGGCGCCTGATCCCTGTTGAGGATGAATGCCGCCTCCCGATCAAAGATACCAAAGCAGGAACCTGCATTTCCAAACATGCGTTTCACAGGTTGTTGATAAAAAAAGGCTGCCCGGTATGGACAGCCTCTATTATTTAACCTATGACCGCTACAATTTCACCACCTGCTTCTGAAGCACCTCCCCTTTGGCCGTTTCTACGCGCAGCACGTACATCCCCGGCGTAACGCCTGCTGTGCTGAGTGTAGTTTGGGCGCCGGTTGCAGTGCGCGGGCGAAGCATCGGTGTTCCGTCCACGCTCACGAGCTTCACCGTCCATGCACCTTCAGGAGCCGGAGTTACAGTAACTGTGAGGCGGTCCTGTACGGGGTTCGGGCTCACGCGCACATCGAGGCCTGTTGCCTGGCGTGCCGTGCTTCCGTCATCCCCCGAAGGAGCAGCCTGCGTGAGGCAGTTGCCTACCGAGTAGATGAACGTCATGGGCGTGCTGTAACATTTGTTGGCGGCCGCGGTGACAGTAACCGTGGATGTCAGTGTAGAAGGCGTCGGGTTCTGCGCGATGAATGAACCGATGTTGCCCGTACCGCGACCTGCCAGTCCCAGGCGCACATCGCTGTTGGTCCAGGCATAGGTGGTTCCGGCAACGCCATTGCCTGCGAAGGCAACAGGAGCCGTCAGCATACCGCGACAAAGACCCGCCTGCGCTGCCACCGCGTTGATGACCGGTGTGGGGTTGACGGTGATGCGGAACACCAGCGAGCGACCCGGGCAGCCCGTGCCCGGACCCGCGAGCGCCGTCACGGTGATGTAGGCATACACCGGAACATTGCTTGTGTTGACGGCGATGAATGCCGGCAGTGTAGTGCCGCTTCCGGAAGGCGCCAGGCCGATGGAAGGATTTGTATTCACCCAGCCGTAGGTCGTTCCACCGCTGAATGCCACCGCCTGTGCTACGGCTCCATTGCACAGCACCACGTTGGGCACCGCGTTCACCGTCGCGGTCGGGAGTATGGTGATCTGAGTGCTGGTGTTGTTGGCGCATCCGGCGCCGGCGCTGGCGGTGGTATAGGTAACCGTGTACGTTCCTGCCAATGAGGCCGCGAGGTTAACCGCGCCATTTGCAGACTCGATGGCAAGGCCGGCCGGTGTTGCCGTAAACGTTCCGCCTGCCGAGCCCGTGCGTGTTGCGTAGGCCCACGACTTTGGACAATAGGAGGCCTGCGGGTAAGAGATGGAACCTGCTGAAGGAGCAACCGAGATGGTAAACGTCAGGGGAGCACCAGAGCAGTGATTGGCAACGGGTACTACCCGGATGCTTGCCACCTGCGTGCTGCCGCTATTGTTTACGGCTATAAATGGTGCGATCGAGCCTGTGCCAGCCGGGATCAGTCCGATGGAAGGATTGTTGTTGATCCAGGTATAGACCGTCGTCGCATCCGGACCGCTGAAGTTGATGGCTGCAGTGGCAAATCCTGCGCACAGCGTTTGGTTAGCAACGGCGCTTATCGAAGGTGCGGGCATAACCGTGATGCGGAACACCATGGGCTTTTCAGCGGTGCATCCCGTGCCGCCGCTGGCGATCACGAAGATGTTCGACTCTACGCTTTGCGTTCCGTTGTTTTGAGCTACGAACGAGGGCACATCGCCCGCACCTGTTGCTGCAACACCGATGGCGGGGTTGGAAGACGACCAGGTGAACGCGCTGCCTGCAGCGCCGGTGAGATGAATGGGCGCCGATGTAGTTCCTGCGCACAACACTACGTTGGGCTGTGCGTCGATGAGCGAACCCGGGCGGATCGATACAGCAGCTGTGGCCACGGCACCGCAGGAGCCTGCCGCGGGTGCATAAGAAACCACATAATTGCCGTTGGCTGAAGCCGCAAGGTCTATCGCGCCGGTGGATGCGTCGAGCACGAGTCCGGCCGGTGTTGCCGAGAAACTGCCCCCGTTGCTTCCGCTAAAGAAGACAGGAGCGGTTCCCGTAGAAATACAATACGGCGAGCCAGGATACGAAATGCTGGCGACGATATTGTTTTGCACAACCGTCGGCGTCGAAGTGCCCGAGCAGCCAGGTCCGTTGGTAACGAACACCGTGTAGGTGCCCGCTGCCGTTGCTGTAAAGCTCTGGGCATTGGCCCCGCTGATGGGCCCATCATCGAGCAACCATTGGTAGGTGGCACCCGGCGAAGAAGTAAGGAGCACGCTTCCGCCGCTGCAGATGGTGGTGCCGCCGCCGGCTACTACCGTGGGCACTGCTGCCTGCACGGTGAAGCTGGCGCTGATGGTGTGGTTGGCTGCAAGATCGTTGAACGAATACGAGCTGATCGGGCCCATCGACCTGCCGTCTACCAATACATCGGCAATCACCGAGCAGGGCCCGGGCGTAATGGAATAGCTTACCGTATTTCCACTGCACAGCGTAGTGGTGCCCGCCGGGCTGATAGTGCCATTCGGCCCGGCCGATGCTGCAATAGAATAGGTAGGATCGATGGTGATGCTGCCCGTTGTAGCAAACGAAGGACAGAAACCCTGAGCGGGGATCGTGTACGTTACTGTATACGTTCCGGGTGTACTTGCAGGCAGGCTCACAGCGCCGTTGCTGCTGTTGAGCGCCAGGCCTGCAGGGGCAGAATATATGCCGCCTGGTGTACCGGTCTGGAATACAGTAGCCGTGCCACCGGTTACACAATTGGAAGTAAATCCATAGTTGATGGTTGCGGAAGGTGCCGGGTTAACGGTCACCTGCACCGACTGCGAACTGGTGCAGCCCGATGCATTCAACGCAGTAACCGTATAGGTCGTTGTTTCGGTGGGCGCCACGCCGGTGGGGTTCTGCGTGTTCGACGCGAAGCCTGCAGGCGAAGAAGTCCAGCTGTAGGTGTTCGTGGGCTGACCGGTAACCTTCACGTTGTCGATGCCCCACCAGTCGCTGTACCAGGCCGCATTGTAATCGAAGCGGATACGAAGGTTCGGCTGGTTCAGGTAGGCATTAAGCGATATCGTTTGCAGCACGAAGTTGTTCTGCGCTCCTACGCTGGTGGAGTTGTTGAGATAAACCGTCGACCAGCTGCTGCCGTTAACCGAAACCTGCACGCGGATGGAATCCCAGGCATACGGGTTGTGACTGTAGGCATGGTAGAACGAGAGCGATGCGTTGGAAAGTCCCACCGTGCTGAACGTAGGCGACTGCAGTGTGGTATGCGTTACGCCTCCGTAATCGAGGTTCACGTTGAGGCTCATCATGTACTGCGAGTTGTCGTTGCTCTGCAGGCCGCTTCCGGCTGGCCACAGAGTCCAGGCCGAAGCAGTCGCATTACCTCCCGTAGTGGTATTCGTCTTCGTCCAGTTGTTGGTGGCCGCGTTGAAATTTTCGCTGAATACCGTTACCGGTGCGCCCGAGCCGGTGGATGAAGAAGTAAGGTTGATGCTGGAGCCGGCACAGATGCTGGTACTGCTCGCCGCAGCGGTAACCGATCCGGGCGCAGCATTGACCGCAAGCGTGAGCGTAGCGGCGCTATCGCAACCAACGCTGTTCAAAAGGTGTGCGGTCTGGCTTCCGGCGGCGGTGAACGTAAGACCGTTCCAGCTATACGGAAGCGCACCCGAGCAGATCGTTTGGCTGCTCGTGGAAGTGCTTGCCGGCTTCATCGTTACGATAAGCGTTGCCGCACTATCGCAACCTGCCGCATTCGTGTAGTGCACGACCTGCGATCCGGCGCTGTTGAATACTACGCCGTTCCACGTGTATGGGAAGCTCCCTGGACAAACGCTTGTGGTTGCCGACGAAGCCGTTGCCGCCTTCACAGTGAGCACAAGGGTTGCGGCACTGTCACATCCCACACTGTTGGTGAGGTGAGCCGTTTGCGTACCTGCGCTGGGGAACGTAAGTCCGTTCCATACAAACGGAAGGCTGGTTGGACAAATGGCCAGGCTGGTTGTAGAAGTACTGGTTGACTTCACCGCGATTGAAATGGATGCAGTGCTGCGGCAGCCGGCAGCGCTCGTAGCCGCCACGGTGTAAGTGGTGGGCTGGGAAGGCATAACGCCGGTCGGATTCTGCAGCGACGATGTATACCCGGCTGGCAGCGACGTCCAGCTGTAGCTGAGTGGCGCCATAGTGCCGGTGATCTTCACGTTATCCAGCGACCAATAGTAGTCGTAGGTGGCACCATAGTTGAAGCGAAGGCGCAGTCCTGGCTGATTCACATACCCATTGAGCGAGATCGTTTGCAACTGGAAGTTGCTGCTGTTTCCCTGGAGGGCAATGTTGCGGCTGTAAAGACGCGTCCACGTGGTGCCATAATCGGTAGAGATCTGAATGCGGATCGAATCGTTGTTGTTCGATACGTAATGGTGGTAAAAAGTAAGCGATGCCGTGTTGTAGCCTACCGTACTGAACACGGGCGACTGCAAGTAAGTGTCGGTAGAGCTACCGATGCCCTGGGAACGGCTGTTGGCCAGGTAGAATGTGGAGTTGTCGTTGCTATGGAACGTCTGCGAAAGCTCTGTGTACACGTATCCATCCGCACGAAGCGTCCATGCGCCGTTGGCGGGCGTGCCGCCGGTGTTGTTGCTTTGCGTAGTCCAACCCGTTGCACCGTTGTTAAAGGTTTCATCGAAGATGGTAGCAGCTACCAGCGCAGCCGAAGAATTAAGATTCGTGGAGGCTCCGGGGCAAATGTCGTTGACAGTAGAAGATGCTGTTACGCCCGTTGGCGTGTTCGAAACAAATAGGAACATCGTCACCACGCTGTCGCAGCCGAAGCTGTTGGTGAGCGTTGCAACTTTGCTTCCTGCGGCTGCGAACACCTGGCCGTTCCAGGTGTAAGGAAGCTGATTGTCGCAAATGGTGAGCGAGTTGTTCGAGCTCGTGCTCGACGTCTGCACCGTAAGGTTCAGCGTAGCAGCACTGTCGCAGGCCGCACCGGTAGCAAACAGTTTCGTCTTGCTGCCGGCGGCCGTGAACACGAGGCCGTTCCACGTATAAGGCAGGCCCGAAGGACAGATGGTGAGGTTGGTCACCGAGCTTGCCTGGGGAGTGATAGTGAGGTTCAGCGTGGCCGAGCTATCGCAGTTTCCTGCCGTATGAATCACCTTCGTTTGCGTACCTGCACCATTAAACGTGAGCCCGTTCCATACATACGGAAGGCTGCTCGGGCACATGGCCAGGTTGGTAACCGAACTGGGATTCGAGCTGTTCATCGTGACCATCACGCTGCGGCCGGCCGAACAGTAGCCATTGCTTACCGCTACATTGTAGGTGGTGTTTTGCGTCGGCGTGAACGCGGGCGGGTTTTGGAGCGACGAGGTGAAACCAGCGGGCACCGAGGTCCAGGCGAACGTGCTGGCAGCGATGGTTCCGGTCACCGTCACGTTGTCGATGGCCCACCAGTAGTTGGTATACCCGCCCGGCATGGGTGTGCCGTTATAAACGAAACGCAGGCGCAGCGCGGGCTTGTTGAGGTAGCTGTTGAGCGAGATCGTCTGCTGTTGAAACTGCGAGTTGAAACCAACCGTGGTATTCTTATTTACATAGAGGTTAGTCCAATTGCTTCCATCTTCAGATATCTGCACGCGAATGGAATCGTTGGCGAAGTTAGTCTGGTGGGTAAACTGGTGGTAGAAGTTCATGGTAGCGGTAGTGAGGCCTACCGTGCTGAATACCGGTGACTGAAGTATGGTATGCGTGGTAACATTCGTTCCTTGCGCAAAGCTGTTGGTCAGATAGAATTGAGAATTGTCGTTCGATGTCATACCGACAACGCCGTTAAAAATTTCGTAGTTATACGGTCGCAGCATCCAGGCCGCACTGTCTGCCAGGCCGCCGCTGCTCAGGTTGATCTTCGTCCAGTCGTTGTGCGTGCTGTTGAAGCCTTCATTGAGCACGGTCACTGTAGCTCCGGAGCTTGCTGCCGCGCTCAGGCTGATAACGGCACCCGGACAAACCGAAGTAGCTGTTGCTGTAGCCGACGTCACCGAAGGCGTTGTAAGCAGGTGGAGCGTCACTGCGCTGTCGCAACCCACTGCGTTGCTAAAATGAACGGTGGTGCTTCCGGAAGCCGTAAGCGTTGCGCCGTTCCAGGTGTAAGGCAGTGCCGATTCGCAAATAGTAAGGTTTTGCGTGAAGTTGCTCGGGCGCTTCACCGTCAGGTTCAACGTAGCGGCGCTATCGCAGCCAACGCTGTTGGTGAAGTGCGCCGTTTGCGCGCCTGCTGTTGTAAACACAAGGCCATTCCAGGTATACGGCAGCTCGGGAGGACAAATGCTTATGTTGGTTGTGGATGTGCTGTTTGGACGTACAACGAGCACGAGCTTCGCAGCGCTGTCGCAGCCTGCGGCATTCACGAGGTGCGCGATCTGTGTGCCCGCACCATTGAACGTAAGACCATTCCACTGGAAAGGCAGCGCACTGCTACAAATGCTGAGGGTGCTAGTAGAGCTACTGGTATCCTTTACATAAACCGAAACACTGTTCGACACGGTGCCGCAACCATAATTGTTGGTAAAGGCGACGGTGTAGGTTGTAGTTCCGGGCGCCGTCGCTGGAATGACGTTAACCGGGTTTTGCTGCGTGGAAGTAAAGCCTGCAGGGTTGGATGTCCAGGAATAGTTGTTGGATCTGCTCACACCCTTGAGCACGATATTGTCGAAGTACCAGCGGCCCATGCCTCCATACGCTCCATAGTTGAACCGTAATACTACGGACGGATTGTTGACGAAGTTGTTCAACGACACCGTTTGCTTCACAAAACCCAGGGAATCCTGCGGATCTCCTACCGTTACGGAATTGTTCAGGAATACCGTGGTCCAGGTGACGCCATTGTCTGTTGACGCCTGGATGCGAATGGAATCGCTGTTGTTGTAGCCGCCATATTGGTAATGATGGTAGAACGTAAGCGATGCCGAGTTGACTCCGAGCGTGCTGAATGCCGGCGACTGCAGGCTCATATTGGTAACATCGGTCGAATTGCGCCCGCTGCTGATGCTTCCGAAAAACGACGTGTTATCGTTGCTATGCGCGCCGCGCTGGCCGTCCGCAAAGATCTCGGCGATCCCCGCATCGATTGGGTACGAACTGTTCCAGAGAAGCAGCCAGGACGTTGTTCCGGTGTTGAAATTCTCACTCAGGAGCACGGTCGTGTCGCTGGTAGCTGCCGTGGCAACCGACGCAGTGAGCTGGACCGGAAGGTCGCGGCAGATGCTGTTCTGGCTGATGGTCGCTACAACCGGGGTGGTAACGGAAGGCTTGATGGCGATGTCGGCGCCGTTGTCGGTTCCTATGGTAAGCGGATCGCTTGCTACTACTCTCACGCGGTACTTCGATCCTGCGGGAACATAAGAAGGTATGGTGGCTGTGATGCTGCCGTTTGCAGCGAAACCGAGGCCCAGGCCATAGGTCGTATTCCAGCTACCGGTGCTGTCGCTCAGTTCGGCAATGAAATAGTTACCCGGGTTGAATGCAACGCACCCGCTTGTATAGGAAACGGTGAAGGATGCGCCCACACAGAATGAGGTTGCGGATAACGGAGCCGTTACTACCGAGGTACTGCTCTGCGAGTATTCATAGATGTCTTTCAAAGCGGTAGCACCCGACAAGCCCGTAGCGAAATATCCTTTACTTCCGATGGCATAGGCTACCGCGTTTTGGCGCGCGGTGCCAATGAAGGTGGCTTTCGCGGCCCAGCTATTGTTGAGCCAGTCATAAGCATAAAAGTCGTTTGTGCCTGCAGTGCCATTCCAGCCGGTGCCGAAATATCCGAAGTTGCCGATCGCAAACGCAGCTGCGCCCGAACGCGCCGCTCCCGGGAAGGAAGTGCGTTGCTGCCAGCTGTCGTTGGCCGAATGGTATTCATACAAAGTGTTGTAAAGCGTGCTGCCGTTGCTACCCATCGCGAAGTAGCCCCTGCTGCTGATGGCAACCCCGGTGGCTCCGCTTCGTGCAGGTCCGGGGAAAGCGGCTTTGGACGTCCACGAATCCGTGCGCGGGTTGTAGCGCCACAGATCGCTGTAGTAGGTGCCTCCATTGACGCCGGTGCCGACAAAGCCGAAGTCGCTGAACGAGAATGCTGCCGCGCCCGAGCGCAGGCCGCCCCCAAAGGATGCACGCGTGCGCCAAACGTTGGTGTAGGGATCATACTCCCAGAAATCACTCTTGTTGCTCGTACCATCGGTGCCGGTTCCCACATATCCCTTCGTGCCTATGGCCATTCCTATGGCGTCGGCGCGCACCCCTCCGCCGAAGCTGGCTATTTGCGTCCAGGTGTTCGTGGCCTGGTTGAATTGCCAGAAGTCGCTCAGGTAGGTAGTTCCGTTCTTGCCGGTGCCCACGTAAGCCTTGTTGTCGATAACGAACGATACCGCATTGCTGCGGGCCGATCCGGGCAGGTCGATATTTGCATCCCAATCGTTGGACGACTGGTTCTGCACCGACACTACCACTGTGTTATTTACCGTGATGGCATCACTGCAGGTTTGTCCCGATGCCAGGTTGGTAACGGTGATGGTAGATGTGTTTGACAGCGGGATCGTGGAAAAGGTTCCGAAGCCCGCCGTCGTATTGTAGCTCATAAAGGCGGTGTTGCCCGTCGTGGTGGGATTGCTGGTGTTGTAGGTAACCGTGTAATTGCCCGTGGATAGCGCCGACGAGCGCAGCGTGATGGTTGGTGTGCCGGGGCCGCAAAGTTTGCTTGCCGTGAGTGGTTGGGTGATGCGGTAGGTGGGATAGGAAATATAGAAGATGACTACCCCGTCTGCACCACGGCCGCCTGGTATTCTGGATGATATAACCGGGAAGTGCGGCAGGGTTTGATAACCGCCACCACCGCCGCCATCGCCGGGCCGCAGGCCTGGAACGCCGCTGCTTCCATAGTCGGTGAACGGCGTGGGGTAACCACTACCTGAAGAATAGTTTGCAAACGTGGGTGCTGCCGATGGTCCGTAAGGTCCGCTATTGGACAAGCCGCCCTGGCCGCCGCGCTGGGGGGTGCCGTTTGCACCATCAGCCGCATACCCGATCCCGGGGTCAGGAACGGGATTCAGTGCGCGGGGGCCGCCATAGCCGATCCAGCCGTATATCTTGGAGCCGAAGGCACCATACGAAGCAATGCCTCCAAATGCCGAACCGGTTCCGTCGCCGCCCCATTGGGGGTTACCGTTGCCGTCGATGATGCCTGCCGCGCCGCCGACGCCCACCGCATAGCTGTAGGGAACGCCAGCGTTCACAACCACGTTACCGCCGTTCCAGTTGGCGCCGCCACCGCCGCCACCGCACCAGAAGGTGGGCGAGTTGCCGGGGTTTTCGGTCATGCCGCCACCGGAGCCGCCGCCACCACCGCCCCACAGCGACACGTTGACGTTGGTAACGCCTGCACCAAACACGATCGTTCCCGATGTGGTGTAGGTTTTTACGACGTTGGTGGTTTGGGCATAGCCCGTGCCTGCCAGCGCCGCAGAGGCGAGCGTGAACAGGGCGGTGAGGAACTTTCTCATGACAGTAGTTTGTTTTGGTATTGGTTCAGTTGTGTTCTTTTCGTTCAGATGGCCCCGAGCTTTTTCATCTCGACTAGTTCAACAGACGGTGGCATGTGTCCCTTTTTGATCTTGTCGATCACCAGTTGGGCCACGCGCTCTGCGCCGCCGCGGCTTTTGAATCCTTCCGTTCCGGGCAAACCAGGAACGCTCGGCTGGTGGATGATCTTCTTGCCATCGGCATAGATGTCGTAGCACCAGGTGCCATTGGCGGCGGGAATGATCTTGTAGGAAAGGCGTGCATTGCGGAACTGGGACGCTGCGGGCGAAGGAACAGGAACCGCGGTGGCAGCTTGTGCCAAGCCTGCATGACAGGCGCCGCAAAGCAAAAAGACAAAGAGTATGCGTGTCATAAGCTGGAAGTGGAAGTTGGAAGAGCAGTTATTCTTGCTGCACTCGCCCCGAAAGCAGTACCTTCTCGGGCCCGAAGCATAAGGCAACAAACCTAGAAAGAATAGGTAGTTCCCCTTGTAGTGCGTGCACTACACCCGCCTAGAACGGAACCGGCAATTTTTGAACAATGAAAGACCTGCAGAAGGATATCTCAGTGCTTACGGCCGACGATCACACCATCGTGCGCACCGGTCTGCATATGGTCCTCCAGCTCCGTTTTGGCATCACGCGCTACTACGAAGCCGACTCGTGTGCCGAACTCCTCGCCAGCGTGCGGCGCAACAAGCCCACCCACCTCATCGTAGACAGCATCTTCAAAGACGGCAATTCGCTGGAACTGATGCCGGTGCTCGTGAACCTTTTTCCGGGGCTTAAGGTGATGGTGTATAGCATGCTGCCCGCAGATGTATACGAGGCGGCCTTCCGCAAGCATGGCGTTGCCTTTTACCTGCATAAAAGCTCATCACAGGAAAAGATCGAATCCACGCTCCGTGCTTTTTTATTCAACGATGGTGCGGACGCTCCAAGGGCCAGGGAAGCCGCCAGCAATCCATTCGCGCAACTTTCTACGCGAGAGCTTGAGGTGCTGCACTACCTGCTGCGCGGTGAAGCCATCGGCGAAACCGCCAGCGCACTCAACCTGCATAAGAATACAGTAAGCACGCTCAAGAGCCGCATCTTTGAAAAAGTGGGTGCTGCCAACCTCAAAGAGCTGATCGATAAAGCATCCGCACACCAAATCAATCCCTGATGCGGAAGCTGCTTCTTTTTCTGTTGCTTTTCGGATGCACGCTCCTTTCGGCGGCACAACCACGCTACTCCATCGCGCACTACACCAACAAAGACGGGCTGCCCGCGAATGGCGTAACCGGCCTTGAGTGGGATGAATCAACCGGCCTGATGTGGATCGGCACCGAGGGTGGACTTGTGCGCTGGGACGGCAACAATTTCGAGGCGCGTACAGAAACGGAAGGACGCGTGTTGCGCCTGGGAGTCGTCGACAAAAGAAAGGGAATCCACTACGCTTATTGCGACGACCAGTCGCTGTACGAAATGCAGCAGGGACAGATCCGTAAACGCGGAATGTATAAAGATTTTGCGCCGTCCGACACTACGCTGCGTGCCTTTCTGGTGGCCTGCCATGCCGCGCTCACCCAACCCGTGATGCCCGGTTGGCTGCAACCACTTCCCGGCACCGACCATGACTTTCTCACCTGCCGCAACGGAATGCTGTACGACCGGCGCGGCGGGGATGCGCGGCTGCTGCGCACGGGCGTGCAACTCCCAGCATTTTTCGATCTCGGCAATGAAGCCTACCTCATCGACAGGCAGGGCCTTTGGCGCTACGATGCGCGCGCCCGCCGCATGCAACGCCTGTGCACGCCGGGCTGGAACCCGTTGAAGGTGCGTTTCCTGCGTAACGCCGAACGCGCGGCGCCGATGTTCTACGCCGGGCGCAAACTCTTTCGATTGCTCCCTGCGAACAACAGCGGCGAATGCAGGCTCGAAACGATTTTTGATGCAATGCCTTCCGACCTGTACCCGCGTTTTGTGCGTGAGCTTCCGGCACAGGGCACCATTGTTTTGGGTGATGGCATCAACGGCATTTTTGTGCTGCGGCGCAACAGTGTCCGGCAGCTAACCGATTCGTCGGGAAGGATCAGCAGCGCGCAGTTGGTAACCTATGGACAGGCATTGCTGCCCGATGGAAACATCATGGGGCACAGCGGTGTCGTGTATGATCGCAAAGGGCCGATACCGGGAAGAAGCCTGCCCGTGCAGGGCACGCTGCACCTCGTTCCTTTCGGCCACCATATTTATTTCCCCATCGGCAACTTCCTGTTCCGCTACAACCTCATCACGCAAACGTCCGAGCAGTTCGACTCGCTCGATGGCTCCGGTTACCCGCTGCTCGCACAAACGAAGGGACAACTTTATCTTCTGGGCGGAAGATATTTCGCACGCCTGGAGCACGACCGGATGAGCGTATTTTACACGCTGCCCCTGAGCGAGAATGGTGGCGAGCCGATGCGCAATACGAGCGCGACGGAGTGGGCGCCGGGTGTATTTGCATTGGGCGATGGAAACAGGATCCGCTTTTTCGATGTTGCCACGAAACAGAGCCGGTTGCTCACGGTGTCAAATAAAGCAGCCGTCCGCTTTATGTGGCGTAGCGGCCAGAATTTATACATCTGCACCTATGGCGAGGGCCTCTTCCTGCTGCGCAACGACAGCGTGCTCGCATTGCCCCGCGACAAATCGAACTACCTGCGTTTCGCACATGCCATCGTGCCCGACGGACATGGCTTTTGCTATATCAGCACCAACAACGGGTTGTTCAAGGTCTCCGAAAAAGCGCTCGAACGTTCGGCCGGAACAGGATCGCCGGTATGCTATTATTTCTTAGGCCGCGAAGACGGGCTGGAACAAACGGAGCTGAACGGCGGCTGCACGCCGGCGTACCTCCGCCTCCCCGATGGCACCCTCTCCTTCCCTACCATCCGTGGCCTCGCGCAGTTGCATCCCGATTCGGTCCGCATTGCAGCGCCCCCGGGTATCATACTCGTTCGTGCAAGGGCAGATGGTCGCGAGCTGCTACAAACGACCAACCGTCTGGATCCGCAAACGCGGTTGTTTCAATTCGACATAACGATTCCTTCGTGGAGCGCGCCGCAAAACTTGTACGGTTGGTACCGTCTGCGCCGAACGGGGGAAGCTGCAAGCGAATCATCGTGGATCGAATTCGATCCCACGCGGCAGCGGTTGTTCAACTTCAGCGCGTTGAAGCCCGATGCGTATGACTTCGAAGTGCGCACCTTCAACGGATTTCAGCCCGGCAACTTCGCACACCGCTCCTTCCACTTCGAGATCGCACCGCCCTGGTATGCGGCACAACGAGCGATCGTGCTCTGGTTGCTCCTTGCTTCCCTGCTGGTCTGGGCATTCGTCTTCCTGCGCACACGGCAGCTACGCCGCAGAAGCCTGCAACTGGAAGCAACCGTAGAACTACGGACGAGGGAAATTGAAAATCAGAAAGGGCAGCTGCGGCACCAGCTGCAATTGGTCTCCGAAGCGCACGATCTCAAGGAACGCCTTATTTCCGTGATCAGCCACAACATCATAACGCCGCTGCGCTACATTCACCGCGCCACCACGATGATGCGCGACGATGCACGCTCCCTCGATCCAGTACTCCGCGAAAAGGCGGTAGACTCCATCAACGATACGTCGCTCGAACTCGAACTGCTTTCCATCAACCTCCTGAACTGGATCAAGCTGCAGCACCGCCAAATGCACGTTGTGCCCGAGCACTTTAGTTTTGCGGAGGTGTCGGATCATGTACGCAGCCTCCTCGGCCCCGTTGCCCGATCGAAGGGACAGGAGATCAAAGTAGCGGGGCCGGCAGATACACAGGTGTATCAATACAAAGATGCCGTACAGGTGATCATGTATAACCTGGTGCTCAATGCAATCGCGCACTCCGGCGGCACTACTACTACGCTGGCCGTTCGGCGCGACGGCGATGCATTCGTTTTGAGCGTTCGTGATGACGGGACCGGCATGCCGGAAGCGCTTCAGATGAAACTGCTCGGCGATGAAGCACCGCGCAATGCGTTGAAAGAGACCGATAACCAGGGCAAGGGCTTCGGCTTCATCATCATTCGCGATCTCGTGCATTTCATCGGTGGGCAGCTGCGTGTTGAAAACGCAAAGCCCGGAACGATCATTTCTGTTCGATTCCGGGCTCAGCCACTTTAATATTCTCTTACTCAACTACGATCTGCGTCACGCCGACTTGCGCTCCTGCATCGTCGGTAATACGCAGCTGGTAAATACCGGCAGGAAGGCCTTGGAGCTTGATCGTTTCCGTATGAACTCCCACCTGCATGTTGCGTTGTTGCGACCGCACACTCCTGCCATCGATGGCGGAAAGTGACCAGTGGTACTTGCCGCCTTCCTGCACCTCGAAGCGTACGTGCACCACGTCTTTCGCAGGGTTCGGATATACAACAAACCGTACTACCGTTGTCTGCCTGCTGATCGAGACCGTCTGACTCCACCGATGCTGACCATCAAGGTCCGTCTGGCGCAGGCGATAGAAATGCCGCAGCCCGGTAAACGTGCTGTCGCGCAGGTGATAGTTGCGCACGATGCTGCTGTTGCCGCCGTTGGCAGCGCTGGGCACAAAGCCAATGTCGCTGAAGCTGCGGCCATCCGCCGAGCGCTCCACGAAGAAGCCCAGGTTGTTCTGCTCGCTCGCGGTTTGCCATTGCAGCAGGTTATGCAAGCCGTCTTCACGTCCGGTGAAGTGCAGCAGCGTTACTGGAAGTGCGGCGCCCATACCGGATATGGCGAAGGGCGAAAATCCTTGCTGCCCTTGCAGCGTCACACTGCGCAAATTACCATTGAGCGTAGCGGGAAGATTCGTGGCATTTGCGTTGGCGAGCCCCCATCCGCCCGAAGCAACGTGATGCCTGTATACGGCCACGGTTGCCGGTGTGGTCCAAAGCGTATCGGGATACGTAAACACAAGGTCAACGGGGACTGTTGTGGGTGTAAGCGACGGCGTGATATGCCAGATGCGCGGAAGCGCGGCGCCCTGGTTGACCGCGTTGTAGCCTGCAAAACTGCTTTGCAGCCGCACGCTCCAGTCGAGCCCTTCCGAAGAAGTGATGTTGAGCGGCGTATAGCTACTGCTGCTCACACCTACCGGCATCAGTTGCGATCCATTTAGCGCTTTGCAAATGAGCGCACCTGCACCATTGGTTACCACGAAGGCGTAGGCATCTCCACCGGCCACCGAGCCTACCGTAAGGTCGAAAGCTCCCAGGATGACAGTGCCCCCCGAGGCTCCGAAGCTGAGCGCGCTGCTTACCGTAGAACTACCGGAAAGCGTGAACCCGCCGCCACCGTTCACATTCAGGGTATGCACCATGAATGCAGGCACTGCCTGACGGTCCGTTCCTTCCAGGTCGAGGCGGCCCGAGCTCATGTTGAGCGTGCCGCCATTATTTGATAGGTTTCCAAAAAGATTGAGCGTTCCCAGCACGGAAAGTGATGTTCCCGCCTGCACGATCAGGTCATGCACGTTCGCGGTTCCGCCATTGAGCACAACAGGTTGGTTCGTTCCTTGTTGAATCACCACGTCCGTTGTAGCATCCGGCATGCCGCCGCACCAGTTCGCCGCATTATTCCAGTTGCTGTCCATCGCGCCCGTCCACGTGCTGGCGGCCTGCACAAGAACGAGATTTAGGGATCCACCACTGCCGCCTACGCCCTCGCGCACGCGAAACTCCACCTCACTCGTGGGCCCAAGGTTGCCCGTCCACGCATTGATGTGACTGTCGCAACAGAATTCATGGCTGAATACCTTGACGCCATCCACCCATAGCTCCACCGCATCGTCGTGATCGGGTATGTTGAACTGGTAGCGTCCGCAAGGGAATCCTTTGCGTTTGGCGCTCCACGAGTGGCTGTCTCCCTCTACCGGGCAGCCGGTGTAGCCAGGTGCCTCGGACGGATTGCCACCGGACGACCACTGGTCGGCCGTATTCAGGTTGAGCGTGTTCACCGTGTAGAAGCCGGCATAATTCGTCACCCATGGCGTCCCCGACAAGTCGCCGGCATTCCACGCGTACACATTCCATAGGTTGCTTCCAAACACTGAAGGATCACCCGCAATAGCGTGCATCTCTATAGTGGTGCTTACCCGCGCAGCAACACCGCAAACCGAAACTCCTGTAAATGTGACGGTATAGAAACCGGGTGCCGATGCAAGCTGGTCGATCACACCGGTTGCTGCGTTGATCGAAAGTCCGGCCGGCGTGGCGGAGAACGTGCCGCTGCCGGCACCGTCCAGAACCGGAACGAGCGGGTCGGATGCGCCTGCTGCAACGCAGTAGCGCGGTGCGGGATAGGAAAAACGGACATTGCTGGCGACGGAAGCAATGCTCAACCGAAGGCGGGACCCTTGCCCGGCCACACTCCGCATCCGTATTTCTACAATATCGGTTGGCGTGAGGAAACCCTGCCATTGGGGACTGAAGTTGTTCCACGGGTTCTCATCGATGTAAAGGATCCGCACTCCATTGATATAAACCTGCGCAGGACCTTCATTTACAATCACGGTTAGGTTGTACCGGCCGCAGGGAAAGCCGGTGCGCTTCATGATCCAAGAGAACTTTTCATCCGGGATGGGGCAACCTTGGTAAGCAGGATAACTGGATGGAAGATCGCCGTTGAGAAAACTGACGTTAGTATTGAGCCCGCCCAGATTCATATAACCTGCGTAGGCCGTATTCCACGAATGGGCTGAATCTTCCTGGTTGCCCGCTGCCCAGAAGTAAATATTCCAGCTGCCGTTGCCTGCCACTGATGGATCGCCCGAAGGAGCCGTGATGGTGATCGAACCTGTAGTGCGGAGCGTATCGCCACAGGGCGAAGCGTAACTCATAGACACCGTGTAAGTGCCTGCAACACTCGTAAGTGCATCCACAATACCTGTGGCCGTATCGAGCGAGAGGCCGGCGGGTGTTGCTGTATAATTTCCGCCAACCAGATTGATAGTGGGCATTATAGTGCCCTGCGAATGACAATAGGTGCCATTCGTGTAGCGGAGTGTGGGCTGCCCCGGCGTGACGGACAGGCGGCCGTTGGATCCACCGACACCCTGGGTGACGCGGAATTCAACGCTGTCGGCTGGTCCGAGAAGACCTTCCCATGCAGACGGATGACTATCGCAGCATCCGGCGTGTTCCCAAACCTTCACGCCATTTATCCAAAGCTGGCCTTCGTCATCATGGCTGTCGATGCTCAGGTGATAATACCCGCAAGGGAATCCCTTGCGTTTTGCGCTCCATGCATTATTCGAACCGCCAACCTTGCAGCCTTCGTAACCCGATGCGTTCGAAGGTGGCTCCCCGTCGTTCCAGCGGTCGGTGCTGTAAAGGTTCAGATTGCTGTCAACATAGTACCCCGAGTAGCTACTCACCCATGTAGCAGAGTCGATGACGCCGCCGCCGTTCCATACATATACGTTCCACCGGTTTTGCCCGAAAACGGAAGGATCTCCCACTACCTGGTGATAGGCCATCGAAGTTGTGTTGGTGAGTATGGCGCCACAGGGCGTAGCAAATGTGTATGTAATGGTATAATCGCCGGTTTGCGAGGTGCCGAAAGCGATCATGCCAGTGGTTGAATCGATGCTCAATCCGGCAGGCGCGGCGCTGAAGATCCCGCCACGGCTTCCCGTGATAGTGGGAAGCATGGTGGCCGTCTCCGGCAATGCCCCTCCGCAGTACTGGTTGGCGGGGTAGTGGAAGCTGATGTCGTTAGCCACACTCTGAATGTTCAGGCGCACAGCCATGCCAAAATCGGCATTTCCGCGTGCCCGTATTTCTACAACATCTCCCGAGGTAAGGTAACCCTCCCAGCGTATGTCGTTGGCCGAGCCTTCCGGAAGGTAAGCCACACGTGTCCCACTGATCCACAACTCGCCGCTGCCGTACATTTCGGGCACCCTTATGCGGTACCTGCCGCAGGAGAATCCGGATCGTTTGGCGCTCCACGAAAAGTTGTAGCCGCTCACCGGGCATCCTGCAAAGCCGGGCACCTGCGAAGGGTTATCGTAAAAGGGAAACGCGTTGTCGGTATACAGATTCTCCGTAGACACGCTAACCATCCCGGCGTACTGGGTATTCCAGGAATGGATTGTGTCGTTGTTTCCGCCTGCGCCCCATACATAAACTTTCCATTCGTTGACGCCTGCTACCGTGGGGTCGCCCTCCGGTGCAATGATCACCACCGGAGTGGTGCTGCGCACAGTGTCTCCGCAGCCGCCCATGGTGGCGTAGGTAACGGTGTAGGTTCCGGCCAGGCTGCCCGAAGGTGTGATCGCACCCGTATTGCTATCGACGAGCAATCCGGCGGGGCTCGCCGAAAACACGCCTCCCGAAAGAGTCACGCCAGGCGTGGCAGGTGATGCAGACGTGCAGTATGGGCCGCCGGAATAGCGTACGCCATAGCCCGTAGCAAAGGTGATGGAACCCATGGCTCCGCCTACACCCTGCGACACTCGGAATTCTACACGGTCGCTGGTGCCGAGTACACCCTCCCAAACGTCTGTATGCGCATCGCAACAATCAACATGTTCCCACACTTTGGTACCATTCACCCATAGCTGCGCGGCGTCGTCGTGACCGGTAACAGAAATGCGGTAATAGCTGCAGGGAAATCCTTCGCGCTTTGCACTCCAGGAGTGGTTAGTGCCCGCAACAGCGCATCCCTGGTAGCCGGCGGCGTCCGAAGGAGGCGTACCGGAGGCCCATTGTGCGGTGCTGTTGAAGTCGAGGCCGGACGCAGTGTAGTAGCCTGCATAACCGTTGCTCCAGGCACCAGGATTGAAGCCTGAGCCTCCTGAGTTCCATACATAGACCCGCCATTCATCCGTGCCGAAGACGGAAGGATCGCCAGCCGTTGGAAGGACCGTGAATGAGGCGGTTGAAGTGATCGGGATGCCACAGGCAAGTGGCCAGGATGCCGACACCGTATAGGTGCCCGCGAAGCTCGCCGCAGGTTGTATGACGCCTGTTGCCGGATCGATCAGTAAGCCCGAAGGACTTGCGCTGAATGTCGCGCCCCCCTGCGAAATCGTGGGAGCAACATCGCCGTTCGAACGGCATGCCGCCGAAATGGGATAATTGAGGGTGTAAAAGGAACTGAGGTCCGTAATCATGATCGCGCCTTCGCTTCCACCCACGCCCTGCGTAACGCGAAATTCTACAGAGTCGGATGGGCCGAGCGATCCCCGCCACACATCCGAATGGCTGTCGCAACACGCATTGTGCTCCCACACCTTCACCCCGTTTATCCAGAGCTGGCCTGCGTCATCGTGACTTCCAATGGAGATCATATATCGGGAGCAGGGGAAGCCTTTTCGTTTTGCGCTCCACGAGTGATCGCTGGTAGCAACCGCACAGCCCTGGTAACCGCTTGCCAAAGATGGCGTGCTCGTCCAGCGCGCAGCCGTATTGAAGTTGAGGCCGCTCGAAGTGTAGTAGCCCGAATAGTATTCGCTCCATGCGCCAGCCGTGATTGAAGCGCCGCCTTTGCCCCAGGCGTATACATTCCACACGCCATCGCCGAACGATGCAGGATCGCCGGCGGCTGCCGAGCGCACGGTTACGGTATTGCTGGTGGTTGTGCCGCAAGCCGTGCTCGAAGCGATCGCAGTAAAGGTTTGCGGGGCATTCACTTCAGGAGCGTACACCGGCAGCCGGTTCGACACTCTGAAATAAGCGAGCGCGCTGCGTTCCACCTGCACCAGTGCGGAGTCGGGCAGCACACTACCAAAAACGATCACCTCGTTGATCTCACAGTCGGAGCGCTCACTGTTGCCGGCAAATCCATTCAGCTGCAGCCCGGAAGGAGCAGCCAGGCCGCCGGTTCCCGAGGCGAGCAGCGCACCATTCTCATAGAATTTCGCAAGCGCACCTGTAGAAGATCCGGTATAAACTTTTAGGGTTGAGCCGGCCGCGGGGCCCGACTGGCGTAGCCAACCGTTAAAGAAGGCCTGCCCTTCCCGGCCACCGTGCCAGCCCAGCAGCCAATTGTTATTCACGGATGAAAGCACGCGCGCACGCACGCCTCCCGTTTGCCTTGCCACCGAAGTTATGGTGTACGGTGTAGTGAATTCAGTGCCAAGTTGCATATACTGCGCGGTGTTGAAACGGAGCGCGGGGCGGTTGTTGGTGGTGCTGCTGAGGATCAGTTGCGGTTGCGCAGCCGCAGTGGCCTGCGTGATGTCGTGCGCCTGACCGGACTGATCGAAAAGGGTCACACAATAGGCAGCGTCGGCGCCCAGCCAGCTGCGGATCGCTATTGTGTCCAGGTGGTCCCCACTGGCCGAAAAGTTTTGTTCCGCTCCGTCGGAGGAGCGGCGCAGGCGCACGAGCGGTCCCGTATAACTACTGTTCAACAAGCGGAGTCCAACAGCCAGCTGCGCCTGTGCTTGGGCCACGTTGACCGGAAGTTTCAGGTAAGTCCATTCTAAAACACCATAACCCGTAGCTGTAAGAAACCCACGCGTGCCCGGGCATAGGGTCGTATCGCCGCTGAACGTCAACGGAACCGAACCCGAGCTCACATTGGTAGCAGCGCGTTCTACGAGCCCGCAGGGGCCCGCGAAGCGGGCGTAGAAGGTGCCGATGGGCATACTCACCGGATTGCCCGTCGCAATAAGACTACCACCGCCGGCTTCCGTGTACCAATTGACGATGGTTCCGGCAGCAACACTGTCTACTGATAACAGGGCAGTGCCTCCGGCGCACACCGTGTCGGCGCCGCGCACGCTGTACGCAATCGGAACTACGGTAACCTGGTAGCTGCACGTGGCAGTGGCGCCGTCAGCGTCGGTAGCGGTAAATGAAACAGTGTTCGCTCCTACCGGGAAAAGAGCGCCGCTGGCGATGCCGCCTGATTGAGCAACCGCTGCCAACCGGCAATTGGCTGCGGTGATGGGCGCCAGCGTTACATGGGCTCCGCAGGAATCGATCTCCTGCAATACCTGGCGCGAAGCCGGGCATTGAATGCGGACCGCCGTGGTGTCGCGCGTGCGCACCAGCAGGCTGCAGGTGCTGGCAAGCAGGGCACTGTCGCGAACCGTAAACACTACTTCCAACGTATCGATGCCGGTGACCAGCGTACCCGGGGCGGGCGCTTGTGTAATTTCCAGCCCCGATGCAGGGGTGCAGTTATCCGATACCGTTAGCAGTGACCGATAGTCGGGCAGCGCTGCCTGGCAGGAGGCGTTCAGAAGGAGCAGCTGGTCGCCTGGGCATTGCACCGTTGGGGGCTTGCCGTCTACCACGATCCTTTTACTCGCGGCAGCGGAGCATCCGTTGGCGTCTGTGCCAATAACCGTGTAGGTTGCCGATGGAGCAGAAGGTATATGAGAGATCGTAGAACCCGAAAAACTTGCAGCGATACCATAATACCGCGCGCTGGCCTGCTCGGCGTCGCCTCTTGCGCGGGCGCTCAAAGCTTCGCCGAATAGAAGGATGTCTGCAAAATCTGCATCCGACAGCTCGATAGGCTGTCCCTGGAAACCATTCATCTGCAGGCCATCGATTCCGCTACTGCCACTGGAGCTGGAGTAAAGAAGTGCACCGTTTTCGTACACTTTGCTGGTGCTGCCCATTCTTGTGGCTGCATACACATATGGCTGTGCATCCGCAGCAATATTGCCCGAAGGCGATACCCACCCTTCGAAAAAGGCCATGCTTTTGTTACCGTTATGCCAGCCTAAAAGCCAGTTCGTATTCACCGAAGAAAGCATCCGTCCACGGGCGGGGCCATTTTGCCGCGCGAGGTAGATTGCAGTGTAAGGAGGAGTTACCGATACCGCATTCGTCATGAAGGTAGCCGGGCTGGAACTCACGCGCAGCACCGGCCGGCCGTTGATACCTGATGCAACAAAAAGTGGCTGGCGTGCGGCGTTTGTCTGCACGAAATGGTTTCCGTTGCCCGACTGGTCGTAGAGCCTGGTGCAGCGGGCCGTCGCTTCGCCGGTGAAGGAAGCAATAGCTACCAGGTCGAGTTCGCCGTTCACCAGGCTGAAATCCTGCAGTGCATTGTCGGACGTGCGGCGTAATTGTATAACCGGGCCGTTATAAGTGGCGACGATTTGATGAAGACCGGCTGCTACTTTGACCGATGCAGGAAAGCCAGGCGTAATGTTCCATACGTACGAAATGCCGCCAGAAGCCGTGAGCTGCACCATGCTGCAGGTGGTGTCTTTGTCTGCCACAACGCCTATCGCAGGGGCTGGTGTTACCGTCACTTCTACCGGTTGGCGTTGCGGAGCAATACAGGCAGCTCCATACGAAATCACCAGTTGACCATTGCCTTCGTTGTAGCCCTGCCAGTGCGAAACGTTCAAGATGTGAGCCGGACTGGTGTAAGAAGACCCGCCGCCGCCGCCGCCATACACAGAGCCGCCGCCGCCCAACCATCCACCACCACCGCCACCACCGTGCCGTCCCCATTCACCGGCGGCACCGCCGAACCCGAAGGAGCCGCCACTTCCAAAGTAAACGCCGAAACGGTTTCCACGAAACCCACCCCCTGTTTGCGTGCCGCCTCCGCCGATGCCGCCGCTTCCGGCAGAACCATACTGGCCGTCCTGCCCCTGCAAACCACCGCCGTTACCTCCACCGGTGTTGGTGCCAATATAGGAGCCCCCTCCACCACCCGCTACCAGGATGCGGTCGGTAAGTGCCTGGCCGCCCAAACGGATGTCGGTTGCGCCGCCACCGGTGCTACCCAGGTAGTTGGAGCCGCCTCCCCCATTAAACGGACCGGGTGATGCCCCCGAACCTGAAGGCTCATAACCTTTGCCGCCTATGTATAAATAAAGCACGTCTCCGGGCGTCACGTTCATTGTGCCCTGCACCCTTCCGCCGAGACCGGGAGCCGAAAATGATCCGATGCCGCTGATGCCTCCGTTGCCGCCACCCGATGCGCCGTATGCATCGATGCGGATTGAAGTGACACCCGCTGGCACGGTAAACGTTTGAACGGAGCCGGTATACTCAAAGGCGCGGCTACGCTCGACGGTTGCTGCGGCGCCATAGTATGTAGTTGTTGAAGCAGGCGTGAAAACTGCGCCTGCACCGGCGATTGTTGTTTGCAAGGGTGTGTTGTCCGTCGGGCTGGCATACCAGGTCACGTTGGCCGGGCTGGCGGGCGATGCGCCTAGCTGCGTGCTGAAACCCGCGCAAATGGAGGAGGGCGTTGCCGACAACGAAGCGGAAGTGGTGGTGATCCCTACTTTTACCCGTGCACTTCCGTTGGCAGAAAGCCAATAGGCCGTATCGTTGTTGATAGGAGGTGTGGTGAAGGAAGCGCCCGTGAAAACGAGGTTACCGCCCAAGGCTGCATCGTACCATTGGAAAGGACCCGTGCCGCTCGCCACAAGCGTTGTAGTTCCGCCGGAGCAAAGTGCCGTCGTACCGGTTACGGAAGGAAGTGCGTTCACATTCACCTGCACCACATCGGTATTCTGACAACCCGTGCTTGAGTACATACCCGTAACGGAATATGAAGTTGTTGAAGTGGGCCGAACGATCAGAGTGGCTCCACTGAGTTGCAACGGCTGCCACTGGTAGGTGTCGGCACCAGAGGCCAACAGGCTGGCCGTGCTACCTGCAGTGATGGTTTGGTCCGAACCTGCATCAACAACAGGTAGCGGGTTGACCGTGACCGTGACGTTTTTAGAAGCGGTGCACTGCGCATTCGTAGCCTGTACCGTATACACCGTTGTTGATGCCGGCGCAACCTGAACCGATGCGGTGGTAGCTCCACCGGGCGTCCACAAATATTGATCGGCACCCGATGCCGTCAGCGTAGCCGTCTGACCAGCGCAGATCGTAGCATCCGTAGCCGCGAATTCAATCCTAACCGTTGTACGCGCTGAATCAACACAACCAGTACCATTGGTTCCATATACGGTATAGGTGGTCGTCGCCGTTGGTGCAACGGTCAGCGAGGAACCCGTGCTTCCCGTGGGTTGCCACAGGTAGCTGGCAGCGCCGGTTGCGTTGAGCGTGAGCGGAGCTCCGGCACAGTGGAGGAAATCGTCCGGTACCGAAACAACAGGCAGTTCGACGACAGTAACGGTAACGGGTACGCGTGCCGTGTCGGCACAATCGGGTGCAGGTGCGAAAGAGATGACAAGGCGACCTTCCTCACTATTGACACCCTGCGTATGCACCACGGATTGCGCGTAGGCGGGGTTGGTGTAAGATGACCCGCCGCCGCCGCCGCCGTACACCGAACCGCCACCGCCATACCAGCCGCCGCCACCACCACCGCCGAACTGCCCCCACTCGCCGGCGACGCCACCGATGCCGAAGGTGCCTGCGCCTCCAAAATAGACGCCGAAGCGGTTTCCGCGGAATCCACCCTCCGTCTGCTTGCCGCCACCGCCGATGCCGCCATTGCCAGCAGAACCGAACTGGCCAGCCTGCCCCTGCAGCCCCCCGCCGTCGCCGCCGCGCGTGTTTACACCCACATAACCACCGCCGCCACCTCCGGCAACGAGGATCCGGTCGGCTAACAACTGGCCGCCGATGCGAATGTCGGTTGCTCCGCCGCCCGTACTGCCCGTATAGCTCGAGCCGCCTCCCCCGTTAAAGGGGCCGGGAGCAGCTCCCGAGTGCATCGAAGGCGCGTAACCTTTGCCGCCAACATATAGAAAAAGCACGTCACCGGGCATAACGGCCAACGTGCTTTGCACACGGCCCCCAAGCCCGGGGCCCGCAAAAACACCATAACTGCCCAGCACTCCCGACCCACCACCAGCAGCGCCGTATGCATCGACACGTATCGACGTAACGCCGGCCGGGACGGTGAAGGTTTGTACCGCGCCTGTAAAGACAAACGTGCGCGACTCTTCGGCCACCTTGCTTTGCGCATAATAGGTGGCGGTGGCAGCCGGACTGACGCGGAAAGAATCGCCGCTCGCCTTTACAGCAAGCAGGTTGCCTCCCGTGGGCGCGTCGTACCAATGAACCTTATGGCCTGCTGCCGCATCAACGGTGGCTACAAGTGAGCTTGAGTCGCGCCGGCAGATGGAGGCAGGCAGGGCAGACACTGCCGATGGCGCAGGCTGGCCAGGGATCGCCGTAACCAATATCGTTACGGCGCGACGTGTACCTTCTACTCCGCAGAGCGTTTGTGCCACATAGTAAGTAGTGTCAGCCGTCAGCGCCGGGGTAGCCAGTACACTGCCATGCAGCAACACCTGTCCACCGGATCCCTGCGTATACCAATCCATCGTAGCTCCCGGGAGCCCCGTAGCACTCAGAGTGGTCGCCTGGCCGGTGCACACATTGCGCACACCGGCTACCGTTGGCCCGGGCAGCGTATAGTTTACACCTGGAATGGAAAGTGTAGCCGCAGCACTCACTTCGGTACGGCATCCGTTGCTTACTACACAGGTGTAATCTCCCGCATCGCCGGCGGTAATGGCATTGAGCGAAAGCGCGGCAGTGGTGACACCGATGGGCACTCCGTTGCGCAGCCACTGGTAGTTTACATTCGACCCCGTCGCAGAAACACTGAAGGTGGTGGCGGTGCCGGTACAGGCCAGGGTGCCGGACGGCTGTGCAGTGGTGGCTACATCCGCGCAGGGTATATCGTAATACGATTTTTGTGCTTCTTCCGCCGTATTGCGGATCGTTGTGGAAAGGGCCGAGTTGAACAGAACAAGCTCGAAAGCATAGAAGTTTCCCGAGCCATTGCCGTCGTTTCGATTGCCGATGCGCAGCGGCGCGCCGCCATCGCGGTAACTCATCGAAGTGGCGCTGCCCACCTGGGTACCATTGAGATAACTGTAAAAAGGCACTCCTGCACCCGCTATCACAAAACCGTAAACGGAAGCCGGAACACTGCTGCTTACCGAAGATATCGGGCTGCTTCCCGCCATCGAGGTCTCGCCAAGTAGCTCCGCCTCGGCATCACCCACAAGGAAGGCCCCGGCAGTATTTCCGTAATCGAACGGCGATGGAAATTGCAGCCGAACACCGGAATACATGCCCGTTTTAGTTACCAGCGAGCCATTCGTTCCGCTGGTTCCGCGTGCTACGCCCAGCATGGATACTGCGCTTGGATAGAGCACCAGCGAATCGGTAAAGAGATTGGAGGTGGCGAAAAGAAGTGCCGGCCGGCCATTCATCCGATCCACTACCCCGGCATTCACGATGCGCGGTTGCAGTGCGTTGGAGGGTTGTGCAGCATCCACACCAAAACCGCTCTGGTCGTACCACCTCGCTACGAAGCCGCTTGCAACGCCCACAAAGGATTTGAGCGAAATCGTATCGAGATCGCCCGCAGTGGTGAAGCCGATGTCGAGCAGGGCGTTGTCGGTGCTGCGGCGCACCAGCATTGCTTTGCCGGTATATTGGGCACTGAGGCGGCGCAGCGAGTAGGCTGGCAACGCGGGCACCGACGCCGGAATTCCCAATGCATCCAGTTCGCTGCTGCGCATGACTGTGATGGTATATGTTTGCTGGTTGCCGGCCTGGGAAGTCAACCGTATTTCTACAGTGTTGGCTCCGGAGTTCAGCGGGATGGGCAGCGATGGCATACCCGTGCCCACCAAGCTGTACGGCCCTCCGTTGACACGAAGCTCGATTTGCGCCGCTCCACTGTTGGCAGTGGGGATAATTGTAGCATTGTAAGGGAGTGTGGCGGTGTAGCTCAGCGTGCCAGGGGAAAAGGTTTGAGATAACCAACCATTAGAGAATGCGAGCGCCGACAGGCTGGCATCGTCGGAAAGAAAGTATGCCTTCTGTGCCTGTTCCACCACGTTCCTATCGGCATTTGAAAGCGACGAATTGAACAGGACCAACTCGCCCGCCCATAGGTTGCCTGCGGAGTTTCCATCGTTGTTGTTCCCGATCATCAGCTCATTGCCTCCGTCCTCAAAAGCAGTCACCGCCTGGCTTCCGGCCTGAACGCCGTTGAGATAGTTGTAGTACGTTCCGGCTGCACCCGGTATCACGAAACTGTATACCGCCGTACCGTTGGCCGCACTCACTGTCGAAACGGGCATGGTGGTGGCAGCGTTGATAGCATTGGCCAGCGCAGCACCCGCGCTACCTACTTTTAGTTCACCGCTGGTATTGGTAAAATCGAAAGGAGCCGGCACACCTGGGTTGGCACCGGCCGCCGTACCGGTTTTGGTAACGAAGGCCGACGGCGTGCTGTTGGCTCCTTTTGCCACGCCCACTAGCGATGCGGCCGTGGAATACAATAGCCGTTTGGATGTGGCAAGGTTGGCCGTGCCAAACCAGATTGCCGGACGCTTGTTGATCCGCTCAATGACACCGGCATTTACGATGCGCGGCTGGCTGCTGTTGGAAGCCTGTACCATATCCACACCATTGCCACTCTGGTCGTACCAGCGGGTAATAAACGCATTCCCCGCACCTGCGAAGGTTTTGAGAGCAGCGGTATCCAGGTCGCCGCTGGCGAGGAAGCCGATGTCAAGGGTGGCGTTATCGCTGCTGCGACGCACCCTGACGGCCTTGCCCGCATACGCACTTCCGAGTCGGCGCAGCGACAGGGCCGGAACCGCGCCCAGCGACGCATTGAGCCCAAGCACATCGAAGGAATTGAGCCGGCTGATTTCGATGGAGTAAGTTTTCGTGACGCCGCTCTGGCTGGTTACGCGCACCTCCACAATGTTGACGCCCACATTCAGCGGCAAGGCCGGCGAGGCAGTTGCACTGGCCACAGGACTGTATGCACCTCCATTGCTGCGCACGCTGATGGTAGCCCCGGCAAGCGAAGTGGTGGGTGTAACCGTTACACTGTCGGCATATCCCGCCGAATAAGCGATAATGCCTGGCGAGAAAACGGGCGACAAGGCTGCGGAGGAAATGGTCAGTGCTGATAGATCGGCTTCGTCAGAAACATAATAAGCTTTCTGCGCCGCTTCAAGCGTGGTGCGCTCTGCATGCGAGAGTGCCTTGTTGAACAACACCACCTCGGGTGTCCAGAAACTGCTGCCCCCACCCAGGTCGTTGCGATCGCCGATAACTAGCGAATTGCCTCCATCGCTGAAGGCTTGAACCGTGGCGCTGCCCGCCTCTACCCCATTGATGTAACAGTAGAATGTACCCGACGAGCCGGGGATAACGAAACTATGCACTGCTGCGGGAACGTCGCTACTCACGGTGGCGCGCGGCGTGGTAGCGGATGTTTCAATGTAGCTTCCTGTATTGGTAGCGGCGTCGCCCGTCCAGAAAAAACCGGATGTATTGGAATAATCGAACGGCCCTGGAAAGCCTGGATTTACGGGTCCGGCCGCTCCGGTCTTAGTAACGAACGAGGACGGCGTTGTGGCTGTTCCCTTGGCCACACCCACCATGGATGCGGCAGTGGTATACACTACCCGGTTGTCGCTGCCCAGGCGGCTGCCCCCGAACCAAATGGCCGGGCGCCCGTTGAGCCGTTCCACTACGCCGGCGTTCACAATTCTGGGCTGGGTGGCCGGCCGCGCACCATACACGTCCAGCGCCGAGCCACTTTGATCATACCAGCGGAGCACGAATCCGTCTCCGCTACCAATGAATGTTTTCAAGGTTGCCGTGTCGAGGTCGCCGGCGGCAGTAAAGCCCACGTCCTGGAAGGCGCCATCCGCTCCGCGGCGCACCCTGATCGCATATCCCATGTAAGTAGTACTCAGTTTGCGAAGCGAGTAGGCCGGCGATGCAGGAGTGGCTGCGGTAAGACCGACCCGGTCGAGGGGATTTTGTGCGAGGCACTGCAGGCTCATTGTCAAAAAACAAAAAGCGAGGGTTTTGCGCACGGGCGCGCAACCGCGTGCAGCGATGATAATTCTCATTATTAAGCAGTTGTAGCGCCCTTGTGCATTGGCGGCGAAGGGCAACATCTTTAAAGGTAGCTATAGCGGCAGCGCACCGATTCGTCTCAAACAAGCCTTTCCATGCAGGCAACACTGGCTGTGGATGCAAACCCGCCCCCAGCAAAGGTCTGGGATCACCGATGGCATGCGTTATTTGATCCAGATCAAATTATTTTTTTATAACGGGAAGGCGCAACCGCGGTTTTGATGTCCTAGGCAGGCTGCGAAAGCCGCTTGCGCACGCGGCTGAGCGTTTCGAGCGTAATACCCAGATAGGAAGCGATGTATTTCAGAGGAATCCGGTTGGCGAGCTCAGGTTGCTTACGCAGCAGGTTGGTATACTTTGCATCCGCGCTTTTCAGGCGCACCAGGAGCGCCCTGTTTTCGGCATCTACATAATACTTCTCGTAAAATTTACGGGCAATGAGATTAAACGGAGGATATTGCTCGTAGGCGGTTTCCATATCGGCGTGGCTGATCGCAAGCAGCTCGCAGTCTTCGAGCGCCTGGATATAATCGGGTGCCTCCACCTGGTGCACAAAGCTGGAGATGGAGGCCGCCATTTCATTCTCGGTGGTGATCCAGGTTGTGGTGTCCGTGGTGCCGTTGCGGATGAAGCCACGCAATACGCCGCTGCGAATGAAAAAAATATGCGTACACAACTCACCTTCCTTCAGCAGGAGCTTGCCCTTCTTAAGGCTTAAGGGAGTCGCTTTTGCTGTGACGAAGGCTGCGAGCTTTGCTGACACCGGCCCGGCGCTGCATAACATTTGAAGCAGCGGGGCTACTTCCGCGGGCGTTGCGTTTCGGCTCGGGAGCATAAGACGTGGATGGATTGAGGAAACTGAAATTAACGCTTTCCGGCCTTGGTGCCGCAATTCGGGAGCGACAGCCGGATTGGTGGGATTAAAGTCGATAATGAAAGGAAAGAAACCGCACCGTTAGGACAAGCGATACATGGGTTGAAGCGCGGGCTAATTCGAGATGCCAGACCCCGCCATCCAGAAGAAACGCAGCGCATGCATCACCGCCGGATGCATGATGGTCGCGTGGTCTTCTTCGGGAAGGTAATCGAAATGCACGCGCACGGTTTTGCTGGCCGATTGGCGCAGAAGGTCGGCCAACAGGTTTGCATCCACTTCCATCACACGAGGATGGTCGCCGGGAACGAGGCCCTCTTTGCCAACGCCGACGTAAACTTCCAGCGGCTCCTTGAAGTCGGCAGAAAGCAATTCCGGCTTTCGTTCAAGCAGCGAGCCGTTATCCCACCAAAGGCTGGGGCTTACAATGATGTAGCGGTTGAAGAGCGCGGGCTTACTGAACAGGATCTCGGTGGCAAGCAGGCCTCCGAGCGACTGGCCGATGAGCGTGCGCGATGTGTTGGTCTTGAATTTTTGCTGAATGAACGGTTGCAATTCTTCCTCGATAAAACGAATAAAACGGGCAGACCCACCCGTTGTAGGAAAGCGCTGCTTGTCTTTTGCAATTTGCGTGGGATAGGTGAAATCACGGCGCCGGTCAACGCTGGCAATGCCCACCACGATGGTTGGCGGCACGCGCCTGATCCAGGGGAAGCTGTAATACTGGTACAGCCCGGAGATGTGGATGAAGTCTTCATCGGCGGAGCCATCGAGGAGGTACACAACCGGGTACCGCACCGTGTCCAACGCATTGTAACCTTCGGGGATGTAGATGTTCAGGATGCGGGTCTCGCCGAGTGCAACCGAGCGGATCGAATCGATGCGGCCCAGAACAAAAGGGCGTACGTTGCGGGAAGCGCCCGGCGCCTGCGCACCTGCTGGCTTGGAGGCAACACCAAAGAAAACCGCGAGGCTACAGTAGATGAGTAACGACAAACGCATGAAGCGAATTTACTTTTCGGTCCGCAAACAAATTTAAGAAGCTCTCCCGATCCTTCCCGGCCCATCAGGTTTGCACGAATTTGTTCAGCGTCTGAAGGTTTTGCAGCGCCGCGCCAAGTGTGTTATTGAAGTAGGCATATACATCGCGTCCTTCGCCAAGCCATCGTTGTATATGCTGCGCTTCGTGCTGCAGGTGCGCATCGTCGTAACTGCCGCGGTAGCCGCCCTCCGGGCCATGATACCGTAGAAATACAAACGGCCCCGTTGGCGCAGTAAAAGGCGTTGCCGATGCCGGCAGGTCTTGCCGCACGAGCGACACATTCTTGTGTTGCAGCATGTGATAGATCGCAGAATCGTACCAGGAGCGGTGGCGAAACTCGACAGCAACGGGCCACCCGGGCGCATCATCGGCCAGGCATTCGAGCAGGCCTTCCAGCTCTTCCTGCTTGTCGCGCCCAATGGAGGGCGGCAGTTGCACCAACAGTGCGCCCCGTCTTCCCTCCGCCGGCGCAACCGCCGCCGCAAAGCGCGCGATCTCCGCTACGTCGTACTGAAAGCCTTTTTCGTGCGTGATGCATTTAGGTACCTTGAACGAAAATCGAAATCCTTCGGGTACACTTTCCGCCCACGCCCCGATCGTTGCCGGCCGCGGCAGCTTGTAAAACGTAGCATTCACTTCGAGCGAATTGAACTGCGAAGCATAATACGTGAGCCGGCTCGAACCTTGGTGCTCCGGCGGGTATTCGGACTGCCGGATGGGCACCACGATATTGCTCGTGCCGGAATAAAACGATGCGGAAGCACTCATACGGTCATCAACTGCAAAAGCTTTGCCTGTGCGGCATTACTTGTACAGCACCTGCTCATCGGTGTAATACGTTTTCAGCATCCCGCGCTTCACCACCTTGATGGGATAACCGGTTGGGCTATGCGTGCGCCTTGGTGCGTGCACCTGCATGAAGTCCCGAACTTCGCCCTGCAGCTTGCCCGGGTATTTGCGGCGGATGCGCGTGATGGCGCTGCGCAGCACCTGCCGTATGTTGCGGGCCAGTTCGCGAATCTTGCCGTCGGGCAAGGCCTGTGCAATGGAGAAGGGAGAGATCCCGCTCTTCCAAAGGATCTCGTCCGAATAGCCGTTGCCGATGCCCCGGATCGTATCCTGGTCGAGCAACACATTCTTGATGACCGCCTTGCGTTGCAGCAGGTCTTTCAGTCTTCGGAAGTTCAGGTGCGGATCAAGCGCATCGATGCCTTCCTTGTCTTCCGGGTCGAGGCGCACAAACGCGTTGCGCATCCGGTCGGTAAGTGCGATGCCGGTGCCGTCGCTGAACAGTATTTCTACAATGGTGAATGGCCGGTCGTTGCGCCCCTCGAAAGCAAAGAGATCGCCCGTCAGCATGAGGTGCATTCCCAGGAGTGTATCATCGCTGAACTGCCAGCGCAACTCTTTGCCCGATCGGCCCACCTCAACGAGCTTCTTACCACGCAAAGTGCCCGACAGCTTGCGTGCACTGTCGGGAAGCTTGCGGCCGTTGCGCACGTGTACAGACTTTACCGTTTTGCCGGCAAAGCGCGCGTTGAGGTTTTCACGAAAGATCTCGATGTCAGGTATTTCGGGCATACGCGCACTTTATGCTATAGGTGCAAGCAGGAAGCCAAGCAGCGCCTTCGTTGATAAAACGGTAAATACATCATTCTGAACGCATTAAAATGCAGTTTTCCACTTTCCCATATATGGAGGAGTGGATTAGTTTCCTTTCGGCAATGTGTACGAACCACACGTTTCCTGCCTATTTTTGAAAGGGACCTTTCGCTTTACCGGCTCCCACAACCGTTGCATATGAAACGTATCCCTGCTTTATCGCTCTTCTTCATCCTGCTCTTCGCTTCCTGTTCCAAGCCAGCCACCAGCAGCCCGGCTCCTGCACCCACTGCTCCTGCCGCCACCATCGCCGGTGTCGGTTGCGGCACCGGAACCGCGAGCACCGGCGCCACCACGGGCCTTGCCTATTCGGGCACCATCAGCCTGCCTTACACGGGTGGCAACGGCGTTGCATATGCAGCGGGCACAGCTATCGCCTCCACAGGTGTTACGGGACTGACGGCCACGCTGCAGGCAGGAACGCTTACCAGCGCCAGCGGAACACTCAGCTATGCCGTCACCGGCACGCCCTCTTCGGCAGGCATCGCCTACTTCAATCTCACCTTCGGCAACCGCTCCTGCACCTTCGAACTAACGGTGGCCGATGACGTTAACTTCACGCAATACGGTACGCCCTTCTCCGCCGTGCCCGACCGCCGCGACGCGGTGATCTACCAGGTCAACATGCGGGCGTTCAGTTCTTCCTCCAACTTCCAGGGAGTCATTGCGCGGCTCGATTCCATCAAGGCACTCGGCATCAACACCATCTACCTGATGCCCATCTACCCGGTGGGCACCGTCAACGCGGTGAACTCGCCCTATGCTGTCCGCGACTATCGGGCCGTCAATCCCGAATTCGGCACGCTCACCGACCTGCGCGCACTCATCGACGGAGCACACAACCGCGGCATGGCCGTGCTGCTCGACTTCGTGGCCAACCATACCGCCTGGGACAACCCCTGGATCGCCGCGCATCCCGATTGGTACCTGCGCAACGGAAGCGGTGTGATTCAAAATCCGCCCGGAATGGGCTGGAACGATGTGGCGCAACTCGACTTCAACAATGCAACGATGCGGCTCGAAATGATCCGCAACCTGAAATACTGGGTATACACCGCAAACGTGGATGGCTTCCGCTTCGACTATGCCGACGGTCCACCGGCATCGTTCTGGCGCCAGGCCGTTGATACCCTGCGCAACATCACTACGCACAACCTCTTGCTGCTTGCCGAAGGCAGTCGCAGCGACCACTTCGCTGCGGGCTTCGACTTCACGTTTGGATTCAACTACTACGGCGGCCTGAAAAGCATCGTGCAAAACAACCAGCCGGCCACCAACCTGGATGCGCTCAATACGTCGGAATTCAATGGCGCCACGAACAACCAGCAGGTGGTGCGCTACATTACCAACCACGACGTAAATGGATCCGATGGCACGCCGCTCGACCTCTTTGGCGGGCTCTCCGGGTCGATGGCTTCCTTCGTAGTCACCGCGTATATGAAAGGCGTTCCGATGATCTACAACGGGCAGGAAGTAGGCACGCCGTTCCGGCTTACTTTTCCTTTCACCGGCGCGGACATCGACTGGACGCTCAACCCGGCCGTCAAGGAAGAATACAAGCGCGTGATCGGCTTCCGCAACAACAGCGCTGCCTTGCGCCGCGGCACGCTCACCACCTACCATAGCGCCAACGTGGCGGTGTTTACAAAAGAGCTCGGCACCGAAAAAGTGCTCGTTGTGGCGAATCTGCGCAACTCGGCGCAGGTGTATACCGTTCCGGCCGCACTCAACAACAGCAGCTGGACGAATGCAATCAGCAATGCGCCGGTAACCGTTTCGGGCACGATCAACCTTCCCGCGTTTGGATACCTGGTTTTGAAAACGCCGTAATCAATAACGAACTACCCTCTCCTTATGAATATCATGCACACGCTTCGCAACGCCTGTTACGGAATGCTCGCGCTCCTCTCGGCTTCAACGGTTGCCGCACAGAACGACCATACGCCCGACTGGAGCAAGGGGATCGTTTGGTACCAGATCTTTCCCGAGCGCTTCCGCAACGGCGATGGGTCCAACGACCCGAAAAAGGGCGACCTCACCGGCGCTTATCCCTTCGATGATACTTCGGCCTTCCAAACGCATCCCTGGACCAGCGATTGGTACCAGCTGCAGCCCTACGAGCAGGACAATCACCAGAACATCTGGTTCAACCTCCAGCGCCGCCGCTACGGGGGCGACATCCAGGGTATGATCGACAAGCTCGATTACCTGAAGTCGCTGGGTGTGGAAGCCATTTACTCCACGCCCCTCTTCTGGTCGCCTTCTTCGCATAAGTATGATGCACTTCTTTACCATCACATCGATCCTACGTTCGGTCCGGACCCCGAAGGCGACAAGCGGCTGATGGCAACGGAGAACCCGCTGGATACTGCAAGTTGGGTGTGGACCTCCGCCGACAAGCTTGCGCTGAAACTTATTGACGAAGTGCACCGTCGCGGGATGCGGATCATCTTCGACGGCGTATTCAACCATGTGGGCATCCGCAATTTCGCCTTCCAGGACCTCGAGCGCAACCAGGAGCGATCGCCATACAAAGACTGGTTCATCGTTCAGAGCTTTCGCGACAGCGCCAAAGGCACGCCGTTCAAATACAAGGGATGGTTCGGTGTGCGCACGCTGCCGGAATTTCGCGAAGACAGCACCGGCATCGTGGCCGGTCCGAAGCAATACATCTTCAACGCAACGCGTCGCTGGATGAACCCCATGAACAAGGGCATCGCGCACGGCATCGATGGCTGGCGCCTCGACGTCGCTTATGATGTGAGCCACGCGTTCTGGAAAGACTGGCGCCGCCACGTTCGCTCCATCAACCCCGAAGCCTACATGACGGCCGAACTGGTGGACCCCATCGAGCGCACGCGTCCCTACCTGCAGGGCGACGAGTTTGATGCGACGATGAACTACAACTTCGCGTTCATCGTGCACGACTTCATTGTGCAGGACAGCCTTGCCATCAAGGCCAGCGAATTCGACCAGCGTCTGCGCGCCCTTCGCGAAGCCTTTGGAAATGGCGTGGCGCTCAACATGCAAAACCTGATGAACAGCCACGATGCCACACGCATTGGCAGCGCCGTAGCCAACCCGGATGGCAGGCGCTTTGGCGACTGGGGAAAGTATTTCAACTGGAGCCAGAAGAGCAACAACGCTTCGTACAACGCCCGCAAACCAACACCCGCGCAATTGCAGAAGCAAAAGCTCATCGCGGCCTTCCAGCTGCTTTACCTGGGTGCGCCGATGATCTATTATGGCGACGAAGCAGGTATGTGGGGCTCCAACGACCCGGATTGCCGCAAGCCGATGGTATGGTCGGACCTGCGCTACGAGGCCGAAACCCACAACCCGGATCAAAGCCGCCACGCCCCCGACAACGTTTCCTTCAATGCAGAACTTTTTTCGTGGTACCAACGATTCATCGGGCTCCGCAAAAAATATCCCGCGCTCCGCACCGGCAGTTACGAAACGCTTGCTGCAGATGACGCGCAGCAATTGTACGCCTTCAGCCGGAAGCTCGGAGAGGAAGAAGTGATCGTGATCATCAACCGCGGTACCCAACCCGCTCTATTCCAACACGAGCGCTTGAGGAAAGCCGGGTTCCGCGACGCGCTTTCCACCAAGGCGCTTGCGCAGGTTCGTATACCGGCAATGGGAGTGATTGTGCTGGCCAACCGGCCCTGACCGAAGCGCTTTTGGCGACTTCCCTCCACACGCATTACCAAACCATCCAATTAGTTTGGTTGTTGCTGCCCCGGCTTGCGGGCCGCTGCAAGCCACCCGTCAGCTGCTCTACCTGTGCGCTGAGCCAACCAGATAATTCGATAACCGAGATATGCCGGAAGCGCTGCAGCGCATTGAGAAAACTGTACGTAAAAACGCCGTTGGCGAAGTCGCCGCGCTCGAAGGCAAACTGAGTGCCGCCGGCGGCTGCTATGATGGTGGTGCCGGTGCCCCTGCTCACTTGGGTGAATAATTCCTGCATCAGCTCGAAGGCACTGCGCATGCCCAAACGTTGCTTCGACTTCGTCACCGCTATTCCGCGTGGACGAACGCCTGTGCTGTCGAACTGCGACCTGCCCGCTTCGATCTTCGCTACTTCCTCTTTGTCTACCTCCCCGCTGTGGCAGGCATCGATCAGCACCAGCTTCCGGCGCGGGCGGATGCTATCCAGCAGGGCCTCAAACTCATCGTAAGGCAATCCGTTATTAGCCGGATTCTGGAACCCGATATTCCAGGTGCTCAGGTAATAATCGAGCTTGCTGCTTAACACGCCATGCCCGGAATACGAAACGATCACGCGGTCTTCTTCGTCCAGCAGTAAAAGTTTCTTCTTCAGGGCCAGTATGTTCTCGCGCGTCACTTGCTCATCGAATAAAGTGTCGACGAGCATGGCCGGGTATTTTTCCCTCAACTTGCCGCAGAGGTCACGGATATCTTTCACGCTCCAGCTCAGGTTGTAAGTGCTGTCTGCAAAACGGTTTGCTCCGATCCCGATGAAATGCGTCTTTCCGCCCACCGAATCGGGAGGCAGGTAGCTCACGAACAGCGGCATGCGGTAGCTCTCCAAACCTGCGCGGTTGCGCACCGATGCTTCAATGCGGTTTTCGCCGCGCGATAGAACGATCTGCATGGTGGTGTCGAAGAGCGCCCGTTGCCCATCGAGCCGCATCCCGCGCGAACCGAAAAGAGGTACTTCATTGACCCACACATTGAAACCTTCAAGAGCGGACAAACTATCCGTTGCGCGATACCTGATTGTGAGCTTTCGACCGCGCTGCTGCGCCGCTAGCTGCTCGCGGCCTACGAAGTCGCCGTTGGGCACGGCGGAGCCTTCGGCAAAAGAAGCAGTGTCGATACCCAGCCGCTGCAAGCGCTTCAGGTAGGCATTGCGGTAAGCGGCAACCAGCACCGTGTCTTTGCTGCCGAAGGCGGTTAGCACTTTGTCGGGACGATTGTAGCGCAGGTCGAGTTGCTCGAACGACACGATCTTTCCGTTCCTGGTATAATGCAGCTTGCCCAGGTTTTGCAGGTGCGCGCTATAATAGCCATCGGGCAGCAGCACGAGGAAGTCATCGCCTTGCAGGGCGATGAGGTGGGCCTGCAAACGATGGTGCTTCAGTTGGTAAAGAACGATCTCCGACAGATCGGCGAGGGCAAGAAGGCTGTCGCCTACGAATGCCGCGGAGCGATACTCACCGAGGTAGTAGGGCACGTTCGCTCCCTGCTCGAAGAGCAAGACCCCACGGTCCTTTGTGAGCACCACCATCTGGTCTTCGCGGTCACCAAACTGAACATCTTCCAGTTCGGCGGCCGATTGCAGCAACTGCAGTGTATCGCCTTTGATGAGGTCTATTAATTGCACATTAATGCCCTTATCCAAACCAACAGCGTCCACCAGGTTCGTTGTCAACACCAGTTTGGTGCCACCGGGTGAAAGAAAGGCCTGTTTCACATACCCGCTGGAATCGATCATGCGGAGCAACGAATCCGTGTCGGCATCCACGATCGACCATCCCTGCACATACCCTTTCTGCAGCCGCGTTTTGTTAGCAGCGCTGGCAAGCGGGCTGCGGCAGTCTTCGCCCACACTATCGATGTTCAGGGGCTTCCCGGTAGCTACATCGAAAATGCCTTCAAAGCCCTCACATACATCTACAAAAAGATTCTCCCCGCTCCGGCAAAACCGAAACGCGTTGGCCGCGGCGCAAAACGTGGTGTCGGTAATGGTATAATCCAAACGCATCCGTTGCAGGTTCCAGCATTTTACATCTTTGTAATTGTGCATGCTGAACAGCCGGCCATAGCGCTTGTTGTAGCGAATGCCATTTACGATGGGCGAATGCCCTTCGAGCACTGCAGGGAAATGCAAATCGGGGAAGTGGTATACCCGTATACGACCATCGCTGTAGCTACCGGCAATGGCCTTGCCGTTTCGGCTTACCGATATATCGTCCGGAATTCGCGCTTGCGGATCCATCAGCATCCGGAGGCTATCCCAGCCCGTGAATTCCGTGCCCCTGCCCTTCCAATCGAGCACCTGCACCTCGCGGTCGTACGAGGCAATGATGCGCCGGTTGCTGTCGGCAAAGGCATGCATTTTCAGCTCCGTGATCACGCCGCTGCTGATGCGCACCGGGAGCTTCTTTTCGAGCTTCCCCTGCTGCAGGTTCCAAACGTGAATATCGAAATTATCGCCCGTGGCAAAGTAGCGGCCGTCCGGCGAAAGGCACCAGGCCCCGCTAAAAGAATGCGGCATCGATAGCAGCAGGCGTCCGGTGGCCACGTCTTCGAGGCGCGCCGCAGACGCCATGCGCAGCAATGCATTGCGCGCGGGCACGAAGGCTACAAACCCGTTGAGCGGCCTCTTTTTGCCTGTAGCAACATGCAACAGGCGATGGACGCGCGTCCTGGTAACGTCGCCGCTGGCCCCGTCCACCACCGTGCTGTCGTGCGCTATCAACAAGTAGTCGCCCGAAGCGTTCGACGCAATCGAAAGCGGGATGCCGTCCCACTTCCGCACCGATGTAACAACCATCCGTGCCGCATCCCAGCTTACGATGCTGCTGTCGTCATGGGCCGTAATAATTCGGTTGCCGTCGCCCGAAAACGCTGCATCGGCCAGCTTGGTGTTCCGAAACCTTATCCGGTGCCGCAGGGCTCCCGTACGCAGGTCGATCAACCGCGCCGCCGAATCATCAGTAACTACAAGCAGCTCGTAGCCGCCAGGGCTGAATTCGGCCGTGATCAACTTGCGCCCCGATTCGGTGAGGTTGTACAGCACGCGCCGGTACTTGACATCCCAAACCAGCAACACCTGGTTCTCCTGCGACAACAGCAAGTCGCCGGGGCCATTGAGGCGTGGGTTCGAAAACCGGTGATGCCCCATAGGCACCACGAGCTGCAAAGCCTGGCCGGAGGTGTGGACGGCGAACAGAAAACAAATTAGGACGGATGTCCATCGCACAAGCGGATAAAAGAGCAGGTGTCGCATATTGCAGCGTATTGACGCGGTAATATTATCGAAAGCCGGACAATGCGACGAAAAAGTTTGGAGGCATTAGTGTGATTACGCAACCGTTACATCAACGCAAACCTCCACCAAGCGCGCGGTACAGCTGCACGGCTGCGAGGAACTGTGCCTTCTTCGTTTCCACAAGCTCGAGTTTCGCTTCCAGAGCATCGCGTTGCGTCATGAGCACTTCGAGGTAATCGGCGCGCGCCGAACGGAACAGGTCGTTGGCGATGTCGGTCGACCGGTTCAGGGCCTCCACCTCGCGGCTGCGCAGCGCATAGCCCTGTGCCAGATTGCCGCTGCGCGAAAGTGCGTTGGCCACTTCGAGGTATGCATTCAGCACGTTGCGCTCATAGCCATACAGCGCCTGCAGCTGCCTTGCATTGGCACTGTTGAACTCCGCACGGATGGCATTGCGGTTGATCAGCGGACCCGCGAGATCCGCACCCACGTTGTACAGCAGCGATGCAGGAAGCTTTGCAAGGTAGCCGGGCTTGAAGGCCTGCAGCCCCAGCGTCGCGCTGATGTCGAGGGAAGGATAGAATTCTTTACGTGCTACCTGCACATCAAGCCGCGCCGCCTGCAGTTGTAGCTCCGCCTGTCGTATATCGGGACGATTGGCCAGCAACTGAGCCGGCAACCCGGCCGGTGTTTGTGGCACCGGCAGTTCGAGCAATTCCTGCTTCGCCCGCGCCACGGGCTGCGGGTAACGGCCCAGCAGCAGGTTGATGCGATTCTCCGTTTCGCGGATCTGTTGCCGCAGATCGAAGGCGAGGCTTTGCGTGTGAAATACTTCGGCCGAAAATTTCTGTACCGCCAGCTCCGTCACGCGACTCGCTTCCTTCTGCACTTTCATCAGCTCGAGTGCGTTCTGCTGCAAAGCACCGTTGCGCTCCACGATCGCAAGCTGGTTGTCGAGCGCAAGCAGTTCGTAATATGCAGACGCCACTTCGGAGAGCACGCCGGTTTGCAGGAAGTTCCTTCCTTCCTGCGTTGCGAGGTAGCGCGCAACGGCGGCCTGCTTGGCCGTTCGCAGCTTCTTCCAGATGTCGGCTTCCCACCGTGCATACAATGCACCCGTGAAGTCGGGCAACGGCTCGGGCATCTCCTTGCCATCTTCGATCTCGGTGCTGGCATCACCAGCACCCTGGCTGGTGTAGCGGCCCACCTTTTCTACTCCCATGCCCAAACGCGCTGCTACCGACGGCCGCAGCGCAGCCTGCCGCAGCAACACTTCGTTGCGCACGACCTGCAGCTCCTGGTAGGTGATCATCAACTCCTGGTTGCGCGCCAGCGCCGTATCGATCAGGTGTTGCAGGTTCGCATCGGGAAAGAACTGCCGCCAGCCCGGCGCGGCAGCAACGCTGCTATCGCCTTCGGAAAACCGCGCCGGCAGCGCGTTGTGCGGCTGCACCTGTACCAGTGCAGGCACCTTGCAGGCCGATAATATGATGAGGAACAACGCTGCAAAGCGCGTTCTGTTTGCATTAAGCATAATTGTCGTTTTTCGTAAAATCAAGTGTTTCGGTGTGCTTGTCGATCTCCTCTGTGAGCGGGTTCTCCCTTTCTTCTTTCACCAGCGGATTGCGCTCGGAGATCTTTCCAAACACGTAATACAGCCCGGGAATAAGCAGTACGCCGAAAATGGTTCCGAACAGCATTCCCCCCGCCGCGGCAGTGCCGATGGTGCGGTTGCCCAGCGCGCCCGGTCCGCTTGCAAACAGCAACGGGATGAGCCCGGCAATGAATGCGAACGAGGTCATCAGGATCGGGCGGAAGCGCTGCACCGAACCCTCGATGGCCGCCTCCAGCACGGAACGACCCGACCGGTGTTGCTGCACGGCAAATTCCACGATGAGCACCGCGTTCTTACCCAACAGGCCGATCAGCATTACCATCGCCACCTGTGCGTAGATGTTGTTTTCGAGTCCCATCACCTTGAGCAGGAAGAAAGTGCCGAATATCCCCGCGGGCAGCGAAAGCAGAACCGGGAAAGGAAGCAGGAAACTTTCATACTGCGCAGCGAGCAGTAGATATACAAACCCGAGGCAGATGAGGAAGATGTAGATCGCCTCGTTACCGCGTGCTACTTCGTCGGCCGAAATGCCCGCCCAGTCGATGCCGAAGCCGCGCGGAAGCGCAGTCTTCGCAACTTCATTAACGGCCGCGATGGCCGCGCCGCTGCTGTACCCGGGCGCCGAAGCGCCGCTGATCTCGGCAGCATTGTACAGGTTGTGCCGCGTGATCTCCGAGAGGCCGTAGGTTTTTTCCAGCCGCATGAATGCGGAGAACGGTACCATCTCGTCGCGATCGTTCTTTACATACAGCTTGAGGATGTCGTCGGGCAGCGCGCGGTATTGCGGCGAAGCCTGCACCATCACTTTGTACTGGCGGTCGTATTTGATGAAGCTCGTTTCGTAGTTGCTGCCCACGAGCGTAGAGAGCGTATTCATCGCGTTCTCGATCGTCACGCCTTTTTGCTGCGCAAGGTCGTTGTCGATGCGCAGGATGTATTGCGGGAAAGAGGCGCTGTAGAAGGTGAACACCGACGTCAGCTCGGGCCGCTTGCTCAGCGCGGCCACGAAGTCGCGGCTCACCTGCTCCATTTTGCGGTAGTCTCCCGAACCACCCTTGTCCAGGAGGCGCAGCTCGAAACCGCCGGCGGCACCGTAGCCCGGAACGGCCGGTGGCTGGAAGAATTCGAAGCTTGCACCCGGGAGCGACTTTGCCTTCTCTTCCAGTTCTGCCATCACCTGTTGCACATTGTGCTTGCGCTCGTCCCAGCTTTTCAAATTCACCAGGCAGGTGCCAGTGTTGGAACCGGTGCCCTCCGACAGGATCTCGTAGCCTGCGAGCGACGATACCGACTGCACATCTTCAATGCCCTCGGCCAGTTGCTGCAGTTGCTGCGACAGTTCGTTGGTACGTTCGAGCGATGAGCCGGGCGGCGTCTGGATCACAGCATAAAACATACCCTGGTCTTCGTTTGGAATGAAGCCCGAGGGAAGCGTTCCGTTGAGCCACGCAATGCCGCCGCAAAATCCCACCAGCAGCAGAAACGTGAGCACACGCTTGTTCACCACGCGTCGCAGCAGGTTGCCATAGCGACCGGTAACACGGTTGAACCAGGCATTGAATCCATCCAGCCCGCGGTTGACGATCGACCTGGGCCGCTGCTGCCCGTGCGTATTCCGAAGCATCATCGCGCAGAGGGCCGGCGTGAGCGTAAGCGCCACGATACCCGACAATACGATCGCAACCGACATGGTGATGGAGAACTGCCGGTAGAAGATGCCTACAGGGCCCGACATGAACGCAACCGGTATAAATACGGCCGCCATGACAAGCGTGATGGCAATGATGGCGCCGCTGATCTCGTGCATCGCTTCTTCGGTAGCCTGCACCGGCGCAAGGTTCTTCAACTCCATCTTGGCATGCACCGCTTCAATCACCACGATCGCATTGTCTACCACGATGCCGATGGCCAGCACCAACGCGAAGAGCGTGATGAGGTTGAGCGTGATTCCGAACAGTTGCATAAAGAGGAAGGTGCCGATGAGCGACACCGGCACTGCGATGGCTGGAATCAGCGTGGAGCGCCAGTCTCCGAGAAACAGGAACACCACGAGTCCCACAAGGATGAAAGCTTCGAGCAGCGTGTGCAAAACCTTGTCGATCGATGCGTCGAGGAATTTGGAAACATCGTAACTGATTTCGTAGTCGATGCCCTTCGGAAAGCTGTTGCCCTTGATCTCCTTCAGCTTCGCTTTCACGTCGGCGATCACCTGGCTCGCGTTGCTGCCATACGATTGCTTCAACACAATAGCCGCGGAGGAACGCCCATTCAGGTTCGAGTACAGGTCGTACATCGATGAGCCGAATTCAATGTCGGCCACGTCTTTGAGGCGAAGGAGCTCACCCCCGGCGCTCGCGCGCAAAACGATGTTGCCGTATTCCTCTTTGGTGGTATAGCGTCCCGGGTATTTGAGCACGTACACAAACGCTTCGGAGCGTTGTCCCGATGCCTCGCCGGCCTTGCCGGGCGAGGCTTCCAGGCTTTGCTCGTCGAGGGCTTTCATTACTTCGTCCGACGAGATCTTGTAGGCGAGCATCCGGTCGGGCTTGAGCCAGATCCGCATTGCGTATTCGCGGTTGCCGAGGATGTCGGCGAAGCCAACGCCGTTTACACGCTTCAACTCGGGAAGAATGTTGATGTCGGCGAAGTTGAACAGGAACTTCTGGTCGAGGGTCGTGTCGCTGCTGAACAGGTTCACGTAAAGCAGCATGTTCGATTCCTCGCGGGTGATCTTCACGCCTTCGCGCACTACGAGCGGCGGCAGCTTGTTTACTACGGAGGCCACGCGGTTTTGCACGTTCACGGCTGCGAGGTTCGGATCGGTGCCGAGGTTGAAGATCACCTGGATACTGGCCTCGCCGTCGTTGCCGGCGTCGGAAGCCATGTACTTCATGCCGGGCACGCCGTTGATGGCACGCTCGAGCGGAATGAGTACCGCCTTGGTCATCAGCTCGCCGTTGGCGCCGGGATATTCTGCCGACACGTTGACCTTTGGTGGCGAAATGGTAGGGAACTGGGTGACGGGCAGCCGCATCAGCGACAGCACGCCCAGGAAGACGATGAGTAGCGACAGCACGATCGAAAGGACCGGCCGGTGTATGAACTTTTGAAACATTGTTAGGAGCGTTAATTGTGAAATGCGCTATTCGGCTTTTACGCGAAGGCTTGCCAGCACCTGGCGCGGCGCCATGAAACGGGTTTCGATCTTATTGTCGTCCTTCACTTTCTGCACGCCCTCCAGAAGGATGTGGTCGGTGGTATCGAGGCCGCTTGAAATGGCATACACATCGGGCAATTGAGCGGCCACCTGCACGTTGCGCGAGTGGATCACACCCTTCCCGTCGACGACGAACACATATACTTTGTCCTGGATCTCGTAGGTTGCTTTTTGCGGGATAAGCAGCGCGTTGCGCAGCGGAACGGTCATGCGCACCTTGCCGGTTTCGCCGTGGCGCAGAAGTCCGTCGGGATTGGGAAAGCGGGCGCGGAAGGCGATGTTGCCCGTTTCGGCGTTGAACTCGCTCTCGATGGTTTCCACGGTGCCCGGCCAGCGCAACGGCGTGTTGTTGGCCAGCAGCAGCTGCACTTCGGGTGCCGCGCGGCCGGAAATGCTGGTTTTGTAATCGAGGTATTCCGGTTCCGATACGTTGAAATACGCAAACACCTGCCCGTTGTCGGAAAGCGTGCTGAGCAAAGCGCCTTCGTCGATCAGGCTTCCGAGCTTGAGCGGGATGCGGTCGATGCTTCCATCGAAGGGAGCACGAATTTCCGTGAAAGAAAGATGCAGTTTAGCCAGCGACACTTCGGCACGCTCGCGCTCCAGTTTAGCCGCGGCCATCGCAAGTTCGTTGGGCGATACCACTTTCTTGTCGGCCAGCACACGCGTGTTTTCGTATTCGATCTCGGCTGCGCGCGCCTCCGCCTGTGCCTTGCGGTATTCCGCTTCGTAGAGCTTGGGCATGATGCGGAACAGCAGCTGCCCGGCTTTCACGCTCTGGCCTTCATCAACGAAGATCGCTTCGAGATAACCCTTCTCCTGCGCGCGCAGCTCGATGTTGCGCCGCGAGCGGATCTGCGCCACGTAGTCTTTTGCAAATGAGGTGTCGGTTCGAAGCGGACTGGTTACAGTAAAAGTGTCGGCAGCTTCGTGGTCATTGTGCACCGATGTGCAGGCGGCTGCGCACAGCAGCAGGCACAGGCCGGCGCGCCGTACAGAACGATTCAGTTTCATGGTCATTTAGTTTTGAAAATTGCCCGGGAAGGATATGCGTGCAGCAAGCAGGGCCAGCAAGTGCAGGGCCGGTGCGGAGGAAGGCGCACGGCGATACGCGGCACAATGAGCCCGCGACAGACAGCAGATCGGAATTAAATACGGAAGGTGCATAGCCCGATATAGCGATCGGTGCTCAGGAACGAGAACGATTGAAGGGATTGCCTGTACACGGCGGCCAGGTGGCGGCGCGGGAGCGGAAGGTAAACCGAAAGAAAACCGGCGAGTGTGCGGAGCAGCGGCTGCAGCTCAGGATCGTCGTCATCGGCAAATTCAACGCTGTCGAAGGATGCGCCCGCGGATTGTGGAACGGACGCCGGTTGCAACAACAGGGCAGACGCCGCCTGCTGGTGCTGAAAGAGCGCGGAGACGTTTTGCTCCGCCTCGGACACAGGCAAATAGCGGCCTGCACCGTGTGCGGCGGTAATGCTTCCGTTGAGGAAAGCGAACAGAGCAAGGAAATATAGGAAGGCAGCTCTCATTCTGGAACGGCGCAAAAATAGGACGGCCCGGGACATGCCATACGATTTTAAGAAAACGTATTTTTCCCGGGCCTTCCTATTTAGGAGTTGCGGCCAATGCAGTTCAGATCTTCAAAGGCCTGCTCGAGGCGCTTGCTGAATTGCTCTTCGCCCTTGCGCTGCCACACACGCGGGTCGTAATACTTTTTGTTGGGCTTATCGGCGCCTTCGGGATTGCCAAGTTGCCCTTGCAGGAAGGCTTCGTTGGCCTTGTAGAATTCGAGCACACCTTCCCAATAAGCCCACTGGAGGTCGGTGTCGATATTCATCTTGATGGCACCATAGCTGATGGCCTCGCGGATCTGGTTTTGCGGCGAGCCGCTTCCGCCATGGAATACGAAGTAAACGGGCTTGTCGCCGGTTGCGAATTCTTTCTGGATATACTCCTGGCTGTTGCGCAGGATGTCGGGGCGCAACTCTACGTTGCCCGGCTTGTACACACCGTGCACGTTTCCAAAAGCAGCCGCGATGGTGAACATCGGTCCCACCTTGCGCAGCGCGTCGAATGCGTAGGCTACTTCGCGGGGTTGCGTATACAGTTTTTCGTTGTCAACGCCGCTATTGTCCACGCCGTCTTCTTCACCGCCGGTCACACCGAGCTCGATCTCGATGCCCATGCCGAGCGGAGCCATGCGCTTGTAGAATTCCACTGAGGTCGCGATATTTTCTTCGAGCGGTTCTTCGGATAGATCGAGCATGTGCGAGCTGAAAAGCGGCTGGCCTTTCTCGCGGAAAAAGATTTCACCTGCATCGATCATGCCCGACACCCAGGGCAGCCACTTATGAGCTGCGTGGTCGGTGTGCAGCACCACGGGAACGCCGTAATGCTTTGCCACGTTGTGAATGTGGAGGGCTCCCGACACGGCGCCGGAGATATTTCCCTGCAGCTCTTTGTTGGGCATTCCCTTGCCGGCGATGAACTGCGCACCGCCGTTTGAGAACTGGATGATCACCGGGGAGCCCACCTTGGCGGCGGTTTCGAGCGTTGCATTGATGCTATTGGTGCCGATGGTGTTTACAGCGGGCAGGGCGAATCCGTTGTCCTTCGCATCCTGGTACAGGGCCTGAAGCTCGTCGCCGAAAAGCACCCCGGGTTGATATTTAGCCATAGTTCTTTTTGATTTGAAGGCCGAAAGTACGGCTTGCGGGCGACAACGGCCCGAAAGCAAACGTCCTGCGCGCTGGCGCAGGACGTTCGACCATTGCTAGTGTCAGCGTGCTTTTCTTCGCTGCTTGCGGGCGCTGGTCTTCGGTGCGCCCTTCACGTAGGGCAACGGGTTCACCCAGTGCTTTGCCCGCTTTACGCCAAAGTGCAGGTGTGCCGGCGTGGTCCGCGCATTGCCGGTATTGCCCACCGTGCCGATCACTTGTCCTTTGCGCACACGTTGTCCTTCCCGCACATATTGTTTGTCGAGGTGCGCGTAGTAAGCCGTCCAGGAAGAGCCGCTGGGACGAAGCCAGAGCGTCTTCCCTCCTATGGGCGTGCGTGCCCGCTCGGTAATAATGCCGTCGGCAAGCGCTACCACGGGTGTGCCTTTGCGCGCGTGTATATCGATGCCTTTATGTTTGCGGATACCGCCGCCGCGGCTGGCGCCCCATTTGTCGCGGATGCGGCTGGCGTTGCCGGCAACCGGGAAAACCACGGTGCTTCGTACCGATGCACGCTTTGTTTTGCGCAGCGGTTTCTTCGTAAAAGAAAACGAGAGGGTGGAGATGCTGAGGAGCGCAAGCAGCCAGGCAAATCTTTTCATCGGAAGGGATTTGCATTGATAACTGCTGCGCCGGCGTTTTAGTATGCAGGCGGTGCCAAAGAAATGCTAATGGCGCTTTCCCTGCGCCGGGCGCGGCTTTGATGTGAAGCGCCGGATGAGGGTCCACGTACTGCTGTCGCAGTCGAACACGGTGTTGAGGCCCTGCTCCTCCATGGGCGGATCGCCCATATAGGGGTCGCCTTCCTTCCAGAAGATCCGGTCGGGTTGCGGCCGTGCGCTCCCGCCAAATGCCCAGAAGTTAATGCCGGCAAGCACGCCGCCGTTACTCCGGCTCTGGCCCCATTGCGCGAGCAGCATTTCATAATAGCAATCGCGCCAGGAAGTGGTGGCGGATGTATCGAAAAGCCCGTTGTCGCGTGGCAATCCGAATTCTTCGATCACGAGCGGCTTCCGCAATCTGCGCGCAAGCAACACGTGCTCGTTAATGTAAGAGGCGGTCTTCGCCTGCACGTTCGGAAAGCCCGCTTCGAGCGAGTCGGCTGCGAACCATGCCCAGTTCTTCGGCCAGATGTGGATGGTGAGGTAGTCGACGTTGCGGTCGGCATGCAATAGCTCGTAAAGCTCCGGGATCTGGGTGCCGATCGTTCCTTCGTGGCCAAGACAAACCAGCTGTTGCGGCGCCGCCTTTTTGATATGCGCCGCGGTGGTGCGCGCCCAGGCAAGGTAAGCTTCCTTCTCCTCCAGCCGCATCGGGCGCGGCTCGTTGGCAAGCTCCCAGGCCATCAGCACAGGGTCGTCAACGTATTTCTTCCCTGTCACAACATTGGTACGATTGAGGAGCAGATCCACTTGCGCATGGTAGGCCGAAACGCAGGGCGCACAACCGTAGAAGTTGCTCCCGTATTGCGTGAACTCCTCCCACGTGAGTTTGCGCCGCATCACGGAGTCGGACAACTTGCCCGCCCAGTTAAGGTATTGCAGAAAGCCGCCGCTCCATTCCCAGTTGTTGCTCAACATGAGGATCGCCTTCATCTTGCGCTGGCCCATTTCGGCGAGCACGAGGTCGAGGCTTTTGAGCACGGCTTCATCGAAAACACCCGGCTGCGGCTGCAGCGGCGGTCCCACTCTCGGCACTCCATTGATCATCCCGCTGCCTTCGGCTCCTGCGAGGAGGCGGAGGTTGGTTACGCCCTGGCTTTGCAGGAAGTCGAGTTCGTAGCGGAGGCGCTCAATGCCACGTGCGGGATCGCGCTGCAGCCCCAGCAGCGAGCCATACCAGTAGTTGGTGCCTACGTAGTAATACGGTTGGCCGTCGAGGAAAAACTGGCCGTTGCGCGCCTGCACGAAGGACTGCGCACTGCTACCGAGGGAAGAGCAAAGCAGGATAAAAAAGAGGAAGCGCTGGAACATAGGGAAGGTTATTCCCTCAAAAGTAACGCTACCCTTTGGCAATGCGGATCACGCGCAGCGAATGGAGCATGCGAATGATGGGATAGCAAAGGTCGAACTCGCCCCGCTTTGCAGCGAAGTTGCTCCGCGCGGGATACACGTGGTGGTTGTTGTGGTAGCCCTCGCCCATCATAAGAAGATCGAGCTTGAAAAGGTTCTTCGAGGTGTTGTCGGTCTCGTAGTTCACATGACCATACTTGTGGGCAAACCAGTTGATGATGACGCCGTGCAGAGGCCCCATCACTACCTGGAAAGGCAGCAGCAACCAAAGCCACCAATGGTCGGCAAAGCTGATGTAGATCCAAACGTAAGCAGCGATCCAGAGCAGGCGCGAAAACGTGCTGTTGCCCCAAAGGTCAAACGAGCGCCACTCGGGCACGTTGCGCGTGAACTTCGGATCTACCGGAATCTCGCGTGAAAGGATGCCGGCATAGGTGCGCTTCGTGCGGAGCATCATTGCAAAGAGGTTCTTATCGTATGCGGGCGAATGCGGGTCGAGTTCGGTATCGGTGTGCGCGTGGTGGATGCGGTGCATGATGCCATAGGCCCAGGGGCTGAGGTAAGACGAACCTTGCGTGATCCAGGCAAACACGAAGAAGAAACGCTCCCACCCCTTACTCATCGTAAAGGCCTTGTGGGCGGCGTAGCGGTGTTGCATGAAGGTTTGGGAGAAAAGCGAAAGGTACCAGTGGGCAACGAAGAAGCAGATAATGACGATCAATGTGTGCTGAATTTGCCGCAAGCTCGTTCTTTCCCGGTTTCCATCGCTGTTAAAACCGGTTAAAGTTGCCATGGCCGCGCTTCTTCGGCCCTACTGCTGCTTGTCTTTTTTACCAAAAACCTTTTGCAGCCAGCGTCCCACCCTGGTTTTCTTTTTGGGCTCTTCTGCGCTTGTTGGTGGCAGCGCAGCACGAGGCGGCAGCGACGCAAGTGAATCTTCAACGCGCTTGCGGGCCAGCACAGCCGGGTCGGTGTAGCGCGCCGTTCCGTACATCAGCCGGTGCTGGGCATTGTCGCGGTACACGGGCGTGGAAGGCTGCGCAATCGCCACACTATGTCCCAGCCGTACCAGCTGGTTTTCGTTGAGCTGCGCCTCACGCTCCCACTGCTGCGCCACCGTATCGAACAGCAGGTACACCTTGTTGTCTTCATCAAAATACACGTTCGACTCCGGGAAGTAGCGCAGGTGCGTTCCCTGTTCGTAGCTGCGTTCGCCCGAACAGGCAACAGCCAGCGAAAGCAGCAGTAGAACTACGATATCGATCTTTGGCCTTACGGTCACTGCTGGTTGGTGTTGTCGGCAGGCGCCGGGGTGGATTGAATTTCGTCGGCAAGCTTTTTCGCTGCCTCATCGCCCTGCGCCGCCGCTTCGATCAGCAGGCGCGTGCCTTTATACACGTTGCGCTCATAGCTGCAACGCTCGTAGTTGTTGGCCCGCAGCGCGTCGGGGTTGTCTGCAAACACATAAAGGAAGCCCATCGTGCGCTTTGCCGGTACATAGCCTTTGTCGGAAGCCTTCAGCACGAGTTCGAGGGCAGCGCCGCAATCGAGCGCGCTGTGTTTGCCTTGCAGGGCGAGATTGCCAAATTCATACTGCGCCTCGGGCACTTCCTTGGCTGCCAGGAACTGGTACAGGAAAAGCGCTTCCTGCAGCTGTCCGCCGTCCAGCTTATTCCGCGCATCGGCAAGCTGCCGGTCGATCTCCTCCGGCGTGAGCGCCGGGGGTTGCCGTTGTTGTTGCTGCTGTTGTGCGTTCCACTCGTCCACCGTCATCAGGTCGCGCTTGCGTATCCAACCCTTGGAGCGCTGGCCGCGGCTGTTGGTGAAGTCGGTGTACACGAATTCGCCTTCTTCCTTTGTTGTTTTGATCACATCCGGAGAAGGCACGAGGTAGGCACTCCGGCGCGAAACCAATTGAGGCGTATCATAGAAATAGGCGCGCGCAGCCTTCACCATATACTGCCCTTCCACGAGGTTGGCCGGTTGTTCCACCGCGGCGGGCCTGGTCTTTTCGGCGGAAAGTCCGGGCTTGCCGAGCACCAGCCAGGCAGCCAGTCCAAGCACCGCAAGCACGAGCAGAATGGGCCAGAGGTTGTTCCTGCGCTCACGGGGATAGTTGATCTCGGGCATAGCGGCGTGGGCTTGCGCCGGCGCGGGTGCGTTGCGCTCGCGCTCCTGCAGCTGCTCCACGCGGCGACGCAGTTGTTCGTTCTCGTGGCGAAGCCGTGCCACCTCCGCATCCTGCGCCGGGTCGCGCAAAGGAGCGCTCGCTACCGGCTCCAGGAGTTCGTTCTTCTGCGTGCTGCGCATGAGGATATGCTCATGGAGCATAACGCCCTGCCCGAAGCGTCGTTGCGGATCTTTTTGCAGGCAGATGTAAACTGTATCGATCAGCCATTGCGGCACCATCAGCTCACGCGCCTTTCGCTCTTCGCTCCAGTGCCCGGGCAGGTTTTGCCGCCGAAGGGCAAGCAGATCGGGTGGTGCCGTTTCCATATGCGCCAGCATCACCTGCGTACGTGCCGTTTCGCCGCGCTCGTTGAGCGGGAAGGGCACGGTGCCGGCAAGCAGTTCGAACAACACAACGCCAAAACTGTAGATATCGGTTTGCAATAGGATCTGCCCCGTATTCTGTTCGGGTGCCATGAACTCGATGGCTCCGGCATGCCGCATACTGGTACGCCGTTGCTCGTCCGACATAATGGCCATACCGAAATCGAGCAGCACATAATTGCCCGTGTTCACATTGTATTTGACGTTGTTGCTTTTTACATCGCCGTGCTTCACACCCACTTTGTGGCAATGTGCCAGTGCATCCGAAAGCTGGTCGGCCACGCGCACCGCTTCCTTGATGGAAAACAAGGGCTCGTGCGGCGGCTTCAGCAACTCTTCGAGATCGGGACCTTCCACATACTCCATTTCAATGAAGGGAAAAGAGCCGCTCTCGGTGAGGCCCGAGCTGAGGATGCGCACCACATGCGGGTTGGGCGACTCATTCACCTTCCGCAGCTTGGCCACTTCGTTTTGAAAGGCGGCGTAGTGCTTGTCTTCCGGAGACTCTGAATGGATCGGCGTTGGCAGCAGCTTCACGGCGGTGATGATCTCGCCAATGCGCTTTCCCTTATATACCGATCCCTGCCCGCCGGTCTTCAGCGCGCCCATGTTCTCTAGTCCCGAGGTGATGGTGAACACCTTACCCATGCGCGGCCGGTTGATCGGTGATGAATTCCAGTAAAGCCGTGTTGCCGAGCATGATCTGGTCGCCGTTGCGCAGCAGGTGCGGCACTTCGGCGCTTTGCAGCTTCACGGCTGTCTCCGCACCCAGGCTTTTTACTTTGGTCTTGTTGTGCGGAGGCAAGCCGCCTGCGTCGGCAAAAAGCACGAACTGTCCCAACGAAGCATCGTAGCTGATGTGCGCGTGCTGCCGCGATACGAAGCGGTTTGCTTCTGCTTTGCTGTCGCCGTGGAAGGCGATGGCATTGATGCGCACGAAACCGTCGGGCAGTTGCACCTTTCCCTCACGACCGATGTTGACACGGTCGCCTCCTGATGTCAGCGGGTATTCTTCACCCCCGGTGTCGCCCACCAGCACGCGGATGCGGGCGCTCCGAACCGCCGGGCCCGGCCGCTGTCCCGAATGCAACAGCAAGGCCACGGGCATGCCTTCCAGCCTGCCCGCTTCTTCCGGCAGTATTTCTACAAACTCGGTCTTCAGCTCCCACCCTTCCGGCAGCGCAACGTCATAGTCCTGTGCCACACGAAGCAGCTCTTCGCGAAAACGGCCTGGCTCGTGCACGAGCAGTGCAGCTTCGAAAAGGGAACGCTGCTCCGCCGGCGGCGCGAGATAGATGATAATGTTGCGCAAGCCACGTGCTTCATTTCCCTGGAAGGAAGCGAGGCGCGTGCGCAGGGCATACAGGAGGTCTTCGCGGATGGATTTCGCGTCGCTCGTATCGTTTCGAAGTCGGTCAAATAATCCCATATGCTTTATTCATTCAAAGGCCTGATGCGAATAACCGAATCGCGTGCCCCGCCATCGCCATCGAAGCTGCGGATGTAGCCACGGCGCTGCAATTCGGGGATGAGCAGCTTGCCGGCCAGCTTCACCGCATCGCTCGAGCCTTTGGTGGCTTCGATGCGAATGCAACATACGATATGGCCGCTCCCGCTGGCGGCAGGTGCGAAAAACACGTACCAGCCATCGTTCACACGCGCTCCCCGCAAAATTCGCTCCGGAGTTCCGGTCTTTCCTGCAACGGTAATGCCCAACGTTGCGCGCTTGCCGGCGCTTTGTGCCTTCATGAAATCAGTGAGCAGGGCTGCGAGCTGCGGGCTGCGCGCAATTGCTTCGCCGGTGCCGGGGGCCACTACCGAGTCGGCGATCTTCAATACAAACCGGTGCGGCACCAGCTGGCCTCCGTGAGCAATGCCCGATGCAAGCCGTGCGATGGCTGCCGGTGTTGCGGTCAGCTCCCCCTGCCCCCACGCTGCGCCCGACACGCCTACCGCGCGGGTCTTGCGCGGGTCGGAAACGTTATACCGGCTGATGCTGCGAAACTCCGTGCGGCGCCAAAGCGATCGCCACGTTTCTTCGCGCGCACCGTTGTTGGGAGGCCGCTCGTAAAAATATCCGCCGACGCCGCGCCAGAAAAGGCCATTCTGCAGATACAGGTTCGCCATTTCTTCCTCGAGGCGCTGCTCGTTGGCCAAGCGGATGAAATAAGCGTTGTTCGATTTCACGATGGCGCGTTGCATGTCGATCCAGCCGGCCTCATCGGGCTCGGCGCTGCGGATGCGCACGAGGTCCTGTGGCCGCACGAGGATCTTCTTCTCTGCAAGTGCGGCGCCGTATTTATTCAGCCCGGCAAGTGCCGTAGCAAGCTTGGCCGTGGAGCCGGGCTGCGTTGCGTGCGTGAATCCAAGGTCGCGGAGGGTAAGCCAGCCGGGCTGGCGCGCAGCTTCACGCGAGGTCATCGTAAGCAGGTCCCAGTCTTCGGTGGGCGGCAGGGGCCAGTTGGCAGAAGCCAGCACATCGCCGCCCGCGTCGTTCAGCACCACGATCGACACGCGGTTGTCGCGCAGCGAGTCGTCGAGCGCCATGCCGCGCTGCAAAGCGGCCTGCAAACCGGCATCGATGCTCAGTTGTGCGTCGCGGTTGCGTTGCTTGAATTCCGCTACCTCCTTGCTGTTGATGCCCGCAAGCAGCAGGGGTGCCAGCGCCCGGTAATCGCGGCCAACCACGGTCATGTCGCGCTCGCCGGCCGGGAGGAAGCGGCTTTCGCGAAAGCGGTGTGCACGCACGTCGTATGCCGTTTCGGGTGTTGCAAACCCGCGCAATTCCGCCGCGAGCGCGTACTCGCCAAACCAGCCGTTGATGGCCCCGGTAAATACGCCCGTGTTGGCATCGCCGGTCCAGAAGAATGTTTGATCGCCGTAAGGATAATAGCGCTCGAGCCGCCGGTGCGCGAGTCGCGCGAGGTCTGCGGCAGGAACGCCACCTGCCAGCAACGTATCGCGCTGTTGCGCCAGTCTTTCCTTGCGGCTCGTTGCCAGCACGCGGCCCTTGCGATCGTAAAGCGCGCCTGCTTCGAGGCGGTTCATCAGGATGGCGATGCGCGGGTTGTAGCTGAACATCCGGGCACCTGCCCGATCGGCCACCAGTGCTGGCTGCACCACCCACCGTGCGGGCTGAAAGAGGTAACGCCCAAGATTAACCGAAAGCGCCAGCACGCCCAGGGTCGCCACGGCCAGAGCAGGAACGAGGTTGCGGTCCTGCTGCCTGCGCACGTATTGAAGCTGCGCTTCCGAACCGCGCACGGCCGAAGCAGAAAGAAGGAAGCCTGCGGCAATCAGGTTGATGATGAGCGAGGAACCACCATAGCTGATGAAGGGAAGCGTAATGCCCGACAGCGGCAGCGCTCCCGTGGAGCCTCCGGCGATCAACAGGAACTGCACGAACGTGCTAAGACCGATGCCCGCGCATAGGTAAAAGAGGAACGGCCGGCCCGTTTGCCTGCCAATGAGCAAGGCACGGTGCAGGTATACGAGAAACAGCAGGAAGAGGCATACGATGCCCGCCCAGCCGAGCTCTTCGCCGATCGCGGGCAGGATCATATCGGTATGCGCCTCCGGAATGGTCTTGGCAAAGCCTTCACCGATTCCCTGGCCGCTGGCACCGCCCGAGGCCATCCCCCAGATGCCGTTCGCCACCTGGTCGCCGCCAAAAACCTCGTTATCCCAGGGGTTCTGCCAGATCGCTTTGCGGTCGGCAAGCCTTTGCACCGGGCCGGGAAAGAGCTGGTCGAGCCCCGGCACCTGGTCAATTAATAAAAAGCCGGCAAGCACGGCAAGCGCCATCACCGAAGATTCTGACAGGCGCTTGTAGCCGAAGCGCAGGTATGCCGCCAGTAGAACTACGGTGGCCGCCGTTGCGATCCAAACGCTGGGAAGGATCCAGTTGGCCAGCACATACACCGCCACCGTTGCGGCCATCACACCAAAGTCGGCGCGCGAAAAAGAAAAGAGGATGATGAACGTGAAACAGATCACCACGGCCGGACCAAGATCGCCCAGCATGAGGAAGAGAAAGATGGTGAGCAGAACGGCACCGAGCGCAGGATAGAAAAAACTCCAGCGCCGGCGGGCAGTGGCATATTCCGAAATAAAGCGCTCGTTGGCGGCAAAAAAGCCGGCAAGAAAAAGCAGCAGCACAAAGCGGATCACCTCGCTCGGCTGCACGCCAAACAGGTTCACTTTAACGCCGCTGCCCTCGGGGCCGCTACCCAAAAAGATCGTGAGTGCAAGGAGCAACAGCGCTGCGATGCCCCATTGCATGCCGCGTTCGCTCTTCCGGCCATTGAAAGCAAACAACCGGTAGAAGCCCGACGCGGGCGTGAAGCGCTGGAGATTGAACAGGAGCAGTAAGAAGATACCGCCGATGCCCCCGAGGAAATACCATAGGGTGCTGCGGGCGAGGAAACGGTCGCGTAGCGGGTCCTGGAGGCTGAGCAGCGTCAGGAGGGAAATACCGGTGAGCAGCATCAACAGCGGCAGCACAAACGGGTCGCAGCCTTTGAGCCGCGCGCTGAGCAGGCCGTGCAGCAACCAGAATGAAAGCAGGAATGCAGTGGCAATGATAGCGTACCAGCGCACCGCTTCTTCGGGCGTGCGCACGATGAGCGCGCCCTCGCGCTTGAGGTTATTGAAATCGCGTCCCGAAAAAAGACGCAGCGTGTGCACCGTGCGGTTGAAGTTGCGTTGCACGCTGCCACGCAGGTTCGACGCGCCTTTTGCCTGGCCAAAATAATAGCCGGGTTGCAGCGGCAGCACTTCCCATGCACCACCCTCCGGCAGGCCGGAGAAGCTGTATCGGCCTGAAGCATCCGTGCGCACATAGCAGGCCACCAACACTTTGTTGGCGCCGGGCGCCTGCTGGTAGCGAAAGCCACTTGTGGCGATGGTGCGTGCAGCCTCTGCATCGCTCTCGCTGCTGCTGTCGGAGGGCAACACGCGCTCCAAGCGAAGCAGCACCCCTGCCGCGGGGCCGCCTCCCTCGGTGACCGTCCCGGAAAGCGAACCGCGTCCCGCGCCAAGATCCTGCGTTGAGGGCAGTGCGGGGGGCGCCTTTCGTTCCTGGTCATAACGAACGCTGTCAGCGCCGCTGAAACCGATAAGCCGGTAGGAAAGCCGCGCGCGTTTTTGGAGGGAAACGCCGCCGCGCGTAAGTGCATCTTCCGCACGCAGCAGGAAAGGACGCTTGTTGAGCGCGCCGATATTATCCAGTGCAACCGTATTTCTACGGGTGCTGAATACTTCCTGCACGGCGCGGATGTCGCGTGGATCTTCGAGGTAATATTGTTTGCCCAGCAGGCCCGCCAGCGCAGCCCCGTCCGCATCCGCATTCAGGTTGACGATGCTGCCTTCCTGCAGGCGCCGGGGCACGTCGGCCATGTCTTTTTGAAGTCCTGTATACAATAAATAGAATAGTCCTCCCAGGATAAGGGTAGCGGCGAAGAGCAGGATCCTTTCGAGTGCGCGTTTACTCATGGGTGCTTCCCTCCTTTCGCTGGTGCCACCAGGTACAGACTTCCACTGACGACCGTATCGCGGAAAGTAACGGGCGTGCCCACTCCCACCGTAACGTTTACCAGCCGCACGCTGTCGAACCGGAGCGCCGCCACGTTGCTGCTGCTGATCCGCAGATCGGTCTCGCGCAGCTCGAGGTGCCCGAGCCGTAGCAGACGTAGCGTAGGCGCCACCTGCCATACGGAGCGGCCGGCCGCTGGTGCCAGGATGGAACCGCTACCGCCAAAAAGTTGCAGGCTGTCCTGCCCGATGAACAAGGAGTCGGGCAGCTGGTATAGCGAGTCGTCGGCCAGGCGGAAGCTGTCTTGCAACAGCGCTACCTGCGCTCCAAAGTCAGGCCCCGCCGGCGCAACCGCCATTGGCGGTTCAACCGCAGTGTTTTCCAGTTGACGCCGCGCCAGCCACCATCCAAAAAACAGCGCGAGCAGCAGCACAGCTGCTATCCAGGGCCACCAAGCCTTGCGGCGTACGGGTGTTGTTGCAGGAGGCGCAGGAGCAACACCACGCGGCTCATCCCGTATTTCTACGGACGCCGACCGCGGCTGTCCCACCGGCGCGCCCGCAAACCGTTGGCGGCTATGGGTGCAGAGCACAACCGTGATGTTGTCTTTTCCGCCACGCCCGTTTGCTTCATCTACCAGTGCTTTCGCTTTTTGCTCCAACGTGCCGGCACCCTGCAGGACGGCGCTGATGCCGGCGCGATCAACGAGGTCTGTAAGGCCATCGCTGCACAACAGCAGCAGGTCGCCGGGAAGAAAGGGCGAAGCGCCGGAAGCAATATATTGGTCGGCATGGAATGCCGCATCGAACCCGAGCGCCCGATCGATCTCGTTGCGCTTCGGGTGCGCCATGGCCTCCGCTTCGCTGATGCGGCCGCTGTCTTCGAGCAATCCCACAAACGAATGGTCGGGACTGATCTTCACGAGCGAGCCATCGCGGAAAAGATAGATGCGCGTGTCGCCCACGTGGGCATAATGAAAGGTTCCTTTGGCTTCATCGGTGAGCACCGCGCTCAGCACGCAGGCCATGCGCGCACGCTCCGGATCCTGGCGTTTCGCGTCGAGAATATGTTGCTGGATGCGGGCAAAGACGGACCGCAGGCTATGTTCGTCGGCGATGAAGCCATTCTCCAGAGCGGATTGCAGCTCGCGCACTGCGATGGCCGTGGCCACCTCTCCTCCTTCGTACCCGCCAACGCCGTCGATCACAGCAAGCAGCGCCCGGCCGTGCCCGGCAGCAAGCGCCAGGAAGGCATCTTCGTTGTTGCTCCGTTCGCGTCCCACGTCGGTCCGTCCCGCAAAAAGGTCATTCATCGTTTCGGTTTGAGTGGCGCACATCCCGGAAGTGCAGCAGCGTTAGTGCGGTGCACAGTGCGAGGAGTAAATAAGCAAACAGGCCGGACATAGCCTCAGGATTTATAAAAGTTCAGGCCAACGATGCCGTTGAGCACGATCCGCGAGTTGAGCGGCAGCTCCACCCACGCGGGTTGCTGCGGCTGGCTGCGCTCCACTTCCTTTTCGTTGAGGATGGTTTTCTCGCCAAAGGCACTCAGGTAAAAGCGGTCGTCGGCGCGTGCATAGCGGATGCGCAGGTGCGGCGTGTCTACCCATTCGGAAGGCACGCGAAACACGTCGGAGCTTTCGCGGTTGTCGGCAAGTCCGCTCACGACCGTATCGTCGTTGCGGAGAAAGAACTCGATCTTTTTCCCGGCCCATTCGCGCTCGGGAACTACCGCCTCTATGCGGGCAAGCGCGCCACTGGCGGCGGTTGCCGCGCCCGTGCCCACACCATCGAGGCGGAACGGCAGCTCGTAGTAGCCTTCACTGTAATATGTAAAGGCCTGCAGGGTTTCGGGGGCAAGATCCGCGGTTTGCGCCTGGCCGGTTTGCCGGGGTATATAGGTTACGCGGAGGTTGCTTTGCTGCGTCGGGTTGTTACCGGGTGTTTGCGATTCGGGAAGGAGTTTGCCGATAAAGCCGAGGTCGCCGGGCGCATAGCCGGGATGCGACACGAAGCGGAACACCCAGCGGTTGGCCGCAGGTGCCACGGTGCGTCCCTCTTTTTGCGCTTCGTAGAGGCGGCGGGAAAATTCGGCCACAGATTCCTGCGCGATCATCCCGAACAAACCCTTCCGGTGCTCCTGGAACGCCGCATAGTCGTCGGGGTGGAGCACCACGATATACTCGTGAAAAAACACCACGCGATTGGCAAACGAGAGCTCGCGGGCGGAGGTATCGAACTGCTGGAGCAGGTATCGGAAGATGTTGTCGGGCGTGAGCGCTGCGCGCGTATCGGCCGGGGCCGCCTCGGGCTTATTCACAAACCAGTCGTGCAGGCCAAGGCGCTGCCAGAAGTTGGGCTTTTCAATCATGGTTTCGGGTTGGGGCCTAAAAGTAACCATTTACATTTCTTTAGCATTCCCTACCGCCCTAAACGAAATTTTCGGCACCGTTATTGCAAACCATATTATCTCACATAAGCAGACAATTTTCTCATAAGCAGTTAGTTTTGGTTGCGACCCCTGTTTCCACAGGGGTCTATTTATTTCCCCCTATCCGGGAAGTGCCCGTTTATTAGTTTATTGGTTTATTAGTACCAGTAGAGCCCGTTATTGGGTGGCGCTAGAACCGATCCAGTTCCATCACCTTGCTCCAGGCCGCAACAAAATCCTTCGCAAACTTCTCTTTCGCATCATCGCACGCATAAACCTCCGCGATGGCACGCAGTTCGGAATTGGAGCCGAAGATGAGGTCCACCCGCGTCCCGGTCCACTTCAGCTCGCCCGTGCGGCGGTCGCGCGCCTCAAAGGTTTGCTGGCTGTCGTCGGTAGCGCTCCAGGTGATGCCGAAGTCGATCAGGTGGGCAAAGAAGTCGTTGCTCAGCACTTCGTGGCTCTTTGTGAACACACCCTGTTGCGAGCGATCCCAGTTGGCATTGAGCACGCGCAGTCCGCCCACCAGCACCGTCATTTCCGGAGCCGTGAGCGTGAGGAGTTGCGCCTTGTCTACCAGCAATTCTTCCGCATGCGCGCCCTGACCGGGTTTGACGTAGTTGCGGAAGCCATCGGCAAGCGGCTCGAGTACCTCGAACGATTCAACGTCGGTCTGCTCCTGCGTTGCATCCACACGGCCGGGACTGAACGGCACGGGCACCGCGAAGCCCGCACGCTGCGCCGCCTTTTCTACGGCCGCGCATCCGCCCAGCACAATGAGGTCGGCGAGCGACACGCGCTTCGGTACCTCCTGCGCATTGTTGAAGGCGGTCTGAATGCTCTCGAGCGTTTCGAGCACCGTAGCCAGCTGCACGGGGTTATTCACCTCCCAGTCTTTTTGCGGGGCGAGCCGAATACGCGCACCATTGGCGCCACCGCGCTTGTCGGAGCCACGGAAGGTGGAGGCGGAAGCCCAGGCTACGGAAACGAGCTGCGCGATGGTAAGCTTCGAAGAAAGGATCTGCTCTTTAAGGGCAGCGATGTCTTTTTCATCAATGAGCTCGTAGCTGCGCGCGGGTAGCGGATCCTGCCAGATCAGTTCTTCCTGAGGCACTTCGGGGCCGAGGTAGCGTGCGCGCGGCCCCATATCGCGGTGCGTGAGCTTGAACCAGGCGCGTGCGAATGCGTCGGCAAACTGGTTGGGGTGCTCGAGGAAGCGACGCGAGATCTGCTCGTACTCCGGGTCGATGCGCAGCGCGAGGTCGGTGGTCAGCATAAAGGGTGCGTGGCGCTTGTTCGGGTCGTGCGCGTCGGGCACGAGGCCGGCACCGGCATCGCCTTTGGGCTTCCACTGCTTCGCACCTGCCGGGCTCTGCGTCAATTCCCACTCGTATCCAAAAAGGTTCTCGAAAAAGTTGTTGCTCCACCGGGTGGGCGTCGTGGTCCATGCGCCTTCGAGGCCGCTGGTGATGGTGTCGCCGCCATGACCGCTGCCGAAGCTGTTGTGCCAACCGGTGCTTTGCGCTTCGATATTACCTGCGGCCGGTTCGCGGCCCACGTACTTCGATGGGTCGGCGGCGCCGTGGGTTTTGCCGAACGTGTGTCCGCCCGCAATGAGCGCCACGGTTTCTTCATCATTCATGGCCATGCGGCCGAAGGTGTCGCGGATGTCGCGCGCGGCGGCAAGGGGGTCGGGGTTACCGTTGGGACCTTCGGGGTTTACATAGATCAGTCCCATCTGCACGGCGGCCAGTGGCTGCTCCAATTGGCGCTCGCCGCTGTAGCGCTTATCGCCGAGCCATTCCGTTTCGGCACCCCAATAAACGGCCTCGTCGGCTTCCCATACATCGGCACGGCCGCCGCCAAAGCCAAAGGGCTTGAAGCCCATCGACTCGAGGGCGCAATTGCCGGCAAGGATCATGAGGTCGGCCCAGGAGATCTTGTTGCCGTATTTCTTTTTCACGGGCCACAGCAGCAGGCGGGCCTTATCGAGGTTGGCGTTGTCGGGCCAGGAGTTGAGGGGTGCGAAGCGTTGCTGCCCTGCTCCTGCGCCACCGCGGCCGTCGCGGATGCGGTAGGTGCCGGCGCTATGCCAGGCCATGCGGATGAAGAAGGGTCCGTAGTGCCCATAGTCGGCGGGCCACCAGTCTTGCGAATCCGTCATCAGTTGAAAGAGGTCCTGCTTCACGGCCGCAAGGTCAAGGCTCTTGAAAGCTTCGGCGTAATTGAAGTCGTCGCCCATCGGGTCCGACAGGGTGGAGTGCTGGCGGAGGATATGCAGCGGGAGGGCATTGGGCCACCAGTCGCGGTTGCGTGCGCCGGTGCCGGCGGCCTGTTTGAGTGCGCCGTTGTGGAAGGGGCATTTGCTCAGTGCGCTTTCGGCGAGCGATGTTGTGCCTTGGGGAGTTATCGGTTCCATGTGCTGGTGATTTATGAAACCAAATTTAATTTCCCCTTGAATAGAAAAAGATGATTTTAATTGATAGGCGCATAGACGTTGCCTATCGGGTGGCGGGCTCTGCCCGCTGCTCCCCGGAGAATCCGGCCAGCCCGCCACCCACCCGTAAAATTACCATCCGAAAATCACGTGGTTTTACTCTTGCAAACGCCGCCAGCCGGGCAGTACCTTGTAACGGTAACGTATTGCTTCACCAAACAACTGTGTATGCTACAAAACCTTTCCGCACGGCCCATGCCCATCGATGTGCAGGCCGCCGCAGCAACAAAGATGGAAGAACTGCTGCAACTACTTCGCCCCTTTCTCCACACCCTCTCCCCCGACGATCGCACTTCCATGAACCGGATGGGCGACCGCTCCGAGCATTTCGTGCTAAAGGCCGCCGACCATGCGGCAGCGCACCCTGAGCTGATGCCCGGGATCGTGTCGGAAGAGGATTTCAAAACCGACGTGGGCAACGTGCGCGCCTATCGCCCCCTGCTGCAGCTCGCCCGACAGCTGTGCAACGGACTGGAAGACGGCTTCGCTCTGGCAGGCACCGAAGCCCTTGAAGCCAGCCTCCTGTTTTACGGCAGCGTAAAAACAGCGGCCGACAAAGGGCTGCCGGGCGCCCAGGTTATATTTGAAGACCTTCGCACCCGCTTTCCACAGCGGGGCAAACGGAAGGCCTCCGACCTCCCCGCAGGCGCCTGATCTCTCCTAACACATTGATGCACACACTACTACGGCCGCGCCCTACCGGGCGCGGTTCTATTTTTACCCGAACCCGTTTAAACCGCAAACGAATTCGATCCTCAACTTGGGGAAGGCATTCGTAGCGCGCAGCAACCCTTTCTTCCGCGCAGCGAATAGGTTTCTCCTTTCCGCAAACCGGTTTTGCACGGCGATGCATCCGTTCCGGTTTACTATGAACCATTTCTATCCGGCGACAAAGCCGTTTGCTTCCGTGCAGCAAGCGTTCGCGTGCGAGACGAGGCTGTTTGTCTGGATTTGGAACACGTTTGCGCACAGCGGTAATTCGTTCGTTCTTGCCTTCTTTGCGTTGCAAAATACCAGCCTGCTGATGTGGGCAACTGGCGCAAAAAAAGGGGAGCTTTCGCTCCCCCTGCACTACTCCCTTTCGGGAAGCTGTGCGGTGTTTCCATCCTGTCAGCCACGCCTGTCTTGTTCAAGGCCATTCATAGGAACGCATTACGGATCGTCATTAGTCCACTTTTTTAAGCCGTGCGGCTAGATGCTTCCGTGCCCCGCGGCCTCCGCCGACAGCGGCACATAATCGGCCGTCATCAGATCGCTGATGGGTTGCGGCTGCCGGCCCCGGCGCGCTTTGGTTACCAGCTTGTCAAACACGGCGTACATCACCGGTACCACCACCAGCGTGAGGAAGAGCGACGATACGAGGCCGCCGATGATCACCCAGGCCAGGCCGTTCTTCCACTCGGCGCCCGCGCCCGATGCGAGTGCAATGGGCAGCATCCCGATCACCATCGCGATCGTGGTCATGAGAATGGGCCGCAAACGCGCATGGTTGGCGTCGATCAGCGCTTCATAAGTAGACGCACCCTCCGCCTTCCGCTGGTTGGTGAAGTCTACCAGGATGATCGCATTCTTCGCCACGAGGCCGATGAGCATGATGAGCCCGAGTATGGTAAAGATGTTGAGCGAGTTATTGCTCAGCGCCAGCGCAAGGAAGGCGCCCACGATGGCCAGCGGTATCGAAAAGAGCACCACCAGCGGCTGAATGAAGGAGTTGTAGAGCGCCACGAGGATCAGGTACACCAGCACGATGGCCGCCAGCAGGGCGATCCCCATCGAACCGAAGCCTTCCGCCTGGTTTTCCATATCGCCGCCCCACAGCCAGCTCACGCCGGCGGGCGCCTTCAGCGTTTCAAATTTCTTTTGCCACTCGGCTGCGATAGAGCCCGTGGGCCGGCCTACCGACTGCGCCTGAACCGTTACCGAAGCGCTCTTGTCGCGGCGCTCCAGCTGGCTCGGTCCCGAGCCTTCGCTGATGCTGGCAAACTGTGCCAGGCGGATCGCCTCGCCCCGGTTGTTGATGAATTGCAGGTTGCCCACATCGCCGACGCTCTGCCGGTTGAACGAGCCGTAGCGGATGTTGATATCGTATTCGTTTTGCCCCTGGCGGAACTTGCCATTGGTATTGCCACTGAAGGCCGTCTGCATCGTGGCACCCACCGTGGACAGGCTCAGGCCCAGCGCAGCCATCTTGTCGCGGTCTACCTGCACGTTCACTTCTGGGTTGCCCTTCTCTACCGAAAGGCGCATCTCGGTGGCCCCGGGCACCGTGCGCAGCTGGTCCATCGCCAGGTTGGCAAAAGCGAGCGCGCTATCGAGGTCGGGACCCGTTACCACAAGTGCAAGCGGCGCCTGCTCGGCCGAGCCAAGAATGCTCACCGGAACGGTCTTCACCTTGGCGCCCACCAGCAAGGGCTCCAGCTCGCGTTTCACTTTCGCGGCAAACACATACGAGTCATCGGCGCGGTCCTTCTTCTCCACCAGCTGCACGCCGATCTCGGCCTTGTAGGGGGTGGATTGCGTGGCGCCCATACCGTCGCTCGACTGCCCAACGGTGGTGATGATGCGCGTTATGCCGGTCTTCTGTTGCAGGTATTTTTCGGCGGTTTGCACCAGCGCATTCGTGCGCTCGATCGAGGCATCCTTGGGCAGCTCGATCTGTACGAGGAACTCGCCGCGGTCGCTCTTGGCAAAGAACTCGGCACCGATGAAGCCCGCACCTACGAGCCAGAACGAGGCGATGAGCAGTATAAATACGGATGCGAGCGTCGTCTTCTTGTGCGCGAGCGACCATTTGAGCAGGCCCGTTACCCAGGCCGTAAAACGCTCCAGCCCGCGCTCGAACGAAAGGATGATGCGGCCGAAGAAGGTCTTGCCCGTGATCTTCTCGAGGCGGCCGAAGCGCGACGAAAGCCAGGGCACGATGGTAAACGACGAAAGCAACGACAGCAGCGTGGCGATCGAAACCGTTACGCAAAACTGCTTGAGGATGTCGGCAGCCAGCCCCGAGCTGAGCGCGATGGGCACGAACACCACCACGATCACCAGCGTAATGGACGTAACGGTAAATCCGATCTCCTTCGTGGCATCGTAGGAGGCCCGCACGCGGTTCTTGCCCATCTCCATGTGGCGGTAGATGTTTTCGAGCACCACGATGGCATCGTCTACCAGAATGCCCACCACCAGCGAGAGGCCGAGGAGCGACATCAGGTTGAGCGTGTAGCCCAGCAGCGCCATCCCGATGAAGGTGGCGATGAGCGATGCCGGGATGGCCACCATCACGATGAGGGCGTTGCGCACGCTGTGGAGGAAGAACAGCATCACGAAGGCAACGAGCACGATGGCCAGCACGAGGTCGTGAATCACGGCGTCGGCCGACTGCAGGGTGTAGGTAGATGCGTCGTTGGCCACGGTGAGTGTGAGGCCGGTGTTCTTATAGTCCTGCTGCAGTTTTTCGAGCGATGCGCGGAGCTGGCGGCTTACTTCCACACCGTTGGCGTCGGATTGCTTGATCACCTGCAGCGCAATCGCCGACTGCTGGTTCACGCGGGCGAGCTTGTCTACGTCCTTTTGTGCATCCTGCACATCGGCAACGTCTACGAGGCGCACCTGTGCGCCCGCTGGTGTGGTGGCCACCACGAGGTTGCGCAGTTCGTCCACCGATTTGAATTTGCCCGAAAGGCGGATAAGGATGTCGCGGTCGCGGGTTTGCAAAGAGCCGGTGGGGAAGTCGAGGTTCGACGTAAGCACTGCCTGCTGCACCTGCAGCAGCGTAAGGCCGTAGCCCTGGAGGCGTGCGGCGTCGATGGATACCTGGATCTCGCGCTCCTGCCCGCCAATGAGGTTCACCTTGGCCACGCCTTCCACCCGCGAAAGCACGGGAGCCACGCGCTGGTCCATCAGGTCGAAGAAGGCGGCTTCATCCAGCTTTGCCGACGACGATACGGTCATCACCGGCAGGTCGTCGAGCGAGAACTTGTTGAGCGTGGGCGGCTCGAGGTCTTCGGGCAGGTCGCGCTGGATGGCGTTGATGCGGCGCTGCGCGTCGTTGAGCGCATAATCCACATCCGAGCCGCTCTTCAGCGTGATGGTGACGATCGAAACGCTTTCGAACGACCGGGCCTCGAGCTTCTTGATGTTCTCCATTGCGGAAACGGCTTCCTCCACTTTCTTCGTCACGGTGTTCTCCACCTCGGAAGGCGATGCGCCGGGGTATACCGACACTACCGACACCACCGAAGGCGAAAACTTCGGCAGCAACTCGTAACCCAGCGAGGTGTAGCTCAAAATGCCACCCAGTATTAATACGATAAAGAGAACGATCACCAGCGTGGGTCTTTTGATCGATATTTCTGCAAGTTTCATGTTTGATGTTTAGATGCTCCTGCGGAGCGAGAGAGAAAGAACCCCGCCGCGGCGGGGCAGGCTCCAGATTGTTATGATTGTTATGATGGACGCAGATCCGGGTTGGGGGTCGTTTCGAGCGGGCCTCTTGTTGTCGTCATTGCGAGGGGGCAAGCGGAGCGGCGCCCCCTAGCCTATTGAATCGCCGTAACCACACTCCCCTCGTGCAAATTGATCTGTCCGCTGATGATCACCTTATCTCCTTCCTGAAGGCCCTGCAGCACTTCCACTTCTTCGCCGATGGTTCGGCCGGCCACCACGGTGCGGAGGCGCGCTGTGTTGTTTCCATCCAGCACAAACACCTGGTTGGAAGCGGTGCTGCCCACGAAGGCGCTGCGCGGCACCACCAATGCGGGCGAAGTGGCGGGCAGCTGAAACAGCGCCGTGCCGTACATCCCTGCGCGGAGCAGGTTTCCGGGGTTGGCGGCCAGTGTTATTTCTACGGGGAAGTTGAGCGAGGCGTCGGCCTTGGGTGCAATGAAGGTGATGTTGCCCGCATAACTGCGGTCGGGAAACACCGATGCCTTCACCGATACCGGCGCGCCGTTGCGGAGGCTGGCCACCTGGCTCTCGTTGACGGTGATGGCGAGTTTCAGTTTCGCTACATCCACCAGCTCAAACAGCGGCGTGCCGGGGTTCACTACCATGCCGGGCTCCACCATGCGCTTGTTTACGATGCCCCCGATCGACGAGCGCACGTTGGCATTGCCCACACGGATGCGGGCCTGTTCGAGGCGCGCCTTCGCGGTTTGTGCCTGCAGGCGCGCGCCATCCAGCTGCTGCTGCGTTACACCGCCGGTTTTATAGGCGTTCTCAAAACGTTGCTGATCGCGCACGGCATTCTGGTAAGCTGCCTGCGCGCTTTCGACGTCGATGTTCAGCTGGTCCATCTCGATGATGGCGAGCGTTTGCCCGGCACGCACCTGCGCGCCTTCGTCTACCAGCACGCGTGTTACACGGCCGGCATTTTCGGCGGCAAGGTTCACCTGCTGCGCCGGGGCGAAGTTGCCGTTGGCGCTGAAGTCGCCGGCCAGCGTCTTCCTGGTCGCCGTGCTCACGCGCACGGCCACGGCGCTGTTGGTTTGGGCCACCACCGCTACTTTGGCGCTGTTCTTTTTCTTGTTGTTGCCCAGCACGGCGGCGATGCCGGCAAAGGCCGCTGCCACGAGGAGCAGGGTTACTACGATACGTACGATGCGGTTCTTTCTCATGATCCTGGTTATTGAGCTAATGTTTGAAGTTGGCCACGTGCTTTCACGAGCTGGATCTCCGACACACGGTAGTTGAGCAGCGTTGCCGACAGGTTGCTGCGGGCTTCCGTGAGCGAGCGCTCGGCGTCGAGGAGGTCGGTAAGCGAAGCGAGGCCGTTGTTGTAATTGTTTTGCGTATTGAGGAACACCGATTCGGCCAGGCGCACGTTGGCGCGCTGGTTGTTCAGCGTGAGGATGTTGTTGTTGATCTGCGTCCGCGCATTTTCATACGCGAGGTTGAGCCCCAGCGAAGCGTTGTTGAGGTCTTCGTTGAGTTTGCGGATGCCGATGTCGGCCTGGCGGATGCGTGCCCGCGTGGCGCCGCCATTGAAGATGGGCACCCGGAGGTTGAGCGACACCGCCGCCGCGCCAAACCAGTTGGCACCCGCGCTTTGCCCTTTGAACACCGGGAACGTATTGCCCGTGCCCTGGTAGGAATAGTTTCCTCCGAGCGAAAGCGTGGGAAAATACTCGTTGCGGTAGTTTTCTTTTTGCTGCTGCAACAGCTCGCCCTGCTTACGGAGCACGAGGATCTCGGTGCGGCGCGCAAGGTCGATCGAATCGTTGAGCGGCACAGCCTGCGGCACGATGCTCAAGGGGTCCACATCGGGGATGGAAATGGGTGTGGTGATGGGCATGCCCATATACAATTTCAGCTGGTTCTCGAGCAGTGCAACGCCGTTGAGCACCTGCTGCCGGCTGCTTTCGAGGTTGGAGCTGCTTACGGCAATTCGGTCTACGTCGATCTTCTTCGCAAGGCCATTCTCCAGCAGTCCCTGCAGCACTGCCTGCAGCCTGCGCGTGTTGGCCAGCGACGAATCAATGACTGCCACCTGCTGCCGTTGCACCAGCACGCCATAATAATTCGTGGCCACCTGCTCAATCACCTGCTCCTCCGTGAGCTGCGCGTTGAGCTGGTAAAACTCGCGGCTGGTACGCGCTGCCTTCAGGCCGGTGAATACCGACTTGTTGAACAGGTTTTGTTGAACCGAAAGTCCGGCATTGGCGTTCCATTTTTGCCCGAAGGCAATGAGGATGGTCTCGCTCGGGTTGGGATTTGCACCAAAAATGTTGGGCAACGCCGACTTCTGCAGCAACGGGTTATAGGTTAGTGATGAAGTGCCCGCTACCTGCGGCAAAGCGGATGCGCGCACTTCGTCAATGCGGTATTCCGCGTTCTCGATGTCGAGGCGGGCCTTGCGCGCATCGCTGTTGGCCTTCAGCGCGTAGCTTACCGCCTCCCTGAGCGTGAGCGGCTGCGGTGCCGCAGGGGCCTGGGCAAATGCTCCGCCGCCCGCAAAGAGCAGCAGCAGCATCCACACGAAGCCCTTTGTTCTTCTTTTGTTGTTCCTATTCATAATTCTCGTTGAAATAGTTGGGTATGAGCTTGCGTCCTTTTTCGTTGGTTACCGACTGCAGGTAGAAAAGCGTGAGCGATTGCATCAGCGGAAGCGGCGCACTGCGGCCGTCGCCGAAATTTTCGGGTGCAAGCGCTGTGCGCAGCTGCTGCAGGCGGAGGTCGGCGCAGAAGCCGAGCGGGAGGCCGGGGCGATAGATGCGTTCGTTCAGCCCGCGAACCAGGTTTGCTTCCACGGCTCCTTTCAGTATTTTTCCTGCGTGGGTGTTGAGCCGCTTCCATGCCTGCGGAAACGACTTTTCGAGATCGTAATAAAATCCGCGGTTGACCTGGGCCCACAGTTCAAAGGGCTCGTGGAGCGACAGCGCGCATTCCTCCACGGCGTTGGCGGCTTCGCGCCGAACCGTGGCAAGCGCGGCTTGCTGCTCTTCCAGCAAGGTGCGCAGCACCGAGTCAACGAGTGCTTCGCGATCGTGGTAGTGGAGGTACAGCGTTTTTTTGGAGATGCCGCACTGCCGCGCCACATCATCCATGCTGATGCTCTTCAGCCCGTAGCTGAAAAAAAGCTGGCGTGCGGTATCGCGGATCAGTGTTTCCATGTTTCTTTTCCGAGTCCGTTATAGATAAGGGTTACGAGCTCGCGTTGCTGCCGTTCGCGCGTTTCAAAAAGCGTTTCGTCGGGCGGGCAGTTGCGGGCGGTGCGGCCAATGGCGGTAAGCGTTTCGAGCACGATGCGGGCAGTGGCGCGTGGATCTTCCAGGCGTAATTCGCCGCTGGCGATGCCTTGTGCAAGGCGGCCCTCCAGCAGCCTGCGTTCGCGTCGGGCCATGCCGAGCAGCATTGCCCGTGCGTCGCGGTTGAACCACTGGCCATCGCTTTCGAGCTGGGCGAAAAAGAGGTGGTTCGGGCGCCCGAATCGGTTGCGCACGTCCACCAGGGCCATCAGCGCTGCAAACACGCTGCTGCTTTGCGCAAGCGCGGCCTCCAACGCCTCCATGTATTGCTCGAGCAGCTGCGTGGTCACTGCACGGATGATGGACTGCTTGTCGGGGAAGTAGTGATGGAGCGCCTGCTTGCTGAGCGACAGGTCGTCGGCGATCTCGGTAAGCGTTGTTTTGGCGCTGCCGAAATGCGCGAACCGCTTTCGTGCTGCCTCCAGGATCCGCTCTTTTTGTACCGGCTCTTTCATTTTACCTTTTGACTGTCTGACTTTTTTGTTTTAAAAGTCAAAGGTAAGGGCAAAAAAAATGCGATCAGTGATCGCAGGTGAGTCCGTTCATAAAAATTCGTGAAAACTCCTTCTCGCGCTTGAGCAACGCGGTGAATTGTTTTTTGTCGGGGAAGATGTTGGGTTGGAGTGCGAGCTGGCTTTGGCGGAAGCCGTCGAGGAAGTCGAAATAGAGCTCGCCTGTTTTACGGGCTTGGTCAATGCGGAAAAGACCGCTCTTCTTTCCTTTTTCCATTATGGCTGCGATGCGGTCCAGCTCCAGCTTGCGCAACTGATCAAAGATGCGCAGCAGTGGCTCGGGCAGATTGGCGGGCGTGTAGGTTTTGAGGTGTTCGAGCACCTGGTAGTACTTCAGAATGAATTCCGTTCTTATTTCCAGGTAGCGTTCGATGGCGCGGATCGGATCATCCTCTGCAGCCAGCTCGGCCTCGTGCCGCACGCGGTCGAGCCCGGAAATGTGCTCGAGCACCGCGGCGTACAGGCTCATTTTATCGGGGAAGTAATAATAAAGGAGTGCTTTGGAAATAGACAGGTCGGCGGCGATCTCGTTCATGGTGGTCTTGGCCACTCCGAAGTGGGCAAAGCGCCGGATCGCAGCCTCGAGTATTCCTTCTCTTTTCTGGTCTGAAGCCATGTTGCGCAAAAAAACGCTTTTTTCCGTCCGATCCCTAATTTCACCAACGATGAAGATCGCCACCTACAACATCAACGGCATCAACGCACGCCTCCCCGTGCTGCTCCGCTGGCTCGAAGAGCAGCAACCCGATGTAGCCTGCCTGCAGGAACTGAAAAAGCAGCAGGAAGATTTCCCACTCGAAGCGATCAACAACCTGGGCTACGAAGCTATCTGGCACGGGCAGAAAAGCTGGAACGGCGTGGCCATCCTCTCGCGCGTGGGCACTCCCGTAGAAATACGGCGAGGCCTCGACGGCGACCCCGAGGATGTGCAAAGCCGCTACATCGAGGCCGACGTGGCCGGCATCCGCATCGGCTGCCTCTACCTGCCCAACGGCAACCCCGCCCCCGGCCCAAAGTTCGACTACAAGCTGGCCTGGATGCAACGCCTGAACGACCACGCAAAAGGATTGTTGAAAAGCAAAAAGCCCGTGGTGCTCACTGGCGACTTCAACGTGATCCCTACCCCGAAAGATGCGTACAAGCCCGAACGCTGGACCGGCGACGCGCTCTTCTTCCCCGAGTCGCGCGAGGCCTTTGCAAAGCTGCTCAAGCAAGGCTGGACAGACGCCGTCCGCCACCTCCATCCCGACGAAACGATCTATACGTATTGGGATTATTTCCGCAACGCCTTCTCGCGCAACGCAGGCATCCGCATCGATCACTTCCTCTTGAGCGACGAGCTGGTGCCGCGCCTGAAAGCCGCGGGTGTAGCCCTCGACGTACGCGGCTGGGAGAAGTCGAGCGACCACGCGCCGGTGTGGATCGAGCTGAAGGACTAGCGCGGAAGCGCTTCCATAAACGCACGCGCTTCCCAATAGCGCTCTTCGTCGGGCGCCCATAGTTGCCACTGGTACAGCATTTCGCCTTCTTCGAACCAAAGTCCGAAACGCATTCGGCTGCCTTTCAGCAACCAGGCTTGTGTTTCGGGCTCCCATTCCTCGTCGGGCTCGCGCTCGGGCGCGGCGCGGTGCATCCAGCGATGATAGGCTGCGTCGAGCGCGTCTTCGTCGTACTCCGCACCAATGTAAGCAGCAATGGCAGGCAGGTGCCGGAAGTAAAAACCCATATGCCCGAAGCCCACTACGACATTGGGCCTGGCATAAGGCTTCACATCGGGGCGGTTTACCAGTTGTTTGAGGCGATGGTTGTAAATCTGGTGTGTTACAAGGGTGGCCTCGTCGTTCCACATCTTTACTTCGATGAGGAGGCCATGGCTCCAGCATTCAATGCGCGCCGGTTGTCCATTAACGTGAAACTCCTCCACCGACCAGCCATTCGCAGGCTGCCCGTTTTCGGTGGTGCGCCGTGCATGCACCGCGCCCGACGGGTAGTATGTTTCTTCAACCGGCATCGAACTAAAGATAAGCCCCGGCGCGCCGGCCAGGGCTTTGTTGTTTCTCCCAACAGTATCGTATCAGGGCGCAACTTCCTATCGTTTCGCAATGCGGTACAGCAAACCGGGTGTGCCATCGGTGATGGCATACAGTGCGCCGTCCTTTCCTTCGGTGATGGAACGAAAGCGATGGCCCTCCGCCTCCAGCAGCCGCTCCTCCCCTGTTACGCGGCCGTTTTCGATCACGATGCGGGCTATGTGCTGCGAACTGAGGCCGCAGATGAACAGGTTGTTTTTCCATTCGGCGAGGCCGGTGCCGCTGTAAAAGGTCATGCCGCTTGGCGAAAGCACTGGATCCCAATAATACACCGGCTGCTCCATGCCGGTTTGCTGCGTGATGCCTGCGCCCACCATGCTGCCGCTGTACTCGATGCCATAGGTGATCACCGGCCAGCCATAGTTCTTTCCGGCTTCGATGCGGTTGATCTCGTCGCCGCCGCGCGGGCCCATTTCGGAGTTCCAGAGCGCGCCGGTTTCGGGGTGGAGCGCAAGGCCCTGCACGTTGCGGTGGCCAAACGACCAAAGCTCGGGAAGCGCATCGTTGCGGCCGGCGAACGGGTTACCGGGCGCAGGTTGCCCCTCCCGGGTGATGCGCAGGATCTTGCCCAGCGCGGAAGTGAGCACCTGGGCCTGCGGCCGCGTGGCGAGGTCGGAGCGCTCGCCGGTGGAAAGGAACAGGTAGCCATCCCGGCTCACAGCGATCCGTCCACCGTAGTGCAGGGTGCCGTCGTATGCCGGGAGCGCCCGGAAAATGACGCGGGCATTTTCCACCTGCTGCTCGTTTGCGGAGAGCTGCCCCTTTCCTACCGACGTGAGGTTGCCGCCCGAAACGCGCTCGGAGAAGGTGAAGTAAAGGGTGCGGTTCTGAGCGAAGTCAGGGTCGAGGGCCACATCGAGCAGGCCGCCCTGTCCCGCGTCTTCCACGTGGGGGAGGCCGCCGATGGGCGCACTGAGCGCTCCGGTGCTGTTGTGCACGATGCGCAGCGTGCCTCCTTTTTCGGTGATGAGCAGCCGCCCATCGGGCAAGGCGGTCAGTCCCCAGGGTCTTTGCAGCTCGCGGGTAAGCACTTTTCCTTCCCAGGGAGTAGCCGTGTGGACGCCTCGGATGCGGGTTTGCCCGGCAAACGCAGGTTGATATTTCGTGTTCGGAGCCGCCGTTTCCACCGGCGACGAGTCACTGCGGGGCGTGGAAGATGTTTGCACAGTTGGGTTGCTGCAGGAAAGCAGCATGAGCGCGGCAAACGGCGAGTAAACGAAACGGCTAAGCATGGCGAAGGGTTATGATACCCAATTTAAGGCGAATCCGGCCACCGTTAACCCGGGCAGTTCAACGGCAAAAAAAGCCTTACTGCCGATAATAGGATTTACCTTTTTGATATAAGTAGAAACACTAGTATCTTAGCACCGTAATTTTACTAAGTGAATTTACGAGCCAAACTACTTCAATATGCGTACCTATCCCCTTCACCGCCTCGTTCTGGTTCTTTCGATCATGCTTTTATCCTTTGCCGCGCAGGCGGGCACGGTAACAGCCGGCTCCTCGGGCAATTGGAGCAGCACCTCCACCTGGCTGGGTGGCGTTCTGCCAAGCAACAGCGACGACGTAGTTATCCCCAACGGCATCGCGGTTACCATGACGGCTTCGGTCTCCATTAAATCGCTCATTGTAGATGGCACGCTCGACGCGCTGAACCATTCCGTGAGCATCAATGGAATGGGCACGGTAACCATCAACGGCACGCTGCGGGTGAGAAACTCCAACGGCCTCACGAACGGAACGATCGCTTCGGGCGTAACCTATACTCTGGGCAGCTCGTCCACCGTGGATTTCTACGGCGGCGATTACCAGCAGATCACGGTGCGCGACTATGCCAACCTCATCATTTCGGGCAACCGGGGGGGCCAGTATCTCAACCTTTCCGGAACCATCGGCATCACCGGTGCTTTCACGCACAGCGCCACGAACGTCAACTACAATAACAGCGGATTTACGATCCAATACAAAGGCAACAACCAGGTAGTGGATGCTTCTTTCCCGTATTTCCACCTATCGCTTCAGGGAGCTACCGGCACTACGTTCCCTTCGGGCACCGTGTCGGTGAAGGGCAGCTTCCTACCCGGCAGCATTACCACTGCGACGCAAGGCACCATCAAATATGTTGGTACTACAGGCCAGTCGCTTACCGCTTTCAACTACTACAACCTCGACGTAAGCAGCGTTGCCAGTGCTGTATATCCTTCCGGAACCGTAGGCATTGGAAACAACTTTCTTCCAGGCAACTTTCAGAGCGCAGGGCAAGGCACGATCCGTTTTAGCGGAACGAATCAAACCGTGCCGGCCTTTGGCTACTACAACCTCGATCTGACCGGCGCTTCGGGCACCGCGTTCTCTACCTCGAGCAACCCGGCCATCGACATCTACAACACGTTCACGCCGGGCAGCATCACAACGGCCAACTCCGGCAGCACGTTCCGCTACCGCGGCTCAGCAGGCCAGTCCATCGCGGCCTTCAACTACCACAACCTGGATCTGAATAACACCAGCCGCAGCTTCCCGGCCGGAACGATCGGCATTGGCGGCTCGTTCACGCAATATCAGGGCAGCACCGCTACACAGGGCACCATCCAATTCATTGGCACCAACCAACAGGTTCCTTCCTTCAATTATTACAACCTGAGCCTGGTGGGCGCCACCAACCCCAGCCTCGTTACGTTCGACGGATACGCTACGCACAACATCCAGGGCAGCTTCAACCCCGGCGCCATAACATCCGGGGGCACCAACTACACGGTGCAATACAGCGGAACAAACCAAACGGTGGCACCCTTCAATTACTATAACCTGAACCTTACCGGCGCAACGGGGACGCAGTTCAGCACTGGCACCGTCGGCATTCTCAACTCGTTCAACCCGGGAAGCATCACCTCTGCCAACGCCGGAACGATCAATTATCTTACCAACAACAATAGTGTAATCAACACCGGTTTCACGTATAACAGCCTCGCGCTCAGCGCCACCGGCACCTACAATCTTTTTGGAGGAACAACGCTGAACATAAATGGCAACTTTACCGTTGGCAGCAACACATCGCTCAATTTTTACAATGTTACCCCGAGCACCTTCAACATCGGTGGCAGTGTAACCTACCAGGCACCCGGCAGCAATATCAGCGGGCTCACGCTCAACCTCACCGGCACGGGCAATATGCTGGTCAATACGCCTAACATGCCCAACATCACCATTGGAAGCACCGCAAGCCAGACACTGATCGGCAACCTCGCGCTTCCTTCGGGTTATGTGCTTAACGATAATGGCACGCTCAACACCGGCGCTTACCAGATCACCGGCACGGGCACTATCAATGTTGGTTCCACTGGCGCGCTGGGAACTGCCAACCCCAGCGGAATCAGCTCCGCCATAGCCAATACGGTTACGATCACTCCCAACTCTAACATCGATTTCGTATTTACCGGCAGCCAGAGCACGGGCTTCAGTGGCCGCTCCATCACCGCCGTACGCTCTATCACGGTCTCCAATACCTCTGGGGATGTGCAGCTGGATCAGGCGGTTACCATCAACGGCAATGGGTTCCTGAAAGTGAACAGCGGCGCTTCGTTTGATGCTGGAAGCAATTCGCTGACGGCGGGATCTGGTGCCACGATTACCATCAACGGCACCTTCAAAACCAGCAATACAGCAGGTTTCAGCGGTGGCAGTGCAACGGCCATCAGGAATACGAACAACCCTGTGATCATCCTGGCCACGGGGTCGACCATTGCCTACACTGCGTCGGCGGAGCAGGTAGTAAGCGGACGCAGCGACTATCACCACCTCGCGCTTGCTAATGGTGAGAAGACATCCGAAGCAGCCGTCACCATCGGTGGCGATGTTTCAATGAGCGGCGGCTCTAAATTTCTGATTGGCGGCAACAGCCTGAGCATCGGCGGATCGATGATTGGTGATGCATCCAACTTTGTGGTGACCAATGGAGCTGGTTCCGTAGTTCTACGGAATGTCGACGCCGCGGGCAAACAGTTTGTTGTTGGCGCCAGCAGCGACAGCTATTCGCCGCTCACCATCAAACAGCCCAGCAATCTAGACTGGACGGTAAACGTTTCGGGCGCTATTACGCCTGCTATCGCTACTTCGGCCGAGAGCATCCAGCGCACCTGGACCATCACGCCCTCCATCAACCCAGCTCCTTCGGCAGCCACGCTAACCTTCCAATACAACGAAGGCGATGCAGGCATCCTTGGTGGAAGCTGGAACACCGGTGGCAACGTCACTTTCAAACGCTATAACGGCACGGTATGGACGACCCCCACCGGCAACATCGCGCCCACAGGCACTCCAGGTGGCGTGCGCACGGCCACTGCTTCGGGCTTTACGCAATTCTCTCCGTGGATCGTAGCACAGGGCGGCAATGTGCTGCCCGTCCGGTTCCTTTCGTTCACGGGTCGGAAGGAAAGCACTGGCAATGTGCTGCGCTGGACAACGGCCCAGGAGACCAACAACGCGGGCTTCGAGCTCGAGCGCTCTGCCGATGGACGCAACTTCACTGCGATCGCACGCATTGCCAGCCGCGCTCCTGGCGGCAACAGCAATAGTTCCCTCGATTACAGCGCTACCGACGCAAATACGGGCGCTGCAAGCTGGCACTACCGCTTGAAGCAACTGGACGCGTCTGGTGCGGCGCAATACAGCTCGGTGCTGCGCATCGGCGAAGGCCGTGGAAGCGTGCTGAGCGCAGGCATCTACCCGAGCCCCGCCCGCAACCAGATACAAACCACGGTTCTTTCGGGAAAGGCACAGGACGCACAATTCCGCCTGGTAGATATGGGAGGGCGCCTCGTGCAGCAGCGCACACAAAAGGTAGCTGTTGGAAGCAACCTCGTGCAGTTCGATCTCGACGCGCTTCCCGCGGGCAGCTACCTGTTGCAGGTGATTCTGGCCGACGGCAGCAACGAGTCGATCCGCTTCAATAAACTGTAACCGCCGGCATCCAATCCAGGCAGCGTTCTTTTTCGTTTATTTCCGTCCGTTCATTACCCTCATGATCCGCTACCTGCTCTGCTGTTGGATACTGGCTTTGTTGCTACCGGCCTGCCGGGACGAAATGCCGCGCTCGGAAAAGGTCATACGCGCACGCTGGGAACCCATCTTCCGCCCGGCCTACCGCGTCATCGAGCGCGACCGACGCCTCGAAAGCGGCCTGCGCGTGTACGATTCGATCCTCCTTGCGCATCCTACCGAAAACCTCTTTGTGCGTGCCGCCCGCTTCGACGTAGAGCACTTCTACCATTACTTTTTTTCGGGTAATTACAACGCGAGCACACGCGTCATTGACAGCGCCATCGCGCTTTTCGATACCTATGAAAAGAAGCGCGCTTACCCGCGCACCTATTCGGGCTACCTGATGATCCGCGGCGAACTGGCCTTCCGCCTGAAGAAATTCGAAGATGCCAATGCCTACTACATCCAGGCGAAGAACACCGTAGAGCAATTTCTCGACACCTGCGAGCAGAGCATCTATTACTACAATATCGGGATGGCGTTATATCGTCAGAAAAGCTTCGATGAATCGTTGCACAATTTCAAGGATGCCTATGCGCGGCAGGCAACGTGCATGCCGCAAAGCACGCCCGTAGCGCTGCAGCAACAGGAGATCCAGGGCAACATCGGCCTCTGTTACGTGCACCTGAAAAAGTATGACAGCGCCCTCTACCACTTCCGTCGCGAGCTTGAGGTAGCCGAGTCGTTCCGGGATTCGCTCGGGCCGGTATCGATGGATATCATCCACGGAGTTGCGCTGGGCAATATGGCAAAGATCTTTGTAGCCCGCTCTCAACTCGATTCAGCCGAGCGGCTCTTTCGCAGAAGCCTCACCCTCAACAACCGCCATGGCCGCGACCTGATCGACGCACAGCTGGTGTCGCTGCAGCTTGCCGGCGTGTTTGGCCGCCAGCGCCGCTACCCCGAAATGCACCGCCTCCTCGACAGCACCCGCGCCGCACTCGATACGCTCAACATTCCCGAGGGAGAAGGCGAATGGCACCGGCTTACCTACGTGTATTACGATTCGACCGGGCAACAACTGGAAGAACTGGCTGCGCTCAAAGACTATATGAACCTGCGCGACTCGCTGGATAAAGAGCAGCGCAGCCTCGAAAAGGCCGACATAACGCGGCAACTGCGCAACCACGAGCAGGATTTGCAGATCGGACTGCTGCGCAAGGACAACCAGATCAAGAAGATCTGGCTGGGCGCGGCCATTGTTGCGGTAATGTGCGCTTTGGGATTCATGGCGCTCATCTGGCTCTTTTTCAGTCGCAACAGGCGCAACCTTGCAGAACAAAAGGAACTGAATGAACAGATCGGCCGTCAGAAAGCAGCGCTCGAACGCGCCAACCTCGAAAAAGACCGCATCCTAAACGTGGTGGCCCACGACCTGCGCAGCCCGATCGGCGTTACGGCCTACGTAGCCGACCAATTGCTGCTGGAAGACGTGGATCCGTCGCTGGGCGCGCAACTGCAGATGATCCGCGATGCCAGTAGCCAGGCGCTGACGCTTACCAACGAGTTGCTCGGATTGAAAGAACAAAAGCTTGCCTTTCATACCTGTGCGCTTCAACCGCTGGTGCAGGGAGTTGTAGATATGCTTGCCTTCAAGGCTCGGGAGAAACAGCAGCCACTGGCGGTAGCGCTCGATAGCGAACCCCTGATGGTGGTGGCGCAGGCCGAGCGCATCCAGCGAGTAGTGAGCAACCTGCTGACAAATGCAATCAAGTTCAGCCCGGCGGGAAGTCCCGTAGAAATACGGTTGCGCCGCGAAGGTGCCGAGGCAGTGATCGAAGTTTCCGACAAAGGCATCGGAATACCGGTGGAACGCCACGAAGCAGTTTTCGAACGCTTCACGACGGCGCGCCGAAAAGGTACGGCGGGCGAACATTCCTATGGCCTGGGGCTTTCGATCGTGCGCGATATCGTAGAAGAACATCAAGGCACCCTGCACTTGCAAAGCGAACCCGGAGCGGGTACCACTTTCCTGGTCCGGCTGCCGCTGTTACCGAAGGATGACGCAGCCGCTTAACCGAGAATGCGCAGCTTTTCCTTGAGGTTGCGGAGGTAGCTTTCCGTCACGGCGAAGTTCCCGAGTGGCGTGCGCACTTCGTCTTTTGCAAATTCCTGGATGAACGAAAGCTGAACCGCCTCGGCGCGATTGATCTGGATGAAGCGATCCTGCAGATGTTCGGGCACGAGGTACCTGAGTGTTTTCGGGAGCGTGCTGCGGAGGAAAGAAGTGGTGCCATCAACAGCGTTGAGCACGCCCGTATAGTTTTTCTCCGACCGTAGTCCTACAACATCCTTCCAGAAGATCTTCTTGTACTTGTCTCCCTGTTTCACAAAGAACGAATCCACGGAATCGGGCTCCTTGCCGGGTTGTGCCGTGGCTCTCGACGCAAAGTTGAGCAGCGCAGTCTGGATGGTTGCGAAAAGCGTGGAAGGGTTGAGCGGCTTGGTGAGGTAGGCCGAAGGATGCGCCTTGATGGCGGCCTGGGCGGTCGCTGCATCGTAGCTGGCTGTGATGTAGATAAAAGGCTTTTGATGCTTGCCATGGATGATGTGACCCAGCTCGATTCCGCTTTCGCGTCCACCGAGGTGTATGTCGAGCAGCACAATGTCGTAGGTGCATTCGCTCAACGCCTGCACGGCTGAAGGCAGGTCACTCGCGGAGCCCGCGATCCGGAATCCGAACGAGTCGAGATTGCTGCTGAGGCTACGCACCCAGAAGTCCTCGTCCTCTATGATCAATACGGCTATTTCGTCTTGCATGTTGATTGAAGGATGTGCAATATAACATTCATTCCCTGCAATTCCGCGACTCGATCCCAGCAAAGGAAGGCTGCCTACCGCGGCTCTTTCAGGCGCCGGCCTTTCCCCTACTTTCGTTCCGGAGTCGTCACATTCCAACTGTTTACCACGATGCGAATCATTTTCCTTTCGAGTTGCGCGGCCGCCCTTCCCACCCTGCAAATGCTGCACGGGCAGGGGCACAGCGTTTCGTTGCTTTGTATGCCGGCGTCGGAAGGCCGCTCGGCACGCAGCGAACGCGAGCTGTTGGAAGGATGGGCTGCCGAGGCCCAAATGCCCTGCTGGCAGGTGGAGCACGATGAATGGAATATGCAGCTGTCCGAACTGATCCGGGAAACGGCACCCGACCTGGTGCTTGCCTTTGGCTTCCCGGCCACGATAAACCCTATGTTGCTGGAGCCTGTGCGGCACGGAGGCTGGAATGTACATTTCAGCCTCCTCCCGGCTCCGCTACCCGGTGCCCTCGAAGGATGCGTTTATCTCCATAGCTGGCCAGGCAATCAGGGTTCGAACATGCCGATTCAGCGACGCAGCGGCATTCCCATCGACAGCGACCAACCGTTTGCCCAACTTGGGAAGGAGGCGGCTATACTCCTGAACGAAGCGCTTCTCCACATTTCGGGGCTGCACAGCCTTCTCGGCTGGAGCAAGGCCGTATCGTAGTTCTACGGTTCGTCGCTGATACGGCCATCAAGTGCGGCCTGAAGCCGGTCGCGGTCCACCGCCTTTTCGCTCAGGCCCACGATCACGGTGGCAGCCGCATTTCCAATAAAATTGACCAGCGCCCGGCCTTCGCTCATGAAACGGTCCACCCCTACGAGCAATGCCAGCCCTTCCACCGGGATGATCTTCAGCGCACCCAGCGTGGACGCGAGCACGAGTAGCCCGCTACCCGTTACGCCCGCAGCACCTTTACTCGTGAGCAGCAGCACGCCCACGATCGTTAGCTGCTCGGCCCATCCCAGCGGTACGTTATAGGCCTGCGCTATGAATAAGGTAGCCATGCTGAGATATATGGCCGTGCCATCGAGATTGAAACTATATCCCGTGGGCACAACGAGCCCGACCACTTCCTCTTCTACTCCGGCGCGGCGCATCTTTTCCATCAGCGAGGGCAACACCGGCTCGCTGCTGCTGGCGCCGAGCACGATGGCGAGTTCCGCACGGATGTAACGTAGCAGTTTCAGAAATGAAAAGCCCTGCCAACGGCACAGCAGCGCCAGCACCACGAACAGGAAGATCAATCCCGTTCCATAAAAGGTTGCCATTAGCCGGCCCATTGCGGCGAGGCTTCCTGCGCCGAACTTCCCCACCGTAAAGGCCATCCCGCCAAAAGCACCGAGCGGACTGGCGCGCATAACGATATGGAGGATGCGAAAAAGCGCCCCGTTGATCGTATCGAAGGTTTGCAACAATGCGGCACCCCGGGCACCCACCGACCGTAGACCTACGGCAAAGAGAATGCTAAAGAGCAATACCTGGAGGATCTCGCCTTTGGCAAATGCATCTACAATGTTGGCGGGAACAAGGTGGGTAAAGAACGATCCCCAGTCCATCGCGGCGGCCTTTTGCGTCAGCTCCTGCACCTGCCCGCTTTTGCCCGTGCCGTGCGCCGCGCCCCTGCCCGGCTGCACCAGGTTGCCCATGAGGAGGCCCAGGAGCAAGGCTATCGTGCTGACGATCTCGAAATAAATGAAGGCCTTTAGTCCCACGCGGCCCGCCTGTTTCAGGTTGCCTGCACCGGCGATGCCCGCCACCACCGTAAAGAAGATCACCGGTGCAATGACCATGCGTATGGCGTTGATGAATACCTCGCTGATGCCCTTGGCTACCGGCGCGAATCGGGGGAAGAAAAGTCCGGCGAGAACGCCGAGCACAATGCCGACAAGTACCTGTACATAGAGCAAGCGGAAAATTCTCATAAGCTTTTTTGGCGCGCTGTAGGTTAAATGTAGAATTATTTCTAGCTTAACAACTGCCAACGCTGAGAAGGACACCGCAACCATCACCTGTAAACTGCTTTTGTATGAAAAAGGTTTTGAGGTACCTCGGCATCCTGCTCCTGGTGCTGATCGTTCTTGTTGGACTGTTCGCATCCTACATTTCTATAAGAGGAATTCCCGCTTACACTGCCGAAAAAGTGGAGCTGCACGTGGACGCAACAAAAGCGCGCTTAGCACAAGGACAAAAGCTCGCTTCGATGCTTTGCCGCAATTGCCATCTCGACGCCAACACCAATAAATTCACGGGCCGCCTTCTTTCAGAAGCGCCGCAGTTTGGCGTCATTTATTCGCGCAACATCACCAACGACAAAGCACATGGCATCGGCAACTGGACCGACGGCCAGCTCGCCTACCTGCTGCGCACCGGCATTAAGCCAGATGGATCCTACCTGCCGCCCTACATGCCCAAGCTCGTTCACCTTTCCGATGAAGACCTGTATTCCGTCATCGCCTTTCTGCGCTCGGGTCATGCCTGGGTAGAGGCCGACAATACCGTGCAGCCCGACACGAAGCCTTCCTTCCTGACGAAGTTCCTGACCAACATTAAAGCCATGAAACCGTTTCCATACCCGAAGCAGCCGATTGCAGCTCCCGATACAACCGATCGCGTAGCCTGGGGCCGTTACATTGCGCTCGGGCAGCTCGAGTGCTTCAGCTGCCACTCGCGCGACTTTGCAAAGAATGATTACTTCAATCCTGAAAAATCGCCGGGCTTTTTTGGCGGCGGCAACGAGTTGTTCAACACAGCGGGTAAGAAGATCGTATCGCTCAATATCACCATGGACAAGAACACGGGAATTGGCAACTGGAGCGAAGACGATTTCATTCGCGCAGTGAAGTATGGACAGGTGCCCAACGGCGGCGATCCGCTTCGCGAACCGATGCAGCCCTATGCGCAGCTTACCGACAACGAAGTGCGCGCGATCTGGGCCTACCTCAAAACCGTTCCGGTGCAGCAACATAAAGTCGAACGGAGCCAGTAAGCAATTCATCCAGCCAATGGAACCGTTCAGGTGACGGCATTGGCAGTACAAGAACGTTGCCTCGGCGCGACCGGCCGAAAACCTGCAACTTGCCGTGAAGCCAACCTAACCTACAATGGAGCACCACGAACCACGGAGCTGCGCATTTCCGCATCCCGAAAAATTCAAGCGGCGTTTTTTGATCCGCATCAATGAGCGGTTGATCCCCATCGCGGTGGAAGATGTCGCCTATTTTTTCGTCGACAACAACATCACCTTTATCAAGACGTGGGAGGACAAGCGTTTTATCGTGGAGCACTCACTCACGGAGCTCCAGTCGCTCACCGATCCGGCGCACTTCTTCCGCATCAACCGGTCGCACATTGTACAGTTCAAAGCCATCACCGGCATCACGATGCACCCGAGCAACCGGCTGAAGCTGGTGCTGGTGCCGCCTTTCAGGGAGGAAGTGTTCGTAAGCCGCGACAAGGTGCCCGAGTTCAAGCGGTGGATCGGCGGATAAAAAAGAGGCGCTCCGTGGAGCGCCTCTCGCAGTCATTCTAACCAATTATCCGAAGCGTGAAGAATCATGGTGGCTCGGTTGGTTTTTCAGGACAGAATGATCTTGCCGGTCTTTCAAAGGATCATGGATGGTTTTTCAAGGATACCGGATGGTTTTCATAGGGAGGAGAACACACACATTTCTCCGGTTGCTAAAAAAGGTTGTTTGAACAACTATGCCAACTGCACTTCGGCGAATCGCACAACAAGGTAAGCGAAGCGCAAAAAAACGGATGTTAACGGTTAGGGCTGCGCGCTTTTTACAACAAGGGAACGATGGATTTCCACCTCGTTGCCGGCAATAATGCGCAACAGGTGCATGCCGGGCGGTAAAGCGGGAAACCGTATTTCTACCGTACCACGTTTTAAGCGAAGCATCGAATTGAAAAGCAGCTTGCCTTCGGCGGACAACAACGCTACCTGCACTGCCCTATCCGGAACGCCCGGAATGGTGACGGATAGATGGCTGTTGAACGGGTTGGGAAAGACGGATGGAACAACGGAAGCAGATTGCATCCCATGCGGTGCGGGCGCATCGCCGGAGGCCAGCAGCAGCGGCGTTGGCGGCTTGCGGATGCGGATGACGGTACCCTGTGTTTCGCCGCGGAAAGAATTGAAAAATCCACCCACCACGAGGCTGTCGTCCACTCCCTGGAAAGCTATCTTCGTAATGCATTGATCGAAGCCAGTCCCGGTGAGGCAGGTGGGATCATAAGAGCCATCCGTGTTGAGCCGAGCGATGCGGTTGACATTGTTGCCCTGGTAAGCGGTGAAATTTCCTCCCACCAGGATGCGGTCATCGCTCATAAATGCGAGCGACTTCGCCTCGTATCCCTGATTGCAAAGCGCTGTGCCCGATGTGCCTGTAAAACCGCTACCGACGGCAAACGTGGCGTCATACGAGCCGTCCGCATTGAGCCGCGCCAGGCGCCCGGAGGCAAGACCCCGATATTGGGTAAAAAAGCCACCAACGTAGATCTTGCCGCCGTGAACGTGCACGGAAGTAACGGTGCTGTTGAACCCGTCCCAACGGCCGGTCCACAGCGAATTGTCAGTGCTGCCATCCGTATTAATACGGACGAAGCGCCACACATCGGCCCCATTGACCCGGTAGAACTCGCCACCTGCAAGGATCTTATCGTTTTCGTCGAGCGCCAGTTGATACACGGCGCCCTCCACCCTGGGTGATGCGGCCGCATCGAGCGAACCGTCGGGCCTGATCTGCACGAGGCCGCCCCCGTTGCCATACGCGATGGCTGTGCCATTGTAGTTGGAAAAAAGTCCGCCCGCTATAATGCGGCGCTTCGTGGCATCCGTAGAATTACGGATCACCACCGTGTAGATTGTCAGGTCGCCGAAGGAAGAGCCGCTGATGCCGCTGCCCGGGTTGAATGAAGCATCGAGTGCACCCGAAGGCAGCAGGCGTGCGATCCCGCTCCGGGCTACGCCGTTCACCGTTGAAAATCCGCCTGCAATGATGATCGCACTGTCCCAGGGCTGGATGGCAACAGCATTGACGCGGCCGCCTGCAATCGTCGGACAGGTAAAAGTGGCGTCGGGTGCGCCCTGCGGCGTAAGGCGCATCACTTTGGCATAACCCAACGACGAACTGTAGGCGTGAAATTCGCCAACCATCAGGATTCGCTTGTCTTTGTAAATCGCCAGGTCGCGCACATTGATGGTGGCGGTGGGCAGGTTGTAGTTGAACAGATTGTCGCGCAGGTACGATTGCCCGTGCACGTGCCAGCCTGCCACAAGGGCCAGGCTGAGCAGCCAGATTTTTCGCATAGGATCGGATTGAGGTTCGGCGCTAATAAACAGCGCTCTGCTCTATCCGCCAACCGAAAGATGGGCAATCGCAAGATGCGGGCGGCGAGTCGTAGAAATACGGATGCGAATGGCTGAGCTTAAAGTCCCTGGTAGCCACCGGCAGGGTAACGACGCTGGAACTGGCGTGCCTTTTCCTGAAGCGCAAGGATCTCCTTCTCGCCCCATTGGATGGCTGCGGAGATCAGGTTGTTGCTCTCGGTCTTTGAGAAGCTGCTGAGCCGCTCGGCGTGCGGCTTGTTGAGTTTTGTATTCTTTTCCATCTGGCGGGTGGTTTGAGGTGTACAAAGCCCGGGATACCCGGCATCATAAAAATACCAACCCCATACGGCGGCAACAAGCCGAAATACTGCCATCCCTGCGACAGCAAACGGAAACCTATGAAGACCGAAATGCAGCTGCAGCAAGGATCTGAGCCCTTCCCGAATGGAATGCCCAACCCACTCCAGCGTCGATTAACTGGCTGGCGTATCGCCTTCCAGGGGCGTCGATTTTGTTTCGCGCATGCCCAGGTATACCCCGGCGGAGATCGCGATGCAGATGGTGACGTAAATGTAGAACCAGGATTCGTGACCCGCCTTCTTCGCCCACAATGCTACGTATTCCGCCGTGCCGCCAAACACCGCAGCGGTGATGGCATAGGGAAAGCCGACACCAAGCGCGCGGATCCGGGCGGGAAACAGTTCGGCCTTTACCACGGCGTTGATCGAAGTATAACCGCTAACAAGCAGCAGTCCCGCCATCAGTAAGAGAAAGATGTGCACCGGATGCTGCGCTGTTTCGAGCGTACGCAGCAACGGGTAGGTGGCCAGCGTACCACCGATACCGAACACGAGGAGCAGGGGCTTCCGACCAACCCGATCGGAAAGTGCCCCGAAAACGGGCTGCAGCACGGTGAACAGCAGCAACGACCAGAAAGAGATTCGCGTGGCCTGTGCTACTTCGAGGTGCACGGTATTGACGAGGAACTTCTGCATATAAACCGACCAGGTGTAAAATGCAAGCGTGCCGCCCATAGTGAGTCCTACCACGGTCCACACGGCTCGTGGATGGCGCGCCAGCTCGCGCAGGGAACCTTTATGCGGCGCATCGCCTGCGGTTTTGAAGGCGTCGGTTTCCTCGAGGCGGCGGCGCAGGTAGAACGCCACTACCGAAAGCAGCGCGCCGATGGCAAAAGGAATGCGCCAGCCCCATTGCTGCAGCGCCCCTTTACCGAGGAATGCCTGCAAAAAAAGAAGGAGCGCCATTGCCAGCAGTTGCCCGCCAATAAGCGTTACGTATTGAAAGCTCGAATAAAAGCCCCGCGAGCGGCTGTGCGCCATCTCCGACAAATAGGTTGCTGATGTGCCGTATTCGCCTCCCACGCTCAGGCCCTGCAACAGGCGCGCGCCGAACAGCATGATCGGTGCCCAGATGCCGATCTGCGCATAGTCGGGAATGAGCGCAATAACGAGCGAGCCAAGCGACATCAACAACACGGAAAGTGTCATCGACGTGCGGCGTCCCTTCTGGTCGGCGAGGCGGCCGAAGAGCCAGGCACCTACCGGACGCATGAGGAAACCCACTGCGAAAATGCCCGCCGTATTCAACAGCTGGGCCGTGGCGTCCTGTCCGGGAAAAAAATGCGGAGCGAAATAAAGGGTGAAAGCCGAGTAGGCATACCAGTCGTACCATTCTACGAGGTTGCCAGCCGAGCCGCCGATAATGGCGCGTAGCCGCCGCTTGCGGTCGCCCCGCTGTTCTGCTCCTTCCATGGCCGAAAAGCTAAGCAAAGCACAAAGCCTGTGAAAAAAAATTTCCTTTTCGTGCTTTAACATCGTAGAACTACGAAATGGTCGTACTTTGTACTATCATTTCAACGTAAAACCCATACGAATGAACCTGAGAGACGTAATCGCTGTGCTGCTTGGCCTGAAGAAACCGGTACTGGTCCCGATCCCTGTGAAAAGCAACAATTCACCCAAACGCTAATTACTACCAGAAATAATTAGGAAGCCCCGGCGATGAGTCGGGGCTTTTTCATGTGCCTTCGGCACCAGAGAAAGAACGCAGATGCCGCCGGCGGCGCCCCGCAGATGATTAAGTTCCATTATGATCTGCTGGCGCTCGAGCGAAGAACGCAGATGCCGCCGGCGGAATACGCGATGTGATCAGGATTTGCGATGATCGGGTTACGCTGGCTAACGATTAATCTGCGCCCATCATAAAGATCATATTAGATCTGCGTTCGTTCTCCCCCGCACCGGAGGTGCCGGCCTGCGCTTGCTCTGCTCATACTTCTCCCGCACTACTTCGGCCATCGGCACCTGCCGCACCTTGCTCTCCAGCCATGAGATGATGTCGAGGTAGGCGAAAGCGCGGGTTTCGAAACGGCTTTTCTCGTACTGTTTCATTTGCTCCAGCAACGTGCGGAAGGCTTCGTGCACCCTGCGTGGAGAATGATGAAAATGCTGGCGAAGGAACGCGAACATCTGCTCTTCGATCACGGTAAGATTCTGCATCTTGGCCATATAGCGGTACACCGACCGAACGAGGTATTCCATCAGGTCGTAGTTACCCAGTTCGTAGTGGGCCATCAGGTGCAGCAGGCGGGCATAACACTGCAGGTCGTTGCGGAGATCCACCTTCCAGTGAATGATCTTGTGGAGGTAGTCGATGGCCTTTTCGTGATCGCCGGAACCGAAGTAGAGCGACGCGATCTTGTAATAAAAAACAAGCACGCGGTGGCGGTCGATGAAGCCGCTGTATTCGGTCAGCTTTTCTTCCACAAAGGGCACGAGTGCAAGGCCTTCGCGAAAGGTTCCCAGCATGAAGTGCTGGTTGATGCGCGCGGTGGTGAGGTAGATGAAGGTCTGCACGCGGTTGTTATGGCTTCTTTGCACGAGGTCGGACGCATCGAAAGCTTCAAAGCGATCGAGCACCTGCTGGAAGCCACGAAAATTGCGGAGGTCGAAGTGCGCGTTGCACAGGTTGTGCAGCCCCTTGATATAGTGGCCCGTTTCTACCTGTATCATCTGTGGGCTCTGTTGAAAGAGGTCTACCCACTTCTGCACGTAGCGATAATATTGCAGGAAATCCTGGCGAATGAAGGCAAACCACATGTAGCTCTGATAGAGATACAGTGCTTCGTAAAAACCCATGCGCGCCAATGCTTCGGCCGAAACGCCCATACGCGCCAGGTCGCTTGCGGTGGTTCCTTCGGGGAGGGTGGTTTCCACGCCGGCCACCAGGTGCTTCGCTGCTACGCGCAGTGCGCGGTTGATGCGATAGCGGAAGAATTCTTTCACGTCGGCTTCGTCCTGCTCGTTGCGTGCGTGGCCGTTCTTGATATACCAGCTATACAATTGCAGGGCGAGGTTGGAAAGGTGGGTGATGATGCGCCGCTTCTCGTTGATCTCCTCGGCCTCGTGCGTCAGTTGTTCGGCACGGCCTTCCATCGAGCGCGTGATGTGGAGCACCTCGATCTTCTTTTCGAGCGAGATGATCTGGATAAGAAACGAATCCTGGTTGTACGACTTTGCCGTTTCCTTCAGGCGCTCGAGGATGCGAAGGCTTTGCAGGTAGAGGCCTTTGTTGTAAAGGATGCGCGCGTAGTCGAGGCTTTCGTGGAGCTGGATGTCAATGTTCTCGTCGTTGCTGAGCAGCCGCAGCGATGCCAGCAGCTGGCGATAGAGGTGCGCCTTGCTGTTGGGCAGCTGCTGCTTCTTAATGGAAGGCACCTTCTTCAGCAGTAACGCCTCGTCGTAGTCGCGCATCTTGTCGAGTGCATCAAAAAGGTGCACGATCTTGAGGTCTTCGTTGGAAGAGTTGCGCGTGATATATAACTTGAAGTTGCGCTTCTCGGCCTTCTGCAGCGAATGAATCAGGTTGAACAGGTCGTCGCTTGACTTGTTGGGCATCGTAGCAAAAATATCGAAAAACGCGCGCCTGTGCTAACGCGGCAGGGCCGGCAGCGCAGGTTACCGTGCAAACGTTGCCGGAAAAATGCAGGCAGCCGGCCGTGAGCTTTCTTATTTTGGAGACCATGGAGATCCCCGACCACCCGCGGCCCGCTGCGGCTGCGCCTGTAAAGCGCCGTCGCCTGGCACCTGCGCCTATCGTTGTGCTCACCTCGCTTTTGCTGCTTTGCTTCGCTGTGCCTTCCATCCCTTCAGCGCCTTCTTCAGCCCCCACCTCCCCTGCCGACACGGCCTGGATGCTCACGGCCGCGGCGCTTGTGCTCATTATGACGCCGGGACTCGCTTTCTTCTATGGCGGGATGGTAAGCAAGAAGAACGTGCTATCCACGATGCTGCAAAGCTTTATCTGCATGGTAGTGATCACGCTCCTTTGGGTGATGGTGGGCTTTTCGCTTTCGTTTGGCGATTCGCTCCACGGCATCGTTGGAAACCCAGCCACGTTCTTCATGTTCCGCAACGTGCTCGATGGAAGCCCCTACCCGCTTGCGCCCACCATCCCGCTCGTGCTCTTCGCCATCTTCCAGCTTAAGTTCGCCATCGTTACGCCTGCGCTTATTACCGGCGCCTTTGCGGAGCGCATCCGGTTCCAGTCCTACCTATTGTTCATCTGCCTTTTCTCGCTCTTCATCTATTGCCCGCTCGCGCACGCCACCTGGCATCCGCAAGGCATCCTGTTTCAACTAGGCGTACTCGATTTTGCGGGCGGCACGGTGGTGCACATGAGCGCAGGCTGGGCCGCGCTTGCATCTGCAGTGTACATGCGCCGGCGATCGGAGGCGGAGCACAACCCGGCGCGCATCACGTATGTGCTGCTCGGCACCGGCCTGCTTTGGTTTGGCTGGTTTGGATTCAACGCGGGCTCGGCATACGGAGCCAACGGCCTTGCAGCAACCGCGCTGGCAACCACCACTACCGCTTCTGCCGCAGCCGCGTTTGGCTGGATCCTCTTCGACGCGGCACGCGGTCGCAAAATGTCGGCTTCAGGCACCTGCATCGGTGCCGTAGTCGGGCTCGTTGCCATCACGCCTGCAGCCGGTTATGTATCGATACCCCATTCCATTCTGATCGGCCTCATAAGCGCCGTTGTGAGCAACGTCATGGTCATCCTCCGAAGCCGCACGCGCATCGACGATACACTCGACGTTTTTCCCTGCCATGGCATGGGCGGCATCACGGGCATGCTGCTTACCGGCGTGTTTGCGAGCAAGGGCGTCAATCCTGCCATCGCGGGCAACGGCCTGCTCTTCGGCGAAAGCAAATTGTTCCTAGTGCAGGCAGGTGCACTCATCGGCGTATCGCTCTTTGCCTTTGGAGGCACCTGGCTCCTCCTGCGCATCAGCAACTCTCTATTGCCGCTGCGCGTGAGCGACGAAGAAGAACGCACCGGCCTCGACCGCAGCCAGCACGGCGAGAGCCTTTGAGCGTGAGTGATAGATGGTTGGTAAGCCGCCGCGAAGTGCGCCATTGGGCTTAACTTTACGAAGCAATGATTCCGGCCGCCCTTCCATCCAACGAACTCCAGCGCCTCGAGGACCTGTATTCCTACGACATCCTCGACACGGCCGCCGAGCGCGACTTCGACGAACTCGTTGCGCTGGCCAACCTTGTATGCGGCACGCAGATGTCGCTTGTGGCGCTGATGGACGAACACCGGCAGTGGAACAAGGCTTCGGAAGGATATCCCGTTCCGGAAACGCCGCGCGAACTCACCATTTGCAGCCACGCCATCCTCGGCGAAGATCTGTTTGTTGTGGAGAATGCGTTGGAAGACGAGCGCTTTTGCGACCTGCCGGGTGTGCGCAATCATCCCGGCGTACGCTTCTATGCAGGTGCGCCCATTATGTCAATGAACGGCTATGCATTGGGTACGGTTTGCGTTTTCTCCGACAAACCCGGTCAACTTACAGAGGTGCAAAAAAGTACGCTTCGACGCCTCGCGCGGCAGGCTTCGCTTCTTCTGGAGCTTCGTAAGAAGAACAATCAACTGCAACAGATTGCGCGGGAGCAGCTCCAGCTCAAGCAACTTGCCGAACTCGCCGGAAAGATGCAGAAGCAGTTTCTCAGCACGATGAGCCACGAGATCCGCACACCGCTCAATGGCGTCATTGGCATGACCAACCTGCTGCTAGCCGAACAACCCAACGCGCAGCAACTTGAATACCTGCAATCGCTGAAGTTCGCTTCCGAGCATCTGCTCAGCGTGGTAAACGATGTGCTCGACTACAACAAGATCACCGGCAACAACCTACGCTTCGAACAGATCGACTTCAACCTGCTCCACCTCGTACGCGACATCAGCCGCAGCCATGCCGTAACGGCAAACGGCAAAGGCATCACCCTTGAATTCAGCGTGGATGCTGCCGTTCCCGAATGGGTGAATGGCGACCCCGCACGCCTCACGCAGGTGCTGCACAACCTATTGGGAAACGCCGTCAAGTTTACCGAGAGCGGCGGCGTGCAGCTCAAGGCAAAACTCCTGGGCTCGAATATTGAAAGGCCGGAAGTATACTTCGCCGTGCACGACAGCGGCATCGGCATTGCCGAAGATGCGCTTGAGCGCGTGTTCGACGAATTCGGCCAGGCCCATGCGGGCATCAGCCGGCAGTTTGGCGGCACTGGCCTGGGCCTCGCCATCACCAAAAAGATACTGGAGCTGCAAGGGTCGGAGATCTTCGTGCAATCCACCCCCGGTGAAGGATCGACCTTTTACTTTACGCTTCCCTTCAATAAACCCGCAGAGCAGGATGCTGCCCGGCCCTGCAAGCCCGAAGATACGGCCAGCTTCAGCGGGCTGAGCGTGCTGGTGGCGGAGGACAACCAGCTGAACTGGGTGGTGTTGCGCAAGTACCTGCAGGTCTGGAACGTGGAGGCCGACCGTGCGGAGGACGGAGCCATCGCATTGCAGAAAGCCGCGGCTACGCACTACGACCTTGTGTTCATGGACCTGCAAATGCCGAACGTGGATGGTTATGAAGCAACGCGTCGTCTCCGCGAGGAGTTGCGTTTTCAAGGCGCTATCTATGCGATCACTGCCAATGCGTTTGTGAAGGAAGAGCAGGACCTCGAAGCGCTTGGCTTCACAGGTTCGGTCGTAAAGCCCTTCGACCGCACCGAACTCTGTGCGCGGATGACGGAGGTGCTGCGTGACAAAGAACGGAGAAGCGCCTGACGTTTATCGACCGCCGAAAAGCGGAAAAAGCCTGCCATTTTGAACCTAGCAACAACGTCGGCTATGCTGTGCCACTTATTTAACAGCCAACTGTTCGTTGGGGGCAACTGCCCGGAAGCAGGTGAGCGGAAGCGTATTGCGGCTGCGTGTGCGCAGGCCCAGTAGCCACGCCATGGAGCCTGCGATCTGCTTTTGGTAAAGTTGGGCCGGCGCTTTGTTTTCGCCCAGCGCCTTTGCCTGACTGCCAATGAGCGCCATCCACGTTTGGGATGAACCGCCTACAAAGAAGCCGTGGTTGTACCAGGTGTTCTTGCGCGCCCCGCGACCATGATCGGTGGTGATCAGGAAAGTGGTGTTGCCGCGGTATTGCGGAAGCGATTGAACAAGGTTCCACAGTTCGCCGATCATGCGGTCGGCTTCGTTGGCGCTGCGGAGATACCGGTCGTAGCTTTTATCGTGACCAGCGTCATCGGTGCCGCTGAAGCCCAGGAAGAAAACCTTCGGTGTGCGGCGCTTTACGTAATCGAGCGCGGAAAGAAAAGTAATGCGATCGTCGCGCGTTGCCTGCTCCGAGTTGTCGGCATGCGCAAGAATACCGTTCAGCGATTGTTGTCCTTTGCTCAGGCTTTCCCCTTGCACCGCTTCAGGGCCGGCGTTGAGGTAGAAGCCGCTGCGTTCGCGGTTGAAGATATACGGGAAGGCATCCCAAGATGCAAAGGCAGCCACCTTGCCGGCATAAGCGGGCATCGCGCTGATGTACTCGAGCATGTTCTTGTTGCCGTTGTGCACTTTCGCATTGGAAGAGATCAGCGGGTCGGTACCGCCTGTAAAGATCTCATTGTATCCCGGGTAGGATATCTGGTAGAAGTTGCTCGTGTTACAATTGTTTCCATAAGCGCGGTTGCCGTGCAGTTGCCCTTTGCGTGCAATCACATTCCAAAAGAAGGGCATGAGGCGCGCGCGCCGCACTTCGGGATCGTTATCCCAATAAAGGGCTTTGTTGTAATCGGCATCGGCGGTCCATTCGGGGTCGTTGAGGAGAGCGGAGTCGGCGCCATTGAAAAGCTCCTGCCAGCGGAAGCCATCCAGCGTGATCACGAACAGGTTCTGCCCGGTAGGTACGTCCTCTGTGCGCAGGTCGCCGCTTCCGAGGGTAGATCCCCAGCAAAGGAGCAGGCCAAGCACTAATCCAAGTTTCATGTGCGGTGTTTTTCGGGGTCAGGTTACTCCTCTACAGGATATAATTCTGTGCCACACTTGAAATCCTAATTGCACGGTTCTTCAGCGGGCAGCCTCGCAATAAAAAAGAACCGCCCTTTTGAGGCGGTTCCAGTGTTGATGAATGGGATGTGACCTGTTACAACCTGATCAGCTTGCGTTGCGCTGTCACTTTGGTTTGCAGGTCTACGATCCGCACCACATAGGCACCCGGCACGAGGCCAGAGAGATTAACCGTACAGGTATTGCCGTTGAACGATGCAGGCCGGATCAGCGTGCGGCCGTATTGGTCCAGTACTTCTACAGTACGGGGTCCCGAATCCGCGCCGCTGAGGCGGATGGTCACCCGATCGCGCGCGGGATTCGGTGCGAGCTGCAGCAGATCCGCATGCCTCGCCGTTTCGCCACCGTTGCCGGCATTCCCTGGCTGGGCTACGCAAGTGTTCACCTCGTAGCTGAACTGCATAGGGCTGCCCACACATTTGTTGGCCGAGGGGGTCACCGTAATAAGCGTGGATACGTGCAAACGGTTGTTGCTCGTCGTTGTGAAGGAAGGAATGCTGTTGACCCCGCGGCCGGGTGCAATGCCCGTAAGCAGGTTGCTGGCGGTCCAGTTGTAGGTGGCGCCTGCAACCGACCCTGAGAAGGTTACCGGTGTGGTGACTTCGCCCCTGCAATATACCTGTGCTCCGATCGGGTCGGCGGAGGGTGTTGGGAACACCTGTATGCGGAACGTAACGGACCGACCGCTGCAGTTACTACCGCCCGTGCCGAGGGGTGTCACCGTGATCAATGCCGTTTCGGTAGTGGTGCCGCCATTGATTGCAACGAACGAAGGCAGGTTACCGGTGCCGGAAGCGGGAAGACCGATCGAAGGATTGGTGTTTGTCCAACTGAAGTTGCTTGCCGTGCCGGCAAAGCTGATGGCGCTTGTGGTGGCACCGTTGCAATACACCAGGTTCGGGACGGCGTTGACAGCAGCCTTCGGCAGTATTCTTACCTGCGTGGTGCTCTGCCCGTTGCAGGGCGCCCCGCTTACGGTGAAAGTTACCGTGTAGGTTCCGGCAAGCGACTGTGCCAGGTTGATGGCACCAGTGGCTGCATTGAGCACCAATCCAGCAGGACTTGCAGAAAAGGTACCCACGGAGCTTCCGCTGCGCGTCACCCTCGCTTCCCCGATGGGACAGTAAGGCGAACCCGGATAGCTGATAGCACTGGCACTTCCGAGCACCGTGATGGTGAAGGTTTGCGCGCTGCCGGTGCAGTGGCTGAACAGAGGCGCTACCGTGATCGTTGCCGCCTGTTCTACCGGCGTGTTGTTCTGAGCGGTAAAAGCCGGAATCGGCCCGGTACCGCTGGCGCCCATTCCAATGGATGGATTGTCATTGGTCCAGCTATAGACGGTGCCTGCCGGTGCGCCGGCAAAGTTAATGGCCGTAGTTACCGTGCCGGAGCAAAGCGTTTGCGACGCAATTGCATCCATTATCACAGGCGGACGCACGGAAACCCTGAAACTCATTCCCTTGCCCGAGCAGGTGGCTGTGCCCATAGTGAGCACAGGCATTACGCTCACCATGCTTTCGATGGTAGTTGCGCCATTGTTCATTGTGATAAAGTTGATGGGACCCGCACCTGAAGCTGCGAGACCGATAGCCGGGTTGGTGTTCGTCCAATTGTAGGTGCTTGCATTGCCGCTGAAGCCAATGGCGCCCGATGGACTATTGGCGCATAGCACGAGGTTGCCTTCGGGATTTACGATCGGCGTAGGCAATACCGTTATCGTAAACCTTTGGGTAGCGTTGGCGCAGGCTGCAGCAGCATTGCCAACCGAAAGGGTGGCGATGATCGGATCGCTGGTATTATTGGCTGCCACGAACACGGGAAGGTCGCCGGTGCCGGATGCAGGGAGCCCGATTGCAGGGTTGCTATTCGTCCAGGTATACTGCGAGCCGGGTTCCCCACCCGTAAAGGGCAGCGCAGGCACGATGGTGCCATTGCACACAACGCTGTTGGCCGGAGCATCCATCGGCATCGCAGACGATAGGATTTCTACAACCGTAGAAGTACTGTAGGCGGAGCATCCGCCGGCTGCAGCTACCGTGTACGTCACGGTGTAGCTGCCCGGCTGCGAAGCGGCCGGGTGGATAGTGCCCGTGAGCGAGTCGATGCTGAGGCCGGCTGGAGCGGTGAAGATTCCGCCCACGGTACCCGTGCGGCTAACAGGTGCAGGGCTGGCATTGGAGCAAAAGGGCGTGCTGCTGTAACTGATTGTGCCGGTAGGCTGCGGATGCACAGAAATCGTAAAGGTTTGAGGCGGTGTCGGGCAAAATGCGGATAGCCCCGAAATGGAGATCCGGTAGCCATCGCAAAACGAAGGGTCGGCAGTATTGGCAACAATGATAAATGTGGAGCCTGCAGGTACCTGCACACTCATAGTCTGTTCAACACCTGAAAAAATACTGGATCCTCCATCGCCCAGATAGTTCTCCTCCAGGTCGCTCGGATTGAACGAACCAACGTAGGCGGTCATAAATACGTTGCCGGTAGTGCCCGTGTGCCGCAGCGTTACCGTGATGCATACCGGGGCGGCGGTGCCATTTAAAAACGTATGAACGTTGTACCGGCAAACAGCTGTGAACGAGCCTGGATACACTTTCGGGTTTGCACAGGAAGAAACCGTACTGTTCCGAAACAAACGGATGTTATTCGATGCGCTAGCACCGGTAAGCGCACCGGTTACCTGATTGGGTAAATACGGAGTTACACTCACCACTGCGGTTCTCACGGAGTCACCGCTATTCGTTGCCGTGAAGGGAACGATAGAACCCGTTCCACTCGCCGCAAGCCCGATCGAAGGATTGTTGTTCGTCCACGTGAATGCCGTGCCTGCTGCAGCCGAAAAAGCAGGGATGGTAGTAGCGTTGCCTGCACAGGTTACCTGTGGCTGCGGCGACACCATCGCGATCGGGTTACCAATAAGGACTGTTGCAGTTGCAGGAACAACGGCGCAACCGGTGCCCGCCGGTGTGTAGCTCACCGTATAAGCGCCCGGAGTGCTCGATGCGGGCGTCACTACACCCGTTTGCGCATTGATGGACAGGCCTGCTGGCGTGCTGCTATACGTGCCGCCGCCGGAGCCCGTGCGTGTGGGCTGTATGGGGCCGCCGTTGGTGCATCCTACCGGGTAGGTAATGGTGTTGGGGCTCACAAGTTGAAAACTGATGACGCCATGCGAACCACCATACGAATCGGAAGCGCGGAATTCGATCTTATCATCGGTGCCCAGGTAGCCGGTCCAGACGGCGCGGTGTGCATCTTCGTACCCCTCGTGATACCACACCAGCATGCCGTTCACCCAAAGTTGCGCGCCGTTGTCGTGGGTTGGAATATCAATTTGGTAATATCCGCAAGGGAAACCCTGACGTCGGGCGCTCCAGGAATGAAAATCCGGGCTCACCAGACAGCCCTGGTAGCCAGCGGCCGACGAAGGGCTGCATTCGTTACACCACTGGTTTCTGGTATCGAAGCCCAGTGTGTTAACGGTATAGTAGCCGCTGTAGCCATTCTGCCAGTTCGAACTGGCCGTTGTGCCATCGCCACCCTGGAATGCATATACGTTCCATGTGTTGGAGCCGAATGCGGACGGATCGCCGGGGCTTTGCATGATCGTCACAGGGGTGCTTGCCGTGTAGCTGGCAGCACCACAGGGATCGTCCACAGTATAGGTGACCGTGTATTGGCCTGGCTGGCTCAAAGACGGATTGATGGTGCCGGTAGTAGGATTGATCGACAGGCCTGCCGGGACCGCGCTGAAACGACCGCCTTGCGCCGCCTGCGTGGTTACAGTTGCGCTCCTGCCCGACCGACAGAACACTGGTTCGGCATATTGGATGTTCATCGAAAACAGTGGCGTAAACGTAATGTGGCCATTCGATCCACCGCCGCCTTCGGTAACGCGAAATTCGATTTTGTCGTAGGGACTGAGGAAGCCGTACCAAACGCCGGGATGGTTGTCGCAGCAGCCGTTATGTTCCCACACTTTTACTCCATTGATGAACAGTTGTGCGGCATCGTCGTGTGCCGGGATGTCGATGCGGTAAAAAGCGCACGGGAAACCTTGCCTTTTTGCCGTCCAGGAATGGGAATCAGGTGCTACCGGACAACCCTGGTAATTCGGCGCATCCGATGGAGTGCAATCATTACACCATTGATCCTGCGTGTTCATGTTGAGCGTGTTGACAGTATAATAGCCACTGTAGTTCGTTTGCCAATCGGAACCCGCCAGCGTTCCGTCGCCGCTCTGAAAGGCATAGACATTCCACTTATAGCTACCGAACGTATTGGGATTGCCCGCAATACCGGAGGTAACCGTAAGCGAACCCGAAGCCGAGGGACAGCCTGCATTGGTGCCTGTGGGGGTAACCGTTTCGGTCGATCCGCTTGCGCCAACGGACAGGAAGTACTCAGCGCTGTTCACAAAATATTGCCATAGGTTTGATTCCACTCTCGTGCGCACGTCGTCCGTCAAAACGGCGTTATAGGCTACAACCTCGTAGATGGAGCATTCGGAATTTTCGCCGTAAAGTCCTGAGCCGTTCAAATGAATCCCGGCTGGCGCTTCCGAAGGATACGAGGTAGCCACGAGCCGTCCTCTTTCATAGAGCTTCCCTTCGCCGGGCTGCATCGTGCCTGAGAACACATGCACGTTGTTGTCATTGACAGGCACGCCTGAGGTGATCCAGCCCTCATAGTAGGCGGCGCGACTGTTTCCATTCCACCAGCCCAGCAACCAGTTGTTGTTCGCCGACGAAAGCACGCGTGCCGCGGTCCCGTCGATGCGGGCTGCATACGTAATGGTCATCGGTGTGGAAAAGTTGACCTCGTTGCCCAGGTTAGTGTTGAGGCTGAATTGAATTCCGGGTTTTCCGTTGGCACTGATCCGTACAAAAAGGGGTTGCTGCGAAGGGTTTGGCTGGGTAACGTGATTGCCATTGCCGGTTTGATCATAAAGCGTGGTCACTAGTCCATGGGCCGTTCCAAGCCAGGTGTCGATAGAAGCGAGGTCGAGATCGCTACCCTCGCTGCCAAAATCGCTTTCCGCGTCATCAGATTCACGGCGCAGGCGGAGTAACGGTCCCGCGTAGCCGCTTTTCAGTTTGCGGAGGCCTACGGCCATCACCGCTTCGCTCCTGTCGCCGGGCAACAAGGTGCGGTTGCCCCATGTGAAACTGCTGGCCCCGCTTGCCGTGAGCGTCACCGTTGAATTGGGACATGCCATCGATGGACCATTCACCAACACGTTTGTCGGTGTCGCGCCGATCGTCAGGTCGGCTCCGTTATCCGTTCCCGTCACCGCGGGGCTGGTGCTGACCACCCGAATCCGGTAACCGGTGCCGGGGGCAGTGTTCTGAGGCACCTGCACGTTCAGCAGTGCCGCTGTGGTCATCGGACTGACACCGATGATGGTTGGCGATGCGAAACTGCCGTTAGCGTTGCTCAGCTGGACGAGGAAGAAATTGGGGCCGTTGTACGTACCCGTTGCGGTAAACGTCACATCCAGCCAGCTACCCCGGCATAGAACGGTAGGCGCGATGGGCATGGTTTGGATGACCTGGGCCCGGGAGGCAAAAGCCCCGAGGCAAAAAAGCAGGCAGATAGTCAAGGTGCGCATAAAGGGAGATTTACTTCCGTGCAAGTAACTCCTTCAGGTACCCGTGCTCCAAATATTGGAGGAGGACAGTTGAGTGGACATTTTTTGACCCTGCCTCACAGCATTGATAGCCAGCATTTTATATTGGGCGCGCCTATTCGCTTGTCCCCCTTCTGTCCCCCTTTGGCGGCTCGAAGCCCCTTGAAAAACTCCGGTTGCGGGTCACCGTAATTGCTTAATTTCCAATTACGACCAATTACTGACCTCTTATGTTTCGATTTCTTTTTGCCTTGCTGCTGCTTTCGGGCACCGCGGTTGCGCAACCCGATTCGCTGTTCCGGCAAGACGAGCAACAGGTGTACCGGCTCAACGAGTGGTACATCCACAACGTGCGCTCCTTCTCGCCTGATACTGCGCTGCCTGCCCTGGCCATACTGCGCGAGGCGGCAGCCCGGCGCAGCGACCGCCTGGTGTCGTGCGCAGCCACTTATTATGAAGGACAGTACCATGCGAACAAACTGAAGGACACGATCCTTGGCATCGCGCTGATGAACCGGGCCATTTCCGAAGCACACGCAGGTGGACGAAAGCTGCAGGAAGCGATCTATCTCCACCACCTGGGATACTATTATTCTTTCACCAACAATTACAGCAATGCGCTGGTGTATCTGCTGCATGCCAACGAACTGTTCGATGAACTGGGCCCGGAAAAGGATCCTGCAGTGGTTTCCAATTACTACCGGGTAGCTTTCATATACTATCACCTCGAAGATTATGAGGAGGCGCTGCTCTATTGCCGCAAAGGACTCGCTTATAACGAGAGGCGCAACATGTACACGATGTACGTGGCCAACACTACCGGCCAGTGCTTCAGCAAACTAATGCGCGCCGATAGCGCCTTGAAATACTTCCAGCAAACGCTCCACCTCGCGCGCGAAGGGAGGCACATTGCGTGGGAAGGAATTGCGTTGGGCAACATCGGCAACCTGTACCTCGACAGGCACCACTACGCCGAGGCGCGGCCCTACTTTGAAAAATATCTTCAGAATAGCCTGCAAACAGGGCAATGGAGCTGCAGGGCGGAAGCGCTGACGGCACTGGCCCGCATCGACCTCGAAAGCGGTAACCTGGGTGCCGCCCTCACCGGGCTTCACCAGGCGCAAGGCATCTTCGATAGCATTCGCCAGCGGCAACCGTTGACGATCGAAAATTATCCAAGGCTCCGTTCGCTGTATTCCAATCTCGCGCTGCTCTACGAGCGCAGGGGCAATCCGGGAGAAGCATACCGGTACCTCAAACTGGAGAACGCCATTCACGACAGTCTCGACCGGCGCGCCTTGCTAGCGGGTGCGAGCACTGCAAGGCAACAGGTGCAGGCCGAAAAAATGAGGGGACAGCAACAGTTGATGGAAAGCGACCGGGAAACGGAAAGGTTGCGGCGGATCTTTCTTGTGGCTGCGCTGGCCATGGTGCTCATCATTGCACTGCTCTTCATCAATCGCATCCGGCTGAAGATGCGCCGCTCGCGCGCGCTTCACCAGGAACGGGAGCAAAAGCTGCTAGCCGACAACACACAGATGCGCGCCGACCTCATGAGCGCGCAGGAATCACTCCACACATTCCGCGAAAACCTGCGGCAGAAGACCTTTGCGTTCCAGGAGCTGGAACAACAACTGGCTGCGTTGCGCATACAGGAAAGCGCCATCACGCAGGAACAGGTGGATGCGCTGACCGAGCTCACCCGAGCAACCATCCTCACGCCACAGGATTGGACCGCCTTTCGCAATGACTTTGAAAAAGTATATCCTGATTTTTTTAAACGCCTGCGCGAACGCTACCCCACGCTGAGTCCTGCGGAAACGAGGCTGCTGGCGCTCACCAAGCTTGGCCTTTCAACTCCCGAGATGGCGGCAATGCTGGGCGTGAGTCCCGACAGCGTAAAAAAAACGCGGCAGCGCCTGCGCAAAGAGCTGGAACTACCGCAGGCGAGCAGCCTGCAGCAGCTTGTAGACGATCTCTGATCAGGCCAGCGTCAGCACCAGGTCGTCGGCCTTCACCATACGGCCAGCGGCCAGCAGCAGATGCTCCACCTTTCCTGCACGGGTTGCCGTGATGGTGGTTTCCATCTTCATCGCTTCAATCACAAACAGCGGCTGGTTTTGCTTCACCTCCTGCCCTTCCTTTACCAGGAATTGCGATAGCTTGCCCTGGAGCGGTGCGGCCACGTGTGCCGGGTTGCCCTTATCGGCCTTTTCGTTTTCGGCAACCGTCGTCTTCACCGCGGCGTCCTGCACTTCGATGATGCGCGTTTGACCGTTGAGGCGAAGGAATACCTTGCGCTTGCCTTCCGCATCCGGCTCGGTCCACGTAAGGAGGCGCACGAGTATGCTCTTGCCCTTGTCGATCGTGATCAATACCTCCTCGTCGGTGCGCAGGCCGTAAAAGAAGTTGAGCGTGGGCACCAGCCACAGCTCGCCGAAGTTGCTGCGTTGTTCCCAATAGGCTTCAAACACTTTCGGATAGAGCAGGTACGAAAGCAGGTCGGTGTCCGTAACATCGGCGCCGAACTTCGTGCGGAAGGCTTCGAGCTCCGCATCGAAATCGATCGGCTGCAGGTGCTCGTTCGGTCGCTCGGTGTAGGGTTCAATGTCTTTTAGGATGATCTTTTGCAGTTGCTGGTTGAAGCCTCCCACCGGCTGTCCGATGTCACCTTTGAAAAGCGACACCACCGACTCCGGAAACGACAGGTTGTGTCCGCGCTCGAGAATGTCCTGCCTGGTTAGGTTGTTCGTCACCATAAACAACGCCATGTCGCCAACCACTTTCGAGCTGGGCGTCACTTTCACGATGTCGCCAAACAGCTCGTTCACCTCGCGGTAGGCCTTCTTGATATCTTCCATCTGCTCGCCCAGGCCCATCGACTGCGCCTGCGGCCGCAGGTTGGAATACTGCCCGCCCGGAATCTCGTGGTAAAACACTTCAGCGCTGCTGGCCTTCATGCCGCTTTCAAAGGGATAATAGAACGCGCGCACCGCTTCCCAATATGTGGAGTGCTGGTTGAGCACTTCGATATTATAGGGATGATCGCGCTCCTGGAAGCGCATCATTTCCACCAACGCATTCAGGTTCGGCTGCGAGGTAAGTCCCGACAGCGCGCCGATGCAGCCGTCCACCACATCCACGCCGGCTTCGATGGCCTTGAGGTATGTAGCCGCCTGCAGCGACGATGTGTCGTGCGTATGCAGGTGTATGGGGATCTTCACTGTCTGTTTCAGTTCGCTCACGAGCTCGAAAGCGGCCATGGGCTTCAGGAGGCCGCTCATATCCTTTATGGCAAGGATGTGCGCGCCGCTGTTTTCTATGTCTTTCGCAAATTGCTTGTAATACTGAAGCGTATACTTCGTGCGGCTATGGTCTTGTATGTCGCCGGTGTAGCACATGGCCACTTCGGCAAGCGCCTTTGTTTTTTCACGCACCGCGAGGATGCTCTTTTCCATATTCGGCATCCAGTTGAGCGAGTCGAAGATGCGGAACACGTCGATGCCGTTCTCCCAGCTTTTTTGCACGAAGGCCTCCACGAGGTTGTCGGGATAGGCTTTGTAACCCACGGCGTTCGCACCACGCAGCAGCATCTGCAACAGGATGTTCGGAATGGCCGCGCGCAGCACGCGCAGTCGCTCCCACGGGTCTTCGTAGAGGAAACGCATACATACGTCGAAAGTGGCGCCGCCCCACACTTCCATCGAAAACGTTTGCGGGAAGTTCTGTGCAAACGACGATGCCGCCCTGAGCATGTCGATGGTGCGTACGCGCGTTGCCAGCAGGCTCTGGTGCGCATCGCGGTACGTTGTGTCGGTGTAGTGGATCTTTTTTTCGTGCAACAGCCAGTCTGCAAAGGCCTCCGGGCCAAGCCTGTCGAGCCGCTGCTTGCTGCCGTCGGCGAAGCCGCGCGCAGCGTCGAAAGGCAGTGCGATGGGCTTGTCGAATTCTCTTTGCTTGTCGGGATGCTTCACATCGGGGTGACCGTTCACCGATATCTCGGCGAGGTAGCGAAGGATCTTCGTTCCGCGGTCCTGCGACACACGGTAGGTGAACACCTCGGGAAACTGCTGGAGGAAATTCACGGTGGCATTGCCTGCAATGAACTCGGGATGGCTGATGATGTTGAGCAGAAAGCGGATGTTGGTCTGCACGCCACGGATGCGGAATTCATTGAGCGCGCGCCGCAGCTTCTGCACCGCATCGTGCACCGACGATGAATGCGCCGTCACCTTCACGAGCAGCGAATCGAAAAACGGCGAAATGCGGACGCCGCTGTACACGCTGCCTTCGTCGAGGCGGATGCCGAAGCCTTCCGCCGAGCGATACGCAAGCACAGTGCCATAGTCGGGCATGAAGTCGTTCTCGGGGTCTTCCGTAGTAATACGGCACTGAATGGCGAAGCCGTTGAGCGGTACTGCATCCTGCGCTGGCAGACCGATCACAGTTCCGTGCAGTTCGTGCCCTTCGGCAATCCGGATCTGCGTCTTCACGATATCAAAGCCCGTCACCATTTCCGTAACCGTGTGCTCCACCTGGATGCGCGGGTTCACTTCAATGAAATACACGGCACCTTCGCGGTCTACCAGGAATTCTACGGTGCCTACGTTGTTATAACCGACCCTGGTGCAAAGTGCAACGGCATACTCATACAATTTGCTGCGCGTTTCATGCGGCAGGTTGAAGGCGGGCGCCACTTCCACGATCTTCTGAAAGCGCCGCTGCAGGCTGCAGTCGCGTTCAAAAAGGTGCATCACGTTGCCATGACGGTCGGCCACGATCTGCACTTCAATATGCTTCGGCTGGTCTATAAATTTTTCGAAGAAAACGGTATCGTCGCCAAAAGCATTGAGCGCTTCGCGGCGCGCCTCGGGAAAGCTCTTCTCGAGCTCACTGTCGGAGCGCAGCACGCGCATCCCGCGTCCGCCGCCACCGGCAGCAGCTTTGAGCATCAGTGGGAAGCCTATGCGCGCCGCTTCCTTCCGGGCTACATCGATGGAATCGAGCGGCTCCCGGCTGCTCTCGATAAGCGGCACATTACACTGCAGTGCGATCTCCTTCGCCAGCACTTTGTCGCCCAGTTGCTGCATCACTTCAGGGTCGGGGCCAATGAACGTGATGCCCACTTCGCGGCAGCGACGGGCAAAGGTGTAGTTCTCCGATAGAAAACCGTAGCCGGGGTGGATGGCATCGGCGCCGCAGTCGAGGGCGATACGGAGGATGGCCTCGATATGGAGGTAAGGCTTCAGCGGATCGTCGTCGGCGCCCACCTGGTAGGCTTCGTCGGCTTTGTAGCGATGCAGCGAATAGCGGTCTTCGAAGGTGTAGATAGCTACGGTGCGGATGTCCAGCTCGGTGCAGGCTCTGAGCACACGGATGGCGATCTCACCGCGGTTGGCGACAAGTAGTTTCGTGATCTTTTTTTCCATGAAATGTATGGTATCGGGGTATTCGGCAAATGTGCGCCATTCCGGCATGCCCGCCGCACCTTGTTGTACAAGGTACATATTCGTGAACCTTCAGCCGTGAAGACCCATCCTCACCCTTCCCCAGGGAAGGGAGTAGACCTACCTACAAAAAAGGGAAGCCTATGGTTTCCATTTTTCAATTGTCTGGCTTCAGCCATTCACGATCCACGCTTCACACATCTGAACCTGCCGAAGACTGCTCCTTCCGCTCCTGTTGCAGCGGCAGCACGATGATGAAGGTCGCGCCTTCGCCTTCCCTGCTGTGCGCTGTAACGATGCCGTTGTGCCGGTCGACGATCTTTTTGGTGATAGCCAGGCCTATGCCGGTGCCTTCATACTTCTCGCGCGAATGCAGGCGCTGGAAAATGGTGAAGATCTTGTTGGCATACTGATCGTCGAAGCCGATGCCATTGTCGGAAAGCGTGAGCCGGCAATAGTTTCCGGCCGGATCGGCAGGCGCATCGAACTCAAGCTGGCCAATCTGCTCGCTAAAGATGCGGATGTGGGGCGCCACACCCGGGCGCGTGAACTTCAAAGCGTTGCTCACGATGTTTTGCAACACCTGGCGCAGCTGGCCGGGAACCGCCTCGAGCTCGGGCAACTTGCCAACATCCACCTGCGCACCTTGCTCTTCAATGAAAAGTTCAAGGTCGCTCAGCACTTCGCCGATGAGCACGTTGAGGTCAACAGGCTCGAAGAAGTGATTGACGGACAGGCGTGAATAGGCCAGCAGGTCGTTGATCAATTTGGTCATCCGCGCCGAGGAATTGATGATGCGCGTGATATAGTCGGTTGCGCCTTCTTCCGCTCCAGCCAGGTAGCGATCGCGGATGATGTTGGAGAAGATGTGGATCTTGCGCAGCGGCTCCTTCAGGTCGTGCGAAGCCACCGATGCAAACTGCATCAGCTCGGCGTTCGACGATTCGAGCTCGGCATTGCTGCGCACCAGTTCCTGCGTACGCTCTTCCACTTTTTGCTCCAGCGCATCGTGGAGGCGTTGCAGCTCGCGGTTCTTTTCGTGCAGCAGGCGGTCGGCTTCTTCGGCCTGCGTCACATCCACCAGCGCACCCACCATCCGGTAGGGCACGCCGTATTCGTCGGAGATGACGGCGCCACGACCCGAAATGCTGGCAAAGCCGCCGTCCGCCTTAAGCAGGCGGAAGCGCTCCTGCCAGCCCTGCCCGCTGTTTATGGAAAGGTGAATGCTCTTTTCGATCGCTTTCTTGTCGTCGGGATGGATGTAATCGAGCCAAAGTGTGGGCCGCTGCACCTGGCCATCGTTTACCTCCACGCCAATGAGGCGATAGAAGGTTTCGCTCCACCACATTTCGTTTTGCACTAGGTTCCAATCCCACACGATGTCATTGGTGCTGGCGGCAATGAGGCGGAAGCGTTCTTCGCTGGAAGCAAGCTCCGACGTGCGTTGCAGCACCTTATCCTCGAGCGATGCGTTGAGGGTCTTCAGGTTTTCTTTGGCACGCATCAGCTCCTGGTAATTGCGGCGCAGCTTTTCTTCGGCCACCTTTTTTTCAGTGATGTCCGTCCACGTAAGCACAAGTCCATCGAGCATACGCACGCCCACAACTTCGTACCACACTTCCACCTGTCCGCGTGTGAGCATCACCTCGGTGTGTAACTGCCTGTCGTGCTCAACCACTTCGGCGCACTGCGAAAACAGGCCGAGGCGCGCGAGGTCGGGGAAGTTGGCGCGGAGCGAGTTCTTTACGTATTCAAAATTGCGCTTGCCCAGCAGCACATCGGCGGCATGGTTGGCTGCCGTGCAGGTAAAGTCCACGATGTTGCCGGAAAGATCGCGCACGGTTTGCAGGGCCAGCACGGCGCTGAGCGATGCGTTGAAAACGGCCTTGATGATGTTGTGGAGTTCGCGGGTTGGACTGATATCGTAGAAGGTGATCACTACGCCGTCTACCATCTGGTCTTGCCGGATGTAGGGCAGAATGCGCATCAGCACCACGCGGCCCGCAGTGGTGTTCACTTCCCTTTCGATCTGCACCTGCCGCTCCAGCACGCGGCGCACGTCGTCCATCAGGTTCTCGTCGCGCACGTTGGTGGAAATATGATCGATGGGCCGGCCTACATCGCTATCGATGAGGTTGATGAGCTGGATGGCCGCAGGGTTGAACTTACGGATCCGTCCGTTGCGGTCTACGAACACCTGGCCGATCTCGGTAGAACGGAAGTAGTTGTTGAGGTCGTCGTTGAGTTCCACCAGCTCCTTGATGCGCAGCTGGTGCTCGGTATTGAGCGTATGGAGTTCTTCATTGAGCGACTGCAGCTCCTCGTTAGAGGATTGCAGTTCTTCGTTCGCCGAAAGCAATTCTTCGTTGGAGGATTGCAGTTCTTCGTTGGTGGTCTCGAGGCTTTCCACCGCCATCTGCAAATTGATCCGGGTTTCTTTCAAGTCTTCCTCAATCTCGGCGATATAAGCGGCCGTTTCGCCATCATGCGGCGCGGCGTGCTCCGTGGCGTTGCGCACAACGAGCGATTCCTGTGCCTGGCCAAACACGATGAGGATAAGGCCGTCGGGCCCTGATGGGGGTTTCACGATCAGCTGCATGGGCTTTTCTTCCGAGCCGGCCTTTGGGCGCACCTGCATCGAAACTTTCTCGCCGTCCCTCAGCGCCTTGCGCAGCGCCGCATTGAGCGCTACGGCGAGCTCGGGTCCCACCATCTTCAGCACGTTGAGTGCAACGATCTTCTGTGGGAGCGACAGGTAATTCCGGAAGTCGCCGATGCCTTCCTTGATCTCGTAGTTGCGGTCTACATACACGCCGGCAAAGCGGTATTCGTCGGTAAGCACCGAGCGGAAATCTTCAGCCAGCTCGCGGGCCGTGTTGTTTTCTTTTACCACGCGGGTCATGCGGCTTTCGCGGAGCGGCCGGCTCACATCATAAACCGGTTGGGTCGCTTTTTCGTTGGATAGCTTCCGGTAGATCTTCCATTTCGAGCTCACTTCCTGCAGCGTGGATGAAATCGAAGCGGGAATTTCGCTCGGACCGAGAAAAAGGATGCCGCCCGTGTTGAGTGCATACTGCAGGGTGGAAAACACGCGCCGTTGCAGGATGTTGTTCATATAGATCAACATATTGCGGCAGGTGACGATATCGTTCTTTATAAAGGGAGGATCTTTCAGGATGTTGTGCCGCGCAAATACGATCTGCTTGCGCAGCGCTGCCGTCACAGAATAATGCGAGCCCTGCTTCACAAAGTAGCGGTTGAGCAACTCCGGGTCCACATCGGCCAGCAAAGGAGCCGGGTAACTCGCGCGTGATGCGAACTCCACGGCATCGATGTCGATGTCGGTAGCGAATATTTTCACTTCAACGTTCTTCTCAAGGCGGCGCAGTTGCTCGTTGATAAGGATGCCCAGCGAGTAGGCTTCCTGCCCCGTGCTGCAGGCCGTAACCCACACTTTAAGCACGTCTCCGTCGGCCTTGCCGCGAATGATCTCGGGAAGCACTTCGGCGGAGAAGATGTCGAACGCCGCATGGTCGCGGAAGAACTTGGTAACGCCGATGAGAAACTCCTTGCCGAGACTCTTGCACTCGTCGGAATCCTCGCGAAGCACCTCGATGTATTCCGCAAATTTTTTGATGCCCACATGGTGCATGCGGCGCAGGATGCGTCGGATGATGGTGGGCGACTTGTAGTTATTGAAATCGTAGCCGCAGCTTTTCTCGATCAGCTTCATCACCTCGGGTAGCGATGCTTCGTCGGGGCGCACTTCGTTGTTGCGGCGCTCCGGTTTTTCGCGTGCGTAGTTGAGGATTTCCTCCGGCATCTGCTCGGGGCTCAGCACAAAGTCGGCATAGCCGGCGGCGATGGCGCTGTTGGGCATCCCGTCGAACTTTGCGCTCTGCGGGTCCTGCACGATGATCATCCCGCCATTCTGCTGCACCGCCTCAATGCCGCGCGTGCCGTCGGTGCCGGTGCCGGAAAGAATGACCGCAATGGCGTGCTCGCCCTGGTCTTCGGCAAGCGATTTCAGAAAGATGTCTATAGCCGTGTTGATCGATTTGTCGAAGTGTTTTTCGCTGAGTTGCAGCCTTCCGTCCTGCAGTTTCAGCAGCTTGTCGTTCGGGATGACATACACACTGTTGGGCTCGATCAGCTGGTCGTGCCCGGCTTCATGGACGTGCATTTTCGTGTGCTTCGACACCAGTTCAACGAGGAGGCTTTTATAATCGGGCGAAAGGTGCTGAATGATAACGAAGGAACAGTTGGAATCCGAGGGCATGTGGTCGAAAAACTCGTGGATGGCCTCGAGGCCTCCTGCCGAAGCTCCGATGGCAACAATAAATTGCTCCTGCTCCCGGGTGGTTGGTATGGTTGGTTCGCGATCCATGGGGTTAAAGGCGTCTCTAAGTTAGATAAAATGCTATGCCTGAGCGGATCTTAGAGCGTATTCTACTAGAAATTGGCGAAAAGTGTCCGCAATCAGCTCTTCGGTTTCGGTCCATTCGGGTGCAGTTTGGGTAAGCGTTTGCTGCCACAGCTGGAAAGAATTGCGCGGGTGGTATCGTTTGCCGTCGGCTTCAAAACGGATGGCTTCGTTCGGGTTTCCGCCCCAGTCGATACGGCGCACTGCCTCGCGGCGGAAGGCAAGCAGGTAGTAACCCCGTTCGGGCACAATCGGAAGCGCGAGCATCCCGGACGCCTTTTCAGAAAAACGCTCGCCCCCTTCGAACACGGAAGAAAGGCTCGGCTCCTGCGAGAGGTGCTGTACGTTGTGGGTTTGCAGCCAATACACCAGGTCGTGCACATCGGTGATGGAAGGCGTGTCGCCCCAGCTGTTTACCTCTCGTCCATGCACCAGCGAAACGCCATCGGCTTCCAGCACACCAAGCAATGCATCGCGCTGCGCTTCGAACGCGTCCGCAAGATTGCCCGATGCATACACGGCTTCGGTAAGGCGCGCTATTAGAGCGTGGCCTTCGGCTTTTTGCCGGGCTGCCTGCGCGTCTTCCACCGCACCGATTTTGGCGGTGATGAAGGTGGAGAGCAACTCGAACACCGAGCAATCCTGGTAGCTGAGGTAGCGCGGCGTGCGGTGGTGACACGCGATCAATCCCCAGAGCTTTCCGCCTTTGAGAATCCGCGTGGACATCGACGCCTCTACTTTCATATTGCGGAGGTACTCGATGTGTACGCCGGCAACGCTGCGGAGGTTGCTGTTGGAAAGGTCGGTAAACGAACTGGTGAGCGGATTGAGCACCGGGTAGAGGCGGATGGGTGTATAGTTGACGCTCGGGATCAGACGGTACGGGTTCTTTCGATAGAGTTCGCGCGCCTGGCGCGGGATGTCGGAGGCGGGAAAGAACTGGTGGAGGTATGTTTCCATGCCTTCTTCCTTTTCCTCTGCAATCACCTCGCCGTTCCATTCTTTGTCGAAGCGATACACCATCACTTTATCGAAGCTGGAAAATGATTTGAGCTCGCGCGCAATGAGGCGGCAGGCTTCGATCACGCCTTCCGTTCCTTCGATGGCGGCCATCACGTACTTGAGCGGTTCGAATACGTCCACGAACGAGCGCTGCTCGATGTCGAGGCGCTCGGCTTCCATCAGCACGTAGCCATCCACGGGTTCCACCACCAGCAGCAGGCTGCGCCCGTTGATGGATACGGAGAGCGGGAATTTCCCTTCGCGCACCGAATGGAGTCGCTTGCTTAAAAGTTCAAAAGCTGCTTCCGATGCGAGCTCCGAAAAGAGCTTGCCGGCAACCTCCGCAGGCTCGAGGCCAACGAAGTCGGAGCTGTTCTCGCTGCATTGCAGCAGGCGTCCGCTTTCGCATTCCATCACAAGCAGCAAACCGTGCGGCTGCGTGAGGTTCGTTTGATTGAGCGGCACGCGACCACAGAATTCAGAGTCAAAGTTTACACGGTTCTGGTCGCCGGAAGGAGTTGTTGTTGTAGCCACAGGTCGAGGGATTGAAAGGTGTGTGTTGCCGCGCGGAGGATGGCATCGTAGGAAAGCCCGGGCGCCGCCTTTTCGAATGCGCCGAGAAAGGCCATCCAGTAGGGGCCCGTTTGCGCACCGTAGCCTCCGAAGAAGCGCAGCGGCGCACCAGGCAGTTGCTTGTCGAGCATCCGGCAAATGAGCCTTCCACCCAAAGTGGATCCTTCGAGCACATACAAGGCTCCCCAGGCCGCAGCTTCATCGTCGATGGCGGGAAGCAGGGATGCAGGCAGTTCACGATCGTGCGTCGGCCTGCCCAAAGCTTCGAGGTCCAGCAGCAGCCATTCCGCCTTGCGGCGTTGTGTAAAGTCGGGAAGAGCATCGGGCCGAAGCACTTTGGCGACCGCCTTTTCAAGCGCGGCATAATAGCTGTGAAAAGCACGGAGCAAGTGCGCATAGGTATCTGCGTCAGTAACGGCTTCGAGGTAAGGCAAAAGTCGGGCTTCAAGAGTCTCGTGAACTCTGCGGGTATCTTCCTTCAATCGAAGGGCTGCCGCCGGTTGCGGGTCGGGTTGAACCATTGATTAAAATTAAGGGTCGGAGGCTCTTTGCGCGGTTAATCTCTGTTAAAAGCATTGAAGGCCATACGCCTATCTTTGCCCCGCACTGCAAAAATTTCGCTGCTGTATGGAAGAAAAAACGATTGCACCTCTTCGTGAACTGGTTGACAAAACCAATGCGCTGCTCGAAACGATCCACCTCGGCGGCGGCAGGAAAGCCATCGCCAAACAAAAAGAAAAGAACAAGCTGACGGCACGCGAGCGCATTGATTACCTCGTAGACAAGGGTCGCCCCTTCGTGGAGATCGGCGCTTTCGCGGGTTATGGCATGTATGAAGAATACGGCGGTTGCCCTGCTGCCGGCACGGTGGCGGGAGTGGGCTATGTGCGCGGCCGCCAGTGCGTGATCGTGGCCAACGACCAGACCGTGAAAGCGGGTGCCTGGTTCCCGATCACCGGCAAAAAGAACCTCCGCTTGCAGGAGATCGCGCTGCAGAACCACCTGCCCATCATTTATCTCGTAGACAGCGCCGGCGTATTCCTGCCGATGCAGGACGAGATCTTCCCCGACAAAGAACACTTCGGCCGCATTTTTTACAACAACGCGCAGATGAGTGCCGCGGGCATCGTGCAGATCGCCGCCGTGATGGGCGCCTGCGTGGCGGGTGGCGCTTACCTCCCCATCATGAGCGACGAAACGCTGATGGTAGAAGGCGCCGGCTCGATCTTCCTGGCCGGCCCTTACCTTGTTAAGGCAGCGGTTGGCGAAGACATCGATGCAGAAACGCTCGGAGGGGCCGCAACGCATACTGAGATCTCCGGCATTGCCGACTATAAATTCAAGACCGAAGAAGAGTGCCTCGACCAGGTGAAGAAGATCATCGACAAGCTGGGTGCGCCCGCCTCTGCAGGCTTCGACCGCAGCGAGGCGCAGGCCCCTGCCCTGCCGGCCGAGGATATGTACCGCCTGGTATCACCCGACAACTCGAAGCCTTACGACATGGTGGAGCTGATCAAGCGCATCGTGGATGCGTCGGAGTTTGATGAATTCAAAAAAGATTATGGCAAGACGATCGTATGCGGAACTGCCCGTATTGATGGATGGGCCGTGGGCATCGTAGCCAATCAGCGCAAGATCGTCAAGAACAGGAAGGGGGAGATGCAGATGGGCGGGGTGATCTACAACGACAGCGCCGACAAGGCTGCACGTTTCATCATGAACTGCAACCAGAAAAAGATCCCCCTGGTATTTCTGCAGGATGTGACCGGCTTCATGGTGGGTTCGCGCAGCGAGCACGCCGGCATCATCAAGGATGGGGCGAAGCTGGTGAATGCGGTGGCCAACTCGGTGGTGCCCAAGATCACCGTCGTGGTGGGCAACTCGTATGGCGCCGGCAACTACGCCATGTGCGGCAAAGCCTACGACCCGCGCTTCATCTATGCGTGGCCGTCGGCGCGCATTGCGGTGATGGGTGGCGAGCAGGCTGCGAAAACGCTCCTGCAGATCCAGGTGGCCAGCCTGAAGGCAAAAGGCGAGATCATCACGCCCGAGGCCGAATCAGAGCTGTTGCAACGCATCAAAGGCCGCTACGAAACGCAAACCACGCCTTATTATGCGGCTTCGCGTTTGTGGGTGGATGCCATCATCGACCCCACGGACACACGGAGCGTGATCTCGGAGGCCATCCATGCCGCCCAGCACGCACCGATCACCAAGGCTTTTTCCACCGGCGTGTTCCAGGTTTAAGGAGGCAACCGCTTTAAATTCCCAACGTTTCTGTTTTAAGACCTTTTCCTTTTTTTTCTTATTTTCACGCCCAAACCTACTAACAACGTTATGAGAAAATTCACGATCTGGCATGCCGGTCTGTATGCCTGTCTGAGCGTAGTGCTGCTTGCTTCCTGTAAGAACGATTCCGCGATCACGGCTATGCCGCCCGTTCCGGACCAGTCGTTCTCGGAAGAATTCGATACCCTGAGCTCGGCGCTGCACCGCGGATGGAAAATTTACAACGCCAGCGAGCCCGTAGGACCAGCTGTATGGCAGGATGGCGGCGACCTTCTTCCCTGGTTTTCTCCTTACTCCAACAATGGCTCCAACGCAGGTTTCGTAGGCGCCGGATACCTCTCCACTTCGGGTGGTGCCACGATCATCGCCAACTGGCTGATCTCTCCCGCCATTACGCTGCAGAACGGCGACTCCATTTCTTTCTACACGCGTTCCTATGTTGACGATATCTCAACGGCTTCACTGACCGACTCTACCGACTGGGGCAACAACCTCCAGTTGATGGTAGCTGCCAAAGGTGCAGATTCGAAAGTGGGCCAGGGCAACGGTGTGGGCGACTTCACGAGCACGATTGTTGAAGTGAATCCTTATTACAACAACGGCGGCGTGCTCGCTTACCGCGATGCGCACACGGATGCTTCGCTGTACAATCCCCTCGCCTATCCTATTCGCTGGACGCGCTTCGTAGGCGTGGTGCGTGGACTCAATGGTCCTGCGGTTGGCCGTTTCGCCTTCCGCTACCACATCATCGGCGGCGGCAATGCGGGCTACGGTTCCGGTGTGGCCATCGACAAGGTTGAATACAAGAGCATTTCCCGCAACAACTAATTCCTTCAAACTTCTGCGAAATGAAAAAATATAGCATCATAGGTACGACCGCTTTCCTCGCCCTCGTGCTGGGCGCCGCTTCCTGCGTGAAAGACCCGGCTCCGGCTGCCGCACCGCTTCCGCAAGGCAACGTTGTTTGGGACCTCCACGAATCTTTCGACTCTGTAGGCAAACTTACCTCCCAGGGTTGGGTGCTCAAGAACCTGAGCGAGCCCATGGGCAGCACCGGCTGGCGCCAGGGCCGCTACGAGTCGGCGCAGGGCATGCAATACAAGTTCTCCGGCCCGGTGCCTTTTATCGGCTTCCCGGCTTACCGCGCCAACACCGCTCCTACCGATTTCATCTCGGCCGACGTATCGGCTGTGAACGGAACAGGTAACATCAGCGCATGGCTCATTTCGCCGCAATTGCCTATGAAGAACGGCGATACGCTGATCTTCTACGTGCGTGCTGCCGACGACGCGCTTTACCCCGACTACACCCGCGACCGCCTTCAGGTGCGCGCCAACTTCACGGATGGCACAGCCAACGTAGGTGGAAGCGCCGCTTCGGTTGGTTCGTTCACCACGGTGCTTGCGGATATCAACCAGAACTACATTGAGAACTTCAATGGCGGTTTCCCCGAAGTATGGACGCGTGTAAGCATCGCCATCAACAACATCCCCAACGGCGTTACTTCCACGGGCCGCTTTGCCTTCCGCTACCTCGGAAGCAATGCTGGTCTGCAGGGCCCCAACTACGCCTCGGTTGTAGGCATCGACGAGCTCATCTTCAAGCATAAGGGACAGTAATCGAGCGATCAAAATAATGCAGCCCCGGCGGACCTCCGCCGGGGCTTTTTTTATGCTACGCCTTTTCTACCTTCGCCCGCAATGAAACACCTGTGCACCGCCTTCGCCTTGTTCGTTCTCACCGCATGCACTGGTGCGGAGCAGCGCGGCGAAAGCGTTGCCGTGCAACCAGCGCCGACAATTGCAACGGATCCTGTGCCTGCGCGGATCGACAGCCTGAGGCGGGCATCGCGCCCCGGAGATCTTCTGCTGAGACTGGGCGACGATATGATGAGCTATTCCATCCGCTACCTTTCTGAAAGCGATCCATCGTACTCGCACGTGGGCCTGCTTATTCAGCGGAAAGGCGAGCTGCAGGTGGCGCATATCGGGCCCTACCCCAATGGCGGCGACACGCTACGCTACGAACCGATCGATTCGTTCATCAATCCAGCTACCAACCTCGAAGCGGGCTTGTACCGCTTCCGCATCAGCGAAGCCGAGCGGGAGCGCTTCCTCAACAATGTGCAGGCCTGGGGCCGCAAGGGCGTTCACTTCGATTATGCTTACGACCTGCGCACCGACGGCCAGCTGTATTGCACGGAGCTTATTGCCAAATCTTTGGCGCCGGCTACGGCCAACCGCATTCATTTCAGCGGCATGCAGGTGCCGGCTTCGATGCGCAAATTGATGTATGCTTTTCTTTCGCAAACGGTGCCCGACACGGCCGAAGTGCGCAGCCGCCGCTACATCGCACTCGACCAACTATACCGCAGCGCCTACTGCGATTCCATTCTAAAAATTCAGCTTCGCAACCAATGAGCACCACCCCGATCGTAATGTATACAGATGGTTCCGCGCGCGGCAATCCCGGCCCTGGCGGCTACGGCGTGGTGCTGATGAGCGGACCGCACCGGAAAGAGCTGGCGCAGGGCTACCGGCGCACCACCAACAACCGGATGGAACTGCTCGCCGTCATCAAGGGATTGGAAGCGTTGAAGAACGCCGGCCAGCAGGTGACGATTTATTCGGACAGCCAGTACGTGGTAAAGGCAGTGGAAGAAGGATGGCTGCGCAACTGGGTCCGCATTGGATTCAAGGACAAGAAGAACGCCGACCTGTGGAAGCGTTTTCACGAACTCGCCCAGGTGCACACCGTTCGGTTTGTGTGGGTGAAAGGGCATGCCGACAACCCCTACAACAACCGCTGCGACGAACTGGCCACGGCAGCCGCCGATGGCAAGGGTTTGCTTGTAGACCAGGGTTATGAGAGCAGTTTGTAGTTTGAGGTTACGGTTTACAGTTTACAGTGTGCAGTTTACAGTGTGCAGTTTCCGGTTTACAGTTTCTAGTTTACAGTTTCCGGTTTTTAGTTTACGGTTTCCGGTTTGGCATTTTTTGTAGGGTATTGTGATCCTCGCTTTTTCCACACGCCCGTAGGCTGTGCCACATGCACAAAAAAGCCCCGCAATGCAGGGCCTTCGTATTCGATATGCGCTATTCGTCAATACGCCAGTTTGCGCTCCTTGCTGCCCAGCGCATACCATGCACCGAAGAAAACGAGGGAGAAGAACACCGTTGCAACGAGGCTCCAGCCATAGAACGGCAGGCCATCGATGAAACATTGAATGAGACCGCCAAAAGTGCGCGGGCGGCTATAACCACCACCGCCCATCCATACCTGGAAGTTGGACAGCAGGAAGTAAGCCGTAGGGGCGGCAAGCGCCATCGCACCGATGCGCAGCACGTTGAATTTGCGGATGAAGAAACCAAAAACGGTGGTAGCGATCACCAGCAGGTAGTTCACTGCCTGGCCTTCGTAAAAACCGTAAATGTTGGTGTTGCCATTCTTGAAAAGAAGCTGGTAGAGCGCGTCTGAAAGGATCAGCGAAGCCAGCGGTGCGAGGAAAGCAAGCTTCTTGTCGCGGAAGATGGCGCCGCAGAAAACGGCCATCGCGATCTGCGGTGCAAAGCCGAAAGGACGGCCTTCCCACACACGGAAGAGCGAGCAGGCCAGCAGCATCAGGCCGAAGGAAAGGAGGAGCGACGTATTGCGTTTCATCAAGGTCAAAATTAGGCGACAAAAATAGGGAAGTCCGCGGATCGGCCTCCACATTTTATACACCGGGCACGGTTGCCGTACACAGCGTTAGCGCAGATGTGGCCTGCACCTGCAACACCGCGCCGGCGCAGCAAAAAAAGGCCGACCCGCGTTGCAGTCCGAACTGGTGTGCCCCCTCCCAGCCTGTGCCCGAACCCTCGAGCACCAGCACGATCGAAGGTCCTTCCGACACCACGAAATGACGGTCACCTTCCCGCACGCGGCAGTGCTCCAGCACAAATTCATCCACCGGCGCTTCATACAATGCGCAGGTGCCCGCCGACCTGCGCAGGATCTTCGGTACCGTTTCTTCGAAGCGCACGAGACGCAGCAGTTCGGCCGCATCGCGGTGCTTCGGCGTGAGCCCGGCGCGCAGCACGTTGTCGGAATTGGCCATCAGTTCGAGACACTGACCTTCGAGGTAAGCATGCGGAAGCCCTGCGCCCTGGAAGATGCCTTCGCCGGGTTGCAGGCGCAGGAGGTTGAAAAAGTAAATGGAAAAAAGTCCGGGATCGAGGTCACCGTCCGGCCCAAATGTTTTGGCTGCACGGGCGGCCCAGAAATCCGGGTCGTACTTCGACAGTGAGCCATCATCATAGGCCGGCACAATGCGCTCCACGAGCGGACGGAGCATCGCGTTCACTTCTGCCTGCGGCATTTCTAAAACGTATTCATAGAGGCTGCGATAATTGCCGTTGAAATGTGCACCTAGCGATGTAAGCTCCGGAACCGAAGCCAGCACTTCCTGGAGCAGCGCGGCGTCGCGGAAGCCATGGAGCAGCCAGAATTCGCTCAGCGCCACCATCGCTTCGGGCTTGTGCTGGGCATCGCGGTAATTGCGGTTGGGCGCGTCGATGGGTATTCCCGCGCGTTCCTCGCGTGCAAAACCGGCGCGTGCCTGTTCCGCATCGGGGTGAACCTGGATGGATAGCATCTGTGCCACATCGAGCACTTTAAAGAGAAACGGAAGGTTGCCGAAACGCTCGCGCACCATTGTGCCCAGCGCAAATTCGGGCTCGCGGGCAACGAAGCGATCGAGCGGCTCGTCGCCCAGGGAAGTATGGACCGTTGATGGATTGGATGGATGCACACCCAGCCAATATTCGGCAGCCGGCTTTCCGCCGTGTTTTTCTCCCACCAGATTGCTGATAAAAACACCACCGCCCCAGGCATAGTGTTGCACTACTCCGGTGATGGGAAAAACACGTTGGTCTCGTTGCGCCGCCTCCATAATTTGAACGCTAAAATAAAGGGATGGCGCTGCATAACGACCTGGGAAAAAATGGGGAGCAGCTGGCGGCGGCCTGGCTGCAACGGCAAGGCTACCAGGTGCTTTGCACCAACTGGCGCTACGGTCACCTCGAGATCGACGTGATCGCGCTCAAAGATGGCCTGCCGCACTTCGTGGAAGTAAAGTATAAGACCAGCGGGCAGTTCGGCCCACCGGAGCTGAAAGTGAACCGGCAGAAGTTTCGCAACATTGCCAATGCCGCGGCAGGCTGGCTGCGGCGCAACCCGCAGCACCGCGACTTCCGCATCGACATACTTGCCATCACGGAACTGAAAGGAAAGGAGCCCGAATATTTCCTGATCAGGAACGTTTACTTATGAGAAATGGCAGGCTTGTCAGAGTTTGCCTACTTTCTCGATCAGCTTTTCAACGAACGTAAACGTTGCGGGGCAATACTGCACGTTCTGGCGATGAATGTGCATATACTCAGCGGCGGGGCGCTTGGCCAGGTGCGGAAAACCTGCACAGTCGGCGGGCCTGATGGGATAGATGGAGCACATATTGGTGCGGCGGTCGAGGAACTGGCAGGGCGTGCTTCGATTCATCCACTCGCCCTTTCGGTCTTTGTACAACCACTTTTCCTTGAAGTCGTCGATCGTCATGCCGAGGTGGGCAGTGATGCGCTTGAGGTCCTGCGGTGTATACGTCGGCGTCATCACGCGGCAGCAGTTGGAGCAGGCAAGGCAATCCACCTCCGCCCAGGTTTCGCGGTCCGCTTCGAGCGTGAGGCGGTCGATGCCGCGGGGCAGGTTATTTTCCAGCTTGGTAAGAAAACGGCGGAGGCGCGGACGGTGAACAAGCACCTTTTCGTTGAACTTGCGGCGATAGACGGACATGGCGTGAAAATAGAGAGAATGTTCAATATTCAATGTTCAATACTCAATACACAAACGCCTCGCCCTTGAAAATTGAACATTGAGCATTGAAAATTGAAAATTATTCTTCCAACTTTACCCTGTGTGGCCCCATTATAAAAAAGGATTCAGGTCCTACCTCCAGCTCGAGCGCTCACTGTCGCCGCATTCGATCGAGGCGTACCTGCGCGACCTCGACAAGCTGACGGCCTATCTCGAGGTGCAGGGGCGATCGGTGCAGCCCGCCGATCTGCAATTGTTCGACCTGCAAGGGTTCGTGAAATGGGTGGCAGGCCTCGGAGCTACGCAAAGCACGCAGGCGCGCGTCATCAGCGGCATCCGCGCCTTTTACAAATACTGTCTCCTGGAAGACATCAGCCGCAACGACCCGAGCACGCTGCTGGAAGCCCCCAAGCTCAAACGGAAGCTGCCCGATGTATTGTCGGTAGCTGAGATCGATGCGCTGCTGGCACAGATCGACCGAAGCAAGCCGGAGGGCGAACGCAATTGGGCGCTGCTGCAAACCCTGTACAGTTGCGGCCTCCGCGTGAGCGAGCTTGTAGGCCTGCGGCTATCGCAGCTGTACCTGGATGTGGAATACGTGCGCGTGATCGGTAAAGGAAATAAAGAACGCATCGTTCCGATCGGCGGCGAAGCGATCCGCGCTATCAAGAACTATGTGAGCCACGTACGCGTGCACACGACCGTGCAAAAGGGCGAAGAGGACATTCTATTTCTCAACCGCCGTGGCCACCGCCTTTCGCGCGTGATGGTCTTCCTCATCATTAAAGAACTCGTGCAAAAAGCGCAGATCAACAAGACCGTTTCGCCGCACACCTTTCGGCATTCTTTCGCTACCCATCTCGTTGAAGCTGGCGCCGACCTGCGCGCCGTGCAGGAAATGCTCGGCCACGAAAGCATCACCACGACCGAGATCTACACGCACCTCGACCGCGAGTTCCTGCGCCGCACGCTGCACGAGTTTCATCCCGCTTTTCGACGTGCCCTGCCTTAACTTCGTCCGCAAACCAAAGTAAAATGCTCAAAAGCTTATTTGTAACGATTGCAGCAGGTTGCATCGCCTTTTCCGCACAGGCGCAAACCCTGCGTACGCCCGCTCCCAGCCCATCGCAAATGGTGAAGCAGGATTTCGGCATCTCGTCGGTAGAACTCAATTACTCGCGCCCGTCGATGAAGGGCCGCAAGATCTTCGGTGACCTCGTGCCTTTCAACCAGGTTTGGCGCACCGGTGCCAACAGCGCCACGCGCCTCAAGTTTGCCGACGACGTAATCATCGGCGGACAAATGCTGAAAGCCGGCGAATACGCTGTGTTCACTATCCCCGGCGAAAGAGAATGGGAGATCATCATCAACAAAGGAACAGCCAACTGGGGCACCGATTACAAGCAGGACCTCGACCTGTTCCGCTTCAAGGTTCCCGCCATGTCGCTGGCCGCACCTGTTGAAAGCTTTACCATCCAGTTTGCCAACATCAAGGCATCCAGCATGGACCTCCAGATCATGTGGGACCGCACAGCGGTGAACATTCCCATCACGGTGGATGTGGAGAAGAAAGTGATGGCACAGATCGACCAGTTGATGAACAAAGACAACCGTCCCTACTTTGCTGCAGCCATGTATTACATGGATAACAACAAAGACCTGAACCAGGCGCTGTCGTGGTTCGACAAAGCGCTTGAGATGAACCCGAATGCTTACTGGATGCACTATCAGCGCGCTGTTGCCCTTTCCAAGCTGGGCCGCAAAGCGGATGCAATGGCTGCTTCGGCGAAGTCGAAAGAACTCGCAAGCAAGGATGGCAACAACGATTATGTGCGCCTGAACGAAAAACTGCAAGCCACGCTGAAGTAAATCCTGGATGTCTGATGTCTGATGTCTGATGTCTGATGTCTGATATAAAAAGAGACGCGCTGGGCGCGTCTTTTTTTTTGTCACATCGCCTGAATGTCGCTTTGTGTTGGAGGAGCTGGCGGTGGCGCGGTTTCAGCACGCAAAAAAGCCTGAAGCAAAGTGGCAACCAACACCACGCCGAGCGCACCAATGGCGTTCAGCCACAGAAACGATACATCGGGAAGAAAGCCGATACCGGGTACGTTCTCGTTGAAGAACAATAGAATAACAAAAACCTCTACGACGAGCGCAGCATAAAAAACTGCGCGGCCACCGATGCGCTTGCCATAGAACGCTACGAGGAAGATGCCGAGGATGACGCCGTAAAACAGCGAGCCCAGGATGTTGACCGTCTCGATAAGGCTTTGCCCCAGGCGGTGCGCCGTTTGCGCCACCACTATCGAAAACAGGCCCCAGGCCAGTGTATAGGCCTTTGAAAGTTTGAAGTCTTCTTCCGCACCGGCAGTGGGTTTGAGGCGTTTGTGAAAATCTACGACGGTGCTGGCCGCCAGCGCATTGAGCGCGGCCGCGATGGAGCCCCAGGCCGCGAGGAAGATCACCGCGATGAGCAGGCCGCGCAATCCCGCCGGGAGATAACCTTGCACAAAAGCGAGGAAAACATAATTCGTATCGTTGGCGTCGCGGTCCGTTACTTTTTTGCTCCAGGCCTGGAAGCGGTTGCGGTTTGCTGCCGACTGTGCCGAGCTTTCGCGGAGCGCGTCTGTATAAATACGGAACGAATCGCTTTCCGGCTGCTGCACCCAGCGCGTGAGTCCGCGCGCCTGCTGCCCCTGGCGCGCCTGCAGTTGTTCGTTGTGGGCAGTGAGCGTTGTAAGCGAGTCGCGGTATTGCGATCGGTATACATCGCTGGTGAGTTCCTTGTTGAACGTCAGCGGCGTTCCTTCAAACTGGTAGAATACAAAGATCAGCACGCCGATGAGCAGGATGCCGAACTGCATCGGGATCTTCACCAATCCGTTCATCAGCAGCCCCAGGCGGCTTTCGGTGTTGTTCTGCGCCGTGAGGTAACGGCCCACCTGACTTTGGTCGGTTCCGAAATAAGAGAGCGCAAGGAAGAAGCCGCCGATCACGCCGCTCCACATGTTGTAGCGGTCGTTCCAGTTGAATCCCTTTTCCGTATTTCCACTGGTGATGATGTTGAGTTTTCCGAGCTTCCCGCCCACGTGCAAAGCATCGCCCAGCTGCACATCGGGCGGCATCAGGTGCAGCACCCAGAAGCCCACGAGCGCCATTCCTCCGAAGATGATGAACAGCTGCAGCTTTTGGGTGTAAGCAACAGCCCGCGCGCCACCGGCAACGGTGTAGATGATGAGCAATCCGCCCATGAGGATGTTGGTCCAGAAAACGCTCCAGCCAAACAGCGTGCAGAGAATGATAGTAGGCGCATAAATGCTGATACCCGTGGAAAGCCCGCGTTGTAAAAGGAAGAGGAAAGACGTAAGCAGTCGCGTCTTTTCATCAAAGCGGTTGCCGAGGAACTCATAGGCCGTGATCACCTTGAGCCGGTTGAAGAGGGGCACGAAAGTGATACAGATCACGATCATCGCCAGCGGCAGCCCGAAGTAATATTGCACGAAGCGCATCCCGTCGGCAAAGGCCTGCCCAGGTCCCGAAAGGAACGTAATGGCCGAAGCCTGCGTGCCCATGATGCTCAAAAGCACCAGCCACCAGGGCGCGCTGCGGTTGCTGAGAAAGTAGCCTTCGAGGTTGCGGCTCGCACGGCTCTTGTACAGCCCGTACAGCACGATGCCCAGCAACGTCGTTACTAGTATGATCCAGTCGAGGGCATTCATGCGTACCGGCAGGTTAAATACCAGAAAAAGCCGATCAGTGCCAGCAGCACGAAAAATACCAGCAGGTACCAGCCGGTCCAGGAGCGGAAGAGAGGCACACGGTCCTTAGTCATAAGCAGGCAATATAAATTCTCAATATTCAATATTCAATGCTCAATATTCAATCGGCATCTTCCGCCCTTGCGGTTGAGCATTGTTTGTTGAAAATTGAATATTGAATATTTCTGTTAATGTCGCTTGAGTCCCCCGGCGAGCACACCCAGCAGCAGCCCGATGAATAACCCGAGCGTCACTTTCTTGAAAACGATACCCAGTGCAAAGCCAAGTACGAGCAGCAGCACAATGGTCATGCGGCGGCGCGTGTGATCGGGTGCCGCCATCAAAGCTCCTTCTTTTGATTCAATGCAATGAGGTTGGCCAGCAGGCGGTAGGCACCGGGCACACCGGCAGGCAGCTCGCGGAAGAATACAAGGCCCGTATAGGTAAAGAAGCCTTTACCATACTTCGCCACTACCAGTGCGCCATCGTCGGCTGCTTCGCCGGGATCATTCATTCGCAGCAGGGCTTCGAAATGCGGATCGAGATCCGGGATGGAAGCGTGGTAGATGCTCCGCTCCTGGATCCAGCCGCTGAAGTCGGAAGCGTTGATCTTGTTTGGAAAATACAGCGCGGGATGATCCGGCTTCAGCAGCGTCACCTCCGCCTGCTCGTTGGTGATGCGGTTACGCGTGATGTTGAAGTTATACGGACCGATCTTCGCCCGCACGGGACCGATCTGGTTCGATGTATTGTACTGAACGATCAGGTTGCCGCCGTCCTCTACATACTTCATCAGCTTCGGATGCACTGTATTTAGCCATTCGGCAGTGTTGTAGGCACGCACACCGCTGATGATCGCGTCAAACGTTTTCAGGTTGAGCCGATTCAGTTCTTTTTCTCCAAGCAACGTCACTTCATACCCCATCTGCTCAAGCGCCTGTGGCACTTTATCGCCGGCGCCCACGATGTAGCCGATCTTTTTACCGCGCGTTTTCAGGTCGATGTCCAGCACGCGCACGCGGTCCTGCTTCCAGTAGCGGATGGTGGGGATATGATTATAAGAGATCGTCCGCATATCGCTGCGTTGCGGTGCGCTTCCATCGCCGGGCCGCACCGAGGCATTGAAGTCATGTTGCTGGCTGATGCCATCGCGGCTGGCACGGAGCGGGAAGTTGTAGGCTTTCTCTGCGCCGCGGGCAAGCTGCAACTGCTTGTCTTCCGTGGCCATACGCTGTGCCCCCGATTGCAACTCAACCTGCACGGACTGCGCGATGGTCTTGTTGGCGACCACGTGCACGCGCACTTCCTGAGCCTCCGTCGAACGGTCCTTCGAAAGCAGCAGCACGTCGGGCTCCATACGCACCGACAGCGGCGGGATGATGTCGAAGGGCTGATACAACTCGCCCTTGACCGGGTCGGTAAAACGGTAGCGCACCGGCACCGAAAAGCGGAGCGACTGGCCATACAACGACACCCATGCCGTTCCATACAACCCATTGTCCAACTGCGGCTTGCCGATCATCTGCTGATCGCTTACCGAGAACATTCCTTCCGACATCGGCTCGTCGAGCCAATACGGCTGCGTGGTGGAAGCATAAACGCTGTCTACCGCAACGCCCAGCGTGCCATTGAGGTTGGCGTTGCGCGCAAGGCTGCGCCCGCCGATCGTGTCAACACTGTTGTCGATCTGGATGCTGTTCAAAGTCATTGGAACACCAAGGCGGTTATTGATGCTGTAATGCACGCGGGCTGAATCGCCACTAACCACAAAAGGCTCCGCCGACCAGGCATCCAGCCAAAGGCCGCTGGCGGCCTGGATCAGCGCGCGCACTTCTTCCAGCTTCTGCTCGCGCCAATAGCCGGGCTCGCCATTGCCCTGCACATTTTCACGCAGGTATTTATACAATTGGACGAGGCCTTCAACAGAAGCCTCGGGATGCATGAAGTCGAAGCGAGCCACCAGTGCATCCACACGCGCGCGCAAAGAGTCGCCGCCGGGGATGCGGTCCCAGCCAAGCCTTACGCCGTCCATGAGGTCGGCCTGCAACGGTTCACCTCCTGTGGGTTTGAAATATTCCAATGCTTCGCCCCTTTGGCGCGGCACGCCGAAGCCCTGGCTCTTGTGCTGGCTGCGGCTTTCCGCAGCGATCTCGCCATAGCTTTTCCCTAAAATCGGATTGTAGCCGCCCACATCGAAATGATGCTGGTCTTCGCGGGTGGTGTTGGTGCTGCCAAAGTTGAACGTGTTCCAAAGGATGCGCCGCGCCTGCCAGGGCTGCACCCATTTGAGTTGTTCGGGAAAGCGCTTCGGGTCGGCTGCTGCGCTGAAGGCTTCATTGGCAAGAATGGCAGAAGCTGTGTGGTGGCCGTGGCCGCCTTCGCCCGTCGTGGGAAATCGTGTGATGATCACGTCGGGACGAAACTTGCGGATCACCCAAACAACATCCGAAAGGATCTTTTCGCGGTCCCACTTCTGGAAGGTCTCGACGGGCGTTTTCGAAAAGCCGAAATCGAAGGCCCGCGAAAAGAATTGCTCCGCTCCGTCAATGCGACGAGCGGCCAGCAACTCCTGCGTGCGAATCAAGCCAAGCTCAACGCCCTGCTCGTCGCCGATCAGGTTTTGCCCGCCATCGCCGCGCGTGAGCGACAGGTAGCCCGTGCGATACATGCGGTCTTTCGAAAAATAAGTGAGCAGGCGCGTGTTCTCGTCGTCGGGGTGCGCAGCAATGTACAGCACCGACCCAAGCACGTTGAGTTTCCGTAGCCCGAGGTATATGTCGGCCGAGGTCTTATAGGCGGGCTCCTGCCCCTTTGCGGTCAGCGTGAACAGTAGAAATACAGTCAGCAGCTTTTTCATATCGTGAATCGTCAGTCGTGAATCGTGAATAAGTGAGGCTATGCTTGCAGGCATGCGTCATCGAAGGCGTCCTTTCTCTATTGACCCACGAGGAACAACGCATTCGCAAAGAGCAGCTTGCCATTTTCCCAGAAGGCGCGGAAGAGCACGTCATCGGCAAACATTACGATCTCGCCATTGCCCATTTCCTGAACGCCCAGTATCATCGCATCCTGCAGGCGGGGCTGGAGCCTGTTGCCCACGAAGCCCGCAAGCGGCCGCTCCTTCTTTACCACGCCCACGTTCCAGCCACCATCGGCGAGGAAGTCGTAGCTGCGATCGTCCTGACGCAGGGTGTAATAAGTACCAGGGTAACCAAAGGCAAGGGGATGCGAATTATCGAGCTCTACGCGGTAGATGGAACCCGGTGTGAAGTTGGGAATCTCGTTGCGCTCACGATCTTCGTAGCGCCGCAGGAGGCCATAGTTGTTCCTGGGGTCGCCGCCGTCTTCCGACTTGCGCGCCTTCAGGCCCCAATCGAGCGCAGCCAGTTGCGACAGCGCGCCCTGCAGGGCAATGAGTTTCCCGCCCTTGGAGATCCAGTTGCGCAGCACGTCGGTGCTGGTCTTTTCGTTGAGGAAGCGGTAGTCGCCATCGGCAAGCACCAGCACGTTGAACTGGCTCCAGTCGGTACGGCCAAAGTCGGTACTGTTTACCAGCGTCACCGGATAATCGAGCTCCTGCTCAAAGTAGTGCCACACCTCTCCCACTGCGTTGTAGTTCGTTCCTTCCCCGGCAATGAGTGCTACGCGCGGCGCAGCGAGTGGCCGCACCGAGGAGGAGCCGAAATCGAGCCCGCGCTCCACGAAACCGGAGCTCACCGGCGCAAGGTTTACACCCGCCGCAGCTGCCGTTTGGAGGATTCCGCCCCAGGCTGTTTCGTCCTGCCCGTTGCGCAACAGGATGAGGCTGCCGCGTTCGAAATTCTTACCGCCCACCGTAAAGGCCCTTTGTGCGAAGCGCAGGCGAAAGCCTTTCTGCAACAGCTGCGCTGCGAAGCCGGCTGCACGCATACCGTTCCAGGGAGCAACGTAGGCATACACGCTACGCGGATCGCCAACGGGCACCTCGGTTGGTACGGCGGTGGTGGAAGGTTTATAGTTCGCGGTAATATTGCTGCGCACCGCGTAGCCTTCAAGTCCATATACATAGGGCAGCGACCACGCGGTGATGTCGTACGTTACGGAATCCGAAAGTTTCGGGTTGGGTTCAAACAGCACGCGCACCAGCGCGCCTTTGGCCTGGTTTGCAGGCACTACAAGATCTTCTGCAGCGAGTGTAAAATTCTCCTCGCGGCCCGTAGCATAATTATATCCTTTGCCGTTGCCCTTGCTGGTGCCAAAAACGATTCCGTTGCGTGTAAGCAATTGCCGGAGCGTTGCCATCCGCTCTTCATCACCGGCGCGCGCGCGAAGCACAAACGACTTGTAGTCGCTGAAATTTCCATTGACGGCATTGGTGAAGTAATCCTGGAAATTCTTCATCAGCTCCGTGGCGTTCTTCGACGCAGTTTCCACCGTGCTCATGCCTGTGGTAAAGTGGTGCGCAATGCGGTCTTGCAGCTTGAGTGTGTCTTCCGTGGCGGTAATGGCCGCAAGGCCGCCGCCAGGCCCGCCGGCCTGCTCATAGGTCATGCCGATGGCGCCGTTATACAGCGGGTAGGTGTCGCCGTAAGCCGGGTAAAAGAGATCGAACACTTCGCGGGTGAAATAGAGCCAACCGTTTTCGTCGAAATAGCGCGCGTGGTTGCGGCCGATGGTTTCCTGGAAGCGGCGCTGCCAGGGCGTGATCACTTCATGGTAAGGTTCTGCGGCAGGTGCGAAATAATAGGGATTGTTGATGCCCTGCTCGTGGAAGTCCACATGCACCTGCGGCATCCATTGCTGGTATACGGCGAGGCGCTGCTGCGACTCCTTCTGCGTTTGCCATGCCCAGTCGCGGTTAAGATCGAAGTAGTAGTGGTTGACGCGCCCGCCCGGCCAGGGTTCGCGGTGCTCGCGCGCCGCAAGCAGCGCATTGGCATCTTTGCCCACCACCGAGTTGAACCAGTTCACGTAGCGATCGCGGCCATCGGGGTTGAGGCAGGGATCGATGAGCACCACCGTGTTGGAAAGCCACTGCTGCGTTTGCGCATCGCCCTTGCTCAGCAACGCATAAAGTGTTTTCATGGCTGCTTCGGAAGACGATGGCTCGTTGCCGTGCACGTTATAGGAGAGCCACACTACCACGGGCGCATTCGCAATGGTGCCACTACCCGTTCCGCTGCGGGAGAGGTTGCGGTTATTGTCGCGGATGGCATCGAGGCGCGCGATGTTTTCGGCAGAAGAAATGGCAGCCAGCAAAAGCGGGCGTCCTTCGTTGGTTACTCCATACGAAGTAAGCCGCAACTGTGCGGGCGCCTGTTGCGCGGCATGCTGAAAGTAGCTCACGATCCGGTGGTGCGGCGTGTAGCGGCTGCCGAGCGGATAGCCCAGGAATGCATCCGGGGATTGCAACTGCGCGTGGGCGGCCATCGTTGCGAGGAATGCAAGGAAAACAAAAAACGTGCGCCGCATGGTCGTTAATTTGTGCGCCAAGTTACGGCAGGTCGTTGATTGGCCTGCTTTTGGCGGCCTACTGTTTAACCACGCATTACCGCCTCGCTGTGTATAACTTCGGCATCCCGACACGCGGGAAGCCGTAATTTGCGAAACCAGATTGAATTGAGCCATGACCAAGAAAGCGATCGGTGCAGAGGAGTTTTGTGATCTAAGCGACGAAGAACGATTGCGCCTCCTCCATCGCGATGGAGTGTACATCGGGAAGCAAAAAGTTGCCGAGCAAATGCGGGTACTTTTTCAGCTGTATGGATTTTATGTTGAAGTTTTCTACCGGCACTACCGGCGCGAAGTGGAACAACTGCATGTTACGACCGATGCCGATGTGCTGCAGCCCTACCTCGACCAGGTAGACGTGCGCGACCTCGACCGGAAAAAGCGCGAAAGCGATGCCGCAGAAGAAACAGAAGAAACACCAGAATAACAGACAAGCAAGCCACCATCATGACCCGATCTCTACCGCCCAAAAGCCTGTTTCTTTATGCCGACGACGACCCGGATGACCGGCAGCTGCTGATGGAAATCTTCAGCGACTATTCGGCGAGCGTTGAACTCCTCACCTTCCCGGATGCCTTGCTGCTTCTCGAATACTTGCAATCGCTGCAACCCCTGCAGCCGCAGCCCGCGCTCATCATCCTCGACCAGAATATGCCCGGACTGACGGGCATCAACGCCATACCCTACCTGCGGGCACTGTCACATATCGAAGAAGTGCCGATGGTGATCTTCACCACCTCCTCGCAGCCACACGAAGCGGCACGCGCACGCCAGCTGGGAGCGGGCTTTGTAACGAAGCCGCTCACCGCCGCGCAGGTGCAGCAGATCGTGGACCAGCTGCTCGACTTTTGTGCAGACGACGTGAAGGAGCGCGTGAACCGGATGAGGGGCAAGTAAAAGCCCCCGCGTGGGCAGGGGCTGTGTTGCCAGTTACGGACAGTTTAGGTAAAAACGCGCTACTGACAACAGGCCGTTACCTCGAGTGGCGGGTGGTTACCAAATATAACATTTTCTCACAATACATACGCATGGGTTACAGAAAGCTCTTTCCTGCCTGCCTGTTTTGTCTTTTGCTCCTGCTCAGCCAGTGCCGTCCCGCGCGGGAAGCCGCCGTGGATGGCTTCCACTATACCGGCACCAAAAAGCTGGAGGTCTCGAACGGTGCGGTCGTTTCCGCGCACCCGCTTGCATCGGCAGCGGGTTTGCTTGCACTGCAGCGTGGCGGCAATGCCTTCGATGCGGCGATCGCTACGCAGCTTGCCCTGGCGGTCGTTTACCCCCAGGCTGGCAACATTGGCGGCGGTGGCTTCCTGGTAGCGCAACGAGCCAATGGGGAATCTCTCGCACTCGACTACCGCGAGACGGCACCTGCTGCTGCCCACCGCGATCTTTACCTGGATGCGCAGGGCAACGTGCACCCAACAAAAAGCCTCAGCGGCCACCTTTCGGTTGCGGTGCCGGGAACGGTCGCCGGGCTGTTTGAAACCCACCGTTATGCGCGCCTGCCCTTTCGCCAACTCATAGAGCCCGCTATCCGTCTTGCGGAAAACGGCTTTGCCATCACTGCCGCCGAGGCTGCCAACCTCAACCGCTTTCGCGATTCTTTTATCAAATACAACACGGTGCCGGTTGCCGTTGTGCGCAACCGCATCTGGAATGCGGGCGACACCTTGCGCCAGCCCGAACTGGCCGCCACGCTGCGGCGCATCCGTGATGCGGGCGTTGACGGTTTTTACCGCGGCGAAACGGCACGCATGCTGCTTGATGAAATGCAACGCGGCGGCGGATTGATCACTGCCAACGACCTGGAGCATTACAAAGCAAAGTGGCGCACCCCCCTCTCCTTTTCGTACCGTGGAAATACGGTGCTCTCGATGCCCATGCCCAGCAGCGGTGGCACGCTGCTGTTGCAGATGCTGCGTATGTCGGAGCCGTTCCCGCTTGCATCCTATGGACACAACAGCCCCGCCGCCGTGCAATTGATGACCGAAGTGGAGCGGCGGGCGTTTGCCGACCGTGCAGCGCACATGGGCGATGCAGATTTTTATCCCGTGCCCGATTCGGTGCTGATCGATGGAGCTTACCTGCGCAACCGTATGCGCGACTTTGTTCCGGGCAAAGCCAGCAGCAGCACGGGGGTTGGAGCGGGCACCATTCCACCGCGAACGAGCGATCAGACGACGCACCTCAGCGTGATCGACCGCGAAGGCAATGCAGTTTCGGTTACGACCACGCTCAACAATTATTATGGAAGCAAGACGGTCGCAGGTGGCGCCGGGTTTTTCCTGAACGATGAAATGGACGACTTCAGCGCCAAGCCGGGCGCGCCCAATCTTTTCGGAGCCGTTGGTGGCGAAGCCAATGCCATTGCGCCCGGCAAGCGAATGCTCTCAAGCATGACGCCTACGATCGTGCTGCGCAACGGCAAGCCCTGGATCGTAGTGGGCACGCCCGGCGGAACCACCATTCCCACTTCCGTTTTTCAAACGTTGGTGAACCTGATCGACTTTGGACTGGATGCGGATGCGGCCGTCAACCGCCCGAAGTTTCACCACCAGTGGCTCCCCGACCTGGTGGAGGTGGAACGCAGCTTTCCCGTAGAACTACGGAAGCAGCTGGAAGCGATGGGATACGCGTTGCACGAGCGCCCCACGCTCGGGCGCGTCGAACTGATCGTGCGGGAGGCCAATGGTGCCATCATTGCCGTAGCCGATGGCCGCGGAGACGATGCCGCAGCAGGTTATTGAGCTCCGCCCTACCGGGGGGCTTGCGAAAAATACTATCTTGTACGCCATTCACTGATCAAAAGCCAGGGCCGAAGCATGTTATCCAAACGAATTTCTTGTTATTGCCTGATCGCAGGCACCCTGCTGGCCAACGGCGCATCTGCACAGAAAACGGAGTTCGGATTCATTGCCGGACCGCAATTCACCAACAGCACGTACTACCTGCACGGCAAGAAGCAGGCGACCACCGGAAAGTTCGGAGGTCATGCCGGCGCCATTGCGCGTATCCCGTTTGAGGGACGCCTCTTTTTCACGCCTTCCCTGTATTACAGTATGAAGGGGTTTTCTGTGACGCTTACCGACACGTCGAGCAATCCCGGCATCGATGCGGTGGCCAACGACCTGCGCATCCACGCCTTCGAGCTTTCGCCGCTTTTCACGATCTACGTGGGGCGCGCTACCGACAGCGGACCCTATGTGCAGTTCGGCCCTTCCATCGATATGAACGTTGCCGGCCGCGAGAAAGTAACCGTGAAGAACGGCGCAGTAGTAAGCCGCAACATGTCGTTCTCCGGCCAGGGCTATAGCCGCCTCACGCCTTCGGTGGTGCTCCGGTTCGGTGTGCAAACGCCCAAAGGCTTTTTCGTGAATGCGCACATCCTCCAGGGTATCGGCTCACTCAACAACAACGACTTCGGCCCCGCCATCCGCCACCGGGTGTTTGGATTAAGCGTAGGGAAATTCTTTTTGAGAAATTAGCGGCCCATTTCCATTTTCCGATTACCACATCACCACATCACCAAGGGGCCGCCGCCCTCCCACCAGAACTTTCACATCATTTTGATGACCGCTCTTCCTGAATTGAAGGTCTTACGGATGACAAAAGGCTATTTTTACAACCATTAAAAGGCGTACGACTGAAAAGAGCGGCTAAAATACTGGGTGCGGTCATTCTGTCCCTGCTGATACTTCTCTGCCTGACGCTTGCCTTTGTGCAAACGGAGTGGGGCCAGAACTGGCTGGTGCACCGGGTGACCGCCCGGCTGTCGCGCGAGCTGCAAAGCCATATCCGCATCCACCACGTATCCATCGGTTTCTTCAATAAACTCAACCTCGAAGGCGTGCTGCTTGAAGACCGCAAGCGCGACACGCTTCTCTCGGCCGGGCTCGTGCAGGTGCGCGTTACCGACTGGTTTTTCCTGAAAGACAAAGCCGAACTCGAATACATCGGCCTCAAGGATGCGGTGGTCCGGCTGAATCGCACCGACTCCGTCTGGAACTATCAATACATCGTTGACTATTTCGACAGTCCCGCTACCGGGCAGAAAAAAGAAAGCGGGATTGATTTCGCATTGAAGAAGATCCGTATCCAGAATCTCGACCTGGCGCAACGTGATGGCTGGCGCGGCGACGACCTGTATGCGCGCGTGGGATGGCTGGACATGGACGCGAAGGAGATCAGCTTTTCCAAAGGCGTTGTCGACATCGAACGCCTGCTGCTTGAAGACGCGGTGTACCACGAGTTTGGATACAAAGGAACGCGCACGCCCGCTTCCAAGGCATTTGCAAAAGGCAAACCGCAGGCAAAAGATACCGCAACCCTTCGCGCTTCCGTCAACCTCGTGGCGCGCGAGCGCGGCGGGCTCCAGGTAAAGGCGCTGCAGGGCGACATGCGGATGCACCCCGAACTGCTGGAGTTCAGCAAGCTGCTCATCAAAACCAATACGAGCACGCTGCGCAACTACTTCGCCATGCGCTTCGATTCGTTCGACGATATGAGCGACTTCGTCAACAAGGTGCGGATGGAAGGACACTTCGAAGATGCGACGATCACTACCGACGACATCGGCATCTTTGCACCCGAACTGAAAAGCTGGAAGCGCTCCTTTGCCATAAGCGGTTATGTAAAAGGCATGGTGGATGCGCTAGAAGGAAAGGGCGTGAAGATGCGCTCGGGCCAGACTGCGCTCAACGGCGACTTTACCATACAAGGACTGACCGACCCATCCACCGCTTTCCTCAATGTAGATGCACGCGACCTGGTTACCAACTACCACGATGCCGTGACCTTCATCCCTGCGCTGCGCAGCGTCACAACGCCCAACCTCCGGAAGCTGGGAACGATCCGGTTCACGGGCACCTACACCGGCTTTTTCCAGGACTTCGTAACGTACGGCACGCTGCATACTGCGCTCGGGGCATTGCGCACAGACCTGAACATGAAGTTGCCTTCGAAGGGAGCCCCTGTTTATTCGGGCAACATCTCCACTTCGTCGTTCAACCTTGGGCAGTTCCTGAACAACTCCGACCTGGGCATCGTAGATTTTGATGGCCACCTGAAGGGCCGTGGCTTCACCCGCAGCCAGCTCGACCTCGATATTGACGGGCACATCCGCCGTTTCGGCTTCCGCGGTTACACCTATCGCAACATCACCGCCAAAGGGCGCGTAAACAGCAACAGCTTCAATGGCGACTTTGCCATCAACGACCCCAGCGTAGAAGCTACCATTAAAGGATTGATCACATTTGGCGGTGCGCGCCCCACGTTCAACGCCTCGGCCAACATTGTGCGGGGCAACCTCAAGACACTGGGTTTGTCGCGCGAGGAGCTAGCACTGACGGGCAAGTTCCGTCTTGATCTCACCGGCAGCTCGCTGGCCGACTTCACCGGCACTGCGGTCATTGCTGAAGCGACCTTGCTTGAAAACGGTAAGCGGCTTTCGTTCGATTCGCTCTACCTCTCTTCTACCGTTACGGATGGCGTACGCCTGCTCACGGTCCGGTCCAACGAGCTCGACGCGCAGGTGCGCGGGCAGTTCGACCTGGCGTCGCTTCCTGAAGCCTTCCAGCTTTTCCTCAACCGCTACTACCCGGCTTACATCCGCGCGCCGCGCCGCAGCACGCTCCCGCGGCAATCGTTCACGTTTCACATCCGCACCGGCCAGGTGGAAGATTACCTGAAGATCCTCGACAAGAGGCTTTCCGGCGGCAACAACGCCGAGCTCAGCGGGGCCCTCGACCTTGCCACCAACACGCTGACGCTCGATGCCGACGTGCCGCAGTTTGGCTACAGCCAGTACGCCTTCACCGGCATTCAACTCAATGCCCGCGGCAACCTGGATAGCCTTGCCCTGAAAGGCGCAGTGGGCAACACGGTCATCAACGATTCCATTCAACTGCCCGAGACGAACTTCACCGTCATTGCCCGCAACGACGTTTCCGATTTCTCCATTACCACCAATTCCAACCAGGTGGTTAACCAGGCGAGCCTTTCTGCGCGGATCAACACGTTCTCGGATGGATTGAGCATCCTGTTCCGCCCATCGTCGTTTGTGCTCAATGGAAAGACCTGGACGATCGACCAGGGAGGCACGCTCGACTTCCGTAGAAATACGGTGGCGCAGGGCAACGTCGTATTGCGGGAGTCCGACCAGGAGATCCGCCTCAGCACAGTTCCATCCGAAGACGGCGCGAACCTGAACGACCTGCACATTGCGTTGCGCAACCTCAACCTCGGCGACTTCACGCCCTTCTTCGTGCGTAAGAATAAGATCGAAGGCCTGCTGAGCGGGGAGATCAAGATCGAAGATCCGCAAAACAACTTCTATGTTTCGGGGGATGTGCGAACGGAGCAGCTGCGCGTGGACAACGATTCGGTGGGACAGCTGCAGGCAAACCTGAGCTACAACAAAAAGACCGGCGCCCTGCGCGTGAACGGCAATACGATGGACCCCGAGCACCAGCTGAAATTCAACGTGGACATGGACGTGGACGACAGCACCAACACGCACGAAGACCGCATCACGCTGCAGGCGATCGATTATCCCGTAAACTACCTCGAAAATTTCCTCGGTGGATTGTTTTCCAACATGCGTGGCTTTGTAACAGGCGAGCTGGCCATCATCGGCGAAGGAGCCAACCGGCGCTACGTGGGCAAGCCGCGCCTGCGCGATGCGGCAATGACGGTGAAGTTTACGCAGGTGCGCTACTGGCTCTACGACGGCGAGATCGACCTGGAGGAGCATAGCATCAACTTCAACCGGCTGAAGCTGCGCGACGACTCGCTGGCCTCCGTTGCCGACCGCCAGGGACGCACCGCAACGGTGACGGGAAGCATCGCACACGACGGCTTCCAGAATATGGTGTTCGACCTGGTGGCGCGCACCGACAACGGGCCCATCGCGTTGATCAATACCACCTACGCCGACAACCAGACCTTTTATGGCCGCGCGAAAGGCACGGGCACGTTCTCGCTCGAAGGACCGCAGGAGAACATGAACATGAACATCAACGTGCGTGCCTCCGACCGCGACTCTTCGTGGTTCTGGCTGCCACCGTCGAAGAGCCGCGAAAGTGGCTCTGCCGACTTCCTCGTGGAGCGCAAGTATGGTAAGGAGCTGACATCGGAGAACCTGAAGAATTCTTCCACCAACATCCACTACACCGTCAACCTCTCGGCAACGCCGCTGGTAAATGTGGAAGTGGTGCTCGACGACCTGACCGGCGATGCCATCCGAGGCCGCGGCAATGGCGACCTTACCATTCGCTCGGGAACCAATGAACCACTTTCGATCAACGGCACTTATTTCATCACCGAAGGAAGCTACCTTTTCACTTTCCAGTCGTTCTTCAAGAAGCCTTTTACCATCAAGCCCAACACCAGCAACTATATCCGCTGGAACGGCGATCCCTACAATGCGCAGGTGAACTTCCACGCGGTATATAATGCCGAGAACGTGCGCTTCGGACCGCTGGTGCAAAGCCTGGCGCTCAACGACACCCGCCTGGAGCGCGCACGCGGAGACGTGTATGTGGGCGTCGACCTTACGGGTGCACTGTTTCAACCCAACTTCAAATTCTCGCTCGAGTTTCCCGAAAACAGCCCGGTGATCAGCAATCCGTCGTTCGCATACGGGCTGCAGCAGATCGAGCGCAACAGCAACGAGATCACCAAGCAGGTTACTTACCTGATCGTGTTCAACTCTTTTGCGCCCTATCAAAGCGGCGAGGGACAAGGCACGAGCGTCATCAACGATTTCACGTTCAGCACGCTGTCGGGGCTGCTCTTCAGCCAGGTGAACAAGCTGCTCAACCAGGTGCTCAATAAGGTGCTTGCCAACAGTAAGGTCACCTTCAACTTTTCGGGATCGCTCTACAACCGCAACCTGCTGCAGCAAACCAACAGCGGCTTCGGTGTCAATACGAGTTCGCTCAACCTCAGTTTGAGCGCGCCCGCCGGCGATCGCGTGCAGATCACGTTCGGAGGCACGTTTGATGTGCCGATACCAGGCAACAACAACGACATCAACCAGCGGATCTACCTCTACCCCGACGTGAGCGTCGACGTGCTGATCAACCAGTCGGGCTCCATCCGCGCAACGTTCTTCTACACGCAATCACCCGACCTCGTTGTGTCCGGCGCTTCTGCCGCCACCATCCGTAATCAACGCGCAGGCGCCAAGCTTTCGTACCGCAAGGAATTCAGCTCGCTGAAGGATCTCTTCCGCAGGCGCAAGAAGCCTGAGGAGACGATCGACAGCACCCGGGTGAATGCGGAAGCGACCGATCCCACGAAACGACCGTAGGCGAAGAGAAAGAACGCAGATTCTTATGATCGTTATGATTCGTTATGATCTGCTTTTCTTGCCGCGTCGATCCTCAAAAATTCAAAACCTTCTCTCCGCCCGGTTCGGGGTGTACTTTTACCTGAACCATAATCCCGAACCAAACGTTTTGCATTCATGAAGAAGAAGATAGCGGTTGCCGTCACGGGCGCGAGCGGGTCAATTTACGCGCGCTTGCTTTTGCGCAAGTTGGAACAGTTGAAACACCAGTGCGCCGAAGTGTCGGTGGTAATGAGCGACAACGCCAAATACAATTGGGAGCTGGAGCTGGGTGAGAAAGACTACGACCGCTTCCCCTTTCGCTATTTTTCCAAGAACGATTTCCTCGCTCCCTTTGCATCGGGCTCGGCGAAGTACGATGCCCTGGTGGTCATACCCTGCTCGATGGGAACGCTGGGCCGCATCGCATCGGGCAGCTCCAACGACCTCATCACCCGCGGCGCCGACGTGGTGTTGAAGGAGCGCAAAAAGCTCGTGCTGGTGGTGCGCGACACGCCCTACAACCTCGTGCACATCCGCAACATGGAAACGGTAACGCTCGCCGGCGGCATCATTTGCCCGGCAACGCCTTCCTTCTATTCCCAACCCAAAACGATCGAAGAAGCCGCAAGCACAGTGGTTGACCGCGTGGTGGACCTGATCGGGTTGGAGAACGAGTCGTTCCGGTGGGGAGGGTAACGCAGAGAGGGCGCGCGGAAAAGACGGAACACACGGAAGAAACATCGATTGTGCTTTGGGCGACAAATGATAGAGCCTTTACAAATGACCAGAATAGAAAAGACCCTTCGCAAAAAGGGTCTTTTCTATTTCGTGTAATTCCGTGGTTTCCGAGCGCCGTTACACCGCCGCGAATTGCTTGCGGATCAAGTTCAGCGCGCTGCCTGCCTTGAACCACTCGATCTGCTGGTGGTTGTACGTATGGTTCACCTTTATCTTGTCGGAAGTGCCGTTGGCGTGGTTGAGCACGAGCGTCAGCTGCTTGCCCGGCGCGAAGTCGGCGAGGCCCTGGATGTCGATGGTGTCGTCTTCCTGGATCTTGTCGTAATCGGCCTTGTCGGCAAAGGTGAGCGCCAGCATGCCCTGCTTCTTCAGGTTGGTTTCGTGGATGCGTGCAAAGCTCTTTACGAGGATGGCGCGAACCCCGAGGTGACGCGGCTCCATGGCTGCGTGCTCGCGGGAGGAGCCTTCGCCATAGTTCTCATCGCCCACCACCACCGAGCCGAGGCCCGATGCCTTGTAAGCGCGCTGCGTTGCCGGCACGGGGCCATACTCGCCGCTGAGCGCGTTCTTCACCTTGTCGGTTTCGTTGTTGAAATAGTTGATGGCCCCGATCAGCATGTTGTTGGAGATGTTGTCGAGGTGACCGCGGTACTTCAGCCAGGGACCGGCCATCGAGATGTGGTCGGTAGTGCACTTGCCGCGCACTTTGATGAGCAGGCGGAGTCCTTTAAGGTCGGTGCCTTCCCATGCAGGGAATGGCTCGAGAAGCTGCAGGCGGCTGCTGTCGCCGGCTACGAGCACGTGAACGTTGCTGCCGTCGGCTGCGGGACCCTGGTAGCCGGGGTCTTCCACTTTGAAGCCTGTGGGGGGCAGCTCGAAGCCTTTGGGCTCGTCGAGCATTACCTGCTCGCCGCGCTCGTTCGTCAGCTTGTCTTTGAGGGGGTTGAAGGACAGGCGTCCGGCAATGGCAAATGCCGTTACCAGCTCCGGCGAAGCCACGAAGGCGTGCGTGGATGCGAAGCCGTCGTTGCGCTTGGCGAAGTTGCGGTTGAAGGACGTAACGATCGTATTCTTACGGGTCGGATCGTCCATGTGACGCGCCCACTGCCCGATGCAGGGACCGCAGGCATTGGCCAGCACGATACCGCCGATCTGGTCGAACGTGTTGAGGTAGCCGTCTTTTTCGATGGTATAGCGCACCACTTCGGAACCAGGGGTGATGGTGAACTCGGAGCTCACTTTGAGTCCCTTTGTTTTGGCCTGTGCAGCCACCGATGCGGAGCGGGAAATGTCTTCGTAAGACGAGTTGGTGCAGGAGCCGATGAGTGCAACTTCCACCGCGTCGGGCCAGCCGTTGGCGGCTACCGCTTCGGCCATCTTCGAGATAGGCGTAGCGAGGTCTGGGGTGAAGGGACCGTTCACGTATGGCTCCAGCGTGCTGAGATCGAGCTCGAGCACCTGATCGAAGAACTTAGCGGGGCTGGCATACACTTCCGGGTCGGGGCGCAGGTGTTCGCGCACGCCGTTGGCGAGGGAAGCAACCTCTTCGCGGCCCGTGGCCTTGAGGTAGTTGGCCATTTTCTCGTCGTAGGGAAACACAGAGCAGGTAGCGCCGATCTCGGCACCCATGTTACAGATGGTGGCTTTGCCCGTGCAGCTGAGGCTGTCGGCGCCGTCGCCAAAATATTCTACGATGGCACCGGTGCCTCCTTTTACGGTCAGCTGTCCGGCAACCCAGAGGATCACGTCTTTTGCAGAAGCCCAGCCGCTGAGCTTGCCGGTGAGCTTCACGCCAATGAGTTTCGGCGCTTTCAGTTCCCAGGCAAGGCCGGCCATTACATCCACCGCATCGGCACCGCCCACGCCAATGGCGAGCATCCCGAGGCCACCCGCGTTGGGGGTATGCGAATCGGTACCGATCATCATGCCTCCGGGGAAGGCGTAGTTTTCGAGCACCACCTGGTGAATGATGCCGGCACCGGGCTTCCAGAAGCCAATGCCGTATTTGTTGGAGATGGAGGAAAGGAAGTCGTATACTTCGCGGTTGATGTCGATGGCCTGGTCGAGGTCTTCCTTGGCACCCACCTTAGCCTGGATCAGGTGATCGCAGTGTACGGTGGAAGGAACGGCAACACGCTGGCGGCCGCAGGTATCGAATTGAAGCAGGGCCATCTGGGCGGTGGCATCCTGCATCGCTACGCGGTCGGGAGCGAAATCTACATAGTCTTTACCGCGTTCGAGCACACGGGTAGAAGGAGTAAAGGTGTGGGAGTACAGGATCTTTTCGGCAAGCGTGAGCGGGCGCTTTACCAGGTTGCGCGCGGTGGCGACTTTGAAAGGTAGTTCTTCGTAAACTTTCCGGATCAAGTCTAAATCAAATAACATTGGCTCTTGTTTTTTTGACCTGGTACGAACTCAGGCATTGTGTTTGTAGAAGAGTTATCGTAAAAGTGGTGCAAATCTACAAAAAAGCCGCTTCCGAAAGCCGCTCCGGAAGGGCTATCGCAACTGCAAACAAACTATTTTCGCAATATGAACCGGTTCAAGGATTTCATCGAATGGCAGGCCTTTGGCGTCTGCACCGCCATCGGCGACCGGATGGGCATCGCCACATCGCGCATCCGGATGTGGTTCATCTATATCTCCCTCCTCTCCTTCGGTTCGCCCGTTATCGTTTACATGATCCTTGCCTTCTGGATGAATATGAAGCGCTATATGGGAGCAGCAAGAAGAAACCCGTGGTGGAACCTGTGAGGGAATGTGCTGATGGGGTAATGTGCTGATGGGGTAATACAAGGACGTACCAACGAATAGATTTAATAAAAAGCTCCTGCCACATGCAAGAGCTTTTTCAATTCTATGTTGCGGCGTAGCGACAAGATTCCGCCACCAGAACCGGCTTACGCTCCGCTTCTGCCGGAAGGCATCAGCAATTACCCCATCACCCCATTCTAAATCAGCTCTTTCACCGTGTTTACCACCTGGTCGATTTCTTCCCTGGTATTATAGCGGCTGAAAGAGAAACGGATGGTCACGTAATCTTTCGACTTGTTGAGTGCCTTCATCACGTGCGAGCCTATATCGGCGCCGGACGAACAGGCGGAGCCGCCGGACACGCACACCTGGCGCATGTCGAGGTTCATCAGCAGAAATTCGGTCTTTTCGTTTTTCGGGAAGCACACGCTCAGTACGGTATACAGCGATTGCGCGCTGCAGTTGAAGCTGAGGCCCGGCACTTCCGCTTCGAGGCGGCTGCGCATATGATCGCGCAGCTCCTGGATATAGCGGCTGTCGTCTGCATAGCGCTCCATCGCGATCTCCAGCGCTTTTGCAAAGCCTACGATGCCGTATACGTTCTCGGTGCCGGCGCGCATGTTGCGCTCCTGCCCGCCGCCGATAATGAACGGCTTCACCGTGATGTCTTCGTTTACATAAAGAATGCCCGTGCCCTTGGGGCCGTGGAATTTGTGACCGGCGCCCGAAATGAAATGTACGCCCAGCTCGTCGAGTTGCAGCGGGTAGTGGCCTACCGTCTGCACGCAATCGGAATGAAAGATGGCATCGTACTTCCTGCACACCGCCCCCACTTCTTTGATGGGCAGCAGCACGCCGATCTCGTTGTTGGCATGCATCAGCGTAACGAGGCAACGGATGCCCTTGTCCTTTTGTTCCGACAACCGGCGGTCGAGGTCTTCCAGATCTACATTGCCTTCCGCATCCAGTTGCACAAAGCTGTGCGTCACCTCGTGCCCGCCGCCCCAGTACTCGACGGTGTGGAGCACGGCGTGGTGCTCGATGGGCGAGGTAATGATGTGGCGGCAGCCAAGGTCGCGCACCGACGCGGCGATGGCCGTGTTGTTGCTTTCCGTTCCGCCCGACGTAAAGAAGATGGCGCCGGGGCGCGTGCCGAGCAGTTTCGCTACGGTCTTGCGGGCCGTTTCGATGGCAAGGCGCGTTTCCCTTCCATACGAATAGATGGACGAAGGATTACCAAAGTGCGCCTGCATGTAGGGCAGCATCGCAGCCAGCACCTCGGGGTCGAGGGGCGTGGTGGCTGCGTTATCGAGGTAAATGCGATGATCGGTCATTGCGTGCGGTGCGGCGGCTTTTTTTAAAAGGGTTGATTCCATGGCGGGGCTGGGCAAAGGTAAAAGAGATTACGAACGTCATTGCGAGGGAGCGAGGCGGACGAAGCAATCTCACCTTCCAGGTGCCTGATGCAGGAATTTGCCTGTGAAGAGCGTCGGAGACATAGAAAAGAAGATTGCTTCGTTGTCTCCCTTCGGTAGTCGCCTCGCAATGACGTAAACACCGTTCAATACCCTGTACTCAACTCCCGGATATCATTCATCAACTTCCGCGCAATGTTGTTGGCGGTGGTTTCGAAATTGCTTTCGGCGTAGATGCGGATGATGGGCTCGGTGTTGGACGTGCGCAGGTGCACCCAGTCGGTATCGAACTCGATCTTGAGGCCGTCCTCGGTGTTGATCGGGTTGTTGCGGTATTTCTTTTTGATCTGTTCGAAAATATTGTTGACGTCGAGGTTCTTTTCGAGCTCGATCTTGTTCTTCGAAATGAAGTAGTCGGGGTAGTTGGCGCGGAACGACTTCAGGCTGCTTTTTTTGGAGGCAGCAAAGTGCGACAGGAAAAGCGCGATGCCAATGAGAGCGTCGCGGCCGTAGTGGAAATCGGGGACGATGATGCCGCCATTGCCTTCACCGCCGATGACAGCTTCCTGGTCTTTCATCTTCTGCACCACGTTCACCTCACCCACGGCCGAAGGAAAATACTGCCCGCCGCGCTTGAGCGTGATCTCCTTCAACGCTTTGGTGGAGCTCATGTTGCTCACCGTGTTGCCGGGGCGCTTGCTCAGCACGTAATCGGCCACGGCCACCAGCGTGTATTCTTCGCCGAACATCGAACCGTCTTCGCACACGAAGCAGAGGCGATCCACGTCGGGATCCACCGCGATGCCGAAGTGCGCCTTTTGCTTCACCACCTCGTTGCTCAACTGCGTGAGGTGCTCGGGCAGGGGCTCGGGATTGTGCGCAAAGCGGCCTGTCACCTCGCCGTTGAGCAGGATCACTTCGGTGACGCCGAGCGCCTTTAACAGCTCCGGGATCACGAGCGCGCCGGTGGAATTGACGCAGTCCACCACCACTTTGTATTCTTTCTTTTCGATCGCTTTTTTGTTGGTGAGCGCATAATCGAGCACGAGGTCGATATGCTTTTGCATCCAGGAATCGTCGCGGGTGACCGAACCGAGCTTATCCACATTGCAGAAGGTCATCGACTCCTGCGCCGCACGCTCCAGCACCTGCGCGCCCAGCTCTCCCGAAATGAACTCGCCTTCTGCGTTGAGCAGCTTGAGCGCGTTCCATTCCTTCGGGTTGTGCGAAGCGGTGATGATGATGCCGCCCTGCGCTCCTTCGGCTTTGGTAGCCAGTTCCACGGTGGGTGTGGTGGACAGTCCGAGGTCGATCACGTGAATGCCCAGACCCACGAGTGTGTTGACAACGAGCCCGCTCACGAGCTCGCCGCTCATACGTCCGTCGCGGCCCAGCACGATCTTGACCGGTGCTGATTTGTCGGCGCCCTCGATGATGAGGGAGCCATATGCTGCGGTAAATTTCACTACATCGATGGGCGTCAGGTTGTCCCCCGGCTTGCCGCCAATGGTGCCCCGAATGCCCGAAATACTCTTGATTAATGCCACGTACGTTCCTTTTTTGAGTGGGCAAAAATACGGTAAAACGGGGAGGGAGGGGGGTAAAAGAGTTGAGGGGTTGAGGGGTTAAGGGGTTGAAGAGTTGAAGAGTTGAAGAGTTGAGGGGTTAAAGAGTTGAGGGGTTGACGCTGCCCTCCCCTAGCTTTGCCCCATGGCTGCCACAACCGACCGCGAATGGTATACGAGCTGGTTCAATTCGGAGTTTTACCACAAACTCTATTTCGACCGCGATGAGCAGGAAGCGGAGCACTTCCTCGACCGCCTCGTGGCACACCTGAAGCCCGCTGCCGGCAGCCGCATGCTCGACGTAGCCTGCGGCAAGGGCCGCCACAGCCGCTTTTTGGCTTCACGCGGCTACGACGTTACCGGAATCGACATTTCGCCAGAAAGCATTTTACAGGCAAAGGATTTCGAAACAGAGCACCTTCATTTTGCCGTGCACGACATGCGCCTCCCCTTTTGGGTCAACTACTTCGACTATACGTTCAACTTTTTTACTTCATTCGGATACTTTGCCACGCGGCGCGAGCACGACGATGCTCTCCGCACCATGGCCCGCTCCATCCACCCGGGCGGCACGCTGCTAATCGATTACCTCAACGTGCATTACGTGGAAGACCGCCTGGTGCACAACGAAGAACGAACCATCGGCAGCACCCACTACGAGATTCACCGCTGGCACGATTCCGCGCATTTCTACAAAAAGATCATGGTGAACGATCCGGCGCTTGAGCGCCCCATCGAGCACACCGAAAAGGTGGCCAAGTTCAGCCTCGGCGACTTTACCGACATGCTTTCCTTCCAGGGCCTGCAGGTGCAGGAGGTGTATGGCGATTACGCCCTCGGCACCTACGATGTGCGTAAGTGCCCGCGGCTGATCGTGCTTGCCCGCCGCTGACCTATCGCAGCGCTGCTGCCACTTTGGGCAATAGCCTGTCCGCCCACACGGCGTGCTCCCTCGCGGAGTAATGCAGGCCATCGTTTGCCAGCAGGGAGGCATCGGTGGCGGCCAGACGCGTGTGGGGCGTGATGTCGGTATAACTCACTCCATACCCTTCCGTGATGCGCCGGTTGACGCGGTTGAAGTCGTCGATAGCGCGGCTCACAGCGGCCTTATCGGCCGGGGCCACGTAAGGCGTTGCGCTGTAGTCGGGGATCGAAAGCACGAACACCTGGCTGCGCCGCCCGCCGGCGAGCGAGATCGCCTTCTCAAGCAGCTGGGTAAACCGAGGCGCATACGAAGCGGTATCGCGGCCGCGGTATTGGTCGTTGACGCCGATGAGGAGCGTCACGATCTCGTAGGGGCCCTGCGGATTTTCGTTGTAGATAGCGGCCTGCAGTTCGTCGGTTGTCCAACCGGTGCGCGCAATGTAGCGCAGGGTGCCCACATGGTAGCCCGAATCGTGTAGGCGCGCGGCCAGCAGGTAGGGGAACCGCTCTGTTTCGCCCACGCTTTGGCCAATGGTGTACGAGTCGCCGAGGGCGATGTAGCGCGGACCGGCCGAAGGCGGTGGCTGCGGCAGCGCCGGGTCGGGCCCGGGCACCGATTCGGGCACGCCCGCCACTTCGGGACTTTTGCTGCAACCTGCGAGAACGATACCAATGCCGAGGAGTAGTTTGAGAAAAGACATACCTTAAGTACGCAAAAACGGGGCGGAAAGTTCGAAACGTGAACCGTGAGCCGTCAGCCGTGAGCTTGAAGCCTGGAACTCAAAAGCCGTTCAGGCCTATCCATTCCGACTCCCGGCGTACGCGTTCACGGCTGACGGCTCACGGCTCACCTAGCTGCTTCCGGTACGATGTTTTCATTCATACACTTTAAAAATAACAGCTATGGACATTATCATTCAGTCGCTTGGATTCAAGCACAGCAGTGAGCTGGAAGGCTATATTCAGGAGAAATTGGAAAAGTTGAAGCCCAGCGATCGCATCATCCGGGCCAATGTGACGCTCTTCCAGGGTCCTGATCGCGCGGTGTCGGAAGACTATTGCGAGATCCGCCTGGAAGTGCCGGGTCCCGACCTGTTTGTAAAAGAGCGCGGTGCCAGCTTCGAGCAGTCAATCGACGCCTGCGTGGACGTGCTGGCTAACCAGATGAAGCGCGCCCGCGAAAAGCAGATCGACCACAGCCAGCGCAACGCGCCGAACGATGTGCTTACCGACCAGCTTCTGGCGGCCGACACCGACGAAGACGAATCGCTCACCTGAGCGGTGGCGCAATTATTGAGCTAGGCATTGTGGATCCATTAAATGAAACAAACTATGACACAACAAATGATCGCACGGCGGGCCAGGGCCATCGGCCTCACCCTCGTGCTTGCAGGTTTCCAGGCAGCGGCCTGGGCACAGGATGGTGGCAGTTCGAGTGGTGGCAGCAGCAGCAGCACCACGAGCACCAGCTCGTCTACCCATTCGGTAAACATCAACGATGCCGGTGGCAACTGGTATAATTCGCCTTGGGTGTGGGTGATCGGTGCCGCCGTATTCATCCTCCTGCTGGTGGCCCTCCTTGGTGGCGGCCGCAAGCGCACCACCACAACCACAACCACCGCAGCCCGCGACGTTACCGGCGACCGCGTTACGACGGTGCGCCGCGATGATGTGGATGAAGTATAGCGCGTGAACCGTGAGCCGTCAGCCGTGAGCGGCGATGACGAAACTTGCGACTTGCGCCATCGTTTCAATAGAAAAGAGGCTGCCTCAATTTGAGGCAGCCTCTTGCATTTTACCGGCGCCAGCGCTCACGGCTCACGGTCTCACGGTTCACGATTCACGATCCCGCCTTCGTATCTTGCCCTCCTCAACCACCCTTCCTATGGACGAACAAGATTTCCTGCAGCGCCTCAATGCCAAAGCACAGGAACTCCGCATCAATCCCTTTTTGCTGCTTGCCGGCCTCGAAGGCCTGCACACATTTCGCGAGGTACCCATCAATGCGCTCAACCTCGAGTTCCTCGATTCCCTCGTGCTTACGCTGTTCGCCCTCCGCATCGGCGACCAGTTTCACGCCATCGCCGAAATGAACCTTGGTTCCGACAACCAAACGATGCAGGCAGCCGCACGTCGCGAGCTGGAAGAAATGAGCCCGAAAGAATTGGAAAGCAGCAGCAATCCCTACCTCCGCTCCTTTGCGGGGGTGCTTCAGGGCGGCAGCCCCGTGCGCCGCTACCACGAGAAGGCACTCGATGCCGCGGCGCTTGAAATTACGGCGGTGCAACAACGATACGGGAACAGCAGCATCGGCACCATCATGATCGACGTGTGCAAGAACGAGCTGGGCGATGTGCTCCCGCTCGGTTCGCTTTTTTCGGCCGGCTAGTGCATTGCTCTTGGCCCCGAAACCCGGGCCCGGCGCAGCACTCCTGTTCGGCATCGCCCGGGGAATTTTATGCGGCAGGCCCCAGAGGCACCGGAATGGCATCTTGTTTGAATTGGGTTAGTCAACGCTAACCTAAAACGCCATGACCAAGAACATTTTCAACGCCTGTACTTCGGGCGAGCAGCGCCAGTTCCTCCTCGAGCAGGGCGCTTATCTCGGACACCGCAAAAACGATCCCTGGTCCGTGCTCCTCTACCAGATCTGCGATTACTACGTGGAGGTTTTCTTCTCGATGCAAAATCTCGACATCCACGCCATCGAAGCCTTCGACGACACGGATCGCCTGGAGCCATACCTCGAGCGCATCCCACTGGAAATGCTCATGGAAGGCTGTTGAAGTTTGTGGAAAAAGGGATCAAATTCCCCGAAACAAACCGATTATCTCGGAATTAGCGTAGAATCTATGGGTCAAAGCCCCGGAAAGCAAGCGGGGCGGCCCGTTTAGTTTGGGCAAGGCACAGTTTTTACTACTAAATACACGACAGTAGAACACCCTCAACCATTCAAAAAACGTCAGTTATGAACGAGAACAGAATCAACGGAGACAATCAAGGTCAAAGAGAACAAAACAACGGCGCTGAGCGCAAACGCTCCAACCGCGGTTTTGCTGCCATGAGTCCAGGGCGGTATGAACTCGCGTGGCGGCCGCCGCCAGCAGAACCGCGGTCAGGAAGGCCCGTCCAACTAAGCCTTGCTCCTACTGTTTTGAAAAGCCCGGTGTATTCCGGGCTTTTTCGTTGGGGAGAAATACCGCGCTTACGCACGCCCAATAAGGATCATCATACAGCATAACCATCATAATCGATCTGCGTTCTTTCTCTCCTCCAGGTCCTCAAATTGCCAAAAGACTACATCCCCGGATATCGCTGTTATCGATGCGTCCCAGCACCTCGAAGCGGCCATCGGTGTGGATGCGCGTCACGTCTTCCGTTGCAATGAAGCTGCACGACCAGTGGTTGGCTAGATCGGCCACATAGAGCCGCCCGGTGCGCCCCGGCCGATCGCTCCATGCCCCGGGATCGTCTTCTTCGGCCACAAACGCTTTCATCCACGGGGGCGTTTGAAAAAATCCATCGGCGCGTGCATAGGCCTGCGAAAGCAGCTCCGTCATTCCGTACTCGGAGTGAATATGGGCAACCCCGAACGCATCCCGCAAAAGCGCGTGCACTTCGCTGCGCAGCATCTCGCGGCGACGTCCTTTCATGCCACCGGTTTCCATCACTGTAGTATGCTGCAAAGGCATAGGGTGCTGTGCGGCGAAGTCGAGCAGCGCGTAGGTAACTCCGATGAGGAGCGTCTTTTGTCCCGATGCTTCGCTTTGGCGCAGGGCAGCCGCAAGCGCATCGTTGTCGTGAAGGAAGAAACCGTTGCCGGCATCCCCGCTCCGCTCCATGAAACGCTGCACCATGTGTACCAGCGAGCTTTGCCCGCGCTCGAGGTAGGAAGGCAGCAGCGCGAGGATGCGCCAATCCCGCAACGAGCCATAGATCGCTTCAAACGCAGCGTAGGCCGCCGCATCATACAACTCCGGATCGGCAACATAGTGACGGCTGGTGGCTACGCCCGTAGTGCCGCTGCTTTCAAATATCAATGCCGGAGCGGAATCGGTGCTCAGCACGCGCGCACTCTTGAAAAACGAGATCGGGAGGAAAAAAATATACCTGTCAATGGATTAAATTTGTTTCGATCAACCCCGTGTGATGAAGAACTCCCTCCTGGCCTTCCTGTCTCTCGCCCTCTTTGCGGGGTGCAACAAAGATAAATTCCAGACGAAGCCCCAACTGAAATTGTTGGAGGCCGGCGAATTAACCGTGCCCTACAACGGTTCGCTTCGCATTCGCCTGGAGTTTACCGACAAGGAAGGCGATGTGGACGATACGCTTTTCATCCGCCGCGTGCGCACCAACCTTCGCACCACTCCAACCGTGCGCGATTCGCTCAAGATCAAGGTGCCCGATTTCCCCGATCGCACCAAAGGCGAGATCATCCTCGATCTCACCTATTCCAACTTCCTCATTTCGGCTGCATCGCCCCTCAACGTTCCCGGCACCAACCCGCCGGTGAAGGAATCGGATTCGCTTACGTATAAGTTCGTGCTGAAAGACCGCGCGGGCAACAAGAGCGACACCCTCGTTGTAGACGGAATCGTGGTTGAACGCCGCTAAGCCGTGCGGATCCTGCGTTCCCTCGGCGATTGGGCCCTGTTCACCAGCGTGTTCATCGCGCTTTGCGCCGTGGCGATGACGGCCTCTGCACTGTATTTCTACAACCTCCCTCCCCACCCGCTGCTGCTTCTGTTCGTGTTCAGCGGAACACTTTGCAGCTACAACTTCCACTGGATGCTCACGCCGGAACTGTACGGCGAGAACAGCAAGGCCGCCTGGTCGTACCGCCATAAGAAACTCCACGCTTTTCTCTTTGCCATCGCCGGCATTGCATCCGTCTGCTGCGTATGGCTGCTTCGCGCACACTGGCCCTGGCTGCTGCTCACCGCCTTCATCACCTTTCTCTACTCGGCACCCAAGCTCACGTTCCGGCCCTTTACCTGGCTGCGGCAAGTGGCCGTTGGAAAGACCGCATTCCTGGCGCTTGCCTGGACGCACATCCCCTTCATCCTTCCGCTCCTCATCAGCGGAGCCGTGTGGCGCACACAAGACTACCTGCTCATCTTCAACCGGTTTTACCTCATCTACCCCATCTGCATCTTATTCGATCATCGCGACCGTGAGGCCGACCGGCGCGAGGGCATCCGCAGCCTCGTGACGCAACTGCCCGACGCAGGTATTGCCCGGCTCTTTTTCGGTTCAATGACCGTGTTCTTCGCCAGCCTGGTGGCGCTCGGATTCATGGGACAATCGCCGTGGACCCTTGCCTGGCTTGCCCTGCCCGGCGTGCTGCTCGTGTACCTGTACCGCGCAGCGCTGCGCGAGCGGTCTGATTATTTCTACTACTTCGTGCTCGATGGGCTGATGGCGCTCTCCAGCGTTGGGCTGCTGATGGCGGTCTTTACCTAAATTTGACCCTTAATACAAACGTGGTTATGGCGAAAGCGACGAAAGCGAAACCCAAAGCGGCCGGAACGCGGTCCATCCTCTCTGAAGAATCGATGGCCTTCCTGGCCGATTACATCAATAATCCTTCACCCGTTGGCTTCGAATCGGGCGGCCAGCGCCTCTGGCTCGATTACATCAGCCCGTTTGTAGACGAAACCTTCACCGATCCGTATGGAACGGCAGTGGGCGTCATCAACCCCGGACAAGATTTCAAAGTAGTGATCGAAGCGCATGCCGACGAGATCAGCTGGTTCGTGAACTACGTTACCGCCGACGGGCTCATTTACCTGAAACGCAATGGTGGTGTGGATCACCAGATCGCACCCAGCCAGCGTGTGTGGATCCATGGCAAGAACGGTGCTGTGAAAGCAGTTTTTGGATGGCCGGCCATCCACACGCGTCTTGGTGGCGGTGAAAAAGAAACACAACCCAAGACGGAAAACCTGTGGCTCGATTGCGGTGCCCGTTCGAAGAAAGAGGTGGAAGACCTGGGCATCCACGTGGGCGCCGTTGTTACCTATCAGGATGGCTTCGACGAACTTGCCAACGACTACTTCATCGGCCGGGCATTCGACAACCGCATTGGCGGCTTTATGATCGCCGAGGTGGCTCGTATGATGCGCGCCAATCGCAAGAAACTTCCCTTTAGCCTCTACATCGTGAATGCCGTGCAGGAAGAGATCGGCCTGCGGGGCGCCGAGATGATCGCACGACGTATCAAACCGAACGTGGCCATCATTACCGACGTAACGCACGACACCTCGACGCCGATGATCAACAAGATGATCGAAGGAGAAACCTCTTGCGGCAAGGGGCCATCGCTTTCGTTCGGGCCGGCAGTGCACAACAAACTGCTGCAGCTGGTGCAGGATGTTGCGGCCAGTTCGGACATTCCCGTGCAACTGCGCGCCGTATCGCGCTCTACAGGCACCGACACCGATTCGTTCGCATATGCAAACGATGGCTGTCCTTCGGTGCTTATCTCCATCCCGTTGCGCTACATGCACACGACCGTAGAAATGCTGCATCGCTCCGACATCGAGCAAACGATCCGGTTGATGTATGAAACGCTGCTCACCCTTACCCCGAAAACAAACCTGAGCTACTTCCAATGATACATTCGCTCCTATACATCGAACCGGGCAGCGGGTCGTATATCCTCCAGGTTGTGATCGCAGCCGTAATGGGCGCAGGCTTCGTGGTGAAGACATACTGGTGGCGCTTCAAGAACTTTTTCTACCGCAAAAAGAACGACGACGAAACTCAAGAGGATAATCCCGTCAAATAAGCAATGCCATTGACGCGTTGGTCAAGACTATAGATCGTGGCAGCCTCCAGGGCTGCCATTTTTTCGCGCCAATCTTCGGCGTTAGTTAAAAGGAAACGTGCAGCCGACGGGACTTCGGTGAGCTTCTGCGCCGACACGCATACACCGAGCTGCGGGCGCAGTCGGTCTTCAACCGGCTCAAGGCCCACTAAGCCGAAATTTTTATTGTACACCTTGGGTGGAGTGTCGATGAACAACACCGGGCGCTTCCGTCCAAAGGCGTACTCCAGCGCAATCCCCGAACGATCGGTTACAAGAAGTTCGGCTGATGCGAGCGTAGTGAGTACATCCGGCGCCGTATCGAGACGGAGCTGCGCGTTGCGGCGGATCATCGCTTCGAGGGAAGCCATTTTCTTTGGCTCGCGCTTGCGAAACTCGGGGTGCGGCCGTATTAATACGGGAAGTGCTAATGTAAGCAGCTGCTCCAGCAAAGGCTCGATGCAGGTGCTGAGAATGCCCTCGGGATGCCAGCTGGGCGCGACGAGCACGCATTTCTCACCCGCCAGTACGGGCCCTTGTGCGATTGCCCCGAGCAACGGATAACCATAAGGCACTAATGTTCGTGGCGCAAACCCCCGCAGCGATTCTGCCTTGCGTGCTTCTGCTTCGTGGTAAGGCCCGCAACAGAAAAGTGCGTCATAGTGGTCGAAGGCCTGCTCGTGGTATTGCTGGTGGCTGCTCACGAGCGCATGGAAAACGTAAACATACTTGCCCACCTTCGGCGAACGCTTATAGCCGTGGAGCCCGAGGTTCGGCATTGTGAGGACCATTGCCTTTGCACGGAGGCGCGGGAAGACGAACATCAGCGTGGAGCGCAGGCAGAACACATCGATGCCGTCGCGTTGCTGGCTCAGCACCGGGTCTTTGGCATCGGAAGTGATGTAGCAAAGACTGTATTTCTTTAGCTCCACCAATGCATCCCAAAGGTGGCCCAGGTATTGGTGGTAATGCGCCCCTTCGGAATAGAAGATGAAGTTGTATTCGCGGGCAACGACCTTCTGGCTGTTACGGTATTCGTGGAAGAAGCCAATCATACAAATAGAGTTTGGTGCAGCAAACGCCCGAGCCGAACGGCATCGAGCGGAACGGGATTGTTGGCAAAGCGCTCGCCGTTTACATGGTTAAGCCAATCTCCTACTGCGGAAGGAACGATACCCAGCGCGGATAGTGAGCTTTCGACACCCAGCTCGTGCAGGTAGCGCTGCCAGCCCTGCACGGCCGATTCCGCATCCGCCGCACCCAGTAGTTCCAACACCGCGTCTATCGCATCGGATGCTGCGTTGTACCGTAGAAATACAGGTAGCAGTAGCGCTACGGCATGACCATGATCTATGTTGTGTACGGCAGTGAGGTAGTAAGAAAGCGCATGCGGGCCGGTGGTGCGGCTGATGTTGATGGCGCGGCCCGAGTAGTGCGCCGCATACAATGCGCCGATGGCTCGTTCGCTGGTAGGCGTCTCTACGAAATACGGAAGCTGCTTCCAGAGCCAGCTGCCGGCTTCCCAGGCAAGTGCACGCGAAGCGGGTGTTCCGCGGAGGCTCCATAGCGATTCGAGGCATTGAACCAACGCGTCCAGGCCGGAAATAGCGCGTTGTCGTTGCGGTAGACCCGTGAGCAGCGTCTCGTCCCACACCACAACGTTGGGAAGCAACGCAGGATGCGCGAGCGACAGCTTTTCCACGCCCTCATAAACGACTGCGAAAGAAGTGGCATCCGAACCGCTCCCGGCCGTGGTGGGCACCGCTGCAAAAAAGTCAGGTGCCAGCGAAGCGTAGTACATCAAAGCCTTGGCGTAATCAATGCTCCTCCCGCCGCCCACCGCCACCACAGCGTCGATGCCCTTTGAAAGTTGCTGTGCTTCCGTTTTAAGCGATGAAGCCTGGAGCAATCCCGTGGGTGCCGACCGCTCAATGGCAAGAAGTGGCCCCAAGGCAGCCCGCAGCGCGCCTCCCGCACCGCTTTGCAGAAAGTGCGGTCCGCCGGCCAGCAGCACACGTTGCTTGCCCCGGCTATGCAGCAGCGCCGGAAGTTGTTGCAGCAATGCTTCTTCGCCGAGCAGGATGCGTGGCTCGGTCATGATGTGTGGAATGATTTGCGAAAGCGGGCGCCTGCAAGCTGCGGAAGGTCCGTAGGACGCGGAAGGTTTCCGGCCACTTTCGTGTTGATCCGTATTTCTACAAAGCCGCCGTGCAAGGGATTTGCCGCCCACGAACGAAGTTCGTTGGATGTTTGCAGTTTCAGCGCCTGGGCGAAACCGCATCCTCTTGCTACGGCGCAAAAGTCTACATAAAAACCCAAAGTGGGCTGCCGGCCTACCGATTCGTGCGCGCCGTTATTCAGCAAAATATAATGAAGGTTGGGCAGTTGAAGGCTGCCGATCAGCCCGAGCGCGCCAAGGTGCATCAGCAGTGCCCCATCGCCGTCGAGCAGCCATACGCGATGCTCGCTGTGGAGGGCGAGCGCGGCCGCCAGGCTCCCGCTGTGGCCCATGGCGCCTACATTCAAGAATGCATCATAGGGCTGCTCCTGCGCTTCATTCCATACATGGAATACACGGCCGATCTTTCCCGTGCTGCATACGAATTTGTCGCCGGGGAGGAATGCTGCTGAAAGGATGGCAATAGCTTCTGCCGACGAAAGCGGGTATGCATCCTGCTCCGGAAGTGCGTCGCCGGAGAGTACGTCTTTTTCTACCACCAATGCAACGGCAGCAGCGCGGCTGCGCGCCTCGTTGGTGACCGCTTGCAAAAGTGCCGGCAGATCGTTTTCGCCTGTGCGCAGGAAATGCACCGGTACATTCATCGCCTGGAGAAGGGCAACCGTAGCCGCACCCATTTTCTGGTGCTGTGGCTCGTCTTTTGTGCCCGGTTGTCCACGCCAGCCCACCAGTAGAACTACGGGAAGGCTGTACACGGTTTCGTCGATGAGCGAGGTGAGCGGGTTTACGAGGTTCCCCAAACCGGAATTCTGCAGGTACACGAGTGGCAGACCTCCTGTGGCCAGGTGGAAGCCCGCAGCCAGGGCCAGTGCCGCGCCCTCGTTGGCGGCAATGAGGTGTCGCTCGCGCGGAAGCGGCTGCAAACCCGCGCTGAAACTGGATAGCAGCGAATCGGGCACGCCGGTAAAAAATCCGATTCCGGATGCTTCAAGCGTTTGTATGAACCGCGACGCTGCGATCATTGACCGGGTATGAGTTTAAAGAGTTCCTTGATGGAAATGAGGTCTTCTTCGGCACCTGCTGCCCTTCCCTCCTGCAACAGGCGTTGCGCCGTGCGCAACATTGCGGGATAGGCACTCCGCAGCAAGTGGTTGGCATAGATCACGAGATTGAATCCCGCCTCCTGTAACGCGCTTATCTGAACGGTTGGGTACGTGCTGGGCACTGCAATCAGCGGTACGTCGGGGTATGCAGGGCGGAAGCGTTGCGCAAAGACAATGACATCGGCGCCCGATGCTTCCTTGCTATGGATCATGATGCCCCCTGCACCGGCGGCCACATAGGCCTCGGCGCGCTGCCAGGCATCTTCCATGCCCTTCCCGAGAATGAGGCTCTCGATACGGGCAACAATGCGGAAGTCGGCCGTGACGCGGCTGTTGTTGCCGGCGCGGATCTTTTCACAAAAATCGATGATGCTATCCTGCTCGTGCACGGAGCTTTCCTCCAGCAGCGAGTTGCGCTTCGCGCCTACTTTGTCTTCGATGATGATGGCCGAAACACCGAGTCGCTCGAGCGTGCGCACCATGAAGGGGAACTGGTCGATGCGCCCGCCGGTGTCGCCGTCGAAAATGATCGGCTTGGTGGTCACTTCGAGGATCTCATTGACGGTTTGTAATCGCGACGTAAAATCCACTGCTTCGATGTCGGGCTTTCCCTTTGCACTGGAATCGGTGAGGCTGCTCAGCCAGATGCCGTCGAATTCAATCGAGCGTCCGTCTCCGTCCGACGCAACGCTCGTTTCCACGATCATTGCGCTCAGCCCGTTGTGGGCTTCGAGCACACGCAGGATCGGCTTCACCGAAAGCAACCTTCCGAGCCGCCGCCGGCGGTTCTCGGGCGTAACGCCCACCTCGCGTAGCGATTGTTGGATGGCTGTCGAAGATATCCCCTGCGTGTACGGCACTTCTATTAATTCGCCACCCCACTCCGAGAGCACTTCGATGACGCGGGCGCGCGTGGCCTGCTGCACACCGGTGCGCCAGTCGTCGCCGTGCACCACGTAGCGTGGGCGGAGCGCACGCAGGTTGCTGGCATAGTCGAGCGTTGTTTGCGGGATCACCTCGCTCACGTCTTTCAACCCGGCAACAATGGCGCGGCGCTGGTCGAAGCTGAGAAAGGGCACGCGCTTATAGCTCGCGATCGCTTCGTCGGTGAGCAGGCCCACCACCACACGACCTAACTCACGGCCCTTGCCGATGATGTTCAGGTGCCCGGGATGAATGAGGTCGGCGCTCATACCGATATATACAACTTCTTCTGCCATAGGGAATCGATAAACGGTCACGAGGCTTACTTTTGAACGAATGCCCCGCGCCAAAAATAGCCATTGCGCGGCAATGCAACCGTTGTAGTTAGCCGCCGGCTTGCGCCAAATGAGGACTGCCTTCCGAACCCCGGCGCTGCGCCAACCGTTCCTGCTTCTCTTCCTGCTGGCGCTGTTCTTCGTGATGTCGTATTTTAGCCGCATGACTGTGGCGAACACAAACCCGATTGCGCGCGCTCGAGAGCCGGACCCGGCATTACAGTCGACCTGGTACAGGCCGTGGTTCCTGCTTCTTTTCCCACTATATGCAATCCTCCACGTCAGCATCGACAACCTGGCCTTGCTTGAAGTCCGTTTCGTTTGGAAAGAATGGGCCGCATTGATCGCCATCCCAGCCGGTTTCTACCTGCTGTGTTCACTATGTTTCAGGAACGCCGGAAAGGGTGCGCTCGCTTCGGTTCTTTTCTGCTACCTGTTTATTTGCGGCCCGGCTTTCAAAGTGTGGCTGAACACGCACGTCCCGGTTTTCCTGACTTCTTCGCTGCTATGGGCGCTGCTGCTCATTCCTATCGCTACATGGATATTGTTGCAGATCCGCCGCGGAACGAAGCGCCTCTGGAAAGCGATCTCATTCACCAATGCACTGCTCTTGGTTCTGTTGCTCGTAGAAGGAGTGCGCTATATATCCATCGGCCCGCAAGATCAGCTATTGGTGCGCGCCGCCAAAATTCGAGTGCCGGAACATGCTGCTACTCCGAACGGCCCGTTACCCGACGTGTATCATCTCGTGTTCGACGAGTACGCATCGTCGGCGCAACTGGCGAAAATGGGCTTCAACAACGATGCACTCGAAAGTGAATTGAGCGCTATGGGGTTTCATGTAATAGACAGCTCCCGCTCAAACTACCGGTCTACAATGCTTTCCATGAGTAGCGTATTCAATGCAATGTATCTCGACAACCTGGACACAACGAAGCCACCGCGGTACAGCGACTACTTACGCGGACAGGAAACCATAGCTCGTGCACCGCTGTTTCAAATGCTACGGGCAGAGGGATACGAGCTGATGAACTACTCGAATTTCCCCATTGAAGGTGCGCGTCAACTGGTGCAGCGATATGACTATTGGGATCAACGGGGGCTGTACCGATCGCAAAATTTGTTTTCGTACTTCCATTATGAATTAGGATGGCGATTGCCACCCGGGCTGCGCCATGCCTGGGGAAATACCGACGAGGATTACCTAACCTGGCGGTTCAGCTACCACGATGCACTGTTGCGTGGATTGGATTCGCTTTCCCGATCCAAATCGCTGAAACCGCGCTTCGTATACGCGCACTTTCAGATTCCTCACGCCCCGTATTCCTACGATTCCGCCGGACGCCATCAAAGCACCGTTATACCCCGCAACCGCGATGAGGAACTCCGGGCTTACCTTGCACAAGTGCGCTACGCAAACAAGCTTATGCTCCGGATCACTTCCGGAATCATCCACCAGCAGGATTCCGTCCGTCCGTTCGTGATCATTCTTCAGAGCGATCACGGAGTGCGCCTGCAGTTCCGTGCAAATGACCTTTCGAGTCATCACAACTTCAGCGCGCTGTATTATTCTGATCGGAATTATGTGGATCTGCAGGACAACATGATGCTCGTGAATACTTACCCTGTGGTGATCGAGCATTTTTTCAAGGTGGGCCTCCTGCGGGAGCCCGACAAAACTGCACAATATTGATGCAGCCTGTCGCCCCTCCCGGTAAAACACCGGCACATACAATGCGGCTGCTTTTTTGCTATGGGCTGCCCGCACTAGGCTTTGCCATGCTTTTTGCGACCGTCCCTCAACAGTACGGAACCGTTGAAGATGTATTCCTGTTGTACGGTCTTTCCGGAGGTTTTCAACAAGCGCCCACCGAACTTCTTCACTACAATCACATTCTGAATCCGGTCCTCGGGTGGCCGTTGATGAAACTTTTTCAGGTCGCACCTCAGGTGAATTGGTATACGGTTCTACTGTTTGCGGTGCAGTATTTCTCTAACTGCATTGTCGCATGGTGCCTGCTGCGCCGCAACACAATGCTGCAAGCCGCCCTCTTTTTCCTCGTTTTCTTTTTTGTATTTGAATCGGCATTTTTTGCAGTCATCAACTTCACAAATTCAGCACTTCTCCTCGGCATGGCTTCGATCCTCCACTTTACTCTTGGCGAGGTGGACAGGCGTTGGCAGGCAGGCAAAGGAGCGATGTTGTATTCCGCAGCGTCATTGCTGCGCATCCACGTGCTTCTGCCGCTGCTTCCGCTCGCTGCACCTTATTTGTTGACCTCCACCACCCGTCGCGCTGTTTTGCGTCGGGCGGCCTGGATGGTGCTTGCGCTGCTGGTAATCGCTGCACTCCACAAGATCCAGGAAGTGCATTATGAACGGAACATACCTGGCTGGAAACGAGAGGAACAGTACCGGCAAATGGCCTACCTGTTCTATAACCATCAAAACAAAAAGCGCGTCGACTCCGCAAGCCCGGATTACTTCATATACCGTGTAATCAATCAGAAACCTGTGTTCGACACAAATCTGGTCAAACCCGAAGCGATGGCGCAACGTTTTCAGACGGTGCGCCGTGCCGGATTCCGCACTTCGCGAACGATCATGGGTTGGTTTTTCGTCAACAACCGCATATACTTCCTAAGCATTCTGGTGACGCTGCTATTTCTTCGCAGCCGGCGCGACTTCCTTCGTTTGGGCACAAGTATGCTGATTGCGCTTACGATGTGGCTGGCTTTACAATACGAGTATGGGAAGTTTCCAGACTACCTCCTGTTATCAGCACTAGGCTTCCCGATGCTGCTTGCACTGTCAACACGCAGTAATGTTGCGCAGCCTCAAAAGCGGTCATGGGCTCTAATTGTCCTCGTACTCCTTTCCGCGTGGGGCCTGTGGATACGGTACAAACAGGGGAAAGGTCAGTCTGCTCAGGCGTTAGAATTTCTCGCGGGTTACGATGACATCGCGCATCACCCCGAAACATTATTCTACATCGGGCTGGTTCGCTACCCGCTCTTTGCATACCCTGTTTGGCAAGCTCCTACACGACACCCTATGGGCAACGTTCTTTACAGCGAGCACTTTCTGAACCGGCTGGATGGTCCGGCGAGGGTGAAATTCGGATTGCGCAGTTTTGCAGACATACCACAACACCAGAACGTGTTGCTTGCAGGGTGGGAAGAGAGCGATATTAAGAATTACTTTAACCATATTTACAGCACGCCAGTTGCATTGGACTCGATAAAGTCAGACTTCAAGTACTTTCGCCCCTTCCGGGTTCGACTTTTACCGAAGCAATGAAAAGCGTTCAGCACGATACGCGTCCCTTCCTTAAGCGCCCCATTTTCCTGGTGCTGCTCCCGCTGTTCGCACTGTGGCATTCCGTTAACGGCCTATTCGGGTTTATCGAATTACGCGACGCACTGTTCTTTCTATTATATGCAGCGGTGTGGGTCGCGGTGATCTGGCTTGTTTGCAGACTTCTCTTCCGGAAATCCGCAGTAGCTGCTTCGGTTGCACTCTTCGTTGCGCTCGTATTCCTGCTGTTCGGGAGCTTTTATGATGGCGCGCGGGAATTGTCCGTTCGGTTGGTTTCCTACAAAATATTCCCTGCCATGCTTTTCGCCTGTGCGATAGCTTCCGGACTGTGGATCGGGCGCAAGCAGGTGGCCGGCGCAAGAACGTTTTTGTACATCAACAGTCTCTTACTCGTGCTACTTACGGTTGAACTGATACAATCGGCGGTGAACTTTAAAGCCTACTCCGAACACAGCGGGCTGCTGCAACCACGAATGCCGTTGTCGGATTCGCTGCGGCCTCGTCTCTCCAAAGCCCTGCCCGACGTGTATCTGATCGTGCTTGATGAGTATGCACGCGCTGATGTGCTCCAAAGCATGGGGTACAACAATGCACCCTTCCTGGATAGCCTCCGAAAGCTCGGTTTTTTTGTTGCCGACAGCAGCATCGCCAACTACGACTTTACGCCGTATGCGATGAGTAGCTGCCTCAACATGGCATATATCGACCCTCCAACCGATACGATCGGCGACGATCCGTACCTGATGCTGAGGGCGGTCCGCTCTCTGTCCGACAATGAAACGATGCGCTCATTGCAAACGGCCGGCTACGATCTTTTCATGACAGCTTCGTTGAAAAGCCGCTGGCAGGAACGGAAAACCCTGAACGAGTTTGGAGGCTATTCGTATGCGAAACTTTTTCAACCAACGTTGCCTTTCCGCCTTCACCGCGACATCAACGCGCCCGGGGATCCTTTGCTCAAAGTTATCCCACGCCCTTTCCAGTACGACGATTTCGGGCAACGTGCCCGCGACATTGCGAGTCACCTCCACGATACGAAGGCCCGGATCGACAATCAGCAGCGCCGTGCCCCCCGGTTTACCTACTGTCACCTGCTTACCACACACACTCCCTATCTTTTCGACAGCAGCGGCCGCCTGAAATCGGGGAAGGACATTTCATTTGACCACGATGCAACACAATACTGTGCGCAGGTGCCCGTCGCAAACCATCAGGTGCTCGACCTTGTAAACGGCATTCGGAATGGAGGACGAAGCAATTCAGTGGTATTCATTATCAGCGACCATGGCTATCGCGGCGAATCAATCCCCGTAGCGGATGCCTTCAAGAACCTGACAGCGATCTACCTTCCTGATGCCGATTACCCGGCTTTCAGTCAAGGGAAAAGCCCAGTCAACCTGTTTCGCTGTTTCTGCAACAAGTATCTAGGGCAGCAATACCCAATGCTGCCAGACAGAACGGTCAAAGTGCGGTACAAGTAAGTGGCCAGAGTTCCTAACTTGCGGCAATGCGTCGCCTCGCACAGCAACCTTTCTATTGCTTTCTGCTACCCGCCTTCTTTGTACTGCATGGCTATGTGCAGAATTACGGGCTGCTGCCCGCTGCCGAAGCGCTCCGCCTGCTCGTGCTCTACTCGGTGGCGTCCGTAGTTCTACTGTTGCTTGTATCAAAGCTGCTTGCAAGCCATCGCAAGGCGGGTATGCTGGTGTTCCTGCTGCTCGGGGTGGAGCTTTTCTATGGTGCGGTGACCGATAAGCTCCATTCGCTTGCACCCAATTTGCCCAATTCGCCCATCGTCGGCTTTGCCTTTGTCATTTTGATGGTGTCCGTCGGGGCACGCTGGCTGGTTCGTGGGCGCGAACCGGGCTCCATCGCGGGTTTCCTCAATCTCCTGCTCCTGTTGCTGTTGCTGGTAGACGGTAGCGGCTGGTGGAAGCGCCATTCGATGCGGGACGGCGAGCAGCACGGCCGCGCCTGGCCGATGGTGGAATCCAGGGGGCAAAGACCCGATGTCTTTCTTGTGGTGGCCGATGAGTACGCAGGCAGCAAGCAGTTGTCCGACCTGCTGCACTTCGACAATACACCCTTTTTGGACAGCCTTCGGAGCCGCGGCTTCCAGGTGGATGACAACGCCCGGTCCAACTACAATTACACGGAATATTCCGTAGCATCGCTGCTCAATGGCGCCTACTTTCCGGCTGCGTCGCGCACGAATGCGACCGATGTGGGCCGGTGCTTTTCGTGGATCCGCGCCAACGAGACAGTGCGCTTCTTTCAACGGGAAGGCTATGCGATGCACAACCTTTCCATATTCGATATGGACGCCGCGCCCTCCCCTGCACCGCGCACCTGGAACGACCAGTGGAATGACATCCTGCGCCAGCAGACGTTCACCCAGCGCGTCTACCGCGCCCTCGCCGGCCCAAAGAAAGATCCCGCCACTTTCGAAGAAGTGAACAATGCACTGCTGCGCGAAACCGATGCCCTTCTAACCCAAAAAGCAGAGAGGCCGCGGTTTGTGTACACACACCTGCTTTTGCCGCACAGCCCCTACTTCCGCGACTCGGCAGGCCGGCCAACGGCAACGGCACGCATGCAGGACCGCTTCGACTCTTCGGCGTACGTTGAATATCTTCAATACGGCAATACCGTATATCTACGGTTGATGGATCGCATCCTTGCGCAGTCCAAACGTCCAACGGTGATCTTTTTCTTTGGCGATCACGGCTTTCGCGGGCTCCGTCAAAAGGTGGCGCAGGAGTATTATTTCATGAACCTCAGTGCAGTGTACGCTTCGCCAGGATTGGTGAAAGAGTGGCCAAAAGGCGCCGGGATGGTGAATCAATTCCGGTTACTGCTCAACTCGTGCTTCGGGCAAAACCTTTCGATGCTGCACGACGAGCGACATTTCATTGGCGAACAGGCCCATTAGAGCTTGCGCTGGAGCGGGAGCTGGAGACCAAGCTGATTGTAAGCGTTGCCGCGCTGGTACCAGGCCCGTGCATATTGCACCTGAAGCCCGCTGAAGCGCGCACGGAAGCCGGCGGAGACACCGTTGAGCCCGTTGCCCGAACTGCCGATGTTGAGCTCGCTGCGACGGAGAAAATTGTACCCAAGCGTCGCTTCGAAATTCTTTCCCAGGTAGATATGCGAGGCGAGCACGAGATGATTGAACAGTTTCGTAGCAAAGGTTACTTCCTTGTCGAAACTGTTTTCATTATTGTAGATCGTATCGTTATACGTTGTATGGAACCGATGCAGTTGCTGCGCGGTCACCGAAAAGCCGAACGGCGCTTTCGACAAACGCTTTGTGATACCAATCTGCAGGTCGAACGGCAGGTCTTCGGCACGACCGCCGTAGGTGCTCAGTTGGGCGCCCATGTTTTTGGCAAGCAATCCTGCGCTGAAGTTGCGTGCAGTGTCGCGATAATGCAGCCCGGCGTCGAAGGCAAGGCCGGTGGATCGGAAAGCTCCATAGCTCGAGCGGATCACCTTTGCGGTCAGGCCATACTGCCAGCGATCACCGTAGCTGCGTGCAGCGGACAGTTGGAAGCTGAAATCGCGCGGGTGAAAATCGCCCTGCTCATTTCCATAGATGTCGGTCTGCGCAAGGTTGCCATAATCCACGTAAAACAGCGCGGCTCCAAAAGTGGTGTTCCACTTCGGAGCGTGCCAGGCGCTTGCCAGTTGCCACGCTTTGGTGGAAGAAAAGTAAGCATTGAAATTGAGCGCCAGCTGGCTGTGCAGATGCGGCCGCAGCAGCGCCGGGTTGTTCGCGGCAAGCCCTGCATCCGATGCATCGAGGGACACGTTGACGCCACCGGCGGCGGTAAGATTCGGCGACGCGGGGAGGTGGAGGAAATTGTAAACGGCGCTGCCGCCGAGGGTTTGGGCGTGCACGGCACCGGAAGCGATCAGGAAGATGAAAAGGAGCACACGAGACATCGGGCTGTAAGGTAGGAATTTGGAGCGGGGTTGCAAAGACGAACGGCCACATGCGGTGCGCACGCTAAGACGCTAAGGCGCGAAGTCGCAAAGCAACATCCATTGTAAATGGTATTGTCTTGGATTTTTCCCGCTCTGGCGCGCTGGTGTGATCGCAGGCGCAAGCCTTTTGACTTTTGAATTTTGAATTTTGAATTTTCAGTTTTGCCGCTACTTCGCCAGTGCCAGCTGCAACACTTCGCCGACGGTGCGCACATAGTGAAACTTCAGGCCCTTGATAAAATCCGGGTTGATCTCCATAACGTCCTTTTCATTCTGAACGCACAGGATCAACTCGCGTAATCCGGCACGCTTGGCTGCCAGCACCTTTTCCTTGATGCCGCCTACAGGGAGCACTTGTCCGCGGAGGGTGATCTCGCCGGTCATTCCCAGGTAGGGGCGCACCTTACGCCCGCTGTATGCAGATGCCAGGGCCGTAAGCATGGTAACGCCTGCACTGGGGCCGTCCTTGGGCACGGCGCCTTCGGGCACGTGGATGTGCGCGGTCTTCTTCTCAAATACTTTTGGATCAAGCCCAAGCTTCTGCGCGTTGGACTGCAGGTAAGACAATGCCGTCGCAGCACTTTCTTTCATTACCTGCCCGAGGTTGCCGGTGAGCCTGAGCTCGCCTTTGCCTTCGCTGAGCGTGGTTTCGATGAACAGGATGTCGCCGCCGACATACGTATACGCAAGTCCGACAGCAACGCCGGGCATATTGGCCGACTTGTACAACTCGTTGTTGTGCCGCGGTCTGCCCAGGATCGTTTCGATGTCTGCAGGCTTGAGGTTCTCGCGGATCTTTCCGTCCATTGCCAGGGCCCGCGCCTGGAAGCGCATGATGGCGGCCAGCTGGCGGTCCAGCTCGCGCACGCCGCTCTCGCGGGTGTAGTCGGCGATGATCTGCTCGAGCACCTTGTCGGACAGCTTGAACTTCGTTGACTTCAACCCGTGTGCTTCCTTTTGCTTGGGCACGAGGTGGCGCTTCGCAATTTCGATCTTCTCTTCGATGGCATAGCCACTGAGTTCGATGATCTCGAGGCGGTCGCGGAGTGCGGGCTGAATGGATTGCAGGTTGTTGGCCGTGGCAATGAACAACACCTTGCTCAGGTCGTATTCGAGCTCGAGGTAGTTGTCGTAAAAGGTGTTGTTCTGTTCGGGGTCAAGCACTTCGAGGAGCGCGCTGCTCGGGTCGCCCCGATGATCGGAGCCTACCTTATCGATCTCGTCCAGAATGACCACCGGGTTGGAGCTTTTTATTTTGCGGAGCGACTGCAAAATGCGACCGGGCATCGCACCAATGTAGGTTTTCCGGTGGCCGCGGATCTCGCTCTCGTCGTGAATGCCGCCGAGCGACAGGCGCACATACTTGCGGCCGATGGCGCTGGCGATCGAACGACCGAGCGAAGTTTTACCGATTCCCGGCGGACCGTAGAAACACAGTATCGGCGATTTCATGTCGCCCTTCAGTTTGAGAACGGCAATGTATTCGAGAATGCGCTCCTTGATCTTTTCCATCCCGTAGTGGTCGGCATCGAGCACTTCCTTCGCGTGGTGCAGGTCGTACTGATCTTCGGTATGATCGTCCCAGGGCAGGTCGAGGAGGAAATCGAGGTGGTTGTATACCACCGAGTAGTCGGGCGTGCTCGGATGCATCCGCTCGAGTTTTTCCAGGCCTTTGTTGAACAGCTCCCGTGCCGCCTCCGACCATTGCTTGGTCTCGGCCTTCTTCTGCATGTCGCGCAGCTCGCGCTCGTTGGCATCGCCGCCCAGTTCTTCTTTGATACTTTTCAGCTGTTGCTGCAGAAAGTACTCGCGCTGTTGCTTGTCCAGTTCTGCGCGGGTCTTGTTGGTCACCTTGTTGCGCAGCTCCACGTATTGCAGCTCGGTGTGCAGGAAGCCGAGCAGCAATTCGGCGCGCTCGCGGATGTCGTTCTGCGCAAGCAATCGCTGCTTGTCCTTCAGCTCGGTGTTGAGGTTGCTCGATACGAAGTTGATGAGGAAAGCCGGGCTTTCGATGTTGCGGAGGATCACCGACGCCTCGGAAGGCAGGTTGGGCGACAACTGGATGATCTCGGATGCGAGCTCCTTGATATGGGACACCTGCGCGTCGAACTCAGGGTCTGTGGGCGCGGCGGCCTCCTCGAGGAGGCGCACGCGGGCGTGGAAGCAGGGTTCTTCGCTGGTGATGTTTTCAATGGCGAAGCGTGCCTTCCCCTGGATGATGACCGTGATACCGCCGTCGGGCATTTTGATCTGCTTCACGATGCGCGCTACGGTGCCAACGGTTTCGAGATCGGTGGCTGCAGGGTCTTCCACGTTCGGATCCTTTTGCGCCACCACGCCAATCAGGCGGTCGCTGCCGCTGCCGTATGCCTCGTTCACTGCGCGGATGCTTTTATCACGGCCTACCGTAATGGGCAGCACTACGCCTGGAAACAGCACCGTGTTGCGCAGGGGCAACAGCGGCAATTCTTCGGGCACGGTGCTCGCATCAAATGCCTCCGCCTCCTGCTCGTTGAGCGGGATGATGGGGAGGAAATCCATTTCTTCGTCGGGCAGCAGCAGGCGGGCGTTGGAGGGTGACTTCATGGGAAGCGACAAAGATACCGGAGAGAAAGTGGGAAGTAGGAAGTCGGAAGTCGGAATTATTTCGGTCCGTATAGTTTTTGGTGAAGCGTGCTACTTCCCACTTCCCACTTCAAACTTTCTCTACAACGCTAGTCCCAACGACAACTGTATCGCCTGGTTCTTCCACTTGCTCGTTTCGGTGACGTCGTTGATGTTGTTAAGACCCACGATGTAGCGGCCATTGAGCCGGAGCTTACCGAGCGCGATCTGTGCGCCGCCGACCATGGAGAAGTCGCCGTTCTTGAAAGCGGCCTGGCCATTTTGCAAAACGTTCTCATCCTTGTTCATCAGCACGCCCACCTGGGGGCCGGCCTGTATTGCGAAAGCCTTGCCCACATTATAGTTGAGCAGGATTGGAATGGACAGGTAGTTGAGTTTCACGTTGCCGGAGGAGGCATCGTTGATAACGTTCGAATACACCTGGCGGAAAGAAGTGTCGGTGCGCGTGTTGTATTGGTTGAAGAGCACTTCGGGCTGCAGCGCGAACTTCTTGCCCAGGCCGATCTCCACGAAGCCGCCGAGGTGGTAGCCCGTGTTGAATTCTTCTTTGAACGAACGGCCGTCGATCTTAGAGAGATTCACACCACCCTTGACGCCAAAGTGCAACTGCGAGAATGCGGCGTGCCCTGCGAACAAGCCGGCACAAAGAAAGAGGAGCTTGCGATTCATAAGATTCTGTTTGGGCTGCGCGCACCAACTCCGTGCCAAGGAAAGCAGAGGTTGGTTAAAACGTGCAGCGGTAACCGAAAGAATGTACGATCAGAATATATAGCCCACGTTAACGCGGAAGAGTCCCATGAAATTTTGCGCGCCCGCCGGAAAATAATAGTTCGCCACGTATTGCGGCTGCACGAAGCATCCCTTCCACGACCATTCGAGCCGGAGCATGCCGGAGAGCGACAGAGGCTGAAAATAAAGCTGGTCGTCGAGGCTCTGGTTCTGTGTGCTCACCAGTTCGTTGAGGCTCGTGGCGCGTACAATGCCATAGGTGTTGGCATTTTGGTTGAAGCCGAACTTCTGTGTGCCCGAAGTGAACAACACCTGCGGCGTGATGCGGAGCGATGATTTGGGAATGATGAAATGAAGTTTGTAAAAGTCGTGGCGCACCGACAGCGACAGCGAGAAATCGTTGATCTTTTCGTTGGTCTCGATGCGCGTGATGCCGTCGGGGCGCAGGCGCAGCGAGATGATGTAGGCAGCGCGCTCATCATAGGCAGAGCGGCTGCCCCAGCCATAGGAGGCGAATACGGCCGGCTTGATCCACCACTTTCTGTAGCTGAAGTAAGCGCCCAGCTCATTCTGCAACGGCGTGGTGTAGAACGAAAGATTCTTGCGGGTAAAGTAGCGGGTGAAGGAGACCCCGGCCGAAAAATCCGGCTTCCGCATGTAATCGTACGATGCCGTGGCTAGGTATTGATACGGCTCGAAAGTTCCCCCGGAACGCACCAGCGTGCTGCTCACCGTAAGCCCGAGCCCGCCTTTGTGGTAGTAGCCAAGCGAGGGCGTCCATGTAGCCTGCCGGCGCGACTCCACATCATAACTTCCTTCGCGCACATAGTTGAAGTAGGCCGACGACATCCCCACGTCTGCAAGAAAGAACGTGCGCGGTGCGGCGATGGAATCCAGGAATTCCGCCATGTCGTCGAACAGAGCATCATAATAAGCGATCGAGTCGGCGTCCGGCCTGGGCGCTGGCGCCTGCTGCGCGGCGAGCGGGCCGGCGGCAAGCAGCAGCAACAGGTGCAGGATCCTTTTCTTCATCATCGATTGAGGGCCCGCGGGCCGGCCAGGTATGGAGACCGGGAAAAGGGGAATTGGTTTAATGGCAGGAACGCTCGAATCGGATATTGTTTTCAGTGTACAGTTTGCAGTTTGCAGTTAGTGATCGCCAACAAACTTGAAACCGGAAACTGGAAACTATTCAAACTCCAACACCGTAATCTCCGGATAGATCCCCACCCTTCCCGGGTAGCCGATGAAGCCGAAGCCGCGGTTGACGTACAGTTTCTGGCGTCCTTCGGTGTAGAGGCCCGCCCATTGGCGGTAAACATATTGCACGGGGCTCCAGCGGAAGAAGGGCAGCTCGAGCCCGAACTGCATCCCGTGGGTATGACCCGAGAGCATCAGGTCGATGTCGCTGTATTTTTCGCGCACCTCGGCATCCCAATGCGACGGATCGTGGCTCATGAGTATCTTGAACGGTATCGTTTCGGTGCCCGGGTAGGCCAGGTCCATGCGGCCGTATTTCTTGAAACGTGCCTTGGCGCCCCAGTTCTCGATACCGATCAACGCGATCTTTTCGCCATTACGCTCCAGCAGCACGTGCTCGTTCATCAGCAGCTTCCATCCCATCCGCGCCTGCCCATCGGCCAGCGCCTGCAGGTTGGCGCGCTTGGCTTCGGCTGAAGCAAACTGGTAGTAGTCTCCATAATCGTGATTGCCCAGCACCGAAAACACGCCCATCGGCGCTTTCAGCCGCGCGAAGGTCTCCCACCACGGGCCCATTTCTTCGGCGATATTGTTCACCAGGTCGCCGGTAAAAAGGATCAGGTCGGGCTTGAGCGCAAGCACGCGATCAATGCCTCGGTTGACGGCGGCCGCGTCGGAAAGGGAGCCGCTGTGGATGTCGGACAACTGCACCACGCGCAGCCCGCGAAATGCCTGGGGAAGGTTGGGATAACGTAGGCGCACGCGCTGAACGCGGTATGCATATTTATTGCCCATCCCCCACAGCAGCGTGCCCAGAACGCCGCCGCCCGTGGCCAGGCCGATCCAGCTGAGGAAGATGGAGCGCGAAATACCTCCATTCTGGATCTGTTGCCCTTCCGTGTTGGAAAAGAACAGCCGCCCCGCACCCCATTGAATAAGGCGCCGGATGTCGTCGATGAGAAAGAAGACCGAGGCGATCAGTTTTCCGAAAAAAAGGCCGAACACCAGCACGAAGAGCGTGTTGCGCAGCCCTTTCGGGATGCCGGATTCGGAAATAGCAGGCATGAAGAGGATGGAGACCAGCGCAACTGCCGAAAGCGTCCAGTAGCAGGCATAAACCGTTGTGCGCGTGCGCGACGATGCGCCCTGCACCACCACTTTGAGCACCGAAAAAACATACCAGTCGAGCAGGAGCATGATTCCCACCAGGATCAGCGAAAACGTTGGATTGCGCATTGAAAACGGATAGGGATGCAAGTAAAGGAAATGCCAGAAGGGAAGTTGACGGGGTTAAGGAGTTGAGGGGTTAAGAAGTTGATCGCAGGACGCGCAGGTCGAGGTTTAGTTCTGCACTCAACCTTCCGGAACCTTCAGAAACCTTCAGGAACCCTCAGGAACCTTCCGAAACCATCAGGAACCCCCCGAAACCTTCAGGAACCCTCAACAACCTTCCGTATTTTTGTTGCTATTCGATTGGTTATGAGATTGACGTATTACGGCCATGCTTCTTTTGCGGTGGAAACCGGCGGGAAAGTGCTCCTGTTTGACCCCTTTATCAGCCCCAACCCGGCTGCGAAAGGCATCGACGTGGAGACCCTGCCCTGCGACTACCTGCTCCTCTCCCACGGGCACGGCGACCATGTGGCCGATGCGCCTGCCATCGCGCAGCGCACGGGAGCCACTGTGATCGCTTCGGCCGAAGTGGCGGGCTGGATGGAAGGTAAAGGCGCAGCTACGGCGGTAGGCATGAACCACGGCGGAAAAAAAGCCTTCGATTTCGGAACTGTAAAGTGCGTCAACGCCGTCCACTCTTCGGGCCTCCCCGACGGGTCGTATGGCGGTAATCCCATGGGGTTTGTGATCACCACGCCTGAGCGCAGCTTTTATTACAGCGGCGACACCGCGCTGACGCTCGACATGCAACTGATCCCCCGCTGGGCAAAGCTGGATTTGGCCATCCTTTGCATCGGCGACCACTTTACGATGGGGTTCGACGACGCCGTGGAAGCGGCCCACATGGCCGGCGCACCGCGGGTCGTGGGCGTACACTACGATACCTTCCCGCCCATCCAGATCGACACGGTGGCCGCCCGCAAGGCCTTTAGCGATGCGGGCATCGAACTGCTGCTGCCGGCGATCGGCGAAAGCATTGATGTCTGACATCTGATGTCGGATGGATTTGAAAAAAACACCATTACTTAAACAAGATCAGAGATACGAGATCCGAGATCAGCGATTTTTTTTATGGCAAGAATCATAGGCGTAGCAAACCAAAAAGGCGGAGTAGGAAAGACCACCACAGCCATCAACCTGGCCGCTTCTTTTGGCGTGCTCGAACACCGCACCCTGCTCATTGATGCCGACCCGCAGGCCAACAGCACCTCCGGCGTGGGCTTCGACCTGCAGAACATCACGCAGAGCCTTTACGACTGCATGGTGAACAATGCGTCGGCCCGCGATGTCATCCTCAAAACTGAAATCCCCAACCTCGACCTCATTCCCTCCCACATCGACCTGGTGGGTGCGGAGATCGAGATGATCAACTATCCCAACCGAGAGAACGTGCTGAAGGCGCTCGTGCACAGCATCAGCGATGATTACGACTTCATCGTGATCGACTGCTCGCCGTCGCTTGGCCTCATTACGGTAAATGCGCTTACCGGGGCCGATTCGGTGATCGTGCCGGTGCAGTGCGAGTTCTTTGCACTCGAAGGCCTCGGCAAACTGCTCAACACCATCAAGATCGTGCAGAGCCGCCTCAACCCCGACCTCGTTATCGAAGGCATCCTGATGACGATGTACGACGGCCGCCTCCGCCTGTGCAACCAGGTGGTGGGCGAAGTGCGCCGCCACTTCGAAGAACTGGTATTCAATACCATCATCCACCGCAACTCGCGCCTCGCCGAAGCCCCTTCGGTGGGCAAGCCGGTGATTCTGTACGACGCCAATTCCAAAGGCTCGATGAACTTCCTCAACCTCGCCAAGGAGATCCTGCAGAAGAACGATATGACGAAGATCTCGCAGGAAGAGCGGACCATGGAGGATGTCTGATGTTTGATGTGTGATGTCTGATGTCTGATTTACGAACGGATCGCTGCGCGATCCGTTCGTTTTTGTGCCACTTCATATCCGACATCCGCCATCAGCTAGTTCTCGGCGCCAGCCAGATCGGATATCCGACATCCGACATCAGCGATTTCCCGGCGCTGGCCACATCAGACATCCGACATCCGACATCAGCGATATTTAGGGGTTTCACAACAGGTTCCACGTGCCGCAGAAGTCGTACCTTCGTCGGCCTATTGTGACCGTGTATGAGTACTTCCAAGCAAAGCAACAAAGACGCCCTCGGTAAAGGCATCCGCTCCCTTCTTCAAAGCATCGACAGCGACCTGAAAACACCGGCCGGTGGCGTAAAGCCCGGCGTGGTGCAGGAAGTGACGGGCATGAACCGCATCTCGATAGACCAGGTGGAGCCGAACCCGAAGCAGCCCCGCCGCGACTTCGATGAAACGGCCCTGCAGGAACTGGCGTCGTCCATTAAGCTGCACGATATCATTCAGCCCATCACCGTCTCCAGGCTGCCGGGCGGCAAATACCGCCTCATCTCGGGCGAACGCCGCTGGCGCGCGTCCAGGATCGCAGGACTCAAAGACATTCCCGCTTATATCCGCCAGGCCAACGACCAGGAGCTGCTTGAACTGGCCCTGTTGGAAAACCTGCAACGCGAAGACCTCAACGCCATGGAAGTGGCGCTGTCGTACAAGCGCATGATGGAAGAACTTACTTATACGCAGGAGCAGGTGGCCGAGCGGATGGGCAAAGACCGATCTACCGTCACCAACTACATCCGCCTCCTCAAGCTTCCGCCCGACATCCAGGTGGCGGTGCGCAACGGCGAGCTCAGCATGGGGCATGCGCGCGCGCTCATCAACGTGGATACGATCGACAAGCAGCTGTATATTTTCGACGAGATCAAGAGCAAAGGTTTGTCGGTGCGCCAAACGGAAAACCTGGTGCGCAATTTTTATAAGGACGGCAATGAGGTAAAGAAGCCCGAGGTGACCAACACGCTCCCGCCGGCCTTCCGTAAGATCGAAGACAAACTGGCCACGCATTTCAGCACCCGCATCAAAATGCGGCACGCCAAAAACGGCAGTGGCCAGATCACCTTCGACTACTACTCGCTGGAAGAACTCAACAAGTTGCTCGACCTAATGAACGTGACCATTGACTAAGCGTTTTTATACGATCATCGTGCTGGCGCTGCTGGCCGCTGCACCCGCCGGCGCGCAAACGGTTTCCGACTCCAACAACAAGCGGATTGACATCGATTCGGCAATGCGCGCCCCCGTTTCTACCGATGCTAAGATCGACTCGGTGCTGCGTGTGCATTCGCCACGCAAGGCAGCCATCCGCTCGGCCATCGTGCCGGGGCTAGGACAGATCTATAACCGCAAATACTGGAAGCTGCCGCTCGTTTACGGGGCGATCGCAGTACCCACAGTGCTGCTCGTGTACAACCTCACCTGGTACAAGCGCACCCGCTATGCCTACAATGTGCTGGCAACGAAAGACAGCGCCAACTTCGGCAATGTGGATCCACAATTGCGCAGCTACATCACCTTTAATGCGCTCGGCAACCTGCAGGCATTGCGCAACGAGTTTCGCCGCGACGTCGATTATTCGGCGCTCTTCATCATTGTTATGTGGGGCCTGCAAGTGGTGGACGCATCGGTAGACGCGCATCTGAAAACGTTCGATGTGAGCCCGGATCTCAGCCTGCGTTTTAAAGGCGGGTATAGCGAAATGGCGGGGACGAACGGCGTGAGCTTGATCCTGAGCTTTCGGTAGAGAACGAACGCAATAAGCGGTGTTCGTCATTGCGAGAAGGCGACCGGAGGAAGACGACGAAGCAATCCCACTCAAGTGAAGGGTAGCCCAAACAGAGCAGGAGATTGCTTCGAGCCCTACGCTTCGCTTGTGCCCTCGCAACGACGACGACAAGGGGTTGCCTAATAACGCTCACTTTGTACCTTCGCCCCATGAAGATCGCCCTTATTGGTTATGGCAAAATGGGTCAGCTTATCGACCAGATAGCGCAGGAACGCGGGCACCAAATAGTGCTGCGGATCCATGCCGACAACCGCGATGAATTCTCCAAAGAAAACCTGGCAAAGGCCGACGTGGCTATTGAATTCACCGGCCCGCACAGCGCGTTCGATAACGTGCGCCAGTGCCTTGAGTGGGGCTTGCCGGTGGTAAGCGGATCGACTGGCTGGAATGAGCAACTGCCCGAAGCCGGCAAACTGGCAACCGAAAGAGCCGGCGCTTTTCTGCACGCTTCCAACTTCAGCATCGGCGTCAATCTTTTTTTCGAAGTAAACAAATTGCTCGCGCGGCTGATGAATGCACAACCGCAATACAACGTGGAGCTGAAAGAGATTCACCACACCGCGAAGCTGGACGCACCGAGCGGAACCGCTGTAACCCTCGCCGAGCAGGTACTCGCCGCGCTCGACCGCAAACAGCGCTGGGTAAATGAACCGTCTGCTGATAAGAGCGACCTCGTGATCCGAAGCGAGCGGATCGATCCCGCTCCCGGCACGCACCACGTACGCTACAGCTCTCCCATCGACGACATCGAGATCATCCACACTGCGCATAACCGCAATGGATTTGCAACCGGTGCCGTGCAGGCTGCCGAGTTCATCTATGGCAAGGCTGGGGTGTTCACGATGGCTGACGTGCTTGGCTTCTAACTACGCTTTATACTCCGCGCATCCGCTTTCCTATCTACTCATTTCTAAGTAGATGGGGCATAATCGTTTTTAATTACCTTGCCTTAGGAACAAAGGCTAGGTATGTATAAGGTGTTGCTTTCTTTTTTGCTGATGCTGTGGCTCGGCGCGGGCGCCCAGGAGAAAGAGGCGTTACGAAAACGTCTTGCAGCAAGCTCCGATTATCGCTCAAGACTCACACTCTACTACGACTTCCTCGGAACATCGGTCACCCGCGATTTCGATGAAGTTGTTGAGGTGGGCGCCGAAGCGCTGGCGCTCGCACGCAGCCGCAAGGATTCGCTTGCCGTAGGTGCATTGCAGCGCTACATCGGCGAAGCGTACTACTTCAAAGGCGACTACGCCACTGCAGCAACGTACCTCTATAATTCGATACAGAAACTTGAAGCAGGCCCGCCCGGCGCAGACCTCGGCAATAGCTATAATGCCCTTGCAAAGCTCTACCGCAAAACGCGCGACCTCGAACGTGCGACAGCCAACTACGACAAGGCGCTCGAATTGTTCCGGAAACTGAAGGATGAAAAAGGCGAGTCGACGATACTCAACGAATCGGGCGTTGTGTTTGAGTACGCCGGCGACTACGAAACTGCTGCCGCGCGCTACACGGCATCGCTGGAGCTGGATGAGCGCCGCAAAGACACGATCGGCATGTCGTACGCACTGAGCAACCTCGCCGGCGTGTACGTGCTCCAAAAGCGGTTTGATGAAGCGCGAAGTTACCAGCGACAGGCACTCGAGCTACGCAAGTTGCTCCGCGATTCTTTTGCGCTCGCACTAAGCTATTCCGACATGGGCGAGTTGTATCTCGCCATGGGCCGGCCCGACCAGGCCCGTGCTGTTGTAGACACTTCAAGCAGCATTGCCGCGGCGATGGGATACAGTGAGCTGCTGCGCAATAACTACGACCTGCTGGCACGCATATCCGAATCGCGCGGCGACTATCGCTCGGCACTCGAAGCCTATCGCCGCCGCTCGATGCTCCATGATTCGCTCTTCTCCGTGGAGCGATCCAAAAAGATCGAAGAACTCAGCGCGCGCTACGAATCGCTGAAGCGCGAGCAAACCATCCGCGACCAGCGCTACCAGCTGGAACACAAGAACCTCCTGCTCACTGCCTCGGGCGGGCTTTTGCTGCTGGGCGGCGCACTCGGATGGAACTTCTACCGCAAGCGGCAGTTCGCTGCCGAAGCCCGGCTGCAAGCAACGGTGCGTGAGCAGCAGGAACTTGCAACGAAGGCCATTCTGGACGCGGAAGAAGGCGAACGCCAGCGCATCGCCAAAGACCTGCACGACGGCGTGGGGCAGATGATGAGCGCGGCGCGCATGAACCTTTCCGCATTATCGCACCGCCTGGAGCTGCGCAACCCAGAGCACTCTGCCGACTACGACCGCATTGTAGCGTTGGTGGACGAAAGCTGCCGCGAGGTGCGCTCGGTGAGCCACAACATGATGCCCAACGCACTGCTGAAGAACAGCCTTGCAGCAGCCGTGCGCGAATTCATCGACAAGATCGACCACAAAGCGTTGCAGGTGCACCTCTACACCGAGGGCCTCGACGAACGCCTGGACGGCAACATCGAAACGGTGCTGTATCGTGTGATCCAGGAGTGCGTCAACAACGTGATCAAGCACTCCGGCGCGCACACGCTCGACATCGCCATCGTGCGCGACGACCTCGAGCTGACCGCAACGGTGGAAGATAACGGGCGCGGCTTCGACCCGACTACGGCAGCCGAGGGCATTGGCCTTCGCAACATCCGCACGCGCGTGGAATACCTCAAAGGCGCCGTAGAGTTTGACGCGCAGCCCGGACGAGGTACCGTCGTTTCGATACACGTACCCTTGCAACGTACCCTTAAACAGCCCGCACACACATGAGAAAGATCTCCCTCGCTTTCGTGGACGACCACCAGATCGTGATCGATGGATTGCAATCGTTGCTGCGCGATGAGCCCCAGTTCCGCTTTGCCTTTGCCACCAACGACCCTACCGAGGTGTTGGCAAAACTGAAGGCGGAGCCGGTGGACGTGCTCCTCACGGATGTGATGATGCCCGTTATGCCTGGAAACGTGCTGGCCCGCGAGGTGCGCACGCACTTCCCCGACATAAAGATCCTTGCATTGTCGATGAGCGGAGAAGGCGGCCTCGTGAACGAGATGATCGAAGAAGCGAGCATCTCGGGTTACGTTCTGAAGAACATCGGCAAAGAGGAACTTGTGCATGCGATCGAAAAGATCGCCGACGGTGGCATTTATTTCGCCGAAGAAGTGCTTCAGGAAATGCAGCGCTCGCAGCAGCGGCGCAAGGAGAATGAGGCAGCGCATCTTACCGAACGCGAGATTGAAATACTGCGACTGATCGAAAAAGAATACAGCAATAAGCAGATCGCCGAACAGCTTTTCATCTCGGAGCGAACCGTGGAAACGCATCGCAAGAACATCTTCCGGAAGACCGGCACCAACAGTGTGCTGGGGCTGATCAAGTATGCCTATGAGCACCGGCTGATCGGATCGTGATCAGGGCTTATAACTTCGCGTGCCCTTGAACCGCCGTGCCAGAAGGCGCACACGCACTTTCAGCTGATCGTACACCAGGCCCGCGAGGAGCAGCGCGGCGGCCACCACAAGCACGTAACTCTCCATCCGGGTGTAAGCCAACCCGCCCGCAATACCTCCGGCAAAGAAAAAGCCGATGATCGTCGTTCGCAGGCGAATGGATGCATGGAGGCGGGCTTTCTGCGCGGCACTTTTATAAAACAATAGTTGGGAAAGCTCGATGCCGAGGTCGGTGAAGAGCCCGGTGAGATGGGTAGTGCGCACCCTTGCCTGCGAGATGGACGTGGCCATAGCGTTTTGCAGACCCATTGCAAAAAGAAGGCTGCAGGCGAGCACGTCGGGAGCGGCATGAAGCCAGCGCCAACCAAGGCCCGCGCAGGTGAGAATCAGTATTTCTACGGAGGCAGGAACGGCGTACACGTATTGCTCGCCCCGAACTGACACACGCTCGATAAGCAGGCTGGCAACGAAAGCTCCCAAAAGAAAGCTGAGAAGATAAAAGGCAAATACCGCGGCGCCCACCCAACGGGCAGCCAGCACTTCTTCCATCAGAAACGCAAAGTGACCGGTTACGTTGGTAGTGAGCCTGTGGATGGAAAGAAATCCGGCGACATTAACGATGCCCGCTACGAAGGAAAGCAATGAAGCGATCCTTCGGTTATGATTCTCCGTGCGGGCCTTGCCAACGTGGCGGAACATGGCGCAAAGATAACCGGCACTTGGCGCCGGTCGGACTTTTAGCGCGGCAGGGCAGGCTTTCGGGGCTGTTGCGGCACAAAACCAACGCCCGTGCTCTGGAAATAATCTATTGCTTCCAATAATGCGGTCGTGTTGAAATCGGGCGCATCGCTGATATTCAGCTTGCGGCGAAACACGGATCCATCCATATGTTGATGGTCTATCTCGAGGATCTGGTGAACGATCGAGCGACGGCGGTAATCCTGATCCCGTTCCGTAGTTATACGGGCGCTGACAAACCCGTTCCAGTCGGTTATGAATTCGGCACCGCGCCAAATTCCGTTGGGCCCGATCTCGACGAGGACGCTGTTGCGTTTCGCGCGCCACAATGCGGTTGCACCTGCGGCGATCAGCCCTCCCCACAAGATCCATATAAACGGACGCCAGCAAAGAATGAGCAGGCCAACGGTCACAAAAAGGTAGCCCGCGCTCCGATGCAGCCTTACATCGTCGTGCAACACAAAAGAGGGCCGGCTGATGAATTGGGCCATTGATCGAAAATAGCAGAAACTTACTGCTTCAGGTTGGCCAGCATATCCGCGGTCATACGCGCGAGACCGTATTCCTCGTTCCACCCCCACTGCTCGCGGGCAACCGAATCGTCGATGCTTTGCGGCCAGCTGTCGGCGATGGCCTGGCGGTAGTCGGGTTTGTAGTCGATCGTAAATCCCGGTATGTGTTTTTTGATCTCGGCGGCAATCTCTTTCGGTGAGAAACTCATTCCCGAAAGGTTGTACGAAGTGCGCACCTTGATCTGCTCTTTCGGCGCTTCCATCAGTTCGATAGTGGCGCGGATGGCGTCGGGCATGTACATCATGGGCAGGTAGGTATCCTCGCTCAGGAAGCAATCATACTGCCCGTCGGCAAGCGCTTCGTGGTAGATCTCCACGGCATAGTCGGTAGTGCCGCCGCCGGGGGCTGACTTATACGAGATCAATCCTGGGTAGCGCAGCGAGCGTACGTCTACACCATATTTGAGGAAGTAATAGTTGCACCAGAACTCCCCTGCGTATTTGGAGATGCCGTAGACCGTTGTGGGTTCGATGACCGTTTGTTGAGGGCAGTCTTTTTTGGGTGAGGTGGGGCCGAACACTGCGATGCTGGATGGCCAGTATATTTTGGTGAGTTTTTCTTCGCGCGCGATGTCGAGCACGTTGAGGAGGCCCTGCATGTTGAGGTGCCAGGCGAGGTTGGGGTTCTTTTCGCCGGTGGCGGAGAGGATGGCGGCAAGCAGGTAGATCTGCGTCACGTTTTGACGGATCACCTGAACGTGGAGCATTTCCTTGTTCATTACGTCGAGCGATACGTAAGGCCCTGTGCCTTCGAGCAGCGGGTTTTGCTCGCGCAGGTCGGACGCGATGACGTTCTGCGCGCCGTAGCGCTGGCGGAGGGCGAGGGTGAGCTCCACTCCGATCTGACCGGACGCGCCGATCACGAGTATTTTTTCTTGTTTCATATAGGCTGCGGCGAAGATAGAGAGAGTTTGGAGTTTGTGGTTTGTGGTTTGTGGTTGCCCTATTGCCGTCGCAACCGGTTCAATCTGTCCGACCGTAGTTCACCCTCCGCTCATGACTGCGCAGCAGTTGCTCTGCCCTACGATCGGCGGCGTCCGCCGTGCCTGTCAAAATGCAACTGTTAAAGTCCACCAACGTTGGTCTCAGCCAACCCTGCGTTCTAATTGACCTCACTTCTCTGCGTTACAAAAATCGGTGCGCGCGGACATACCAAGCCAACCGTGCATTGTTTCGCAGAGAAAGGAGATTTTTTTTGGTCACAGAGGATTTGGGAGAAGCAAAGAGTAGTACGAAAGATCGAATGCCCAACAATGCTGGATCAGCGCTACTCTGCCCTACGATCAGCAACATCTGCGATGCCTTTTCGACAGCTTCTTTCAACGTAAGCGAACGTTGCGTCTCAGCCCACCCTGCGTTCTCATTGACCTCCTTTCTCTGCGTTACAAATCCAATTGCTGAATGATTCGATGAACAGTTTTTTCCGGGAAAAATCCCATTCGAAAGTGTGGTTTTCAACATGGTCAATTGCAACGCCCATCGAAGCTTTGCACGATGACAGCAGCACAACTGAATCGCATCGGCACAGAAATCGTCGACGCCGCCATCACCGTACATCGTGCACTCGGACCAGGATTGCTGGAATCCGCCTACAAGTTCTGCATGAAGCTCGAACTGGAGTCGAGGGGCCTGAAAGTTCAACTGGACATCCCGCTTCAACTAATCTACAAAGGGCACAGTGCAGGGAAATGCTACGAGCTGGACATGCTCGTGGATGGAGCCGTGATCGTGGAGTTCAAAGCCGTGGAAATGATGCGCCCCCTCTACCAGGCTCAAACACTCACCTATCTCAAACTGCGCCCCGCACCCCTGGGCTACCTGATCAACTTCAATGTGGAGCGCGTGAAGGACGGCATCAAACGCCTCGTTTGGCAGTTTCCGAAATGACCACCAAAAACAGGCGCTTATCTTTGCGCCATGATCCCGAATTATCTCGAACATCTTTTCGCCGGACAGCAATACGATCCGAAAAACTTCTTCCTCATCGCAGGACCCTGCGTAGTGGAAAGCGAAGAAAACCTCTCGGAGATCGGGTCGCACCTGGCGGCGGTTTGTAAGCGCCTTGCCATACCGCTGGTGCTCAAAGCATCCTACCGCAAAGCCAACCGCACCAGCGCAACATCCTTTACCGGGCACGGCGACCTGTTCGGGCTGGGCACGCTGCAAAAAGCCGGCGTGCACTTTGGTCTACCTACCACTACCGACGTACACAGCGAAAACGAAGCCGCCGAAGCCGCGAAGTTTGTAGATATACTGCAGATACCCGCGTTCCTTTGTCGTCAAACCGAACTGCTGCTCGCGGCAGGACGCACAGGCAAAATAGTGAACGTGAAAAAGGGGCAGTTCCTGAATGGGCCGTCGATGAAATTTGCCGCCGACAAGATCCGAAGCACCGGCAACGAGCAGGTGATCCTGACGGAGCGGGGCACCACCTTCGGCTACCAGGACCTGGTGGTGGACTACCGCAACATTCCGTGGATGCAGGAAGCCGGCGCGCCCGTTGTGATGGACTGCACGCATGCGCTGCAGCAGCCCAACCAGGCCGGGGGCGTCACGGGCGGCAACCCGCAACTGATTGGCACCATCGCCAAGGCAGCCATTGCTGCAGGCGCGGATGGACTCTTCATTGAAACCCACCCCGACCCGGCCTGCGCGCTCAGCGACGGCGCCAACATGCTCCGCCTCGAACTGATCGAAGGCCTGCTGGAGCAACTCGTTCGCCTGCGGAAGGCAGTTGTATAAATACAGTAACGCCAAACGGTGCTACTGCAGCTTTTGTTTGTGTGTTCCGGACACGACGAAAGCGAGTCAAATCTCCTTTCTGATTGGTACCGAACCGGTTATCGCCGGCCGCATAGACCAATAACCCAATCGCCTATATTTGCCCCACCTCAAACAAACCCTTTATGGCGCAAAAAATCGCAGAACTGCTAGGCTCGCAAGCCGAATACCTGCTGAACCACAGCTGTCAGACCATCGAAAAATCAACACTGCACCTGCCCTCTCCCACGCATGTGGACGACATCTGGGTGAACAGCAACCGCAGCCCGCAGGTTCTGCGCTCGCTCCAGCAACTGCTCGGCAGCGGCCGCCTCGCGGATACGGGCTACTGCTCCATCTTTCCTGTGGACCAGGGCATCGAGCACAGCGGCGGCTCCGCATTTGCGCCCAACCCGCTTTACTTCGACCCGGAGAACATCATTCGCCTCGCCATCGAAGGTGGCTGCAACGGTGTTGCCTCCACCTATGGCGTTCTGGGCATCATGGCCCGCAAATACGCGCACCGCATTCCGTTCATTGTGAAGATCAACCACAACGAATTCCTGTCGCATCCCAATCGCTTCGACCAAACGATGTTCGGCACCATCAAGAGTGCCTGGAACATGGGCGCAATTGCAGTAGGCGCCACCATCTACTGGGGCTCTGCCGAAAGCGCGCGCCAGCTGAAGGAAGTTGCGGAAGCTTTTGAATACGCGCACGAATTGGGCATGGCCACCATTCTTTGGTGCTACACACGCAACAATGCGTTTAAGGTGGATGGCGTAGACTACCATGCATCTGCCGACCTCACGGGCCAGGCCAACCACCTCGGCGTAACACTGCAGGCCGACATCATCAAGCAGAAATTGCCTACGAATAACGGCGGCTACAATGCAACGAAGCATGGCAAAACGCACAAGCTGGTATACGAAAAACTCACCACCGACCACCCGATCGACCTCACGCGCTACCAGGTGCTCAACTGCTACAACGGACGAGTGGGCCTCATCAACTCCGGTGGCGAAAGCAAAGGCGAGAGCGACATGGTGGAAGCCGTTACCACGGCCGTCATCAACAAGCGCGCAGGCGGCATGGGCCTCATCCTTGGACGCAAGGCCTTCCAGCGGCCCTTCGAACAGGGAGTGCAGATGCTCCAGACTATCCAGGATGTTTACCTCGACGAAAGCATCACCATCGCATAATACGAACCCCGCCTACCGGCGGGGTTTTTGTTTGTAGTTTGTCGTTTGCAATTGGTCATTGGCTGACGAATTAATATCCGGCCGCTTGCTAAAAAACGAGAAACGCCAAACCATAAACCACAAACGACAAACAACAAACTCAAAACGCATTGTACGACGTTCTCATCCTCGGCGCCGGGGCCTCCGGTTTATACGCAGCAAGAACCATCGCGCGAGCGGGCCTTCGTGTGGCCGTAGTAGAGGCGCGCGACCGCGTCGGTGGACGCGTGTGGACGATACCGGGCGAGCTGGGCCCGGTGGAATTGGGCGCAGAATTCATTCACGGCAAGGGAGCGCTCACAAAGAAGCTTGCGCAGGATGCCCGAATCGCTTATGGCACGATGGACGGAAATATGTATGCCGTCCGCAATGGCGTCCTTGCCGAACAGGACGGCTTCATTGAACGATGGGATGAATTGCAGCAACAACTGGAAAGTGTGCGGGAGGACATTCCCGTTCGGCAGTTCATTGACGAAAAGCTTGCGGGTAACGATTGGAGCCGGACGCGTGCGCAGCTGATCCGGTATGTGGAAGGCTATTATGCTGCCGACATCGACTATGCGAGCACGCGCGCACTGAAGCGCGAGCTGAGCACGGGCGCTCATGAAGAAGACGAGCGTACGCCGGGTGGCTACGGTCCGTTGCTGGAGTTTCTCTGCCGTGATGCGGAAGGTGCGGGAGCTCACTTTTTTCTGCAACAGGTTATTTCGGTTGTCCGTTGGCGTGAGAACGAAGTAGAATTGACGGCGTTGGATGGCGAAATATTCCGCGGGAAGAAATTGCTTTGCACCCTCCCCCTTGGTTGCTGGCAGCAGCGCACGGTTGAATGGATCCCGGCACTTCCCGAAAAGGAAGCGGCAGCGCAGCAACTAGGGTTAGGCGCGGCGTTGAAGGTGATCCTGGGGTTTCATCAGCCCTTCTGGGAAGAAGCCGCGCCCGGCCTCGGTTTTCTTTTCAGCGAAGCGCCCATTCCTACGTGGTGGGCCGGAAGCAATCCCAATACGCTTGTGGGCTGGGTCGGCGGACCAACAGCATCGGGAGCGATCGCACTGAGCGAGGCGGCGCTACTGGAGTATGCATTTCAGTCGCTGGCCACGATCTTTCAAATGCCCGATCAAAGCGTACGAGCGCAACTTCGCGCCTTCCACTTTCACGACTGGTGCGCAGACCCTTTTGCACGAGGCGCCTATTCATTCGAAGTAGTAGCAGGCAAAGAGCGGCAACAGCGAATGGCGCAATCGGTGAAAGGCACGCTGTTCTTTGCCGGCGAATGCCTGGAGAGTGGGCCGTCTATCGGCACGGTGGAAGCCGCATTCGCAACAGCAAAAGCAGCAGTGGACGAGCTATTGGCTGGTGTATGACCCACTCTTTTTTAACCCGCTGGCGTGTGGAGTTTGGTACGGTTTTGCGGAACATATCCGTATTAAAATCAATATTATGAGCAGCAAAGGAGCCCGTTCTCAGAACAATATGCAGAGTAAGCAAATGGCCTCGCATCGTCCGCGCCCGGATGTGCGCGACGACCTCGATAGCCGCTCCAAGGAAGAGCAGGATACGAGAGGCGGCAACGAAACGCACAATGCGAAAGATGTGCGCAACAACAGACCCAGGGAAAAGAAATAGTTGTTGCGGAAATTGCAGACTTTAAGTGTTGGGGCTCGGAGGCGAGCCCTATTTTTTTTCAATCATCATCATCCCGGTTCCTTCAGGACCGATTGCCTGAAGCGCATATACTCCTGCAGGTAAGTCCTCAATGTTCAGGTCGCCCTCTGCCGGCCCGCCACCGGTATGCACTTTCTTCCACACCACCACTCCGGAAAGGTTCATCAGCCGCAGGTAAACGTTACCCCGGCGGCCACCGGTAATCCGGTAGTGAACGGACTTTCGCGCGGGGTTGGGGAAAGCTGCAAGCTTATAGTACGAATAGTTGAGCGAGCTCAAGGCAGTAACGATGCTGCTGCCGAAATAGGTATTCGTACGGTTCGTCAAGACGACCTCGTTTCGGTCGAAATAAATTCCGGCGCGATTACGAATGCTGTCCGACACGATCACGCTACTTTTTGGGCGAATGGCAAAGCGCACGAACCCATGGCTTGCGCGTTCATTTGCCTGCGAGCCGGGAAGCAGGATGTTGTTGAACCAGAAGTGCAGCTGATTCGGACCGCGCCATTCAAGTTGAACGGGATGGCTCCAGGCGAGCAGTCGAATGGAGTTGAAATCCAGCAATTCCGAAAGCGTATCTGCAAGATGTACCAGGAACGCCGTATCGTTGCCCGTATTCTGGAATCGGATGGTGTACTCCAGGTCGTATTTGCCTCCTTGTGCGGAGTCGATGCGCAGCACGTGAAAGGGCGATACCTGCTTGTCGTTCGGATCATAAGAACTAAGGATCCTCACCCATGCCGTATCCCGGTTGTTCGCTTTGATCGTGTCCGACGCGTAAGGAGTCACGGATGCCGCCATCCTGATCAACGTGCCCATTGGAGCCGCAGCATCGGGCAACAGCACCGCGCCGCTGCGGATCGTTGCTTCAGGCTGCAGATTCGAATAGGCCCATGCCACGGAATCGGGCGAAGTGAAAATCCTTGTGCTGTCGCTCTGATCGAACCGGATGAGCGGATCCAGCTTCAGGCCATACGTTCCAGACGCGGGCAAAATTCCGAGGTTACGCACAGTGAACTGAACGTACGAAGGCAAGCCAGGCCGCGTTAGTCCAAACTGGGTAAGTTCAATCGATACATCGGTGACGGAAGTATCCGGAACGAAAGAAAAATTCTTACCTACGATCGATTGTGCACCTGCGGTAAATGCGGCGGTTTGCGTAGCCGGCAACACGCGGTAAAAACGCCGCCCTGGTGCCGTAACCGAATAGGTACCGGAATCGACATCCATCCGGTAGTAACCTTCCGGATCGGTGAAGGCGCGAAACGAACCTGCACGCACTTCCTGATTCACCATGGCCCGATCGGCTGCATCGAACTGACCATTGCCATTCTCATCGCGAAACACACGTCCGCGGATGTAGTTGCCCCTGTCTCCAAAGGCACTGATGGCCGCGTACCCGCAAAAGGGACAGTTAGGAAAGGCTAGCGTATCCGGACCTAGCGCATACTTGACCGGTGTGAATCCGTTGGCAAGAACCATCCCTGCCCGCAATTCATTCTGCGCCATCACCACCTTGATGGAAAAATCGGAGCCGCTGACCGAGTCAGTCGTTTGAATGTTCTTACTCCAGAGAGGAGCTCCCGTGCTGTCAGCCGCATATAGGGTACCGCCCCAATAGCCCGAACCGCCGGCGCGGCGAAGTTGACGATCGCTGCCGAAATAAATACGGCCTGCCGTATCCACGGCCAGGTTGTTTTTGGAAATGCCCGCCGGAGCATCCGTACTGAACGGCGAGTGCCTGAGAAACCTGCCTGAGGAATCAAACAAAACGAGGAACGGACTTCCTCCATCCTGTACCAAACTAAGCTGCACTGCGACGTCTTCAAAGGAGGCACTCACCAATGGGGACGCGCTGCCGGAACGAGAGAGTCTTAAGAGTTGAACAATGTTACCGTTGGGCAGAAAAGCATGGTCGGTAAAATCGGCACTGGTGAAGTCGCCCTGGAACGACTGAACGCGGACCCATTTGCGGGAAAAGTTCGTGCCCTCGAATTTCGCAACGAAGTTCCTGGTCACCTGTCCGGAGGTAAGCGTGATCGTAGTATCGCCAACGGTTACGGAATTGGAACCCGTACCGCTGATCAGCACCTCGCCCGCCGCATTCACCGAAAAGCATCGCGTTCCACTCCCCGTACGGCCGTTCTGGATGATCATGCTTTTACGAAGCACGCCGCCAGTATCCAACCGCCCGAGAAAGAGCCCATTGACGGTATTGCTGAAGGTGGAGTCCAGGACAGTGAAACCGGGCGGACAGTCCGTGAACATGTAAACTGAAAGTCCACTCGTGCTTAAACCGAGTTGAGCCTTGACCGTGAAATTTCCGCCGGGTCGCTTCCAGATCAACCTGCCTTGTGCACTGAACTTGTACAAACAGTACTTCCCGCTGGTAGGCGTAATCGCTCCGTTGTCGAAACGCGTATAATTAATGGCGAGTAAATAAACCTGTCCCCAGCGATCGATTTTTACGTCCCAAACCTCGGGTTCGCTGTACGAGAATACGGGAGGCTGCTCGAGGTAATGATCCCAGGTCAACCTGCCGGTACGATCGTAGCGGGCAATCCGAACGACTGGGGTGCTGTTTCCTCCGTTTGCGAGCCGCAGGCCCTGCGCCAATACAACGCCGCCATCCGCATCGCCCGCTACCTGCAGGTACTGCGAATTATGCCCGGAAACGGCCGACACATACCGGTCATCGGCACGTGCCGACCATTTCCAATTTTGCGCCTTCAGGGAGACTGCAAGACCAAGTGCTAGAAGGAAGCATACAACCCGACGCATGGCAGTTTAGTTTGGTCGAATGTACGAATTCCTTTTACCGGCCTGAAAGCACTCAGGCAGTGACCTTAAAGTCCTTTTGCGGAAGCTTGCTGCGAATGTGGCGGCGGAAGGTCCATACCTGCTTCACTTCGGAAACCGGGAGGATGGCCTGCGGGTATGCTTCTTCATTATCAGACAGGAGCACCCACTCATCGGCGTTCTTCCGGAATACGCGCTTCAGCATGAGCTGCGAAGCCGTAAGGATGACGTACACTGAAAAATCCTTCACATCAGGCCAGTCTTCGTGCGGCACCATGGACGCCAGCACGAGGTCGCCGGCAAAGAACGTGGGCTCCATCGAATCGCCATCCACTTCGAAATAGCTCCATACGGCACCGGTCGGATTCACGCCCGGGGGCAGTGAATACTGTTCCAGGGTATCGAGATAATCCGTCTGCTCGAAGCCTCGGATATACCCCGCTTGCGCCTTTATGCCGACCAACGGAACCTCGGTGTTGCGGCGGCTTACCCGCCCCGACTGACGCTGGCGAAAATAGGGCTGGCGCACCTTCGAACTGGGCGTTCCAAAGATTTGCACCTCACTAACGGGCATGTGTGAAATATCTTCACTTTTCCGGGCCTCCTGGAAATTGCGGATCAGAATCCGGGTCGCCTTGCTCACGCCGCATTTCCCCTTTTCCATCTTGTTTACCAACTCGCGGGTAATTCCCAACGCCTGGGCGAATTCCTCCTGCGTGAGGTTATACAACTGCCTGATTTCCTTTATGTTGCCCATCATATACACACGTGTTAAGTCGCTGTGAATAAATATGTGAATTAATTGTGCATAAAGTGAATTATCGTAACTTCATGCTTCACAAATCTAGGGAATTAATTCATATGAAACGAATCGATAAAGCATTCATCTTCCACTATCCGCTCAAGCACAAAATCGTCCGCGATCTCCGGATCGTGACCGAGCTGGTGGGCGAACTGGTGATTGAAGGAACCGGCTACTTCTGCCCGGAGGCCTCTCCTATCGATGTGTTCGACCGCTACGGCGTCGACATCGACTTCGTGAAGTGGAACGGTACCGACATACGGCCGGTGCTCGAAGTAACCGGCCAGATGGAAGGCATCGAAGAAGCCGCCGTGCGTTATTTCGCCGGTCTCCTTCAATCTTCCGCAAAGGCCGCGTAGAGACGCGCCATGCGCGTCTCTACGCGAAAAAGCGCGCCCCTCAACGAGTACGATAAACACGACATACAATGCAATTAAGAAAAGCAACAAGAAAGCAAGCAAAGATCCGCCTCGGCCTCAGCGCTGTTTCGGGCGGCGGCAAAACCTACAGCGCCATCCTTGTAGCCAAAGGGCTGGTAGACGACCTTTCGAAAGTGGCGATCATCGACACGGAGCATGGCTCGGCCGACCTCTACGCGCATATGGGTGACTTCAACGTGCTTCCGCTGAGCGCGCCGTTCTCGCCTGAGCGTTACATCGAAGCAATCCGCACCTGCGAAAAGGCTGGGATGGAGGTGATCATCATAGATTCCATCTCGCAGGAATGGGAAGGCAAAGGCGGTTGCCTGGAGATCGTGGAAAGTTTGGGCGGCAAGTACCAGGACTGGGCCCGCGTGACGCCACGCCACCAGGCATTCCTCGAGGCCATTCTCCACAGCCCCTGCCACGTGATCACCACCGTGCGACGCAAGCAGGATTACGAGATGATCAAGGACAACAATGGGAAGGTTAAGGTGGAAAAGGCCGGCCTGCGCGAAGTGACGCGGGAAGGCTTCGAATACGAGCTGACCATCAACCTCGAGCTCGACGTGCGGCACATGGCAACAGCCTCGAAAGACCGCACTGGCCTTTTTATGGGCAAGCCGGCCTTTCAACCGGATGAAAAAACGGGTCAGCTCATTGCACAGTGGTGCGAGCTGGGAGAAGAAGCCTTTAACACCGTGAAGCCCGGCTCCGACTGGTATGCCTGGGTGGAGGCGTGTGGAACGCAGAAAGAGCTCGTGGAGCTGTATTCGAAGAATAAGCCTGAAGTGGACGGTAACCCGCTGCTCCAGCAATTGATCGCTAACCGTAGAACTACAATCAATGGAAAACTCAGTGCCGCATAGCCATTGGGCTTTACCCGCCATACGATCCGGCCTTGGCAAGCGGCAGATACGCGACCTCGCCAAACAGTCCGTGGAGCGCGTGCTCGAAGAAGGGCACGTGTTCCAGGTCGCGGAGGAGCTGGCGAAACATCAGGGCCGCATCCGCGTAGACCACGAAACCGGTGAGGTGATCAAGGGTGCGCAGAAGGCATCGCGATCCACTTATCGGATAACCCTTTCGGCCCAATGACCCTTTTGCAGGACTGTCATACCATACTCCGTTCGCTGCCCCCCAATTCGCCGCTTTATTTCGATAGCGCATTGCAGGTGAAGCTGACGCCCCACAGTCCGGCGTTTGCAGCCTGGGCCGTGGCACTGTCGGAAGACGGAACGATCCAAGTGATGGATGCCTCCGAACAATGGCACCCCTTTGCCGCCGGCGACCGGAACGCAAGCCTGCTGCTGGGAAGCCTGTACCAGCGGTTGCGGATGCTGCAGGCACATCACCGAAAAACCGGTTGACCCGGGGAGAAACAACATGATACGCAATATCCCTTTGATCAATTCAGACGGAGCGCCGGATCGCGGCGACCGTAGTTATACGGTAAGCACCGAGTATGCGTTGCTTGCGACACTGGTGGTGGAGCAATACCAGCCCGGTGGCGTGGTGCATTGGGAAAAACTGCTGGCATTGCCTTTCGGCGAACGCCTCCCATCGCTTATTGCGCGGGATGGAAAGCAGGCCGTAGACGCGCTGGTATTCAACGCCCTGAAATCATTCATTGCTTCGACGGAGTTTCCGGCCTATAAATGTCCCACCCAAACGGCGGTGCGCGTGGCAGCCTGCGAGATCCTCCTCAGTGCGAAAGAAGACTACCTGGCACTTGAAGACCTCGTGCTGTTTTTTCAACGCGCGAAAGCGGGCGTTTATGGTCCCGTCAAAACGCTGGTGACGCTGCTTCCACTGATGCACCAGCTAGACGCCTACCGGCAGGAGCGCCACGATGCCTATACCAACTGGAAGATGCGTCAGGATGCAGCATTCAGGCAAATGGGACCCGTAGAGCGCAGCGCGCCAGAGCCTACGCAACTTGGCGACCTGTTCGCGCAGGCGCTCGTTATCGATATGAACAAAAAAATGAGCGGATAGGTGCGCACGGAATACGCGGAAATCACGGAATAGAAAGAGACTCGCTTTGCGAGCCTCTTTTGGTAAATGACTTGTCTATTTTTTCCGTGCATTCCGTCCCGAAGCTTCGGGATTCCGTGCGCCGCTTACCTCGAAGCCGTCGCCTTTTGCTTTTCTTTCTCAGGCATGATGATGATCGACGATACATATACTTTGCGCTCTTCCTCGAGGGCGCGCTCTGAATCTACCACGGGCTGCGTTTCCATCGAGCGGTTGTTGGTGCAGTTGAGGCAGCTGAGCACAACGCCGAGGCGGGTGAAATCCAGCTTACCGCTGCCGGCCATGAGCATGCCTGGCTTTTCGGTACCAAAACCGTGAAAGGTCACTTTACCCTGGTTCAGTTCCTGCAATTCTTCCAGCTTCATCCCTGCATACACGCCTTGCTTCGATTGCCACTCGTTGCTGGTGACCATGTTCGAATTGCGTGCGGTGCCGTTGGTGAGCATGTTGCCGCCGACGATCATAAAGGAAATATCGCGGTAGTTCGACTCATCTTCCCAAATGAAGATCACTTCGCGCGGCGTGTTGGCGAAAAGCACCGAGCAGAAGTTGCTGTCGTTTTCCGAATAGCGGAAAACATCGCGCGTCACGTTGGCGGCACCGAAAACCGTGCACAGGTATTCGTGCGATCTCAGCGGCAGCAGGTCTTCGGCAAAAGTGATGTCGCGCAGCTTCGGCAGCATTTCGCGCTCCACCTTGACGCTGTAAAACGTCAGCGAGTCGCGGATCTCCACAGATGTTGCCACCGTGGTATTTTCCGACTGGTACAGCAGCGGCTTCATCGGATCGCTTTCACCGGAATAAGTGACGTAGCCTTTCTTTCGCAGGTCTTTGCGGATGTCGTTGAATTCGTCCAGCGAAGTGGTTTGATACGCGATGATGGGCGCACCGCTCTTTTCCTGGAACGAAAGCTTGTGGGTGACTTCGGTTTCCTTTTTCTTGTTTTTACGAACCTCGATGTAGTTGTAGTTGGTGCGTGTTTCCGCAGGGGTTTCGTAATCGCGGTGGTACGACTTCTTGCCGATGTACGCGTCGAACTTCGAAACGCTGAACCCGGTAAAGTTCAAGAGGTCGTTGAGGTCGAAATGCTGGGCCCGGCTGACCCCGGTTAGCAGGAGCAGAAAGGAGAGCGCGTAGATTTTTTTCATGAGCCAATGGGTTTATTGCACCATAGCCCGGGAGGTTCACAGGTTAGCATCAGAGTAAGGCTGTCCGTGACCACACGGTCTACAGAACGGTTAGGGTGTTTTTCACGCTTACTCCATCAATAAAAATACCAGTCCCCAATTAAGGGGACTGGTATGCTAAAATAAAGTGAACGGGCTCAGCCGTGCGTCCCCGAAATGGGTGCAAGCTGCGCCGCAGACTGGGGAATGATGAAGGATCCGCGCTCCTGAACTTCCGGGAGCGTGATGATGAAGGTCGCACCCTCGTTGAGTGCGCCTACCGCGCGGATGCTGCCCTTATGCTGGTCAACGATCTTCTTGCAGATAGAAAGGCCGATCCCCGACCCCTCGAATTCGTGGTAGCTGTGCAGGCGCTTGAACACCACGAAGATGTCGTCTGCATATTTAGCATCGAAGCCGATACCATTGTCGCGAAAAATGATCCTGTGCTGGCGCAGGGGGCCGCCCTCGTGGTTTTCGAGCACCACCGATTCTGCAAAAATTTCCACACGTGGCGCTACGCCTTCGCGCGCGAATTTGAGTGCGTTGCCCAGCAGGTTCTGAAAAAGTTGGCGCACCTGGCTGGGGATCGCTTCGATGGCCGGCAAAGGTGCATGCTCGATGCTGGCGCCCTTGCCCTGTATGTCCGACTCCAGGTCGCTCAACACATCCTGCAGGATCTCGTTGAGGTCCACCTGGGTGAAGTCTTCGTCGCTGCTGGCGTGACGCGAGAACTTAAGCAGATCATTGATCAGCTTCTGCATCCGGTCGGATGCCTTTACGATCTTGTTCAACGAACTCTGCACGTCGGCATCCACCTTGCCGCTGAGCTTCGTGGCTACCACGTCGCTGAACACCATGATCTTGCGCAACGGTTCCTGCAGGTCATGCGAAGCCACGTAGGCAAAGCGATCCAGCTCTTCGTTGATCAGTTTGAGATCGCCGTTGTTCTGGGTCAGCTGTGCGTTGAGTAAACGGATCTTTTCTTCGTTGATGGTGCGTTCCTCGATCTCGCGCTCCAGGTTGGCTTTTGCAGCAAGCAGGTTTTTTTCCTGCTGCATCAGCTGGTGCGTTTTGCGGTACAGATCGGCGAAAACGCTCACTTTGAAGCGCATCAACTCGGGGTTGATGGGCTTGTAGATGAAGTCTACCGCACCCATCTTGTAACCTTTGAACATGTATTCTTCATCCTTGTTGTGTGCCGTGATGAAGATGATCGGTATGTTCTTGAGCTTTTCGCGTTCGTAAATGAGCGAAGCCGTTTCAAAGCCGTTCATGTCGGGCATCTGCACGTCCATGAGGATGAGCGTGAAGTCTTGCTCCGTCAGCAGGATCTTGAGCGCCTGGCGTCCCGAGTTGGCCTTACGGATATGATAACCGTCGCGCTCCAGGATGGTCTCGATCGAGAGGAGGTTGTCCTCCCGGTCGTCGACCACGAGGATCTTTACGTCGGACTTATCCATCAAACCGTCTTTCATCACTTCCATGAACGCTCCTTCTTATTTGTACAGCCATACCCGCATCAGGGACAGCAGCTGGTCGATCTTGACCGGCTTGGTGATGTAATCGGATGCGCCTGCCTCGATGCACTTCTCCCGGTCGCCCTTCATGGCCTTGGCCGTTACTGCAATGATCGGAAGGTTGCTGTTCTTGTGTTCGCGGCGGATCTTCTGCGTCGTTTCGTACCCGTCCATCTCCGGCATCATGATGTCCATCAGCACCATATCCACGTGGCTGTTGTCGCCAAGGATATTGATCGCTTCCTGACCGCTTTCCGCCGTAATGACGTTGATGTTGTAGCGTTCAAAGGCCGTTGTGAGGGCGAAGAGGTTACGTACGTCGTCGTCCACCACAAGCACGGTCTTGTTGGCCAGCACATCCTCACGGGAGCGCAGGTTCTCGATGATCCGGCGCTTCTCGGGCAGCAGGTCTTTATGGTCGATATGCAAATGCAGGACCACCTCTTCAAGCAAGAGCTCGATCGACTGCACATCCTTGAGAAGGATGCGGTTGGCAAACTGCTTCAGCTGCGTCTTCTCCTTCGGCGTGAAATCCTTGGCAGAGTACACAATGACCGGTGTGAGCGCGAGCTTTTTCAGGTTGTTGATCTCCTGGATGAATTCCATGCCGCCGATGTCGGGGAGCATGTAATCCACGATCACGCAGTCGTATTCCTGCTCCTTGATCATCTCGAGCGCCTTGCGGCCTGTGTCGGCGATGTGGATGGCCACGTGGTCATCCTGGTGGAGCATCTTGGCGATGCTGCTGTAGTCGAGCTCGTTGTCTTCCACCACCAGCACATGCTTCGGACGGTAGTCTTTGTAGCGCACGATGTCTTCGAAGAGCACGTGCAGCGACTCGTTCTTCAGCGGCTTGAGGCTGAACGAACGGGCGCCGCGTTGCATCGCGAGGAGGCGGTTTTCCTCACCCGAAATCAGGTGCACCGGTATATGACGGAAGTTGATATCGTTCTTAAACAGGTCGAGGATCCGCCAGCCGCTTGCGTCGGGGAGCTTCACGTCGAGCGTTACGGCGATGGGGCGGAACTTGTTGGCCAGGTCGAACACATCCCCGAAGGAAGTGGCTACCACGGCTTTCAGGCCCATTTCATGCGCTTTATCGACCATGATCTTGGCGAAGCGGAGGTCGTCTTCCACCACCATCACCACGCGGTCGTCGCCGCTGATCATGTTGCGGTCGTCGCCGGTTTCGTTGATGATCTCGTTGAACACCTCGAGGTCGCGGGTTTCGGGAAGCTTTACCGTGGGCACCGTCATGATCGTCGAGTCTTCGTCTTTCGAAACCTCGTACTCCGAGATCGTGAGCGAGGAAGGCTTCTCCTTCTTTACGTGATCCGGGTTGTAGTCGATCGGCAGGTACAGGGTGAACACCGAGCCCACTCCGGGTTCCGAATCGAGCTCGATCACGCCACCCAACAGGTCGGCAAGACCGCGCGAGATCGAAAGCCCGAGACCGGTACCACCATACTTGCGCGAGGTGGAACCTTCGGCCTGCTGGAAGGCTTCGAAGATGATATTCTGCTTGTCTTTGGAGATACCGATACCGGTATCCCGTATCTCGAAGGCCACCACGCGGCGGGCGTTGTCGAGGCTGGGTATCTGCTTCTCGGTAAACTTGAAGGCGTTCGACAGCAGGTTCTTGAGGATCTGGTTGAGGCGCTGCACGTCCGTTTCGAGCACGTCGGGCAGGCGCTTGTCCATTTCGATGAGGAACTTGAGGTTTTTGTTTTCCGACACGTGCTTGAACGTCGTCTCCACAAACGAGGTGATCTCGTTGAAGCGCACGTTGACGAAGTCGGTAGAGATATAGCCCGATTCGATCTTCGAAAGGTCGAGGATGTCGTTGATCAGCTGGATCAGGTCGTCACCGCAGCTGTGGATGGTCTTCGCGTAGCGCACCTGCTTTTCGCTCAGGTTGCCTTCGTGGTTCTCATACAGTTGCTGTGCGAGGATCAGCAACGAGTTAAGCGGCGTGCGCAACTCGTGCGACATGTTGGCAAGGAACTCGGACTTGTACTTGGAAGTAAGCTGCAGCTGCTCGGCTTTTTCTTCGAGCGACTTGCGGGCGTCTTCCACTTCCTTGTTCTTCGCTTCCACTTCCTCTTTCTGCTTCACCAGGAGGTGTGCCTTATCCTGCAGCTCTTCGTTGGTGCGGCGCAGCTCGTCGGCGAGGCTCTGCGACTGCTCCAGCAGCGACTCCGTACGGCTGTTGGCCTCGATCGTATTCAAAACGATACCGATCGATTCGGTAAGCTGGCCAAGGAAGTCGAGGTGCGTGACTGAGAAGGTTTCGAACGAACCGAGCTCGATCACCGCTTTTACTTCCGTTTCGAAGATTACCGGCAGAACGATCACGTTCTTCGGAACGGCCTGGCCGAGGCCCGTGCCGATCTTGAAGTAAGACTTCGGAACGTTGGTGAGCAGGATGCGCTCCTTTTCAACGGCGCACTGGCCCACGAGGCCCTGGCCGAGCGCGAACTCCTTCTGCAGTGCGATCTCTTCATTATAGGCGTAGGCCGAGAAGAGCTTCAGCTTCTTCGCGCGGTCGTCGTCGTCCTGCTCGAGTATGTAGAACATGCCCTGCTGGGCGTTCACCACCTGGGCAAGCTCCGAAAGGATCCGGCGGGTTACCGTTGCGAGGTCTTTCTGGCCCTGCAGCATCTGCGTAAACTTGGCGAGGTTCGACTTCAGCCAGTCCTGCTCCTGGTTGCGGAGCGTGGTTTCACGCAGGTTGGCGATCATCTGGTTGATGGTATCCTTCAGTTCCTCGAGCTCACCCTTCGCTTCCACGCGGATGAGTCGGGTGAGGTCGCCCTTGGTTACCGAGAGGGCTACTTCGGAGATGGCGCGCACCTGGATGGTGAGGTTCTCCGCGAGCTGGTTTACGTTCTCGGTCAGGTTTTTCCAGATACCCGAGGCGCCTGGTACAACGGCCTGGCCGCCCAGTCGTCCTTCCACACCCACCTCACGGGCAACCGTTGTTACCTGGTCGGCAAAGAGGGCGAGGGTATCGATCATCTCGTTGATGGTTTCGGTCAGCTGCGCCACCTCCCCTCGCGATACGATCGATAGTTTTTGTTTCAGGTTACCGGTGGCCACCGCGGTTACTACCTTGGCGATACCGCGCACCTGGTTGGTAAGGTTGGAGGCCATCATGTTCACCGAGTCGGTAAGGTCCTTCCAGGTACCGGCCACACCCTGCACTTCGGCCTGTCCGCCCAGCTTTCCCTCCGTTCCCACCTCACGGGCCACACGGGTCACCTCAAAGGCGAAGGAGTTCAGCTGGTCCACCATCGTGTTGATGGTATTTTTCAGGTCAAGGATCTCTCCTTTTACGTCAATGGTTACTTTTTTGGAAAGGTCACCTGAGGCCACGGCCTTGGTTACTTCCGCGATGTTCCGCACCTGCAGGGTCAGGTTACCCGTCATCTGGTTTACGGAGTCGGTCAGATCCTTCCAGGTACCGGCAACGCCGGGTACGAAGGCCTGTCCACCCAGCTTGCCGTCGGTACCCACCTCACGCGCCACACGCGTCACCTCGGAGGCGAAGGCGCGGAGCTGGTCCACCATCGTGTTGAGGGTTTCCTTCAACTGGAGGATCTCGCCGCGCACGTCCACCGTGATCTTCTTCGACATGTCGCCGTTGGCCACGGCGATGGCCACCTCGGCGATGTTGCGCACCTGGGCGGTCAGGTTGGAGGCCATCTGGTTTACGGAGTCGGTCAAGTCCTTCCAGGTACCGGCCACACCTGGCACGTGCGCCTGGCCACCGAGCTTACCTTCCGTACCCACCTCACGCGCCACGCGCGTTACTTCCGATGCGAAGGCGCGGAGCTGTTCCACCATCGTATTAATGGTGTTCTTCAGCTCCAGGATCTCGCCTTTTACGTCCACCTCGATCTTGCGCGAAAGGTCACCGTTTGCCACCGCGGTCGTTACTTCCGCGATGTTGCGCACCTGCGCCGTCAGGTTCGAGGCCATTTTATTTACCGAGTCGGTAAGGTCCTTCCACAGGCCCTCCACACCCGGTACGTCTGCCTGGCCGCCCAGCTTTCCTTCCGAACCTACTTCCCGCGCAACGCGGAATACTTCGGAACCGAACGAGTTCAGCTGGTCCACCATCGTGTTGATCGTATTCTTCAGCTCGAGGATCTCACCGCGCACGTCTACCGTGATCTTGCGCGAAAGGTCGCCCTTGGCCACGGCCGTCGTTACTTCGGCGATGTTCCGCACCTGGGCGGTTAGGTTCGAGGCCATCTGGTTTACCGAGTCGGTCAAGTCCTTCCAGGTGCCACCAACGCCCTGCACCTTGGCCTGGCCACCGAGTTTACCCTCGGTACCTACTTCAAGCGCCACGCGCGTTACTTCCGATGCGAAGGAGTTCAGCTGATCCACCATCGTATTGATGGTCTTTTTCAGCTCGAGGATCTCACCCTGCACGTTTACGGTGATTTTTTTCGAAAGGTCACCGTTGGCCACCGCTGTCGTTACTTCGGCGATGTTCCGCACCTGGGCGGTTAGGTTCGAGGCCATCTGATTTACCGAGTCGGTCAAGTCCTTCCAGGTACCGCCAACGCCCTGCACCTTGGCCTGGCCGCCCAGCTTACCCTCGGTACCTACTTCTAGCGCCACACGCGTTACTTCGGAAGCGAAGGAGTTCAGCTGGTCCACCATCCGGTTAATTACGTCCTTGATCTGGAGGATCTCACCTTTTACGTCCACGGTGATCTTTTGCGTAAGGTCACCGTTGGCGATGGCGGTTGCCACCTTCGATACGTCCCGCAGCTGCACGGTAAGGTTACCGGCCAGCAGGTTTACGTTATCGGTAAGGTCTTTCCACACACCACCTACACCTTTTACAGTGGCCTGTCCACCGAGCTTACCTTCGGAACCCACTTCGCGGGCCACACGGCTTACCTCGGAAGAGAAGGAGTTGAGCTGGTCCACCATCGTATTAATGGTGTTCTTCAGCTCGAGGATCTCCCCTTTTACGTCCACCGTGATCTTACGCGACAGGTCGCCGCGCGCCACAGCCGTTGTTACTTCGGCGATGTTACGTACCTGGCCCGTCAGGTTGGAGGCCATCTGGTTTACCGAGTCGGTAAGGTCCTTCCAGGTACCGGCAACGCCGGGCACTTCTGCCTGGCCGCCGAGTTTGCCTTCCGTACCTACCTCACGCGCCACGCGCGTTACCTCGGAAGAGAACGAGTTGAGCTGGTCCACCATCGTGTTGATAGTATTCTTCAGCTCCAGGATCTCGCCCTGTACGTCCACCGTAATTTTTTTGGAGAGGTCGCCTTTCGCCACCGCGGTGGTTACTTCGGCGATATTACGCACCTGGGCGGTCAGGTTACCGGCCATCAGGTTTACAGAGTCAGTGAGGTCTTTCCACACACCGGCGACGCCTTTTACACGTGCCTGGCCACCCAGCTTACCTTCCGAGCCTACCTCACGCGCCACGCGCGTTACTTCGGCCGCAAAGAGGTTCAGCTGCTTCACCATGTCGTTCACCTCGCGCGCAATGCGGGCAAATTCGCCCTGCAGCACGTGGTCGCCGATCTGCAGGGTCATTTCCTGCGACAGGTTTCCTTTGGCTACCGAGGAGATCACGTGTGCGATCTCGATGGTGGGGTGAACGAGGTCGGAGATGAGTCCGTTGATGGCTTCCACGCCGTTGCTCCAGGCGCCGCGCGCATAGGGCAGCTCCACGCGGTGCGTCAGCTTGCCCTGCTTGCCGATGGTTTTGCCGGCTTTCGTCAATTCCGACATCAGCTGCTCGTTGAGGCCGATGATCTCGTTGAGCGAGTCGCAGATCTTGCCGGAGATGCCCACCTGGTCTACGGGCATACGCACGGAGAAGTTACCGTTGCGCACTTCGGAAAGGATCTTCAGCAGCACGCGCGCATCGATGGCGTCCTCTGTTTCAAGGGCAATGGGTGATTGGGGAAGTTCGGGGGTTGCAGTTTTGGCTTTTGTTTTCCGGGAGCTTTTCTTCCCGTTGCCGATTGCCGGATCGCCGTTTACGGGCTGCTCAGGTGCAATCATTTCGACGGGCTCAATAGGCTCGAGGGAAGAGCCGTTTCCAGTGGGCATTTCCGTATTCATGGTCGAGGGTGATTAAGGTAACCCCAAACTTACAGGAAAACCAGCCAATAAACCTGAGCTATATGCGGAAACTTTTCCCAAAGAAATCGCAGGGGGGCCTGAAATTCAATACATAGTGAAAATTGCGGCCGCGCCTTTAAGGGATTTTGCTGGGTCAAACATTAATTTGGCGGGAACGCAACCGAGCCAATACCTTTATCGCCTAACGAACCTTATGTCGGAAACTGCGTCCCCGAACAATCCCTTTGTATTTCTTGCCGAAGACGACGTGGATGACCAGGAGCTTTTGATCGAAGCGCTGGCCATGTACGTTCCTGCCATGCGCGTTCGGATCGCCTCCAACGGCAAACGCGCCATGAACGAGCTGCTCGCTTTCGCGCAGCACGAAATGCCCTGCCTGATCATCCTCGACTACAACCTCCCCGAAGTGAACGGCGGCGAGATCCTGAAGCAACTGTCTTCCGAATCGCGCTTTCACAACGTTCCGAAGGTCGTGTGGAGCACGTCCAACTCACCGCTCTACCGCCAGATCTGCCTCGACCTCGGCGCACGCGCTTACTTTGTAAAGCCATCCGACATCAAAGGCATTGAAAAGATGGCGCAAGAGATGCTCGTTTATTGCGACCTCGTCGCGCACTCCTGATCACCCGCGCTTCGAGATCACCAAAGCAACTCTGCAGCCGTAATACAACCGACAGATCCATTGCGGATGGCAACCACTTTTCGGTGAGCGCAACCTTACTATAAAAGACGTGACGAAGAACATCGCCTTTCCTGCGCGCGTGGATCTTGAAGGACAAAAGCTGAACCTACGGACGCGCAAACAGTAGAAATACGGTCGGGTGGCTCAATGCAGGGCGCGTTTTGCCCTCTTCGGTCAATTGACTATCTTTAGGCGAAGTCAACCGAAGCAAACTGCACGTGCTCTCTACCCTCCTCTTCCAGTTTTCTGCAGCCCAGGCGCTGCTTACCTTTTTACCCGCGGGCATCAACCTGGGCATCGCCGTTTACGTATTCTTTTACCTTCCGCGCCACCGCACCACCGACATCTTCGGCTTTGCCGTGGTGGCGCTGATGTTCTGGCAGATATCCGATGGCTTGTATATCGGGCTTGAAACGAGAGCGGCAGCGATCCTGGTTGACAAGGTCTTCAGCGTCAGCTGGATGTCGCTTGCACCGCTGGGATTCCATTTCGCGTGCCGCTACACCGGAAGCAGGTTGGTCCGGAGCCCGCTGTTCCTCGCGCTCACCTACGGTCCGTTTTTCGTGCTGCACCGGCTATACATTTCCTTTATTGATGAAAGCCGCCTGATACGCGACCCGCAGTGGGGCTGGGTGGTAACGCCGGAATCGCATGGCATCGAAGTTTTTGCCAATTGGTTCGTATCGGCTACGATGGTGGTGATGGCCCTTATCCTGCTGGTGAATGCGCTGCGTCAGCCGCGCGGCGAGCGGCGGATGCAGATGATGCTGGTGGCAGGCGGCGCACTGGTGCCGGTAGTGGGCGGGATCACGCTGGAAGTAGTTTTCCCAATGGTGCTTGGGCGAAACGAGTTGCCGCTTACTTCCGGGCTCATCACATTCTTTTCCATCGCGGTGATTACCGCTGTGCGGCGCTATCGCCTTTTCGATCCGGTAGAATCGCTCTCGCTCGACAAGGTGCTGCAGCAGGTGCCCAACCTCGTGCTGCTCGTGCGCCCCGACCTTCAAGTGCGCGTGCTCAATAGTTTTTCACAAACGAGGCTCGGCACGCGTTCGATGGACAGTATCGTGCCGCTGCGTTCGCTGTTCGAAAGCAAAGAGCTGTACGAAGTATTTCACCACAACATCATCGCTCCGGCGTTTGCCGGTGCGTCCGTTGGCAACCGTTCGGTGACCTTTCGGGTTAATGGCTCCGACATGCATACACTCCTATCGGCCGAGCCGGTGCTCAATGCCGGACAGGTGCAGGCGGTGCTGCTCGTTGCCAATGATATCAGCAGCTACCTGATGCTTGCAGAGGAATTGAAACGCAGCAACGACCGGCGCCACCGGGACGTAACCGAAGCCGTGATCGCCGCGCAGGAAAACGAGCGCCGCATCATCGGCGCCGAGTTGCACGACAACGTAAACCAGATCCTCACCAGCGCGAGGCTCTACATGGACCTCGCCACTTCCGACGAGGCACAACGCGCGCAGTTTCTTTCGATGGCAGGCAACATCGTGTCGCAGGCAATGCAGGAAGTGCGCAAGCTGAGTCACTCGCTCATCCCGCCGTCACTGAGCGGCGAAACGCTGGTAGAGGCGCTGACGCATTTGCTGCAAAGTCCATCAACGGAACACTTCGAAGTGGAGCTCGACGTAGCGCTATTTGATGAAGACAGCATTCCTCCCAAACTGAAGCTCACGATCTACCGCATTGTGCAGGAGCAATGGAGCAACATCGTGAAGCATGCGGCTGCAAAGAAGGTAGTAGTGTCGCTGCGCAACCAGCGCAACAGCATCATTCTTCTTGTAAGCGACAACGGATTAGGCTTCGATGCGAGCGAGCACCCGCACGGCGTTGGCTTGAAGAACATCGAAACGCGTGCCCTGCTGCACGAGGGTCGGCTGACGTTGGAAACAGCAAGGAATAAAGGCTGCAGGCTACAGGTGGAGTTCCCGCTTACTGTCGCGGCGTTTGCGGGTTGAAGCTGCTGCACACGGGCCCGCCCGGCGTGTGACGGACGGTGTAAAACCGTGCATTGAAGATGCCTTGTTGGCTGCGTTTGCGCGCGATGCTTTCCTCGTTTTGAAAGACCAGAAATAAAGTTGCGAAAAAATTGTTGGATGAAATAATCGCCCCCCTTATCTTTGCAATCCATTCAGCGAAAAACACGGTGAATGTGGTGTTGGAAAATAGGTTTGTTGCGAACATCCGGCACGAGTTCTTATAATTTTGGATTGGTAGTTCAGTTGGTTAGAATGCCGCCCTGTCACGGCGGAGGTCGCGGGTTCGAGTCCCGTCCAGTCCGCAAAAGCCCTTGTTGAAAAACAGGGGCTTTTTCGTTTTATGCCCCATTACGTATACATCATAGAAAGTCTCCTCGGAACTATTAAAGTCTATTCAGCCCGCGCCCACCCGAAATTATTTTTTTTGCACCACCACCGTACCGTGCTTACCTTGACTTTGCAGCGGTTTGCAATGCATCCAGCTGCAACCGTTCGAAATTCTTAACCATACAAACAGCCGGCAAATGGCCAAGCAAAACAAAAAAAGCACAGGGGGCGAAACGCATCAAACCGTTGGTAACCGCAACGCCTACCTCACCACCAACCAGGGCATCCGTGTCAGTGACAATCAGAATAGTTTGAAAGCCGGTGCGCGCGGACCCGTGGCGCTCGAAGACTTCGTGCTCCGCGAGAAGATCTTTCACTTCGACCACGAACGGATCCCCGAGCGTATCGTACACGCCCGCGGATCGGCGGCGCACGGCTTCTTCGAGCTGTACGAATCGCTGGATTCCATCACGAAGGCCGACCTTTTTCAACGCCCCGGCGAACAAACGCCGGTATTCGTGCGCTTCTCCACCGTGGCCGGTGGCGCCGGGTCGGTAGACACCCCGCGCGACGTACGCGGCTTCGCTGTAAAGTTTTATACGCAGCAAGGAAATTGGGACCTCGTAGGCAACAACATTCCCGTCTTTTTCATACAGGACGCCATCAAATTCCCCGACCTCGTGCACGCCGTGAAAATGGAAGCCGACCGTGGGTATCCGCAGGCAGCAAGCGCCCACGACACCTTCTGGGACTTCGTGTCGCTGATGCCCGAAACATCGCATATGATCATGTGGGCCATGAGCGACCGCACCATCCCCCGCTCGCTGAGAATGATGGAAGGTTTTGGCGTCCACACCTTCCGCCTGGTCAATGCGAAAGGAAAATCAACCTTCGTTAAATTTCACTGGAAACCGAAACTCGGCGTGCAATCCACGGTGTGGGACGAGGCGCTCAAACTCCAGGCAGCAGACAACGACTATCATCGCCGCGACCTTCACGAGGCTATCGAAGCAGGTCAGTTTCCCGAGTGGGAACTCGGCATGCAATTGTTTGATCAGAAGACCGCCGATTCGTTGCCCTATGATGTGCTGGATGCAACGAAGCTGATACCCGAAGAAGTGGTGCCTGTGCGCATCGTGGGAAGAATGGTGCTGAACCGAAACGCCGACAACTTCTTTGCAGAAACAGAGCAGGTGGCATATTGCCCGGCCAACGTCGTGCCCGGTATCGACTTCACCAACGACCCGCTGCTGCAGGGACGCTTGTTCAGCTACCTCGATACGCAAAAGTCGAGGCTCGGAACGGCGAACTTTCACCAGCTTCCCATTAATGCGCCCAAGTGTCCCGTGATGAATTTTCAACGCGATGGAATGATGCAAACGGAAGTGTTCAAGGGGCGCGCGAACTACGAACCCAATAGCCTGCCGGTGGCGGGTGAGGAAGGGGGCCCGCGCGAATGCCCGGTGACCGGCTTCTCCAGCTTCCGCGGACGACCCGAAGCAGAAGAGCAGGGCGACAAGCTTCGCATCCGCCCTGACTCCTTTGCCGATCACTACAGCCAGGCGCGCATGTTCTTCGAATCGCAAACACCCAATGAACAGGCGCACATTGCATCTGCCATGGTTTTCGAATTATCGAAAGTGACGCTCGCGCATGTGCCCCCGAGAGTGCTTGCAAATTTCCGAAACGTTTCCGAAACGCTGGCCGCGCGCGTAGCCAAAGGCCTTGGGCTCCCCCTGCCTCCGAAATCTCCGAGCGCGCAGCCGGTAAAGGACCTGGGGGCATCCGACGCCCTTTCCATTCAAAAGAATATGAAGGAAACCTTGCAGGGCCGTTGCGTAGGGATACTCATTGCAGATGGAAGCGATGCAGCCACGATTGACAAGATGATCAAAAGCATCGGGAAGGCCGGCGGCCAGGTGAAGCTCGTTGCGCCGCGCCTGAATGGTATCGTGCTGAGCGATAAATCGACCGTAAAAGCAGACGGGCAACTTGCTGGCACGCCATCGCAACTGTTCGACGCGGTGGCCGTCGTATTGTCGCAAAAAGGCACGGAAATGCTGCTCAATGAATCGGCGGCGGTTCAGTGGGTGATGGATGCGTATGGACACCTCAAGGCCATCGGCGCAACACCCGAAGCACAACCGCTATTAGAGAAAGCCGGCGTGGTCAAAGACGACGGAGTTACAGACACGGGCAAAGCATTCGTGGCAGCGGCGGCAAAACGTTTTTACGACACCCGCGAAAGCAGGCTCCGTACTTTGGCCTGATCAGGCAATATCCCTGTTCCCCTGAATTCTGCAAACCCCTCCGGGCTTCGACCGGAGGGGTTTCTTTTGATGGGCGGCACACGCCAAGCTTCCGAACCTTTGCCCGCTTCCATTATCTTTGACCCCTAACCCCGCCAAGCATGCTGCGTGTAGGAATATTCGGAACCGGTCACCTGGGCAAGTTTCACCTGAACAATTGGAAAGAGATAGAAGGAACGACCATCGCCGGCTTCTACGATCCCAATGATGCCACGGCGGAGGAGATCGTCCAGCAATACGGCATTCGCCGCTATGCCACCGAAGACGAACTCATGGATGCCTGCGACCTGATTGACGTGGTATCCCCCACCCCCTATCATTTCGCCACCTGCGCCGCCGCTATCCGCAAAGGCCGCCACGTGTTTGTAGAAAAGCCGATGGCCAACACGATGGAGGAAGGGGCGCAACTGGTAAAACTGGTGCAGGAGTCGAAAGTCAAATTGCAGGTAGGCCACGTGGAGCGGTTCAATCCAGCCTTCGTGGCGCTCGACCGCAGCCGCCTCAACCCGATGTTTATCGAGATCCACCGCCTCGCGCAGTTCAACCCGCGCGGCACCGAGGTCAGCGTTATCCTCGACCTGATGATCCACGACATCGACATCGTGCTGAGTATGGTACAGAGCGACGTGAAGCTCCTGTCGGCATCGGGTGTTGCCGTGCTCACCGACACGCCCGACATCGCCAACGTACGCATCGAGTTCAACAACGGCTGCGTAGCCAACCTTACCTCGAGCCGCATCTCGCTGAAGAAGATGCGCAAAATGCGTCTCTTTCAAAAGGATGCCTATATCAGTGTCGACTTCCTCGACAAAAAGACGGAGGTCATCCGGCTCAGCGATGGCGCCACTACCGACGGGATGTCGTTTCCTATCGAAGTGCCGGGTGGCGGCACGCGCAACATCAGCATCCAGAACCCGGCGGTGCAGGAAGGCAATGCCATCCGCGCCGAGCTGGAAGCGTTTGTGCAAGCTATCCGCAACAACACCCGCACCGTGGTCAACGAGATCGACGGTTTCCGCGCCATGGAAGTGGCGCACCAGATTCTCCAGAAGATCCACGCCAACCTTTCCACCTCCTGAGCTGCATGCGTTCCCGACCTATTTCAAACACGATCTATGTACTGAGCGATTACACGATGGCGGCGCTGGCGTGGGCGTTGTTCTACTTCGTGCGCAAGCACCTGCTCAACGAGCCCGTGCATCCCGGCGAGGGCCACTGGGAAGCGTTCTGGCTCGGCTCTATGCTGATCCCGCTTGGCTGGCTCGCACTCTTTACGGTGGGCGGCTCTTATGGCTCCGTTTATAAGAAATCACGGTTCGGAGAATTCACCCAAACGTTCATCGGGTCGCTTATCGGCAGCATCGTGCTGTTCTTCGTCTTCCTGCTCGACGACGTGAAGAACGACGACTATACGTATTACTATTCGGCATTCGGCGCCCTGCTCGGATTTCATTTCTTCCTCCTTTTCCTGGGCCGGCTCATCATCTTGCAACGGGCGCATCACCAGCTACGCCGCGGCGAGATCTCCTTTCCCGCCATCATCGTTGCTGCTCCCGACGAGGCAATGCGCCTTTACCAGGACAGCGCCGGCAAACTGCGCGACGAAGGTTACCGCATCAACGGCTACCTGTCGCTGCAACCCAACGACCCGGGCCGCAAAGGGCTTGCCTGCCTCGGACACATTGGCCAGCTGGAAGCGGTGCTCGAACGCGAAGGCATCCGCTGCGTGATCCTGGGCAATCGCAAAACCGAAATACCCCTCCTCGAAAACCTTGTCGATCGCCTGTCGGAGCGCGACGTGGAATTGAAGATGCCCCCGAGCACGCTCGATATCCTTGCCGGTTCGGTGAAGACGAGCAATGTGATGGGTCCGGTGCTGATGGATATCAAGACCGGCCTGATGCCCGACTGGCAACAAAACAGCAAGCGGCTTATTGACATCGTGGTAGCCTTCTTCGCATTACTGCTGTTGCTTCCCTTCATGCTCTACATCGCGCTGCGGGTGCGCTTCTCCTCGAAGGGTCCTATCTTTTATTCGCAGGAACGCGTAGGCTTCAAAGGGCGCGGATTCCGGATGTATAAGTTCCGCTCGATGTTCACCGATGCCGAAGCGGCCGGCCCGGCGCTGTCGTCGGACAACGACCCCCGCATTACGCGCTGGGGCCGCGTGATGCGCAAGTGGCGCCTCGACGAGCTGCCGCAACTGCTGTCCATCATCAAAGGCGATATGAGCCTGGTGGGCCCGCGCCCCGAGCGCCGCTTTTACATCGACCAGATCGTGGCGCAATTCCCCTACTACAAATACCTGTTGAAAGTGAAACCTGGTCTCACCTCATGGGGCATGGTGCAGTTTGGCTATGCCGAGAACGTGCAGGAGATGATCGAGCGCAGCCGCTTCGACCTCATTTACATCGAGAACATTTCGCTCGCCCTCGACTTCAAGATCATGATCCATACGGTGCGGATCATTTTCAAGGGGAAGGGGAAGTGAGTTTGTCGTTTGTGGTTTGTTGTTTGTGGTTGGTGGTTCGTTCTAAAATAAGTTGATGAGAACGTTGATCGTTTTGTTCGCATTGCTCGCAAGCCCGAAGGCCTTCGCGCAGGTGCCTGCGTATTGGCAGCAGCGTGTGGACTTTCGCATGGTTGCGCAGCTCGACGACCAGCGCCACCGCGTGCAGGGTCATGCGCAGATCAAATACGTCAACAACGCGCCCGATTCCTTAGCGTTCATCTGGTTTCACTGCTGGCCCAATGCATACAAAGACGGCAAGACCGCCTTCGCAAAGCAACTTACCAATGAAAGAGGAGGGAAAGCACGCCTGCGCGCAATGCGCGGCAAGGGTTGGATCGACAGCCTCTCGTTCCTCGTTGATGGCATCCCTGCAGGCATGGAGGCGCATCCGCTATGGAATGACGTGGTGAAACTGAATTTGCCAAAACCGCTACACAGCGGTGACAGCATCCTCATTGAAACGCCCTTCGTGGTGCAGCTGCCCACTTATGGCTCGCGCTCCGGTCACGATGGCCGCAGTTATATGATCTGCCAGTGGTACCCCAAGCCGGCCGTTTATGACCGCAAAGGCTGGCACCCGATGCCCTACCTCGATCGCGGAGAATTTTATAACGACTATGGCAGTTATGACGTGCGCATCACGCTGCCCGGCAGCTACGTGGTTGCAGCAACGGGCGTGTTGCAAACAAACGACGAGCGCGCTCGCTACACAGCGCTCGGCGACCGTAACCGCGCGGTAGAAAAGCTCGACGCGCGCTACCGCAACGACAGTGCACAAAAGACGCTGCACTTCGTGGCCGATAACGTAACGGACTTTGCCTGGTTTGCCGACAAGGATTTCATCATCGAACACGACACGCTTGCAAGAGCGGGTGCAGAAGCCGTGGATGTTTTTGCTTTTCATCATCCTACAAGCGATGAACCCTGGCAACGGAGCTGCAGCTATATCAAGGATGCGTTGCGTTTTTATTCTGCCAGCCTCGGGCCTTATGCCTACCCGGTGGCACAGGCGGTGGAAGGGCCGCGCAACGATATGTCGGGAGGAATGGAATACCCCATGATCACGCTGGTCACGATGCCCGGTGCGCCGGACTCGACGCTTGATGTGGTGATCTCCCACGAGGTGGGCCACAATTGGTTTCCGATGATGGTGGGAAGCAATGAGCGCAACTTCGCATGGATGGACGAAGGCTTCAACACCTGGTATGAGCATATGTATTCGGCAGAAAAGTACCGCAGCTTCGGAGGCGCCAATAACTATGGCATCCCGGATTATGCGCGCAACCGCGGCGCCGATCAGCTCCGCGCATTGATGTACCGGGTGCTGAAAACGCTGGATGCTTCGCGAACGCCCATCAATACACCATCAGCCGACTTTCGCAGCGATGAGGACTATGGATCGGTAGAATATGACAAGGCCGCGCTGTGGCTCTACGCCCTCGAAAAAGAGGTCGGCAAAGAGCCGTTGTTGAAAGCCATGCGCCGGTATTTTGAAGAGTGGAAGTTTCGCCATCCCTACCCCGAAGATTTTCGTGCGTCGCTCGAAGCCGCGCTTGGGCGCGACCTGTCAGCCTTCTTTGCCCGCCTCGAAGCCAAAGGCCCTTTGTGAAACCCCGATAGCTGCCTACATTCGAAAAGTGAAAAGAACCCTTTCCGCATTCGTGTTGCTGTTGGCGCTATCTGCGCATGCGCAGCAGGCTTCCTGGCAGCAGCGCACCGACTACGTGATCGACATTACGCTCGACCCGGCGGCCAAAAGCCTCGATGGGTTTGAAAAATTATCCTATCACAACGCCTCGCCCGATACGCTTCGCTTTATCTGGTTTCATCTCTGGCCGAATGCCTTCAAGAACGACCACACTGCTTTCACCGACCAGCAGCTGCGCAACGGCGATACGCGTTTTTACTTTTCAGGCAAGGAAGAACGTGGGTATATGAACCGTCTCGACTTCCGCGTGGATGGGCAACCGGCACGCACCGAAGATCATCCGCAATGGATCGACGTGGTAAAACTGCTGCTGCCGCAACCGCTGGCACCCGGCGCCACCGCGCACATCAGCACGCCTTTTCACGTGAAGCTCCCGTTCAACTTTTCACGCGGTGGATATGCAGGAAGGTCCTTCCAGGTAACGCAATGGTATCCGAAGCCGGCCGTCTACGACGCGCAGGGCTGGCACCCCATGCCCTACCTCGACCAGGGCGAATTCTACAGTGAATTTGGCAAGTACGACGTGCGCATCTCCGTGCCCCGTAATTATACGGTTGCCGCCACGGGTGCACTTCAAGAAAATGCAGATACTCCCCTGAACAATACGGGCCTTAAGTCACTGCAGTTTGTGCAGGACAACATCCACGACTTTGCCTGGTTTGCCGACAGCAGCTTTATCGTGAAGAACGATACCTGCAGGCTGCCTTCGGGAAAGGTGATCCAGGTTAGTACCTATTATACGTCTTCGGAACGTAAGTACTGGGACAGCGGTATTCACTATGCAAAAGCAGCGCTTCGTTTCTATTCGGCCCAGGTGGGCGACTACCCCTATGACGTGTGCAAGGTGGTGCAGGGCCCGGAAGCCTTTGGAGGCGGAATGGAATACCCGACCATCACCGTGATCGAGCCGATGCACGATGCAAAGCAGCTCGACATCACCATCGCCCACGAGATCGGCCACAACTGGTTTTATAGTGCGTTGGCCAACAACGAGCGCGACCATCCCTGGCTCGACGAAGGCTTCAACAGTTTTTACGAATACCAATACACGAAGCTTCGCTACGGGTCCGATCCAAACCTCGAAGACCTCCTCTTTCGCACGCAGGCCCGGCAAAAGCGCGATCAGCCCATCAGCACTGCATCGAACAGCATGACCGCCGACAATTACGTGCTGGTGACCTATCATAAAACCGCGCGCTGGTTACAGGGCATCGAGCAGCATCTTGGCGCCGACAGCATGCGGGCGATGATGCAGGCATGGTACACTTCAAACCGCTTCCGACACGTGCAGCCTGCCGCCTTCTACGCCCACCTCCGGGCGTGGATGCCCGACCGTGCGGACGCCTTTATCCAACAGGTGGATCGTGCGGGCACCCTGCCACTGCAGCAACCCACGCGCACTGCGTTCGTACACATCCTCAACCCGGCTTCGTTTCGCAATTACCTGCAGCAGCCCGCGCGCACAGCATGGCTGGCCACGCTGGCCCCGGGCACCAACCAATACGATGGCTTCCAGGCGGGCATCCTGCTCACCAACTACCTGCTTCCACCCCCGAAGCTGCGCGTATTGCTCCTCCCCTTTTACGCTACACGCTCGAAGCAACTTACCGGCCTGGGACGTATTGCATACACGGTGTATCCTGACCGCGGTCCAAAGCGCCTCGACTTCTTCGCAGCGGCGTCTACGTTCAGCTACAACGAATTCACGGATGACAAGGGCCAGCGATTTACTGCGCGATTTATTAAGTTGGCACCCGGCATCGAGATCGAGTTGCGGCAGCGCGATCCACGTAGCACCATCCGCCGCACGCTCCAATGGAAATCGTATTTCATAGGTGAGCAGCCCTTCCGAATTTCGTACGATGAAGTGATCACACCTGTGGATACTACCTACGTGCTGAATACCCAAAAGCGGGAGCTCCGCTACAGCATCCAGCAGTTCACCTTCGGTGTTGAAGACAGCCGGACACTCTATCCCTATTCCGGCGCACTGTGGGTGCAGACTTCGGCCTATTTCACGCGTTTGAATTTCGAGGGGAACTACTTCTTCAATTATGCAAAAGAGGGTGGCCTGGCCGTTCGCCTCTTTGCGGGCAAACTGTTTTACGAACAGCGTCAAAGCGCATACCCGTATGGGTTGTATCCGAGCCGCTTCTTTTTGAGCATGAGCGGCGTGGGAGGCCAGGAAGACTACACCTACAGCCACTACTTCCACGCCCGTAGCGCCTTTGAAGGAGCTTCTTCGCAACAGATCGCCATCCGCGACGGCGGCTTCAAGATGCGCACGCCGCTGCTTTCTGCGCCGGTAGGCCAGAGCGACGACTGGCTGGTAGCCGTTAATTTCAACACCAGCATTCCGCAGGCGCTCAATCCCCTGCGCGTTCTGCCCTTCAAAGTGCCGTTGCATTTCTTCTTCGACATCGGCACACAGTCGGGCGCATGGAAAGATGGCGCCGAAGGCGGACGCTTTCTTTTCGAAGCAGGCCTTCATCTCCCCGTAATCAAAGGGCTCGTCAACGTATACTTTCCGATCGTGTATAGCCCGGTATACCAGGACTACGCACGTTCGATGTATCCGAAAAACCGTCTCTTCAAAACCATGACCTTCAGCCTCGACCTGCAGCATGCATCGCGGTTGGTTAAAAACCGCCGCCTGTTTTGATGGACATCCGTTACCTGCGGCACGAAGCCATCGATAAGCAACGCTGGGACGCAGCGCTTGCACAATGCGCCCACGGCAACATCTATGCAACCAGCCTTTACCTCAACCATATGAGCCCCGGCTGGGACGCGCTGGTGCTGGGCGATTACGAAGCGCTTTTCCCGCTTCCCTGGCGCAGCAAATGGGGCACCCGCTACATTTGCCAGCCCTTTCTGACCGCGCAGCTGGGGCTGTTTGAACTGAACCCCGTGCCGGGAAGGCTTCCCGTATTTCTACAATCGATCCCCGAACATTTTCGCCTCATCGATCTCCCCCTCAACGAGGGCAACCTCACCGACGCCGTCGCTCTACCCCTCCGCAGCAACTACCGACTTTTGCTGGACCGTCCTTACGGGGAGGTTCAAAAAAGCTACCGCGAAAACATCCGCCGCAACATCCGGAAAGCGTTCGAGCGTGGGTGCCGGGCCGGGCAGGGCACGCCGTTGAGCGAGATCATCGCACTTGCACGCAGCCACGCGCACGACGAACAAGGCCTCACAGCTTTCGAGGCGCTTCATGCAGCACTGGAGCTCAAGGGCCAGGCAAAGCGCTACGGCATCCGGGGCCACGATGGCCAACTTCTCGCATCGGCCGTCTTCCTGATGGACGCGCACACGGCCTATTACATCCTTGTGGGCAACCACCCCAATGGCCGCACGCTCGGCGCATCGCACCTCCTGATCGACAGCTTTATCCGCGATCATGCAGGCAGCGGGCTTACGCTCGATTTCGAAGGGTCGGACATGCGCAACCTCGCCTTCTTTTACAGCTCCTTTGGCGCCACGCTGCATCCCTACCCGCAGCTGCACGTCAACCGCCTGCCCTGGTGGATCCGGTGGATCAAAAATTAAAAAGCGCCCCGAAGGGCGCTTTTTAATGAGGTATCGGTATTTCCGATTATTCGTAGCTGGGGCGCATCACCACGCGGCGGTTCTTGGCGCGGCCGGCAGCTGTCTTGTTATCGGCGATCGGCTTCGATTCGCCAAAGCCCTGCGACTGGATGCGGCTTTCAGGAACGCCCTTGCTCAGGAGGTAGGTGCGTACCGAAGCGGCGCGGTCTTCAGAAAGCTTCTGGTTGTATTCGTCGCTGCCTACGTTATCGGTGTGGCCTTCGATGTACAGTTTCAGGTTCGTGTCTTCGTTCATCAGCTTCACCACGTCGTTGAGCGCCGTGTAGGAAGTTTTCTGAAGCGTGGCCTTGCCGGTTACGAAGAAGATGCGGCTTGCATTCTTGTTCATGCGAACGATGGTCTCCTGCTTGATCTCTGGGCAACCATTGTTCTCGCGCACACCTGCAAGGTTGGGGCAGCGGTCTTCTTCGTCGTTGATGCCGTCGTTGTCCGTATCCGGCACGGGGCAACCCTGGTAGCGGGCTACGCCTGCAACGTTGGGGCAACGGTCTTCTTCATCATTGATGCCGTCCTTATCCGTATCGGGGATGGGGCAGCCTTTGTATTTAGCGATGCCTGCAACCGTGGGGCACTGGTCTTCTTCATCGTTGATGCCGTCTTTGTCGGTATCAGGGATGGGGCAACCATTGTATTTGGCGATGCCGGCCACAGTGGGGCAACGGTCGAGCGAATCAATAATGCCGTCGGCATCGGTATCCTTGGGCGGCTCGGGAACCACGACGGGCTTGGGCTCTTCCTTCTTCTTGCTCAAACGGGCAGAGAAGCCGAAGCGGTACACGAAGTGATAGTTATTCATCCGGTTTGTGACGGGGATGCGGTAGGTAGCATCGGCGAACAACCCGGCTTCATTGAAGATGTTGAACTTGAAACCTACGCCTGCAGGAATGATGGCGTCGAAGGTGCCGTCGTAGTGGCTGGCGCCGATGCCGAGCGTAGCGTAGGGTGTGAACAGGTAGCGCTCCGAGAACAGCTTGAACTGCGCGGATGCGTCGGCTTCGAGCTGCAGCTTTGGATCGCTGAGGCGCGTTCCGTCGGCGAAGATGATGCGCGGCTGCGAACCACCAACCGAGCCTGCGAAGTCGATGAAGTTGTTGATGCCCTTAAAGTAGTGAATGGCCAGGCCCGGGTCCATTTCGCGGAACTTTGCCAGTTGCTTGCTGTTCGCCGTGTTGTTGAAGGACGTAGTCCGGATGCGGTTCGCCGTGAGGTAGTCGTTAAAGAACAAGCTAAAGCCGATCGAGCTCGGTCGCTTGTAGGCCTTGGGCGTTGTTTGCGTCTGGGCAAAAACGGCTGTACCACAAACGAGTGCAAGCAGCGTCACCAGTATTTTCTTCATAAAGCTGTGGATTGGTTTGACGGGGACAAAAATAACGGGTCAGTAGTGAAAAAGAGAATTTATTTATGCAGGCCGGACGGCGGTTCAACCGGCTTTTCGCACCAGTATTTCCACCTTCACCTGCGTGAGTCCGTAGCCGATGTAGCCAAGCTTTTGTGCGGCCACGCGGCTAAGGTCTACCACCCTTTTGTTCTTCGGGTGCAGGCGGTCGTTCACCTGCAGCACGATGCTCCGCTTGTTGCGCAGGTTGGTTACACGGATCCAGGTGCCGAGCGGAACGCGGTTGCAGGCCGCCGACATCTTGTGGCTCCAGTACGTTGCCCCGTTGGCCGTAAGCCGCCCGTTGAACTTTTCGGCATAGTAACTTGCGATGCCGAACATCGGCTTCCGGTCGGAGATCTTCAGCCCCGGCGCCGCGTCTTCGTCTGCAGACTGGGGCGTTTCCGATTGAGTGGCCGGTTTCGGGGTCTCCTGCGCGGCCGCGGGTAGCGCAGTGCCAAGAAGAAGCAGGTACAGGATGAAGTGGCGCATAAGCAATCTATTTACGTACCAGGTAAGCCTGCCGCAAACGGCGGTCTTCCCCATAAATATCCTCATAAAATACCAGTTTGCCCTCGCGGCGCGCCACCGTAAAATAGCGCAGGTGCACCGGCATCGGGCGGCGCAGCGGAACATACTGGCGTTTCTTCTGAGCGAGCCAGCTATCGAGCGAATCTACGGAAACCGGCCTGGCTTTCGATGAGGAGTCGAGCGAGAGCAGGATCGAATCGCGCTGCAAAAGATAGGTGGCAAGGGAGTGCCATGCTTCCACGCGCACGCAGCCGTGGCTGAGCGCACGCTTGCTGCGAGCGAAGAAACCGCGCTGGTTGGTATCGTGCAGATACACGGAGTGATTGTTGGGGAAATTGAACTTCAAAACGCCAAGGGCATTGTCGTCGCCGCTTCCCTGCACCACTTTATAAGGAATCCCTTTTTTGTATTTGCTCCATTTCACTTTATACGGGTCCACTTCGTTGCGGTTAGTGTCGAGCAGGCTGTACCCTTTGCGCGCGAGGTAACCCGGGTCGCGCTGCAGCGCGGGCAGTATGTCTTTCGCGATGATGCTCGGCGGGATCGTCCATTGCGGGTACGTCATCATGTTGTTGACGGCGCTGGAGATCACGGGCGTACGCGTTTCCGGCTTTCCTACCACTACTTTCGAAGTGATCGTTACCGAGTCGCCGCGAAACACCAGTAGCTGGTACGAAGGGATGTTCACCCAGATGTATTCCGAAGGAAGCTGCGGCAACTGCTTGTACCGATCCATATTGAGGGCGATTATGGCGAACTTACCGGCATCGCTCATGTTGAGCCGGGCGACGAGTTCCGTAGAAATACGGCCATCGGACTTCATCCCCTTGCGTTTCTGGTACGAACGGATCATTGTGGCAAGCGCCAGCGAGTCGGGCAACGATTTGTCGTAGTGGATCGAGTCTTCGGCGAGCCGCTTGCGCAGTTGCTGCGGCAGATGTGCCGTGTCCTTCGGGTTGATGCTTGTATAATTACGGAACACCGCTTTCGGAAGAAACGAATCGAGTGCTGCGCGCAGATCCCAATAGCCTGCGTGCTTCGGTTCCAGGCTGCGCGTGAAGCTGTCGAGCGGGAACGATCCGAAGCGGATGGCTATGCTGTCGTAAAAAGGTGCACGCAGCGCTGTGTCGCGGCGGCGCACGGAGTCGGGCTGGAGGCGGCTGACCTTCAGGTCGGTAGAAAGATCGATCAGTGCTGCCGTGAGGTAGAGATCGGTCTGCGCCCAAAGTGCTGCATCGAGGCGGTTGCTGCGGGCGGTGTCGCGGGCACGAGGAAGCAGCGAGTCGAGCTTTGCTACGTAATAGTCTTCAGGAAACAGGCCGTAGCGCCGCGCATCTTTCAGCAGAACCATCAGGCTGTCGCTTCGCGAAAGCCACACACTGTCGCGCGACCACAGCGGGGCGAATTCGAGCTTTTTGTAAAGCGCCGCCATCGCGGGCACGTTGCGGAAGGGAAGGTTCCTGCTCTGACCTGCGGAGTCGAGGTCATCCTCAAAGGCCGAGGCCAGGAGGTCGGATACGGTGGCCTTCAGCTCCTCGGGGCGCGCCACCACCTGCTTTTCATCGAGGTTGATAGGCTTTCGCTTGCCTTTGCAGGAGGTTCCTGCCAGCAACACGAAGATCCCGAGGCTAATGCCCAAAAAGACGGATATTGGCTTTGCACTCATGAACGGTTCGATTATGCAACGCAACAACAGGAGGATCTGGAGGTACGTAGGAACAGCAATGCTTCTGGCGGTGATGGTGCCGCAGAAAGATGGCTGCCGGGCACAAAATATAAGAATTGTCGCGAATAGAGAAATTTACCGGCAGGCGATTCGGCAAGACAGCTTTCAACGCATGGTGGAACTGCATTCGCTGTCGGCCGCGTTGGTCTACGACCTGCGTTATGCTACCAATAACAATTTCACCGGGCAAAAGCTGTACACGCAGGGAAAGATCACGTTCCTGCGCGTCGCTCCGGCGCGGGCATTGGCAGCGGCACAAGACAGCTTTAAAAAACTCGGCTATTGTGTAAAGATCTTCGACGCCTACCGGCCGCATGCGGCCACAAGGCTGATGTGGGATCTGGTGCACGACGAGCGCTATGTGGCCGATCCGTCGAAAGGCTCGGGGCACAACCGCGGACTTGCCGTTGATGTTACGCTGGTGGATCGCGAAGGCCGCGAACTGGAAATGGGAACCGGCTTCGACAACTTTACCGACACTGCGCACAGCAACTTCCAACTGCTTCCCGAAAACACCTTGCGCAACAGGAGGCTGCTGCGCAAGGTGCTCCAACATTTCGGATTTGCCGTGCTGCCCACCGAGTGGTGGCACTTCTTTTGGCCCAACGACCGCAACTATGATGTGCTGGATCTACCCTTCCGGAAATTGAGATAATGATCTCGTTATTGAGCGGGCAGGATGCGCGGAATGAGGCCGTGCTGCATGTAAAGGTCGGCAAGCACACAGGCCGTCACCGCTTCCAGCACGGGCGGAACACGAAGCGCGATGCACAGATCGTGGCGACCTTTTACAGAAAAGGAATCAACGGACTGCGTTTCGCGGTTCCAGGACTGTTGCTCCTTAGCAGTTGAAGACGTCGGTTTTACTGCTACGCGAAACAGCAGCTCGTTCCCGTTGCTGATACCCCCAACAACACCGCCCGCATGATTTGTTTTCGTTTGTCCGGCTCCGTTAATGATGGCGTCGTTGTGTTCGGAGCCAAACATCCGCGCGGCTGCAAAACCGGTTCCGAACTCGATGCCGCGAATGGCAGGAATGCTGAACGCAGCGTGTGCCAGCAGCGACTCCACAGAATCGAAGAAAGGCTCGCCCAGTGCCGCCGGCAGCCCCTGCACACTGCATTCCACAATACCGCCCACCGAGTCTTTGGCTTCGATGGCGCGCTGCAATCCTGCATCCACACAGGCTTCCCCTCCTATCTCTGTGATGCGCGCCTCGATGCGCAGGCCGCCCAGCAGCTTTTTGGCAACAACGCCCGCTGCCACGAGGCAAACCGTGAGCCGTCCGCTGAAATGGCCGCCGCCCCGGTAGTCTTCAAAGCCACCGAACTTTTGCGCCGCTACAAAATCCGCATGGCCGGGGCGTGGAAAGGCGCGCTGCTTTTCGTAATCCGCGGAGCGTGTGTTGCTGTTTGGAAAGGTCATCGTCAGCGGCGCGCCGGTGCTCAAGTTGTTGAAGAGGCCGCTGAGGAATTGCGGCCGGTCTTCCTCCTGGCGCGGCGTGGTGCCTTTTTGCTGCCCGCCTTTGCGTCGGTCGAGGTCGGCGTCAAAATCGTGCGGCTGCAACTCCAGGCCCGCGGGTAGCCCGTCGATCGTAATGCCCACAGCAGGCCCGTGCGATTCGCCGAAAATGGAAAGACGGAAGAGACGTCCGAATTGGTTCATGGGCTGGTTTGTCCGGTTAAAGATACACTGGCCCCTAGTTGTTGCAGGTGCTGCCAAAACCGGGGATAGGATTTGCGAACGGCTTCAGCACCCGTGATGGTTACCGGGCCTTCGGCGCGAAGCGCTGCAACGGCGAGCGCCATGGCAATGCGGTGGTCGTGGCGAGACGAAACGACAGCTCTCTTTAACGGCGCGCCACCCCGAACGATCATCAGGTCGTCCTGTAGTTCTACCGTAAGTCCGAGCTTTCCGAATTCTTCCTGCAACGTAAGCCCGCGGTTGCTTTCTTTATGTGTGAGGCGCGAAACGCCTTCGATCACGGAGGTGCCGTCGCAATACGCGGCCAGCGCTACGAGTGGTGGAAACAGGTCGGGGCAATCGGTGGCATTGAAGTGGAAAGGCTGCAGCTTCCGCACTCCGCCTACTTCGATCACATTGGGCTGAATACTCAGAGGGGCGCCGGTTTGCATCAGTGCCTGGAGCACCGCCTTGTCGGCCTGCTCGGAAAATACATCCAATCCTTTTACCTGGAGCGATCCGGCAAGTGCGCCGGCCACGAGGCCAAAGGCCGCACCACTCCAATCGCCTTCCACGGCATAGGTAATCGGGTCCTTTCGTGTTGGCTCCTTTGCCTCAAACACAAACGCTTTGTAATCCTCGTTGCGCGGAAGGTTCATGCCGAAGTGCCCCATGATGGCAAGCGTGAGGTCAACGTAGGGCTTGCTTTTGAGATTGCGTACGCGAATGGTGGCAGGAGCGTGCGTGGCACTGAAGGCCATCAGCAGCCCGGTTAGGTACTGCGAAGATTGCGAGCCGTCCACCTCTATGTCGCGCGCCTGGAGCGGGCCGCGGAGGCTGATCGGCAGGTGGCCGTTCGCGAGTTCGACGGCAACACCCAGTTGCGGGAGCACATCGGCAAAGAACTGCATCGGGCGCGCGCGAAGGCTCCCGCTTCCCGTGAGCACGAGCGGAGCCGACCCGGGCGATTGCGCCATTGCCGCAATGGGCGTGAACATCCGCAGCGACAATCCACTTTCCCCGCAGTCGATCAGTGGTTGTTCCGGGAAGTGCGGCCTGCCGGCAGGAGAATGGATCTCCACTTCCGTGCCCTGCTCTCTTACATGTGCACCCAGTGCCCGGATGATGCGCAGCGCTGCGCGGTCGTCTTCGGAAACGCCGGCGTTATGAAGCACCGTGCGACCCTTATGCAGCAGGGCGGCCGCACAGGCCCGCTGCATCGCGCTCTTCGATGCGGGAGGTGTGTATACACCGGCAACGGATGACGGACGTACGATCGCTTCCATCACAGCAACTGTTCGATTTCCTTAAATGATATTTCCTCCGTCACGGCTTTTCCGATGCGCTCCAGCAGCACGTATCTAATGGAGCTTCCTGTTTTCTTTTTGTCCTGGAAGAGAACGGGAAGCACCTTTTCTTTTTTATAAACTGCTTCCGTAGGCAGGCCGTACCGGTCGAGCAGCGCGATGACGCGTGCGGCTTGCTTGAAGGGAAGGCGTTGCTCCGAAAGGCGGGCGGCGAAGGCCATACCGATAGAGATCGCCTCACCGTGACTGAGTTCGTATTGATTTTCGAGTGCGTGGCCGAGGGTGTGGCCGAAGTTGAGCAGGCGACGTTCGCCCTGCTCGGTTTCGTCCGCCCGAACGATGCGCGTTTTCAGCAGTGCGTTGCGCTCCACCAGCTCGGCGAGCGCCGTTGCATTTTTCTGATAAAGCTTCAGGCTTCCGGCTTCGAGCTCGGCAAACAAAGCCACATCCTTGATAGCGGCGTGCTTGACGATCTCCGCAAAACCCGAGCGCCATTCCGCTTCCGGCAACGATTTCAGGAGGCTGTAGTCGTGCAGGATAAAGGCAGGCTGCCGGATGGTACCCACCATATTTTTATACACACCGAAGTCGATGCCGTTCTTGCCACCGATCGAGGCATCTACGAGTGCAAGCAGCGTGGTGGGAACGAAGCCGCAGCGCACGCTCCGTAGAAATACGGATGCGATGTACCCGGCCAGATCGGTAACAACGCCGCCGCCCACGCCCACGATCGTCCAGCTGCGATCCGCACCCAGCGCGATGAGCTCGCCGATCACGGAATCTACGGTTGCCTGGATCTTGAAGGCTTCGCCCGGCTTGAGCACGATAGAATTCCAGCCCTTGAATTTACTTGGATGTGCTGCAAATACGTGTTCGTCGGTGAGCAGCACCGATCGTTTGGGGTCGGCCAGTTCCTTCAGCGTTTTGAAGCTTCCGTCAAAGTGATAGTCTACCGACGCATTGCCGATCTTGAATGTCGTCATCAGCTGTTGAAGATTTTATTCTGGTGATTGATGCTCTCCATGTGCACTGCATCGAGGTAGCGCGTAATGAACTCCTGGCTGAGCCCGTGCCGCTCGCCCTTGCGGATGGCTCGGTCGAGGATCTCGTTCCAGCGGCGCGTTTGCAGGATGGTGATGTTATGGTCTTTTTTGTATGAACCGATCTTGTCGGCGATCTTCATCCGCTGTCCCAGCAGTTGCATCAGCTCGTCGTCAAGCTGGTTGATCTGCTGGCGAAGATGGTCGAGCATGGCGTGCGCTTCTTCGCTTGCTGCTTCTTCTTTGCGCCAGATGATGTTGTCGAGCAATTCGTTGAGCACCTCGGGCGTGATCTGTTGCTTTGCATCGCTCCACGCGTTGTCCGGGTCGATATGGCTTTCGATCATCAGGCCATCGTAGTTGAGGTCGATGGCTTCCTGCGCCACTTCCTGCAGGATATCACGGCGGCCGCAGATGTGCGAAGGATCGTTGATCAGCGGCAGGTCGGGGTTGCGGCGCTTCATCTCGATGGCGAGGTGCCACATGGGTGCGTTGCGGTACTCGGTATTTCCATAACTCGAAAAGCCGCGATGAATGAGACCGATCTCTTCTATGCCGGCCTTGGCCACGCGCTCCACGGCGCCGGTCCACAGCTCGAGGTCGGGGTTGATGGGATTCTTCACAAGCACGGGCACCTTCACCCCCTTGAGTGCATCGGCCACTTCCTGCACGCTGAATGGGTTCACGGTGGTGCGGGCGCCTATCCAGAGCACGTCCACATCGAAGTGCAGCGCATCCTCTACCTGTTTGCCCGTGGCCACTTCCACGGCTGTGGGAAGGCCTGTTTCTTTCTTTGCAGCCTGCAGCCAGGGCAAACCCTTCGTGCCCACTCCCTCGAAAGATCCGGGACGGGTGCGGGGCTTCCAGATGCCGGCGCGCAGCAGGTCGACCTTGCCGGTGGCCGCCAGGCGCGTTGCCGTTTGCAGCACCTGGTCTTCGGTTTCCGCGCTGCAGGGACCGCTGATGATCAGCGGGCGCTTGTTGCGGATGGTGTCGAGCACGTTATTCATATGATTCGATTTTGCCGGCAGGGCGAAATTAAGCCACTGCCGCGCGGTTAGTGAATGATGCGTTTGATTCCATTGGCCTGAGCGATCAGCTCGTACAGCGCTGCGTAGTCTTCCTGTTCGAGGCTGGCCTCAAAACGGCGCAGCTGGCTGATGTGCTCTTTGAGCACGTCGAGCACGTTGTCGCGGTTTTGGCGCAAGATGGGTACCCACATCGTGGGATTGCTCTTGGCGAGGCGCACGGTGCTTTCGAAGCCGCCCGATGCAAGCTCGAAGATGGCGCGCTCCTCGCGTTCTTTTTGGAGCACGGTGTTGGCGAGCGCGAACGAGGTGATGTGCGAAATATGGCTGATGTAGGCAACGTGCAGGTCGTGATCGCGGCCATTCATATAAACGAGGTGCATTCCGAGCGCCCGGTGTATTCCTTCCACCTTCGCGAGTGCGTCGGCATCGGATACTTCCCGGTCGCAGATGACGGCTGCCTTGCCGCTGAAACCGTTGGCCACGGCGGCTGCAGGCCCGCTGTACTCGGTGCCCCACATCGGGTGGGCGGCGACGAAGCGTCCGCGGCGGGGATGCCCCGATACGGCATTCAGCATCGCTTCCTTGGTAGACCCCGCATCGAAAACAACCTGCTTCTCCACCCGGTTAAGCACGAGCGGAAGCAGGGTTGCAAGCGTGTCCACAGGTACGGCGAGTAACACGATATCGGATGCGTCGATCGCTTCGGCCAGCGGCAGCACTTCGTCCACCAAACCCAGCTCCAGTGCTGCGCGGGCGTGGTCGTCGCTTGCCTCCACTCCTACTACGCGGGCAGCAATTCCTTTCTGCTTCAGGGTCAGCGCCATCGAGCCGCCGATCAAACCGAGTCCGATCACACACAAGTTCATAAGGATGCGTTTTTGAGATACGTAGAAATACGGCCGATCGCTTCTTCTAAACGAGCCGTGGGGCTGCACAGGCTAACCCTGATATAGTTGTCGCCTTCGCTGCCGAAGATGCCGCCGGGGGTGATGAACACGCGTGCACCTTCAAGCAACGCATCGCTCAACGTGAAGCCGTTGGTGACAGGGCTGGGCACGCCCGCCCACACGAAAAGTCCGGCCTGCGCGGCATCGTACGTGCATCCCAACGCATCCAGCAACGCATACACCAGTCCCCGCCTCGACCGGTAGGTATCGTTCAATGCATCGTACCAATCCTGCCCAAGGCCCAATGCCTTTACCGCAGCCAGCTGCAGCGGCAGGAACATACCACTGTCCATATTGCTTTTGAAGCGGAGCACTTCGTCTATACGTTGCTGCGCGCCGCAAAGCATACCGATGCGCCAGCCCGCCATGTTGTGCGATTTACTAAGCGAGTTGAGCTCGACGACGCAATCCGTAGCACCCGGCACCGAAAGCAGGCTTTGCGGTTGGTCGTTGAGGATAAAGCTGTAAGGGTTGTCATGGCAAATGAGGATGCCGTGCTTCTTTCCGAAAGCCACGAGCCGCTCAAACAGTCCGGCCGAAGGGAGCCGCCCGGTGGGCATATGCGGGTAATTGACCCACATCAGTTTCACACGGGAAAGGCTTTGGCGTTCGAGCGCATCGAAGTCAGGCTCCCAGTCGTTGGCAGCGGTAAGCGCATACTCCCTGCAGGTGCCGCCGGCAAGCTGCACCGCGCTGCGGTAGGTGGGATAGCCGGGGTTGGGCACCAGTGCCTCGTCCCCGGCACCGAGGTAAGTCATGCAAACGTGGAGGATGCCTTCCTTCGACCCGATGAGCGGCAGTATTTCTACGGATGGATCGAGCACCACGCCATAGCAGCGCGCGTACCAGGCAGCAACGGCCTCGCGCAGCGCCGGTATGCCTTTGTATCCCTGGTAGGCATGCACATCGTTGCGCGCGCCCTGCGCGGCTAGTTCGGACAGCACTTCGGGATGCGGGCTCCCGTCGGGCGAGCCGATGCCCAGGTTGATAACGGGCACACCGCTCCGGTTGAGCGCTTCGATGGCGCGCAGCTTCTGCGAGAAGTAGTATTCTCCGATCCCTTCGAGGCGTGGTGCGGTTGCGAGATCCATCTGTTCGTTGTTTAGCGGACAAAAAAAGTCCCGGCTGCGGAGCCGGGACTTGTATGATGCGTTTACGTTGTTACGTGGTTGTGCACTATCAAAGCGATCCCGGCTCCCGGAGGAAGTAATACGAATAATGCCAGGAATATGCGTTGCGTGCGATCATCTGATCCAAATATAGGACAGTCAATAATTATTTCCGGAAGGAATCGGCCTCGTTCATGCGGATGCGGCGGCCTTTGAACTTCTTACCGTCTACGGCACGCATCATCTGCTGGGCGGCCTGCTGGTCTACTTCCATCCAGGTGTTCAGCTCCTTGAGGTCGATGCGGCCCAGCACGTCTTTCGGCAGGTCGCTCAGGTCGAGGATGAACTGCAGGAAGGAAGCCTTGTAGAAGCCGTCCTTTGTACCGAGGTTGACAAAAAGCTTCACCATGTTGCCGCTCGAAACCTGGTGCTTGCCCTTGCGGTCGGCACGCGAATCGGGGCCGCGCTCCATGCGCTCGTTGCCACGCTCACGACGATCGGTCTGGCGCAGGTTGAGGTCTTCGGCATTTTCATAGTAACGCAGGAAGCGGTCGAACTCGAGGGCGGCCACGCGCTGCAGCACTTCTTCCTTGCTCATGTCGGCAAACTTCTCCTGCAGCATGGGGATGTAAGTGGCATAGTCGCCGTGGCTGATATCGGCGTTGATCAGCTTGTCCATAAAGAAGAAGAACTGCTTGCGGCAAACGTCCTTGCCGGTAGGGATCTCCACTTTATGAAAAGCCAGCTGCACGATGCGCTCGATCTGCTTGATCTTAAAAGCTTCGCGCTGGTGAACGATGGAAAGGCAGACACCGGTTTTGCCCGCGCGGCCCGTACGGCCCGAGCGGTGGGTGTACACTTCCACGTCGTCGGGAAGCTCGTAGTTGATTACGTGCGTGATGCCGGCTACGTCGATACCGCGGGCGGCAACGTCGGTGGCGATGAGAAGCTGGAGCGTCTTCTCGCGGAATTCGTCCATCACCTTATCGCGCTGCGACTGCGAGAGGTCGCCGTGGAGGGCGTCGATGTCGTAGCCTTCGCGGGTCAGCTTTTCGGCAACTTCCTGCGCATCCGCTTTGGTGCGCGTGAAGATGATGCCGTACATGCCCGGGTTGAAGTCTATGATCCGCTTGAGCGTTTCGTAGCGGTGATGCGCCGTGGTGACGCAGAACTGGTGATCGATGTTTTTGTTTGCAGTGTTCTTCTTGCCCACCGTGATCTCGAAGGGCTCCTTCATGTAGCGCTGGGTCACCTTGCGGATCTCCTGCGGCATCGTGGCGCTGAACAGCCAGGTGGCGTTGCGCTTCGGTGTGTTCTGGAGGATGAACTCGATGTCTTCCTGGAAGCCCATCGACAGCATTTCGTCGGCCTCGTCGAGCACCACGTAGGAGATCTCCTCGAGGTTGATGGCCTTGCGTTCGATGAGGTCGATGAGGCGGCCGGGGGTGGCCACTACTACCTGCACGCCGCGGCGGATGTCGCGGATTTGCTGCGAGATGGACGTGCCACCATACACGGCAACCACGTTCACACCTTTTTCATATTTCTTGAAAATTTCCACCTCGTTCACGATCTGCATGCACAGCTCGCGGGTGGGGCAAACTACGAGGGCCTGGGGATGCTTCTGCGAAGCGTCGATCAGCTGGAGGAGCGGGAGACCGAAGGCGGCCGTTTTACCGGTGCCGGTCTGTGCGAGGCCAATGAGGTCCTTCGTACCGGAAAGCAGAACAGGGATAGCTTTTTCCTGGATGGCGGTCGGTTCGGTAAAGCCGAGATCCTGAACGGCGCGGAGGAGGGATTCCTGCAGGCCTAGCGCGTCAAATGTCATTCTTAGAGTCTTTAAATAAGTTGCAAAGGTACCTCTAAAGAATAACGAATAATGAATAACGGACAAGGAATATCGAAACGGGAAGCCAAAGTTGTGCTTTAAAATGCGGTATTCCCGGTTCTGTATTCCTCATTCGATGTTGGCTATTCGATATTCCATAAAAAGGCCCGTCTGAAAAGACGGGCCCGTTCGATTGCTTGCCATATGAATAAAGTGTTCAATATCTTATTGCGGGCAAGCGCACAGGTAGAATTAGTGCTTTGTAGTGTCCGTACCTTCTACGTGCGTAGTGTCAACTGTCGTTTCAGTTGTAGTAACTACGTGCGTAGTGTCGGCGGGAGCAGGAGTAACAACGGTCGTGGTGTCTTTAGTTTCAGTAGTAGTTTCGCTGCTGTTGCAAGCTACGAGGGTACCGGCTACTGCGAAAATGGCGAGGAATTTTTTCATGATCGAGATTTTTTAAAGGTTTAGGATTAATACGGGAATCGAAAAAAGGTAACCCGGGAATCTCAAAATATTTTTTTAACGCCCCGGCCGGGTTACTATTTTTAGTTTTTCGTATTAAACAAGGATTGGTGAAGGCAGCGCTGAACGAAACGACTCTCCTGCAGGGACTGGCCCGGAATGACCGGAAAGCGATCGAAACGATCTACCGCGAGCATTATGGGATGGTGCAGGCCCTGGTAGTGAACAACAGTGGCTCGGCGGATGATGCCAAAGACATCTTCCAGGAAGCCCTGCTGGTGCTCTACGAGAAGGTGAAAGAAGGCTCTTTCGAGCTCCACTGCCAGCTAAAGACCTACCTCTACTCGGTGAGCCGCCGCCTTTGGCTGAAGCGCCTCATGCAGCAAAACCGGTTTGTGATCGGCGAGCACCATGGCGAAACGGTGCCGGTGGAGGAAGAACTGGAAACCCACGAGCAGCGCAACCAGGACTTTGAGCTGATGGAAAAAGCACTCGGAGGTCTGGGCGAACCCTGCCGGAGCCTCCTGGAGGCCTTCTACCTTCAGAAGAAAGGGATGCAGGAGATAGCGGCCGCCTTTGGCTATACCAATGCCGACAATGCCAAGAACCAGAAATATAAATGCCTGGTGCGGCTCAAGAAACTCTTCTTTGCTCAGTATAAAAATGATGTGTAGCGATGGATGACCTGAATTTACTAGAAGCGGTGGAGCGGTACATCAACGGACAGATGACGCCCGATGAGCGCGTGTGGTTCGAAGGCTTGCGCAAAAGCAATCCCGAGATCGACCAGCTTGTAGTGGAGCACACTTTCTTTATCCAGCAGTTTCACCGCTTCGACGAAACGCGCGTTTTCAAGTCGCGCCTCAACGAAGTGCACCTCGACCTCGCCGAGGCCGGGGCCATCGAAAGCCCGCGCCTGAAAGGCAAGGCACGCATCACGTACCTCTATAACCGCTACAAGCGCACGGGCGCCATCGCGGCTTCCATCGCAGGCGTAACCGCCGTGGCCATCTCCGCGCTGCTCTGGTCGGTTTCGCCCGCCAAAGCGCCCAGCACCCGCGACATCCGCTACCTCAACGGCAAGATCGACCAGGCCCTTACCAATACCAAACGCCTCGACAACCGCATCTCCGATGTGGAAGGAAAAGTGGTTGCCAACAACGGCACCGACCCCGAAGCACCCAAAGTAGTGTACACCACCGGCGGCACCGGCTTCCTCATCGACCCTTCGGGCTACCTCGTAACGAGCGCGCACGTTGTGGGCAACGCACAAAGCATCGCCGTGCAAAATGGTGAAGGCGACGAGTTCCAGGCCACGCTCATTCAAACCGATGCGGCCCGCGATATCGCGATCCTGAAGATCACCGACCCCAAATTCAAAGCACCTTCGGCCCTGCCCTACGCTATCCGCAAGGGCGGTGCAGAGATAGCAGAACCGGTATACACCCTCGGCTACCCGCGCAACACCGTTGTTTATGGTGAAGGCTACATGGCGGCTCGTACGGGCTTCAACGGCGACACGCTCACCTGCCAGATCGCCATCGCTGCCAACCCCGGCAACTCGGGAGGCCCCATCCTCAACCGCAACGGTGAAGTAGTGGGCATCCTCAGCGCCAAGCAAACCACGGCCGAAGGCGTCGTGTTTGCCACGCAGTCGAAGTACCTCTACCAGCTGATGAGCGACCTGCGCAAGACCGACACGAGCTTCCAGCGCCACAAGGCCACTGCCGCCAGCCTCCGCAGCCTCGACCGCACGCAGCAGGTGAAGAAAATCCAGGACTTTGTGTACCGGGTGAAAGTGAGTTGAATATCGAATAACGAACAAGGAATTTCGAATATCGAAATGAAAATGCCGCAGCTATCGCTGCGGCATTTTCTGTTCTAATTTTCAATAAGCAACGCTCAATATTCAATTAGCAACGCCAGCTCGCTTACACCCATCGAAAATTAGACATTGCATATTGATTATTGAATATTGATCATTTCGTTCAACTTCCCCACAGGTTGTTCGGATAGGCCCCGCTCTCCACCTGCTTCCGCACGCTTTCGGTCACCACGGGCGCATCTTCTTTGTACGTTACGCCAAACCACTGTGCCGATGTTTCGAGCACCTTGATCACGCCGCGGCCGCTCTTGATGAATACGTCGCAGCTGTAGGGAATGAGGAATTCCGCCTTCGGATCTTCACCCTGCTTGGCGAGAAACTTCGCAAACTCCTCCTGCAGGAAGGGGAACAGTGAGGGATGAAAGCACCAGAAGTTCATGGAGGCGCGGGTGTTCTCGTCGAGGTTGAGGAACGAGCCGTCGCCTTCTTCGGAAACCATCGGTCCGTCTTTCCGGTAGATCTTGAGGCGCTCGTTGATGGCAACGAGGTTGCCCTTGTCGTCCACCTGGCACACACCACGGCTTACAGAGCCGTTGTCGGAAAGGGTTTTGTTGAGCTGGTAGCCAACAAGCGCATAGGTGCGCTCGTCGCATTCGGTGGTGAGGAAGCCGGCAGCTTTTACAAAGCCGTCGGAGCCATAGAAGTCGTCGGCATTGATCACTGCGAAAGGCCCGCTGACGGCGGATTGCGCGCACAGGATGGCGTGCGACGTACCCCAGGGCTTTTTACGGTCGGCAGGCGGCTGGAAACCTTCGGGGAGGTAAGCATCCATATCCTGGAAAACGTATTCGGTTTCGATGCGGCCTTTCAGCTTGGGCTCGAAAATGTTTTTGAAGTCATCGGCAAAATCGCGGCGGATGATGAAGACGACCTTTCCGAAACCGGCGCGGATGGCATCGAAGATGGAGTAGTCCATGATCGTTTCGCCGCTGGGCCCGAATTGCTGGATCTGTTTCATACTGCCGTAGCGCGAGGCCATGCCCGCCGCCATGATCACAAGAGTAGGTTTCATCGTATTCTTTTGATTAATCTGTTGAGGTCAAACCGGGTGCGAATGTACTACTTTCACGGCCCCCGCTTATGGAGCAACCGCTTTCGCCCGTTCGCCTCGTTCCGGTAAAAAATTGGTGCCAGCCCTATGGCATCCGGGCCGACGTGTTGCGGCTGGATGAGCTCCACCCGCAGGTTTCGGGCAACAAATGGTTCAAGCTGGCGCCCTGGCTGGAGCGCTCGCGGGATAAGGGTTGCAAGGGGCTCATCACTTTCGGCGGCCCCTGGAGCAACCACTTGCTGGCAACTGCCGAAGCCTGCCGCCTGTCGGGGATGAAATCCATCGGCGTCATCCGGGGCGAACGCCCTGCTCAACCTTCGGTGCTGCTGCAGGATGTGGAGCAACGCGGGATGGAGCTGCATTTCCTTGAGCGTGGACACTATCGTGCGGGCCGGTTGCCTGCGGAGCTGCAGCAGCTCAGTGATGAGGGTTCTTTTCTCGTGGTACCAGAAGGCGGTTATGGCAGCGAAGGCTGTACCGGGGCCGCGCGCATCACTCAAATGTTTGATCAAAACAACTACACGCATATACTCGCGGCCGTGGGTACGGGCACAACGCTTGCGGGACTTGCCGCCAGCGCACTTCCGGGCCAAAAGTGCATCGGCATTTCGGTGTTGAAGAACAACCACGGGCTCGAAGCCGCGGTGGGCAACCTGCTCCCGCCCGATGCGCAGGATCGTTTTCGCATCCTCCACGATTACCACGAGGGCGGGTATGCGCGGCACAGCGCGGCGCAGATCCAGTTCATGAACGACTGGTATGCCCGCACCGGCGTGCCCTCCGATTTCGTATATACAGGAAAGCTCTTTTTCGCAGCGCAGCGGCTCGTGGAAAGCGGGTATTTTGCGAACGGGTCACGCCTGCTGCTGGTGCATAGCGGCGGGCTGCAGGGCAACCGATCGCTGCCTGCCGGAACGTTAATGTTCTAGTCGAATGCGCACGTGCTTCTATATTTGCAGCGATGCTTTTTTCGTTTGTGCGGGCGTTCGGCCGCTACTTTTTGGGAACTCTTTTTTGCCTTTTGGCTGCGTCAACCGTGCGCGCACAGGATACGCTTCCGCGTTTCACCGTACGCAACGCCGGCAGCAACCGCATTATCGTGAGTTGGGTGAATCCTTTTGCTAATGTATCGCAGATCTCGATCCAGCGCGGGTTTGACAGCCTCGGTGCGTACAAGACCATTCTTTCCGTAGCCGATCCGAAGTCGGTACAAAACGGCTACACCGACCGCAATGCGCAGAACGACCATATGTGGTACCGGTTGTTTTATGCCATGGAAGGAGGCACGTATTATTTCAGCAAGCCGAAGCGCCCCGACACCAGCAGGCTGCAGCTGATCCAGGCCCCGCGGCCGGCAGTTGCGGGCAGCGAGTTGTTGTATAAATACAAGGACTCGCTTTTCGTGCGCAACCGCGACACGTTCCTGGTCATCAACCACGATACGGTACGTTTCAAGAACAATGATACGCTTTCCGTGCCGCGCCCACGTCCCGTTGTGGGGACGCCCAAAAAGCCCGAATGGGTGCCGTCGGCCTTTGTGTTCACCAACGGCGAAGGTTATGTGCAGATCCGCCTTGCGGATGCCGCGCAGAAGAATTACAGCCTGCGGTTTTACGAGGATAGCACGTTCCTTTTCGAGATCAAAGGCGTGAAGGAGAAAGTGCTGCTGCTCGACAAGGCGAACTTCTACCACTCCGGGTGGCATTACTTCGAGCTATTCAATGATGACAAGCTGCTGGAGCGGAACAGGTTTTACCTGAGGCCGTAGAGAGGTTTTGGGAGGTTTTGCAGGTTTTGAGAGGTTTTCAGAGGTTTTGGGAGGTTGCGGTCAGAGGAGTTCGACGTCGAACACTTTGCAGAAGTTGGCCTTCAGTTTTTCTTTCACTTCCTGCATCGGAACGGCCTTGCCGAGTTCTTCCCTGATAGAAGTTACTTTCTTATTCACGATGCCGCACGGAATGATGTGGTTGAAATACGACAGGTCGGTGTTGACGTTGAGCGCGAAGCCATGCATGGTGACCCACCGGCTGCAACGCACGCCCATGGCGCAGATCTTGCGCTCCCTGCCTTTTACCTGGGCATCGATCCAAACACCGGTCTCACCTGCCGAACGGCCACCAGCGATGCCGAATTCAGCCAAAGTAAGAATGATGACGTCCTCAAGCGAGCGCAGGTATTTGCCGATGTCGGTGTAGAATTTTTCGAGGTCGAGGATGGGGTAACCAACCACCTGGTCGGGGCCGTGAAAGGTGATGTCGCCGCCGCGGTTGGTCTGGTAAAACTCGATGCCTTTTTCCGAACGTTCCCCCTCCCCGATCAGCACGTGCTCCATCTTGCCACTTTTGCCGAGCGTGTACACGGGCGGATGCTCCACCAAAAGCAGGTGGTGTTGCGTGGGCAGTGTAAGCGGGTCAACCGGCTCAGCCGACTGATGCCGCAACGCTTTCACGGCAAGCGCTTCCTGCATCAGCGCTTCCTGGTAATCCCAGGCCTCCTTGTAAGGCATGTGGCCGAGGTCGCGGAAACGGACGGTTTGTTTCATCGGCGCAAGTTACCGAGAGAAAGAATGCAGATTGTCGCCTTCGGTGCTACGGGAAAGAACGCTGATTCGCCTGCGGCGCATCGCTGATGTAGTAGGATTGTTATGATTCGCTGACGCGCGCGAGAAAAAATCATAATAGATCTTACAGATCAAAATAGATCTGCGTTCGTTCTCTCTCGTCGCTTGCGACGCGGTTTTCCGATATTTGCCGTTCATGACCAACGACACCGACCTTCCCGAATCCGCCGAGGCCAGCGACGAGCTGTATGAGCGGTTTACTTATACTATCGACAAGGGACAGGAGCCCCTGCGGATCGATAAGTTCCTGATGGCACGCATCGAAGGCGCCACGCGCAACAAGCTGCAGCGCGGCATCAACAACGGCATGGTGCTGGTAAACGGGAAGGAGGTCAAGCAGAACTACAAGATCAAGCCGCTCGATCTGGTGGTGGTATACAGCGACACGACGCCCGAAAGCACCGACGTGGTACCCGAGCCGATGGACCTGAACATCCTCTTCGAAGACGACGACATCATGATCATCAACAAGCCCGCGGGCATCGTGGTGCACCCGGGCAGCGGCAACTACACGGGTACGCTGCTGAATGGCGTCTCTTACTACCTCAAGCAGCAGAATCCCGACATCGACGAGTCTGTGCTTCCCCGCTTTGGGCTCGTGCATCGCATCGACAAGAACACAAGCGGCCTGCTTGTGCTCGCCAAGACCGACGTGGCGATGCGTCAGCTGGCGAAACAATTCTTCGACCACACTGTGAAGCGGCACTACCGCGCATTGGTGTGGGGCAACGTGGAGCAGGACGAAGGAACCATTGTGGCACACGTGGGCCGCAACCTGCGCTACCGCAAATTGTTCGAGGCTTATCCTGAAGGCGATCACGGAAAGGATGCCACCACACACTACCGGGTGCTCGAGCGCTTCAACTATGTAACACTGGTAGAATGCGTGCTCGAAACGGGCCGCACGCACCAGATCCGCGTGCACATGAAGCACATCGGCCACACGCTTTTCAACGACGACACCTACGGCGGCGACCGCATCCTCAAGGGAACGATCTATACCAAGTACAAACAGTTTGTTGAAAATTGTTTTGCGCTCTGCCCGCGCCAGGCGCTGCACGCAAAAACCCTCGGCTTCACGCACCCGCGCACTGGCGAAGAGATGTTCTTCGATACAGAGCTGCCCAACGACCTGGCTGCAGTGATCGAGAAGTGGCGGCGGTATACCAAAGCAGGCAACACGGAGTAGCGAACGAACGCAGATCTGCTATGATTGATAAGATTCGCGCTGCTTTATTATTCGACGCGCGTAAGCCAATCATAACAATCTTAATGATCTGCGAGACACCGGAGGTGGCATCCGCGTTCTTTCTCTCCTTTGCCGAAGGCAATTCAAGGGATTTTGAAATCGTGCAGCGTTGCATTGAACACCCCGCGCTCGCGCCCCTTGAACATCAGGTGCCAGTTGCCGCGGTAGCTGAGTGTGTAGGGCACCACGTAGCTGCCCACCTTCATCATCTCCACTTTCATGTGTACGTCGAAGTCGTATACGCCGGCATCGTAGCTCATGTCGTATACGCGGCCCACGATCTCCATGGTCTTCTGGTTGAACCAGGTGGTGATGTTGTCGAATACGATGTCGCCGCGTTCGCTCCGGGTAAGGTCGGAACGACGCTCAATGCGGAACACGTAGCACGGGATACCATTTATCGAGGAGGATGTATCGATGGCGTAGTTGTAGTATTTAGCCACTTCCTCATCAAACACATCGAGCTTGTTGCCGATGAAGGGGATGCCGGGAATTTTGCGTCCGGGGTTGAAGAACAGCATTTTCAGCTGCTCCTTGTTCTTCTCGAGGCCTCGCTTGCCGCGCACGTCATGCTCGGTGCCGGCCACGATATTCGTTTCGCCACAAACCGAGCCGTGCGTGAAAAAGAAAGCATCGTAAAGTTGCGCGGTGTAATAGTTGTAGTCGCGGTTGCTGTCGTAAAAGTCGCCCGTCACCTGCTCTTTTACTACTTCCATCGTACGGCAGTCCGCATCGCGGTGCTGCACCGTGGTGCTGCGCAGGCTGGCGTCGGAGCGGCCCTTCTTATCAAACAGCTCGATGTAGTTTTCGGCCGTGTAGCCAAGAATGTGCAGGTTCTTGAAAGCCTTGTGGTAGGATGAGTCGTTGCGGATGCGCTGCAGGAAGCGGGGCACATTGAGGTCGCTGCGGATCACCACTTCGCTCATCGTCACCATGCGCCGAACGGCTTCCACATCGCTGGTGTCGGGTGGCTGCGCACCGGCTACAAGACAGAGAAGAGAGGCTGCTATAAGGAGATGGGTCTTCATTTCTTCTGGAAAAGCATACGGTAATCGGTGCGGATGGATCCACGCGAGATGTCGTCGAGCTTGCGCTTCATCAGCTTTCGCTTCAGGGGCGAAAGGTGGTCGATGAACAGCTTGCCGTCGATGTGATCGTATTCGTGGAGAATGATGCGGCCGGTGACACCGTTGAACGTGCGCTCCTGCGGCTGCAGTTTTTCATCGAGGTAGCGGATGGTCACTTCTTCGGCGCGGTAGATGTCTTCGCGGATGCGGGGAATGGAAAGACAGCCTTCATTGTAGGCCCAATCGTCGCCTGCTTCTTCCACGATGTGCGCGTTGAGAAAAACGCCTTTGTAGCCGGGAGCGTCCGGAAAATCCTCGTCGTCGTCTTCGTCGCGGTTGGAAAAGATCTGCTCAGAGTCCACCACGAAGAGGCGCAGGGGCCGGTTGATCTGCGGTGCGGCAAGACCCACGCCGTTGGAAGCATACATCGTTTCCCACATATCGGCGATGAGCTTGTCGAGGTCGGGATAAGCGGCAGGATCGATGTCTTCGGCCACCTGGCGCAGAACGGGGTGTCCATAGGCTACTATCGGGAGAATCATAGCGCAAAATTAATGCGCTTCGACTGCGCTTAGCATGACATCCGCAATTTTACAAGTGATTTAAAGCAATTCGTATTCCCAGTTAGCGCCCCTTCTTCCTTCAAAACACGCAGCTTTCCATCAGTAGTTGTGCGGGTGGTACGGCCCGCGGCGCGCGTGAACGCGGCAGGATGTCAGCCCGATCGCAGTGAACTGTCAGCCAAGCGCAGCCGATTGTCAGGCCCGAGCGCAACTAATTGTCAGGCTGAGCGCAACTAATTGTCAGGCTGAGCGCAGCCGATTGTCAGGCTGAGCGCAGCCGATTGTCATGCCCGAGCGCAGCCGATTGTCAGGCTGAGCGTAGCCGATTGTCAGGCTGAGCGCAGCCGATTGTCAGGCTGAGCGCAGCCGATTGTCAGGCTGAGCGCAGCCGAAGCCTAACTTTTACTTTGCAGGTATTCCTGAAGCATGATGGTTGCGGCCACTTCGTCGATAAGGCCTTTCTGCTCGCGGCGCTTTTTCTTCAACCCCATCTGCGAAATGGCCTGCGAGGCCATGCGTGAGGTGAAGCGCTCGTCCACTTCCTGTATGGCGGTTGCGGGCAGCTGCGTTTTGAAGAGGCCAATGAACCTGCGTACGGCTGCCGTGCTATGCGTGTCGGAGTCGTCCCAGTTGGTGGGCATCCCGATCAGCACCAGCTCCACTTCTTCCTTCTTTACGTAGTCTTTCAGGAAGGCCATCAGCCTTGGCGTCTCGATGGTCATCAGGCCCGTCGCGATGATCTGCAGCGGATCTGTAACCGCGAGGCCAGTGCGTTTTGCGCCGTAATCAATTGCCAGGATTCGGGCCATTCTTTTGTTTGTTGTTTATGGTTTGTAGTTGCGCGAAGCGACGTGACTATGGCCGCAAACTTAGTGCAGAAATGAGCGCTGTAGCTACCTGCCGCCGAAGGAACCACAAACAACAACGACAAACCTATCCCAGCACGAACAGGTCGGCAATGACAAACAGCGCGAACACTACGGATGCGATGCCGTTGGCCGTCATGAAGGCGATGTTGACGCGGCGGAGGTCGTTGGGCTTGACGATGGAATGCTGGTACACGAGCATGCCGCCGAATACGAGCACGCCGATCCAATAGAGCCAGCCGAAATGGCCGAAGCGGCCTGCAGCGGCCACACAGGCAGCGCTCAGCAGGTGCAGCAGTTCGGATACGCGGAGCGCTTTCTCGCGCCCCAGGGCCGCCGGTATGGAATACAACTTTTGCGATTGGTCGAAGTCCACATCCTGCATCGCATAAATAATGTCGAAGCCGCTCACCCAGAATAATACGGCGAAGGAGAAGAGCAGGGGCAGCCAGTGGAAGAATCCGGTGACCGCAAGCCAGGCCCCGATGGGTGCGAGCGAAAGGCCGAGCCCGAGCACGAGGTGGCAGAAGGGAGTGAAGCGCTTGGTGTAGCTATAACCCAGCACCACGGCCAGCGCCACGGGCGACAGGAAAAAACAAATGCGGTTGATGAAGAAGGTGGAAACCATGAAGAGCACGCAGCAGGCGATGGTGAAAGAGAGCGCGTTCTTCGGAGTGATGATGCCCTTGGGAATCTCGCGGATGGCCGTGCGCGGATTCTTCTCGTCGAACTTGCGGTCGATGTAGCGGTTGAAAGCCATGGCGGCGGAGCGGGCGAAGACCATGCAAGCTATTACCAACAGAAATTTTAAAACGAAAAACTGCATGGGATGGTTCAGCATCTCGGAAAGAGGTGAGGATGCTGACTCGTTTGAATTCTCAAATGCGAACCATTCATAGTGCGTGCCGCTGGCATAGGAAAGGTACAGCGACCTGATCCAGGAAGCAGTTGCCAGGAAAAACCCGATCAGCGCAAAGGGCATCGCGAAGATGGTGTGGGAGAACTTGATGAGGGAGAGATAATTTTTGACTACGGTCATCGTAAAAATGTTCAATATTCAATGCTCAATGTTCAAGGTTCAAGTGCAATTCCCTCCTTGAGAATTGGAAATTGAAAATTGATTATTGAGTATTTGTGATTTTCTGCCGCACGAGCTCCCATAAAACCACGCCCGCAGCCGTTGCCACATTGAGCGAGTGCTTCATGCCGAGCTGCGGGATCTCGATACAGCCGTCGCACTGCGCGATGGTGCTTTGCTCCACGCCGGTCACTTCGTTTCCGAAAACGACGGCCACTTTCTCGCCCGCTGCTACCGAAACGTTTTGCAGCATCCGGCTTCCCTCGGCCTGCTCCACCGCATAAATACGGTAGCCCAGCGCGCGGAGGTCGTCGAGGGCCTCTTCCATTGTTTTGAAATGCTTCCAGCCAACCGTGTCTTCGGCACCGAGGGCGGTCTTGCGGATCTCCTTGTGTGGCGGGGAAGCGGTATAGCCCACAAGATAGAGTGCTTCGAGCCGGAAGGCATCGCAGGTGCGGAAAAGCGAACCCACGTTGTAGGCGCTGCGGACGTTCTCCATCACGGCGATGACGGGCAACTTGTCGGCGGCCTTGAATTCTTCGACGGAGAGGCGGTCTAATTCTTCGGTGGATAGCTTGCGCATGTGCGGCGCAAAGGTAGGCCGCAAGCGGCGAAGAGAAAGAACGCAGATTCTCTATGATTGCTATGATTTTCGCAGATTGGTTGGTCGAAAAATTGGTAAAGATCCGCATAAATCAAGTTAGCAATAAATCGGCGCGGATCATAAAAATCATAATCAATCTGCGTTCTTTCTCTTTTTCTGGGGATAAAAACCATTTTTTCGTGGGCTTTTTCCCCGGGCCGGATGGACCTGCCGGGGTAAATTTGCCGCCACGACATGAGCAAAACGAAAAGTGCGGAAACCCCGCTGATGCAGCAACACAGCGCCATCAAGGCGCGGTACCCGGATGCCATCCTGCTGTTTCGTGTGGGCGATTTTTACGAAACCTTCGGCGGCGACGCCGTGGTGGCCGCCGGCGTACTCGGCATCACGCTCACCAAGCGCAACAACGGCTCGGCCGACAACGAACTCGCCGGTTTCCCGCACCATGCGCTCGACACGTACCTCCACAAGCTCGTGCGCGCAGGCTACCGCGTGGCCATCTGCGACCAGCTCGAAGACCCCAAAACGGTCAAGGGCATCGTGAAGCGCGGCGTGACCGAAATGGTGACGCCCGGCACGGCAACCAACGACAAGCTGCTGGAACACGGCACCAACAACTTCCTGGCGGCACTGCACCTGGAAGCAGAAGGAATTTATGGCCTTGCCTTCCTCGACATATCCACGGGCGAATTCTTCGTAGCGCAGGGCGACCGCGAGTATGCCGACAAACTGCTTATGGGCTTCCGTCCTGCCGAAGTCATCTTTCAGCGGCAGAACCAGAAGCGGTTCAAGGAAGAATTCGGCACCCGCTTTTATACCTACACGCTCGATGAATGGGTGTTTCAGCAGCACTATGCCGAAGAATCGCTGCTGAAGCATTTCGGTACGCACTCGCTGAAAGGCTTCGGAGTGGATGCGCTCAACGCCGCCCTTGTGGCCGCCGGCGCAGTGCTGCATTACCTGAAAGACACCGAGCATCCCAACCTGCAGCACATCACCGCGCTGCAGCGCATCGACCGGGAGGAGCACCTCTGGCTCGATCGCTTTACCATCCGCAACCTCGAGCTGTTGCACAGCCCGGTGGACGGCGGGGCAACGCTCTTAAAGGTGCTCGACAACACATTGACCCCGATGGGTGCGCGCCTGCTCAAGCGCTGGATCGTTTTCCCGCTCCGCGAACGCGACAAGATCAACGAGCGCCTCGACGTGGTAGCACACTTACTGCTGGAGCCCGAGCTGCGCGAGAAACTTGGCCACGCGCTGCGCCAGTGCGGCGACCTGGAGCGCCTCGTGTCGAAGATCCCGCTCAAGAAGATCAACCCGCGCGAGTTGTTGCAACTGGCAAGGGCGCTACGCCAGGTGGCCGCCATCCGGCAGCTGCTCGATGGCACCACCAGCCCCTACCTTGCCCGGCTCGCCGATACGCTGAACCCTTGCGCGCTCATAGCCGATAAGATCAGCGCCTGGATCGCTGAAAACCCGCCGGCGGTGGCCTCCAAGGGTGGCTTCATTGCACCGGGGGTGCACGAGGAACTCGACTCGTGGCGCTTCATCGCACATAACGGCAAGGAATACCTGCTGCAGCTGCAACAGGCCGAATCGACACGCACCGGCATCCAGTCGCTCAAGATCGGATTCAACAACGTGTTCGGCTATTACCTCGAGGTGACCAATACCCACAAAGACAAAGTGCCCGCCGACTGGATCCGGAAACAAACGCTGGCCAACTGCGAGCGCTACATCACGCCGGAACTGACGGAGTATGAAGAAAAGATCACCGGCGCCGAAGACAAGATGCACGCGCTGGAGCAGCAGCTGTTCGATCACCTGCTGAACGAGCTGCACGACTACCTGGCACCCATCCAGACCGATGCGCAGATATTGGCCGTGCTCGACTGCCTGTGCTGCTTTGCCAACAACGCGCTGCAGTTTGGCTACCGCAGACCCGATGTGCACGATGGCGAAGAGCTACTGATCTCCGAAGGACGACATCCTGTGATTGAGCGGCAGCTGGCGCCGGGCGATGCCTACGTGAGCAACGACATCACGCTGAATAAAGACGAGCAGCAGATCATCATCCTTACGGGTCCGAACATGAGTGGTAAGAGCGCTTTGCTGCGGCAGACGGCGCTCATTACGCTGATGGCGCACATGGGCTCGTTCGTGCCGGCAGGCGATGCGCGCATCCCGCTCACCGACAAGATCTTTACCCGCGTAGGTGCGTCCGACAACCTGAGCGCCGGCGAATCCACGTTCATGGTAGAGATGAACGAGACGGCTTCGATCATCAACAACATTTCCCCGCGCTGCCTCATCCTCCTCGACGAGATCGGTCGCGGCACCAGCACCTACGACGGCATCTCCATCGCCTGGAGCATTGCGGAATACCTGCACAACGCGCCGCAGCAACCCAAGACGCTGTTTGCAACGCACTACCACGAGCTGAACGAGCTGGAAGAAAAGTTGCCGCGCGTGAAGAACTACCACGTTACCAACAAAGAGATCGGCGGCAAGATCATCTTCCTCCGAAAACTCGCCCGCGGCGGGTCTACGCACAGCTTCGGCATACACGTGGCCAAGATGGCCGGGATGCCCCCCGAGTTGCTGGCGCGTGCCCGCGACGTGCTGCAGCAGCTGGAGGCGCAGCATGTGGATGCGTCTCCCACTGAGGGACTGAAGCAGCTGGCTGCGCCCAAAGTGCAGTTGAGCATCTTCGACGCGCACAGCCAGACCTTCGACGAGATCCGGCGCGTGCTCGAGAACCTCGACATCAACCGGCTCACGCCCGTGGAGGCGTTACTGAAGCTGAATGAGATCAAGGGACTGTTGAAGTAAGCGGGAAGGTTCCGGATGGTTCCGGAGGGTTTAGCAACTCCAAGATCATTTTCCTTCAGACTTCCGACTTCCGAATGAATTACTTGTTTTGGTGGAGAACTCAATTTCTGCGGACGGGAAATAATGCTATTTTTGGCGCAAATCAGCCCTGCTATGTTTCAAAGACTGAGTATCATCGTGCTTTCCGTAGCGACCGTTGCAGCAGTATCCTGCAAGAAATCGCCTGAGACCGTTACCTATGCCGGCACCAACCTTCCGCTGAATGCAGCGCAGGTTGCTCCGACGCCCGCAGTTGCCTCCCCCGCCACCGGCACGCTCAATGCCAGCTACGACAACACTACCCGTACGATGTCGTACACCGTTACCTGGAGCAACACGACCGACTCCGTAACTGCGATCCGCATCCAGGGACCTGCCGACGGCGGATACAACGGCGCCATCCTGCAGTCGTTTGCCAACAGCACAACCTCCAACACACCTCCTCGCCGCAAATCGGGCAGCTTCAGCCAGAGCCTGGCCGTTGACAACGTGGTGGTGAAAGAAACCGAACTGCTCGCCGGACTGTACTACGTAACGGTGTATACGAAAGCTTCCGCCGCTTACCCTACGGGCGAGCTGCGTGGCCAGCTGACGTTCCAGCGCAGCAACTAAGGAGCAAGAAATCTCTGGTCAGATAACGAATAGCGAAGGGAAGTCCGTTGGGCTTCCCTTTTTTCGTCTTCGGCCGCCTAAGCAAGAGGCATTTGAATAGCAGAATAGTGAACAAGGAATCACTGTTGTCCGGGGAAAGTTCCGCATTAATACGATAAAGGGAGGCTTTGGGGCCTCCCTTTTTTGACTTAGTTTCAAGTTACCACACAAAAAACTGAGTCATGGGCAAAGGTATC
>SEAC01000026.1 GCA_004173235.1 Chitinophagaceae bacterium | reverse complement strand
GGCGTGGGGGGACGGGAGGTTGGGGTTAGATGGCCTGGAGCTTTTTGATGGAGAGGTTTTTTACGCGCAGGCCGTTTAGGCGCTTGCGTTCGGCGGAGCCGGCGCCGAAAGCCGAAACGTACCAGGTGCGGATGGCATCCATGCGGGCTGGCGCGCCGGCCTGGGCGTCGTAGAGGAGGCGGTCGCGGGCGATGAGGCTGTTGCCATAGGTGGCGGCGGTGGCGGCAACGGCGTCGTTGAGGGTGACCATCCGGCTCAGGCGGGCATCGAGGCTCTCGAGTTTCATTTCCTCGGCTGCCGGTTGGTAGGCGGCGCCCATGCCGCGGGCGAGCGCCACCAGTTTGCGGGTATGCTCGAGGCGGTTGTCGAAGGTGGTTTGGGCGGCCGATATCTGGCGGCGCACTTCATCCGCGGGTGTGGCCGATGCGGCGGTAGCCGGCTCTTTGGAGAGGCGCTGGCCGCGGATCTTTTTTACGAGGTCGCGGGCTTCTTTTACGGTGCTGGCGGTGGCTTTGGAGCCTTTCAGGTTGTTGGCCAGCTGAGTGCCCCAGGTGTCGACCCCTTCGAAGTGGAGCTTGCGGGCGCCGCGGGCCTCGTTGAAAGCACGCTCGCCGGTGTAGACAGTGCTGAGGCCGTTCATACAGCTGTTGCAGAATTCGTCGAGCGCTTCGTTTTGGATGAGCGGGTCGACGGGGGTGTAGCGTGGGCCCAGGCTGCGGTTGATGGCGACGGCCCGGCGCAGGTCGGCAATGCCGCGGCCATGGGTGGAGTCTTGAACTTCTGACATGTTGGATAAATTTTAGGTGATGAATACGCGAACGATCCAAACGTAAACAAGCCGAAAAATCCTGTCAATCCGTATTTCTACGATTTTTTTGGGCGAAAGGGGTGGAATTGAAAATGAATGGGTTACGCGGGCAGAAGGAAAGTAGAATATAAGGGGAAAACGGGTTTGAAAAAAGAGGGGAAGTGCGGGATTTTTTTGTGGGAATTACGGGGGTGTGAAGGACAGAACAAAACGCTAATGCCATTATCTTGAGAGCGAAAATGAACCAATGAAGCATTACGAGGTGGTAGCCGCTGTGATCAGAAAAGATGGTCGATTCTTATGTGTGCAACGCGGGAAAGGCAAATACGATTACATTTCTTATAAGTTTGAATTTCCAGGCGGAAAGGTAGAACTCGGCGAATCGAAGGAACAAGCCTTAGTGAGAGAAATAAAAGAAGAATTGGATTTGCAGATTGATAATTTGCAAGAAATGATAGTCATTGATCACTGCTACCCTGATTTCCGGCTCACAATGACATGCTTCCTGGCAGAGTGCGATAAAAGCGAACCAACCCTTAAAGAGCACCTTTCATTTCAGTGGCTTCCAGCAACAGAGCTACACAAACTGGATTGGGCAGCAGCAGATATTCCGGCGGTTAACAAGTTGATTGAAACCAATGAATGACTTTCACAAACAACTTTACCTAAGCCTGCAAACCGGTTTCATTGATCGGAGCCTGCCTTCCACTGGAGACTACCAACCCAAGCTACTCTTCAACAGCAAGGAAGACGGAGTTAAAATTCTGGCAACCATTCAAAATGAACTTAAGCGCTGCGATGAATTTTGGTTTTCGGTTGCATTTGTAACGAAGGATGGGGTAGCGACCATTATAGAATACCTCAGAGAGTTGGAGGTAAGGAAAGTACGAGGTCAGGTTCTTGTTTCTCAATACTTAAACTTCACCCAGCCTGAAGCCCTAAAGGCCTTGCTGCAGTTTTCAAATATTGAGCTGCGCATCGTACAAACTGGCGGTTTTCATGCCAAAGGATATATATTTCGAACAGGTACTGAGTTCAGCCTCGTGATAGGCAGTAGTAATCTGACTGCCTCAGCACTTTGTGTGAACAAAGAATGGAACTTGAAGGTGTCAGCGTCATTCGAAAGCTCGATTTTGACAAGCACTTTTGCAGAATTCAACCGAGAGTTTGCGAAAGCGTCAATCGTAGATAAAAAGTTTATCGAGACTTATTCCATCATCTATAATGAATACAGAAAAGCGCTTCAACAACAAATTGTAAGCATTAGCCCTCCAGCGATCTTGCCAAACAAAATGCAAGAAGATGCTTTGAAGAATTTAGCTGCGATGCGCAGCCGCGGCGTTGATAAAGCGCTGCTGATTTCAGCTACCGGAACTGGTAAAACCTATCTCTCTGCATTTGACGCCAAGTCGTTTCAACCTAAGCGGTTGCTTTTTATTGTGCATCGCGAGAACATCGCGCGTGCGTCCTTGAAAAGCTATCAAAAGATCTTTGGCATATCCAGAACTATGGGGCTTTATACCGGGAATAGCAAAGAATTAGAATGTGACTTCCTTTTTGCAACAATTCAAACTTTGTCCTCGAGCAAAAACTTGTATCAGTTTCAGCCATCGGAGTTCGATTACATTGTAGTGGATGAAACGCACAGAGCCGGGGCAGAGACGTATCAGAAAGTTATTGACCATTTTCGTCCAGGCTTTCTGCTTGGTATGACCGCAACTCCAGAACGAACTGACGGGTTCGATATTTTTCACCAGTTTGGATACAACATTGCGTACGAGATTAGGCTTCAACGTGCTCTTGAAGAAGAGATTTTAAGCAACTTCCATTACTTCGGCGTAACCGATTTATCTATTGATGGTAACGAGCAGGATGATGTACGATCGTTCAATCGTCTTGTTGCAGATGAACGAGTGACACATATACTAGATAAAGCTCGAATTTATGGGTGCGACAATGGGGAAGTGAGAGGGCTGGTGTTCTGCAGCTCTGTGAAAGAATGCATCGAGCTTTCACGAAAATTCAATCAACGAGGTGCACGCGCTATCGCACTCACAGGAGACTGTTCGGAACAAACGCGCGAGGATGCAATCCGTCGAATCGAATCTGATGGAGAAGACAAAATCGACTATATTTTCACTAGGGATATCTTCAATGAAGGCGTCGATATACCTCGGATCAATCAGGTAATCCTTTTGCGACCGACGGAATCTGCCATTGTATACGTTCAACAGTTAGGAAGAGGCCTTCGAAAAGTAGACGGAAAAGAATATTTAACCGTTATTGATTTTATAGGGAATCACAGTAACAATTACCTAGTGCCCATCGCCCTGTTCGGAGACACATCGTACAATAAAGATCGCTTGCGAAAGCTAATGTCCAGCGGAAGCAATCTGATTCCCGGAGCGTCCACGGTAAACTTCGATGCAATTGCGAAAAGTCGAATTTATAAGGCCATCGATGCCGCTAACATGTCGTTGAAGCGTGATTTAGATCGAGACTATGAGCTACTAAAATTTCAACTGGGACGAATTCCAGGCATGCTCGATTTTGTAGAACACGGTAGCCGTGATCCTTTTCTCTATGCAGCTCACGCAGGATCATACTATGCATATGTTCAGCGAAAAGAAGGACGAACGGATAGGTTCAAAGAAGAGCAACGAGCAATTTTAGAAGGCTATTCCAGAAGTGTTGCTAATGGAAAGCGCGTAGAAGATTTGATTGTGCTAAAGCAGCTTTTGCTCAGCGGATCAATAGCTGGGACGGAAGTAATATCCACTGTCAGCAGGTTATATGGTTATGAGCCATCTGAGCAAACAGTCGCGTCATGTGAACGGTCGATCAACCTCAAGTTCATTAAGAAGGCAATGAGGCTTGTAGATTATGACGGTGGATGTTTTACGTTGACACAAACGTTTGCAGAATATCTCGAGGATGATGATTTTAGGCTGTGGTTGATTGACCTCGTGAGGACTGGGGAGGAAACTTTTAAGCAGAAGTTTAACCTGGCACACTTTCACGACGGATTTCAACTGTATGAGAAATATTCTCGTGAGGATGTATTCAGAATCCTAAACTGGGAGGAGAATCCCGTAGCTCAGAATGTTGGAGGATATATTTACAACAAGGCGAAGACCAACTTTACCGTATTTGTTACTTACGAAAAGGACCCCGAAAAGGCGACTTTGACTGACTATGAGGATCGATTCTTAAATAGAGAAACATTCGAAATGATCTCAAAGAATAGTCGCTCTCTCAAGAGTCCGGAAATTACTTTGCTTCAAAGCAACGTCCTTCCACGCATACCATTTTTTATTAAGAAGCGTGATGATGAAGGCAAAGAGTTTTATTATCTAGGTGATATGAAGCCGTTAGCAAGTGAAGACGCTTTTCGGGAGGATGTACGGGGGAAGGAGCAGAATATTAAAATTGTAAAGGTTCGGTTTCAATTGAACATGCCAGTTGCCGAAAGCCTTTTTGATTATTTGACTAGTGAAAGCCATTGATTTCTAAAATCGATGGCTGTCTCTATGTGCTTTCAGCTTCGCTCTCTTGGCCATAAGGTTCTATCATCAGGTAGATGAAGCCTTTCATTGATATAAGGCTTGATCAAATAGCCCTGCTCCGATTCGTGAATTGTGTCGGCAGAAGGGCACATAGATATTGGTATTCTTCGTGCGGCCGAACTGCTCGGTGGATATGTCGGCGATGCTTTCTTTTCGTTTGCTTGTAGCTGGCATTGCTCACCAGGATCCCGGGGCCGTCGAGGGCCGAAACGGCATCTTCCGCCAAACGCTTGCAAAAGGATTCGTCGGTGATGTCGCCGGGAAGGACCGTGCTTTCACGGCCCGCCTGCTCGATGGGTGCGGTGGTTCGATCAGTTCCCCCGGTGCTGCGCACTTAGTTCCCGGTGCTGCGCACCGGGATGACGGGCGCTTTCTTTGGGAATAGGAGGCGCGGCCCGGAGCCGATCCCACTGATGCCCCCGGCCGCGCCTTTTTTCTTCCCCACCCGTTGCGGTCGTCATCCCGGCACGCAGTGGCGGGATCTAAATAGTCAGGTCCTCGCGGGGGAGGCCGCAGTGCCTTCGCTTCGGCTGCGCTCAGCGTGACAGCGGGTTCCAGTGCCTTCGCTTCGGCTGCGCTCAGCGTGACAGCGGGTTCCAGTGCCTTTGCTCCCCGTGCTGCGCACTTAGTTCCCGGTGCTGCGCACCGGGATGACGGGCGCTTTCTTTGGGAATAGGAGGCGCGGCCCGGAGCCCATCCCACTGATGCCCCCGGCCGCGCCTTTTTTCTTCCCCCCCGTTGCGGTCGTCATCCCGCCACGCAGTGGCGGGATCTAAATAGTCAGGTCCTCGCGGGGGAGGCCGCAGTGCCTTCGCTTCGGCTGCGCTCAGCGTGACAGCGGGTTCCAGTGCCTTTGCTCCCGGTGCTGCGCAATAGTTCCCGCTGCTGCGCACCGGGATGGCTCAAGCCTGCATCGCCACCCACACACTCACCGTGCCCGCAGCCACCGTAAACCGTCCCCAGCCTTCTTCATTTACCTCCACCGCTTCATCATCTTCCTTCAGGATGTTGCGGAAGCGCTGGCCTGCCCAGCGCGCGCCCATCTCCATGTCTTTGAAGCCGGCATCGCCGTTGGAAAGAAGCACCGCGCAGCCGGCGTGCTCGTCGTCGCCCTCGCGCGTCCAGCCGATGCAGTTGGGATGGTCGAGCCAGGAACGCTGGAGGCCATGGGCGTGGTCGCGGCGGGCGGCAAGGAGTGCAGGAAGTGCCGCCACGGGCTCGAGAAATATCTCGTGCTCCTGCCCATCGTTGCCGAAGTCGCGGTAGTGCGCGCCATACAGGTCGGGAGCAAACACGCAGGGGTACCCTTCCTCGCGCAATAAGATCAGCGCATAAGCCAGCGGCTTAAACCAGGGCTCCACCGGCGCTTCCAGCGATTGCAGCGGCTGCGTGTCGTGGTTGTCTACAAGCGTCACGGCCTTGTCGGGGCGCGCGGCCAGCAGGCTGTCGTTGAGGATGCTGCCGAGGTCGTAGCCGTTCCCGCTCTTGCTCGCTTCGTGAAAGCGATGTTGCAGCGGCGCATCAAACAGGCTCACGCGGTCGTTCGTTTCTTCAAGGTAGCGCAGCAGGCACTCGGGGTTGCCGGGCGCCCAATATTCGCCCACGGCAAACAGTTCCTTACCGGTGTCGGCGCGCAGGCGGTCGAGCCATTCGTTGTAAAAGCGTGGCGAAATATGCTTCACGGCATCGAGGCGCATCGCGTCGAAGCCCGCCACGCCGTGGTACCAAAGCCCCCAGCGATGCAGCTCCTCGCGCACGGCGGGATTGCGAAACTCGATATCGTTGTACATCAGGTAGTCGTAATTGCCCTTCTCGTCGGAAGGCAGTTCCTCCCAGTCGTTGCCCCACTCCTGGAGGATGTTGAACACGGCCGATTCCTGCCGTCCGTGGTGGTAGTCGACGCCGCTGAAGCACTGGTGGGTCCACACAAACTCGGAATACTTGCCGCCGCGGCCGGGGTAGTTGAAAAGGGTGAACGCTTCGATCTCCTCGGGCTCGCCCAGCAGTGTAAGCCGATGCTCGGGGTCCACGCGCACGGCATGGAAATGTTCGGTTTCGTCGCCGCCGCCGAGGTGGTTGAGCACGATGTCGGCCAGCACCTGGATGCCGGCCGCCTGCAGCGCCCGCACGGCTGCCACATATTCTTCGCGGGTGCCATACTTGGTGCGCACCGTTCCCTTCTGGTCAAATTCGCCGAGGTCGTAAAGGTCGTAGAGGTCATATCCTGTGGAGGCGGCCCCTTCGGCCCCTTTGAAGGCCGGCGGCAGCCAGGCCGCGGTGATGCCCTGCGCGGCCAGCAGCGGCGCCTGTTCGCTCACCCAGTTCCAAAAAGTGCCATCGCCCGGGCTATACCAGTGAAAAAGCTGGATCATCGTTCCGTTCTGCATGTCTTCAATCCTTTGACAGCAGGGTTTAAAAGATCATTCCATGCCCCTTTTTCACCGTTTTTCGCCAAAAGTGAGGAGGCGGTATAAGCCTTTACACGCAAGGCGGGTACAGCCGTCGCCTTATTACGCTAACCTTTTGGCCACAGAAAATTCTTTCAAGTTTGATTTTTTTCTATTTTGCAGTCCTGCTCTACCCCCTCACGGGGGCATACATGCAGTTGGTTTAGGTGACGACTCCTGTGTTGACAGGAGTCTTTTTTTTCTGCGACCCCTCCCCGGAAGGGATGAAAACTGCGATTCCCTTCCCTTAGGCAAAGGGTTAGGGTTGGGTCACTGCTCGGCCGCGCTCAACAACCGCAAGCGTTCCTGCAATGTTCCCAGCCGCAACGCCAGCGCATCAGTGCTGCGGCTTTCGGTATACAGTAGTTCTACTTCCTTCAACGATAGATCGATCTGCTGCAGGTTCACGCGTTTGCCCATCTGTCGTGTTTCCATAAGGATACTCCGCACCTGCTGGTAGTTCTCGGCATACACTTTCTGGTAATCGGTAAACAGCTTCTGCAGGTTGCCCGACAGGTCCTTGGCCGACTTCAGCGCATCCGACGGATAACGTGACGGCGCTGCCTTCGTCTTCCACCGCGCTGCGAGGCGGTCGCGGCTGAGGTAGCGCAACAGCAACTCTTCTTCACTCAGTGCGCGCAAGGTGCTGCGCGGCACTTCGGGGTACAGCACGTCGCACAGGTCGAGCAGGTACGCGCGCAGGTCAAACTGCAGGTCGTGCATGCGGCTGCTGAGCCGATCTATATTCCCATCGAACTGTGCATTCGCGGTTTGCAGTTTCTGGAATTGTATGAAGTAGCGCCCTACCGTAGATTGAAACGAATCGAGATCCGAACGGCTGATGCGCTTTTCGCTGATGGTAAGGTTGCTCACCAACCCGAGGATGGTGGGGAATACCGACTGCACCGATGCAACGCCGCTCAATTGCTGCACGCCGGTGCCCAGCAGCGAGCTCACTACGCTGCTGAACTTTTGCGGGTCGGTGTTGCGTGCCTTATCGAGCATAGGCTTCAGCGCCACCTGCACTTCCTGCTCCAGGTTGAAGCCGAGGTCGGACGAAGCAGGGTTGTTGAACGACGTGATCTTCACGCGGTACGCCTCTTTCTTCAACAGGCTGTTCACGGCATTAAGCGAGTTGACGCCCGCGTCGAGAAAGTCGATGGTGGCCAGCAGCTGCGCTTTCACCGCACGGGCCGACGTGTCGGTTGGCGGTGTTGCATGCGCATTCGTGGTCAGTAAAAGCAATAGCGGTACCAGCAGGCATGCGGCAGGGCGCAGCCGGTAAACAAGGGCTTCCATGTGCATAGGTTTCGAGATGAAAAAACGCAGCGCAGGCCATCCTATTGCGCCGGGTGTAGTGTAGGTTGCAATAACGCGTATTCGATAGACAGTAGTTCTACGGAAATTGCTGCAAGCGGTAAAAAAGCTGTTGGGCGGAAAAGGTGAGCAATGGATCAGTTGCTCGTTTGCAGGCGCTTGTTCTCTTCGTCGATCAGCGTCTTGCGGTTGCGCGCTGCCTTCACGGTGTTGCTGCCAAAGCGGTAGGCAACGTTGATGCGCAGCACGCGCGGCTCGAAGCTGCGCTGCACTTCCATATACTGGCCCGCAAAAAAGCTATGTCCGCCATTGATGGCCGTGAAGAAGATATCGCTGATGGCGGCCTTGATGCTGAGGCGGTTTTGAAAAGCAGTCCTGGCCGCCGCCAGGTCGAAGCTGCCGTTGGCGCGCCCGTAAAAGAATCCAAGGCCAATGCCGGGCGAGTTGTATTGCGCCGCCGCCTCCGCGCTCCAGCCCCTGCCGAAGCGGTAGCCATACTGCGCCTTCATCGTCACGCTGAATGCTTCGAGTTCGAGGTTGCGATCCTTCCCGAAGTTGCCGCTGTACGAATTATACGCCGGGTTGATGTTGAGAAATCCACTGTGCTTTTTTCCCTGCAACACATAGTTGATGCTCAGGCTCGCCACCTGCTGCAGCTGCACGTTGCTGCGGGTGATGAAAGATTTGAAACGCTCGGTCGTATCGAAGATCTGCGTGAACACATCGTGCACCCTGCTGTAGGTGAGGATGCTCGTAAGCCGGCCCCGCCACACATGCGTGAGCTCGATCACGTCGGTGTATTGCGGGCGCAGCGCCGTGTTGCCGCGCCGCGACGTATACACATCCGAGCGAAACTCAAACGGGTTGAGGTCCTGGTACGGCGGGCGGTCGATGCGGCGCCCGAGCGAAATGCCGAATTGCCCGCGGCCGCGATCCTTGAACGTCAGCGAGAGCGATGGAAACAGGTCCGTATAACTACGGGTGAAGGCCGAATCGTAAGCAGAGAATCCACCCGTAGAACTACGGAAGCCCCGCGAGCGGCCGCGCACCTCGGTGTGCTCGGTGCGCACACCTATTTGCCAGCTCACACGCGGAAGGTCTTTTTGAAAACGCGCAAACAACGCACTGACGGCTTCCTCGTACAAAAAGCTGTTGTGGCGGCTGCTGTCGGCCTTTTCGCCCGAAGGAAAAACGTCGTATGGGTCGAGCGTGTTGTCGCTCGTTACACTTCCGTATTTTCCACCGAAGCTGATGCGTCCCTTCCAGGCATCGCGATCGTAGCTCGCACGCCCCGCCCACATGCTGATGGAACCCGGCGCCAGCATATGATAGCCGCTGTGGTTTTGATACACGCGCTGCCCGTTGTAAAAATCATTGGCTACCACCTGGTCGGAATAGGAGCGATAGGCGCTGCGGTCGAAGTCGGCATTGAACTCCCTGGTGCCGGAAGCAAATCGGTAGTTTAGGTTCACGCCCGTGTTGCGGCGCTCAATGTCGTTGAGCACCACGCTCTCGAGGTAGCGGGCGGGCGCTCCGCCGGCAACGCCGCTGATATCGTTGCCGCTGCTGTTGTCGAGGCGCTGCTTGCCCGGAAGCAGGTTCAGCAGCACGCCGATCGTGTGCGCCTTCCCAATGAAGTAGTCGATACCTGCCTGCACGTTGTGCGGACGATCGGTGGTGATGCGCCGCGCGTGCTGGTCAAACACACTGTCGTTGAGCACGCGGTACGTGTCGGTGCTCGTGAGGTTCTTGTTGACCGCGGCCGTGTACGTTCCAAAAATGTTGAAGTGCTTCGTCCGGTGGTTGATGCTGAAGCCTGCGTTGTATTTGGCATACACCCCGATGCCAAAGCCCGCATTCACCGAGCCATTGGTGCCGAGCGCCTTGTTCTTCTTCATCCGGATGTTGATGATGCCGCCATTGCCCGCCGCTTCGTATTTCGCAGACGGATTGCTGATGATCTCGATGGCGTCGATCTGCGACGATTGCAGCGACGAGAGGTAGGCGCTGAGCTCGGTGCCGCTCAGCGGGCTCGGCCTTCCATCGATGAACACCTGTACGCCGTTCTTACCACTTATCGAAAGGTTGTCTTCATGATCGACGCTCACGCCCGGCGATCGCCGCAGCACGTCGAGCGCGGTGCTGCCCACGCTGTTGAGCGTGCCTTCCACATTCACCACCAGGCGGTCGGCGCGCGCTTCCAGCACGGGGCGCTGCACGGCCACCGTCACCTCCTGCAGCGTGCCTCCTTTGGGTTGCAGCACCAGCGATGGGGAAGGGGCGTTGTTGTTGGTGAAGGGCGCCGAGCAGGAGCGGCTGAAAGCCACGTGCGATGCACAGAGTATATACGAACCTGCGGAGGGAAGGCTGATCTGGAACCTGCCGGCTGCATCGCTGAGCGCAAGACGCTGCGGTATGCTGTCGTTGACGCGCAGCAGCGTGATGGTGGCTGCGGCCAGCGGACGGCCGCTGGTATCTTTCACGGTGCCGCTGATGGTTTGCGCACATAAATGCGGTGCGGCGGCAAGGCACGTCAACAGGAGCAGCTGGCGCATTCGGTTCGGTTGACTTTTAAAGATACTTCTTCTCCACCAAACCGCTGTAAGGCGCGGCGCTTACCTGTACCAGCCGGTGTTAGGTGTTGCGCCCATCACGAAGCGCAGGGTTCCGCCTTTCATGATGTCGGCATGCTTCAGGAAGGGCTTGTGCAACGGATTGCCGTTGAGTGTCACCGATTGTATAAATACGTTAGCGGCGCTTTGGTTGACGGCTTCCACGCGAAAGGTCTTTCCGGAACCAACCTGCAATGCCGCGTTGCGCACAAGCGGGCTCCCCAGCGCATATTCTCCTGAGCCCGGTGCAACCGGGTAGAAGCCAAGCGCACTGAAGAGGTACCAGGCACTCATCTGGCCACAGTCGTCATTGCCACCCAATCCATCGGGTGTGGGCCGATACATTCGTGGAAAGATGCTGCGGATGCGCTCCTGCGTTTTCCAGGGCGCGTCGGTCCAGTTGAACAGATAAGCCACGTGATGCGAAGGCTCATTGCCGTGCACGTAGTTGCCGATGATGCCATCGCGCGTAATGTCTTCGGTTTCTGCAAAGTATTTGTCCGGCAACTCCATCGTAAAGAGCGAGTCGAGGTGTGCCGCGAAGCGCGACCGACCTCCATATAACGCAGCAAGGCTATCGGGCGCATGCGGCACATACAGGCTGTAATTCCAGGCATTGCCCTCGATGTAGCCCGCCTGGTGCGTGCTCAGCACGTCGAATTCTTTCTTGAACGTTCCATCGGCCAGGCGCGGACGCATAAAGCCGGTAGCAGCATCCCACGCATTGCGGTAGTTGTGCGCACGCTTGTTGAATTCTGCATACAGGTCGTTGCGGCCAACCTTTTTCGCCAGCTGCGCGATGCACCAATCGTCGTAGGCATATTCGAGCGTCTTCGACACGGAGGCGCCGCTGCGATCTTCGGCAACGTAGCCGCCATCGATGTAGGAGGCCAGTCCTTCGTATTGCCGGTTGCGCGCTGTGGTCACGCAGGCTTCGAGGCCCGCACGTGCATCTACACCGGGCGCACCCTTCAGCACGGCATCCACCAGCACGGGCACGCTATGGTAACCGATCATGCACCAGTTTTCGTTGGCATGATGACTCCACACCGGCAACATATGCTGCGCGCTTTGCTGGTAGTGCGCCAGCATCGACCGCACCATGTCGCCATTGCGTTGCGGCTGCAGGATCGTGAACAGCGGGTGCAGCGCGCGATAGGTATCCCATAAAGAAAAGGTGGTGTAGTTGGTAAAGCCTTTCGCGGTATGCACGTTCTGATCGAGGCCTTTGTAGCGTCCATCAACATCGCCATAAACCGTGGGACTTAAAAAAGAGTGATAGAGCGCCGTATAAAAATTCACGCGCTCGGAGCTGTCCATCAGCTCGGCGTCTACGCGTGCGAGTTCGCGGTTCCATTGCTGCTGCGCCGAGGCCTTCCATCCATCGAAGTTCCAGCCGCCTGCTTCCTGGCGCAGGTTGCGCAGCGCGCCTTCGGTGCTCACAGGAGAGAGCGCAACTTTTAGCAGCAGCTGCTCTCCGTCTTTCATATCGAAGTCGAAGTGTGCGCGCAGCTGGCGTGCGATCATTTCGCGGAAGTTGCTCCGCGTGTTGAACTTGCCCCAGAAGCCGCGATACGTTTCCTTGTCGCTACCCGTGTTGTATCCGAAACCTTTGAACGCCCGCGAAAAGGCGATCGCAAAATATTGCGTGCGTGTTTTTGCCCAGCCGGTTGTTTGCCGATAGCCGGTGATGAGCGTGTCGTTCTCTACGCGCACGAAGGTCCACACGTTCTTCTGGCTATGGTTGTAGATGTTGTGCACGAGGTCGAGCACGAGGTGGGCGGGCCCGCCGCTGCGAAAAGTGTAGCGATGCAGACCCACGCGCGTGGTGGTGGTCAGCTCGGCGTCGATGTTGTGGTCCTCGAGGTGCACGCGGTAGTAGCCGGCTTCCGCTTTTTCTTTTTGATGCGAAAACGATGAGCGATAGCCCGAGGCCGGGTCGCTGGCCGTGCCGGGATTCAGCTGTAAAGCGCCAACAGTGGGCATCACCAGGATGTCGCCCAGGTCGGAGTGGCCCGTGCCGCTGAAGTGCGTATGGCTGAAGCCGACGATCGTTTTGTCGGCATACTGGTAGCCCGCGCAGTATGGATACACCTCGGGCTGGTACTTTCCATTCACTTCATAGGGTATGGTGTCGGTATCGGGGCTCAGCTGCACCATCCCGAACGGAACGGTAGCGCCGGGGTAGGTGTGGCCCATGCGCTCGGTGCCGATCAGCGGGTTTACAAAAGGGATGTAGTTTTTGGTTTGTGCTGTGGCGGTGCTTGCGAAGAGGCAAGTGATCGCAAGAAACCTGATGATTTTCGGGTTCATGCCTTAAAGCTACCGATTGGCGGCGCTCGTTATCGTTAGAAGGCCTGCGGCCTTTGGGACACGAAGACACGAAGGCACGAAGACACAAAGACGCAACGATGAACGATTTGATCATAGAACGTTGTGCCGTCGCGTCGTTGTGCCGTCGTGCAAAACCGCCTGCGGCCGCTACCGTTCTGTAGAAAGTGAATACGGAAAGGCTGCTGCCGTGGTGCCGCGCTTCCTGTTGGGCAAAGACTGCATATTGAATTGCAGCGTGCCGCCCTTCATAAGGTCAAAGTGGTTGAGCCAGTTTTTATCCCACACCTTCCCGTTGCGCGCAACCCGTGCCACATAGCGTGCGCTGTCACTGTTGCCGGGCGCCTTTATGCGCAGTGTTCTTCCGTTCTCGAGGTGTATCGTCGCTTGCGGAAACAGCGGTGCACCCAACACATACTGCGTGGTGGCCGGGCACACCGGGTAGAATCCGAGCGCCGAGAAAAGATACCACGCCGACGTCTGCCCATTGTCTTCGTCACCGCAATAGCCATCGGGCGTGGGCTTGTACAGGCGGTTCATCACCTCGCGCACCCAGTACTGCGTCTTCCAGGGCTGGCCACCGTAGTTATACAGGTAGATCATGTGCTGTATGGGTTGGTTGCCGTGCGCATACTGGCCCATGTTGCTGATCTGCATTTCGCGGATCTCGTGGATGACGCTTTTGTAATAACTCTCGTCGTAGGCAGGCGGAAGTGTGAACACCGAATCGAGCATCTGCACGAAGGGCGCATCGCCTCCCATCAGGCGCTTGAGTCCTTCAATGTCGTGAAACACGCTCCACGTGTAATGCCACGCGTTGCCTTCGGTAAATGCATCGCCCCACTTGAACGGGTTGAACGGGGACTGAAACGATCCGTCGCGGTTGCGGCCGCGCATCAGTTTCGATTGCGGGTCGAACAGCTTCTGGTAGTTGAGCGCGCGCTCGCGGTATTTCGTGAGCTCGCTGTCGGGGCGGTTCAATGCTTTCGCGAGCTGGTAAATGGTAAAATCGTCGTACGCATACTCGAGCGTGCGTGCGGCGCTTTCATTGATGTTCACATCGTACGGAACGTACCCGAGCTGCTTGTAATATTCGGCCCCATAGCGACCGACGGCGCTTACCGGACCTTCGTTGTTGGCGCCGTGCAGTAGAGCCTTGTAGAGCAGGTTGATGTCGTAGCCGCGCACTCCTTTGAGATACGCATCGCTTACTACCGATGCCGAGTTGTTGCCGATCATGATGTCGGCATAACCGGGACTGCTCCATTCGGGAAGCCAGCCGCCTTCCTTGTAAGCGTTTGCAAGGCCTTCCTGCATCTCCTTGTTGATGGAAGGGTAAACCAGGTTAAGGAAAGGGTAGAGGCCGCGAAACGTATCCCAGAAGCCCGTGCCGCCAAATAGCCGGCCCTTCTCCACTTTGCCGTTGTAGGGGCTGAAGTGTACGGGCTTTGCGTGCTCGTCGAATTCATACAACCGTTGTGGAAACTGTACGGCGCGGTAGAGGCAGGAATAAAATGTGCGTCGTTGCGTTTCGCTGCCGCCCTGCACTTCCACGCGTCCGAGCACCTCGTTCCAGCGCGCGCGGGCCTTTCGCTTCGTAGTCTCGAAGTCATCGCTGCCCAGCTCCTGCTGCATATTGCGCCATGCCTGACCTGCAGAGATGAAGGACGATGAAACGCGAACGCTCACTTGCTCTCCCTTCCTGGTGGAGAAGCCGATGACCGCGCCGGTGTGGCCTGCAGTAAGCGACAGGCTGTCGCGCACCAGCACACTGTCGTGCCAGGTGGCGGCAATAGTGAAAGGTTTATCGAACCGGAGCACGAAGTAATTTCTGAAGCCTTCCATCTTGCCTCTTGCATAACGGCTGCTGTAGCCGCTCACCGTCTTGCGGTCGGGTGAGATCTCGATATGCGAGCCGCGGTCGTTGGCGTCTACCACAATGAATGCGCTGTCGGTTTGCGGAAACGTAAAGCGAAACTGCGCTGCGCGCTCCGTTGCCGTGAGTTCGGCGGTTACATCGGCATCGGCGAGGTACACACTGTAGAAATACGGGAGCACGGTTTCGGCCTTGTGCGAGAACCAGGAAGCACGGTCGTCCTGGCGAAAGCGCAGGCTTCCTGTGACGGGCATGATGGAGAAGGGACCGTAATCGTTCATCCACGGCGATGGCTGGTGCGTTTGCTTGAAGCCGCGGATGCGGTCGGCGCTGTATTGATACTGCCAGCCGCTGCCCATGCGTCCTGTTTGCGGCGTCCAGTAGTGCATGCCCCAGGGCATTCCGATGGCCGGGTAGGTGTTGCCGTTAGACAGTTCGGGCTTCGAATCGGTGCCCATCAGCGGGTTAACGAGGTCGGCGGGACTTTGGGCAAGGGCAAAGGAAGATGCCAGCATAAATACGCCGGCCACCAGGATGTGTTTCATGAAAAGGGTTGTATGCCGAAGGTAAGCAGCGGCCGCAACGGCGTCAACGGCAAAAAGACGGCCGGGGCCGTCTTGCGCACATGGTGCCGTCTTCGTTAGCAGCCGCAACCGCAGCCACAGCCGACGCCGCTGCAGTTGTCGCCACAAAGGCAGATCGAAGTTTGCGTAGCAGAGGCGGTGCCGCAGTTGCAGGCAGATTTTGTTGTTTCCATACTATTTGTTTTTTTGATACTACAAAGCTACCGTGGCCTGTTGCCGTCGTTGTTACAGCATTCGCAGAACGATTTACAAGATTTTGTGATGGGCATTGCCGGCGCGTAGGAGGAAGTACTTTTGAAGAGTGGAAGTATTGATCCGGAATATGGTTTGCAACCGCTGCGTGCTGATGGTGCAGCAACAGCTATCCGCGCTCGGCATCCCGTATTTATCCGTAGGCCTCGGCCACGTGCAACTGCCCGCATCACTAAGCGATGAACAGCGTGCCGCACTGCGCGATGCACTGCAGGAGCTGGGTTTCGACCTGCTCGACGATCAGCGCTCGGCACTGGTCGCGCGCATCAAGGCCATCATCATTGAATACGTGCGTGGCAACGAAGAACTGCGTGCGCGCAAATTGTCGGTGCTGATATCCGAGCGCGCCGGCCGCGACTATGCGTACCTCTCTACGCTTTTTTCGGCGGTGGAAGGCATCAGCATCGAGCAGTATGCCATCCTCCAGCGCGTGGAGCTGGTGAAGGAGCTGATCTCATACCGCGAACAGTCGCTTACGGAGATTGCGTTCGATCTGGGTTACAGCAGCGTGGCGCATCTTTCGCAACAATTCAAAAAGGTAACAGGACTTACGCCTTCTCAATTCAGGCAAAGCAGCGAGGCCGGTCGCAAACCGCTCGACGAGATCGGGCGTTGAAGCTGTTTGCAGTTGGTAGGATTTCGCAGTGTGAGTGAAGAGAGGCGCGGCCTTGCGCCAATCCCACTGATCATCTTGGCCGCGCCCAATTCTCTCCCGCGTGGTTGTCGTCATCCCGCGACGAAGGAGCGAGATATAAGCGCGGCATAAGCCCTGTCAATAACTCCACAAGCTCCTTGATTATCAACGGTTACACTCGCGTGTTGGCAACGAGCGACATTTCTTTGGCCTTCCGTTTGCTAAAATATTTAGTAAACTTGCCGCTCGGATGCACCCTTCGAAAGCCGACATATTCGCCCGCCTGCAGCAGGAAGTGCTCTCCCTGCAAGGGTTGCGCACGCCCGTGCTCGAAGTGGCCGACCCCATCGGGCTCGGGCGCATCAACAACGCTTTTCCCAATGGCGTCTTCCCGCGCGCGGCCCTGCACGAATTCATTTGTGCCGATGCAGAAGGCGCGGCGGCATCGGCGGGATTTATATCGGGCTTGCTTCCTTCCTTCTTAAAAGGCGGCAACGCGGTGCTCTGGGTGGGGTCGCGCCGCACATTGTACCCGCCCGCGCTGCGTGCCTTTGGCGTAGCGCCCGAGCAGGTGCTCTTCCTCGACGGCCTGCGCGAAAAAGACATTCCGTGGGCGCTGGCCGAAGCACTCAAGTGCTCCGCGCTCGGCGCGGTGGTGGGCGAGCTGCGGCAGCTATCGTTTACGGACAGCCGGCGTTTCCAGCTGGCCATCGAAAGCAGTTCGGTGCCGCTGTTCGTGTTGCGGCGCACGCAAAAGGCCGGCTCCACCACCGCGGTGTGCCGCTGGCAGATCACGCCGCTGGCCTCCGATCCCGAAGAAGGCCTGCCCGGCCTCGGTGCGCCGCGCTGGCGTGTGCGCCTATTGAAGGTGCGCAGCGGGCAGCCAGGCAGCTGGGATGTAGAATGGAGCAGCCAGCGCTTCCGCGTGCTGCCACGCCTTACCGCCACATTACCCACCCTGCAAAAAAAGACCGGCTGATGGAAAAACGTTTTGTCGCCCTATGGTTTCCACACCTGCTTACCGACTGGCACACACGCAAGCAGCCGGAGCTGAAGGCCGTGCCCTTCGTGCTGCGCGTGCAAAGCGGAAACCGCTCGCTCGTAACTGCTGCGTGTCCGCGCGCACAACGCGCGGGCGTGCGAGCCGGGATGTTGCTTGCTGATGCGCGTGCGCTGCAACCTGAGTTGCATATACTGGATGATAAGCCCGCGCTCGGCACGCAGCTGCTCGACCGCATTGCCGAATGGTGCATCCGCTTTACGCCTGTGGCGGCGAGCAATCTGCCCGATGGCATCCTGCTCGATGCAACGGGCTGCGCGCACCTGTGGGGCGGCGAAGAGCGCTACCTGCAGGAGATCACGCGGCGCCTGCTCGACCGTAGTTATACGGTACGCGCGGCGATGGCCGGAACGATCGGTGCGGCCTGGGCTATGGCGCGTTATGGCAAGGGCGCACCCATTGCGCTGCCGGCGCAGCAACGCGCATGCCTGCTGCCGCTGCCGGTGCCTGCATTGCGTTTGGAAGAAGCGCTCACGCAACGCCTGTATAAGCTGGGACTTCGTTATGTGAAAGACCTCGACGCACTGCCGCGTGCCGCGTTGCGCCGCCGTTTTGGTACGCAGCTATTGCAGCGCATGCGTCAGGCGATGGGAGAGGAGGAAGAATTCCTGCAGCCCTTTTACCCGCTCGAACCCTATAGCGAGCGTCTTCCCTGTGTCGAGCCGATCGTTACGCGCACGGGCATCGAAATCGCTTTGAAGCAATTGCTGGAGAAGCTGTGTGCACGCCTGCAACGCGAAGGCAATGGCTTACGCAAGGCCGTTTTTCGCGGCTACCGCGTGGATGGACAAACGCAGGGCATTGAGATAGGCACCAGCCGACCTTCCAATCGCGTGGAGCACCTCTTTCATTTATTCAGCCTCAAGATCGATACCATCGAGCCGGCTTTGGGTATCGAGTTGTTTTTAATAGAAGCGCCCGTGGTGGAAGAAGCGGCTGCCGTGCAGGATGCCTTTTGGAAAACGGGCGGTGGCCTGCAGCACCCGCAGCTGGCCGAGCTGATCGACCGGCTGCGCGGCAAGCTTGCCGGTGCATCGGTACAGCGTTTTCTTCCCGCCGAGCACTACTGGCCCGAGCGCGCTTTCGAAGCGGCGCCTTCGCTGGCGCAGGAAGCAAGGTCGGAGTGGAAGCTCGATCGCCCGCGCCCGCTGCACCTGCTCGACCCTCCCGAGCGCATCGAGGTAACGGCGCCCGTGCCCGACTACCCGCCGATGAACTTTCGCTACCGCGGCAAGCTGCACCGCATCGTGCGCGCCGACGGTCCCGAGCGCATCGAGCCCGAGTGGTGGCTCCGCACCGGCGATCACCGCGACTACTACAGCGTGGAAGACGATGAAGGCCAGCGCTATTGGCTCTACCGCCTGGGGCATTACACGGCGGATCGTACGGAGCGTTGGTTTATGCATGGAATGTTTGTGTGACCTCACCCGCCTGTCCCCTTCGGCGGAGTTTATCCGCCACAAGCGGGGCTCAGGGTGACAGGCGGGCATCCCCCTCGCTTGGCCTACTGGGTGACAGGCGGGCATTGGGAGGCTTGCGTGACCTGCCTGTCCCCTTCGGCTGCGCTGTCACCCTGAGCGCAGCCTGTCTGGCTCGACTGCGCTCACCATGACAGGCTGCATTCACCAAGAGATGGAGACTCACCCTAACAAGCGAGCATAAACCATGAACACCTTCAACGCAAAACACGAATGCTCCTGTCACCCTGAGCGCAGCCGAAGGGTGACCGACCGCTATGTACACGGAGTTTAACACGCTTACCAACTTCTCCTTCCTCCGCGGCGCCTCCCACCCCGAGGAGCTGGTGGCGTATGCGGCTACGCTGGGGTATGATGCCATCGCCATCACCGACCGCAATACGCTGGCGGGCGTGGTGCGCGCACATGCCGCGGGCCGCAAGCACGGCGTGCGCGTTATTCCCGGCTGCCGCCTCGACCTGCGCGACGGTCCCTCGCTGCTGGCCTACCCGCAAAGCATCCGCGGGTGGGCAAGCCTTTGCGCGCTGTTGAGTGAAGGCAACATGCGCACGGAGAAGGGCGATTGCGCGTTGTATCGAAGCGATGTATATGCGCACGCCGAAGGATTGCTGTTCATCGCTCTTCCGCCCGAAGCGCTGGAGGCCGACTTCCACTTCCCGCCTTCTTTCAGGGAAGCATTGCGCGCCTACCGCCAGGCCTTCGGCAACGGGTTGTACCTCGCCGTCACGCGCCGCTACAACGGCGACGATGCAAAGCAGCTGCACCGCCTAGCGCAGCTATCTAAAAGTTGCGGCGTGCCGCTCGTGGCCACCAACGACGTGCACTACCACGCGCCCGAGCGGCGGCAGCTGCAGGACGTGCTCACCTGCATCCGCGAAAAATGCACCATCCAAACGGCGGGTTACCGGTTGCTGCCCAACGCCGAGCGCTACCTCAAGCCGGCATCCGAAATGAAGCGCCTCTTTCAGCAATACCCCGACGCCTTGGCATGCACCGAAACGTTAGCAAAGGCGTGTACGTTTTCACTGGACGAACTCAAATACGAATACCCCGAGGAGATCACCTCCGAAGGACGCACGCCACAGCAGGAACTGGAGCACCTCGCGTGGAAGGGCGCCGAAGAAATGTTCCCCGAAGGCATCTCGGAAAAAACAAAGAACGCCATCCGCTACGAGCTCAAATTCATCGCGGACGTGAATTACGCGCCGTACTTTCTTACCGTATACGACATCGTGCGCTTTGCGCGCAGCCGCGGCATCCTTTGCCAGGGGCGCGGGTCGGCGGCCAACAGCACCGTGTGCTTCTGCCTTGGCATCACGTCGGTGAATCCCGATAAGTTCGACCTCCTCTTCGAGCGCTTCATATCGGCCGCGCGCTCCGAGCCGCCCGACATCGACGTGGACTTCGAGCACGAGCGCCGCGAGGAAGTGATCCAGTATATCTACGATAAGTATGGCCGCGACCGCGCCGCCATCGTGGCCACCGTAACGCAGGTGCACGGCCGCGGCGCCATCCGCGACGTGGGCAAGGCCATGGGGCTTTCGCTCGATGCCGTGGGCAAGCTCGCCGGCGTGCTCTCGCACCACTACGGCGACGATCCCATCAACGAGGAGTCGGTGCGCGAAACCGGCATGGATCCGAACGAGCCCTGGTTGAAGAAAGTGCTCGAGCTTACGGGGCAGTACATCGGCTTCCCGCGGCAACTGGGGCAGCACACGGGCGGCTTTGTGATCACGCGCGGCAAACTCACGGAGCTGTGCCCCGTGCTCAACGCGCGGATGCCGGGGCGCACCTGCATCGAGTGGAACAAAGACGACATCGAGACGCTTGGCTTCTTGAAGATCGATGTGCTGGCGCTGGGCATGCTCACCTGCATCCGCAAGGCCTTCGATCTTTTGGAACAACACTACGGCATCAGAAAGACGCTGGCCACTATTCCGCAAAATGAGGACGCTATGGTGTACGACATGATCTGCAAGGCCGACACCATCGGCGTGTTCCAGATCGAGAGCCGCGCGCAGCAAAGTATGCTGCCCCGCCTTCGGCCGCGGAAGTTTTACGACCTCGTGATCGAGGTGGCCATCGTGCGGCCCGGGCCCATACAAGGCGACATGGTGCATCCGTATTTGAAAAGAAGAAATGGTGAGGAGCCCATCACCTATCCAACCAAAGAACTCGAAGAAATTTTGCAGCGCACGCTCGGCGTGCCGCTCTTCCAGGAGCAGGCGATGAAGATCGCCATTGCGGCGGCGGGCTTTTCGGCGGCGGAGGCGGACGGCCTGCGGCGCTCGATGGCCACGTTCAAGTTCAAGGGGGTGGTGAGCGAGTGGCGCGACAAGCTGGTGAACGGGATGGTGGCGCGCGGCTACACGCAGGACTATGCCGAGAAGGTGTTCAAGCAGCTGGAGGGCTTCGGCTCCTACGGCTTCCCCGAGAGCCATGCGGCTTCGTTTGCCCTGCTGGTGTGGGTAAGCTGCTGGCTCAAGTGCTACTACCCCGACGTGTTTGCCGCCGCCATCCTCAACTCGCAGCCCATGGGTTTTTACCAGCCGGCGCAGCTGGTGCAGGATGCGAAGAATCATGGGGTGGGGATGCTGCCGGTGGATGCGAATTATTCTTCCTGGGATTATACCCTGGAGCCCCTGTCTGGTTCGGCTGCGCTCACCATGACAGGGGGCAGCAGTGGCATCCTGAGCTTGTCGAAGGAAACAGCGGAATGCCCGCCTGTCACCCTGAGCGCAGCCGAAGGGGACAGGCGGGGCGGCAGTGTCACCCTGAGCGCAGCCGAAGGGGACAGGCGGGGCAGCAGTGTCACCCTGAGCGCAGCCGAAGGGACAGGGGGCGGCAGTGTCACCCTGAGCGCAGCCGAAGGGGACAGGCGGGGCTTGCGCCTCGGCCTCCGCCAGATCTCCGGCCTCCGCCTCTCCGACGCCGAACTGCTGTTGAAGCACCGCGGCTCTGGCTACCGCAGCATCAATGCCCTGCGCGATGCGGGGCTGAGCGATGCGGCGCTGGAGCGGCTAGCCGATGCCGATGCCTTCCGCTCGCTCGGCCTCGACCGGCGGCAGGCACTGTGGGAGGTGAGCACGAAGGATCGACCGCAGGTGCTGTTTGAGGGGCAGCCCGCCCCCGACGGCGTGGGCGAGGCGGTGCAGTTGCCCTTGCTGCTCGAATCGGAGCAGGTGGTGCAGGACTATGGCGCGCTGGGGCTTTCGCTGAAGGCGCACCCGCTGCAGTTTTTGCGGCCGCACCTCGATAAGGGCGGCTGCGTGCGTGCCGCCGACCTGCTCAACATCCCGCATGGCGCGCCCGTGCGCATCGCGGGCCTCGTGCTGGTGCGCCAGCGCCCCGGCACCGCCAAGGGCGTGTGGTTCATGACCATCGAAGACGAAACCGGCACCGCCAACCTGGTGCTCTTTCCGCAGGTGGTGGCGCAGTACCACCGCAAGATCGTGGGTGCCCGCTTGTTCCTCGCCGATGGCACGGTGCAGCGCGAAGGCATCGTGGTGCACGTGATTGTGAAGCGGGGGTGGGATGCGAGTAGCTTGTTGCGGAGGCTGATCACATCCAGTGACCCATCCCCCGACCCCTTCCCTAGGGGAAGGGGAGAGCAGATCCCACATATATCGACACTGTCGCGTGCGGATGAGGGGAAGACGAGTATGGAAGATCAGCGGAAGGAGCGGGAGGGGTTTGGGAAGAGTAGGGATTTTAAGTAGAAATCAAAGGATTTCCAGTAACCCGGCTTCAGAAGAGCCCTCCAGCGAAAGGATGTCTGCTTTGTGTTTCAGCAGTATGTCGAGCAGGTAATTGTTGCTTTGGTTTCCTGTGCGTAGTAAGACCACTTTGGGGGGAAAGCCCTTGATCCGGGCAAAGTCCGAAAAGTCGTCGTCGTTAGTAACGATTATGAGACCTTCTCGTTTAGCATACTCCCAGATGGCTGTATCGGTTGGAGTGTTGGTAAGGCCCACCGAGTCAACATGAACACAGGAGCCAAAAGCGGCAGCCAATGGTTTTGCCAGGCGCCACGATAGGTTGGCATCCAGTAACAAGCCCTTCATGCGGCGATAATTCGAATCATAGTTTCCCGGTCTGCAGCGAAACGAAGAGCGGCCTGAAGGTGCTCGGAGCGCAGCGCTGGGTAGTCTTCCAGGATTTGCTCTGGGCTCATACCGGAAGCCAGCCAGCCGAGGATATCACCCACGGCAATGCGGGTGCCAGCTATGCAAGGTTTGCCAAAGCGCACTTCGGGGTTAATGCTGATCAAAGAAGCCAATTCCTTCATGAATTAAAGATACAATTTATATCCCTGGAGCGAGTCATAGGCTTGCTCGCTGGTGCACCTGATCGTGAAGCGGGGATGGGATGCAAGTAGTTTGTTGCGGAGGCTGATCACATCGGGGGAAGAACCGAATGTGCAGATCCTCTCAAGGGCGGATGAGGGATCGCTTTCGCCAGAGATACAGCGACCTGAAAAGACTAGTATGGAGGATCATCAACGGAAGGCGAAGGAGTTGGGGAGGAGAAGGATCTCAAATAAAGGGAGTGTCCTGTAATAGTCAATTATCGAAGTAAACGTGACTACTCGGTAGTGTTTTTACGAACAAATTTTATACTTTGCAACCATTGCCTAAATCAATTATTCTTCGTTACAAAAAAGTGTGGTATATCGGTCTGTAAATTTTTGATGTAAAAGGCATAGCTAATAAATAAATGCCAATCTCTATTTCTCATTTTGACGGTAGTCCATTGTTCAATGATTATGAAATCGTAATTCTTGATGAAGAATTGCTGGCAAACTATGTCGCTCAGGTCGTGTTGGGATTTCATCTGCACATCGCAAATATTTTGTTGTCCAAGGCTGCTAATGCTCCAAAAGCTCCAAACAGAGCGATAGGGATGGCAATACAAACTCTATCCAGTGCAGATGATGAGAAGAGAGATGGTTGGATTTTTCAGATCATTTCTTGGACAGCTTTAAATAGTCAATATGCACATGCAGGAATAAAAGCACAGCAGCCTCAAGATGCTCCTGCTCAACATGGGATAGATGGATTAGCAATACTCATGGATGAAACCGGCCGAATTACAAACATTATTATCACAGAAGATAAATGCACAAAACATCCGCGTCAAAAAATTCAAAGTCAAGTATGGCCAGAATTCAAACAGTATGAGAAAGGTACATACGACAATAAAATAGTAGGACGCGTGACCGCTCTTTTAGCCGGGAAACTAACTCCTGAAGGATTAGATTCAATATATAATGACATTTTCAAAGAGGAGTTGAGAACGTATAGAGTGGGTGTTAACAGAGATAAACGCTACGTTGATCGTAGGGCAAGAATTAAACTATTTGATGATTATGACAATTGTATACCTGGAGATTGCAGTAGAAGATCTAGTGCAACCCTCTTCAAGGAGGATATCCGTGCCTGGATGAAGGAGTTCTGCGCAAAAGTTGTTTCTAATCTTGAAACCATGAAAGGTAAATCCGATGTATAACTCGATAACAGAACGGGTCATTCGTAGCGCTCCACAAATAGGTAATATTGATATGGAGCGTTTGCCTCAAGAGCTTACGCGGATTTTTGCTGAAATAGTTTCGCTTCGACTACAATCTGTTTCAAACATTGATACGCCAGACTTTAAGGGTCGAGTTAACAATTTACGGGCTCTTGCGAACAATTTGGAGACGATCGCACTCGTTGCTGAAAATATTGAGAACAAAGAGTCGGTTGCTTTTGTGAGCGCAACAGCGCACTATCTGTTGTTGAAGATTGAGGCCGTTCAGTCACAACTTGACGAATATCATTGCGATTTTTCTGCAGAAGGTATTTCGTCTGGCATTTCTGCAATTCTGCTGTTTTTGATTGGGAATAGCCCTGCCGATGCTGCAGAGGTTTCTAACAATTTGAAATTAAGAAACAATGGGAGCGAAATTGAACGAACACTATGCTCTTTTATAAACCTTTTGTCAGTAGGAGGCTTGAAAGAGATATCCGACTCTACAGTTCCTGTGCAATCAAGCCAAGGTAATTACTTTGAAAGTGCATTAGATATTCTTTGGCAAAAAGTAGCACTGGGAATACAGCAAATGGCTTCAAGGCTACTCGGGAAGGTAATCGTTGAACCGCATAGCTATTTCCAAGAAGTAATTGATTTGTCACTATTTGAAGTCAGCGATGAAATTCTAAGCACTTTAGCAGGACCTTTTCACTTAGCTAGATTGCTTCAAGTGCTAGAGTCAGACTTGTTAGATAGAGGGGTTATCAATATCCCCCCACCTGCAGGAGTTGATGGGATCATCTGGTTTGAAATATTAAGTAAGTTAGCAACAGAGAGGCCGTATTTGTGGGATAATCATTTCAGTGCTATTAAGAGAGGCTTGCTAAATCCTGGCGTGTCATCTGTCTTAACATTTCCCACAGGGGCGGGTAAGTCAACACTATCGGAGCTAAAGATTGCCTCTGCATACCTATCAGGCCGATCTGTTGTATATATAGTTCCGACCCATGCTCTTGAAGATCAAGTAAAGTCAAACTTGATTCGGTTGTTTGATGAATCTTTTTTGATTGATGGTATCGCTATCGATTCAGAGTTTACAGAAGTCGACCAAGGGGCAGCCAGAATATCAGTAATGACTCCTGAAAGATGTTTGTCATTATTAGCAATACATCCTTCGCGATTCGCTTCGGTTGGCCTCGTTGTATTCGACGAGTTTCACTTGATCCATGGGTCAAAACAAAATCCTAGCGCCCGAAACATCGACGCAATGTTTTGTCTTTTGTCTTTGTTAGAGTATGTTTCAGAGGCAGATTTTTTCTTGATCTCAGCAATGGTGGAGAATGGCCAAGATGTTGCTAAGTGGATAGAAGAACTTACACAGCGTTCGTGTGTGCTTTTTGACTCATCTTGGAAACCAACTCGACAAATCCATAGTTGTCTAATCTTCCAGGAAGGTGAAATTGAGAAATTGTCAGCTCAACTGAAATCGGATAGAAAACAGTCTACATTAAAAGCACCCTCAAAGAAAACTAAAGAGAGTTTGTTGGCGACTCCATTCGCCTATTTTAGTTTGAAGAACATCTGGGATTCATCAAGTACACGTGATTATTTCGGAACACAGTTATTAAATAAGAAAGTAGCCTTAGGGACCAACAAGGCTTGGGAGTTAACATCAAATAGGTATCAAGTCTCAGCAGAGTTGGCATCGTATTTTGCTCAACTCGGGATGAAAACCCTAGTATTTGTTGATAACCCCACCGTAACTAAATCAACAGCAGATCAAATTGTTAAGAGCCTAGGAGAAAATAAGCAAGTTGTGGCAGACTTTGAAGTCAGAAATAGGGCGACACTGAGAAGTTTGCAAGCTGAACTCGGTGATCTAAAGTATTCCTACTATGCAAACAATGGAAATGTAGCGATGCACCATGGCAAGCTTCTACCTATGGAACGTAGGCTTAATGAATCATTGTTCAAGCGAAAAGATGGCGTGTCTGTTGTTGTAGCTACTGCAACCTTGGCCCAAGGAATTAATCTGCCTGCAGAAGTAGTTATTCTCGCAGGTGATGATCGATACGATGAACACAGCGGCTTTAGGGAATCAATGATGCCGTATGAGATACTGAATGCTGCTGGTCGTGCAGGACGGGCCGGACTCAATGCCCAAGGAATCGTAATCGTTGTACCTGGCGATATCATCACTGTTAAAGAAAATTCGATTTCATCAAAATGGTGGGAGTTGAAAAACAATGTCTTTTCGAAGAACGATCAATGTTTGATTATTGAAGATCCGCTTCAGCACCTGTTAGACTCATTACAAGACTTGGGCTCGAACATAGGAACGAATGAGCGAAATTTCTTATTGCGTTTCAAGCCTGAGAGATTTGCGCAGGGCGAGATGAAAAAATTATTCGGTAAATCTTTTGCTGCGTTCAAGGCATCAAGGGAAGGACGAGAGGCTAGTTTCGAAGCAAGCGTAACTCGATTAATCGATCGAAGAAACTCTTTAAGCGCAGACAGTGGAACACAGTGGGTCGAACAAGTTTCATTCAAAACTGGCCTAGATGAATCATTTATCACAAGAATGGGTTACGCGATCAGAGAAGAGCTGTTAGGAAAAATAGAATTATTTACTGTTTCTGATTTTGTAAAATGGTTATTCAACTTTCTTAAACGAGATCCTGCACTAATCGATAGCTTGTTTCCAAAGATGTCTACGAGAAGCTATCTAAAGAAAGCTTTGGGTTCCAGCAGCACATCCCCTCTTGATCTACATGCAAAGATTCAGGCGCTTGAGACGCTTGTATTAGTGTATATCTCCGGGTATAATATGGAGTATATCGACAACATGCTGCCGGGACGTAGTGATCAGTACCTCAATAATGCTAGAACATTTGTTTTGCGATTGATACCAGATCTGAGCTTTGCATTTGGTTTGATCGCTTTGATTTGCCGAGAGATATTTATTGAAGAAGCAAAGGATCCTAAAGAGTTGCCTAACGAGTTAAAGTATCTAGCTACTTGTATCCGAGAGGGATTCGATATTCCAGAGAAATTGTTTTTGAAGCTAAAACTGTCCCAGATTACGCGGGTGGAATGCCATCAACAATTTGAAAGTCAACGAGAATAAAAGACCCGCCACCGGCGGGTCTTCATTTTTTCCATCACGCAGCATCCGCCTCCTTCTTCCTCGCCTTCCTCCCCACCAACATTCCCACCTCAAAATACTTCCTGCTCTTCTCCGGCGCACCGAGGTGATCCAGGGCCACGGTGTGCACCGCCTTCAGCAAGGCGAGCTCCAGCTCCAGGCGCTCGGCGCTGCGGTCTACGCGCTTGGCATCGACGGATTCTAATAAATACTGCTGGCTGGAGCGGAGGGTTTGCCATTCGGCGAGCAGGGGTTCGAGGCCGTTGCGGAGGGCGTCGGGGAGCTGGCGGCCGTAGTCGGCTTGCGCCTTTTGCAGGCGGTCGAGGGCGGCGGGCGCTTCGGTGTGCGTGAGGCGCGTGAAGCCGGAGAGGCCCTCGGGGAAGAACGATAGGAAGGCCATCGACTCGCGGCCGCCGAGCGCCACGCTGAAGGCGTCGGTGTGCAGCTTCATAAAGGCATGCAGGCGCGCCTTGTAAGCGTTGAGGGCCTTGCCGCTGCTCTTGCCTTCGGCGCGGGCTTTGTCGATGCCGCCGAGGCTGCTCACAAAACGCTTCGTGTGCCCGTCTACCAGCACGGCCAGGTCGGGGTGCCGGTCTTTAAGAGATTCATGGGCATTCTGCGCAAACAGCAGGAGGCGCAGGTTGGTAATGCGGGAATCGTTGAAGGGATTCTCCAGGAGCTGTGTTACTTTTTTCATTGCAGGAGTTTTTGGTGAAAAATGAAAAAAATCCGTCTCCGGCCATCGAACCGCTTTCGCACGCGCACCTGGAATTTTCGCGCTGCTTTGAAAGGCGTTCAGCCGGCCTGTTGCTTTTGTTGGTGTTGCTGAAAAGGATTCAGCCGGCACAATAAACTTTTGGATGCCGCTGAATCGTTTTCAAAGACGGACGCAAACTTTCGCATACCCATGGAACCCTTTTCAAACCCGCGTCGAAAATGTAGTTGCCGCCTTGAATCGTTTTCGAAAGAACTCATCCAAAACTAGCAGGCAAAACCATCTTTGTCAAGAGGGGGCGCGGCATCGCGGCAACGGGCGAAAGCGACCGCGAAAGCGACCGGAATCAAAACCCATTGAAAATGAATCGCTTTTATTCCCAGGCCACCCCTGCTAAAATATAAGGGCAAAAAGGATTCGAAATTGCCGTATTAACTGGCAGCGAAATCGTAAAAACCACAGCAGGGAAGGGATGTGGTTTTTACGGTTTTTCCAAACACGATGCTCGTCGAGTGCAGTTCGACGTAGTGACACTCCTCTGGGGTGCAAGAGAAATCATTCAACCCTCCAACCCAGGGCTTGCGCCCGGGGCCAATGACATTGCCCGCCTCCGGCGGGTTGCTACAAAAAGGTTCAACCCTAGGACTCTTTCCCTCGCACCCTGAAAGGGTGCCCTGTAACTGGCCACGGGCGCAAGCCCGGGGGAAGGAAGGACAAGAAAAGATCATTGCACCCCGAGGGGGTGCCGTAGCGAAGAGCAGGTTCCCTCATGCCGGATGCGCCACTCCAAACAACCCGTGCTCTCCGCGCAAAAACCCGCAACTATGCCATCCGTAGGGGGCTCGCGACACTGCGTCCCGGAGACGCTGCACAGCACCGACCCACAGAAGCATATGCGCGGGCCCGTCTCGGGCCGCGTGAATGAAGTGGACAAGCTGATGCACAAGCCGGGCAATACGGAACCCCGTTTTCCCGATGAGCGCTACCCCGAAGGTGCCGACCTCTGGCAGGAAAGCGACAGCTATCTCCTCGAGAAAAACATCGGCATGCGTCGATGGTTTTTTTGCGCCGACAGCGGTAGAAGTTATTGTTCAGTATATTTGATTGTTCATGATTCATGAACATTTCAAAAAAGTGAACATGGTGAAGCGCATTGCAAGCTCCGAAGAGCTGGAAGAAAGCGAACTCCTGCAAGAGGCGCTCGCAGCCCTCGAAGACCAAACCGGCCTGCGGACCGAGATCCAAAGTACCCGGCTTTCGGGAGCTCCTCCCCGAAATCACTCATTTCCAGATTGAAGGGCAAAGCCTTCCAGTCTGTCCCCTCGAAGGAGTTGTCCTGCTTAAGCTCATCGCGCAGGATGATCGACCTGAACGAACCAAAGACAGCTCCGACATTGAACACATCCAACGCGTCTATTTGGACCTTTTCTTCGACGATATTGCCCTGCAGCATTATAACGTAATGGAGCTGTATAACACGGATATTCCTCACTATGCGGAACTTGTATCAGCCCATGTCATTGGCCGTCATCTGGCGCGCATGCTCCACGATTCGCCCGAGTTGCGGGCTCGGGTTGCCCATATCCTGGAAAAGCGTGAAGGGGATCGCTGGCAAGCCATGCACTCCGGCATGGAAGAACAACGATAAGCTGTAAGGTTGAACCTATTTTCTTGAGGGGCAATATCTTGTCTGAGCGATGTACCTTTCCATGATGTCGCTCCGCCTCGTCTTCCTCCTCCACGGTATCATCACCCTACTCGCCGCCATCGTCCTCGTGAGCTGGCCCGAAGCCATACCACGCACAGCGGGCATTGAGCTAACGCGCGAGCAATACCTCCTTTGCTGGTTTCTCGCCGCAGCGGAATTCGCGCTCGGCTATCTCTCCATCGCCGCCCGCAACTTCTCCGACCCGCGCGCGATCCGCAGTGTGTGCCGCTGCTTTTTTCTCTTTCATCTTTTTACGGCTCTCATGGAAGCGATCAGCATTGAGCAGGAAGTATCAGTGGCGTTGATCGCGAATGCAGTGGTGCGGGTTTTGGTAGCGGGATTGTTCTTCTATTATAGTTTGCGCACGCGCTAGCGAAGGAATTCTCCGTCATTGCCTCAGTGCATCGTCCGAACCTGGCCAAAGCACGGACGTTATCACGCCTCACGCCTCAGATAGCATCAGAACAAATCTGCGTATTCAGCTTTAGCGGGATCTGCGTTCTTTCTCTACTCCATCTCCACGTGATAAACATCACTCCCATTCCGCTCGATGTTCTCAATATGAAACCCGCCCGGCTCGGGGATGTCTTCAAACAGGTCGAAGAGCAGGCAGGCGCGGTCGAGGCCTTCGAACACGAGTGTGAAGCGCTCGCCGGGGAAGAACAATTTCCACTGCGGGTATTGCGTGATGTTGAAGGCGTGGAGCAGCACCTTTCGTGTGCCATCGTCCTGCACCAGGAAGGTGGTGGGCCAGATGCGCGCCAGCGTGAGCTCCGGCAGCGTTACGTGCACGATGGTGCTCCGCTCGGGGTCGGGGAGCGTGGCCACCTCGAAAGAGATCTCGGGCTTGAAGACGGGCTTCGTGATCGTCGGAGACATAGATAAAGAACGCAGATTTTCTATGATTTTTATGATCAGCGCAGATTTCTGTTTAGCGCACGCCGACATTTATGTAGTCCAGTGAGCCCCACCGGCGCCAGCATTGCCGATTACCGATAGCCGGTCCCGATCCCGAAGCTTCCGGCCAGCGTTCTTCTGCCGGAAAGCAGTTCCCCCCTTACCTTTAGCCCTTACCCTTGACCGTGACGCCCCTGCGCTTCCATATCTACATCGCCGGCACAGGCCGCCAGGGCCGGCAGTTTGCCGGGCTCTTCGATGCCGCATGCCGCGAAGAGCTGGGCGATGGCGCCTACGTCATCGAGGTCATCGACATCCTCCGCCAGCCCGAAAAAGCCGAAGAACACCGCGTGCTGGCCACGCCCACCATTAGCCGCATCACACCCGCACCCGAGCGCCGCATCATCGGCCGCATCAGCAACGACGGCGCGGCCGACGCCCTCCACTTCTTAACCGACGACCTTCCAAACAGCTAAATCCATGGCAGCACCCAAATCATCCACCCGCAGCACTCCTGCCCGCAAAACGGCAACGCCCAAGGCGCCGTCCGGCATACCCGGGTTCGACGAGCTGTCGTTCGGCGGCTTCCCGCGTGGACGCGCCACGCTCGTGTCGGGCTCTTCGGGATCGGGCAAGACCATCCTCTGCTGCCAGTTTCTTATCGAAGGAGCACGCAGCCACAACGAGCCCGGCGTGTTCGTCACCTTCGAAGAACCCGTGGAAGACCTGCGCCGCAACGTAGGCAGCTTTGGATGGAACATCGATCAATTGGAAAAGAACGGTGAGTGGGCTTTCGTAGATGCCGCCATCACCTTCGAAGCCGACACCAAAGTAGTAGGCGCTTACGACCTCAACGCACTGCTCGCACGCATCGAAGCCGCCGTAAAATCCATCAAGGCAAAGCGCATCGTGCTCGATTCCATCGGCTCCCTCTTTTATTATTTTGAAGACCCGGCAACCATTCGCCGCGAACTCTATAAGATCCTCGACGCACTCAAGCGCCGCGGGCTCACCATCCTGTTGACCTCCGAACGCCTCGAAGAATACGGCAAGGTGTCGCGCTTCGGGGTGGAAGAATACATCGCCGACAACGTGCTGATGCTGCGCAACGTGCTCGATAATGAGAAGCGCCGCCGTACCGTAGAACTACTGAAGTTCCGCGGATCGCCCCATACCACGGGCGAGCAACCCTTCGTCATCGACGCGGGCATTGGCGTGCACATCATTCCGCTCACACGCCTCGAGCTGACGCAGAAGTCCTCGCAGCGCCGCGTTACATCGGGCAACGACAAGCTCGACGAAATGTGCGGTGGCGGCTACTTCAAAGGATCGATCGTGCTGGTGTCGGGCGCAACGGGCACGGGCAAAACGCTTACCGTTACCGAGTTTGTGCGCGGCGGCTTCGAAAAGGGCGAACGCGTACTCTTCCTCGCCTACGAGGAAAGCCACGAGCAACTGCTGCGCAACGCAAAAGGCTGGGGCGTTGATTTTGCGAAGATGGAAAAGACGGGAAAGCTCCGCATCGAGTCGGCCTATCCCGAGTCGGCCACGCTCGAAGAGCACCTGCTCCACATACAGCGCCTCATCACCGAATTCAAGCCCGACCGGTTTGCGCTCGACTCGCTTTCAGCCATCGAGCGCGGATCGTCGAAGAAGAACTTCCGCGAGTTTCTCATCGCACTCACATCCTTCCTGAAAAAAGAGGAAGTGATGGCCATCTTCACCTCTACGTCTACCAACATCGTGGGCGGCAGCTCCGTCACCGACGCGCATATTTCCACCATCACCGACACGATCATCCTGCTGCGTTATGCCGAAGTGTATGGCAACATACACCGCGTCATTACGGTGCTCAAAATGCGCGGGTCGCTGCACACGAAGAGCATCTTCGAGTTCGACATCGACGGGAGGGGAATGCATATCTACAGCGAAGAATTCAACCGCATGAGCGGCATCCTCGGGGGCATGCCGATGCTATCCGGCAAGACCGATGACCACGCAGCTTCAAACCACGAATGAACCCCGCGCCTGATGAACGCCAGCGAAACCATATTGGATAACCTGCCCGATGCCGTGTTGCTGGTGAACGCCGGCGGCATCATCATCTACGCCAACCGCCAGGCGGAGCGCCTCTTCGGTCGCGCAGCCGCGGCGCTGCAAGGGCAGCCATTCGGATTCCCGTTGCGCCCGCACACCGAGCAAGAGATCGAGCTGCTGCGCGCCGGCCACCTGGTGACGGCACAACTGCGTGCCAACGAGGTGGAATGGCAGGGCCAGAAGGCTTCGCTTCTTTCGATCCGCGACATCACGAAACAAAAGCGCACCTCCAACGAGCTCGACGAACAGCGTCAGCGCCTGGAGATCACGAGCGAGGAAAATGCGCAATTCGCATCGCTCGCTTCGCACGATCTGAGGGAGCCGGTGCGCAAGATACTCACCTTCAGCGGTCGCCTGCTGCAGCACGAGCTACAGCCCGAAGTGCGCGACCTGGTAGAGCGCGTTGCATCTTCTGCAAACCGGATGCGCGCGCTCATCACCGGCATTGCCGACCTGTCGTCGGTAGGCCGCGCCGAGCCCGTGTTTGAGCAGGTTGATCTTTCGCGCGTGCTTGCAGAAGTGTGCGGCGACCTGGAACTCCAGATCGAAGAAACAGGCGCCAGCATTTCGCGCGGCGACCTCCCCGAGATCGAAGCGGTGCCGGGCGCGATGTACCAGCTACTGCTCAACCTTGTTGCCAATGCATTGAAGTATCGCCGCGATGGAGTTGCGCCGAGCATCACGCTCCGGCATCTTCCTGCGCCCGAAGGGTGGGTGGAATTCAGCTGCTCCGACAACGGCGTGGGCTTTCCCAACAGCGAAGCGGAGACCATGTTCCAGGCCTTCAGGCGCCTGCATGGCAAGCAGTTCGAAGGCACCGGTATTGGCCTCGCGCTCTGCCGGAAGATCGTAGACCTGCACGGCGGATCCATCCGCGCGGAGGGCCGCCCCGGTGAAGGAGCAACCTTCTACGTGCGGCTGCCCGAGCGGCAGGGAGCGTGAGACGTGAGCCGTCAGCCGTGAGCCGTCAGCCGTGAGCGGTGAGCGGGCCGACCGCTACGCTTTTTCGTAACAATTGAACATCCAGCGGATGCCGAACTTATCGAGGCAGCAGCCCCAGTAGGCACCCCAGAATTGGTCGGCAAGCGGTGCAACGTCGGAGCCGCCGGCCGAAAGCGCATTGAAGAGGCGCTCGGTCTCGGTGCGTGTGTCGGGCTCGAGGTTGATGGTGGTGTTGTTGCCTACAATGAGCTTGTGTCCCATGGATTCGAGCATGTCGGTGCCCATGAGTTCGGTGCCGCCGAGTATGGGCAGCGCCACGTGCATCACGGCACCCAGTTCCTGCTCGGGCAGCGGCGGCATACCTTCCATCGGCGGGATGTCGCGCATGAACATGAAGGGCGACGAGAAGTCGGCTCCGAAAACTTCCTTGTAAAAGTTGAACGCTTCCTGCGCGTTGCCCTGGAAGTTGAGGTAGATGGATACTTTCGCCATGACGATTGATTTGGAGTAAAGGTCGAAATCCTTTTTGGGAACAGTAGTAGGCGCTTGCGGCAAAAGGAGGGGTAAATGCGACGGGCGGAGGGGATAAGGGAGAGGCGCACGGAATTCACGGAATGCACGGAAAGAGAGAACGCGTTGGCTGCACACAATGCAAAAAGCCGCCGCATCATCTGCGCGTCGGCTCATCGCTGTAGTTTGCGCATCGTTCTGCGTTTCACCTACCGATCCGTCTCGCCGTCCATCTTCTGGCCGGTGTCGGGTGTGTCGGGCGTTTCGCCACCTTTCTCTTCCGCATTTTCTGCAATGCCGTTCATGGTCGACGACAGGGGGCCTTTCATGTGCTCCTGCGGATCGGTAGTGTGCAGCGTCTCGGGGTCGGGACGCGCAGTGCTGTTGTTGTTTTTTTGATTGTGTTCCATATAAGCACGTGTGCAACAATTTTGCCAGCTGTTCAGGGCAAGCTGATCAGTTGTCGGCGCAGCGCTTCCAGGCGCATCGCGATGCGGCTTCGTACCTGCAATCTTTTGAATCGGCTTCCTGGTATATAGCTCCGCCAGGACGTATCGCCCGGTAGTTTACCGATGTCGCAGCCCTAGCCGCGATCGCGCTGGTGGGGGGCATTCCGGTCGCCGTCCATCTTCTGCTGCGTATTGCGTGAAGGATCGTGCTCGCCGCCGTGCACGTCTACATCATGGCGCACGCCGTTTGCTGCAGAAGAGAAAGGTCCCCGCATGTTTTCCTGCGGATCGGTGCGGTGCAAGGTCTCATCGTCGGGACCGAATGCACTCTTCTTTTTTTCATTCTGTTCCATAGCAATAGGGGCCGCAACAAGCAGGCCATTTTGAGGCGTTGCGGTTCGCCTGCGATGCATGTTTGAACATGCTATACGTACGGTTGCTGGAGGCGATCATACACCTTCTTCGGGCCACTCGCGTGTCACCATTCCGCCGAAGTCGTTCATGGCGTGCGCTATCAAATCCGGCGTGCAGGCGCAGGTGATGCTCAGGTCTGCAATGTTGACGGTGGTCACTTGTCCCGACACAAGGCTTCGGAAGCGCGTGAAGTCCTGCGGCGTTTGAAACTGGATGGTGACCTTCATCGGGGAAAGGTAGCCTTATTCGCGGATGGGGATCCCGTTTATTGGGCAATGGGGGATTTGTCCTAACTTACTGGTTATCCGCCAACAAAAACTCCAACATGAGCCCTTCGAAGATCTATTATGTGGAGGACGACCGCGATGACGCCGAGCTGCTGACGGAAGTTTTTTCCGAAAAAGGCTACGATATCCGAGTCTTTCCCAACCCTATCGAGCTGTTTCACCAACTGCACTCCGACGAGCTTTTGCCGACACTGATCATCCTCGACATCAACCTGCCGCTGATGGATGGAATAGAGGCGTTGCGCCTGCTGAAGGCTGAGCCCAAGTTCCTGCGCATTCCGGTGGCCCTGCTGTCTACCAACCCCCGGCAGGGCTCGCTTGTGGATGAGAAGCAACTTTACTTCATGAAGCCAGCGCAATTTGCGGATTATGAAGGCATCGTTGCCAAGATGCTGGCGCACGCCGCGGAAGGCAGGAGCAATGGAAGGTATTGAATTTCAATACCGAAAGTATGAGCCGCATTGCTCTGACCGCCTTGCTGCCGGGTTGGCACGTTATTTTGATTAGAGCCTTGCAATTTTAGCATATGAACAGCAAGGGACCCATCATCGTCATTGAGGACGACGTAGACGACCAGGAGTTGTTGACCGAAGCATTCCAGCAGTTAGGCTATCCGAACGAACTCCACTTTTTTACCGACGGTTACAAGGCCCTCGAATTTTTGAATAAGCTCTCGTCGGTCCCGTTCCTGATCCTTTCGGATATCAACATGCCCAAACTCGATGGCTTCGCCCTGCGCAACAAGATCAAGCTGGATGCGGACCTGCAGCTGAAGTGCATTCCTTACCTGTTCTTTACCACTGCCTCGAGCCAGCAGGCCGTCATCGAGGCCTACAGCGCGTCCGCGCAGGGCTTCTTCGTGAAGCAAAACAGCTTCGGTGAGCTCAAAGAAACGATCGACGTGATCATGCGCTACTGGCTTCGTTGCTCGTCGCCGAACAATTATTGAACGCCTGGGAGCGGTTACCATGACCTTAGCAGGTGACGGGCCTTGAATGCAACCCCTGTGTTTGTAAATGCTTACACATTATTGGGCGAGGAGCATTTCGTCCAATACTTCATAATGATATCGATTAAGTCTCTCAATTCAATGTAGCTATTCTCCTTGATGAAAAATCCCTGGGCAGAAGTGCTATAGGCGTCAATGATCGCTTTCTGACTGGAGGAAGTAGTGAAAAAGAGATAGGGAATACATTTCATTTCGAGCTTTGCATCCGTTCTGATCTTTTCCCTCAATTGGAACCCGTCTACTCTCGGCATGTTGATGTCCGAAAGGATTAGAAATGGAATCACCTCCGTTCTGTTCAAATACGCGAGTGCGTCTTCTCCATCTTTGAAAAAGACGATTTGATTGGGGTAACCGAGTTCGTTGAATACTTCGGTAAGTATTTCTTTGTCATCCATATCGTCTTCAATGACGACTACGGGTCCTGCGCTTTTCATATTATTTAAGGATTTTGGGGTGAGTAATGCGGCTGCATCCATCGCTGACCTGAGCGCAACGGGCACAGGGTCTGTTGAAAGGTAGATGGGCATGCCCAGCCTTCCACGCACTTCTTTTATCTGGTTCCAGAGGATGGCTAATACAGCGGGGTCTGCCTCCAGCATGCATTCTGCGAAGGTGTTTTCCAATTCCTGCAGGTGCGCCCCGGGTGGAAGTGCGCTACTTTCGTCTACAAGCACAGAAGATCGTTGAGAACCAGAGAAATCGGACTTCCGGGTGACGGGCATCGGTTACGCATCTGGCTTCGTTGCTTGTATTTCTTCGATCTCGCCTTTCAACGTTTTTACCGCCTCCCTGATGCCCTTGATCGCTTCGGGATTCGCATGGTCCCTGATTGCTTTTACTAACTCGGGGTTCGCCTTCAATAATTGCTTATTCAACTCTACTATCCGGCGTATCCTGTCATGTTCCATTAATGTCATGGGTGCAATAACCGGTCCGTTGCATGGAAACTAAGGCTTACAGTTACTGTTCGATTGCGGATGATGGTGCCTTTTTCTTGTGCATGATCGGTTTCCGTGCTGCTTGTCCGAGGCTTTGGTCGGTGCCGGTCCAGGGTTCTGCGTCGACAGGCGTGCGTCACCCGATATCTCTTTAATGGGCGCGTATTGCTCATAAGCAGGCGGTTTCTACCGGTTAATGAGTCTGAATGTGACGCGGTGCGTCCGCAACCGGCTTAGCGTTGTCTTCGTTTCATCGCGATGATCAAATTCAAAAACTATTTTCCCGGCGAAGAACCGGCGCCCGCCGTGTTGTTAGAGGATGTGTGCGCAACGTCGAAGCGGTTACTTCATTATAGATGGGTTGTGGCACGATATTGCATACTAGAAGGTAATCAATTCTCTTAATCGGTACTTACCGTCAGCACTTTGTAATCGTTCCTACTCTTGCCTTCCGATTGTTCCAATCGTTACAGCTGCTTACCTTAATCTGCCTCTTACCCATTTTCATGAAAAAATTTCTGTCAGCAGCGCTCCTGTTTCTGTGCGCGCATGCCGTTTCGGGCCAGGCTACCGAGGGCACGATCAAAGTTTCGAGAGAACTACAGCAAGCCGCGGTAATTCAACTGCCTTATCCTTCTGAAATTGTAACAGATGCACTGGCCGACTACCTCTCCAAGAAAGGCAGGTCCAAAGCCACCAACATCAAAGGGTTTACGGCGTTTCGGAATCTTCAGCCCGTAGGTAATGCCGACGGTAACGCCGACCTCTACTTCAAGGCAGAACGAAAAAGCCGCCAGGAGAAGGGGAGCGCCGTGTTGTACCTGCTGCTGACCGCACCCAAAGAAGGGGACGGCGCAGGAGCCAACCTGCATTACCTCACCATGGAAGAAGCAAAGGCTTATCTCAATACCCTGGTGCCGGCCATTGAAGCGTACAACCTGGAACAAAACATCAGGGAGCAGAATGCTGTGATCATCAAAGCAGAAGACCGGTATAAAGATCTTGCTGCCGATGGTGTTGCGCTCGATCGCAAGAAGCTCGCCATTGAAAAAAGCATTACAGAAAACCAGACCGCTCTGCAAAGCCAGGAGCGCGAAGTGGCGCTTCAGAAACAAAAACTGGCTGGCCTCGTGGGCCTGCGAAAGAATTAGGCTTTCCAGCACGCGCTCCGCACATCTTTTCACGTGGTCGTTTGCCAAATGATTTTGACCTGGCGCAACCGCTATTTATTTATCCCCCTGTATTTCTACAAATGAGAAAATTTACCGCCTCCATGGAGGCAACGCCTCCGCGTCCGTTATTTTACTTGAACACGTTACGCCCTTCCAGATGGCTGACGGCCTTATTCCTACTCGTATTTTGCTTTGGTTGTTCGAAAGAGTCGGACGACACTGGTACCATTGGTGTTTGTCCGGTTGTTGTTTCGACCGATCCTGCCAACGGAGCGATCAACGTTTCTACCATACATACCATCACTGCAACCTTTAACGAGGTGATGGATGCAGCAACGATCAATGCGTCCACTTTTACCGTGCAGCAAGGCAGCACGCCGATCGCAGGCACTATCAGCTATACGGGCATGACGGCAACCTTCTCACCCGTCACCCCGCTCGCAGCCAATACTGTTTATACGGGCACCATCACGAATGCAGTCAGGGATCCTGCCGGAACGGCCATGGTTGCGAACTACGTATGGTCCTTCAATACGGGAGCGGTTCCTACGGTCGTTTCTACCGATCCGGCAAATGGAGCTTCGGATGTGCCGCTCAACAAAGTGCTGACGGCACTATTCAGCACGGTAATGAATCCGGCTACGATCAATTCCACTTCGGTGGTGATACGGCAGGGTACTTCAATAGTGCCGGGCACAGTGAGCTACTCCGGCATGACCGCTACGTTTACGCCCACTACGGCACTGACTGCCAATTCGGTATATACGGGAACCATTACTACCGGTGCTAAAGACACGGCAGGCAACGCCCTCGCCAGCAACTTTACCTGGAGCTTTGCCACCGGAGCGCCGCCAACCGTCACTTCCACGAATCCTGCCAACGGCGCTATCAACGTACCTGCCAACAGCACCATTGCAGCAACATTCAGCAAGGCAATGAATCCGGCGACGCTGAATACGAACACGTTCACCGTGAAGCAGGGTACGAACGTTGTGGGCGGATCGGTAACGTACGCGGGCAACACGGCCACGTTTACACCCTCGGCCGCACTGTTGCCGGGCGCACTCTATACCGCCACGATCACTACCGGCGCGGCGGACGTTGCCGGAAACACGTTGGCGAGCAACTACGTGTGGACCTTCACTACAGCGGTTTCGGTAGTTGTACTGCCCCCTTCATTGCTGGGAACGGCGGCGCAGTTCGGCGTGTTTGGCGGAAGCGCCGGTATTACGAACCAGGGTATTAATACGGAGATCAACAACGGCAGCATCGGCACCACCGGCGTATCCACAGTGGTTACGGGCTTTCACGACGGCACAACGGGTGCGGTATATACGGAAACGCCGTTGAACATCGGCCTGGTAACCGGCCGGATCCATACGGCACCGCCGCCCCCGGGTTCTGCGGCTTCCTTCGCTATTGCCACTCAGGGCTTGAGTGACGCCAATGCTGCATATCTCGCCATATCTCCGGCTTCGCGACCGGGTGGTACAGATCCCGGAGCAGGTGAATTGGGTAATCTCACGTTAGCTCCGGGCGTGTATAAATCGGCCAGCGGCACCTTCAAGATCACGAACGGCAATCTTATGTTGGATGCACAAGGTGATCCGAATGCCGTATGGATCTTCCAGGCACCAACAAGTCTTACCGTGGGGGTTGCCGGGCCCGCCGGCGCACGCAGCGTAGTGCTCACCAATGGTGCACAAGCGAAAAATGTGTATTGGTATGTAGGTACCGCAGCAACCATCAATGGTGCCGGCGGCGGCGTGATGACGGGTACAATCCTCTCCTCTGCGGGTATGACCTTCTCCACTGCCGGCAATGCCGTGCAAACGGTGCTGAATGGTCGTGCCATTTCGCTTAATGCTTCGGTAACGATGGTGAATACAACGATCAACGTTCCGAACTAACAAAACGGTGCGCAGCTCTTTGCACGCGCCAACTTCCCACAAATTTCAAAGAACATTATGTCAGCACTTTCTAAATTCAAAGGCAACACGGCCGCACTCTTATCCCTTACCATCCTGGCTGGCCCTCCTGCATTTGCCCAGCCGACTCCAACCTCAAAGCCGGTGTGGTGGTTTGGCGAGTCGGGTGCCGTAAACATGAACTACTACCGGGGCGTGACGCAGTCGCTCAACAACGCCGTCTATGCACCCACAGCCTTCCACAAGGGTGGGGGTGTGAAGCCCTATTTTTCTTTGCTTGCCGAATACCGTCCCGGTAAGGTCTGGGGTGGAATGCTGAACCTCGCTTTCGACAATCGTGGTGGCACTTTCGATGAGGTGATGGCTCCTTGCAACTGTCCGGCAGAGTTGTCCACCAACCTGAGCTACGTTGCGATTGAACCGAGTCTGCGCATTGCTCCTTTTGCTTCAGCTTTTTATGTATTTGCCGGTCCTGCCGTCAGCATCAACGTATCGCGCTCCTTCATCTATGCACAAGACAAGCAAGCTGAGAAGAGTGGCGACTGGAGCAACGTGCGCAAGGTATTGTTGTCGGCGCAGGCGGGAGCGGGCGTAGACATTCCGTTGTCGAAGCCGGGAGCCGGTACGCAGATGACGCTTTCTCCGTTCGCATCCTTCCTGACCAACATCGGACACAATCCGAGGTCGGTAGAATCCTGGTCGGTGTATACGGTGCGCGCAGGCATGGCCCTGAAGTTTGGCGTAAAGCCAAAAGGAGTACCGCTGGCTGCATTGCCCGACGTTGCCCCGGCTGATCAAGGCAGAGTGGCCTTTTCTGTGCGCGCACCGAAAACAGTGGCACTCAATCGCCGCGTGAAAGAAACCTTTCCTTTGCGCAATTCCATCTTCTTCGATAATGGTTCGGTAGAGATCCCCAACCGTTATGTGAAATTAAATAGCAGTCAGGCCTCGTCTTTCCGCGAAGTTCAGTTGCAGGAAGGACAGCCGGCTAATCTTAGCAACGGGCGTTCGTCGCGCCAGATGGCTGTTTACTACAATATCCTGAATATCGTTGGCGACCGCCTTCGCGCGGATGCACAAAGCACCATCACGCTCCAGGGCGCGGCTGACAAAAACCCTGCGGAAGGCAGGATGATGGCCGAAAGCGTAAAGGCCTATCTCGTTGCACTCTTTGGAGTTGAACCTTCCCGTATTACTACAGTAGGTCGCGATAAGCCGGTCATTCCTTCCGAACAGCCGGGTGCGACTCAGGAATTAGCTCTTCTGAAGGCGGGCGACCGTCGTGTAGACATCATAAGTAATTCGCCGGCGATGTTTCTTCAAGTGGGTGGCAGCACCTCGCCTTTTTTGAAGCCGGTTCAGATAACGGCACTGCAGGAAGATCCACTGGATAGCCACGTGATCTTTACAAACACCGGCGCAGCGCGTTCACTCACGTCGTGGACCGTGGACCTGACAGACGACCAGGGGCGGGTGCAACATTATGGCCCTTATACCGGCGATCAGGCTTCGGTGCCGGGCAAAACCATTTTAGGCGGCAATCCCCGGGGCAGCTATGCGGTGCAAATGCGTGGTGTTTTGAAAGGTGGATCGGCGATCGAACAGCCGGGCGCCCTGACCCTGGAGCAGCGTGATGAAACGGTGCAGGAAGGGCTGCGGTATAGCATCCTGTTTGATTTCGATCAGTCGAAGTCCATTGCCTCATACGAGAAGTTTCTCGCCGATATCATAGCGCCGATCATCCCGAGCGGATCTCTGGTGAGCATTCACGGTCATACCGATAACATCGGCGATGAAACGTATAATCTTTCCTTGTCTCAAGACCGTGCCGCCGGCACGCAATCGATACTTGAAGCAGCGTTGGCACGTGCCGGAAGAAGCGGGGTGCAATTTCAGACCTACGGATTTGGTGAAGAACAGGGTATGGCACCTTTTGAAAATGGCTATCCCGAAGAGCGCTTTTATAATCGTACTGTGATCATTGATATTCTCCCGAGGAATTAAGGTTCTGCTTAGCAAAAGATCCGGGATAGAAGCATCTATTCCGGATTTTTCTTTTCTGCCAGCGAAAGGCCCGTAGCCGTAGATACACCGATTCCGGTCGTTTTCCATTGACTAAAATCAATGGTTTTTCTTGCCCGAACGTAAGGGAAGACGGTAGGCTCCATTGGTAATTTTGTTGATCACGAGCGCGGGATAGAAATACAGTTTGCAAACGCTAAAAAAAGAATCATGGAGAATAACGAAATAACGCAAGGGTTGCATTGTGATACCACCACAGGTGTTTGTGAAGTAGCCGAAACTGTGTCCATCGGCGCCGCAAATGCGCAGAAGCCGGTGAAGCTTTTGTATTTCACAGATCCCATTTGCTCTTCCTGTTGGGGCATCGAGCCTCAGATGCGCAAGCTAAAGCAGGAGTATGGCGACTACTTTGACATTGAATACCGGATGGGCGGGCTGTTAAAGAGTTGGAGTGAGTATGGCGGTAGTGATGTGAATGGGCCGGAGAGCGTGGCAAAGCACTGGGAAGAAGCGGGCGCGCATTACCAGATGCCGATCAATGGCGAAGTTTGGAATGCAGATCCGTTACACTCTTCTTACCCGCCATCCATTGCTTTTAAAGCTGCGCAGCTGCAGGACAGCGCCAAGGCTGCACTCTTTCTCCGCCGTATAAAAGAAATGGTCTTCGTTGAAAGGAAGAATATAACGAAGCTTGAGCATTTGAAGCAGGCAGCGAAGGAAGTAGGTTTGGATGCGGCAACATTCGAGCGTGATTACGCTGAAAAAGCACCGTTGTTATTTGAAGAAGATCTGGCGGTGGCAAAGGCCTGGGGTGTCAGAGGGTTTCCGACTATCTATTTTATTGATGCAGAAGACAACCGTTTCAAAGTGTATGGAAGCAAGCCTTACCATGTGTATGAGCAGGCATTGTTGAAACTGTTGACGGCCGAGGTTTCCAAGAAAACACCAGCCACTTCGGAAGCCATTTTCGAGGGCTTCCCAACAGTTACATTAAAGGAATATGCCGTGTTTTACGATGTGGCGTTGGACGAAGCGGAAGCGATTCTTCATGATCTCGAAGCTCAGGGGAAGGTGGAAGCGATGACAACGGAGGCGGGCGCGATATGGAAGATCAAAAGGCAGGTATAATGCGTTGACTTTAGCACACTATTCTTAATAATTAAAACAAACAAATGAAACGGTTAAACAACAAAGTGGCCATCATCACCGGTGCCGCAATGGGCATGGGTAAGGAAACGGCGCTACTTTTTTCAGAAGAAGGAGCAAAGGTTGTGGTCGCTGATTTCAATGAAGAAGCGGGCAATGCCGTTGTGAATTAAATTGTTGCCGCTGGTGGCGTAGGGGCATTCTGCAAGGTTGACATTTCGGATGCGTTGCAGGTGGAAGCAATGGTGAAATTTGCAGTAACCCGGTTTGGCCGTCTCGATTGTGCCGTGAACAATGCGGCATTGAAACCAGACAACAACAAGTTTGAAGACCTTGACGAGGACTATTGGGATCGCTTGCAGGCCGTGGATCTGAAAGGAACGGCCTCGTGTATGAAGTATGAGATCCGGCAGTTTTTAGCGCAGGCTGATGGCGGATCGATCGTCAACATTTCGTCGATCAATGCCTTCAAGCCCACGGCAGGCAATCCGGCTTCCCAGGCTTTCAAGCACGGTGTAGTGGGGTTGACGAAGGCGGCGGCGTTTGAATACGGTATCCGGGGCATTCGAATAAACTCTGTAGCTCCCGGCGCCATCCGCACCCCGATGCTCACTGCAGCCTTACAAGGCCTCGGTCTTGAAGAAAAGGACATTATTCCTTCTATGAGCCTGATTGGCCGCCTGGGTGAGCCAAGAGAAGTAGCGCATGGTTCGCTTTTTCTTTGTTCGGATGATGCCAGCTACGTGCACGGAACCACGCTGCATGTGGGTGGTGGGTTCGAGTTGCTTTAGGGATTGGTGCTTGCATGATTCAGGATCCGTGGCGATTAGGACGGGCTTCGTCGCGCATGCCAGCCGGCGAGGGTTCGTGCAAATAAAAAAGGGTTATCGCTCTTTCGAGTGTAACCCTTTGATTTCAGCTCCCCCTTCAGGACTTGAACCTGAGACCCTCTGATTAACAGTATCAATGAGTTATGATTTGATGTGAGCATGTGGTAACTGTTTTGCGACCTCTAAAAGCCCGGTGAATATTCTGTAAAAAGCTTTTTTAGATGTCATTTGAGTGTTTGACCGAAAAGTGGATACATATGAAGCTGGAAGACATTTCAAAACATCAACCAAAAGGAGTTATTCTGTAATTACCCATGTTTTAATAACTTGTAGCGCAATCAAACCAACTCTAACGCCTAAACCACAGTGATGACAAGCTCCAACCACCTTGAGGATAAGGACAAAGTTCCATTTCGTTTCCACTTCTTCGAGATAAAGTTCACTCCATATAAGGAAGTAACTAATAAGCACAGTGGAAATATTATCTATGATGTTGCCGTTTATCTGAACAAGGAGCAACGTGATGGAAAAGGTATTCTTGCTGAAAGGCATGAGGGTCGAAAAGACACTGTATCCCGCCCTTTGTTTGTAACTAACTGTTACTTCATGCTCAAAGAGAAGATTATTGTCGGTTCAATCGCTCTTTTGAGAAAAGGTAAGGTTCCGAAACTGAAGCCGGCCGAAACCTACAAACTAATAGAGCTTGATGTCAGCAAAGGGCAGATTGCTGAAGAAACTCACTTTTTTATTGATTATAGCACATCCAAGGTAATTATGTGCGTTGAGTACAATCATGAAGGGCCTAGAGATTCTGATTTAGAATTTTACTTACGGGTAATAGCCAGAGATAAATTAAATCTCGCGAGAGCTACTGACGTTGACATGTTCATGGACGTACCCGTTGATAAAGCTCTGGCAGAACTCAAGAATGTTTTGCAATTTGAAATAAAGATTCAACCCGGGAATTTGAAGGCCGTTGATACCGAGGCTAGAAATAGCTATTTGTCGGGCATGACCCACATGGGTAACATTTACAATCCAAAATTTCTAAAGGTTGAAGCATTATTTCAAACTCCCGGTAAGCAATACGAAAGCTCGGAGTTAAACGTTCACGGTAATGCGATGGCGAAGAAATTCTTGACACTCTTCAAGGAAAAGCCTGTAAACGTTGACCTATTCGATAATTTTGTAATTAGGTATCAAACTGAAGATGGGAGAGAAGAGTCTTTTAATTTGGTCAAAGGAAAGAAAGAGGTAATTAAGCACGTGAACCCATCAACTCTTAACGGAGGCCGGGCATGGTATGATTTAATAAAAGATGATTTCTCAGCATTTGTAGAAACCTTTAGATGACTGACTTTTACTTTAAGCGTCCACTGCTTTGGGATTTCGTAATTGCAACATTTGTTGCGAGTACGGTTTCGTATTATTTTGTCAGTAACAAAGTTGCAATTCCTGACCGGGAGAAGCTAAACTCGATAGTTTCTGACTTATCAACTATTGCTCTTACTCTGGCTGGCTTCGTCCTTACGCTGTTGACAGTATTAATCTCCTTTAAGAGTTCATTCGATGATGCGAATGCAGGTAAAAGGCCAACTAGCACATTCAAGTTCTTCTTTACGACCAGTTTCTACTTTCGAACTGTCCACCATCTTAAGCATGCAATTTTATCTCTTACATTAGTCTCACTTCTGGGCTATATTTTAAAGCTCATAGTTCCACTTTCAAATACTCTCATCATTTTTGCTTACGACCTATTCGGGGTGATGGTTGTGTTTCTTACTGTTTGGAGATGCCTAACGATGCTCTCCAAAATAATCAAGTTGCAGCAGGATAAAGCTAATGAAGTCTAGATGGCTTCCAAGTTAGCAATCCAATTATTGAATCTTGGGCATGCGGCTCTAATGTTAGTTAGGCCGATTAATAATGACAACTCAGCTCCATCGGTCACTTTGTCAAAAACCGTGATGTTTGCTTCTAGTCGTTTAGATGGTGCAGTAGTGCGGCCGCTGTTGACCGATTCGGGCGGATTGCTACAAATAGCAGTCAGGGCTGCGGCATTGAATTCTTCAGGCGCATAATATCTATCGAAAGCAGTTCTATCGGAAAGGATAAGTGCTTCAAACTCATGAAGCTGGATATAGGGAATAAATTGGGTTTGAGCTGCCCCATTTAAAGAATTCTTCATGCCGGCTTCTAATATCACCATCCGTGCATTCTTGTCTGCCTCAGCATGTGCTAATGCCCAGTCCGGGAAATTATGGTGTACTTCTATACCGTAGTAGTCTATGAAAGTGGTGATGTGTGCTGTACTATCGGCCGCATGATGCAAATTAATCTGAGTTACTAAATGTTGCCATTTTACAATTCCACCATTTGAATGAAGAATAATAGGATATTCTATTTCAATACCAAGGTTATCGAAATGGGGCCTAAGCACTTTGTCGCAAAATTCTTGCTCAGTCGGCCCCTCACAAATCAGTATAATCTTTTTCATTTGGAGAATGGTTGAGCAGAGTTAATAATGTTGCGCTGCCATAGTTCACCAAGCTTAAACTCCTCCAACCATAATTTTAAAACATCATTATCTAGTCGATGGAAAATCGACTGATTCTGCTCCTCGCTCCTATCAACGGTGATGACGTCCTCTGGTTGGAAGTTGTCTATTAAATTGACGGATTGGGTTGAGATTATTATTTGTGTTTTAGAAGAGGCAACTCTAATCATTCCCGCAAGTTTGTTGATGGCAAATGGGTGAAGCCCCAACTCTGGCTCATCAATAATAATTACTTCTGGCGGGTCTGGTTGTAACAATAAAGTGGTTAATGCAATAAAACGCAGTGTACCATCTGAAAATTGATAGGCGGAGAAGTTTGACTGTGGGTCTCCTTTATCAACCCACCTTAGTTCTATCTCTCGGGGATTCAGTAATGAAGGCTCAATTATAAATCTGTCGATGTAAGGAGCCACTGACTGAATAGTTTTCAGTATTCTATTATAAACCTTAGGTTGTCTTTCTTTCAATAGATATAAAAAGGCGGGCAAGTTCCGTCCATCCTGCCTCAAAAATCTATTGTCGTTTATATCACATCCCCTTCTAAGTAGCGATGTTGAAGAGGTGTCATGAAAGTGGAATACTTGGAGAGATGCAACATACTCTTGCAGGAACTTATGACGTTTCCAATCTGATTTTGCATATTCGCTTTCTTGGATATTTCGCTCGTAAAAGTAGTTATGCGAATCATCTGACACGCTAACGTTAAACCCAGACCCTTCGTAACCAATATATAGCCCTCCTTCATTGGTCTGGGATAATGAAAAGTTGTAAGCATTGTTATCCCCATCATCATTGCTAAATATGATTTTAGCGTTCAGGTGCTCAGTGGTTTTTCTGCCGAAGTAGAGTATATTGTCAGGCTTTTCTTCAGCAACATATTGTTGAAACCTTCTTTCAAATATTGATGCTATTAACTTAAAGAATGACACGAAATTCGACTTGCCACTTCCGTTGCTTCCGATTAAAATATTAATTGGATTGAGTGGAAGCTCCATCTTCTTAATGGATTTAAATCCCTCAATTTTTAGGTACTCTATCATATATATTATTTTTGAGCATAGAACCCTTCATCTTGCCGGATAAACCTTGGTTTCAGAGTGGAAATTAGCTGAGTTTAGGAATCAATAGTCAGCAAATATTGCAATAGTTGAAAAGTTGCCAATAATTGGTGGGCTAAATCGCGCCCAATGTGCATTACACCGCTACTTAGTACCTCGAGCTACTATAATTTATTTTCTTCAACATAGCTTCAGTATATCTGTAGTCCAACGCAATAGAATAATAGTATACGAAATCTCCTATCATCAAACGATTTTGCGCTTTGTAATCAAGCCTTACATCTACATCGTTTCTATTTACCCAAGAGTAGCGAATATGGAGGCCAGTGGGCTCTATAGCACTTACGGTGTCTACGTCGTCCGGTGAACCGTACTTTGCCGATACCTTGGCAATTACATCGTCTCTTATTTCAGTGTCGAAAACATTAGTATTGTTATCCATCACGAACATGACGTCCTGCTTTGCAGCGTCTTTCAATTCACCTTGCTTCATGCTATATACTACCCTTAGTCCATATAGGGCAGTATCAGTATCTCCAGCCACAATTATTGGACGCGCATAATATTTCTTCCCTAGTGCTGTCTTATGCATAGAAAGCTCATTTTCTTGCGATGGGGATTTTGCTGCAAGTTGATATATCATGTCGTGCCTGATGGCGTCCATCATGGGCATCCCCAAAGAATATGGATGATACACGGGTCGAATAAGATTTACTTCCTTGCTATCCTGAGGCTTTACATTATGACAAGAATAGAGGAGCGATACTAAACTTACAAATACGAGTGAGTTGTTCATGATAGAGAGTATTAATTGAAATTATGGAAATTGGTTAAGATGTGAGTTATAACACACTTTTTATCGTGTTGAATCCTTTGACCTTTTCCAGCTTATGCAGGATAGGTTCGAGTTAGAAAAGAAAGCCTTTGGGAGCCGCTTAAGGCAACTAAGGGAACTCCGTGGCCTATCTCAACTTGACCTAGAATTAGCATCTGGTATCAATAGAACCGAGATAAGTAGAATTGAGAATGGTCAAAAGAACATCGAGCTCGCTACCATAGTCCGATTAGCAATTGCTCTTGATGTTGACTTAAAAGACTTTTTCTTGCCGTTTTCTGCTTAAAAAACCCACGTATGGTGGGAAAATCACCATCTTTTTGTGGTGTTTCCCTCATCACATTCAAATCTGCCTTTTATAGATTTGAGTATGACAATTCATGAATTTCTTGAGTTAGATGCTGAGACTCAGCTGGAAATCTGGTTTGAAGGAACTTTGATTGGTGAGTTTTCAATCTGGCCAACCTATACTGTGGTTTGTAAAAAGGTATTCGACTTTTATGTGGAATATCTAAAAAAAGATAAAATCTGGATTGACTTACGCTGTTTCGAAGACCCTGCTTTATGCGTACGGTATTTGGATTCGTCAATAAATAATGGCTTGGTAGGGTATCAATATTTGTCGCTCAATTAGTGGACAATAAGTGCTAGTCTAAAAAAGTAATCTAAACCACATTGAGAGTCATTTACATCGGAAAGGATACTTGGAGCTTCGATTCTATTAGGAATAGCCTTAGTTCGTTTTGTGAATCTGACAGCATCATATTTTTCAATTCGTACGAAAGTGCGAGTGCCTTCCTTGAGAATAATGTAGTGGGTAATCAAGACCATGTGGACATTATTCTGACAGAGAATGACGTCGGCCTGCAAAAAATAGAGAGTTTTCTATCAGCTCTTCGTATGGATGATGGACGGATATATTCGTCGCGTAATTTTCGCTTTTGCACTATTCCTATTGTTCTAATTGTCGATAATGACTTAAACGTGAATGCTTTTAGGAAGGAGCCAGCTTCGCATTTTATTAGCAATCCCGGGGCGGATGCATTATCACTTTATATAGACGATTTTAGAAGCGTCGTGAAAACTTGGAGGCGAGCGGTTATCGACGATTTAGATAGTCTTGGTATAGCTTATAATTCGGGAAGGGTAAATTATTCGAAACTGTTAGGGAAGAGAGGCAGAGCTCACTCGGTTACAAACGTATTATCTGATAGCTTTAGGCTTTTGCCGAGAAAGCTTGACTACGATTGGCTGACTATCAATACTAAACAAGTAGAAATAGCGATAGACAAATATATTTCTGAGTTAAAACGGGCGATGAGGTCAGGAAAGCGCGAGGAAAAGCGATTCCATCGCGTGTTCAATAAGTATCCATTTTTATTGAAAAGGGATAACTATAGCCAGCATTGGTATGAAGCGAGACTACAAAGAGGGAATGGCGAATCTTACCAGCCGGATTTTTCATTGAAGCCAAATTTCAGTCAGCAGACTGATTTAAGCATTGTAGAAGTAAAGCTTCCGACAGAATACTTTACAAAGAGAAAAAAGTTCCACCCGGGCCCTTATTCTTCTTTAATCGACCATATATTTCAAGTTAACGATTACAAAGATTACTTAGAGTCAGACGCGTATAAAAAGAGTATTTCGAGTGTATATGGATATTTGCCCAGTAAAGTGCAATACAGCCTCCTGATTGGTCGTTCAGAAAGCAAAGAAGAAAACCTTGATATTTTGAACACTCGAATGCGGCAAATTAATGCGCAGTTTATAACATTGTTGACCTTCGATGAATTGTTGCATTATCAAGTCTCCTTTCTTGAACGAATGAAACTTCTGGAGGTTTCTTAGCGCTATATCGACTGATTAAGAAAAAATTATAGATTTAATATTAAGATAAGTATTCTGATGACCACACTTTTTGATATGTCGGAAGAGAAGTTACATAAAACGTCGAAAGAAACCGTCGAGGACTACTTCGAGCGTTTGCAAGAAGATTACAAGCTAAAGTCAAGTTATCAAGGCATACAAAAAGAGGGCGTTGTTATGGCCTTAACTAAGATTGGAAAAGGAACCTCTGTCCTAATTGACGTCGTTTGGTGCCTGCTTGATAATGAACTTCCCTCTACTTTCACAAAGAAAGACTCGGTTAAGTTTAGTAACGGAGCAAGCATTGCACACATTGGCGGCTATGTGGGAATCCTGATGCGAAAAGGACGAAAACTGGATAGGGAAGGTCGGGATTACTGGATTAAGCCATTACGTGACATTGGAGTGATAGAAGCTGTCACTTTCAAGCGACCTGATGAATTTCTCATAGGGCATACTACTGCGAAATCAATGAATAGTGCTTACAGACTAAATAGTGGTTTCGTAGAAGTTCTCAAAGCCTATGGCAACGCTGATTTTGAAAGCAAACTTAATACTTGGATAGCGAACGATACTAGTCGGAAACGTTTGGAAGTGCAGGTTGCTGCGGCTGAAGCCTCAATGGGGAAAGCTGGTGCAAGCTCACATAAAGACCTAATTGCGCTGTCAATTTCTTTGTATGCTAAATTCTTCTTACCCGGATATATTCTGGTCTACAAAGATGATTCAGATGGAGATAGGGTTTCTAAGGAAGAACGAGAGCTCATGGACAAGTATGGTATTAAATTAGGCAAAGAGGATGCTTACCCAGATGCAATCTTATTTAACCCTCAGCTGGACTCCCTTTACTTTATTGAAGCGGTGACAAGTGATGGGGAAGTTGACGAACACAAAATAAAAGGATTGGCCAAAATCTGTGAAAAATCAAATAAGAAGTTTGCAGGGTCAACTACCACATATCTCACATGGAAAGATTTCTATGTTCGGCAGACCGCTAACAGGAATCTAGCTAATGGAAGTAAGGTGTGGATAGCTGAAGACCCGCAAAAGCATATGATAATTGAACATTATTCTTGACCCTTCTTGTCAACTTGAATGCCCCGTATTTCATGAACAGCTTTCGGAGTAGCCGAGAAAATAGGATTTCTTGTACCTACTTTTGAAAGTGGTGATATTATCCCTAAATCGAGAAAAGGTTCAATAATAGTATTTAAATACATCTCTATTGAGGTCTCTGAATACTGGATTCCATATTCGTCGCTAGACCAGTTTATAATATCGGATATTGAAATAGGATTTGCTTTTGCCTCACTCCATTTAGTGGTAGGGTGTATGGAAGTGATAGCTAGGAGGGTTATCGCAGCTCTACCAATGTTAGGTGTTTTCAGATATCCCATTTTGCCGAGCAATTTTGTTGCATGGGAAATCTTTTCTTCCACGAATAGTGGATTACGCTTTAGGATGCCCCCAAGCTCATAAATCTCTTTCGAAATAATTGAATCAATCTTTTCCTGACTCGTGTCTAGTTCTGTGACACTTTCGCCGATTCTCCTCAGACTAATGAGTGAAGGATAGTGAAGCGCTTTCAAGTCAGAGGCATTTACTTGTGTGTGGCCTCCGAATTGACGGTAATATTTGTCAACTAAAGTGCAGTTCAAATAGGCAAATAGGCCTTTAGCAATCAGTGGGTCAATACCGAGTTTCTTACTATGAAATACATTGAGCTTGTTGTCGAATCCGATAAAGTCAAAGCGCAGTGATGAATCATAAACAGCCGCAACAATTCTTCTACGCTCCTCCTTACTGCTGAACCTTTTTGCTATCACATAGCAACCTGAGTTTTTCCAAAGGCTGCTTCTGGTTGCATCATTAACAAGTATTACGCTTGGCTTTTTAGAGTTTTCTTTCCAGTGTATTTTTCCATTCAAGTCACTTGAAGTTATGAGAGGCACACCCCCGTGAGAAAGGTCGAACTTCAAATTGTCTCTAGTTCTAAAGTCTACAACAGGCCCTGTACTTACTTCGACGCCTATATCAGACAGCGAGCTCGTAAATACCGACAGCGCATCTATAATGTGTTGTTCACTTTCTGATGTCGCTATATGGAAGAATTGTTGTTTATCGTTGGGTTTGACCAAGGCATCTATTTCTATTTCACGAAAGGTCATATCCGACGCAATAATCTTTTTGCTTCCTGAGTCTATATGAAAGTCTGCAATTGGGCTACTAGTTATTCTTACTTTCCCTTGCTTCCTTCCTTTTTGGCAGTGAATAATTATATTTTCCTGCAAAACTTCATCGTCGTTAAAAGCTTGTTCTCGACTTTCAAAAATGTGAATATGTTGAATGCTTGTTTCTTCAAGGATTAGTCTCCGGAATGCATGGTAATATGGGCCATTGCAAAATGACCGTGGAATAATAGCAACCAACTCACCACCTGACTTTAACATCTTAATAGCCAGAGCTACAAAGCCGCTGTATAGATTGACAGTCTCAATTCCAGCCTTACTTAAGGCTTTTCGGTGAGCGCTGTCGCTATTAATCTTCTTATAAGGCGGATTCATCAGAACATGAGACACTTCAGGAGAATTGAATAAGGTGCTCTGTTGTTCGAAATTCAGGATAAAGTCCTGTAGGTTGAATTCAAAGGAAAAATTGATTCCAGAAACGTTCGCTTGCTCTTTACAAACTTCGAGTGTTTGTAGGATATACGGCTCTATAATACTTTCAATATCAAAGGCCAATGCCTTGCACGTTTTTGTTTTACCTCTCAGAATTGCCTCATCTGTAAAAGCAGCAATCATCGAGCCTACGCCACATCCGGGTTCGAGTAGAACGGTATTATCACTAATGTCAATAAAAAGTGACGCCATGAATTGACATATGGGTGCAGGGGTGAAGAACTGACCAAGCTTTGACTTTTTAGTTGGGTCTAATAATCTATTGGCTTCAATCCGACGCTTCTCAGTAGAATCAAGAATACTCACAGGGGCAAAGTAAGGGTTATCTGACAATTCTCTTCCGTACTTCATTGTTCTAAGTTTAATAGGTGTGAATTGAAAAAAAATCAATTGGCCTTCTTTAAACTTCTGGCCAAATGTATGCTAAATAAGTTAGTATAGGTCTTGGCCGGGTCCAAAGAAAGGTTTAAGAAAGGGCCGGCCTTAGCCAGCCCTCTAGTTTCATTTTCAGGGGTTTTTTGACAGGAAACCGTCTCAAAAGAACAAAGGCCGACTGTCGTTAGGCGACTTTCAGCCTTTGAAACAAAATACAGCTTAACCTAGTTTGGTTAGGCTAAGAACCAGTTGTAGCTCCGGTTTCTAATACATTGTGCTAATTCGCTAACAAACTGATTTGCATTACTAGCACGTTCTAAGAAGCCGTCAATATAGCTGCTTTTGTTAGCCCCAGTAAACAAGTTCAAGATTCGCCACATGTTTATGTTCCCACTTTCATCCCGGCAAAAGGATTCATCTCGGTAATAATCTCTGCAAATCTGGTTCACTTGACTATCTCCAAAATGGAGTTCAGGAATGCCTTTTTTGGCTTCCGGACTGAGGTGTTGATAAAGTCTGCACCGACCGATTACTTGAGCAAATTGGCGTTCGTTAATGCTCAGTTGACTAAGCCCTTGCATCTGAGTGAGATGCTCTAAGGCATTATACCGACAGAGCAAATCATATATCTGGTTATAAAGTTCTTGCTTAGATGTTACTCGGATATCTGCCATCAATCCGTCTGTACTGACGCAAAGGTTACAGCAAATCATGTTTTTAAACCCAACAAAGACTTTAAAATGCTCTGAAGCTCCCTTCTTATTCGACAGCCGGTCTAGGTTATACGCCTTGACTCCACCGATTGTGAGATTTAACCGATTTCCGCCTATTTCGTCGTAGTTACAGGGGATTTCTATCAGGAACATCATTCGTTCAAAATAGAGCGTCTTCTCATGCTCCAGCAGCTCAGAGGCAGGCTTGTTCCTAGCTTCCGGTATTCTTCCCTTGATTGGGTGACTTACCCTGATTGCCGGTTTTGCAAGACTGCCGTCGCCATAAACAATAGAACCTGCATCCTGTGCCACCTCAATAAAGTCATAATGACTGATAAGGGGCTCGTTGTCCTTCACATAAACGGGGATAATATGATTATGTCTAAGCTCCATCAAGTCTGCCGGCTCCGTGTTTGCTTGAATGAATGGCTTTTCTGATGATTGGGCAAGTTCTATTTGAGGCTGCTGTACGTTACTAGCTGTAGGATGAAGAATGATTCGATTATTAGGATTCATGATTTTTAATTTTGAGATTCGAGATGATTTTGTTGCTGTGATTCTTGGAGTTCTACCTTTTTTTCAGTGAATAAGGTCTTGTGCTGTTCTCTTTCCTGCGGATAGAGGTCATAGAGCACTAATAGCTCTCTTAGGCTTTTGCAATCACTAATTCGACTGGCGAGATTATCTGCTGGAACTCCTTCTAAACACCAGCGGTAAATTTGCTTTCCGACATCTGGGCTGAGCTTCTGTTCCGGTTTGTCCATGTAGAGACCAGTCCGGTCCTTGGTTGCCACTGCGAAGTGCTTAATGTCCAAATCGAAAACAAGGGTGAATTCATAATCTAATCCATCTCGTGTTATCCCTTTCATTCCTACTTTTTCGGGGACGTTTCGGCCGTTCTTTTCAGCCAATACATATTCTTGCTTTGACCGAATAGTCGCTATTATATGTACCGGCGCTTGTAATAGGTATTGAACAAACTGATTATGGCGGGGCGTAAGCTTGCCCCAATTAGTGAAGCTGTTTCCTATCATCTTCGAATGAATGTCTAAGATTCCGCCAGACCCTTCCCATTCGTGGGAAATGGAGTCAATGATGATGCACTCCATTCCAGCATCCACGCAAAGCTGAATTGCTTTGATATATGTTTCCGGTTCATAAGGTGCCGTCAGGTTTAGCACCGAGAAGCCACCCAAGTGCGCATAGAGTGAGGCACTGTAGTTCTCCGTGTCAATTACAGCTACCTTGCCATAGTCTCCCGTAAGGCCGTAGGCCAAGAGCAAAGCGCTCATTGTCTTTCCAGCACCGCTGGGGCCCTGCATGGCCATCTTAATTTTTGCCTGTTTTCGTTGGGCAATTTGTAATTTCATACTTCAGATTTTGAGTGATTTGTTATTGAATCATTCCTAATGCAAAACGGGCTGTAGTTGCTGCTACGGTCCGTTCTTTTTGGGTTCTACGGACTTCTGTTTTTAGTCATATTTCTGATAAATGATTTAGTTTAGTAATATATTCGACATGGCAGACCCTTCATTTTTAACCTCTTAGATTAATCATCATATAGGTGAATAGGGGAAGTGCTACATCTTTCCAGACGCTTCAATTCTTGGAAATATTTATAGGGGGGGATGCCAAGGTTGCTTGGTGGCTATACGGGGGGTAAACCCTATCTGTTCTCCAGAGACAGGCACGCTACTCCAGATAAGTTATACTAGTTATTATATCCTTAAAGCCGTCTTGTACGGCTATTCGTGTCAAAATATTTCGTATATTATAGTAATAGAAGCTGGCGAGTTGTGCGGACGCTCAATCCATATACTAATGTAGAAGCGGTCTGTCCGGTCTAAATAGACTCAATCCCAAGACTATTTAATAATCTTTTACTTGACACTAGGCCATGGGTGCTAAGCTTGATGGTGAAGCCTTATCGTTTACCAGACAGTAGGCTTGTACACAACCATGTAAAGTTGCATTTCCTAAAGAGGTCATCAAGGCGTATACTCCCCTGTTAATCTGTAATCGAATAAGCGTTCTGGTGCAATTCAGTACGTCAATTGGGACAGGCCATTTGTGTCTTTGTAAATATTCTCCAATCAATGTCTTATATGAGAAAAAAATCGCTAATAAAATGGTATCCCATCCCTGATTTCGAAGGGTATTATAAAATTAACCGCCTTGGTACAATTAGAAGTGTGTCAAGGTTTGTATCCATCAGAAGTCATAGACGTCACTATAAGCAGCAATACATACAGTCTCGAATCAACAACTTCGGATATCGGACTGTAACATTATGTAGGGGAGGTCATTGTAAGACTCTATTTGTGCATGTTATTTTGGCAAAGGTCTTTATACCTAATCAGTACTCTCTGCCTGAAGTAAATCATAAGAATGGTAAGAAGCTCGACAACGAGCTCGAAAATCTAGAATGGGTAACACATTCTCAAAATATGATTCATGCTTATGCTAATGGCCTTATCGCAAAGAAAGGAAAGGCTGTTATTGATAACTGTTCTGGAAAAGAGTTTAGAAATGCTAAGGAAGCGGCGCTTTTCAGCCAGTTGAAGTATAATACGCTAAGAAACTATCTGAATCGAAATATTAGGAAGAATCCCACCTGTCTAGAGTATAAGCTTGCTGCCTAAATAGAGATAAGCGTCCAGCTGCCTCAACAGGGCGTAAAGAGGCTTGCCCTGATTGAATAGGGAGAAGAGTAATCTTGCTATTCTTCAACTTTATCCTCTGTTGGCTGCTCGTCTTTTTGAGCCTCAGTTTTGACTTGCGGAGGGTGGTGTTTGTCAAAGTCTTCTACAAATACCTTAATCTCGCCTAAGGTAGTTTGGATTGCTTCAGGTGAAGGGGCCTCGTCCTCCCAAAGAAGGTCCTGTAAGCCTGTTCTATATTCTTTATTAACCTTTTGCCACGTTGCTTCGATATCAGTAAATAGAGGTGACTGACCTAAGAGCTGGCCTTTCCATGCTCCATCCATAGTGCGATTTTCTTCATCATCGGTCCTTGCATCATTTAAAATGGGAAAAGACCCTTGAGTCAAGATATTTCCTGCGAGCTCTGGATGATGATGAAGCTGATGAATATCGTAAAAGTGGCGAACCTTCTTAACAAGTCCATCCTCTAGGTCATAAGACAGACGATTGACTGATAATACTTTTTCGAAATAGGTCCTTTGCAGGGATAAGACTTGTAAATCAAATTGCTCTAGCTCGTAATCTGTGATTTCTTTGAGAAGGCCAGCCGACTCAAGATATTGAGCTATATAGCACCGAATAGGCCTTACAACATAAGGCACTGGATTAGCCATGCTATTTATCTCAATCTGTATATTGTCACTTACTACTCCATAGTTAGCATCTTTAATTACTTTAGGATAGCTATAAACTGTCGCCCTTATTTTTCCGAACTTCTTTGTGGCCGCATGGTTAGAAATTTCAGTTAGGTTACCAGCAATATTCTGTGTGATTGTTTTCAATAGTCCTTTAACCTGCCCTCCACTGTAATCAGCAGGATTCAAAATTGCTAAGTCAATATCTTCGGAAAACCTTTTAATACAGCCATAAGCCTTCGAAAGGGATGTGCCACCTTTGAAGACAACTTGATTGGCAAACTGAGACTTGGAGAGGTTTTTAAGTACATAAGTCACCCAATAGTCCTTCTCGACGAAGACTGGGCGAAGTTTCAAAGCCTGAGCTGTTGCTTCTATTGCGTCTTTGAAGTCTTGGGATGACTCATGTAATTTCATTCTACATTCCAGTTTGAAGCATTAGGCAATACAGACGATGCCACCCCAATCTTGTATTTTGACAAGGGATTGAGAGATTTAGCCAAAACAGTAACATCTACTGTATCAAAATAATACTCCAGTATGGCTCCCGTCAATGCTTTTGTAGCCGGGTTGTATTCCAAAGCAAGCTTAATAAGCCTCTTTAGTTTGTCAGAGGACAGACTTATTAGTCTTGCAACAAGCACAACAATAGACTGGTCGACTGTAGTGTCTGGTATGTCTCTAATATCTCTAATTGCATCTAGTAACTGCAATAGAGGAATGTCTTGTTCCGTAAACTTGATTGGGCGAGTGACAAACTTGATTTTATAGCCATTTACTTCTTTCTCTGGTAATCTAGAAGTTCTAGCAATAACAAGCGTATTTGATACCTGAGTTGTAAGACCAAGCTGGTTATATAAAGCCAGTCCAGTCAAATATCCAACTTGAGAATCCCCCTTCCTCGTGAAAGTGTTTACAATTTCAGACTCAGAGGGTCTAAGTGTACCAAACCTTGTCTTACGGGGTTTATAATACTGTCCTTTACCTAAACGTACTATTTCTCCCTTTTTAGACAAACGACTTAACGCTTGGACAATAGCCTGTTCACTTTCAATTTGACTGGCGAATCGCCGATAATTGAACACTTCCCCATCAGGAATGCTAGAAAGGCTTCTCTTAACTCGATATGACACTTTTGCATCCATAGCTATTTCTTATTGCAAATATAGTTCTCTTGGGATATCTGTCAAGTATTTTGTGTAATAAACATGACAGATGTGTTCATAAATAACTGATTATTAGAAAGATAGATTTGAACTCTTCCTTAATATTTGTGCTTCATTAACGTTTATAATTCTATGTCATTTGACTTGTTTGTTCCATTGATGGGATAGAAGTCATTAATAATGTCCCTTTTTTTCTTCAAAAGCAGATTAGAATACTCTCCGATTAAGTCTCTTCTAAGAAGAGGTGATGCCGCTATAAGGGGGTTTATCATATATAAGCCCTTCTGTTTATTAAGTAATATATTTCTGCCTTTCAAGGTTTCCAAAGCTTGCTTAGTCGTATGGGGGGAAGGAATATTTGAGTTCATATCTGAACAAAAAGCGTTAAAGTCGGTAACAGTATGGGCGTTATAACGGAAGAGATTCGTTTTTGGTGACGCGTAGTAAAAAGTCAAGAAGAGAAAAAGCTTTTTAGGAATGCCTTCCAAGAAAAACAGATACTCCAAAGCCTCTGGATAAAAGACAATCCCTGTTTTACTTACAGTTTCTTGGTTGTGTTCTGGTAAAACAACTCCTTCAGACTTTCTGGCCGATACTACTCTCCGGACGCGGATGGATTTGTAGAATCGGGGCAGGTTGTTATTAAAAGTAAAGTTCTTAAGTAGTTTTTGATGGGCGCTCCAACTCGAATCTGTAGTTTCTTCAATTATGTTTCGCTTGTTCATACCATTCAGCTTTTGTTTTGTTTGGATGATTTGATTGTTTTTAAACAGGCAAGTACAGACGCCTTCCAGACCAAGCCTTCAATATTTTTCAAAATGGGCCTTTTTTCAATAAAATCAGGCTTTGTAGACGAAGATAAGTATATCGAGAATAGTATCTTTGTGGTAATATGAAAGAGGGATATGAGGTAATTACGCTAAGTGGAAAGGCCGTTTCTAAGCTTGGGGCTCCTAGTTCTATGCTAATTGCCAGCCGATGCTTTAGCCTGTATTTCAATTGCCAGCACCTTTTAATTCAGTTGCCTCCGCCAGCTCGGTCATTTTTTGACTTTCTGTGTGAAGAAATGAGAGCTGATACGAATTCCGTTATAATAGATAACAAGCTGAAGGAATTGTTCATTGGTAGAATCAGGCAGATAACCAGTAAGAAGGTAACTCTAAGTATAGAGTCGGTAAATAAGTACGTTCTCCGGTTAAAGAAGTTAAACTTGATACTGCGTCATGAGCAGCAAAAAGGATATTATTTAATCAATCCCAAATATGCTGCGAAATGTTCTAAGAAGGCTAGATTGGCCATGATTAAGAAAATGATAGAAGAAAGGGCAATGTTCGAAAAAGACCTGCAGGGGTTACTTGCTACTGGAGTTGATGCCAATAGTGATGGACAGTCAGTAAGTGCCAAAAGCGGTAAGTAGCAGGATGCGAATAGAAAGATAGGTGCCTGTAGCAAGCCTTAAAATAATTCTATATTAGCCCAGTCCTGACCCATGCGGCTTGAAATGCTACCCTCGATACTTCCCGTCAGAAACCACGAAATCTTCATGTTGGGCAGCAAAACTCTGTTATATGCCTTGCCCCTCTATTCAAATACGACCGGGGTTTCCACTGGACGAGTAAAAAATAATTTAACAAGCAGATTAAAGGCCGAGTAGCTTATTGTATTCCCAAGCATTGTCGCCAATGCACCAAACTTTTGTTTCGTATTGGTTACGAACAATGCCAGCACAATATCGGCAAGCGGGGCAACGGTCAGAATAAACAAACGGTCTGTCTAATCGTGTTTTGATAGGGCAGTCGAAGATGACTTCGTTGCTTGTTGTTGCCAATAACACCTTTTGACTCTGACTGACGAACTGCCGTAATTCTTTCCGTTGTTTCAAAACTTCATCATATTCTGGCGGGTTTTTCGCCATATTGACCCAACGAACAGGTGTTTTGGGACTTGCAAGAAATTCGGCTAATTCTTCCCTTGTGATTTCACGTCCAACATTGGATAAGTCAATTTCAATCATTGACACATTATCATCCTTTACCTTAAAAATCTTTTCTTCATCTAATTGATGTGACACTATGATTTCAACAAATAGCGTATTGTCACCGCGGACGCATTTCAAATCCGGTCTATACTTCCCTTTCCAACGTTCCATTTCAACAACATCAAATTGAACCGGCTTGTATTCGTAGTCAAACTGAATCAAGGCACCGCGTAAAATTGCTTCTGCCTGTGCAACATGACGGATTTTCGGGAAAGGAATGTAAAGGGTTTTCGTTTCGGCCAATATTTCCTTAGCCATCAAGTGTAGGATAGTTTCAAAGGCAAACCGGCAAGACTGTCTTGGCCTGTGTTTGAAATGAGCCTTTGCCTTCTGTCCCGGCTTATTGAACGACACGAACTCCTTGCCGCAGGCAGGACATTCACAACCACACGCCAAGCCACGTTCCACGTTTTTCACATGGATTAGCTGGCCATCCTTCAACCCATATTGGTAATTATCATGCACTGGACAGTCAATATCAGGTCAGTTAAGATAAGCAAGAAGCTCCGAATAAGGAGCTGTTCCCTTCAATGAGCTGAAATTGATAATAGCGAAGCAAGAGTGTGTGCAATAGTCAAATGCGACTACATTATAAAGGGCGGTTCGTAGCTTGGAACAGCTTTTCTTCAATTAAGACTCAGTAAGCCTAAGCCATTTAATTCCACTGACGATTAACGGCCTGTTGTCCTGTTGGACAATCGTTTTTGTTTTTGTAGCATTTTCTTCAATTCTTCTATTGATAAAGCCGGTTCTTGCAAGTGAACAACAGAATGACAGTTGGGGCATAATGGAACTAGGTCATTTTCCGGGTCAACGACATAAGACTTTTTAATTGTGTGTAAAGGCCTAACATGATGTACATGGATGAAGCCTTCAGCGGATTTGCCATAAAAGCGTTCGAAATCGAAATCGCAAGCCTTGCATTTCCTGCCATGAATCTCAATGCACATACGTCTGGCTAGATAGTTCCTTTCGTATTTGTTTACAGGAACAAGTGTTGCTTTCCCCTCTTTCAATGCTTTTTCTTCAACGAAAGGTAAAACTTCAGTGGTCAAACGTTCGTTTATCTGATTTTGTTTTCCATTTTCCGCGACCAGTTTAAGGCTTACAAGTGCCTTACGTAAAGCTGGCCACATTTTCCATCCTTTATCTGTCCATGGCCCTATCGTGTAAAAATAGGCCTCTCTTTCCCCGCTCCGATAGTCAAAATAGGTTTCAAATTCAACGTCAAGGAAAGTTCCAATTCTTTTGCCGATTTCCCCAATATGTCTGTTAGCCGCTTGATAGCTATTGTAACCTAAAGAAGCGGCCAATTCGCGTCCTGTAGCTGTGGAATCCGGAGAATAGAAAAGCGCTTTCAAGAATTCCTGATGCTTTGGCGAAAGTGTTCTTATGGCTTCCTTATAGCTCTTTACAGAAATATTCATGGCGAGTAAAATAATACAAATTGAAAGAGAGGCCAGTGCTGCTATCTTTTCTTTAAAAGTTTACTCTTTAGCTGACCTATTTCTTGACTAACCTTATAATCGGTTACCACAGCATATTGAGCTGTTATTTTCGTCGTTGAATGCCCTAATATCTTACTGATAGTTTCGAGGCTTATCCCATTCGATAAAGCAATAGTAGTCGCAAAAGTCCTTCTTCCTACATGGGAGGTTAGCCTTTTGGAAATATTGCATAAATCCGCTATCTCGTTTAGATAGGAGTTGAACTTTTGAATGCTATAGGTTGGAAATAGCCGTTGGTCAAAGCTCGAGTTGGCACTTTCATATTTCTTTATTACGGATTCTGCCTTCGGTAGTAAGGGGATGGCTGACCTGACATCAGTTTTCCTGCGTCTTGTGAAAATCCACTTTCCTCCATCTATGCCCGGGGCTAAATTTCCGAAGGTGAGGTTTGTCATATCGCTATAGGCTAAGCCTGTATAGCATTGGAATAGAAATAGGTCTTTAACCAGCCTCAGTCGTCCAATACGAAACTCTTTTGCTTCAATCGAATCTAGCTCTGCCTGAGTTAAATACACTCGGTCAACATCCTTGTAATTGGACTTATATCCTTTAAAGGGATTGTCTTCAAGCCATCCATTTATCAATGCTAGGTTGATTATTTTCTTCAAATTCTTCAGATACTTTACTGCTGTGTTGTGTTCATTCTTGTCATGGTCCTTAAGGTAAAACTCAAAATCAGCCATGAAACTGTGAGTGATGTCAACGAGCCGAATATCCTTCCGGTGATATTTGAAGGGTATAAATGCCTCTAACTTGCGCCTAAGGATATCATATTTCTCAAAAGTTGACTCTGTGTAGTCTATCCCTATCCGGCGTTCGAAGTCGCAATTATGAGTGCCTACAAGCTCAAGGAGGGTCTTGTTATTTGAATCCCGGCCAAAGAATCTTTCTATCAAAGTGTCGAAATGAATATCACCTCGACGGAGCATTTCATTGAATAGCTCCATAAGCTTAGCTCTGGTTTGGGTGATATAAGCATTGATTTGCTTGGATTCGTCTTTAGAGCCTTTTACTTGTCCCTTTGAGCTATCCCACCGTTCCGGGGTAATTGAGAAGCCAGTGGATAGAGTTTTCCGTTTGTTGTCGTAGCTGATGCGTAGATAGATAGGTGTTTCGCCCTTTTTATTTGCTTTGGCTTTATTGAGCCAGAAAAGGATTGTGAGGTTATTCTTAGCCATGAGAAACCTGATTTAAAGGAGAGAAGTCGGATTCGTTTCTGAAGTGCAGGCCTATGGCGGGTTTCAGCAGGAAAAATGGTAACCAACTTTAAGAGATATGGTAACCAAAAGGAAACCTAGCAGCCTGAGAATTAGGCTAAAATCAGGGAGGCTTAAAAACAATAAAGGCCTGAAAATCAATGACTTTCAGACCTTTCAGCTCCCCCTTCAGGACTTGAACCTGAGACCCTCTGATTAACAGTCAGATGCTCTAACCAACTGAGCTAAGGAGGAATTTCCCGCAACGAACCTGTGGAGCCAGGCGCCAACCACTTCCGCTTGCGCTTCATCGGCTGGTTTCCGTTTCGGGAGGGCAAAAATAGGATTTTTCGTAAACGCTTGTCACTGAATGTCAATTTTTTTTTCAAAGAGCAATCAGCGGAACGTTTTGAGGCACTGCAGCGCAGTGTCTGGCGCACTTTTCCTGCTACCTTAGCCACACTAAACTCATCCCTATGCGCCTCCTGCTGGCCGCCCTCCTGCTTGGCTCCACCTCGGTCACTTTCGCGCAAACCGGCTCCATAGCTACACCCGCGCCCGATTCCGTCACGCTCCGCCTCCAGGAACCGGCACCAGCCGGCAGCCGCGGCGCAGGCGTGCTTTGGCAACCCGGCTCCGCCAGCGTTCAAAATGTGGACGCGGGCAGCAAGGCCGGCAAAAGCCGCGGCGGCACCTGTATGCTCGTCTACCGCTTCGACGTGGTTACGCAGCACAACTACCGCGAGAACGGCGTGCTCGGCATGGCCATCATGCCCAAGTTCACCATCTTCAACGCCGAAGGACGCCCCATGAAAGCCGTAGCGTATTTCTACAATAGCAACGGACCGCTCACCGACGACAATGGATCGTTCCGCACCATCAGCGGCAATGTTTCATCATCAGCCACCTTCACCCCCGGTTACTACCAAACGCTTTACAACAGTCAAACCGCCAGCGACCTGTACATCTTCATTCCCTACCCGGAGATCAGCAAATACAGCGGCACGTATTACTTTAAGGTGCTGCTTTGGGATGGTCAGGACAGCGGCGCCAACAGCATCTACGAAAGCGGCTTCTATACTTTCACCATTACCTACTAAACAAAATCCTCCCGTTGGGCGGGAGGGATCAATGCGGACGCGTCGGATTGGTTGCTATTCGAGGTTCGTGCTGTGCCCGGGGATGGGCACGCGGATCTGCAGCTGGCATCCACGGCCCGGCGCGGATTGCACCTGGAGCGTTCCGCCAAGTACGGCCGCGCGGCTGCGCATGTTCGTTAGGCCAATGCCCCCGCGCGGGCTGCCGGGCGTAAAGCCCTTTCCATCATCCGTCACAATAAGGATGGTAACGCCACCCGATTGCGCAAGCTCGATGTCGACCTTGCTCGCGCCCGCATGGCGCAACACGTTGTTCAACGCTTCCTGCAGGATGCGGTATAAGGCCAGCTTGTATTCCTTCGGAAGGCCCTGCCGGTAAGCGTCGTGGCGAAAGCGGATGTCCAGCTGCGCGGCGGGAGCCACCATCTCCACGAGGGCCGTAATTGAATCCACCAGCGATCGCGTTCCCAGCGTAGGCGCCGACAGCTCGCGCGAAAGGTTGCGTATCTCGCCAATGCATTGCTGCAGATAGCGCACCGATCGTTCCAACAAGCCCGGCGCCAGCGAGGGATCGCCTTGCGCCAGTTCAATATTCAGCTTCACGGTGGTAAGCACCTGGTTCACGTTGTCGTGCAGTTCACGGCCGATGCCTTCGCGCTCACGCTCCTGCGCAGCAATGATCTGCTGCGTGAGCTTTCGCTGGTAGCGCTTTTGCTCGCGCCTTCTTTGCTGTTCTGCTGCCTGGATGTCGAGTATGCGCGTGCGGCGTTGTAGTAATACGGTAAGCACCATTGCAGAAAACAACATCAGCAACACACTGATGATAGCACCGAAGCGATACTCGCGAAGCGACAGCGTGCGATGATCTGCAAGGATGTCCTGCTCGGAAGCGCCCACGGTTGCAACCATCGGGTAGCCATCGAGGCGGCGGTAGCTGAACCAGGTAGGAATGCCGTGAATGGCATCGGGAGCGAAGTAATAACCTATCGGCTGTTGCGCCAGGTGATCAAAGAGCGGACTCTTATGAATGTCTTCGCCCCAGCTTTCCTTGTTGCCCGTGCGGCGCGCATACGTAATGCCATTGGGAGCAATGAGCGAGATCAGGTCGTGCGGACGGAGGTTGGCCTGCGCGTAGTAGCGGATGAAAGTGCCCGGTTCTACCTGCACGGCGACGGTGCCACCGAACGAGCCATCGGGAAGGCTGATGCGGCGGCTCAACACGATCACGGCGCGATGAAGCGTTCTCGACTCGATGGGCAGCCCGATGAAAAGGCTGTCGGCGTATTTCTTATGAAAGGAGAAGTGTTCGCGGTCCCGTAGATCTACGGAAGTGCCCACCGGAAGATGAAGGTTGCTAACCTCCATGCGGCCGAGCGAATCCATGATCGATACACCGGCCACGTAATGCATGTCGATCACACCTCGGTCGAGCAGCTCGTCGAGGTTGATGCGGTTGCCGCTCTTGGCATACTCGTAGCGCACCAGCTGCAGCAGCGCATCTGCATTGCGGATCGTGCGGATGGCCTGTTGCTCGAGCGTGACAACAAGGTTGTTGTTGCGTTGCACGGCTGCGTCGAGCGCAGCCTGCTTGCTTTCATCAAGCTGTCGGAGGATAAGATACCACACAAGAAAAAGCAGCAGCGCGCAGAAGAGTGCTACTGCGACCACGAGGCGGCCGGTTCTTTCGAGGTAGCGAGCGAGATTCATGTTGGTTCTGGACGAGACATATTCCCGGCCTCAATGTAGTGATTCCTTTGCGGTACGGCCAAGGCCTTATTGACGAGGGGTTAAAAGATCCCGAGAAAGCCTTTTTGCAGACCAACGTAAAGGCCGTCTTCGCGCCACTCCAATGGAAAGTGTTTAAGAAAATATCCTTCGCCACTTACGTTGCGGCCGTTGCTTAAACAGAACTTATAGCGATGCAGCGGACATACCACGTTTCCCTGCCCATCGATCACACCACCGGCCATCCTGCCCGAAGCGTGCGGACATTTGGGTGCTATGGCAAATACCTGTCCGTTGTGGCGCGCCAAACAAAACGATCTGCCCGCCGCTTCGATCTCAGCGAGGTTGTTGGCGTTCCAGGGAATTTCTTCGATGGACTCCGCGAGCTTATGCCAGGTTAGATTCAAAATAAACAAAGGGAAAATTCAAAAGTCAAAATTCAATAACGCAAGTACCGGGGATCGGTAGCACGCTTTGGTATCAGCCTTTTGACTTTTTAGTTAATATAAGAACTCAGTTTTGTAAGGATACCTGATCCGATACAGCTCGCGTACCTTTTGCAATACCACTTCGCGGAGCTTGTCGATGTTGGTGCGTTCGAGCGCTGATATGAACAGCGCATTGCCACCGGTTTCCCGCTGCCAGCGTTCCTCCAGCTCGCGCAGGAGGTCGGCCCTGGTAGCATCATCGAGCCAGGCGTCGAATGTCTTCTTCACGTATTCATCCAGTTTGTTGAAGATCACGAGCATCGGCTTCTCGAAGCTCTTGAGCTCCTGCAGGGTTTTGTTTACGGTACCCATCTGGTCTTCATACTGCGGGTGGCTCAGGTCTACTACGTGCAGCAGGATGTCGGCCTCGCGCACTTCGTCGAGCGTGCTCTTGAAGCTTTCCACCAGGTGGTGTGGCAACTTGCGAATGAATCCAACGGTATCCGACAGGAGGAACGGTGTCGTTTCGTAAACGATCTTACGCGTTGTGGTATCGAGTGTTGCAAAAAGCTTGTTCTCCGCAAGCACGTCGCTTTTGCTCAGCAAATTCATCAGCGTGCTCTTGCCCACGTTGGTGTAGCCTACCAGCGAAACGCGGATGAACTCACCGCGTTCCTTGCGTTGAGTGAAAGACTGCTTGTCGATCTCCTTTAGCCGCTTGCGCAGCAGCGAGATCTTTTCGCGCACGATACGGCGGTCGGTCTCGATCTCGCTCTCGCCCGGGCCGCGCGTGCCGATGCCGCCCCCGAGGCGCTCAAGGTGCGTCCACATGCCCCGCAGGCGCGGGAGGATATATTGGTATTGCGCCAGCTCCACCTGTGCTTTTGCCTGGGCCGTCTTTGCGCGGTTAGCGAAGATGTCGAGGATCAGGTCGGAGCGGTCGATGACCTTGACCTTTGTTTCTTTTTCGATGTTGCCGATTTGTGCGCCCGTAAGCTCGTCGTCGAAAATGATCAGGTTGATGCCGTTTGCGCGCACGTAGTTGCCGATCTCTTCCAGCTTGCCCTTCCCCACGAACGTTTTCGGTTCGGGCCGCGCAAGCTTTTGTATGAACCGCTTCACGGTGACGGCGCCCGCGGTTTCTGCCAGGAAAGCGAGCTCGTCGAGGTATTCGGTCACCTGCGTTTCGGTCTGCTCCTTTTGCACCACGCCCACCAGCACGGCCTTTTCTTCTTCAACGATTTTGTTCTTGTTGTCGATCATCGGATCAAAAATAGTGCAATCACAGTGCCGGGGAGGCGACGCACGGAATGCCGAAGCTTCGGGACGGAATCCACGAAAAAGAAAAGCTGCACATTGCGCAGCTTTTCAAAATAGTATGTTCCGTGATTTCCGTGCGCATCTTAAAGCCCGGAGAGCGTAAACCCGATCGTGAACGGGTGCACGTTGGGGCCGAGGTTTTCTTTGAACACCTGCGAAACCTGGTAGGAAGCAAAGAGCCCGAAGTGGCCATAGCCGATGCGGCCCTGGGCCACGAGGCGCTGGCTGTTGAAGAAGCGCTTGCTGTATTCCTTCTCTTTGTATTCGTTGATCGTGGTGCCGGCAGCGTTCTGCAGCGTTTTGCCCTTCGTTTTTGCGTTGAGCATGGTGCCCACTTTCACACCCAGTGCCACTTTGAAGCTGTGCGCATCGTCGTCGGGGCGTGCGGTCCAGCGCAGTTCGATGGGGACTTCAAGATAATCGGTGGTGAGCTTGTATTTTTTGAAGTGGTTCGTATCGGCTACGTTGCGGAACGCGATCGTGGCGCTGTTGTCGCGGATGCCGATTTCGGTGTTTTTGAAAAAGATGTTATCCGAGCCAACACCCAGCCCGATGGCTGCGCTCAGGTGCGGGTTGGTGCGGAAGGGGAAGGCCATCATGAAATAGATATTGAGCGAGCGCGGAATGCCGCCCATCTTCAGTGTGTCGGGAGCGCCTGCCCACTGCGTGTAGCCCACCTGCACCATGAAGTGGTCGTTGCCCTTTGGCAGGCCGCGGCTGGAAAGCATACTGCGCTTTACGGTCGAGTCAGACTGCGCCATCACCATTCCCGAAACACTCAGGGCCAGCGCTACCAATAGAAATTTTCTCATTGTCGTTGTTAAAAAGCGAAAGTATGAGGCGAAGGGTTAATGAAAGGTTAACTCGCCCGATGCGGCGCGAAGATAGCAGAAGCCTGTTAATCCGGCTCCACGCGGGTCCTCCGATCCGCAGAAGGATCCTCCCGGTTGAACGAGGGTGGTCCTTTTCATCGTTTTTTTCAGTCGCAAAACGATCGTGTTATTTGCCTGGATCATCGTAAATTAACCGGGATGAACCGCTCTATGCAGCTTTTGATTGGTACGGTTTTGCTGGCGATGACCGCCGGCGCGCAACGTGCTACTGTTGCATCAGCCGCGCAGAGCAAGACCGACTCCATTTTACTCTCCCACACCGAACGACTGGAGGGTTTTGCCGAGATGAACCTGTTGCACGCCGTAGAAAGCCACCTCCAACTTTGGGCCAGACGTGGCGCCCCGAATTTTGACTGGCAGAGCTACCGGAAACTTTTTCGCTTTGACCTGGACGACGTTGCACGTACACTGGAACAGTGGCGTTCAGCAGGCGCAATCATTTACACGTTGCATGCAGACAGTCTCGTATTGATCTACATAGGCAGCGGTAGGCGCGATACTTCCATACGACGCGTAACGGCGGCAGAACTTCAGCGTCTGCAGATGCGGCTGCATGATGCCATCGGCCAGCACATGACAGGAACTGCTGCGCGAGGTGTTCGCAAAAAAGAAGCTGAAGCAAAACAAAGTGTTGCCTCGCTGGCAGAGGAGGCAGCCCATTTACTGCTTCCGGAGAAGTTTCCACTTGATAGCCTCCAGCACCTGGTGCTGATCCCCACATTCAACATTGGTTCTTTCCCATTTGCCTGCCTTCCCATCAAAAAGAAACCCCTGATTGAGCGAATGAGTTATTCCATTGCACCATCTGTGATGGAATTCGTTCTGATGGGGTTCAATGAAAACGTGCCTGTTCGGGAAGACCTTCCAGAGTCGCGGGATATGACGAACACAACTGAATACCTTGCCCGCGCATCAAAATATGCGGTCAACGATTCGGCTCGATGGAGTGAGCACAATGGCAAGGTGCTTTTGGTAGGCGCTCCCGTGAACAGCGGGTCGCTGACGGAGCGATTTACCCCGCTTCCAGGCGCGCACGCGGAACTACTGGCTGCCTCCCGACAATTTCCGAAGAGCGAATTGTTACTTTCCGAAAAGGCGACAAAAGCGAAGGTCCTGGCGGCCATGGGCAATGCCCAACTGGTATATTTCGCTACCCACGCCGTAGCAGATATCGAGAACCCAATGGCAAAGAGCTACATCCTGCTCAGTGGCGGAGGGGATAGCGCAATACTTACCACGCGCGAGATTCAAGCGACAAAGATGGCGGCGTTGCTCGTGGTGCTGAGCGCATGCGAGACTGGGGTTGGCCTTGCCCATGCCGGGGGTACCATTGGTCTTGCACGCGCTTTTGAGATCGCAGGCGCACGCAATGTGCTGATGAGCCTTTGGGAAATCAGCGACGGCCGCACACCCGAATTGATGTCGTTGTTTCTGAAACATCTTGTCAGCGACGGGAAAGGTCAGGACTATTTTCCTTACGAAGCCTGGCGCAGGGCCGTCCTCGAGTATAAAAACAAACAGCCAGACCCGTACTACTGGGCGGGTTTTTCCATGTTTGGCGTTCCGATATGATTGCTCAAGCGCCCTACCCTTAGTTTTGGCCGATGGAACAGGTAATCGCCCTCCTCACGCTGATCCTTCTTGAAGTGGTTCTCGGTCTCGACAATGTGATCTTCATCTCCATCGTTGCCGGCCGCCTGCCCAAACACCAGCAGCAGAAGGCGCGCCGCCTCGGGCTCATTCTCGCCATGGTGTTGCGACTCGGCCTGCTCGGCATCATCTCCATCATCCTGAAGCTCGATGGCGAACTCTTCAAGGTGATGGATCAGAGCATCTCCGGCAAGGACCTGATTCTCATCGCGGGCGGACTCTTTCTTATCTACAAAGCTTCGAAAGAGATCTGGCACAAGATGGAAGGAGAGGAGGGCGATGAAACGAAGAACATCAAGGCCAACACCTTTCGCAGCGTCATCATCCAGATACTCATACTCGACCTCGTATTCTCCGTCGATTCCATCATCACGGCCGTGGGCATGGTAGACGAACTCTGGATCATGTATGTGGCCGTGATCGTAACGGTAGGCATCATGCTCTTTGCCGCCGGCCCCATCAGCTCCTTCATTAACCGCCACCCCGCGTTCAAGATGCTGGCGCTCTCCTTCCTGCTGCTGATCGGCGTTTCGCTCATGGGCGAGGGGTTAGGCTACCACATCCCGAAAGGCTACATCTATTTTTCAATGGCCTTCGCGCTGGGCGTTGACGTGCTGCAGATGCGGATGAAAGGCGGCAAGACCCCACCGGTGGATGTGCGCGAGCACTACGAGGAACCGCCTGCGGAAGCAAATGAAGGGGGCCGCAACAACCTGTCTTAATTGGCGCGCGCCTCGCTATTTTTGGAACCACCGCCGCGCAAAGCCATTCACTATGATCCGTCTTTTCTACATCAACGAGCAGGGCCGCCTCACCTGGGAAAAAGGTGCAGGCCTGCTCGAGCCCGCCGACAGCCAGCGCATCGTGTGGGTAGACCTGCAGGAAAGTTCGGCGGTGGAAAAGGCAACGGTGGAACGGCACTTCGGCATCGAGCTCTTTACGCCGCAGGAAGCCGCGGAGATCGAAAGCAGCTCGCGTTTTTTTGAAGGCCACGATTACCTCGAAGGAAACAACAGCTTCATCCTTTACTCCGACCGCAGCTTCGAAACCGAGCAGGTGTCTTTCATCGTGCAGCGTGGTGTGCTGTTCACCCTCCGCAACGCCGATCTGAAAGCATTCGCACTAACGGTGAAGCGCCTGAAAACGGTGCGCGCCGGGAAAGATGTGGATGGACTTTACATGCTGCTGACGCTGATCGAATTCCAGATCGACCTCGACGCCGACTTCATCGAGCACCTTTCGCGCCTCACAACCGACAACAGCCGCAAGCTTACCAAGGAACGCTCTTTCAAGGAGCAGGTGCTTATCGACATTACCGAGCTACAGGAAAATACCATTCTTGCGCGCGAAAGCATCGTGGACAAGCAGCGCCTCGTGTCGTCGCTGCTCAAAAGTCATAATGTGGAAGAATCGGACAAGGAGCGGCTGCGCGTTATCATCAAGGACATCGGCTCCATCCTTCAGCACACGCAATTCAATTTCGAGCGACTGGAATATCTGCAGAATACCTTTCTTGGTCTTGTAAACATCGAGCAGAACAAAGTGATCAAAATCTTCACGGTGGTGACGGTGATCTTTATGCCGCCCACGCTGATCGCTTCTATTTACGGGATGAACTTCCACAATATGCCCGAACTGGGATGGCATTGGGGTTATCCGTTCGCATTGGGACTTATGGTTATCGCTTCGCTTCTGTTCTTATGGTTCTTTAAAAGGAAGCGGTGGCTGTAGCGAGCGGTCTTCAATATCCGCTAAAGAGCACATACAGGATGGACATAAAAAACAAAAGCACCAGCGATCCTGTTATCACGGCAGGAACGGTGCGAAAGCCATTCGCCACGGCATCATGTTCTTCGTCTCGGAATTGGGTAGTGTCCATCATACAAACGTTTCTATAACACGTGGAATTTCGTGCCACATTCCCTTAATCAGCCCGTTGGCGCAGAATAAACATCGCAGCTCCATTACACAAAAAAATCCCGGCTTCTTGCGAAACCGGGAGATTGCGTTCATCAGGGGTTTGGTGATTTTTAGCGATCAATGTCGTCCGTCGCGCTTGTCGGCCTGGTTGCCGATCACGGCACCTGCACCGGCACCTACGATGCCCCCGATGACGGCACCTGCTGCACGGTTCTTTTTGTTGATGAGTGCGCCACCAGCGGCTCCGGCTACACCGCCAATGATGGCGCCCTTAGCGGTTTTGCTGATGCCTTTCTTTTCGGCGGCTGCGGGTGCCGCGGCAGTGCCGCTGCCCGAACTGCTGGCCGTAGATCCGCCACCGCCCGACGCCGATGATGCGGTGCTTTTACGAACCGTGCGCACCTGGCGCACTGCCGCAGGTTGCACGGTGGCAACTCTTGCCTGCGAATCGAGTTCGGAAGTGGAAATGTTGTGAAGACGCTGCTGCTGGAAGGCTGCCAGGCCGGTTGTATCCTGTGGGGTTGGAGGTGTAACCTTAGGGTTGGAATTACAGGCGGCAAGGGTCAAGAGCGCAACGATGGCTGGGAAGAACTGTTTCATAATGTCGTGTTTAGGAAGAAAGTGGTGGGGAATTGTAGGGAGGCGGACAACTAATAGATGGGAATACCGTGCCACAAAAGAAGAGTTTTGAAATGCCGCCTCCCGGCCACTGCGTGCAGCACATGCGCTTATGTACGAAGCGCAGCACGGAAGGCAGGCTTGTCGCATATATGACGTACCTTGAATTAAGTTCCTACTGTTGATCGGCATTTCTTTCTTCCACCCCGCACCACCCGATCGCTTTCGTGTAACCCAGAATGTTATGAACAAGAATTTTTTCCTGCAGGAACCGTTATCTGCAGTGGAAGCGCCGGATGGAGCTCAGGTTGCCGCGCTCCGCGCTGCCTTGCGCACTGCTCAGGAAGAGACAGCGTTTCATGCAAAAGAAGCAAGAAAACTGGCGGCTGCTTTGGAGCAGGCAAGCGGCGAGCTGCTGTTTCAAACGCGGCAGGCGGCGCGCCGTGCCGAAGAACTGGCTTTTGCAAATCGCCAGCTGCTGCACGAATTCAGCCGAACAGATGCGCAGGCCGACGAGCTCGTGAAAGCCAATAGAGGCCTGGCCGCCGCCCTGGACGAGCTCGCGCGGCAAAACCATGAAAAAGAAAAGCGGGCATCCGAACTCCATATTGCCAACATCGAGCTGGACTACCAGAACTCCGAGAAAGACAAGCGGGCTGAAGAGCTCGCAGCCGCTAACACGGAACTCGCATACCAAAATGGCGAAAAGGAAAAACGCGCGCTGGAGTTGCTCCAGGCCAACGCCGGACTGGAAAGTTTCGCCTATATATCCAGCCACGACCTGCAGGAACCGATCCGTAAAATGTTGCTCTGGCTCGACCAGTTGTCTGAAGTAAAGGACCGCCTGTTCAACGACGCGGAGAAAGCACGCTTTGAACGTATCGTTCGTTCGGGCCGCAGGATGCGCCAGTTGATCGAGGACCTGTATACGTATTCGCGTATCAGCACGGTGGGACAAGAGATGTCCTTCCACGACCTGGAAACGTTGTTGGCGGAAGTCACGGCTACCTTTTCCGAAACCATTGCGGCAAAGGGAGCGGTAGTTGAGGTGGCCGGTCTTTGCTCCGTTTTTGGGGCGAGATCGCAGATGCGCCTGCTATTGCTGCACCTGGTAGACAATGCGCTGAAGTTTGCCCGGCCCGGAGCGGCGCCACTGGTGCGCATTTCGGCCAGCGTGGTGCCCGCATCTGCGGATGCGGAACTTTCACAGGACGCTGCATATACGCGACTGGTGATAGAAGATAATGGCATTGGTTTCGAAGGCCCCGGCAGCGACCGGGTGTTTGAGGTCTTTCAGCGCTTGCATGGGCAGGACGACTACCCGGGAACTGGAATCGGCCTGGCACTCGTGCAAAAGATCGCGCAGGCGCACAAAGGCCTGGCGCGCGCGCGCAGCGAAGCGGGGGTGGGGTCGGTGTTTACCGTCTACCTCCCGTTGCCACCGGCTACAGGTAGTTATTCGGGGAGGAACATTTCTTCCAATATCGCATGATGATGCTGATGGTTTCGCGGAGCTCGTCGAAGGAGTTTTGCTTTATGAAGAATCCCTGTACGGACATGCTATAAGCGTCAATAACGGCTTTTTGCGATGAAGACGTGGTAAAGAAAAGGTAGGGAATGCATTTCACCTGCAACTTGGCGTCCATCTTCACTTTTTCGCGGAGGGCAAAGCCGTCGATCTTGGGCATATTGACGTCGGAGAGAATGAGGAAGGGAATGACATCGGTCCGGTTCAGGTATTCGAGGGCGGTCTCGCCATCCTGGAAGAAATGGATTTCGTTTTTGTAGTCGAGGCTCTTGAAAACGTCGGTGAGAATCTCCTGGTCGTCCACGTCATCCTCGATCACGATCACCGGTCCATTGCTGTTCATCCGGGTAAGGTAGCCTTAATTAAGCCGGGAGGGGCTTTTCTTTTCAGCCGGACACCGGTCGTGCGTGAAACCGGTTGAGTGCCAGGTTGCGTTCTTCTTCGTTGAGGCGGGCAACGATGATGCAGCGGCGCGTATCGATCAGAAAACCCATGAGCAGGCGGGAAGCGAAGCGGGCCGCATCGGCAAGGCTGGGGAATTGGAGTTGTACGCGGGGTTGCTTTGGCTGAGAACTCATAATGCTTTATACTTAACCAACAAGCGGGCCGAATTGTCGGGCACCCCAAAAAATAAAGCCCCCGCGGAACTTCCGCGAGGGCTTTGTGGATCCTGAGGGACTTGAACCCCCGACCCGCTGATTATGAGTCAGCCGCTCTAACCAACTGAGCTAAGGATCCGAAAGAAAACCGCGGATGCCGGATCTCTGATCGCTGCTATCAACCCGAACCCAGAAATCCGACATCCGACATCCAACATCCGACATCAGACATCAGACATCAGACATCAGACATCAGACATCAGACATCCCCCTGTGGGGCTGCAAACTTACAGATTCCGCCGCTTTACTCCTTTATTTCCTCGAAATCAATGTAATCGTCTTTACGCGGCGCGGGGCCGGAGGGCTGCACCTTTTGCGTGCCGGCCTGCCCGTTGTCGGCGCCGCCGAAGCGCTCGTTCATCCGTTGGTTCATTTCGCGGAAGCTGCGCTTCACCTGGCGGGTGGTGCGCACCATGGGTATCACAAAGCCAACAATGAAGCGGAAGGCGAGGTAGCCGAGTACCAACCAAAAAAGATAGGTCAGGAACATGATGGGCCAAAGGTACCGGAATCGGGAGTCGGCAACCGGCATCCGCAATTTGGAATTCGTTAAAAAATGCATCGCCGGGAACGACAAAGGACGAACCTCACGTGACAAACTGTTTTTTTTGGTTGAAAACCCCTGTTTCCCTTACTTTTGTGCTGGATTTGAAGCAAGAAGGGAACGTGGACGTTCCCTTCTTCTATTTAACTATGACAACAGAGAACCTCATCGAGATCATAACGGAGAAGATCCAAAGCCTGCTCGCCGACCCCAAACACTTCCTCGTGGAAGTGCGGATCAAGCCGACGAACAACATAAAGGTCTTTCTCGACGGCGACGAAGGCCTTCCGCTTTCGGGCCTGGTAAGCTACAACCGCAAGCTGTATAAGCAGCTCGAAGAAAGCGGCTTCTTCCCGGAGGGCGACTTTTCACTGGAAGTTTCCTCGCCCGGCGTAGACGAGCCCCTGAAGCTCCATCGCCAGTATGCCAAGAATATCGGCCGCTCCGTGGAGCTCACGCTCAACGACGAGCCCGGAACGAAGGTCGAAGGCACATTGCTCGCAGCTACGGAGTACGGCATCGTGCTCGAAACCGAAAGCGGCAAAGGCAAGAAAAAAGAAGTGAAGCAGGAAACGATCCTGTTCAGCGATATAAAAACCACAAAAGTTCAAGTAAAGTTCTAACAATGAGCAGGGAGTAATGGGTAATGAGCGATGAGTAATGAGTAGAATGTATGCTGCTCACCGCTCACGGCTCACGGCTCACCGCTTTGGCTCTCGAAACTACGATCTATGGCAAGTATCAACCTGATTGAGGCCTTCCAGGAATTCAAGGAGGCCGAAAATATTGACCGCCCCACCCTCATGCGGGTTGTGGAAGACGTATTCCGCACCCTGCTGCGCAAGAAATACGGCTCCGACGAAACCTTCGACGTGATCGTGAACGCGGAAAAAGGTGACCTCGAGATCTTCCGCCGCCGCACCATCGTAGACGACGGCGACATCTATAATACCCTCGAAGAGATCGAATACTCCGACGCCATCAAGATCGAGCCCGACTACCAGGTGGGTGAAGAGCTGTACGAGGAAGTAAACCTCGAAGACTTCGGCCGCCGCGCCATCCTGGCCGCCAAGCAAACGCTGGCTTCCCGCATCGGCGACCTCAAAAAGAACATCCTCGCTAAAAAATACGGCGACCGCGTGGGCGAGATCATCTCCGCCGAAGTATACCAGGTGTGGAAAAAAGAAGTGCTGCTCCTCGACGAGGAAGGCAACGAACTTATCCTTCCCAAGAGCGAGCAGATCCCGCAGGACTATTTCAAGAAGGGTGAATCCATCCGCTCGGTAGTGCGCAAGGTGGACATGAAGAACAACAACCCGGTGATCATCCTGAGCCGCACGGCACCGGAGTTTCTGGCAAAACTTTTGGAAATTGAAGTACCGGAAATCTTCGACGGACTGATCGTGATCAAGAAGATCGTGCGCGACCCGGGGGAGCGAGCCAAGGTGGCGGTGGAATCTTACGACGACCGCATCGACCCCGTGGGCGCCTGCGTGGGTATGAAAGGATCCCGCATCCACGGCATCGTGCGCGAGCTGAAGAACGAAAACATCGACGTGATCAACTGGACGGCCAACATCCAGCTGCTCATCCAGCGCTCGCTCACTCCTGCCAAGATCACTTCGATGGAGATCGATCAGGAAGGCAAGCGCGCTTCTGTTTACCTCAAGCCCGACCAGGTGTCGCTTGCCATCGGCCGCCGCGGCGTCAACATCAAGCTGGCCTGCGAACTGACCGGTTTCGACATCGACGTATACCGCGACAACGAAGGCGAAGTGGAAGACTTCGATATCGACCTCGACGAATTCAGCGACGAGATCGAAACCTGGATCATCGACGAACTGAAGCGCGTGGGTTGCGACACGGCCCGCTCCGTGCTCGACCTGAGCACCGAAGAGCTGGAGCGCCGCACCGACCTGGAAAAAGAAACGATCAGCGACCTGCGCAAGATCCTGCAGGCAGAGTTCGATCGCGGATAGCGCTTCGGCTGCGCTCAGCCCGGCAGCAATGCAGGCCACGCACTAAAGAAGCAAATCGCCGGCTGTCCTCCTGAGCTGGTCGAAGGAAACAGGCGGCAAGGGTTACCTTTAGTAAGATCGAGTATTGCTAAGAAGCCCTGTCAGCGAAGCGCCGCTTCCGCTGATGAAGCATCCCCCGGGGATGCAAGCAAGTAGAGACGATTTGTTATAAAAAATATTAATGGCAGAAATTCAAACACCCAGGTTAATGGCTGCGGCCAAGGAATTCAACATCGGTAAGGATACACTGGTGGAATTCCTGGCTGCAAAAGGTTTCAACCGCGACGACCTGAAACCTACGGCCAAATTGACCGAAGACATGTACCGGGCCTTGCAGCAGGAGTTCCAGACCGACAAGCTGGCGAAGCACAAGGCCGAGCAGATCGACCTGCCCAAAGGTGCTACCGTTGCCGAGCGCAAGCGCAAGGAAGACGAAGACCTGTTGGCACGTCAGCGCGATGAGCGCAAGCCCGCCGCAGCAGCACCCGCTGCTGCAGCTCCGAAGGCAGCACCTGCGGCCGATTGGCCCATTGCCGCCGCCGCCAAGGCAGAAGCCGCTCCCGAAGCAAATGCCGAAACTTCGGCACCCAAGGCAGAAGCGCCGAAGCCCGAGCCCACACCGGAGCCCGCTCCGGTAGTGGAGGAAGTAAAGCAGCCCGAGCCCGAAGTGGCAGCTCCCGAGCCCGCACCCGCGGCTGCGCCAGAGCCGGTGGCCGAGCCCGAACAGCCGGCACCCGCGCCTGTTGACGAGCCGCCTGCCAACATCGAGGCGCCCGTAGTGGAAGGTCCCAGGGTGCTCGGCACCGTAGACCTGTCGGCCATCGACTCTTCTACACGCCCGAAAAAAGGCGCGAAGAAGGAAGAGCCCGCTGCCCCGGCAGCCGAAACAGCCCGGCAGAAAGCTGAGCCCAAGGCAAAGCCGGCCGCGGCTGCCGCCCCCGAAGTGCAAGCGCCCGCTGCAGCAGCCACTCCCGAAGTGACCGCCAGCGCCGAGCCGAAAACAGAGGAAAAAGCGGAGCCCATTATTGAAAACATCCGCGCCGAGAAGCTCGAAGGACCCAAGATCCTCGGTAAGATCGAGCTCCCGGTAGATAGCGACACCCGTCCGAAGCCGGACGAGAAGCGCAAGCGCAACCGCATTCCGATCAAGAAGGCGCCCGATACGCCACCCGCACGCCCTGGCGGCGGTGTGAGCGGAGCCCAGGGCTCCGGCGGCGGACGCTTTACAGTGCACCGCCCCGGCGAAGGCAACCGCGGCCGCACGGGCAACCAGCCCGGCCAGCGCGGTGGCGCCCGCGGCGGACGCAGGGACGACCCCAACCGCCAGATCGACGAGAAAGAAATTCAACGCAAGATCCAGGAAACGCAGGCCCGCCTGGCCGGCGGTGGCCGCAAACTGAGCAAGGCGCAACGCAAGAAGCGCTTCGGCAGCAGCGGCGGCGACGATATGGACGGAAGCGAAGACAGCAAGCTGCAGGTAACGGAGTTCATCTCCGTGAGCGAGCTCGCCAACCTGATGGACGTTTCCTTTGCGGAAGTGATCTCGAAGTGTATGGGCCTGGGCATCATGGTGTCCATCAACCAGCGCCTCGATGCCGAGGTGATCGAACTCGTAGCCTCCGAATTTGGCTACGATGTGGAGTTCATCGACATGGAGAAGCAACTCGAGATGGATGAAGAGGAAGATGTGGATGCCGAAGACGAGCTGCAGGGACGTCCGCCGATCGTGACCATCATGGGTCACGTGGACCACGGTAAGACCTCGCTGCTTGACTACATCCGCAACGCTACCGTGGTAGCGGGTGAGGCCGGCGGCATCACGCAGCACATTGGTGCCTACCAGGTGCACCTTCCCAACGGACGCGACATTACGTTCCTCGATACCCCCGGTCACGAAGCGTTTACCGCGATGCGTGCCCGTGGTGCCAAGGTCACCGACATCGCCGTGATCGTGATCGCGGCCGATGACGCCATCATGCCCCAAACGCGCGAGGCCATCAGCCACGCGCAGGCAGCAGGCGTTCCGATGATCTTCGCCATCAACAAGATCGATAAAGACGGAGCCAACCCCACCAAGATCTACGAGCAGCTTGCCGGTATGAACCTGCTGGTGGAAAGCTGGGGCGGTAAATACCAGAGCCAGGAACTTTCGGCCAAGAAGGGAACGAACGTGGAGCTCCTCCTCGAGAAAATCCTCCTCGAAGCCGACATTCTCGATGTGAAAGCAAACCCCGACCGCGAAGCCTCCGGCAACGTGATCGAAGCATCGCTCGACAAAGGCCGCGGCTACGTTACCACCGTACTCGTTCAAAACGGTACGCTCCGCAACGGCGACCTCGTTGTATCGGGCCAGCACTATGGCCGCGTGAAAGCGATGTTCAACGAACGCAACAAGAAAATGAAAGATGCCGGTCCTTCGGTGCCGGTTGTGATCCTCGGTCTCAATGGCGCTCCGCAGGCTGGTGAGAAGTTCCGGGTATACGAAGACGAAGCAGAAGCAAAAGAAGTGGCCAACCGCCGTGCACAGATCCTGCGCGAGCAGGGCATGCGCGCCAAGAAGCACATCACGCTTGCCGAGATCGGTCGCCGCCTGGCCCTGGGAACCTTCAAGGAACTCAAGGTGATCATCAAGGGCGATGTGGACGGATCGGTGGAAGCCCTTTCGGACTCGTTGCAGAAGCAATCGACAGAGGAGATCCTCGTATCGGTGATCCACAAAGGCGTGGGCCAGATCAACGAGAGCGATATCGTGCTCGCCGAAGCTTCCGACGCCCTCATCATCGGCTTCAACGTGCGTCCTTCGATGCAGGCTTCGAAGCTTGCAGAGAATGCAGGCATCGAGATCAAGACCTACTCGGTTATCTACCAGGCCATCGACGAAGTGCGTAGCGCGATGGAAGGCCTGCTGGAGCCCAAGACACAGGAGAAGATCGTTGCCAACGTGGAGATCCGCGAGGTGTTCAAGTTCGACAAGGCAACCGTTGCCGGTTGCGTGGTGCTCGATGGTCGCATCAAGCGCGACAACAAGATCCGCATCATCCGCGACGGTATCGTTGTGTACCCGACGGGCGAGAACGCGAACGCCGAACTGGGCTCCCTGAAGCGTTACAAAGACGACGTGAAGGAAGTGCTCAACGGAATGGAGTGCGGTCTTACCATCAAGAACTACAACGACATCAAGGCCGGCGATATCGTGGAAGCCTACGAGCTCGAAGAAGTGAAGCGAACGCTGTAGAGACGCAGCATCTGCGTCTCTACAGCAACGCAGCATCTGCGTCTCTACAGCAACGCAGCATCTGCGTCTCTACAGCAACGCAGCATCTGCGTCTCCCTGCGTCTCCCACAGCAATAATCGAAACGAGGCCCCGTAGAAATACGGGGCCTCGTTATTATTTCCGCAACCGCACCATGAGCGTCACGTTCTTTCCTCCTTCGCCATACCACTCCACGCAATAACCCTGCGGGTCAAGATCCGGATGCTGCAGCAGCTGCCGGAACGTGCGGCCGATGACAGATACATCTTGCATGAAATCTGGGATAAAGCAACTGATGTAACGCCCGCAGCGCAGCGTGATGCATTCGAGGCCGTGGGTAACTGCTTCGGCGGGGTGGAGTTGCTCGGCTGCGGCGCGGTACACGATACAGTCTCCTTCGGGCCGCGAGATGCCGAAGTAGCTGCGCTCTTTCGATGGCGGCACGCGCCGATACAATTCTTCGTGCGCAGCCAGCACGCCCGCTGGGAAGGAGGTGGCGCTGAGGCAGAGCAGCGGGATGTCTTTTTCGAGCTCGATGCTTTCCATTTGAGTGGGCTTATGCCTGCTCAAGTTCGGCAACCCGGCGCATGAGCAGCGGGGGCGCCTGCGACAAAGGAGGGGAACTTTGCGTCGTGCCGCACTAAAACCGCGGATACAGCGCGCTGCGGTTCGCCTCGCTCAGTACCGGGTAGCGCACATCGGTTAACGCCAACGGCGCCCGGCGCTGGTCGATCTGCGTGCGGATGGCGGTGTTGAACAGGTTGTGCAGCTGCTGGTAGGTATACTGCGTACCCGATTGCATGGCCTGCACCGCGGTTTGCACGCCGAGATACGCACACTGCAGGCGCTGCTCGTGCGTTCCATGGTGCGTGGGTGAATTGAAGTTGTAGTCGCCGGCGGCATACACGTTGGCGTAGTAAGACTGTATCTGGCTCCACGCATATTGCTTGGCCAGCGCCATATAGAAGCCGGAAAAAGCATCTGCCTCCAGCTCGCGGTAGAAGGGCTTCGCATAATCCTGCCACCCGGCGGTGAACTGCGCGCGGTGCCCGAACTCGTGGGCGAGAATACCTGCCACGGGCAGCTCGCCATAATTCTGCACGGTGTAATAAAACATGTGGTAGCCAAAAAGGATCTGCCCCTGGTTGTTGGCGTAGGCATTTTTATATTGAACGGAAGGCTCGTAGAGGATGGCCACCTGCGCCGGAACGCCACGGAAGAAGTTCTGCTGGATCTGTATCTCCTGTCCAAACTTCACATCCCATTGCTGGTTGTACAACGTGTTGCCGGTGCTGCCCGAGTTGGAGTAGCCCGGGGCGTAGCCGAGGCACCCCGCCATTTCGTGGCAGCTGCCATCGCTCTCTTCGGCCGACGGGTTGTAGTTGAACGAATTCGGATCCGTGCAGCCGCGCTCGCCAAGCGGCTTGTCGCAGGAGGAGAAGAGGAAGAGGGCGAAGCCGAAGCCGGCGCAGGCAAAGCGTTTCATGACGTTGCGTTTCTTTCGAGACAGTGCCTTCCGGGCAAATGGTTGCGGCCTACTCATTAATCGGTAGCAGCATGAACTACGCGGGCGCGACACCCCGAAAGCGTAGCGCCCAAAACCATTTTCCTCCCTTTGTGTTAAAATCACTGCTCTTCCGCCCAAAGCCCCATCAAACCGTTATTTTTGGCACTCTTCGTATGAAAAAAGCTTTCCTTTTCCTCCTCTCCACTGTGCTTGCGGCGGGCGCCTTTGCTCAACCCAAGAAGCAGGTGGCCGACCGCGTTATCGCCGTTGTAGGCGATCGCATCGTGCTTGAATCTGATGTGAAGAACGCACTCGCCGATGCCCTCCGCCAGGGCCAGCAGCTGCCCGAGAACGCCGACTGCGCCATCATGGAGCAGGCGCTCGTTTCGAAAGTGCTGGTGCTGCAGGCCGAGCGCGATTCGCTGAAAGTGGACGAGTCGGACGTTGAGTCGGACCTGGACCAGCGCGTGCGCTATTACATCCGCCAATACGGTTCGCAGGACGAGCTGGAGCGCGTGGCAGGAAAGACGATCTACCAGATCAAGGACGACGCCCGCGAGTCGGTGCGCGAGTCGAAGCTGGCGCAGCAGATGCAGCGCAAGATCGTAGACAACGTGCGCATCACCCCTACCGAAGTAAATGCCTATTTCAACCGCATCCCGAAAGACAGCCTGCCTTTCTTTGAAAGCGAGCTCGAGATCGGGCAGATCGTCATCTACCCCAAGCCTTCGAAAGACCTCGAGGCGTATGTGATGAGCGAAATGAACAACTACAAGCGCCAGATCGAGGCGAAGCAGATCACCTTCGAAGAGATCGTGCGCCAGAAGTCGGAAGACCCCGGTTCGAAAGACCGTGGCGGCCAATACCAGATCAACCGCACCGACAAGAGCTGGGATCCCGCTTTCGTATCCGCATCTTTTCGTTTGAAAGAAGGCGAGATATCCAATGTCGTGCGCTCCAAGTTCGGCTTCCACCTCATTCAACTGCTGCAGCGCAACGGCGACGACGCACTCGTGCGCCACATCCTTGTGAAAGCACCGGTGACCGCGGAAGAGATCACGACCGCATCGCGCAAACTTGATTCGGTACGTGCAAAACTCATCGCCGGCACCATCGACTTTGCAACCGCCGCTGGCCGCTACAGTGAAGACGAATCCGCGAAATTCGCAGGTCCGTTCATCCAGGGCCGCAACGGCAACTTCGTTACCATCGACGAGCTGGAAAAAGACCTCGTACCGCAGATCGCTAAACTGAAGGTGGGCGAGTTTTCGCAGCCCTTCGCGTTCAGCAATGAGCGTGGCGACAAAGGCGTGCGCATCATTTACCTGAAAACGCGCACCGAGCCGCACCGCATGAACCTCAAGGACGACTACAACCGCATTGCGCAAACGGCACTCGAAGAGAAGAAGATGCAGACGCTCGACAAATGGCTCAACAGCCACATCGCCGACCACTACATCATGCTCGACCCCGACCTGCAGCACTGCGCCCAACTGCAGCGCTGGACCGCAGGAGCGAACACCGCCGCGCGCTAAGCCTCCCGGTATTCCCTAACTTTGTGCGGCATCCCCACAACCCGCAATCGTGTATCCGATATCCTCCAACCCATTCCTTTTGCCCGGCAACAGCCAGCTCGATCATTTTTTGGTCGGGCAGATCCAGGATATGATCCTAGTGGCCGATGCTACGGAGCACCGGATCTGCTCCATCAACGAGCCGGCTCTGAAATACTTTGAGCTTACCGGGCAGGAAGTGATCGGCCAGCGCCTCGACCACCTCATTCGTTTCGATGCAGGTGAGGACGGCATAGAAGCGCTCCGCACACAACTTCAGAATGAAGGAGGATGGGAAGGCGTGCTGGGTTTCCGCACACGATCCGATAAACATTACTACTTCCATTTTCGCTTGCAGCAGCTTCCGCCGGATGCGGGCCTTCCGAGCGGGTTCTACGCCATCGGGCGCAACGTGACCGCCGAGCGCGAAGCCGAAGACGCCCTGCAGCGGCGTGAGCGTTTTTACCACGGCCTCATTGCAGATGCTCTCGATGGCGTGCTTCTGCTCGATGAGCAGGGAATGATCACTTTCGCATCGCCCTCGGTGCGCCATGTACTTGGGTTCAGTCCGGAAGACCTCGTAGGCAAAAGTGCTTTCCAGTTTGTACATCCCGATGACCGTGTGAAGGCTTCCGAATCGTTTGCGCTGGAAGTGCGCGAAAATCCTGAAGTGAAATTCATCACCGTGCGCCTCCTGTGCAGCAATGGCGACTGGCGCTGGTGCCTCGTGCGCGGTCATAACCTCACGGGTAACCCCAACGTGGGCGGCATCGCCGTTTATTTTCACGACGACACGCAACGAAAGAAGGCGGCCGAAGCACTTCGCGAAAGCGAACAACGCTTCCGAACGCTCATCGACAACGTGCAGGTTGGCGTGATGCTGCACAATGGCGCCCACGAGGTAACTCTTTGCAACTCCGCAGCCGCAGCATTGCTGGGGCTCACGGTTGACAGTGCGATGGGCCGCAGTTCGCTCGATGGCGGCTGGGATGTGATCAACGAGGAAGGCGAACAGATTGCGCCGGAACAATACCCGGTGCCGCTTGCGGTGCGCACGGGCAGGCCGGTGCGCAACTACGTGATGGGTCACAGGCAGGCCGATACAGGTGCCCGCGTGTGGCTGCTGGTGAACTCGCGACCGGTATTCAACGAAAACGGCGCCTTGCTCCACGTGATCTCCACGTTTGCCGACATCAGCGACCGCAAGGAGCTGGAGCACCAGTTGCTTGCCGAGAAGATCGCCCACCAGCGCGCACTCACGCAGGCAACGTTCGACTCCTCCGAAAAAGAACGCACGGAGATCGGCAAAGAACTGCACGACAACATCGGTCAGCAGCTCACAACCATCAAGCTCTATCTCGATCTCGCGCGCTCCACCGCCGACGAGGAAACAGTGGAAATGATCTCGCTGGCCACGCGCAACGTGAGTGATGTGATCAACGAGATCCGTGCCCTTTGCCGCAGCCTCATTCCATCCACGCTTGGCGACCTCGGCCTCAAAGAATCCGTCAACGAGCTCATCCTGAACTTCACGCGCACACAACAGCTACGCATCCGCTTCCAGGCGGAGGGCTTCGACGAAGACCGCGTTCCCGACAACCAGAAACTGATGATCTTCCGCATCCTGCAGGAGCAGCTCAACAACATTGTGAAGCATTCCAAGGCGCGCAAGGTGAGTGTACGCATCGAACAAAAGAGCGGCAACGTGCTGCTGGAAGTCACCGATGACGGCATAGGCTTCGACCCTCTCACCGTGCGTCGCGGTATTGGTCTTACCAACATGCGCAACCGCGCCGAAATGTTTGGCGGCACCGTCGTGATCGACTCCGCGCCCGGCAAAGGCTGCACGCTCACCGTTTCGGTTCCCGAAACGGATGGAATCATAAATAACGAACAAGGAATGTAGCATAATCAAGGGCTGTCGGGCTGCCACACCTCCGCACGCTCCGTCCGGCAAATATTCACCCCGCCTTCGCTTCGCTTCTTCTGGCAGGCATTAGCACATTACCCTATTACCCCACTACCTTTGCGGCTCATTCCCGGTTATGAGCGACGCCATCAAACACGAATGCGGTCTGGCTTTCCTCCGTCTTCGTAAGCCCTTCTCCTGGTACCAGCAGCAATATGGATCCGTCCTCTGGGGGCTCAACAAGCTGTACCTGCTGATGGAAAAGCAGCACAACCGCGGCCAGGATGGTGCGGGCGTGGCGGCTGTGAAGCTCGATGTAGAGCCTGGTTACCCGTTTCTTGCCCGCCTGCGCAGCAGCCATCCGCAGGCCATCGCCGACCTCTTTCGTCAGGTAGGCGAGGAGTACAACGAACTGCAAAAATTCAATCCCGATATCGTCCACCATCCCGGTCTGCTCAAGGGACATCTTTCATTCCTCGGCGAGTTGCTCCTTGGCCACCTGCGCTACGGCACGCAGGGAAAGAACAACGTCGAATTCTGTCATCCGTTTTTGAAACGGCACACGGTGCCGGGGCGGAACCTTGCGCTTGCAGGCAACTTCAACCTCGTAAATACAGAGGAGCTTTTTTCGCTCGTGGGAGTTGATCCCGGCACGTTTCAAAAGCAAAGCGACCTTGCTGCGATGATGGAAGTGTTGCACCACTTTTTGGTGCAGGCCGACGAAGCCGCACCGCAGGGCGGCGATGTGCTGGAGGTGTTGCGCAAGGCGGTGCCGCTGTTCGACGGCGGCTTTCACGTGGGCGGACTCACGGGCAACGGCACGGGCTTCGTGTTTCGCGATGCGCATGGAATCCGTCCTTCTTATTATTATGTGAACGAAGAAGTGATCGTGGCGGCGTCCGAACGTGCCGCGATCCGTACTGCCTTCAACGTGGGCGAGAACGAAGTGCAGGAACTGATGCCCGGGCACGCGCTGGTAGTGCAGCCCGACGGCCAGTATGTAATGGAGCAGGTGATAGAGCCGAAGGAACGCAAGGCCTGCTCGTTTGAACGCATTTATTTTTCGCGCGGCTCCGATGAAAAGATCTACAAGGAACGCCAGCGACTGGGTTACAACCTGAGCAAGCCCGTGCTCGAGCACATCGCATACGACCTGCGCAACAGCATCTTTTCGTTTATTCCCAACACTGCCGAAGTGGCGTTCTACGGGCTGCTGAAGGGCTGCGAGGACTACCTGAACCAGATCAAGATCGAACGCATCCGCAGCTGGGGAAACAACGTTGATCCCGACAAGCTAACGGAGATGATCAACCGAAAAGTGCGCATGGAAAAGATCGCCATCAAAGACGTGAAGATGCGCACCTTCATCACGCAGGACGCGGGCCGCAGCGAGATGGTGCAGCACGTGTACGACATCACTTACGGAACGGTGCGCCGTGGCGAAGACACGCTCATCGTGATCGACGACTCCATCGTGCGGGGCACCACGCTAAAGGAAAGCATCATCCGGATGCTGGCACGCCTCGAGCCGAAAAAGATCATCGTCGTTTCGTCGTCGCCGCAGATCCGCTACCCCGATTGTTACGGTATCGACATGAGCAAGCTCGGAGATTTTATCGCCTTCAATGCAGCGGTGGCGTTGCTGAAAGAGCGCGGCCACGAAAGCCTGCTCCAGACTTTGTATGATGAATGCTTGCAGCTGCATCAGCGCGGCGACCTGCATACGGTGAACGTGGTGAAGCAGTTGTACAAACCTTTCAGCAACCAGCAGATCACCAACAAGATTGCCGAACTCATTACGCCGCCGGATCTCGGTATTCCGGTCTCCGTCATCTTCCAGACCATCGAAGACCTGCACGAAGCTTGTCCCAACAACCTCGGCGACTGGTACTTTACCGGCAACTATCCCACAGCCGGTGGCAACCGCGTGGTGAATAAAGCTTTCATGAATTATATGGAAGGGAAGGATGCCAGGGGGTATTGATGTTAGATGTTAGATGTGAGATGTGAGATGTGCGAATGTGGATGAGTAATGAGTAATGAGTAATGAGTAGTTCCACGGGTAGGTCCAGATACCAATAAACCAATGAACCAATAGGCCAATAAACCAATAAACATGAAGGTGCTCCTGCTTGTTCGCCATGCCAAATCCTCCTGGGATGACATCACGATGAAAGATTTTGACCGGCCGCTGAATGAGCGGGGGAAGAAAGATGCGCCCGAGATGGCCGAGCGGGTGAAAGAGCATGGCGTGAAGCTGACGCACTTTGTGTCGAGCCCGGCGAAGAGGGCCAGGCGCACCGCACGCTTTTTTGCAGAAGCCTTTGGCGCGGAGAAGGACGACATCCAAATAGTTGAAGCCTTGTATGAGCCTACGATGCAAGCCTTCGCCGATGCCGTGGCGGCACTCCCCGATGACCAGGATGCGGTTGCCTTTTTTTCGCACAATCCTACCATCACCGATTACGTGAACAGCCTCAGTAACGTACGCGTGGATGACATGCCTACCTGCGCTGTTTTTGCGGTGAGTATGGACGAAAAAAGCTGGTCCGCCTTTGCGTCGGCGGACAAGCAGTTTCTCTTTTTCGATTATCCCAAGAACCCGATGGGTTAAGGTCGGCCGAGGCTCAGGTGGGTGGTGCCCTGCGTCAGCTTCACCAAGTTCGGGTCGAAGTATTGCAGGTTCCACTCGTTGTTGAGCACGGATGCATCGGTAGTGGTGGTATTCAGACGAATGTTGATGGCCTTGCCTTCCACTTTCTGATGCAGGCTCCAGGTTCCGGTAAGCGCCGTGCCGTTGTAGCGGCAGGAGAGCGCACCGTCGGCGCCGAACTTCAGGTCGTAGGCAGCAAGCGCGTTGCCGGGCACCGAAGGGCCGGAGCATTCACTGACTTTCCATTGACCGAGTGTGAGATAAGTAACGGGGCTGTCGTTTTGTGCCTGCGGTTCGCGGCCACAGCTGAAGAGGACAGGGGCGCACAGGAGTGCAGCAAGCCGGGTAACGGTTTTCATTTTGGATTGGATTTAGAGCCAAGCTACTACATTCTTCAGAAAAAAAAGAATCAGGACAATTTTTCTTTTGGCTTCCACGTCACGAGGAATACGCCGGCGAAGATCAGGAGCGCTGCGAGCGCCTTTTGCCATGAGAGATCTTCGTGCAAGATGAGCGTTGCGATGAGCACTGCAAACACGGGCTGCGTATAAATGTAAGCGCCGGTAGTGGCGGGTCCGAGGTGGCGGATGCCATAGGCGTTGAAACAATAGGCGAGGAAGGTGCCTGTGAATACAACCGCAAGCAGCGTTGCAAAATCGGCAGGTGTAAACCATTCGAATGGTGTATGCAGCGCTTCGCCAAGGCCGAAGGGAAGCATGAACAGGAAGCCCGCGGTGAACACCCAGCGCACTACCTGGATGGGACTGTAGCGCTGCATCAGCGGCTTTACGAGAATGAAATAAATGGAGTAGAAGATCGCGTTGACGAGGATGAGAAAGTCGCCGAGCAAAGGGTTGGAAGCGGTTGCACTTCTTGCACCGCCGGAGATTAGCCACGCGGCGCCACCGATGCCCAGGGCCAGGCCAGGCAGTTGCAGCGGACGAAGTTTTTCCTTGAGCACCCACAACGCAAATACGGTGATGAGCAGCGGCGTTGTCAGCATCAGCAGCGCTGCGTGAATGCCGGTGGTGAGCGTGAGCCCGCGGATGAACAACATCTGGTTGATGGCAACGCCCGACAAGCCGCAGGCCAGCACGCGCAGCCAGTCCTGGCGGCGCAGCGGCGTCTTGTTTTTTTCAAACAGCCATAGCATCCAGAAAAGCAGCAGGCTGCCGCCCACACGAAATATGTTGAGTCCGAAAGGTTGCACCAGGCGTGGTGCGATCATCTTCACGAAGCTGAAATTGGCGGCGAAAAACAGGTTAGTGGCGAGTACGGCAAAATGTGCCAGCGTTCGAGGGCGCATGCCCGAAGGTAGAGACGCGCCATGCGCGTCTCCTGAAAAAATGATGGGGATTAGGATTGGCGCGGTGCGCGTCTCCTGAAAAAATGATGGGAGCGGGATTGGCCATGCGCGGATTCGGAAAAAATCATGGGGATTAGGATTGGCGCCATGCGCGGCTCCTGAAAAAATGATGGGAGCAGGATTGGCGCGGTGCGCGGCTTCGAAAATGCAATAGCGCGCCTTCGGCGCGGAGACGCATATTATGCGTCTGTACGGGAAATGCGGGCGATGAGTTCGTCGATCGCGGCGTCGAGTTGGTTGCTGCCGGATGCGGGTGGAAATTGATAGGCGAAATTTTCGGCGGCGGCGAGCGCCGTTGCAAGGTTGAATCCCGATTGGGCGTAGGAAGGTGCGAACGCATTTTTCGTGAGCTGCTGCGCGAGGTATTCCTGTTCGGGCTGCCCGGGTGTAGGCACGAGAATGCTCCGCACGCGGAGCGCAGCCACGTCCATCACCGTGCTGTAGCCGGAGCGCGCGAGCAGGAAAGACGCATCATCGAGCTCGCGTGCCAATTCGTGCGTTGCAAGATGCGGCAGGACGGATACGTTGGGCGGTGCAGCTACACCCTCCGTGGCGCCGGGCAGCCCGCGCAGCAGGAGCACCGGTGCCGCTACCTCCGCAAGTTGGGGCAACAACTCTGCTTCCCAGATGCTGCGTTGTGGTTCCGGCCCGGAGAGCAGCACGACCAGCCTCCATTTTTTCACGGTGTTGCCAGGCAGATCTTCGCGTTGTGCGAAGCGGGAAAGCGGCCCGATATAACGGGTAGGCACAGCGGGAAGTTGCATCGGGTGCGCCAATGCGCCTGCGAGTCCACGCCCGGCCGCATCGGGAACCCAGCAGGCGCTGAAGCGTTCGATCATCCTGTAGTGAAGGCGGCGTAAAAGCCAGCGGCCCGGTGCGCCGAACGGCGCGCGGATTTCGAGTTGGTGCGTTACGAAGATTGAAGGAATCGCCGCGTTGAAAAGCCCGTAGCGATTGTCGGAAATTACGGCGTCGAGCGACCCGGATTTGAGGAAGGTCGTCAGCCATTGTTTTTCGGCCGCCACACTTTTGCGCAGCTGCGGCAGTTGCTGCACAATTTTCCAAAGGAGGCCGGCGCCCGTTTTCGCATAGTGCACGCTGTGATGAGGAAGCTCGTGGCAGGCAAGGTCGGGGAAGGTGGCGCGGAGCAGTCGGCCCGAAGCGCCGCTGCCCCCAAGAACGACGGAGCAGCCGCGCGTAAGAAGCTGTTGAATTATTGGAATACAACGTGTTGCGTGACCAAGCCCCCAATCGAGCGGTGCCACCAAAACGGTCGGGCCGGACGATGCTGCAGCACTGCTCATGTTAAAATTTGCGGCATTGGCCGATTCGCATAACAAAAGCTACCTATTTTAGTTAGTTTACAAAACGAATCTATGAGAAAAGTGTTGGTATATGTGGCATTGTTCTTGACTTTGGTAACAGTGACGACGAGTTGCCAGCGGAATTATTACTCCGGCAGCGGCCGCGGTAGCAAGTGCGGCTGTCCCAGTCAACGAGGAATGTAACCACATAAAGGCTAGCTATATGGAAAACGGGAAACGAGATCTTTTGGTACTCCTGAAGGAGCAGAATCAGAGCCAGCAGGCCCTGAACCAGACCGTTGAGTGCCTGAACAAGATCCTCACGCAGGTGGAATGCAACGAAGTGTTCTGCCAGGCCCACGAGCTCGTAGCCCGCAATAGCATCACCCGCAAACCCCGCAAGATTCTCAAAGCCGTTGCAACCTTCGAACTGAAGCCTTTCTACTTCCTGATCAACAAGAACTAACCGGCCGCACGCAGCCCGCGCAAAGCAGCGCGCAGTTTACCCAGCATTTCATCGATCTCCTCTTTATGGCAAGTGCCCACGCTCAACCGATACCAGGGTGTATTGCGCGGCGCTCCGAATGCATAGAACGGCACTACCGCCAATTTCGCTTCCTTCAAAATATATGATGTCACCGCCGACTGGTCCTGCAAGAAGGTGCCGTCGGCCGTTGTGCGTCCCACCGCGTCGATCTTGATGGTGAGGTAGATCGCTGCTTCCGGTGCTACTGCATCCACGGGGAGACCTTCGCTGCGCAACAGGATGAGTCCCTCGTAAATGCGGCGGAGGCGCTCTTCGAGTTCTTTTTTGAAGTGGGCGAGGAAGCGCTCGATCGCATCAAACTGCACGAGGAATTTTGCAACAGCCTTCTGCTCGGCCATCGGCGCCCATGCACCCACATGCGAAAGGATCGCCTTCATTTTATTGAGGATCACCGACGGGCCCATGCTCCAGCCAACGCGCACACCCGTGCCTGCAAACACCTTGCTTACGGCGTCCACGAAAATCGTGTAGGGGCGCATTCCCGGATGCAGCGATACCGGGTCGTAGTGCTCGATGTCGCCATAGGTCAGTTGCCAATACATCTGGTCGAACAGAACATACAGCTTCTTCTCCTGTGCGCCGCGGCGTTCGTTCTCCTGCACCACGAGGTCGCAGATCGCTTTGAGATCATCGCGGCGAAACGTAGTGCCCGTTGGGTTTTGCGGGGAGCAAAGCGACAGCAGCACTGCGCCTTCGAGGTGCGGGCGGAGGTTGTCGGCCGTGGGCATGAAGTTGTCTTCGGGGTGCGCTTCCACGATCACGTGTTCGCCGCCCACGAAGTGTGTGTAGTGATTGTTGTTCCAGCTCGGCACCGCGTAGATCACCTTGTCGCCCTTGTCGCAGATGGCACGGTACAGTGCGTAGATCAGCGGTATCTTCGGGTCGAAGTCGCCGACGGTGAAGTTGTAGATGGTCTCGCCCTGGCGTATGCGCTCGCGGATCTCGCCGCCGAGTTTTACGATCTCGGAGCCGATAAGGGTTTCGGAAAGGTGGGAAAGTTTCATGCTCGCTAATTACGACAAAAGTACGGCGAAGCACACGATCACATTATGCGTCGTTGCTCACCAAAAGAAGAGAAGCGAAGCAGTCTGCCGGGATGATGGCCGATTGCTTCGCTTCGAGTATAATGACGGTGGAAAGTGCGGGGGCTTACTTCGCCTGTGCAAACTCGAGTTTGAGGTCGATGGCGATGTCTTTACCAACAACGGCGCCGCCGGCTTCCGTGAGTGTGTTCCACTTCAGGCCGTAGTCGAAACGGTTGATGCTGCCGCTGGCTTTGAAGCCCGCCTTGATGTTGCCCCAGGGATCTTTCACGGTGCCGCCGTAGGTAACCTTGAAGGTTGCGGGCCTGGTGACGTTGCGGATGGTGAGGTTTCCTTTGAGCTCATACTGATTGCCCGAAAGCTTGCGGAACGATGTTCCTACAAACGTCATCTGCGGGTAGTTGTCTGCGTTGAAGAAGTCATCACCCTTAAGGTGCTTATCGCGGCCTTCGTTATCGGTGTTGATGCTGTTGACGTCTACCGTGAAGTTGATCTTCGCATCGGTCAGGTCGGGCCTGCTGCTTACCAGCGAGCCGTTGAACTTCTTGAAGGTGCCTTCCACTTCCGACACCACAAGGTGCGATACGGTGAAGCGAACGTTGGAGTGTGCGGGGTCCACGTTCCAGGTGGTTTGGGCAAAGAGGCCCGATGTGCTGAGCGCGATGGCGGCGGCGAGAAACAGTTTCTTCATTTTGATTTATTGTGAAACAAAAATAGGGCGCGCTACGGTGTTGCAACATTGATCTAGGTCAAGAAATGCGGGGCCTTTTGTGAAAGCTGTGGGCGGACGCGCCGGCTCGCTGCTGAACATCTAAACCCGGTACCCGTATTTTTACGGTATCGCCACCGTCAAAATACCTACTATCAGGTATTGCAGGCTTTCGATCTTGCTGCTACTTTCGGGCATTCCGGATGCAACCCTCCGGATGCAACCAAAACCTGCTGCAATTTTCGCTGCCGTACCCATTTGTAAGGCTGCATCAATTTCACAGGATTTTTTCTGAACACCCTGCGTGACGGAGCCTTCCGTTGCAACGGCCAATCCATGCTCTTCCGAGAAGCCAACCTTCCCTGTTTAGAACGCCTTGCCTCACCGTTCCATTAAAGACCAAAAACTATTTTATGTTTTTACGATCCCTTGTGACCGTTACCCTCTTGCTATGTGCGCAACTTTCTGCATTGGCGCAACCTGGCACTATCGATCCTGCCTTTAACAACTACGACGTAGGATTCGTCGTAAACGGAAGGGTGTTCAGTTCGGCTTTGCAAAGCGATGGCAAACTGCTTATCGGTGGCGACTTCCGCTCCGGAGGGTTCCGGTCGCGCATCGTTCGCTTAACTGCAACGGGCTATCCGGATTTGTCGTTCGACCCAGGCTCCGGTTTTAATAATTCGGTGCAGGCCATCGCGGTGCAACCCGACGGGAAGATCCTTGTTGGCGGATTGTTCACTTCTTACAACGGTGGCACGGCAAACTACCTTGTGCGCCTCAATGCCGACGGCACACGCGATGCTTCCTTCACCGCGGGCACTGGTCCGAACAATGATGTGTATTCGATCCTCGTGCAGGGCGACGGGAAAATACTTATCGGAGGGGCATTCACCACCTACAACGGCGCCGGGGCGGTGCGGGTGTTGCGGCTCAACGCAAACGGTACGCTGGATAATACGTTCAGCTCGGCAGGAGGCCCCAACGGCGTTGTGCTGAAGATGGCGCTGCAGGCCGACGGGAAAGTGCTGGTGATGGGTGGCTACAACAGCATCAACGGAACTGCCGCCACGGGGATTGCCCGCCTCAGCAGCACGGGTGCCCTGGATGGGAGCTTTGCCGCGGGCATGTCGGCGGGAAGCGTGAAATGCGCCGTGGTGCAATCCGATGGCAAAGTCCTTATCGGGGGATCCTTTACTACGGTGGGCGGCACGGCACGGAACCGCCTGGCTCGCCTGAACAGCAACGGTACGCTCGATGCAACGTTTGCGATCGGCAGCGGTGCCGATGGTACGGTGCAGGCGCTCCGGCTGTTAAGCGACGGCCGCCTGTTGGTTGCCGGAGAATTCTTCAGTTTCAACGGTGGCACCGCACGAGGCGTGGCCCGGCTTACCAGCGCAGGTGCTACCGATGCAAGCTTTACGCCCGGTACGGGTATCAACCCGCTGCTTATTGAGGTAAGCAGCGCTTACGACATATTTGTGCAAAGCGATGGAAAACTTCTTTTCGCTGGTTATTTCGGGGGATACAATGCGGTTACCGTTCAGGGAGTGGTGCGCACAAGCGGCGATGGTGTATACGACCCCACCTACGCCGTTGGCACTGGCGCCAGCAGCAACATCAACGCAATCGCGGTGCAGGCTGATGGAAAGATCGTGGTAGGCGGCCTGTTCGGCACCTATAATGGAAAATCGGTGGGGGTGCTCACGCGTCTGCTCGCCGATGGAACTCCAGACCCCGCGTTCAGTAACGGCTTTACAGACTACATCACAAACTACCGCGTGATCAACTCGGTAGCGGTGCAGCCGGATGGAAAGATTCTGTTCGCAGGATCGTTTAATAGCTACGCCGGCACCACGCGCAACCGCATCGCACGGGCAAACGCCGACGGCACTCTAGATTTGACCTTTAACGCCGGCAGCGGCCCCAACAACCTCGTGCGCGCGATGTTGTTGCAGGCCGATGGAAAGGTTGTGATTGCGGGCGACTTCACTTCGGTGAACGGTACCGCGCGGAACTATATAGCACGCCTGAATGCAGATGGCAGCGTAGATGCCGCCTTCAATCCAGGCTCCGGATTCAACAATGTGGTGTATGCGCTCGCCCTGCAGCCCGATGGAAAGATCATCGCGGGCGGTGCCTTCACTACATTTAATGGTAGTGCGAAGAACAGGCTTGTTCGATTGACCAGCGCCGGTGCCGTAGACCCTGCTTTCAACAGCGCTGGCAGCGGCGCCGACAATGGTGTGGAAAGCATCGTTTTTCAACCGGGTGGGCGCATTTTCATTGCCGGCTCCTTCGTTACCTACAACGGCGTGAGTCGCGCCAATCTGGCACTTCTCAATACCGATGGAACCCTGAATACAGGCTTCGTAACGGCTTCAGGCTGGCAAAACAGCGTGAAGTGCCTTCTGCCGCTCGCCGATGGGCGGGTGCTGGCAGGGGGAGGCATGGCTAGCATTTCTTCAGGCCTGGCGCTCTTGTCTGCTACCGGCAGCGTAGACCTTTCGTTCAACACCGGCGCAGGCTTCAGTGGTGATGCGATCTATGCACTTGCCGTCAGCAGCTCGGGAAAAATCATTGTGGGTACGAGCAGCGTTAAGTTCAATAGCGTTTATCGCAACGGTATTCTTCAACTGGCTGCGCCGGTAACGCTCACCACCGGCACGGTCAGCCCACTTAGTTATTGCAGCGGATCGGCCGTTAACGTGCCCTTTACCGCGCAGGGCGATTATGCAGCCGACAACGTATTTACCGCGCAACTCAGTGCGGCGAATGGTTCCTTCACCAACCCTGTAAACATCGGCTCGCTTCAGGCATCAACTTCGGGTATCATCGTGGCCCAGGTTCCCGGAGGTACCGCAACCGGCAGCGCATACCGCATCCGCGTTGTTGCCAGCAACCCGGCAATAACAGGTTCAACGAATAGCAGCAATATCGCCATCAATAACGCGCCCGCCATACCAACCATCAGTTCGGGGGGTGTAACCTCTTTCTGCGCAGGTGGAAGCGTTGTGCTTACTTCTTCGGCTACCAGCGGCAACCAGTGGTATCGCGATACGGTATTGATCGCTGGCGCTACGGCCCGTAGTTATACGGCAACCACCAGTGGCAATTACCAGGTCACTGCCTCTTCGGCAAGCTGCGCCTCTGTGCCATCCGCCGCAACCAGCGTTGCCGTGTACAGCTACCCATCCGCACCTGTGGTGACCGCGCTTGGCGATACCACGGTATGCGCCGGCAGCAGCGTTTCGCTGCAAGCCTCGGGGAGCGGAGGAAACGTTCTTTGGTACCAGGGGGGTAACCCGGTGAACTCGTTGGGAAGCTCGGTGCTGCAGGCCTCGGTTTCAGGATCGTACACCGCAAGGCTCGAAAACAACGGCTGCTTGTCGCCTATCTCGAATTCCGTTCAGGTAACCATCCAGAACGGTGCCAGCGGTCAGTTTGATTATGCCGGTTCTCCTTACTGTTCCAATGCCGGTATTGTTACGCCAGCCTTCGCAGGAACCGGCGGTGGCACCTTTACGGCAACACCGGCAGGACTTTCGATCAATAGTGCGACCGGTGCCGTAAGCACTGGAGCATCGCAGCCGGGTGGCTACCTGGTTTCGTATACCGCGCCGAACGCCAATGGCTGCAATGGAATTACCACTACCGACAGCATTTATATAAGCACGCAGCAAGCGGCAGCCATCCGGTACATCGGCTCGCCCTTCTGCCAAAGTGCCTCGATGGCAGCAGTCTCCCTTACCGGCCCCGGTGGCGGCAACTTCAGCGCCAGCCCTTCGGGTCTTTCGATCAACAGTTCCAGCGGTACGATCGACATCGGCGCATCGGCCCCGGGCACCTACACGGTGAACTATATCCTTCCGGCATCGGGAGGATGCGGCGCTGCAACGGCAAGCACTTCGGTTCGCATCACGACCACTCCAGCCGTGGCGGCACCCGCTAACCAGGCGCTTTGCGCCGGTACACAGACAGCTCCGGTTGCTTTTGCTACGACACCCGCTGGTTCTGTAGTGCGTTGGACCAACAACAAAACTTCTGTAGGATTGGCTGCCGTCGGCTATGGCACTATTCCTGCGTTCGCGGCAACGAACAACACGCCCGTGCAACAAACAGCGTCGCTTACCGCAACAGCAATGAAAGGGTTCGTGTACGTGGTCAAAAGTGGCAACAACAACGCGCTCTCCGTTATCAGCCGCGGCTACAACGAGGTGGCCTTCGATATTCCCATTGGCAGCGCGCCGGATGGGGTGGCGGTTTCGGCCAACGGCTCCATGATCGCTACGGCCGACTGGGGTTCCGACCAGGTGACCTTCATCAACGCCAACACGCACACGGTGCTTGGCACCGCCGCTGTGGGCTCCCAACCCTACTCGCTGGCTTTTTCCGCCAACGGCGCTACGCTATATGTGGCCAACCTGGCGGGCAACAGTGTTTCGGTGGTAGACGTGGCTACTCGCTCGGTTACCGCCACCATCGGTGTTGGCACCAGTCCCGTTGCCATCGCGGCAAGCCGCGACGGCAGCCGCATGTATGTGGCCAACTCCGGATCCAATACGGTGTCGGTGATCAACACCAGCAATAACACGATCCTAACGAACGTCACCATCACGGGTGCCCCGTCGGACCTCGCCGTGAGCCCCGACGGAACGCGTGTATATGTCTCGCGTTCCAATGGTCTCAACCTGATGGCGATTAATACGGCTACGTTTGCCACATCGCTCGTTGCCAACGTGGGTGCGGGGAATAGCGGCGTTGCCGTGAGCCCCGATGGCATGCGCGTGTATGTGGGCCGTTATAGCAGCGCAGAGGTTTATGTTGTGAACACGGTCAGCAACTCGGTGGAAACAACCATCAGCGTGGGTGCCGGCGTACAGCGCCTCGCCCTCAGCGCCGATGGTGCTACTTTATACACCTCTAACCAGGGAGGGAACAGCGTCACGGTAGTGAATACCGGCACCAACAGCGTAGTGGCCAACATCGCCGGCGTCAGTTTCCCCAGTGGCATCGCGGTTAGTCCGGATGCTATCTGCGCGGGCACGACGCAAAACTTCAGCATTGCTGTTGACCCGCAACGCTCCGCAACGATCGGCTATGGCGCAGACGTGCTTTGCACGAATGCCGGTGCGGCTTCGGTCAGCATCAATGGAGCGCCGCAGGGTGTGTTCAGCGCATCTCCCTCGGGCTTGCAGATTGATAGCAACACAGGCACCATAACGCCTGCGCAAAGCACGCCCGGAACCTACGTGGTCCGTTACTTCCTCTCAGCTATCGGAACGTGCCAGGAATACAATGCCTACGACACCGTGACGATCGCTACTCCTTCTACAACATTCATCCGTTACAGCGGATCTCCTTACTGCCCCGGCCAGGGCATTATGCCCGTAACGAAGGTGGGCTCTGCCAGCGGTACGTTCAGTGCTTCGCCCGCAGGTGTCGCAATCGACCCCGCAACTGGTGCGATCAACACGAACACATCGCAGGCCGGTACGTACACGGTAACCTTTACACTGTCCAACCCGCCTGTTTGCGGCAATGCTACGGCGCAGGCCATCGTAATTGTATCGCCGCTGCCGATCATTGACCCGTTACCCAACCAGACGCTTTGCTCCGGCGGAACTTTGACGGCACCTGTAACCGGCACGGCAGCCATCCACGACTGGACCAACAGCGACACTTCGATCGGACTTCCCGCGGCCAGCTCCGGGATGATCTGGGGCTACCCGGTGCATAACTACACCAATGCGCCCATCACTTCTACCGTAACGTATTACCCGCGCAACATGGGCCACCAGGCATGGGTGCCGCTGTACAGCACCAACAACGTGCTGCTTTACAACATCAGTACGGGCCAGGAATGGATGCGGGTTCCGGTAGGCACGATGCCGATGGGCGTCGCCGTTTCTCCCGACGGCAGCCGTGTGTATGTAACCAACAACGGCTCTGCCAACGTGAGTGTGATCAGCCCGAACGCATACGGTGTGATCGCCACCATTCCCGTAGGCAGCCAGCCTTATGGTGTGGCAGTATCGCCTGATGGCAGCCGCGTATACGTGGCCAACCAGGGCTCCAACAGCGTAAGCGTGATCAATGCAGCAACGAACAGCATCATTGCAAATATCCCTGTTGGTGGAGCAAATGCCATTGCCGTGAACCCTGCCGGCACCAAAGTATATGTGTCGAGCTTCGACAACCGTGTGTACATCATCAATACTGCTAGCAACACAGTGGTCAAGAATGTGCTGGTGGGTAGTGCTCCTGAGGGAATTGACTTTACACCAGACGGCAGCCGCATCTATATTGCCAACCAGTTGAGCAATAATGTAACAGTGATGGATGGCAACTCGGATGTGGTGATCGCTACAATGCCCGCAGGCGTTCAGCCCGAAGGTGTAGTGGTAAGCAAAGATGGAAGCAAGGTGTATGTAGTAAACCAGGTATCGGATAACGTGTTTGTGTTTAACACGTCAACCAACACCCTGCTCGATTCAATCGCAGTTGGTCGTTATCCTGAAGCGGCTTCGCTTACGCAGGATGGCAGCCAGCTTTTCGTGACCAATGTTGGCGGCAGATCGATTTCGGTGATCAACACTGCCACCAATCAGGTAGTGAATACGATCCCTACCACTGCGAACCCTTATGGTCTCGGTAACTTCATTTCTCCCTTCAAATGCACCGGCGAGCCGCAAAGCTTCACCGTAACGGTATATCCTGCCCCCGCAGCCACCATCGATTATGCAGGCTCTCCGTACTGCACCATCGGCGGCATGGCAACGGTTTCACAAACCGGTACCGGCGGCGGGCATTACAGTGCCTCTCCTTCCGGCCTCTCGCTGAACGCTGCCGATGGCTCCATCAGCCTCGAAAGCTCTCAGCCCG
>SEAC01000012.1 GCA_004173235.1 Chitinophagaceae bacterium | reverse complement strand
AAAGATCGAATCGATACTCACGCTGAATCAGTTCTACGACGTGTCATCGTAAAATGAAGCGCCCTGGGGCAGGGCATGCGCGGAGGGGCAGCTCCCAGGGGCCCGCGGCCGCGGGCTCTGCAGCTGACCCATTCAGTGATGATCCTCCACCATAGTCCACGCTCCGCTCATGACTGCGCAGCAGTGGCTCTGCCCACGATAGGCATGGTCTGCACTGCCTTTTAGAAAGCGACCTCCAGAGTCAGCGAACGTTGCGGCCTTTGCCAACCTTGCGTTCAAATGAAACTCACTTCTTTGCGTATTAAAAATCGGCGCACAGTCACCTTCCTGCCAAAGCGAAACCCTGCAAAGGAATCTATAGATCCTGGCGGTCAAGCGGACCGTCCTCAGGCCGGTCAACATCGCCGTCTACTGACTGTTTCCCTTTTTGCGTTTGCTGTGTGAACTGCACGTTGTCCTCGCTCGGCTCCTCGCCCGGCGCCTTATCTACGCCTTGCGGGCCATGGCCGTGCTGGCTGATCTCATCGGGCTGGTGGCCGTTCGTCTTGTTGCGCTCGCTGTTGATGCCGGAAGGGTCTTGCATATGTTACTTTTTTTAAAGATGGTCCAATCCTGTGCCACGCTCATTGTGCGCGAATCGTTTTAAGTTTACCGCATGATCCGCTTCATGGCTACACTGGAACGTTTTGGACAACTCGGTGAGAAGACCGGCTGGACGTACATCGCCATCCCCCCGGCCATGGCCGACGACCTGAAACCCGGCTGCCGGACTTCCTTCCGCGTGCAGGGGCGGATCGATGCCATGGACATCAAAGGCGTGGCGCTGGTACCGATGGGAGAAGGCGCATTCATCCTCGCCGTAAATGGCACCATGCGCAAGCAATTGAAAAAAGAAAAGGGCGCGACGGTGCAGGTGGTGCTCGAGATAGACGACACTGCCTTCGAAACGCCGTCCGACATTGCCGAATGCCTGGCCGATGAGCCCGCAGCCGCCGCACACTACGAAAGCCTGCCACAGGGTCACCGCCGCTATTTCGTTCGCTGGGTGGAAAGCGCAAAGACCGACCCTACACGCGCCAAACGCATAGCCCAGATGGTGAACGCGCTGGCAAAGGGACAGGGCTATTCAGAAATGATCCGCGCGGCGAAAGCAAACAAAGAAAAGGAAGGATTATGACGCGCACCGTATTTCTACGGATCACCGGAAAAGTACAGGGAGTGTTCTACCGCGCTACTGCGCTTACGGTGGCACGGGAGCTCGGCTTGCGTGGCTGGGTGCGCAACAACCCCGACGGCAGCGTGGAATCCCTGGCTTCAGGAGACGAAGCAAAGGTTGAAGCTTTCATCACGTGGTGCCGCCGCGGACCGGAAGAGGCTATCGTTGATGAAGTAATTGTTGAAAATACTACTACGGTTGTGGATGATGCATCGTTCCGCATTCTCCGCTAAAAAGAAAAACCCGTCTTTCGACGGGCGCATGTTCCCATATTTGCTATCCAGTAGAATAACGTTTATCCTCCTTCTCCATCCGTTACTTCACTCCCAACGCCTTCTGTATCGGCATTTTCGATACCCGGTGCCGCATCAAGGTTTTCGTTCGCAGCCGGGTTGGGATTGCGGCTGATCTCAAGGTCCTGCTGCTGCGGTACGTCAACGTGGCTGGGTTGCTGCACGGCGGGCTGTTGCTTGTCCATCAGGTTCAGGGATTGCTTTGAAGGGAAAGATTGCCCAGAAGTCCGGAGATATCGATCTGCTTCAGGTAGGGCTGCAATTGCTGCGTGTTGTCGAATGCATTGTACCAAAGCACTTCGCGGCCAAAGCGGAAAAACCAGATCTCGGCATAGAAGCCATCCACCTGGTAGAGCATTGTGCGGAACAAACCACGTTTGCGCTCGCAAAGGAAGGAACCGGTACGCAGCACAGTGATCTTTTTCTTACGCGCAGAGAATGCTCGGAATTGGGGGACGGTCATGACGGGCAGCTTTTGTCCCATAAGAGCTTCAAAAAAAATGCCGCACAGGTTTTGTTTTTGAAAATGAGTGGTTCTACGTAACCCTCAGGTTTAAACGCGTTACAATCGATACCGCCGGGCTTCAGCAGGGGCGCGCCCGCCGGTGCACAATGTTGCGAAAACACCCCACCTTTGATGCCAAACCCAAAACCGGATGGACGCCAACCCCAAATCAGCCCTGCGTTTTATTTTTCTCACCCTCCTTATTGACGTTACCGGTCTCGGGCTCATCATCCCGGTGATGCCGAAGCTGATTGAAACGCTTACGGGCGGCAACATAAGCGATGCTGCCGTATGGGGCGGTGCGCTCACCGTGGCTTACTCACTCATGCAGTTCGCCTGCGCGCCCATCATCGGCAACCTGAGCGACCAATACGGACGGAGGCCGGTGCTGTTGCTTTCGCTGCTCGGATTTGCAGTCGATTACCTGTTTCTATCCTTCGCTCCTACCATCGGATGGCTCTTCGTAGGCCGCCTCGTAGCAGGGTTTACGGGCGCATCGTTTACGACAGCGTCTGCTTACATCGCCGACATCAGCACGGCCGAGAACCGTGCAAAGAATTTCGGACTGGTAGGTGCAGCCTTCGGTATGGGGTTTATCATCGGCCCCGTCATTGGCGGCCTGCTCGGCTCGTTCGGGCCGCGTACGCCGTTTATGGTGGCCGCAGGACTTTGCTTCCTCAACGTATTGTATGGCTACTTCGTGTTGCCGGAGTCGCTGCCCGAAAACCGCCGGCGCACCTTCAACTGGAAAACCGCCAACCCGCTTGCGCCGCTCCTGCTTTTTCGCCGCTTCCCCGCCATCGCAGGCCTGGTAGGCGCGCTCATACTGGTTTACATCGCCGCGCACGCCATCCAGAGCAACTGGAATTTTTACACTACGGAGAAGTTTGGTTGGACAGAGAAGATGATCGGTTACTCACTGGGCATGTTCGGTCTATTGATCGGCATCACGCAGGCGGGGCTCATCCGGATCATCAACCCGAAGATCGGCAATGAGAAAAGTGTTTACCTCGGTCTCGCGTTGTATGCGCTGGGTCTGCTGCTCTTCGCATTCGCTTCGCAGTCGTGGATGCTGTTCGCCATCATGATCCCCTACTGCCTCGGCGGCATTTGCGGACCCGCGCTGCAAGCCATCATCACGGGGCACGTTCCATCCAACGAGCAGGGATCTTTGCAGGGATCCCTTACGAGCCTGATGAGCGCTACCTCGATCGTTGGGCCGGCGCTGATGACGAGCCTCTTTGCCTATTTCACCGGTCCGAAAGCGCCGGTGCACTTTGCGGGCGCACCCTTCCTGTTGGGCGCGTTCCTCATGCTCATCGCCAGCGTGTGGGCCTACTTCAGCCTCCATCCCAACCGTCGCACATCCCAGCTCTAACCCACATCTCACCTCCCACATCTCACATCATTCATCGTACGTTTTGTCCGCATCTTCCCCAAACGGTGTTTTGTAGCCATCGGCCGCGCTTTTCGAAGGGTGCTGGTTCTCCTCATCGTAGGGGCTGCTGCTGATGGTGCTGGCGCCGGGCTGTGTGCCGGTCTCATCACGCACATGCGGATCGTTGCCGCGGCCTTCCCCACCAGGGCGAGCCCGCTCGATGTCTTTTTCGTCTTTGTGTTGCATAAATGATTTTTCTCAACTGCTAACACTTTTGTGCCATTAACGATCGGCACAGATTTTTCTCCTTTATCCGAAACGAACGTATGAATAACGATCCGCAAAAGCCCGCAGCGGCGCAGGTGCGCGACGGCTCGGATGTGCACGATAGTCCGCAGGATGAAGCCAGGCTGCAACCGGAGGAAACGATCATCGAACTTCCGGACGTGGAAGATATCCCCGGCCAGGAATTCGTGCATGCTCCGCCGCTGGGCGAGCTCGGCGACACGACGATTGCTTCTGATGACGAAGAAGGCAAAGGCTTGTTCGACGACTAGTGCGTCAACTTTTCGCGCCGCCACCTGTTACCTTTAACGCGATGCAGTTACCCGATCTGAGCGATCCGCTTTACTTCCTGCTGGCCACACTGGTGGTCTTTCTCGTGGTCATCGGGCGGTATGTGCTCATAGCGGGCATGTTCCACCTGTTCTTCTACCGCTGGAAGCCGGCGCGCTGGCAGGGCCGCAAGATCAATGAGCGCGCACACAAGCCGGGCCAATACCGCCGCGAGGTGACGTGGAGCACGATCACTGCGTTGCTGTTCGCATTTGCCGGAAGCGGGCTTGCGCTGCTTTGGCAGAAAGGCTATACCAAGGTCTATCTCGATGTGCACGACTACCCGCTGTGGTGGCTGCCGCTTTCGTTGATCATTGCGCTCGCACTCCACGAAACGTATTACTACTGGCTGCATCGCTGGATGCATCAGCCGCGGGTGTTCCGCCTGCTGCACAAGGTGCACCACGACTCCAACATCACTTCACCCTGGACGGCCTTTTCATTCCACCCCCTCGAAGGTGTGCTGCAGGCCCTCTTTCTGCCGCTGTTGCTCCTGCTCCTGCCGATGCATCTCTACGTTGTTTTGCTTCAGCTCACGATCATGACGTTCAGCTCGGTCATCAACCACCTCGACATCGAAGTGTATCCCAAAGGCTGGCTGGGCCGCTTTTTCGGTCGTTGGCTCATTGGTGCAACGCATCATTCCCTGCACCACAAGCAGTTCCGGTATAACTACGGATTGTATTTTACTTTTTGGGACAAGTGGAAGAAAACGGAAAGCCCGCAGTATCGCGGGTTGTACGATGAGAAGCGCAGTGGTGGCTAGCCAGTCCGTTTGCATTCCTGTTTGCCAGCGAAGCAAGCATGATGTGATCAGGCCACCGGCCAATAAGGCAGGTCCGCTAGTTCGGCAAGTGCTCCATCCTTCTTCTCCCAGGCCATTGTTTCCGGCCCGTTCGTAATAACCACGAAAGAAACAGGTACCGATATATTGTAGCGAAGTGCCTGATCGAGCACATGCGGCGCCAGCGGCACTTCGGAAGCCTTGCATTCCACGATCATCCAGGGTTGATGGGAGCGATCGTACACCAGAATGTCGAAGCGTTTCTTCAGGTCGTTAAGGCGAATCACCTTTTCCAATGCAATGAAGGCTGCGGGATAGTGCAGCTCCCGTTGGAGGTAGTTAAGAAAGTTCTGGCGCACCCACTCTTCGGGCGTCAGCAGCAGCCACATCCGCCGCAAGGCATCGAAGACGTAGCGCTTCCCGGCCTCTTCCCTGTAGCGGAACTGCGGCTCCGGGTACCGAACCTCGATCATGCGTCAAACCTAATTGATTTATATTTGTGTATGAAGACAAAAGAAGAAATCGTCAAGAACTGGCTTGTGCGCTACACCGGGCAGGCTCTTGACCAATTCGGCGAGTACATTTTGCTGACCAACTTCAGCAACTATGTGCGGATGTTCGCCGACTGGCACAAAGTGGAAGTCGTAGGATCCGACAAGCCCATGCAGTGTGCCACTGCCGACAACATTACCATCATCAACTTCGGCATGGGCTCGCCCACCGCGGCTACCGTGATGGATCTCCTCACCGCCATCGAGCCCGAAGCGGTGCTCTTTCTCGGAAAGTGCGGCGGCCTCAAGCGGCGCAACAAGCTCGGCGACCTCATCCTCCCCATTGCGGCGATCCGCGGCGAGGGTACGTCGAACGACTACTTTCCCGCCGAAGTGCCCGCCCTGCCTGCGTTTGCGCTGCAGAAGGCCATCTCCACCACCATCCGCGAATACGAAGTGGACTACTGGACCGGCGTTGTGTACACCACCAACCGCCGCGTGTGGGAGCACGACGAAGCATTCAAGGAGTACCTGCAGAAAGTGCGTGCCTACGCCATCGACATGGAAACGGCAACGATCTTTTCGGTGGGCTTCTACAACAAGATCCCTACCGGCGCCCTCCTGCTCGTGAGCGATTCGCCCATGACACCCGATGGTGTAAAGACCGAAGAAAGCGACCGCAAGGTCACCGAGCAATTCGTAGAGCGGCACATCCGCATCGGCATCGACTCGCTCAAGCAACTTGCCAACAACGGCCTGACCGTGCGCCACCTGCGCTTTTAAGCGTGGTGAGGATTTTGCAATTGCCTGCAGCATATCGAATGACCATGAAGTCAGCAACGACGTTCCTTCTTCTTGCCGCAATCGCTTTGCTCGGCAGCTCCTGCAAAAGCACGGGCAAGCAACCTTCCGGCTCCGTCTACAAAGGCCGGCTGGAAGTAAAAGCGCTGTGCATGAATTACACGATAGCGTTGGTCGAAGGCCAGGTGGACACTTCTATGGTGGCAAGCACCTGGGTGGATGAAAGCACCGGCAAAAGCTATACGAATGCATTCCGCCTGGGCAGCCCCTGCACCTTCCCGGCAAGCATCAACGCAGGCGATGAATTCTACTTCGTGATCGATAGCAGCAGCAAGCAGGATTGCGCCGTGTGCATGGCTTATTATCCTACTCCCGCAAAGGCACTCCCCATCCGCGTGGTGCCCCGCCCCTGATTGCCAATGACGCCGCTGCTGTCCATACAAAACTTGTCGGTACGCTTTGGCGACCGCACCGTTTTGCAGCCGCTCGATCTCCATCTTCAGCGGGGCGAATTGCTCGCGCTGGTGGGCGAATCGGGCTCGGGCAAATCGGTGACCGCGCTCGCGCTGTTGCAGCTGCTTCCTGAAACGGCGGACGTTTCAGGCTCCCTCCTTTTTTTCGAAGAAGGAAGTGCGTCAAAGGACCTGCTGCGCCTTCCGCGGCCGGCACTCGAAGCGCTGCGCGGCAATCGCATTGCAATGATCTTCCAGGAACCGATGACGGCGCTCAACCCGGTGCTCACCTGTGGCCGCCAGGTTACCGAAGTGTTGGAAAAACACGAAGGGCTTGGCAAGAACGCTGCGCGCACATCCGCTGTTGATTGGTTGCGCAAGGTGCGCCTCCCCGACCCGGAAGGAATGATGTGCCGCTACCCCCACCAGCTTAGTGGTGGCCAAAAGCAACGCGTAATGATCGCGATGGCGCTTTGCTGCCGGCCCGCGCTGCTTATTTGCGACGAGCCCACGACCGCGCTCGACGTCACCGTGCAACGTTCCATTCTCCAAACGATCCGCCAACTGCAGCAGGAACTGCACATGGCCGTGCTCTTCATCACGCACGACCTCGGTGTAGTGTCCGAAATAGCCGACCGCATCGCCGTACTCTACCAGGGCGCACTCCTCGAAACGGGCCCAACCGCCAACGTGCTCCGAAACCCGCAGCAGGCTTATACGAAAGCATTGCTCGCGTGCCGCCCTGCGCTGCATCCGCGCGGTGAGCGGCTTCCCGTTGTGGCCGACTTTCTCGAAGCTCCTTCCCTGAAACCAACACCCTTGCCGCTGCCGGAACCCCAGGCGGAGAAGGCAGTAGAAATACGGGACCTCGTCGTGCGCTTCCCGGGGCGACGCAACCTGTGGGGCAAGACGGTGCGCTCCTTCACGGCCGTGGACGGCGTAAACCTCGACATCTTTAAAGGCGAAACCCTCGGCCTCGTTGGCGAGTCGGGCTGCGGTAAATCGACGCTCGGCCGCGCGCTGTTGCGCCTGGTAACGCCTCAGGAAGGCACTGTGTGCGTGGGTGGTGCAGACCTGACCCTCATGCGCGCGGCGGAGCTTCGATCGTTCCGGAAGGAAGTGCAGCTCGTCTTCCAGGACCCGTATTCGGCGCTCAACCCGAAGCTCACCATCGGTGAGGCACTTGAAGAACCGCTGGCCTTGCGCTTGGGACTTTCGCGCAGTGAGCGCAAGCGGCGCGTGCAGCAATTGCTCGACCAGGTAGGACTACCCACAGGGGCTGCGAGCCGGCACCCGCACGCCTTTTCGGGCGGGCAGCGCCAGCGCATCGTCATCGCACGTGCCCTCACGCTCAACCCTTCGGTGCTGGTTTGCGACGAATCCGTTTCCGCACTCGATGTGAGCGTGCAGGCGCAGGTACTCAACCTCCTCAACGACCTGCGCCGCGACCTCGGACTAACGATGCTATTCATCTCGCACGACCTCTCCGTTGTGCGCTATATGAGCGACCGCATCGCTGTAATGCAAGCCGGCCGCATCGTAGAGATGGGCCCGGCCGACGCGGTGTATCACCACCCGCAGCAGTCCTATACAAAGGAACTGCTCGAAGCCATTCCCGGCCGCTCGCGCATCTGACATCTAAAAGCGCACGTCCCACATCAGACATCAGACATCAGACATCAGACATCAGACATCAGACATCTAACATCGCACATCTAACATCTCACATTTAACATCTCCCTCTGTGGCATTGTTTTTTTATTTCGCTGCCGCATGATATCAGAACGGATCAACTTGAGCAAGGCAAAACGCGCAGGACAACTCATCCTTGCGGGCTTGCTGTGGAGCGGTGCTGCCAGCGGGCAGGTGAAAGAACCGATCGACACGGTGGTGCGGGTAACGCCCGAAGGTGCTGCAAAGGCACCCCAGGACCGCGAGGTGAAGCAGATCGTGTATAAAGTGAACCCCTGGGTGACGGTGCCCGTAAGCCTGGCGATGACGGCCGGCAACTTCATCGCCATTCCTTCCATCCTTCATGCAAAGAAGGAGATCAGCGCTGCAGAAATCGCGGCTTTGCGCCCCGAGCTGCTCAGTCCGCTCGACCGCTGGGCCGTGGAGCAGGACCCATCGCAGCGCGACAAATGGTTCAAGATCTCGGATGTTGGACTTCCCGCAACCATTGCGGCTTCGCTGAGCATCTTCATCGACAAGAAGATCCGGAAGGACGGCTGGAAGATCGCGCTTATGTTCTACGAAGCGCAGGCAACAACATTTACGATCTACAACTTCAGCCCGTTTGGTCCTGCCTTTCAGAACCGACTACGCCCGCTGGTTTACTACGACAACGTGTTCGACCCCGCGCTGCGCCTGAAGGGCGGCCAACGCAACTCGATGTTTAGCGGCCATGCGGCCAATGCAGCAGCGGCCACTTTCTTTGCGGTGAAAGTGTATTCCGACTATCATCCCGAACTTGGCAAGAAGAAATACCTGCTTTATGCCATCGCGCTCGTTCCACCTGCATTTGTAGGTTATACCCGGGTAAAGGCACTCGCCCACTTCCCGTCCGATGTGGCAATCGGCCTGCTGGTAGGCGCGGTCTCCGGCATCGGCATCCCTTCGCTTCACAAGATCCGACCCAAGCAGGTGCAATTCGGCATCACCTACAACGACCTCGGCACGCCCGGCCTCGGCATGAAATGGACGCCCACCAAAAAGACCTTCAAGCTCCGCAAGACCTTCCGCGACGCCGCCCCGGTGGCTTCGCTTCGGTAGCCGCATACCCGGAAACCGGGTATTTATTATTCGATATTTGTTATTCCGTACCTTTGCGGCCTTAAACGCAATCCAGGCCCGGTGCCGTAAGACCGGGGACTGGGAGGTACTTCTGTACGGGCGCCCCGCTGCGCAACTCCTCGCCCCCGCATCTGACGCCGCTCCGGCCTCAAACCTGAAGTACTTTACATGAAGCTTTCCCAATTTAAATTTGACCTCCCGCTCAACCTGATCGCGCAAAATCCTTCCAAAAAACGGGAAGACTCCCGGATGATGGTGATCCACCGCAAAACCGGCGAGATCGAGAATCGCAACTTCCGCGACATCCTCGACTATTTCGACGACAAGGATGCATTCGTGGTAAACAACACGAAGGTGTTCCCCGCGCGTATGTACGGACGCAAGGAAAAGACCGGCGCCAAGATCGAGGTGTTCCTGCTGCGCGAGCTCAACAAAGAGCACCGCCTGTGGGATGTGATCGTGGACCCCGCCCGCAAGATCCGCGTGGGCAACAAGCTTTACTTCGGCGACGACGAGGACCTGGTGGCAGAAGTGATCGACAACACTACTTCGCGTGGCCGCACCATCAAGTTCCTGTTTGATGGCGACGACAACGACTTCCGCCTTATTCTCGAAAAGCACGGCGAAACGCCGCTTCCGAAATATATCAAGCGCAAGCCGGATGATGAAGACCGCGAGCGTTACCAGACCGTTTATGCAAAGTATGAGGGCGCCGTTGCCGCTCCCACTGCAGGCCTGCACTTCAGCCGCGAGCTGATCAAGCGTTGCGAGATCAAAGGCGTGCGCTTTGCCGAAGTAACGCTGCACACCGGCCTCGGAACCTTCCGTCCCATTGAAGTGGAAGACCTCAGCAAACACAAGATGGACGCTGAATACTACCGCATTGACGACACCGCCTGCAAGATCGTGAACAAGGCAAAGGAAACGAACCACCGCATCTGCTCCATCGGAACCACTACAATGCGTGCGCTCGAATCCAGCTTCACGGCCCAGCGGATGCTCAAGCCTTCCGAAGGCTGGACCAACACGTTCATTCATCCTCCCTACGAATTCAACATCGCCGACGCGCTGGTGACCAACTTTCACCTTCCCAAGACGAGCCTGCTCATCATGGCCTGCGCCTTCGCAGGCTACGACCTGATGATCGAAGCCTACAAGAAGGCGATCAAGGATAAGTACCGCTTCTTTAGTTATGGAGATGCGATGCTGATCGTATAAATGAAAAGGCCGGAACGATGTTCCGGCCTTTTCATTTTAAATATTCAACAAGCAATGTGCAATGCTCAATTTTCAAGTGGGGTTCGCCCCTTGAACATTGAGCATTGTTTGTTGAATATTGAAAATTATGAGGGGATTACAGTCCAAACACCCCATTATTCAGCCGCTGCAGCACCTCCGTCTTCTTCTCCCCTGCCACCAGCAGCGAAATGTTGTGGAGCGAGCCGCCATAGCTCACCATCCGTATTTCTACACCTTCGAGGCTGCTGAATATCCGCTGCAGCATGCTCGTGTCGGAGGCGATCTCGTGGCCCACGATCGACACGATGGCCTGGTCGCCATCCACAGAAACGGAGCCGAGCGCTGCGAGCTCTTCGAGTATGGCGGGGAGCGACGAAGCACTATCGATCGTCACCGAAACGGCCACTTCAGACGTCGTGATCATATCGATGGACGTGCGGTTCTTTTCGAACACCTCAAACACGCGTCGCAGGAAGCCGTAGGCCAGAAGCATCCGGCTGCTCCGGATGTTCACGGCCGTAATGCCATCTTTCGCGGCAATGGCTTTGGCGCCGGGCGCTGCCGCTTCGCTGGTGATAAGCGTGCCTGATGCAGACGGCTCCATCGTGTTGAGCAGCTTCACCGGTACGTTGTATTGCTGTGCGGGCCAGATGGAGGCTGGATGGAGGATCTTGGCGCCGAAGTAAGCAAGCTCCGCGGCTTCATCGAACGACAAACGACTAACGGGCACTGTGCGGTCTACAATACGCGGGTCGTTGTTGTGCATCCCGCTGATGTCGGTCCAGATCTCGCAAGCCGACGCGGAAACTGCCGCCGCAATAAGCGACGCGCTGTAGTCGGAGCCACCACGTTTGAGGTTGTCGACCTCGCCGCGTGCATTGCGGCAGATGTAGCCTTGCGTGACGAACAGGCCGATGTTTGGGTGTTGCTGCAATTGTGCGGTGAGCAGGGTGCGGATGTCGTCCAGACGGGGCTCTTCGTTGGCGTCGATGCGCATGAAGTCGAGGGCGGGAAGCATGGCGTAGCGGATTCCCTGCTCTTCGAGGTAGGCGCAAAACAGCTTGGTGGAAAGCAGCTCACCCTGCGCAAGAATGTCCTTATTGAGCGCTTCGCTCCACGAAATGCGCAGGATGATGTGGAGGAATTCGAAGTGCTCCTGCAATACCGCGCGGGCTTTCCCGAGCGCCGGCTCACTTTGCACGAGCTTGGTGATGAAGTTCTGGTAATGCGTTTCAAGCGCATCGATGGCGAGGCGTGCTGCTTCCTTGTCGCCGATGGCCAGTTGCCGGCTGATACCCACCAGGGCGTTGGTGGTGCCGCTCACCGCACTCAGCACCACGATGCGCGGTTCGCTTTCATCAGCTGTAACAAGGCCTGCAACTTCGTGCATCCGCTCGGGCTTCCCTACCGAGGTGCCCCCAAATTTCATGATCTTCATCGCCCGCAAATTACGAAGCGGCTACGGGCATGGGGATGCCAAATTTGTCGGCCAGCACCTGCAGGTCGTCTACGACCGCGCGAAGCAAAGGGATGCCGGCCGTGCGGCGCTCGGCTTCGATTTCGCGCTCCGGATCGCCGGGAATAAGCACACGGTCCTGCCCTTCCATCGTTTGCGCGCTCCGGAAGCGACGGATCCAGTTGTCCATATGGTTTTTGAAGTCGTTGGCCGGACGAAACGCATCCACCCGCATCGCACCAAAAAAGTGACCGATTCCTTTTCCCGGCATGTTGGTGGGCATCGGCACATAGGCCGGGAACGGCGGCACCCAGGGGCCGTAGTTGGCGCCGCTCAAAACCGCAGACAGTATATCTACAACTGCACCGAGTGCATAGCCTTTGTGTGATCCGTGCTCGCGGTCGCCGCCAAGCGGCAGCAGGGCTCCGCCTGTTTTGAGCGCATGCGGATCGGTGGAGGAGTCGCCGTCCTTATCCTGTATCCAGCCCTCGGGCGCGGTTCCGTTCTTCCGCTGGAGGATCTCGAGTTTCCCGTTGGCCGCAGTGGTGGTGGCCATATCGGCAACAAATGCAGGCTCCGATCCCGCGGGCACAGCCACAGCAATGGGGTTGGTGCCGAGCAGGCGTTCTACTGAAAATGTGGGTGCCACAAGCGGGCTCGCGTTGGTGAGCGCGATGCCGATCATATCGTGCTCCAGCGCCATCATGGCGTGGTAACCGGCGATGCCAAAGTGATTGGAGTTTTGAACGCTTACCCAACCGCTGCCTACCTGTTTTGCCTTATCAATGGCGAGCTGCATCGCCTTTGGAGCCACTACCAGCCCAAGACCGCCATCGCCATCCATCGTGGCAGTGGAAGGCGTTTCGTGCAACACGCGCACCTGCGGTTGCGCATTCACGCGCTGCACTTCCCACAAACGCACATAGCCCGTGAGGCGCGCGATGCCATGCGAGTCAACCCCGCGCATATCTGCCGACAGCAGCACGCGCGTGGCCAGGAGCGCTTCGTCCTCACTGCATCCCATAGAGCGAAATACAGACTGCGAAAAGGAATGGAGCGATGCGTAAGCGTAGGTGGAAGTCATGGGCGCAAAATTAATGGGGTGATGGGGTAATGTGCTAATGGGGTAATGGGGTAATGTCTGGCCGACTAGTGAAGGCAGATGTTTATGCTTATTGGACTTCATAGAATGTGCAGGCCCCTATACAAATACACCAGTAAACCAATAAACTAACAACCCAATACAAAAGCCCCTCGATGTGAGGGGCTTCGCAAGGATACTTGTTTGTTTTTTAGAATGGCAGGTCGTCGGCCATGTCGTCGGCGGCAGGTGCTCCCTGACGCTGCGGTGCCGATTGCTGCTGCTGGCCGTAGGACTGTTGTCCACCGTAGCCGCCGCCACCACCTTCATTTTCGTTGCGGCTGCCGCCGATCAGCTGCAGTTCGCGCACGCGCATGGAGAGCGAGGAACCTGCGGTGCCGTCCTGGCGTGTGAAGCTGCGTACTTCGGGCTGTCCTTCCACGTACACCTGCTTTCCCTTGGTGAGATAAGGGGCCACCGCGGTGCGGTCGGTCCAGTAGGCGCAATCCACCCAGGTGGTCTTCTCCTGCTGGTTGCCCTGGCTGTCTTTGTACTTCTCCGTGTGGGCCACGGTAAAGTTGATGACGTTCTTTCCGTTAACGGTGTTAACGACGCAATCTTTTCCCAGATTGCCGATTACTTGCATTTTAATCATAGTGCTCAAATTAGGGCTGTAAGATACGCATTTCCGACCGTTCAGCTTCCTTCAAAAACGCCAAAAAAGGTGCCCTCACCGGCGCGCCCAGGTGTTGTATTTGATCACGTAGTAGATCGCCTTTACGCCGTCCTTCCAGTTGATCTTTTTTCCTTCCTCGTAGGTGCGTCCGTGGTAGGCGATGCCCACCTCGTAGATCCGCACCTTCGGCACCCGCGACATCTTTGCGGTGATCTCCGGCTCGAAGCCGAATCGCTTTTCGTACAGGCGCAACGGCTTAACGATCTCGGTGCGGAAAGCTTTGTAACCGGTCTCCATGTCGGTAAGGTTCAGGTTGGTGAACCAGTTGGAAAGCGTTGTGAGAAAACGGTTGGCCATGAAGTGGTAGAAGAAGAGTACGCGGTGGGGCTTGCTTCCGATGAAGCGGGAGCCATATACCACATCGGCCTGCCCTTTAACGAGGGGTGTAACCAGATCGGGATAGTCGGCAGGATCGTACTCGAAATCGGCGTCCTGTATCAACAGCCACTCGCCACGCACCTGCGCAATGGCAGTCTGCACGGCCCCACCCTTGCCCAGGTTGTTTTGGTGGCGATACAGGCGCACGTCGAACTGCGGATGCGCGCTGATGAAACGCTCTACTTCCAACGCTGTATTGTCGGTGCTGGCATCGTCTACTACCACGAGTTCGCGCGAAACACCGGGAACATCGGTGAGGCAAACGCGGCGCAGCACTTCAAAAATATATTGCTGCTCGTTGAACACGGGAACAATCACCGACAGCAGCGGCAGGGAAACTTCAGGTTGCATTAAAAGGCTATGATTTTTACCCCGGTCAGCAGGAGCGGCTTGCTGCTGCCAGGATTGTAAATATAAACTTCCACGCTGTCGCGCTCATCTTTGCGCTTCAGGTCGAGCCACATTGTGCGCGGCCCGCCATTGGCAAGCAGTCGCTCGATCCGCATCTGGTTGGCGCCTGCCACCACGCCTCCTTTCCAATCCTGCATGCACAACTGGTGGTATTTCCAAAGGTCCCATTCACGGTCGGGTGTGGCGGCGGTGACGTACACGCGCACCCAGGCCTTGCCGGGCGCTGGCAGCACTTTGGTGATGGAGGTGAATTCGGTGCCGGGTTGTATTTCTACGGTATCGCGCTGAAACACCGTTTCGGCGCAGGCTGGCGTTCCGTTGAATTCATAGTCCGCGTCGAGGAGCTTGCGCGCATCGTCGGGCACTTCGTAACGGAACAGGATCTTCTTCCAGTAAGCATAGGTCATATACTCCGGCTCGAGCAGCCCGCCGCGATGCGCCTGGTGGTGGAGCCAAAGGTTGTAATACACGCAAACCACCGCGAAAACACCGATGGCCGCCTGCATCCACCTTCGGTGTGCACGCTCCAGCAATGCAGCGAACGGAAAAGCAACCACGGGGTAGATCTGGATAAGCGCTCGCTGCCCCAGGCCGCCACCATACCACCAGGTGCTCCAGCTGAATGCGATGTAACAAAACAGGAAGGTGTAGAGCAGCGTCGGCCAGAACAGCGCGCGGCTTTTGCGCCACAGTGCTCCAAAGCCGATCAGCGCAAGGATCATGAGCGGCGTATAGAGCAACCAGCCCTTGCGGAAACTCCACAGGCAGTCGTCGAAGTGGGGGTGCGTAAAGTGAAACCCTTCTTCCTGGTAGCTGTACACCAGCCAATGCCCGGTTACGTACTTCCAGTAGATCAGTTGGATGGTACCCACGAGCAGCATGGCCACTGCTGCACCTGCAAGCTGCCCCGGGCGGGCAGCAAAAAAACGAAAGCGCTCCGCGAGGGCGGTGCGGGAGCCAACGCCCCAGCCGAGCACAAGCAGCAGCACGGCCACTTCGGTGGGACGGATCAAAGCCATCCACCCAACCAGCGCACCTATGCCCATGGCCCTCTTCAGAGTGGGCGATTCGTAGTAGCGGATGGTGCAAAGCAGCAGCGCACAGTACATCTCAAAAAGATACCCATGCGTCATTGCATTGGTGATGGCAGCGTATTCGAGGTAGTTGGTGCCGAAGACGTACAGCAAAATCAAAATGCCCGTGGGCACCGGTGCAAAGTAGCGCCGGAGCAGCCTGTGGAAAAGAAACAGCGCGAGGAGCGATACCAACAGGCTGCCGATGCCGATGGCTGCCTGGTAGGGGGCAGAATAACCATCGGCAGGCCATCCGCCCACTTTGGCTATGGAATGCCCCACGGCGAAGAAGGGCAGGTAGGCAAATGACATCCCGCTCGCATACTTCATCACGTAATTGCCGCTGGCGGAATCGCGGAAGGCCTCGTAGTTCGAACTGGCAGGCTGGTACTTGCGGTTGATGCTGTCGCGGTAGCCGAGCCCGCGCAGGTCTCTGTAGATAAGGGCGGCGGGGAGGTAGCTGTAATAGCCGTTGACGTCCCAGCTAAGCGTGCTTTCGCTACCGGGTTTCTGCCATTTGGGGTAATAAAAAAGCCCGGCGAGCAGCATCCAGGCGGCAGCGATGAAAAGACAAATGCGGGAAAAGTTCTGGTGCGCCTGCATACGCTAAAATAGGACTACGGGCGCAAAGCGAAGCCGGGCGTTCCGCGCCCGTCTTTCCATATCAGATGTAGGATCGGTGCTTCAACATCACATCTCACATCTAACATCTCACATCTCACATCAAAAAGCTCTCGCAGCAAGATGCCTGCCACAAAGCCTTTTTGTAACGATTCGGTAACACTAAAAAAGTGCGATAAAGGGTAAATTTGGAAACGACACCGGGCTGGAACAAAATAGTAAGTCACATTTGGTGGATAACCCTTTTTGGGAATTACCGGCATAGTTTTTTAATTCACATCAGTACAGGTCACTGCAATCACCGAAGTCCAGCGGGCCGCCGGTTGCAGTCACGAACAACTTGTAGATGCTACTGCGGCCCAAGCCGGAATATTTTTACACGAAAACCTACCTCCATTGAGAGAAACGATCATCAATCTGGAAACCGTTAACCCGATCGAATTCTTCGGTGTTAACAACGGTAAGCTGGACATCCTCAAGAAAAAGTTTCCCTTGCTCAAGATCCTCTCCCGCGGCACGCAGCTCAAATTGAGCGGCGCTCCTGAACAAGTGGATGGTGCCCGCGAAAAGATCGAGCTGCTCATTCAGTACCTCGAAAGAAACGGGCACATGAGCGACAATTATTTTGAACAGATCCTCGGCGGCGATGATGCCGAAACGGTCGACAACTTCGTGGAGCGCAACCCGGCCGACGTGCTGGTGTTTGGGCCCAACGGCAAGACCGTGCGCGCCCGCACCGCCAACCAGAAGCGACTGGTAACAGCGGCAGAAAAGAACGACGTCGTTTTCGCTATCGGACCTGCCGGTACGGGTAAAACCTACACCGCCGTTGCGATGGCCGTACGCGCCCTGAAGAACAAAGTGGTGAAGAAGATCATTCTTACACGTCCCGCAGTTGAGGCCGGCGAAAGCCTGGGCTTCCTTCCCGGCGACCTTAAGGAAAAGATCGACCCGTACCTCCGCCCGCTGTATGATGCGCTGGATGATATGATCCCTGCCGACAAGCTCGGATATTATATGTCCACACGCACCATCGAGATCGCGCCCCTCGCTTACATGCGTGGACGCACGCTCGACAACTGCTTCATCATTCTCGATGAAGCGCAGAACGCCACCGACCTGCAGCTGAAGATGTTCCTCACCCGCATCGGCGGCAACGCCAAGGCCATCATCACCGGTGACCTTACGCAGGTGGATCTTCCGCGCAACCAACGTTCGGGCCTCGCAAAGGCGAGCAAGATCCTGCGCAACATCGACGGCATCGGTTACATCGAACTGGATGAAGAAGACGTAGTACGTCACCGCCTCGTTAAAGCGATCCTCAAGGCATACGACAAGGAAGGCCAGCGCGAGATGGAAGCAGAGGAAGCCGACCGCGAAGAGCGCCGCCGCCGCTTCGCACCGAAGCGAAACGACGAACCGACCGAGGGTTAACCGATCCAAAAAAAATGTTCTAAAGCCGCAGGAAGTTCCTGCGGCTTTTTCTTTGAAACGTCCGTTGACGCCACCGCATAAACTCTAATTGATGAAGCGATGGAAATGTTGCTTTCTTTGCGTCATGAACAACCGGCTCCTGTTATGTGCGCTGCTGGCATTGGCCAGCTGTTCGGAAACCACCCCTCCCACCACTTCCGACAGCGATGTGGATGCAGCGCGCAATTTTCTTCGCGCTTCACTCAACAACGACTTCAGCAAAGCCCGCGATTATATGTTCACCGATTCGGCCAACACGCAATTGCTGAACGTAGCCGCCGATCAGCGTGCGCGCATGAGCAAGGACGAGAACCGGCATTACCAGGAAGCGACCATCCGGTTTTACGACACGCGCAAGGTGAACGATACCAGCAGCGTAGTGGTGTACGACAACTCTTACAAGCGCACCCGCGATTCGCTCCTTGTATTCCGCTCGGCCGGCAAGTGGCTGGTGGACCTGAAGTACACGTATCTTGGCGACAAACAATAATTCATGTTCCGATCGCTGCTTTGGGTAGGATTAGGGGGAGCTGCGGGAAGCATGCTTCGGTACTTTCTCCAACAGGCGCTCAACGGGCTGCGCTTTCCATGGGGCACGCTGGCCGTAAACATTGCCGGCTGCCTGCTCATCGGGATCCTGTGGGGACTGGTGGCACGGGGGCAATTGCAGGCTCCGGGGCGGGCCTTGCTGATGAGCGGTTTCTGCGGCGGCTTCACTACCCTTTCGGCATTTAGTTACGAAAGCAACCTCCTGTTGCAGGAGGGCCGGAGCGGTCCCTTCTTTTTATATGCCGCCGCTACGGTGCTAGGCGGTTTGCTGGCTACCTTCGTGGGCTACAAAGCAATTCATTCATGAAGAAAGTACCTACCCTGCAAGTGCTGCACCCCTGGCACGGCGCGCATACCGGTGCCAACGCACCCCGCCAGGTGAATGCGCTGATCGAGATCCCGCAGGGCTCGCGCACGAAGTACGAGATCGACAAGGAAACGGGCCTGCTGAAGCTTGACCGCGTGATCTATTCGTCCTTTCATTATCCCGTCAACTACGGCTTCATCCCGCAAACGCTTGGCCTCGACGGCGACCCGCTCGACATCCTCGTACTTTGCTCGCAGTCCATCCAGGCGCTCTGCCTCGTGGAAGCAACGGTGATCGGCAACATGCAGATGATCGACAACGGCGAGGAGGACGACAAGATCATCGCCATTGCTACGCAGGATCCTTCGGTTAACCATATGCGTGAGATAGGCGACCTCCCGCGTCACTTCTTCAATGAGTTGAAGAATTATTTCGAGCAGTACAAAGTGCTAGAGAACAAGGAAGTGATCATCGAAGACTTTCAGCCGCGGGAAACCGCATACAAGATCATCGAACAAGCGATAGATTTATACCGTGAAACGTTCACGAACTAATATCAAACCCATGAGTGTCGAAATGGTGCTGATCCTGCTCCTGATCGGGCTGGCCGCTGGAATGCTGGGCGGCCTTGTGGGCATCGGCGGAGGCATCGTGATCGTTCCAGCCCTGATCTATGTGCTGAACCTTTCCCAAACGGAAGCGCAGGGCACGTCGCTCGGCATCCTGCTGCTGCCCGTGGGCATCCTCGCCGTTTGGGAATTTCACAAACAAGGCCAGGTATATTGGCCTGCAGTGTGGCTGGTAGCAGCCGGCTTCGTGATCGGTGGTTACTTCGGCAGCCGCGTTGCACTCAGCCTGCCCCAGGCAACGGTGAAGAAGATCTTTGCGATCATGCTCATTCTCGTAGCGTTCAAGATGCTGTTCCTCGACAAGAAGATCAAGGAAACTGCGAAGGGCAACGAGACGGCCGCGGTGGAGATGAAGGACTCGTGAATCGTGAATCGTCAGTTCCTGACATAACAATGGAGGCCTGCGGCCTCCATTGTTATGTCGTTATAGGCGTACGCCTTCCCCATTGACGATTCACGATTCACGCGTCGAAATTCTCTTTATGGAATTCAACCCCGTGCCGCATCTTTACAACAAACCACCCCCCTGCCCCAACAAGTTCGCGATATGACCGACAACGAGCTGCTCGAGCAGTTCTACGCCAGCGGCGACCAGCAATGGCTCGGTCACCTGCTGGAGCGGTATACTTTGTTGCTGCTGGGTGTTTGCCTCAAATATCTCAAAGACGAACAGGAGGCCCGCGACGCAGTGCAGCAGGTGTTTTTAAAAGTGCTGACAGAAGCGGCGCGCTTCAAGATCGATTTCTTCAAATCCTGGCTGTATATGGTGGCGAAGAACCACTGCCTGATGAAGCTGCGCAGCCAGCAGGGACGCAGGATGCAGGACATCGACGGGCATTCGTTCGCGGCACCGGAAGACGGGCGCGACGAACTCCTCGCCAACGAGCAAACCTATCGCCACCTCGAGTGGGCGCTTGCCGAGCTCGGCGCCGAGCAGCGGCACTGCGTAACTTTGTTTTACCTCGAAAAGAAAAGCTACCAGCAGGTGAGCGAGCAAACCGGCTACACTCCGATGCAGGTAAAAAGCCACATACAAAACGGCAAGCGCAACCTTCGCATCCTGCTGGAGCGCAAGCTGAAAGATCAAAGGCAATGAACGACCGCCTGAAAGACATATTATCCCACCTCAACCCCGAGGTTGACCAGGAGACGCTGTTGCGCTACCTCCAAGGCCACCTCACGCCCGAGAAGGCCCACGACCTCGAGGCACAGCTCCTCGACAGCGACTTCGAGTCGGATGCGCTGGAGGGCTTGCAAGGCGTTGCCAATAAGGGTGCATTGCCCGGTATCGTGGAAGCCCTCAACCGCGACCTTCAGAAAAAGACCGCGCGGCGCAAAAGCAAACAATTGAAGCCGCTTCGGGTAGAGCCCTGGCTGCTCATCACCATCGTTACCGTATTAATACTGGTCATCGTCGGCTTCGTGGTGCTTTGGAAGAAGCAGCACGGAGGGTGAGGCCGTGAACGCCCTTACCCAATCACACCATTGAATACAGCGAAAAGGAGGCGCATCGGCCTAATCCCTACCGTATTAGATCCCGGCGCAAGCGCCGGGATGACGGCTGGCCAGAAAGGGGGATATGAAAGGGGCGCGGCAAAGGCTTACAGCCGTAAAAATAATTTCCCCAGCCGCGCCCCGGGAAACACGCATTGCATTAAAGAAGAACGGATGCCTTGAGCATCCGTTCTTCTTTAGCGTCTATTCACGATTGACGATTCACTGCTGTCCGGTAAAGATAGAATTTGGTGTTTTTGTGAGCTGTGAGCCTTTGTGGGGTTGAGGAGGCCTGTATTATTACGAAGTAAGCCCCCTTTCTATGTTGCAAATAGGAGTA
>SEAC01000016.1 GCA_004173235.1 Chitinophagaceae bacterium | reverse complement strand
GAACTACGTGCCCAGCACGGGGAGCAGCCCCTGACCCGACCTACCGTAGATCCCGCTCCTTCGTCGCGGGATGACAACCCCACCCAAAGGCAAGTTGGCGCGGCCGGGGGGATCAGTGGGATTGGCTCCGGGCCGCGCCCTCCCTCCCCCAAAGGGCGCCCGTCATCCCGGTGCGCAGCGCCGGGAACTACGTGCCCAGCACGGGGAGCAGCCCTGACCCGACCTACCGTAGATCCCGCTCCTTCGTCGCGGGATGACAACCCCACCCAAAGGCAAGTTGGCGCGGCCGGGGGGATCATTGGGATTGGCTCTCGGCCGCGCCCTTCCTTCCCCAAAGGGCGCCCGTCATCCCGGTGCGCAGCACCGGGAACTACGTGCGCAGCACGGGGGAGCTACGTGCGCGGCCACTTCCACCGGGCGCACCGCCTCCTCCGCGAAGTCCACTGAAACATGCGCCGGGAGCACCGTCACTTTCACCAAGAAGGCCGTCACCTTCACGGAGCGCGCCTGCACTATGACCGAGTGTCAGGTCAGCGCCGCGAAGAGCACCGACAGCAGGACCGAGTGTCAGATCAGTTACGCAAAAAGCACCGCCACTGACACCGAGTCCGGTGTCACTGACACGGAGTCCGACGCCAGTGTCGCAAAGAACCCGGACACCCGCCGTTTGCGACAGGTCAGCACCAAAACCAAAGCTCTTTGCTGAGCGACTGAGCGCTTGCCGGCGACGAAGCGGAACACCGCCGCCAACCCTTTTCCCACTTCATTGTTAAGCTTCAGAAAAGGAGCCCCCGTCCGCCGCTTTCGATTATTTTTGTAGACAATCTCCAACGCCCGCAAGTGCGCGCGCTGAAGCCTAAACACGCCCCAATGCAGATCACCCCAGGTCCCCTGCTTCAACATATCGACAAACCCGACGACCTCAAGAACCTCCAGAAGGAACAGCTGCCGCAGGTGTGCGACGAGCTGCGCCAGTACATCATCGACGTGGTGAGCGTGCACGGAGGCCACTTCGCAGCATCGCTCGGCGTTGTGGAACTGTCGGTGGCACTGCATTATGTGTACAACACACCTTACGACCAGCTGGTGTGGGACGTGGGTCACCAGGCGTATGGACATAAGATCCTCACCGGCCGCCGCGACAACTTCGCATCCAACCGCAAATACGGCGGCCTCAGCGGCTTTCCCAAGCGTAGCGAATCGGAATACGACACTTTCGGCGTAGGCCACTCCTCCACCTCCATTTCCGCGGCGCTCGGCATGGCCATGGCTGCCAAATACAAAGGCGAAACAGACCGTAAGTCGGTAGCCGTCATCGGCGACGGCTCGATGACCGCCGGCATGGCCTTCGAAGCCATGAACCACGCGGGCGTTGCCGACTCGGACGTGCTCATCATCCTCAACGACAACTGCATGAGCATCGACCCCAACGTGGGCGCGCTCAAAGAATATCTCACCGACATCAGCACATCGCCCACCTACAACAAGGTGCGCGACGAAGTTTGGAACCTGCTGGGCAAGCTGCCCGTGGGCAAGAAGTTCACCCGCGACATGGCGTCGAAGCTCGAAACGACGGTAAAGGGAATGGTGAACAAAAGCTCCAACCTGTTCGAGGCGCTCAACCTCCGCTATTTCGGCCCTATTGATGGACACAACATCACCAAGCTCGTAGACACGCTCAGCGACCTGCGCAATATACCCGGCCCCAAGATCCTGCACATTTTGACGGTGAAAGGAAAGGGCTACGCGCTCGCCGAAAAGGACCAGACCAAGTGGCACGCGCCGGGACTGTTCGACAAGATCACGGGCGAGATCTATAAAAAGAAATTCGACCTTCCGCAGCCGCCGAAGTACCAGGATGTATTCGGACATACCATCATCGAGCTGGCCGGGCAGAACGAAAAAGTAATGGGCGTTACGCCCGCAATGCCTTCCGGCTCTTCGCTCAAGTTCATGATGGAAGCGATGCCCAACCGCGCCTTCGACGTGGGCATCTGCGAGCAGCACGCCGTAACCGTTTCTGCAGGCATGGCCACCGCGGGGCTGAAAGTCTTTTGCAACATCTACTCTTCGTTCATGCAGCGCGCTTTCGACCAGGTGGTGCACGATGTAGCTATTCAGAAACTTCCCGTCATCTTCTGCCTCGACCGCGCCGGTCTTGTAGGAGAAGACGGCCCCACGCACCACGGCGCTTACGACATTCCGTATTTCCGCTGCATCCCGAATATGATCATCTCCGCGCCGATGAACGAGCAGGAGCTGCGCAACCTGATGTACACCGCGCAACTGGATAGCACGGAGCTCCCCTTCGTCATCCGCTACCCGCGCGGCGAAGGCGTGATGAGCGACTGGAAGAAACCCCTCGAAGCGCTGACCATCGGCAAAGGCCGACGCCTGCGCACCGGCCAGGGCGTAGCCATCCTTTCCTTCGGGCACCCGGGCAACTTCGCTGCAGCCGCCATCCGCGAGCTGCAGGCCGAAGGCATCACACCCGCACACTACGATATGCGTTTTGCCAAGCCCATCGACGAGGCCCTGCTCCATGAAGCGCTTTCCACCTACGGCAAGATCGTCACAGTTGAAGACGGCACCGTAGTGGGCGGCTTTGGTTCTGCTGTGCTCGAATTCATGCAGCAACACGGCTACAAGAACGACGTCCGCATCCTCGGCATCCCCGACCGCGTGGTAGAGCACGGCACGCTCAAAGAGCTGCACAACGAGTGTGGCTATGATGCGCCGGCGATCGCTGAAGCGGTGCGGGACTTATGCAGCATTAACATTGAAAAGATGATCTTGTCGACTGAGTAGGTTGCGGGCAGTTTTCGGTTTTCAGTTTAAAGTTTTAGTAAGAAAAGCGCTGCGATGCGGCGCTTTTCTTCATTGTTCAACAACTGAAAACTATAAACTGCAAACTATTTACTCTGCGCGTTCCCCTGCACATTCCGCAACAAAGCACTCGCATCCTTCTGCACATCGTAGAGCGTTACGATCTGCACGTTTGGGTAGCGGCGAAACTTCGAAAGCAGGCGTTGCCCTTCGGGGCTTTCATCGATCATCACCACCGTTAATTGCACGTTGAGCGTTTGCAGGATGGAGCGCTCCACGGCGCTGAACACGGGAAAGTCGCCGTCGGTGATGAGGAAGATCTGGTTGTTGCCATTGGGCAGCAACTTCCGGAGTGCTTCGGCATATCCTTCCTGTATAGCCACCGAGCCGTTCGTTGCTTCTCCCTGTACCCGCAGCGAATCAACAATGTGCTGGAGTTGCTTTGGCTCGGTGAGTGACAGGGCATCATAGAGCCGCTCGGTGCGATCGCCGAAGCGGTATAGCGAAACACGGTCTACAGGGCGCAGTGCGCGGATGAGGGGCCGCATCGCCGTCTTCAGCAGCGACATGCGCCGCGCAATGCGCATCGAGTTGGAGAGGTCCAGTAGAAATACGATGTTGTTGGGCTTATAGCGCGGCTCGCGCAGGTCGTTGTCGCTGGTATCGGGCACTTCGGTTTGCACCGCCACCGGGGGCTTCGTTGTGTCGGGCTGCAGCCGGAAGATATCGGTGCCGCCAAGCGTGCCCGAATCCGATACGAAATAGGCATCGCCGGTCCACGGATCAATGGTGAGCGAGCGCTCGTTACCGGCCCTGTTGACGGGAGCGCCAACGTTTTTCGGAAGGGTCCAATCGTTCCAGCCGGCGCCTTTGCGCGAAGCAGCATAGAGGTCAAGACCGCCGAGACCGCCGGGCCGGTCGGAGGCGAAGTAGAGGGTGCTGCCATCGGGCGTCACCCAGGGCGCAGATTCTGCGAAAGGCGTGTTCACGGATAGCTTTTGCGGTGAAGACCATTGCAGGCGCGTCCAGTTTTCTTCCTGAGGGTTGAGCGCTGTGCACACAAAAAGATCTTCATTGCCGGCGCGCAGCACGGAAAGAAAAAGCACCTTGGCGGGCGCATAAAACCAGGCCGCGGTAAAGCGGCTGTTGAGCATCGTATCCAAGCCATTGAAAGGCAGGGGGATGAACTGCGTTTGCGCCTTGCCGCTGTATGCGAAAGAAAGTCCCTTGCCTTGAATGAGGCTTTGCAGCCCGCGGTTGTAGCGTCCGGCGATCAGGTATTGCCCATCGCACAGGTGTGTGTAGAGCCAGCGGTTGCCGCGCGCGGAGGGGAGCAACCAGGCAGCACGTTGCTTTGCGGTCCAGGCGGAGCCGGCGGAGCGGGTTACGTACATGATATCGGCACCGCCATTAGCTACGTCGCTGAAGAAAAGCGTGTCGCCTTTTTCACTGAAAACGGGGAGCATCTGATGCGTCGCGTCGTTAACGGAAGGCCCGAGGTTCTGTCGCGTGCCGGCCCATTGGGCGCGGGCTGCGGGGCCGGTGAGGGCGCAGGTGAGCAACAGGAGCAGGATGGTTTTCATCGATTGGATTGGAGCTCCAAGATAGCCCAAATCGGGCAAAGCGATTTTATGGAAACGCGCCGGCGCTGCATCACAGGGAAATGGTCAAGACGTTGATCGCAGCAAATGCACTGCTGCTGGTGTCTGCATTCGCCATTTGGAAAGGCCGCGACAATGGCGAGCCGAAGGCCGCGCAAGCGCCTGCGAAGGTGCCCACGCACACTGCCGCCGACGCGGCGGCGATACGTTCGCGGCTCCGGGGAGCTGCAAGCGCGGCGCTCCCCTATGCCCGCCGTCACGGGTTGTCGGCGGATGTAGCCTTCCTGCTCGACATGAGCCTGCACAGCGGGCGTAAGCGCTTCTTCATTTACAACCTGCGCGCCGATAGCGTTCTCGCTTCCGGGTTGGTGGCGCATGGCAGCTGCAATGAGGAATTCCTCGAAGAGGCCGTCTTTTCGAAAGTGGTGGCATGCGGTTGTAGCGCCGTCGGGCGCTATAAAATAGGACAGGTTTATCCCGGCCGGTTTGGCACCGCCTACAAGCTTCATGGCCTCGACTCGAGCAACCGCACGGCGTTCGCGCGCTACATCGTGCTGCATGCGTATGACTGCGTTCCCGACCGGGAGATCGCGCCCGAATATTTGTGCAACTCGCGCGGTTGCCCCATGGTTTCGTACGCCTTTTTGAAGACCGCTTCGGGATACATCCGGCAGCAAAAAAAACCGATCTTGTTGTGGATCTACAAATAACGCGTATGCGCCTTCTTATCGTCCTGCTCATGCTGGCTAGCTGTTCGGATCAGAAAACCGAATCAAAAGAATACCCGCAGATTCAGAAGATGGCCTGGCTGGAAGGCCGTTGGGCGGTGGAGATGCCGGCAAAAGATGTTATGGAAAAGCAGCCCGACGAGGTAGTGGAAGAATGGGTACGCGAAAGCGACTCGGTGCTGGTAGCAACATCATGGGTTCATACGGGTAAAGACTCGGTGCTGGGTGAACGCATGCGCCTCGAAGAAAAAGGGGGAAGGCTGAAGTTCGTCGCCACCGTGCCGGGGCAAAATGCAGGGCGGCCGGTGACCTTCAAGGACAGTAATAATACGGCCACATTTATCAATGCGGAGCACGACTTCCCGCAGCGCATTCGCTATCGTCCTGTCACGCGCGATTCAGCCATCGCCGAGATATCCGGCAACACTGCCAAGGGCGAGCTAACGATCACATATGTGATGAGGAGAATATAATGAAGGCGAAAGCTGCAAGTGAAATTTTCGACCAGATCACATCAGACATCAGACATCAGACATCCGACATCAGACATCAGACATTTCATAGCAGGTGCATATGCTCCTCGTCGGTCAGGCCTTCTTCCGTTTCGTTGTACTCCACCAGGAAGTTGTTCTTGCCTTCGCCGATAATGATGCGCAGGAATTTCTGCTGCACCAGTTCCAGCATCGACAGGAAGAGGAAGATGGCGTGCACGCGGTTTTCGGCCTGCTCGAACACGCCTTCAAACGAGAGCGTGCGGCGGCCCTGCGCGAGTGAGATCATGCTGCTCTTGGTGGTCTCCATACTGTAGTTATACTGTACCACCGTATGCACCGGCTTGTTGTTCTTTTCGTGGAGGCGCTGCATCACCTTTTCAAAGGCCTTCATCAGCTTGAAGAGGGTGATGGTCTGCACTTCGGTGCCTTCTGAAGCTTCCTCTCCGATGGCGGAAAGTTCGCGCTGTATGTTGCCGCGCTTTACCATCAGCATGCGGTCGGCTTCCTTCTCGGCAAGCGTTGCAGCGGCTTCCTTGTATTTTTTGTATTCGAGCAGCTTGTCTACCAGCTCCTGGCGCGGGTCGATCTCGTTGCCTTGGGCATCCGTCTCCTTGCGGGGCAGCAGCATCTTGGCCTTGATCCGCATCAGCGTCGACACGAAGAGGATGAACTCGCTGGAAAGCTCGATGTTGAGCGTTTCCTCCGAATGGATGTAGGCAAGGAAGTCTTTGATGATGCCGTTGATGGGAATATTATAGATGTCCAGCTCGTCGCGCTCGATGAAGAACAGCAGCAGGTCGAAAGGGCCTTCGAACTGGGGGAGCTTGATCTGGTAGTTGATGTTGTGGATGGCCATGTTGTAAGAAACGAAAATCCCGTGGCTTTCGTGCCACGGGATGCCGTAAAGATACCGATTTTATTTGGTTAGAAGCCGATTCCAACGCCGATGCCAAGCACCGAGCGCATCTGAACCGCGTCGTCGTTCTTGTTGTCGCCAAAGGTGCGGAGGTTGCCGTCGTAGATGAGGTCGTAGTTGTATACCACTTTCAGCCACTTGTTGACGTGCATGCTGAAATTGTTGGTCCAGTATACGTCCATCCAGTTCGTTTCGCGGCCAATGCGGGTGGCGTTGAAATCCCACGACCAGTCGATGCGGCCGCGATAGTACACGTTCTTAGCCAGCTTGCGCTCGTAGCCTGCGGTAAGCATCGCGCCCGCTTCGAAGCGGCTCGTCTTAACCGGGTCAACGGCGTAGCGGGAAGCGAGTGTTTGCTCACGCTCTCCATTGGGCTTTACGCCACCCTGGTAGGTGTAGCTATAAGGGGAGTTGCTTACGATCGTCCAGCGGGCAAACGGACCGGCACCGAAGAACAGGTTCTTGCGGGGCTGGAAGTATGCCGCGCCATGGAAAGTGAGGTAGGCAGGTGCGAAGAAGCCCGACACGCGGCGGCGCGGCGCTTCGGAGTAATCGTAGCCATTGCTGAACTGCGTGCGCATGTCGCCGCTCAGACCAAATCCCAGCCACTTGCGTTTTGCTGTGTGGTATACGTAGCGGGTGTATATCTCGAGCTTGTCGTCGACCTTGCGGATGCCGGTAGACTGCACGTTGGCTACACCATACGAGAGATCGACCGAAGAATTCCAGGTGTGACGCGCGGCATACTTCGCAGTATCCCAGTTGCTTTTACCCCAGCTTTTGTTGGCAAAGAGGTAGGCAGAAGCTACGCCGGTGATGGAATATTTTTCAGGAGCGCTGACGAGGTTGCGGCTGCCGGTTTGTGCACCCACGATGCTGATGGCAGCCCCTTTGCGCCATTTCGGATTTTGCTTTTTCGGCGCTTTTTGAGCAACAGAAACGACGGCCGTGCAGATCGCTGCAGCCATCAGAAGGCTTCTTCTCATAATTCAGTCAGGTTTATTGCAGTTTGCCCGAAGGCATGGAGCCAAAAATAGGAGAATTTTATCACATAGTCCACCGTGCTGCGTAAATGCACTGCACTTTTGCAGCCGAATGACACAACGCGATAAATGGATCAATTGGAGCCTCTTCGTGCTCCTGGCCCTCATCTGGGGTTCGTCGTTCATCCTGATGAAAGTATCGCGCACGCAACTCAATGGCATCCAGATCGGCTCCATCCGGATTCTTTCGGCCGGACTTGTTTTCGCGCCGTTTGCGCTTTTCCATTTTCGAAAGATCCCCGGCCGCAAGCTCCCGCTGATCCTGCTTTCGGGCATCCTGGGCAACCTGCTGCCGGCCTTTTGTTTCGCAGCCGCCATCGACCGCATCGACTCCTCCCTCGAAGGCATCCTCAATTCGCTCACGCCGCTCTTCGTGATCATCGTGGGCGTGCTGTTCTTCCAGCTCAAGCTGGAGACGCGCAAGGTGGCCGGTGTGCTCGTAGGCTTTGTTGGCCTCGTGCTGCTTGGGCTGTATAGCGGTTTCAATGCCTCCAACTTTGGCTATGCTGCGCTGGTGCTGCTGGCCACGCTGTTTTACGGCATCAATGTGAACCTGGTCAACCGCTACCTGCGCGGGCTCGATCCGCTGCAGATGGCGACGGTATCGCTCACCATGGTAGCGGTGCCCGCAGCCATCGTTGCAGCCTACCAGGATGTGTTTTCCATTTTGCGGCACGACAGCGGAGCGCTTCCGGCGATCGGCGCTTCGGCCCTGCTTGGCATCGTGGGTTCGGCCATCGCCACGGCGTTGTTCTATCTGCTTATCAAGCGGGCCGGTGCGCTGTTCGCATCGCTGGTCACCTACGCCATCCCGGTGGTGGCCATTGCCTGGGGCCTGCTCGACGGCGAAGCCATCAGCCTTGCGCAGTTCGGCTGCCTGGCCATCATTCTAGGCGGGGTGTACCTGGTAAACAAGAAGTAGTGGCTTCCCGCAATGCACATTGCCCATTGAATATTGAACATTGAATATTGAATATTACGCGGAAAGCCCCGCCTGGGCGGGGCTTTCGTATCATATAAGGGTAGCGCTTACACCACCATAATTTCTTTCTCTTTCGCCTCGAGGTGTTTTTCCACGAGCACGATATAGCGGTTGGTGAGTTCCTGCACTTCGGCTTCGAAGTCCTTGGCCGCGTCTTCGGAGAGGCCGTTCTTTTGTGCTTTTTTGATCTGTTCGATCGTGTCGCGGCGGATGTTGCGGATGGCAACGCGCGAATGTTCGCCTTCACCCTGGCAGCGCTTTACCAGCTCGCGGCGCCTTTCTTCGGTGAGCGGCGGCAAAAAGAGGCGGATGATGACGCCATCGTTCTGCGGGTTGAGGCCGATGTTGGAATTGATGATCGCCCGCTCGATGGGCTGCAGCATGTTGCGCTCCCAGGGCTGGATGGTGAGGGTGCGCGCATCGGCCACGCTCACATTGCCCACCTGGCTCAGCGGGGTGGGCGCGCCATAGTAGTCGACCATAATGCCTTCGAGGATCTGGGGGTTGGCTTTGCCGGCACGGATCTTACCCAGCTCGGCTTCGAGGTGATTGATAGCCTTGCGCATCGACTCTTCAGCCGTCCCGATGGCCAGCGACACTTCTTCTGACATAATGTTCTGATTTTGTGCTGCAAACTTAGCAAACCGCAGCACATGGAACAAGGAATAATGGTTTAGGGGATGCGGCGAACCGGCCCAATGAATAAGGGAGCCCTTTCCAGGGCTCCCTTAGGCAAAATGCGTTAGCTGCTGTTTCCTAATTTTCAGCTACTGCCTGCTCGCTGCTGATCGGCACCACTTTGGTCACCTGCGGCTGGTGGCCGTCGATGACGTTGTGCGGGAGCGCTTCGTTGGCGAGAGCCGGCTTGCGTCGGGCATAGATGAGCACGGCTAGCAGGGCTGCTGAAACGGTGGAGATGATCAGCATGAGGTAGTTAGGGCCGAGCGAGCGGCCGAAATAGGCAATGCTGATGAAACCCATATTGAGAATGAGGCAGGAAAAAGTAACGTACTTGTGGTTCAGGCCGCGGTCGAGCAGGAGGTGGTGAATGTGGTTGCGATCGGGCGAGAACGGCGAGCGTCCGTTGAGGATGCGGATCGAGAACACGCGGAGCGTATCGGTTAGCGGAACGACGAGGATGGCGAAGCCAACGGCCACTGACGAAGGAATGGGATACGGCATCGCCGGGCTGTCGGCCACCTGTATGAACTTGATGACCAGGAAGGAATTGACCAGCCCGAGCATCAGCGAACCCGAATCGCCCATGAAGATCTTGGCGGGGTTGTAGTTGAAAATGAGGAAAGCCATCAGTGCTCCGGCCATGGCAAACGAAAGCGCTGCGTAAGAAGCGAGGCCCGAGAAGGCGAAGTAGGCGCCGAACACGCACATCGTAAGAAGGCTGAGCGTTGCGGCCAGACCGTCTACACCATCAATGAGGTTGAACGCGTTGATGATAAGAATGATGGTGAGGTAGCTCAGGGCGAGGCTGAATGCCTGCGGAAGCTGCCAGAGCCCGAACAGGCCGTGCATGCTTTCGATGCGCACGCCGCAAAGGTGAACGATGATGGCAGCCGCGCCTACCTGCCCGATGAACTTCTTGGTGGCGCTGAGAATGAGAATATCGTCTTTGATACCCAGGAAGAAAATGACGGTAGCCGCTGCAAAGAAGTATTGAAACTCGGGGGAGGTCTTTACATCAACGGTGAGGAGGGAAGCGAGGAAGAATCCAATGAAGATACCTACTCCGCCGAGCGAGGCAATGGGTTTCGTATGAAGTTTACGTGCATCGGGCACATCGTACAGCTTTTTCAGTTCCGCGATCCGGATGATGACCGGGACAGCGAGAAATGTGAGCACGAAGGCCACAGAAGCAGTCAATAGCACATTGAGCATACAGTGTGTGGTTGGGTTATCAAAGTATTTTCATGGGTCCAGGGGTACACTCTCTCAGCCGCAGTTCTTCACAGGTAAAAAGGATCCAAGGCTCAATTACGTAGCGAAAGTAATTAATGTATGCCATTTAACCTAGCATTTTACCTTGCGCACATAAGATTTTGAAAGGAAAAACGTTGCACATTTGCACCCGAGTGGAAACAGAAACGCGATTGCTCGCAAAAGGTTAACAATCAACTAAAAATTATGCCAGAATTACACGAAATCGCCAGCCAGGTACGCCGAGACATACTCCGGATGGTGCACGGATCCAACAGCGGCCACCCCGGCGGCTCGCTCGGCTGCGCCGACTTCCTTACCGCCCTGTATTTCCATACGATGAAGCACCGCCCGGAGTCGTTCGACATGGACGCCCGCGAGCAGGACGTTTTCGTGCTTTCCAACGGGCACATCTCCCCTGTTTTCTACTCGGTGCTTGCCCGCTCGGGCTACTTCCCCGTGGCCGAAATGGCCACCTTCCGCAAGCTCGATTCGCGCCTGCAGGGTCACCCCACCACCCATGAAGGACTCCCCGGCGTTCGCATCGCGTCGGGCTCGCTGGGCCAGGGAATGAGCGTGGCCATCGGCGCCGCCCTCGCCAAAAAACTGAATAACGACCAGACGGTAGTGTACTCGCTTCACGGCGACGGCGAACTGCAGCGCTCGCTGGTAGGCAAAGGCAAGCCCATCGCCATCATCATGCACACCATCATGGGCAGCGGCGTGGATTTCATGGAAAACGACCACAACTGGCACGGCGTGGCTCCCTCCGACGAACAACTGGAAAAGGCGCTGGCGCAGCTGCCGGAGACGATGGGAGATTATTGATCGTGAGCCGTCAATCGTGAGCCGTGAGCCGTCAGCCGTGAGCTCGCAACGGCGCTATAAATAGCGGAAGGGATGCCGGCGGCATCCCTTCCGCATTACCGGCTCTGGCGCTGACGGCTGACGGCTCACGGCTCACGTAGGGCAAACTGCTGCTTCGCCGCCTTCCGCGCCGGGATCCAGGAAGCGATCAGCGCGATGACCAGGATGGTGGATGCGACGAGCACGAAGTCCCAGGGATTGAGCTTAACGGGAAAATAGTCGATGAGGAAAGAGCCGCCGGTGAGCGGGATGAATTTGTATTTGAGCTGCGCCAGCGCGAGGCCCAATGCCAGCAGAATGCCCGAGCCGCCGCCAATGAGTGCCAGCAGCATGCCTTCGGAAAGAAAGATGCCCTGGATGCGCCGGCTGCTGGAGCCCAGGGCGTGCAGCACCTGGATGTCGGCCTTCTTTTCCAACACCAGCATCGTAAGCGACCCGATCATGTTGAACGCCGCCACCACGAGAATCAGCGAGAGAATGGCGTAGATCACCCACTTCTCGGCGCGCATCACGGCATAGAGCGATGCATTCTGTTCATAGCGGGTTTGCACTTTGTATTGGCCGCCCAGCAGCGAGGCCACGCGCCGCTGCACCGTGGCGGGATCGGCATTGCCTTTCAGCGCTATTTCGAGGTAGGAATACCGGTCTGGAGGGAGGTCCATCATCCGCTGCACGAAGCCGAGGCTGGTGAGCACGTACTTGTTGTCGAAATCCTGCTGGATGAGGAACGCGCCGGACGTATTGACGGTGTCGGCGCTGATGGAGTTGAGCGGGTTGGAAAGGTCGGCGGAGCCCTTTCGCGGAAGGTGCACCAGCAGCGGCGCCAGGTTGCGGTCGCTTTGCACGCCCACCGCGTTTTCCACGCCGGCGCCGAGCACGAGCATCGGCTCTTCGGCCGTGCCCACTTCGAACGATCCGCGCAGCATATGGTCGGCCACGCCCGACACGCGGCGGTAGTTGTCGTCGACGCCCTTGAGGTAAATGATCGACTGGTTGTCGCCGTTCTGCAGCAGCGCTTTTTCTTCGAGCGTTGCGGAGCTCCAGGCTACACCGTTCACGCCGCGGATCTGCGCCAGCTGCGCGTTGGTCAGCACCAGCTGCTTGCCGGCGGCCGGGCCCACGCGGAGGTCGGGGTAAAAGGACGAATAGAGCGACTTCACCAGGTCTTCAAAACCGTTGAACACGCTCAGTACGAGGATGAGCGCCGCCGCCCCCACGCCGATGGCCAGGATCGAGATCCAGGCGATGATGTTGATGGCATTGGTGGACTTTTTGGCCTTGAAGTAGCGCCAGGCGAAGAGGAAGTTCATGGCAAGAGGTTAAGAGGGCGGAGCGGCGAGGGGGATTACTTGATTAATTGAGTACATGATCAATTGAGTTAAAGAGGGAGCGCCGCCCTCGAGTAATCAAGTATTCATTTATTCAAGTAATCAAGTATTCTCATTCGTTTCCTCATCTTTCCTCCCCTCCTCCCTTTGCCCGTCTTCCTTCTTGATCTGGTCAAAGATGTTTTCCATCTTGAAAACGTAGTCGAGCGTATCGTCGTAAAAGAAGCGAAGCTCGGGCATGCGGCGCACCTGCGTTTTGATGCGCGATGCGAGTTCCCGCTTTACTTCCCAGGCGCGGTCGGTCACTTTTTTCAGGGTCGCCTTCGGGTCGGCTACCTGGAAGAAGCTCACGTAAATGCGTGCTTCCAGCAGGTCGGGGGTGATCTTCACCGCCGAAACGGATACCATCCCACCGTCCATCATACCAAGGCCGAGGCGGCGGAAGATGTCGTTCACTTCTTCCTGGATCAACCCGGCAACCTGCTTCTGACGCTTTCCTTCCTCCATAATTGATAGTTGTAAGCAACAAAAGTAAGGCATCGTGGACCGACGTCGGCGGTGAGCCGTGAGCCGTGAGCGAAAACGCCGGGTCGAACAGCGCGCCGTGGGTGGTCAACGAAATCGGAATGCCTTGATGTGCCCGCTCAGGGCGCAAGGCTGACGGTTCACGTTTTCCGTACCTTCGCTGCTTCGCCACCGGCCTCACCCATGAAGAAATACGCCCGCATTTTTCGCTACCTGCGCTTCTACAAAGGCCAGATCGCGCTCTATACCCTCACCACCATCCTGTCGGTGTCGTTCAACATCGTGTCGATGGGTATGCTGATCCCCTTCCTCAACCTCATCTTCGAGGTGGAAGGCCCGAAGCTGAAACCATCTACCAGCCCGCTCATCAACGGCATCCAGGGTGCCATGCAAAACCTGGTAGACTCGCAGGGCAAAGGCGCTGCACTGCTGTTCATCTGCGGCTTTATCATCCTCTTTACGTTGCTGAAGAACCTGTTCCTGGTGTTGTCCAACTACATCCTGAACCCACTGAAGGCCCGCGTGGTGAACCGCCTCCGCAACGACCTGTTCGACAAGATACTCGTGCTCCCCATCGGCTACTTTACCGAAAAGCGCAAGGGCGACATCATGAGCCGCTTTCTCACCGACATCGGCGAGGTGGAAGGCTCGGTGGTAGGCGCTCTTGAAGGCTGGATCCGTGATCCCATCACCATTATCATCGTGCTCATAGCGCTGCTTACCACGAGCTGGCAGCTGACGCTATTCGTGCTCATCTGCCTGCCCATCATCGGCTTCATCATTGGCCGCGTGAGCCGCTCGCTCAAGAGCCAGAGTGCGCACTATGCGCAGATCGCCAGCGAAGGCGTGTCCATTCTGGATGAAGCACTCACGGGGCTGCGCGTGATCAAGGCCTTCAACCTCAACACGCTGATGCAGGAGCGCTTTCACGGCAACGGCAACGGGATGGTGCGCACCAAGAACCGGATGTCGCGCCGCCGCGATGTGGCATCGCCTCTTTCCGAAACACTGGGCATCCTCGTGTTTTGCGCCATCCTCTACTTCGGTGGCAACCTCGTATTATCCAACCAGATACCGCTTCCGGCAGCTGCTTTCATCGCCTACCTCGGCTTGTTCTATATCATCCTCAACCCCGCAAAATCGCTCAGCACCTCGTTCAGCAATATGCAGAAGGGGCAGGCCGCCATCGGCCGCATCGAGGAAGTGCTGCAAACGCACGTAACGGTGGATGAGAATCCGAACGGCCGGCGGATGACCGAGTTCAACAACCAGATCGAGTTGCGCAACGTATCGTTTCATTACGAAGGCGTGCCCATTCTGCAAGACATCAACCTCACCATCCGCAAGGGACAAACCGTTGCGCTCGTGGGCTCGTCGGGTGCGGGCAAGAGTACGCTGGCCGACCTCGTGCCGCGCTTCCACGACGTTAGCGGTGGCGAGCTGTTGATCGATGGCGTCAACATACGCGAATACCAGCTCAATTCGGTGCGGAACCTCATTTCCATTGTAACGCAGGAGCCCATCCTGTTCAACGACACCATCGGCAACAACATTCGGATGGGCAAGCAGGAAGCAACGCAGGAAGAGATCGAGGAAGCAGCGCGCATTGCCAATGCCTATAACTACATTACGCAAAAAGAAGGCGGTTTCGAAACCAACATCGGCGACCGCGGAACGAAGCTTTCGGGTGGCGAGCGCCAACGCCTCACCATTGCACGCGCTATTGTAAAGAACCCGCCCATTCTCATTCTCGACGAGGCCACATCGGCTCTCGACACAGAGAGCGAGCGCCTCGTGCAGGATGCCATCAACAACATGATGCAGCACCGCACCTCCATCGTTATCGCCCACCGTCTTTCCACCATCCGCCACGCCGATGAAATCATCGTGTTGCAGAAGGGCCGCATCGTGGAGCGCGGCAACCACGACCAGTTAATGGAGAAGGGAGGATATTATTACCGGCTGGTGCAGATGCAGGAGTTGAAGTAGTGGAGGTAATGCCTGGACGAACTTTGGCGCGCCCTGGAAGGGCGCTATCCCGGTAACCGTGGGTCGGAGACCCACGGGGGCGCAGCCCCACACAGCCGTAGCGCAGCCAGGCAGGGGACCCAGTCCACAGATCCAGACCTGGCAGCACGCACCCACCCGACAGATGCCCAACTGGCGCTTCAGCGCCACGCGCAGCATACGACAAACCAGAAAGGAATAAAAGGCACGAGAACGATGCGCAACATACTGCTGGTTTGTACGAAGATAAAAGGAAACGCCCGGGCACGAGACCCGGGCGTTTGCTTATTCGCACATCAGCACGTGAGCACATTCATTTCAACACCTCGCGCGAGATCACGAGCTTTTGGATCTCGCTCGTGCCCTCACCAATGGTGCAAAGCTTGGCGTCGCGGTAGTGTTTTTCAACGGGGAAGTCCTTGGTATAACCGTAGCCGCCAAACACCTGCACGGCATCGTTGGCCACCTTTACTGCTACCTCGGATGCATAGTATTTCGCCATGGCCGCTTCTTTGGTCATGGGAAGCTTTTTCTCTTTCAGGTCGCAGGCCTGGAGGATCAGCATTTCGGATGCGGCGATCTCCGTGGCCATATCGGCGAGCTTGAAGGCGATGCCCTGGAAGGATGCGATCGGCTTGTCGAATTGGTGGCGCTCCTGCGCATATTGCAGTGCGGCTTCGTAGGCGCCTTTGGCGATGCCCAGCGAAAGGGCCGCGATGGAAATGCGTCCGCCATCGAGGATCTTCATCGCCTGCTTGAAGCCATCGCCCACTTCGCCGAGGCGGTTGGCGTCGGATATCACGCAGTTTTCAAAGATCATTTCAGCAGTTTCGGATGCGCGCATGCCGAGCTTATTCTCTTTCTTGCCACCGCTGAAGCCGGCGGTGCCGCGTTCAACCACGAAGGCCGTTGCATTGTTTTTCGCGCGGGGCTCGCCGGTGCGGCAGATCACTACAGCTACGTCGCCGCTGCGGCCGTGGGTGATCCAGTTCTTGGTGCCGTTGAGCACCCAGTTGTCGCCATCGCGCACGGCGGTTGTTTTCATGTTGCCGGCATCCGAGCCGGTGTTGGGCTCCGTGAGTCCCCAGGCGCCGATCCATTCGGCTGTTGCCAGCTTGGGCAGCCAGCGCTTCTTTTGCTCTTCGTTGCCGAAGCTCATGATGTGGCCGGTGCAAAGCGAGTTGTGTGCCGCCACGCTGAGGCCGATGGAGCCGCACACTTTGGATATCTCCACGATCACTGCCTGGTATTCGAAATAGGAAAGTCCGGCGCCGCCGTAGGCTTCGGGCACCAGCACACCCATCATACCGAGTTGTCCCAGTTGCTTGAATACTTCTACAGGAAATTCCTGCGATTCATCCCACTCCATTACGCGGGGCTTGATATGTTGTTGTGCGAAGTCGCGGGCGGTCTGCGCCACCTGCTGCGTTATCTCAGATAGTTGAAAATTCATAAAGCAAGCGTTGTATGCGCGGCGAAGATAGGGGGAGAAAGGGTTTTGGGGTTTATCCCAATCCGCGTATTCCCCAGCGTAGAGACGCATCATATGCGTCTCCGCATAACATGCGTCCCCAGAATTATATGCGTCTCCGCATAACATGCGTCCCCAAAATTATATGCGTCCCCCAATAATAAGCGTCCCCGAATAATACGAGTCTCCACATTATATGCGTCCCCAAAATAATAAGCGTCTCCGCGTTATATGCGTCTCCGAGTTATATGGGTCTCCGCGTTATATGCGTCTCAGAGTAATATGGGTCTCCGAATTATTTGCGTCTCCCGAATTATATGCATGATGATTCGGCGCGATGCACCGGGAGACGCATATAATGCGGTATCATTCGGCGCGATGCGCCGGGAGACGCATATAATGCGTCTGTACGGTTAGCAATGGATGGCAAGGCCGTCCCAGGCGAGATGGATCCCTTGGGGGAGCTCGGCCTCGATAGCCTCGTGGCGGCCCAGCTGGTGGGAAATGTGCGTGAAATAGGCTTGCTCTACCCGTAGTTCTTCGGTCAGCGCTACGGCTTCCGACAAATTGAAGTGGGAGATGTGCTTCTCGCGGCGGAGGGCATTCACCACGAGCGTCTTCGAGCCCCAGATCTTTTGCTTTTCGGCTTCATCAATGCGGTTGGCATCGGTGATGTAGGTGAAGTTGCCGAAGCGGAAGCCCAGCACCGGCATCTTCAGGTGCCATACCTGTATGGGTTGCACGGGGATATCGCCAATCAGGAAGGGTTCCGCATCGATCGTATTGAGCTCCAGGTTGGGCACTCCGGGATATTTCTTGTCGGCAAACGCATAGGCAAACTCGCGGATCAGCGCTTCCTGCGTCATGCTGTTGGCATACAGCGGCATCCCGTTGCCGGTAAAAAAGTTGAAAGCGCGCACATCGTCGAGGCCGGCGATATGGTCTTTGTGCGGATGAGTAAAAAGAACTGCGTCAAGCTTGCGCACGTGCGCACGCAGCATCTGGTAGCGGAAGTCGGGCCCGGTGTCCACCACGATCGTGGTGGTTTCCGATTCCACCAGCAGCGCACTCCGCAGGCGCTTGTCGCGCGGGTCGGTTGAGGTGCACACGGCGCAGTCGCAGGCGATCATCGGCACGCCGGAGGAGGTTCCGGTGCCCAGGAAAGTGAATTTCAACGGCGCTGCCATGAAGGCAAATTAAGCAGAACCGGTTTGCAACCGCGTAGAAAAAATAAGCCCGTCGCAAAGGACGATCAAGTCATTTCGTAAGAACGGTACGCAAGGAAGAGAAGAAGCCCCGTCTTCGCGCAACCCTTCCTTTCTTATTTACCTAGCGGTTCATCTCCCTCCGCGTCCTTAGAACCTTCAGAACCCTTTTCAAACTTCAGTTCTTCCTGCGCCGCGCGGTAGCGGCCCATGATCTCGCCGAACCATTTTTTGGATTCCGGCGTCAGCGTTTCGGCATCCACGCGCAGCTGCGGAATGAGGTCGATCATCGTGTTGATGCGGCCTTCGAGCGGAAGGAATTTGTTGAGCACAACCACCTTGCGGTCTTCCAGGATGCAAAAGCCGCTTTGAAAGGAGCCGCGCTCGTAGCGCACGATGTAGCCCGATTCTTCGGCGATGCCCTCGATCTTGTCCAATGTGGTTTGCGTGTACTTCATGACGCGAAATTAAGAAATGGGCCGCAAGCGTCCGTTTCGGGAAAGAACGCAGATGCCCCCCCCCAAAGCGGGGTCGCGCGGATTTATTAAGATTGTTATGATCTGCTAAAGCATGCGAAAGATAATCTGCGCACATCTTAATAATCATAAAAGTTTGGAGCCTGCCCCGCCCCTGCGGGGTTCTTTCTCTCTGCGCCACAGGCGCCTACTTCGACACCATTTGTATCACCGGCACGATCATCTCCTCGAGACTTACGCCACCGTGCTGGAACGTGTTGCGGTAGTAATTGACGTAGTGATTGTAGTTGTTCGGATAACAAAGAAATACGTCCTCACCTGCGAAGATGTAGCTGGAGTTGATGGTTGGCGAAGGCAGTCCACCCTCTTTCGGATCGCGGAAGGCGAGTACTTCCTTCGGGTCGTAGTTGAGGTTGCGGCCGTGCTTGTAGCGCAGGTTGGTGGTCGTTTGCTTGTCGCCAATGACCTTGATGGGCGTTTTCACGCGCACCGATCCATGGTCGGTTGCGAGCACGAGGCGGATGCCTTTGTCGGCGATCTTTTTCAGTGCGGCAAAAAGAGGTGAGTGCTGGAACCACGATACGGTGACCGACCGGTAGCTCTGCTCGTCGCCGGCAAGTTCCTTCAGCACTTCCATCTCGGTGCGCGCGTGCGACAGCATATCCACGAAGTTGTAAACAATCACGTTGAGATCGTTGTGCAGCAGGTTGTGCACGTTCTGCACCAGCTCCAGGCCCGCCTGATTGTTGAGCACCTTGGTGTACGACACCTTGAGGTCGCCCTTGCCGAGGCTCTTGAGCTGCGTGCGGAGAAATTCCTCTTCGCTCTGGTTCTTGCTTCCCTCGTCATCGTCGTTCTTCCACAACTGCGGAAACTTGCGCTCGATATCGATGGGCAGTGCACCGGCGAATATGGCGTTGCGGGCGTATTGCGTTGCGGTGGGCAGGATACTATAAAAAGTCTCCTCTTCCAGAATGCGGAAGCTTTCGGCGAAAATGGGCTGGATGGCGCGCCATTGGTCGAAGCGCAGGTTGTCGATGAGGAGAAAGAACACCGGCGTGCCCTTTTGCAGCTGCGGCAGCACCTTGTCTTTCATCAGCGTGTGGCTCATCACGGGTCGCGTCTTTGCCTTGGGCGAAAGCCAATCCGTATAATTACGGGAAACGAACTTGAAGAACTCCGTGTTGGCCTCGCTCTTTTGCGACTGCAGCACCTCCTGCATTTCGGGCGAATCGCTTTGCTGCAAACTAAGTTCCCAGCGTACGAGTTCTTTATAGATGCCCATCCACTCGTTGAAGTCGGGGTTGGAGTTGAGCGCCATGAACAGGTTGCGAAACTGCTGCTGGTAGGCCGTCGTCGTCTTCTCGGCCACAAGCCGTCGGTTGTCGATGATCTTTTTGAGGGAAAGCCACACCTGGTTGGGGTTTACGGGCTTTATGAGGTAGTCGGATATCTGCGAGCCGATGGCTTCGTCCATCAGGTTTTCCGTTTCATTCTTAGTGATCAGCACCACCGGTATCTGGTCGTTGTGCTCCTTGATCTTCGCAAGCGTTTCAAGGCCGGTAAGTCCGGGCATGCTTTCGTCCATAAGCACCACGTCCACGAAGTTCTCCTTGATATAGTCGATCGCGTCGAAGCCGTTGGTCAGCGTCTGCACATCGTATCCTTTGTTTTCCAAAAACTTCTTCTGCGATTGCAGGCTTTCGATCTCGTCATCCACCCAGAGAATCTTTGCTAATGCCATAGTCTGTTATTTCATGAAGCGTCAGCCGTCAGCCGTGAGCAGAGTGTGGATTGAGTGCTCACGCTTCACGGCTGACGGCTCACGATTTCCTCAAATGTAGCCCTTCGCCATCCTATTTTTGATCTCTTAACGTTTCCGAATGGCTTATGTCCGCAAGATTGTCAACGACCCGGTTTATGGTTTCATCACGATCGACGACCCATTGATCTTCGACATCATTGCGCATCCCTACTATCAAAGGCTCCGCCGCATCCATCAAATGGCTTTCGCATCGCTCGTGTATCCCGGTGCGGTGCATACGCGCCTTCACCACTCGCTCGGCGCCTATCACCTGATGGGCCTCGCGCTGGCCGAGCTGCGCAACAAGGGAGTGGCCATCACTGCCGACGAAGAGCAGGGCGCCAAGATCGCCATCCTCCTCCACGATATAGGCCATGGCCCCTACTCCCACGCCCTGGAGCGCAAGCTGATCAAGGGCGTTCACCACGAGGAGATCTCCGACCTCATCCTGCAGCTGCTCAACGAGCAATTCGGCGGCAAGCTCGATACGGCGATCTCCATCTTCCGGGGCGATTACCCCAAGCTGTTCCTTCACCAGCTGGTGTCGGGGCAGCTCGATGTGGATCGCATGGACTACCTCACCCGCGACTCGTTCTTCACCGGCGTGTCGGAAGGCGTGATCGGCTACGACCGCATTCTGAAGATGCTTACCGTGCACGAGGGCGAACTGCTCATTGAAGAAAAAGCGATCTTTTCGGTGGAGAAATTCCTGGTGGCGCGGCGCCTCATGTACTGGCAGGTGTACCTGCACAAAGCAGTGGTTGCTGCCGAGAAGATGCTTGTGCGCATCATCGAGCGCGCCGGCGAATTGATTGCCGCGGGCATCGAGCTTAACGCCGTTTCCAACAACCTCGACTTCTTCCTCAAAGAGCACCAGCCGGGCGACAACTTCATCCGCCACCTCGAAAAGTTTGCGCAGCTCGACGACACCGACGTGCTGTGCTCCATCAAGAACTGGTGCGGGCATTTCGATAAAGTACTATCAAAGTTGTGCAAGGGCCTGGTAGACCGGAAGCTGCTCAAAGTGCGCTTCCAGAGAGAGCCGTTTGATGAAGCCTATGTGCAGGGCCTGCGGCGCGACGTGGCGGCGCGGCTAGACATTTCGGAAGAGGAGGCCCGATACTTCGTGTTCACCGGCGAGGCCCAGAACACTACCTACAACCCGTTTGACGAACGGATCCGGGTTTTGTTCAAGGATGGCACCGTAACGGACATCGCCTCGGTAGACAATGCACTGATCCACCAGCAGCTGTCGGCCCCTGTCAAAAAATACTATCTTTGCCACCTCAGGTAAGTCAAAAATTAAAAGTCAAAAGTCAAAAGCGTTTGACCTGCGCAGTTCACCGCGATCAGTCTTTTTTGAATTTTGCCTTTTTACTTTTTACTTTTAATACATGCAGTTCACCGCCGCCCAGATCGCACAATTGCTCAACGGGAAAATTGAGGGGAATGCCGATGCGGCTGTATCGTCGTTTGGCAAGATCGAAGAAGCCGTCGACGGGCAGCTTACGTTCCTGGCCAACCCGAAATACGAAGAGTTCCTGTACAGCACGGGCGCCTCCATTGCCATTATCAACGAAGGTTACGACCTGCGCCAGGCCGTGAAGCCTACGCTCATCCGCGTAGCCGACGCCTACAGCGCCTTTGCGCAGCTGCTGAGCAAATACCAGGAGATGGCCACGCAGCAAATGAAAGGCATCCAGCAACCGAGCTTCATCGCGGAATCCGCACGCATCGGGCAGGACGTGTTCGTGGGCGCTTTTTCCTACATCGGCGAGAACGTCAAGCTCGGTAACAACACAAAGGTCTTCCCCGGCACGTTCATCGGCGACAATGTGACCATCGGTGACAACTGCATCCTCCACCCCGGCGTCAAGATCTACCACGACTGCGTGCTGGGCCAGGGGGTAACTATCCATGCGGGCACCATCATCGGCGGCGACGGCTTCGGCTTCGCACCGCAGGCCGACGGCTCGTTCAAGAAAGTGCCGCAGATCGGCAATGTGATCGTGGAAGACAATGTTGAGATCGGTGCCAATACCACCATCGACCGCGCCACGATGGGATCTACCATCATCCGCGCGGGCGCCAAGCTCGACAACCTCATACAGATCGCCCACAACGTGGAGATCGGCCACAGCACCGTGATCGCCGCCCAGGCGGGCGTTTCGGGCTCCACCAAGATCGGGGCCAACGTAATGATCGGCGGACAGGCCGGCCTCGTAGGTCACATCCAGATCGCCGACGGCTCGCGCATCAATGCGCAGAGCGGCGTTTCCAAAACCCTCAAGGAGCCCTTCTCCTCCGTCACCGGCTCCCCCGCCGCCGACTACACCAGCGCCCTCCGCTCCCAGGCCGTATTCCGCAACCTCCCCGAGCTGGAAAAGCGGATCTATGAGCTGGAGAAGATCGTGAAGCAGTTAATGGCGGAGAAAATGTCTGATGTCTGATGTAGGATGTCTGATTTAGGAAATTCACCTACGACCTTTGGATTTGGCTGTCTTATCGGTAGCGGAAAATATTGCGGTCAATTCGTAAGCCTCTTGAATAAGGCGATCCAGCTCGGTGCCTTCGAGTAGCTCGGACTCTTTTATGACCTCCAGCCAATAGTGCGATTCGTCGGCTTCTTCCAAAACGATCTCAATCTTGCAAATAAAGTCAGCGTGCGATTTTGCGCGGCGCGATGCCCGGTAATTTGACCCCACCGACCCTGACGAACGAACGAGCTGTTTGCCCAATTCAAACCCTACCGCATTTCGGGGAAGAAGCAAACAAAGGCGAATAACGTCTACGTTGAATTTCTTGGTTCTGCGTTCGAGGTCGGCACGATTCATCCAGCAAACCTCCTGCATCTCCCACCAGCTACCATGATGTTTTCCCCAGGGAAGAATGGTTTTTTCCTCCCTAAAATCTGGTCGAATCCCCATCCAACATCGAACATCCACATCAGCCGTCCTACATCCGACATCAGACATCAGATATCAAACATCAGAGATAAAACATCCTACCTCACCAACCTACCTATGCGTCTGCACCGCCTCGCAATGCTCCAACATCTCCTCCGCTACCGCCACCAGGCTGTCAAAATGTATGGGCTTGGTGATGTATTCCACGTCTTTGCCGCGGAAAAAGAGCTTGTCGAGCTCGGAGTTGGAGGTGCTGAAGATGACGACGGGGATGTGCGCCAGCAGGGGGTCTTTGCGGAGGGCCTGGAAGGTGCGGCGGCCGTCCATGCGGGGCATATTGATATCGAGCACGATAAGGCACGGCAGGCTGTGCGTGCTTTGCAGGCCGTGAAGGAGTTCGAGGCCAGCGATGCCGTCGGGCGCGTGCAGTAATTCGTAGTGATTTCCGACGCGGTTGAGCGCCTCTCGGAGCAACTGCAGGTCATCCTGGTCGTCGTCCATGTAGAGGATGGTATGGGAATGCGGTTGATGTGTTTTCATAAGAACAACCGCAAAGTTGGCGTGGGCCTGCGTTAAAGCATCGTGATGGTCGATGAACGGGCCGCTATTATAGCCGAAAAGGAGCCGTCAGGGGAGGGTGGGCGCATCGGCCTGGCGACAGAAGTCGGCAAGGCGGTTTACGAGCGATATCCAGTCGCTGTAAACGTCGGGCTTGGTGATGAGCTCTACTTCGGGCGAATGCTGCTGCTCGCGTTCCATCAGCTCCCAGGAGCTGGAAAAGTATTTTACCGGGATCGGGCGCAACCGCGCATCGGCCTGCAGGCAGGCATAGGTTTCCGGGCCCGACCGAATGGGGTTCTTCAGGTCGAGCAGGATGAGACAGGGAAGCTGCGCGTCCGGCTGGAGCGCCTGCAGCAAAGTTTCCCCATCGGGGAAAGATTGCACCAACAAGCCCGCTGCTGTGGCGACCTCCTCGAAGAGCTCCACGTCTTCCTCGTCGTCTTCGACATAGGCGACGTACCGCTGCCCTGCGGGTAGCATAAAATTCATACGGCGGAACAGCTGCAATTTGCGGGCCAGCGGTGCCACAGTGGCAGCCCGGTTACTTCCGGATATACTTTCGGGAGTCGAAGAGCCTGTATTCGGCATCGTCGCGGAAGATGCTGCGCAGCGATCCGATGTGCGCGGCGCCGAGGATCACGAGTATCCGCCGGCTTCCGGTCTTCATCTGTGCCGTCACGATGTTGGAGTAGATCTTATAGTCGCGGTTCTTATAGATCGAAATGAGCTCGGCGCCGATGTACTTCGGGTTGCCAAATGCCGTGTCTACCTGCGCATCGGGGTTTTTGAATGTGCCGTTCGTAACCCGCGCCGGTGTCATATAGCGCAGCCTGTACACCCGGTTGTAGGTGTCGGGCTGGTTTAAAAAATAGAGGTAGTCTTTGAACGAAAGCCGGTTTTCCTGGAGGGCTTTCAGCCGATCGACCACCAGGGCGCGGAGCGCCAGACCCTCCTGCGTATACATCGAAATGTTGTCGCCGTTGTCGAGAATGCTCTGCGAGGTTCCACCGGGCGCATTGACGCAATGAACCCGCGGCACGCGCAGCTGTCGGGCCATGCGAAAGGCGATCTGGAACACCTCACTCCGCCCGTCTTCAAGCTCCTCCAACTTCAGTTTTCCGTCCACAAACAAGGCATACAGGCTGTCCAACCAGGCTTGCTTTTCCGGTAGCAATTCAACACCGATCATATCGGGACGGTACTTCAGAAGGCATTGGGTAAATGCGCCGATCTCCGCCTGTCGGTGCGGAAGCAGCACGTCGGTGTTTGGGTTGTTTTTGTTGTAGATCTGCGCGAAATGATCCGACCCTACGATCAGGATATCGGTCTTCTGCCCCGATGCGGTCGCGGCGAGGCAGACGTTCAGCAGTACGCCTAGAAAAAGACTTGGAAATTTCATGGTTGCAAGGGTTAGCAGCAAAGAAAACGGTGTTTACCGGCGGGCGAAGCTACGGGCAATTTCAACGCTGTTTTCTCTGGCTTACGAACCTGTTTTTCGTCCCATTTTGGAGGGCACTTGTCCCCATTCTTTCCACGCTTCATGCCGTCACCTGCTTTTCCCTTCCAAAACGGGTCAAAACCCTTGCTTTTTAACGCTTTCGGCCTTGCCCAGCCGCCCCTTTTTCGGTACATTTGCCGAATAGCCCGAATACCATTCCGGGCATCAAATTTTCCCCAAGATGAGCGATACTTTAGATACCCTGACCACAAGCCCGGTAGCGGCCCTCGAAGCGTCGGCACAGCCTGCCTACGGTGCCGACAGCATCCAGGTGCTCGAAGGCCTCGAAGCCGTGCGCAAGCGCCCCGCGATGTACATCGGCGATATCGGCGTCAAGGGTCTGCACCACCTTGTGTACGAGGTGGTAGACAACTCGATCGACGAAGCCCTTGCCGGTCATTGTAAGAATATCGTGGTGACCATCCACGAAGACAATTCCATTTCGGTGGAAGACGATGGCCGCGGCATCCCTACCGCCATGCACACCAAGGAAAAGCGCTCTGCGCTCGAAGTGGTAATGACCGTGCTCCATGCCGGTGGTAAGTTCGACAAGGATTCCTACAAAGTTTCCGGCGGTCTGCACGGCGTGGGTGTTTCCTGCGTGAACGCGCTTTCCACCAAGCTGCACGTATCGGTGTTCCGCGACGGAAAGATATTCGAGCAGGAATATCGCATCGGTGTGCCGCAATACCCCGTTCGTGAGATCGGCGTTACCGACAAGCGCGGTACGACTGTTCACTTCTGGCCCGATACCACCATCTTCATCACCGACACCTACGTAAAAGACATCCTCGAAGGACGTCTGCGCGAACTGAGCTTCCTCAACAAAGGGCTGCGCATCATCCTCAACGACCTTCGCGAGAAGGACGAGGAGACCGGCATCACCTACACCGCCACCTTCTTCTCCGAAGGCGGCATCGTTGAGTTTGTGGAAATGCTCGACTCTAACGCGGGACGCACGCCGCTCATCCCCAAGCCGCTCTATGTAGAAGGCCGCGATGAGAAGGCGAACGTTGCGGTGGAAGTAGCGATGAGCTACAACGACTCCTACAGCGAGCATATCTACTCTTACGTCAATAACATCAACACCATCGAAGGCGGTACGCACGTGACCGGCTTTCGCCAGGCGCTTACACGCGTATTCAAAAAGTACGGCGACGAGCAGAACATGTTTGAGAAGGCGAAGGTGCAGATCGAAGGCGACGACTTCCGCGAAGGTCTTTCCGCCATCATCAGCGTGAAAGTGCCCGAGCCGCAGTTTGAAGGACAGACGAAAACCAAACTCGGGAACAACGAGGTAGCCGGTATCGTCAACACGACGGTTGCGCGCGTTATCGAATCCTACCTCGAAGAGAATCCGAAAGAAGCCAAGAACATCATCCAGAAGGTGATCCTCGCCGCACAGGCCCGCGCTGCCGCGAAGAAAGCCCGCGAGATGGTGCAGCGCAAGAGCGTGCTCTCCGGCGGCGGCCTTCCGGGCAAGCTTGCCGACTGCTCCGAGCGCGATCCCGAGCGTTGCGAGCTCTACCTCGTGGAAGGCGACTCGGCCGGTGGCACTGCCAAGCAGGGCCGCGACCGTAGCTTCCAGGCGATCCTTCCGCTGCGTGGTAAGATCCTCAACGTGGAGAAGGCGATGGAGCACAAGATCTACGAGAACGAAGAAATCCGCAACATCTATACGGCCCTCGGCGTGACCGTGGGTACCGAAGAAGACAAGAAAGCACTCAACATCACCAAGCTGCGCTACCACAAGCTGATCATCATGACCGATGCCGATGTGGACGGTTCGCACATCGCCACGCTCATCCTCACCTTCATGTATCGCTACATGAAAGAGATGGTGGAGCAGGGTTATGTATACCTCGCGCAGCCGCCGCTTTACCTCGTGAAGAAAGGCAAAGAAGCGATCTATGCGTATGACGACGAGCAGCGCCGCGCTATCGTGGAAAAACTCGCAGGTGGCAACGAGGGCTCCGTCAACATCCAGCGCTACAAGGGCCTTGGAGAGATGAACGCCAACCAGCTGTGGGAAACCACGATGAACCCTGCCACGCGCACGCTGAAGCAGGTGACCATCGACAGTGCCGCCGAAGCCGACCGCATCTTCTCGATGCTGATGGGCGACGAGGTAGCACCTCGCCGCGAGTTCATCGAGAGCCACGCAAAGTATGCGCGCATCGACGTGTAAGAAGCTCTTGAAACACAAGGAAGTCACGAAATAGAAAAGAGGCCCGTCGCAGTGCGACGGGCCTCTTACTTTTCTTCCTTCTGCCATTCATTAACCTGCGGTAACGGGCACCGGCGTTATTTTACAGGCATGAACCGTGTTGTCCTCATTTGCTGCTTGTTGCTTCTTCAAATGGCTGCGCTTACACAGGGTGTCCTCCGAGGCCTTGTGACCGACTCATCGTCGAAGCAGCCGCTTGCGGGCGCATCAGTTTTTCTCAGCAACACTTCCATCGGCACTACGGCCAATGCCCGTGGCGAATTCGAACTGCCGCTTCCCGCGGGCAAGTTCGACCTGGTGGTAAGCGCCGTGGACCACGAAACCTTTTACCGCAGCATCAACAGCACGCAATTGCCGGCGCTGCTTACCGTGCGCCTCGTGCCGAAGGCACGCGAGCTGGAGACCGTAGTTATACAACCCTACGAAAAAGACGGCTGGGCAAAGTGGGGCTCCTTCTTCATTGAAAATTTCATTGGAACCTCTGAGCAGGCACAACGCTGCATCATCCGCAACAAGGAAACGATCCGCTTTCGCCTCGACCACCGTGCTAACACGCTTTCGGCTTATGCGCGCGAGCCGATCATCGTCGAGCACAAGGCGCTCGGCTACCGCATCCGCTACCAGCTGGAAGAATTCGTTTACGACTTCGGCACGCGCGCCATTCGCTTCTACGGCTTTCCGCTGTACGAGGAAATGAAAGGCGGCGAGGCGCGCAAACGCAAGTGGGCAGAACAGCGCCGCGAAGTATACTATGGCTCGATGATGCACTTCATGCGCGCCGTGTTTCGCAACCGGCTGGTGGAAGAAGGCTACGAGATCTACCGGGTGCGCAAGATCCCCGACCTGAAGCGCGTGCGCCGGCGCACCCTGCTCGAAGATAGCAGCCGCGTGTTCCTGCTCGACAACGGAGCGCTGGTGCATAGCAGCGAGCCCGACGATTCGCTCCGCGCTTACCAAAACCAACTGGGTGGCGAACCTGTGCTAACCATCAACGAGGGGCACCGTTTGAGCGGCGACAGCCTCGCCTTCGCTTCCGATAGCGCAACGGCGGGCCTCTATTTTCCGAACTATATTTCCGTTACCTACCGCGACGGTACAACACCAGCTAGCTACCAGAAATCCGTCCGCAACGGCAACTTCGCGATGCAATCCGAATTGACGCTGCAAGGAGGCCGGCCTGTCTGGGTGGAGTCGAGCGGCGCCTACTACAACCCTCTTGAAGTGTTCTCAAATGGGTGGTGGGGCTGGAGCGAAAAGCTTGGAAGGCTTCTTCCCTTCGATTACAAACCTTAGCAGCACCTTCCTCCCTTCAAAACCCCAAAAAACCTCTCAACCTCTCGAAACCTCTCAACTTCTCAAAACCTCCCAACCTTTTAAAACCTCTCCCATGTTCTCCCCCTCCCCCGCCCGCTATGCCCAAATGGAATATCGCCGCTGCGGCCGCAGTGGATTGAAGTTGCCGGCGCTGTCGCTGGGGTTGTGGCACAACTTCGGCGCGCACGACGACCTGGAGCGTTGCCGCAGCATCGTGCACACGGCCTTCGATTGCGGCATCACCCACTTCGACCTGGCCAACAACTACGGGCCGCCGCCAGGAGCGGCGGAGGAAACGTTCGGCAAGATTCTCAAGCAGGACCTCCTTTCCTACCGCGACGAGCTGATCATCTCCTCAAAAGCGGGCTGGCCCATGTGGCCCGGACCGTACGGCGACCTTGGTTCGAGGAAATACCTCATGGCATCGCTCGACCAGAGCCTGCGGCGCCTCGGCGTTTCGTACGTCGACATTTTTTACCATCATCGCCCCGACCCCGACACGCCGCTGGAAGAAACAATGGGGGCGCTCGACGCGATGGTGCGGCAGGGCAAGGCTTTGTACATCGGCATATCCTCCTATTCGGCTGCCGAAACCGAGCGTGCCATCGGCATGCTGCGCTCGATGGGCACGCCGCTGCTATTGCATCAACCGCGCTATTCGCTGCTTGATCGTTGGGTGGAAAATGGCCTGCTGGATGTGCTGGGCCGTGAAGGCGTTGGCTGTATCACCTTCTCTTCGCTGGCGCAAGGCCTGCTTACCAACAAATACCTGCAAGGCATACCAGCCGACTCGCGCGCTGCCTCCGGCCGCGGGAATGGGGCGCTGGAAGCCGGTGCGATCGATGCGGCAACGCTGGAAAAAGTGCGCGGCCTGAATCGCATTGCCGAAGCGCGGGGGCAATCGCTCGCACAGATGTCGCTTGCGTGGGTGCTCCGCGACCCGCGGGTGACGTCGGTCATCATCGGTGCCAGCCGTGCCGAGCAGGTGCTCGACTCCGCGCGATGCCTCAACCAGACCGCCTTCAGTAGCGAAGAGCTGGGGGCCATCGAAGCGGTGCTGGCAGCCACCTAAGGCTGAGGTAGCGAAAAGATTTTGGCTCCCGATTTGCGGGAATATCGTAGATTTAATCCTCACTAACTTTAAAACTTGACCATATGGCTGACGTAAATCTCACAGCGTACAATGTCAAAACCAAAGAGAAAAACGTTCCTATTCAGGACGCAGTTGTAACCAAGACGGCCAAAGGCGCCTACATGGTGCAGGGACACGATGGTAAAGGCAACAAGCTTACGACGCTTTGCAACGAAGCAAAGGCCCTCGCCGCCATCCAGGCCGGTGTAGCCAAGCAGGGCTGGTAAGCGGTAATCGTTTATTGGTCTATTGGTTCGAAGGAGCGCTTGCTTCGTGAACCTGGATAACAATACTGCCTCAACAAAAGAAAGGTGCTCCGATGGAGCACCTTTCTTTTGTCATTGCTTGTACAAGCGGAACGACTGCGGTCCGCTACCCTCGTCGGCCTGCAGGAGGTACACACCGGCAGGAAGCCCGTCGAGGTTGATGATCTCTTTTTCGATAAACCCGGTAGCGCTCCGCTTCCAGTGGCGCAGGCTGCGCCCCTGGCCGTCGAAGAGGCGGAAGCGCAGGGAGGCGCCGGCCTCGGCGCGCAGCGTCAGGTAGAACACCGCTACCGACGGGTTGGGGTATACGCTCCAGGTAAAGAGCTCGCTGAATAACACCGGGCGCACTGCCGAAAACTGGAAGCTTCCATCGGCGTTGCGCACGCGCAGCCGGTAGTAGTAGGTTCCGGTTTTGCCGGGACGTCCATCCAAATATTGATAGCGGCGGCTGCTTGTCGTATTTCCTGGCGACGTAACCGATCCGATCGTTACAAACTGCCCGCGGCGCAGCGCTTCATCCCCTTCAGCCACTTCCACGTCGTAGCGCAGCACGTTGTCTTCCATGCCGAGCTCCCAGTTCAGGCGGGCTGCTTCACCCGCGCGGTGTGCATCGAATGACACAAAGCGCACGGGCAGCGAAGCGCCCTGCACACCTCCCGAGTTGAACCAGAACTCGGAAAAATTCTTCACTTTGAATTCCACGTAGTAGCCTTTGTCGTAGGGCACGATTGTACGCGCGCCGCCGCCGTAGAACTTCCAGCTTCCGCCGCTGTTGTTGGCGAGGCTGTTGTCTTCATTGGCGAGATGGGCATCAGTGTATTTCGACACGCCGAGATCGAACGCCGAAGCGGGTTTGGCGCAGTAGGTGCAGCCGGTAGCGCTGAGCAACATTTCCGACTCCAACTCGCTGAAGTAAAGGCGAACCGTCACCGAATCGGCGAGGTTGCGGTTGGCGGGCTTGATGGTGAAGCTGCGGCCAAGGTAATACTGGTTGGAGGTGTAGTGCGGAACGGTGTCGATGTATACCTGTACATCGGTGTTGCCCAGACTGTCTCCATTGGGCTTGATTGATGCGAGGAGCTTGCCGCCGCTGCTGAAGTCCACCCAGCTGCTTCCCTGAACATTCTGCGTAACCGACAAACCGCTCGTAGGGCCCGTGAAAAGCCCGGCGTCGTCGTACACATGCACATCATCGATGGCGATGCCTTCGCGACTCGTCGATTCGTCGGAGCTCATTACGATGCGGAGGCGCAGCTCGCTGGCACCGGCTGGTAAAGCATAGGTGGCCACGCGCCAGGTGGTATAGCTTTGCCTGCTCCACACGTCGGTGTTCTTGTTATACCAGTTGGTGCCGGTTCCGTTGTACAATCCAAGCTTGCTCCACGTACTGCCGTTGGTCGAATATTCCACCCAGGCCGCGTCGCAGGTATTGGCGCCGCAATCTTCGAGGTCCATCGCCATGCTGAAGCTGAGCGCAGGGGCCGTCATTGCGCTTACATTGAAGCAGGGCGAATAGAGGTATGAATATTCGCGGTCGTTGTAGTTGCCGTCGAGGCGCGTCTTCCAGGCCTTGCTGCCCGAGGCAGCGCGACTGATGCGCGACGAGGAAGGCATGCCGTGCTGCCAGCTCGAATTCTTGCCGCCGGTGTACCAATACGCCGGTCCGCTTTCAAAATTTTGCAGGTAGGGAAACGTGCTCACCACCGGCACATTCTGCAGCGTGAGCGACAGCGTATCGTCGTCCCGGAGGTTGTCTGCAGGGAAGTCTACAAGCACCTGCACGGTATGCGTGCCAAAAGAGGAAATGTCGGCAGGGGTAGAGAAAACATAGTCTACGCTGTCGTCGGCAGCAAGGCTTGGAAAGATCTCCGTGATCCAGGACCCACCGTCTATCCGGTATCGGAAGGGTATGTTCGTAATCGTGTTGAAGGAGCTGTTGCGGATGCGGGCGCTGATGCTGACCGAGCTGCCCAGGCCGCAGGCATTGGGCGCGGGGGAAAGGATGCTTTGCACCTGCAGGTCGTTGTTGGCGTCGTAGATGCGCACGTCGTCGAAAGTATAACCATTGCCTCCGTAAAGATCCACCGCCGGATACACACCGTATTGCCCCCAGCGCACCTGGAACGAAGAGCTGAATTTCTGCCCGGCCACATTGAGCAGGCGCGATAGCTCAATCGATCGCACTACGTTGCGGCTGCCAGCGCCGTTGCTGTTGGTAACGAGATCATAAGCTTCGAGCCAGGCCGATGTGTCGCTGCCGCGGATCCACACCTTATTGGCCGCATTGGCGCCCTGCCCGTGGTCGCGGTAGGTGAAGCCAAGTCGGAGGTCCTGCGTCAGCGCAGTGAACGACGAGAGGTTGAACGTGCCGGTAAGATAGTTGGTGGTATTGCTTCCGTTGTAGCGCACCATGTCGAGCGTCACCGCGCGGTTGCCACTGCCAGGAAAATTGCTGTTGGCTACCGTGCGCAGCCGCGCCAAACCCGAATTGCGCGTAAAATCGAAGTGATCGTTGCCATCGAGGCCAGTCTGGTCGCGGCTATAGGTTGTGTTGGTGAGCGTTTCAAAATCATCTGTAAAAGGCAGCGTCAGCACGGAGTTCTGCAATTGCTTGATGGTAGCGGTAAACGTATCATTCGCTGCAACCGGATCGCTCGCCCAGTTCTTCACCACTGCCCGCACGTTGTAAGAGCCCGCCGCGAGCATATTGATTTTCGTCGCAAAGTTATAGCTGTAGGTAGCGCCCGCATTGACTGTAGCGTTCACTGCCTCCGTTACCCATGCACCTCCATTGACACTATACTTCATATCGAATCCCGTGATGGCCGCGTCGTCCAGGTTCTTCACGCGCACCGACAGTGTAGTGGTTGCCGTGAGCGCATTGCTGGTGTTGAGCCGCCTGCTTACGGGTCCGGTGATGGAAGACAACTTGAGGTCGCCGTTGGAAAGCGTACCACTGCAGGTGCCTGTGTTGGGCTGTCGCGACAAAGCTACAGACCGCCGCCCGGGCTGGCCGCTGATGCGCGGGCGTACCGCTACCCAAAAGGTACTGTCGGAACTTAGCCCGCTAAGCACATGGCTCGTTGCCGTAGTGGTTGCCATCGATACCATTTCGTCGCCACGCAGCATCATCACCTCATAATCAGTGGCGCCGGAGATGCTTGTCCAGCTGAAGTTGATATAGCCTTCGCACTGGTTGGCGGTGGCAGCCATCGTAAGCACGGGAAGATCTGCAATCACGAACGCATTGCTCGTGCTGGTGGCGCCGGTGCCCAATTGCGTGATGCGCACTTTGGCCTGTGCGGTGGCTACAGAAGGAACCGTCCATGTATAAATACGACGCGCGCTGTCAATGCCCGTAGCGATGGTGTTCCAACTGCTTCCGTTGTTAATGCTGTATTCGAGCGTGAAGGTGCTGCCCGCGCTTCCATAGCATTCCCAATTCAGCTTGACAATGTCGCCGGGCACCCAGCCTTCGCCACCAACAGGATTCGTAAGCTGCAGCGAAACCGGGATCGGGTCCCAAACGAGGAAGTAGGGTTGTGTAGGGTTCTGCGCAATGGTCGTTCCTTTCACGCGAACCGCATAGGTTCCGGCCGGAGGTGCAGTAATAACCACCTGCTCGATGTTGTTCAGGTGATCGGGTGATGCGAAGGCCGCCGAGCCCAGTGCACCCATCGACGTGTCGAGGCGGTAGGGTAGCAATGTATTGTTGCCCAGGTCCACCACTTCCAGGTCGAGGTCGTTGACGAGTGTTTTTGATGCGATGAGCGAAGCCGCGGGGTCGTGCCAGTAGAGCAGCACTTTCAGTTGCGCCGTTCCTGCCGGTACGCTGATGTTGTGCGTATTCGTACTGCCCTGCGTGGCGGCATCGGCGAGGTAACGGTTGCTCTCCAGCATATCCACGCTGCGCAGCAGGTTCATCCAGCCAAAGCCGTAGTTGAAGTCGGGTCCGTCGGTTCCGCGATCCGTGGATCCGTTGCAGAGGAGCGCTTTCATCAGCGCGCCCTGGGGGTTCGCGTTGCCATGGAGCGCCCGGTAGCTTTGTACCAGCAGGCCCATGCCGGCGGTCACGGCAGGTGCCGACATACTCGTGCCCTGATTGCTGCCATAGGTGTTGTTGGCCACAGCTGAAATCACCGATTGTCCCTGGGCCACCACTTCGGGCTTGATGCGGCCGTCGCGCACGGGGCCGCGGCTGCTGAACGAAGACACGAGGCCCGAATCGGTGGTAGCACCGACGGTCACTACGTTCTTGGCGCTCTGGTATCCGCCAAACACCGTATGATAGCGTTGCGGGAAAGGAGCGCAAGTGGAAGCGCCGCTGTTGCCTGCAGAAAACACGTGCGTAAGCTCGGGAAGGTCATAAGCCTGCTGGTCGAGCGCCTGCGCGTAGATGTCGTAAAGACCCATATAGGAGCACTCGGCGATGTTGCCATACGAATTGTTCGTAAGCACCATTCCGAAATCATTGTAGTAGGTGGCCGCGTTGAAGAGAATGCCGGAATAGATCGAAGAAACGATGGTTGCCTTCGGTGCCAGGCCGCGGTACAATTCGTTGACGATGCCCGCGCCTGCCAGCGTGCCGGTGGTGTGATAGCCATGGCTCGTTTGCGTTTGCACAGAGCGGTTGATAAGCCGGTTGGTGAAGTCGACATGGGTTTGCACATCGGCGTCATCTCCAATGCCGAGCACCACGCCTTCGCCATTGAGCGCACGGCCGCCCTGGGTAAGCGGTGCGTTGAGCAGGTTGGCGCGGGTGGAAGAGCGGGTATTGAAGTTGAGCGGGGTGACCGGTTGTTCGGCCTGCACATAGTCGACGATGGGAAGCAGCGCAAGTTCCTGCAGGCGGGCCACCGGCACCTGAACGCCTACCACGCGGTACTTTTCCCAGTCGCGATTGGTGAGGTAAAAAGCGCGCGCCTGAAGTTCAGACAACGCAATATCCATCAGAACGGCATCGGTGATGCGGATGAGTACATTGACGGTGCCGCGCACCTTTACGGCCCATGCCGGCACGAGGCCATCGGCGAGCAGCGGGTCCAGCTTTTGCCTCGCCTCGAGCGCCAAAATTCCGCGCACACCGGCCTGGCGGAGCGAGGCCTCCGAAAAAGGCATCCGCAACGAAGCGGTATACCCGCCATCCGGCACGTACTGGAGCAGCTCCACCCCGGCTGCCTGGAGCATCTTGCGGTTGGCTTGCGTGGGCAATTGTTCGAATTGGAGCACGAGGTAGCCCCGTCCGGCCGCCCTCGGGAGGGTGCGATTGAACGAATCAACAAGCGCCCTGCTCAGCGCAGGCACTTCCTGCCGGCCCGTTTTGAGCTGTAGGTAGCCGGCCTGACCTAAGACAAGCTGGGCTATAAGCAAAAACAGCAGGGTAAGTCTAAGGGAAAATCGGTTCATTCACGGGTTCTATCCTATAAATGTACGAAATGCCCCCCGTGGGCATCGGGCCTTTCGGTGAACGGAACATTCCGCGGGATTTCGTGCTGCCAGATGCGATGGGCTTGAGCGGACACCGTTTCTACGCCTTCGAAGTTTTGACAAATGAGCGTCGGCCTTGAAAAGCGCTGCCGGCTGACGACCGATGATGAAACGCTGAGAAAGGAGACTTTTTTGAACGCGGAGATGGATAAGAAAATGAGGTGCCGTTTCTGAGTGTGCACCGTGTTCTCTCATGAAAAGTCTTCTGATGGATCATCGTAAGCGGAGCGTCCCGGCGGGACATGCGCGGAGGGCTTCATCCACATGCATGCGGCAGTATGCTCCTGTCAGCTCCTACGCAGCTGCCCACTGCAGGACCGTAACAGCTTTCGGACGCCCTTCGCGCATGTACTACGCAGCAGTATGCTTTGCCATACGCCAGGCAGCATCCTGGGAGCCGATCGAGATCGTTCCTCGATAGTCGGCCAACGCTGCGCCTCTGCCTCCCCTGCGCCCAAATAAGCCTCCTTTCTCTGCGGTTCAAAAAACTGCGAAAAAAAGGAATACAAGTAGATGGCTGCTTAGCTATTTGCTAGAAGGAAACACCGACGCGTGCATCTTTAGCAAAAAGGCGTGCACCTCCGTCATGGTCTTGACGGGCGCGGCAACGAGCAGGAAGGTCTTCCCAACCTGCTTCAGGTGCGCCTTGTTGGTGCCCGTTTGCAGGAAATCGAGGATACTCTTGAACAGGTCACTTTCGAAGTAAGGCGAATCGGGGCGGTTGATGAAGAAGCACTTCAAGGTCGTATCGCGCAGCAGCAGTTTTTCGAAGCCAAGCGACACGCACACCTTGCGCACCCGCACGGTCACAAACAGGTCCTGCACAGGTGCGGGCACGGGCCCGAAGCGGTCGCGGATCTCTTCTTCCATCGCCAGCAATTCTTCCTCGGTCTCGCAGTTGTCGAGGCGCGAGTAAAGCGATAGGCGCTCGGTGATGCTTTCCACGTAATCGTCAGGAATAAGGATCTCCTGGTCGGTGTCGATGGTGCAATCCTGCACGAATTCATCCTGCTTGGTGATCTCTTCTTTGAACAATTCTTTGAATTGCGTGCGCTTTAACTCTCGGATCGCTTCTTCCAATATCTTCTGGTAGGTTTCAAAGCCGATCTCCGCCATGAAGCCGGTCTGCTCACCGCCCAGCAGGTTGCCCGCACCGCGGATGTCCAGGTCGCGCATGGCGATCTGAAAACCGGAGCCCAGCTCGGAGTGTTGCTCGAGCGTTTGCAGACGCTTGCGACTGTCGGTAGGGAGTGTACTCATTGGCGGCGCCAGCAGGTAGCAAAACGCTTTCTTGTTGGAACGCCCCACGCGGCCGCGCAACTGGTGCAGATCGGAAAGCCCGAACTGGTGCGCATTGTTGACCACGATGGTGTTCACGTTCGGAATATCTACGCCGCTCTCCACGATGTTGGTACAGACCAGCACGTCGTATTTGCGGTCAATGAAGTCGAGTATGCGTTCTTCAAGCTCGTGCCCTTCCAGCTGTCCGTGCGCCCAGCCGATGCTGAGGTCGGGGCAAAGGCCCTTGATATGCGCGGCCATTTCGGCAAGGCCTTGTATGCGGTTGTGGATGAAGAATACCTGGCCGCCACGTTCCGTTTCAAAGTAAATGGCTTCGCGGATGAAGTCTTCCTGGAACACGCGCACTTCCGTTTGTATCGGCTGACGGTTTGGCGGCGGCGTGTTGATGATGCTCAGGTCGCGCGCGCCCATAAGTGAAAACTGCAGCGTGCGCGGTATCGGCGTTGCCGTGAGCGTAAGCGCATCGATGTTGGTGCGCATCGTTTTTATCTTCTCCTTGTGCGCCACACCAAACTTTTGCTCTTCGTCGATCACTAGCAGGCCGAGGTTCCTGAACTTAACGTCCTTGCTCAGGATGGCATGCGTGCCCACGAGGATGTCCACTTTCCCTTCCTCCACGCGCTTCAGCGTTTCCTTCTTCTCTTTCGCACTCTTGAAGCGATTGATGTAATCCACTGTTACGGGGAAGTCGCGCAGGCGATCACTAAAGGTCTTGAAGTGTTGAAAGGCCAGGATGGTGGTGGGCACAAGTATCGCCGCCTGTCTTCCATCCACCACAGCTTTGAATGCCGCGCGGATGGCGATCTCTGTTTTACCGAAGCCCACATCGCCGCACACGAGGCGGTCCATCGGAGAAGCCGATTCCATGTCGCGCTTTACATCGGCAGTGGCCTTACTCTGATCGGGCGTGTCTTCGTAAATAAAGGATGCTTCGAGCTCGGTTGTAAGATAGTTGTCGGGGCTGTGCGCGAAGCCCACCTGCGCCTTGCGTTGCGCATATAATTGGATGAGGTCGAAAGCGATCTCCTTCACTTTCGTTTTCGTCTTCTCTTTCAGCTTCGACCACGCGTCGGATCCAAGTTTGTTCACCTTGGGCACGGAGCCTTCCTTGCCCGTGAACTTGGCGATCTTGTGCAGCGAGTTGATGTTGACGTAAAGTATGTCGTTGTCTTTGTAAATGATGCGTACGGCCTCCTGCAGCTTACCGCCCGCTTCCATTTTTTGCAGGCCGCTGTAAACGCCCACGCCGTGATCGATGTGCGTCACGTAATCGCCGGGTTGCAACTCGCGCAGCGTGCGAAGGGTGAGCGCCTTGTTCTTGTTGTAGGCCTGCTTCACCTTGTATTTGTGATAGCGCTGGAAGATCTGGTGATCGGTATAGCAAACGATCTTCAGGTCTTCATCGATGAAGCCTTCATGAATGGAGATGGCCTGCGGCTGAAAAGGAATTTCTTCCCTCAGGTCTTTAAAGATGGTATAAAGCCGCTCCAGCTGCCGCGGGTTTTCTGCAAAGAGGTTGAGCGCGAATTTCTTCTTCTCCCACTCCTTCAGGTCGTTTATCAGGAGGTCGAACTGGCGGTTGAACGCAGGCTGCTCCCTGGTGTGAAATTCGATCTCTGTATGCACAGCCACCTCGGGCCGCTGCGGACCGAAATGCACGGTGTGCCTGCGCGACAGATCCTCGCGGAACGTTTTGGGGTCAATGAAATCGGCAGCAGTCACTTCGCGCTTCTCGAGGCTTTCGTCTTCCTCTTCCTTATCGGTCCTGCCCGCGCGAAGCTCAAGGAATAGTCCGAGGTCTTCTTCGGAAGTAAGCAGGTGCTCGTAGGTGAGCTCTTCATCCTGCATCCAGATTACGGTGTTGTGGGGCAGGAACCCGAGCAGCGAAACTTTCTGTTCATCACCAAACTGCGTTTCCACGTTGGGTATGATGGACACCTGCAACAGGCGCCGCTCCGAAAGCTGCGTCTCCGGGTCGATGATGCGGATGGAGTCGATGTCGTTTCCAAACAACTCGATGCGGTAAGGCTTTTCGTTGCCGAACGAATAGATATCGAGGATGCCGCCACGCACGGCAAATTGCCCCGGCTCATACACGAAGTCGGTGCGTTCAAAACCATAGTCTACCAGCTTCGCAAAAAGCTCGTCGGGCTGGATGGTATCGTTGGTCTTGATGCGGATCATCGCTTCCGACACCGCCGTGGACACCACTACTTTTTCAAACAACGCTTCGGGGTACGTTACAAGCGCGCCCGCGCGTGCGCCTGCCGCGGCTGCAAACTTCATCACCGCTTCGGTGCGCAGCATCACGTGCGACGAATTGAGCAGCCTGTAGTTCTTGCGGTTCTTGAACGAAGAAGGGAAGTAGTAGATATTCAGTGCGTCGGTGAGGCTTTCGAGGGTGTTGTGGAAGTAAGCGGCCTCTTCGGCATCGTTACAAACAAATACGTGGTTGATGCTATTGCAACCGGGGTGTAGAAATACGGATGCCGACACAAATTGCGATGCCGATCCGCGCAGGTTGCGCAACAGGAATCTTTGTGCACCCGACATAGTGATGCCGTTCACCAGTGAAAAAACCTGGGGGGAATTCTGGTAAGCCTTGAGCAGATCGGCTACGGTCATCGGGAGGGCAAATGTAGCGAGCGGCCAGTTCGGGGGAGGCTTCAGTTTACAGTTTACAGTTTGAAGTTTGCGTTGATTGGCCAGACTACCGCGCCAATAAAAAGCCCAGGTACTGGACCCGGGCTTCTGGATATCCGAATTTTCAGAAACTGAAAACTGTAAACTGCAAACTATCTAACCACCTGCTGCACAAAAACCTCTCCCTTATCGCCCGTGATGCGAACGATGTAGGCTCCGCGCGACCAGCGGTCGACAGGAAGCTGGGCAGCGCTGTAGGCGCGGGTTTCGCGGTGCACGAGGCTGCCTGCCGTGTTGTAAACCTCAACCGTCATGCGGCGGGTGTTGAGGTTACCCGGCACGATGGTGAGGCGGTTGTTGGCACTGGATACATACTTGATGAAATCGCGCGTGGCCGTAACGTTCGACACGCCTGTTGCGCGCGTGAGCACCGTGGTCCACAGGCCGCGGCCGTGGGTGGCTGCCATTACCGTGCGGTCGAGGTCGCGGTACTTGAGCATGTAGACCGGCGTGTTGGGGAAGTTGGCGTAAGGCAGCCACGTTGTGCTGCCGCCGTTGCTGGCCATCGTGTACCAAACACCGAGGTCGGTGCCGATCATGATGCCGCCGCTTCCGTTGCCTACTCCGTTGGGCTCGATGCCCGCCGGAACGATCATCGCCCAGTAAACAGGCATGTCGGGCAGGTTGCCTTCGATGGCCGTCCAGGCTGTGCCGCCGTTGGTGCTTTCAAATACACTCGTTATACCGAAGTTGGAAAGCGTAACGATCAGGTGGTTATTATCGGCCGGATCTACTTCGATGGAAGAGATGGCTGCACTGGCGACGCTGCCGATGGTAGCATTCACCGACACTACCGGCGTGGCCGTGTTGGCGTTGGTGAGCTTGATGATCTGCGGAACGGCCGATCCGAACGAGCAACCGATCCACACGGTATTGGAAGCAAGCGGATCCACGCGAACGGCAGTGATCTCGCGGCTGGCCATTGCCGAAATGGTGCGCGTTACGCGGGCGGGCGAGCCCGTGAGGTTGGTGATGACGGTCATCTTGTTGGCCTCGTCGCCGCAGTAAAGAACTTTGGCCACGTCGTCGAAGTCTGTCGGGTTGATGAACTGGCCCGTACCGGAGTTGTTGCCGCTAAGCTGTGTGAACGAGTTGCCGCCGTTGAGCGAGCGATAGTAGGAGTTGCCTACATATGCTGCAATCTGGAGGTTGCCGTCGGTCTGGTCGATGTGCGGAATGCCGCCGTCGCCACCTACTACGGCCGTGGTGGCCTGGATGCCCGCGCCGTTGAAGCGCTGGGTGTTGTTGTCCTGCGCGCCCGCGAGGAAGAAGTTGGCGTTGGTAGGATGGAAGTCCGCACCATAGAACTGCGTTACATTGAACCCGTTGTTCTTGTTCTCGAAGAGCGGCGTTGAGCCATCTGCATTGTTGGTTACGAAGATGCCACCGTCGTTGCCCACGATCAGGCGGCTGGAGTTGCCGTATACGAGGTACTGCTGGTCAACGTGAATGGCAGGTGTGTTGGTAGAAATGGTAGACCAGGCGCCCCCACCATCGGTAGTGCGCGCTACGTTGAATCCGCCCACAACCACTACGTCGGGGTTGGTGGGATCCACTGCCGACGTAAGGTTATACCAGTTTTGCGACACGTTGCCGTTGTTGACGCCGGCCGGAACGTTCATGTTGATCCAGCTCTGCCCCCCGTTGTCGGAACGGAAACATTCAGACACCTGCGAGTTGGTGCTGTCCTGCCCGAAGAGGTAGAGGCGGTTGGGGTTGGAGGGCGCGATGGCCAGCTCGCAGCGGTTGGTGGCCACGGTGAAAGGAGGCGTCACGTCCACCCAGGTGCCGGAGGTGCCGGTGTTGGTGCCGTTGCTGCCTGCCGACTTGATGACCATACCGGGCGAGAAGATGCCGAGCGTGGCATATACGTCTCCGTTGGAAGCCACTTCAAGGTCGGCTGCGCGACCCGTGCGGTAGTTGAGGTTGGTGAAGGGCAGGCCCGCCACCTGGTCCCACGTTGCGCCGGCGTTGGTAGAGCGCATGATGCCACGGAGGGTGGAAACGCTGTTGCGGAGCGAAACGTAGAGGTAACCGTTGTTGTCCTGCACGAGGTCCTGAATGTATTCGAAGGAAGCTGTGCTCGGAAGCAGTGCCCACGTGAGGCCGCCATCGGTGGAGCGGAACACGCCGGCGCCTTTAACGGCGTCGATGTTGAACCAGCCTTCGCCGGTGCCTGCATAAATGATGGATGCGTTGCTACGGTCTTGCCAGAGACAGGTAACGGCGAGGTTGCCCATGCGGTCGGCAACGGGCGTCCAGGTTACGGGTGTGCTCAGGAAGTTGGTGCTGCGGAAGATGCCTCCGCTCACCGATGCAGCCAGCACGGTGTTGCCCGTGGCGTCGGCGCGGTCGATGAGGATGGCGCGGGTGCGGCCACCCACGTTGCTCGGGCCACGCTCCTGCCAGGGCAGCGACGCGGTGCGCCCGGTGGCGATGAGGTTGCGGCGCATGTTGTCGGCCTGCACCAGTCGGTTACTGGGAATGCTGTTCAGCTGCGGGTCGCGGGTCATCATGAACTGCTGGCGCTTCGCCAGTTCCATGCCGTCTTGCTCGAGGCGCTCCTCAGCTTCTTCCAATTGTTCGGCGCGGTAGGCGGTATAGCCGAAATAACCGGCGGCACAGACGACCACTACGGCGCCAGCCTTTAAAAAAGATTTCAGGGTTAACATAAGAGTCAATGACAGCTAGCTGTGTTTAGTTTCGGAAGAATGGCAGTTCAATTCTTTTTACAAACCATTTGTAAACTCTCAAATTTACACAAAATCATAGCGTAAACCCCGATTCTGATGCGTAAAATTTTCACCCTTATCTTCCTGGCGGGCACGCTTGCAGCGGCTGCACAGTCGGCCAACAGCGTTACGCTTTATGGCTATGGACGGCCCTCGCACCCGGGTATTGTTCCGGCCAACAGGCCCAATGCAACCCTGATGGACTACCGCATTTACGTGGCGCATCCCGCCGCGGGCTTCCGCATCACGGAGGTGCGCATCGGCGGCAAGCGCTATACGTTCCGCACCGAACGCGTTACGTCACCGGTGCTGGAGATCAACAACAACCTGCCGCAGCAGCCGCGCACCGATACGCTGGTGCCCCTTACTACGCGCATGGTAGAGCAGCTCATCCTGCCCAAAGGCCCGGTGCGCCCCGGCGCCGGCAAACTGCAGGTGCGTTACACCCTGCGCGGAAAAACATTCTGGAAAACGCTCGGCAGCTGGAAGGAGCTGGAGCCGATCATGCAGCAATAGATATCTGATGTCTGATGTAGGATGTCTGATGTCGGACGCCGGTTGTCGGATTTGATAAATTGGTATTAACAAAAAAACGGATCGCAACGCGCTCCGTTTTCAATATCAGACATCCCACATCCTACATCCGACATAAAAAAGAGGGCCGATGAGAACACCAGCCCTTTTAACCTAAACCGTCCGACAAAAAGTATATTGAGTAAGACTCTTATTATGTAACGAGCGCAGTATCAACGTTTTCATTTCAACCGCGCTTCGTTATGTATTTTTCAATCACTATGCCAATCTTGCTTCCCGCAGCTATTAAAATCTTAAATGGGTGGCATTAGCCCATTTTTGTAGCTTCATTCAAACCCCGAAGCTATGCCGCTCCAACCCTGGCGAAAAGGAACCGTTACCCGGATAGAGGAAGAGACCTGGAACACACGCCGGTTTTGGGTAAAAGTCGCCGAGGTGGACAGCTTCGATTTTCTCCCTGGGCAATTTGTTACCCTCGACCTCCCCATTCACGAAAAGCCCAACAGGCGCTGGCGCAGCTACTCCATAGCCTCGTGGCCCGACGGCACCAACGAGTTCGAGTTGCTCATCGTTTTACTCGACGGCGGACTCGGCACCACCTATCTCTTCAATGAAGTGAGCGTCGGTTCGGAATTGATGCTGCGCGGTCCGCAAGGCGTCTTTACATTGCCGCCCGCACTCGAGCAGGAGCTCTACTTCATCTGCACCGGAACGGGCATCGCGCCCTTCCGCAGTATGCTCCATCATATCGAACGGCACAACATCCCGCATCGCGGGCTCAACCTCATCTTCGGCACGCGCAGCAAGCGCGACCTGCTCTACTTCGACGAGCTGCGCGCGCTCGAAGAACGACTCCCCGACTTCCGTTTTTACCCAACACTTTCGCGTGAGGAGTGGGAAGGATGCTGCGGCTATGTGCATCCAGTTTATGAAGAACGGATCCGCGCTCGTGCCCATGGCCTCGACACGAAACACCCCGCCCATTTCTATCTGTGTGGCTGGAAAGCCATGGTAGACGAGGCAAAAGAGCGGATCATCAAACTCGGGTATGATAAAAAGGATGTGACGCTGGAGTTGTATGGATAGAAAAGTTTGTAGTTTATAGTTTGTGGTTTGTAGTTATTTCGCAGCCGTCGTCCGCAACCACAAACGACAAACCACAAACCACGTCCTCTTATGTTCGTCCTCCTGAAAATAATCCTCTGGTTCATCCGCCCGCTCATCTGGGCTATCATCCTTTTTGCGTGGGGCCTGCTGAGCAGGCGCCCGGTGCGGAAAAAGCGGTTGATCTGGTCGGCATTCGCGGTGTTGCTCTTCTTCAGCAACCCGGCTATTATCCGTGGTTTTTTGTCGGCTTACGAGCCAGCACCGGTAGCTATGGACAAACTGGGCAGCTATCAAGCGGGAATCGTGCTGGGCGGCTTTGTTGCCTACAACAAGCAGGACGACCGCGGCTACTTCAATCCTGCCTCCGACCGCTTCATCCAGACTGCCCTGCTCTACAAGACGGGCCACATCCGCAAGGTAATCGTGCCCGCCGGCAACGGCTACATCGTGGGACACAATTTCCAGGAAGCGGAATATGTGCGGCAGCGGCTCGTGGAGCTCGGAGTTCCCACAACCGACATTTACACCGATACCGAATCGCGCAACACCCTCGAGAATGCGCAGAACACCAAACGCATACTCGACACGGCGCATCTCGGGGGCCCGTTCCTGCTCATCTCATCGGCAATGCACCTGCCGCGCGCGCGCAAGGTGTTCGACAAGCAGGGCATTCCGGTGCAGCTTTTCCCCTGCGATTTCACCTCACGCTTCCGCTCCAATAATTTCATAGAGGACTACCTGCTTCCCACCCCCATCGCACTCCAAAGCTGGGATGCATGGCTGAAGGAGTTGCTGGGGATGGTGACATACCGCGTGACAGGGAAGGGATAGAATGTACAATATTCAACAAACAATGCCCAATTCTCAAGTGGTATCTCCCTTGAAAATTGAGCATGGAACAATGTGTATTGAAAAGGAATGCTGCCTACTCCATTGCCTTAAGCACAATATTCTTCACCTCACTCATCGGCACCCGCTCCTGCTTCATGTTATCGCGGTAGCGGATGGTGACGGTACCATCTTCCTTCGTTTGGTGGTCGATGGTAACGCAGAAAGGCGTGCCGAGTGCATCCATGCGGCGGTAGCGCTTGCCGATGGCATCCTTCTCTTCGTAAAAGCATTTGAACGCGCCTTTGCATTCGTCCATCAGCTGCCGGCCCAGCTCGGGTAGCCCGTCTTTTTTCAACAGCGGCAGAACGGCGAGCTTGATAGGCGCCAGCTTAGCGGGGAAACGCAGCACCACGCGCGAATCAGCCTTCTCGGGCGTTTCGGGATTGGTGAGGTCTTCTTCTGCGTAGGCTTCGCTCAGCACGAGCATCACCGTACGGTCCACACCGATCGATGTTTCCACTACGTACGGAATGTAGTTGCCATACGGCTTGCCCGTTGCGGGGTCGATGTCGTTGTCGAAGTACTGCATCTTCTTTTTGCTATACTCCTGATGGTTGCGCAGGTCGAAGTCGGTGCGCGAGTGAATGCCTTCCACTTCCTTGAAACCGATGGGGAAGTTGTATTCGATGTCACACGCGGCGTCGGCGTAGTGCGCCAGCTTCACGTGGTCGTGGAAGCGGTATTTATCCTGCGTGATTCCGAGGCCGAGGTGCCACTTCATCCGCTCTTCCTTCCAGTATTCGTACCACTGCTTTTGTGTGCCGGGACGAATAAAGAACTGCATCTCCATCTGCTCGAACTCGCGCATGCGGAAGATGAACTGGCGGGCAACGATCTCGTTGCGGAATGCCTTGCCGATCTGCGCAATGCCGAAGGGGATCTTCATGCGGCCCGTCTTCTGCACGTTGAGAAAATTCACGAAGATGCCCTGCGCGGTCTCGGGCCGTAGATATACGGTATTGTCGCCTTCTTCGGAAGTAGCGCCGAACTCGGTAGAGAACATAAGGTTGAACTGGCGCACGTCGGTCCAGTTGCAGGTGCCGCTCACGGAGCACTTCATGTTGGAAGACTCGATGAGGTTCTTGAGCCCCGGAAAATCGTTATTCGCAATGAGCGCATCCATCTGGCCTTGCAGCAGGTCGGCCTGGTCTTGCTGGCCGGCATTGGAGAGCTCGTCAATGCGCGCCTCGATGAGGTGATCCACGCGGTAGCGCTTCTTCGAATCCTTGTTGTCGATCATCGGGTCGGAGAAGTTGTCGACGTGGCCGGAAGCCTTCCAGGTAGTGGGATGCATGAAGATGGCTGCATCAATGCCCACGATGTTCTCATACATCCGTGTCATGGAATGCCACCAGTGATCCTTGATATTCTTCTTCAGCTCCGCACCCCACTGGCCGTAGTCGTATACCGCCGCGAGGCCGTCGTAAATTTCGGAGGAAGGAAAAATAAAGCCGTACTCCTTGCAATGCGCGATGATCGCCTGGAACTTATTGCTGTCCGTTGCCATAGGCGGCAAAAATAGGAGTTTAGGGGTTGGGAAGGTTGCGGAGGGTTGCGGAAGGTTCCGGATGGTTCCGGATGGTTCGGAAGGTTCGTATACTCAGTCAACCCTGTTACGTCCATGTTACCAACAAACCAATAAACCAATAAACCAATACACCAATATACACAGGCTTCTCTTATTGGTTCTTCAATAGGTTAACCGCGGCCACGGCGGAGCAAACTGGTAATGGCTGCAATCGACGCCACGAGCAACGCTTTCACGGGGCCCACATTCGTGCCTTTACGCGCAGGGTCGGCGTGCGCCAGGTGCGGGTCGCGCGGGCCGTTGGCGCTGGAGAAGGCGAGCTGCGGGTATTGGCGCGTGCGCCAGGGCTGCTGCGAGTCGGCAGGGTGCAGTGGCTCAGTTTGCGGCTGCTTCTTGGGCTCGGCCGAAGCAACGATGGAGCCTTCCATCGGCACGGCGTATTGATTGGGCTGAATGCCGGTACCATACACAACAAGGTATTGCTTGGTGAACTCCGCACCGAAGTAGAGGATAAAAGAGGAATAGTAGATCCACACAAGCAAAACAATGAGCGAACCCGCGGAGCCATAGGTAGAGCCGATATCGCTTTTGCTGATATAAAGGCTGATCAGGAACTTACCGATGAGAAACAGCACGGCGGTTGCGCCGGCGCCCACCCACACGTCCTTCCAGCGGATCTTCGCATCGGGCAGCACCTTAAAGATGCCGGCGAACAGGAGCGTGGTCACCGCCAGCGTCAGCAACAGATTGACGATGTAGAACACGACGACGCTCGCATCCGGGAAGCGGTTCATCAGCCGCGCACCCACGCCTTCGATCAGCGTTGTTGCAGCCAGCGAAACGAGGAGCAGAAAGCCAAGCGTTGCCACCATTCCAAACGAAAGCAGCCGGTTGACGATGAGCGCCTTGATACCCGCTTTGGGATGCGGCTTGATGCCCCAGATGCCGTTGATGGAATCCTGCATCTCGCCAAACATCGACGTGGCACCGATGAGCAGGGTAATGATGCCGATGATGAGCGACAGCGTACCCTTGCCGCTAAGTGAAGCGTTCTGGATCATTTCCTGTATTTGCTTCGCTGATTCTGCTCCAACGATACCTTTGATCTGTCCGAAGAGTTGTCCGGAAACTGCCTCCTGCCCGAGGAAGATCCCGCAAAGTGAAATGATGACGATGAGAATGGGAGCAAGCGAGAATATGGTATAGTAGGCGAGCGAGGCGCTGAGTTTGGGAACCTTGTCGTCGGAGAAACCCTTGAAGGACTGCTTCAACAAGGGCCCCAGCGATTTCCAGGAAAAATTCTTGTTCATGCCCGGTTGTGTTTGGGACAATGATTCCAAAAACGCGGCCAAAAAGAAGGTAGGTCACCGCCGTCTTGTGCGCTCCGTGCTGCTGTGCGGGGTAAAGTGGAAGCATCCGACGATGCCATTACGGTCACCAACACCCGAAAAGCGGCAAAGCACTGCAGTAAGGAAAATTTTTCTTTGTGATAAGGAACTTTACGTACCTTTTTGTCTCGTTTCGAAACTAAGGGCCTGTGCCCTGGTTGCTGCCCCTGAACCACACCGCAAATTTCATTCACCTAAAAACTTCACTTATGAGACCTGATTACTCAATCAGTAAGGTCCGTAAAGGCATTGCGCTGCTTGCAGCACTCGGCTTTTCGGGAGCAATTTGTGCCCAGTCGGTTAGCAACGTCAATCGCGGCACCACGTTCAGCACCATCCAGGCGGCCATCAACGATGCGCAAACCGCCAATGGCGACGTATTGATGCTCGCCGCGGGCACCTACGTGGAAGACGTAAGCGTGACCAAGGGCGTACGCATTTCGGGCGTCGATCCGCAAACGGTGATCGTTGTCGGCCCGATGGGCGGCGCAGGAAGCACTTTCCAGATCAGCGCGTCCAACGTGATTCTGGAGAAAATGACCATCACGCGCATGGGCAACACGGTAGCCACCTGGAACGATCCGACGCTGAACAGCGCTGCGATCGCCATCCAGGGCCTTTCCGTAACCAACGCCGAGATTCGCTACAACAACATCACCGGCAACCGCACAGGCATCGACGTAAACAACTCCGGGATGCACAACATCCACCACAACTACGTGGGCAACAACCGCACGGGATTGATCTTCAGGAACCAGACCGACAACAACATCGTTACCTACAACGTGATCAGCGACAACTGGACTGTGGGCGTGTTGTTCCTCGATGCCTCGGGCGGCACCAATACACCGGTGCAACAGGCCAGCGGCACGCTGTTCGGAGGCAATACCATCAAGGACAACTGGTATGGCGACATCGTTGACCGCCAATCGGGAGGCTCGCTGCCGACTCCCGGCACCAATGGTAAGAATTTCTTCTGTACCACTTTCGGCACCGCAACGCCTACCGTTACAACAGCCAACAGCACGGAACCCGGCTACGCAGGCCAGATCCCCGTTGCCTTCGGTGGCTCTGCGGTGGCGCCAGGTGGCCAGCCCAACATTGCGGGACCGGCATCTGCAAACATCTTCTATACCATCGCACCTGCGGTGTCTATCGCTTATGCAGGCACGCCCTATTGTGGCGTAACAGGCGTGGTGATGCCCACACAAACGGGTCCCACAGCGGGTTTCAGTTATTCCTCGACCCCGGCAGGCCTCTCGCTTAACGCCAGCACCGGCGCCATCAACCTCGATGCTTCAACTCCCGGCACCTATGCCATTGCATACACCGACGGTTGCTCGTTTGCGGGCACCACCGTTACCATCTATGCAGGCATTCCGGCGCAAGCCAACGGCAGTTACTGCGCAGGAACAACTGCTTCCGCAGTAAGCTTCCCGTCTATCCCCGGAACAACCTATACGTGGACCAACAGCAACCCTGCGATCGGTCTTGCAGCGAACGGCACCGGAAGCATACCGGCGTTTACAACCTTGAATTCGGGTAATGCGCCCATCAGCGGCAACGTCACGGTGACGGCCACGGGCACCTGCGTGTCGCGGATGACGTACCGCGTCACCGTACGCCCCGTTCCCACCGTCTACAACCAGCCTGGAGTAAGTGGTTGTGCGGGCCTGACCGTTGGAGGCCTTGGACTTGGCAGCCCGATGCCCGGTGCTATTGTTCAGTGGACCAACAACAACACGCTTACCGGCATACCTGCATCGGCTACCGGCGACATTCCCGGCTTCACGCTGCAAAACAATACAGGTACAACCCAGGTTTCAACAATCTCCGTTACTGCCACTGCAAACAGCTGCACCAGCGCGCCGATGGTATTCACCTGGACTACCTATCCGGCCGTTTCGAGCATCAGCTACCCGCAGTCCACTTACTGCCAGAGCTCATGGGCCTATCCCACGCGTAACGGCTCTTCCGGCGGCACCTGGAGCGCTACTCCGGCTGGTCTCTCCATCGATCCGGCGTCCGGCGCGGTAAATCTCGCAACATCGGCGCCAGGAAGCTACAACATCACCTACAGCGTTTCGTCGGGAGGCGGTTGTCCTTCTTCTGCAAGCACTTCAATGACCATCAATCCACAGGCTTCGGTAGATCCCATTCCCAACCAGGTTTATTGCCAGGGAATGGTTACATCGTCCGTCGCCTTCCCGGGTTCGGCAGCGAACTTCAACTGGACCAACACCAACCCTTCGATCGGTCTTGCAGCTTCCGGTTCGGGCACATCTCTGCCTTCATTCAACACCGTTAACGCCGGACCAGGTGCGCAGGTTGCTTACATTAAGGTGACGCCGCTGGGCAACAACACCACTACCTGCCCCGGCAAGAGCTTCACCTTCCGGTTCACCGTTAATTACTGCGGCCCGATCGCGCAGCCAGGCGATACCGGCGGTGATGCCAATACGCTGCGCACGGCGCTTCAGCAAAGCTTCCAGGTAGGCCCGAACCCTGCACGCGGATCGGTGGTACTGCAATACAGTGGCAGCCTCGACGGTCCGTTTACCGTGCAACTGGTTTCGCAATACGGAACGCCAACGGGCCGCGCTGCAACGATGAACGGCAGCACGCATACGCTGGATCTTTCGGGTGTGACGCCGGGCAGCTACATGCTGCAGGTGACGCACGTGAAGAGCGGCATCACCTTCAATAAGCAGGTGATCAAACTTTAGAATAAAAAATCCTTTCGTCCTCAGCGAGGGCCGCCGCTTTGGTGGCCCTCGCCTTTTTTGGGAGGGGCACCGAACGGTAACGTGCAGAAAAACAACGCACAGTGTGTTGAAAGTGCTTCGATACACCCGGAGGGACCGGGTATTTTAACGCTGCACATCGTAGAAATACGTACGTATTAACCGGCACCCCTCGGATAGCGCCGGGCCAATCTTTGCTGCTACATTTGAATTCAGATTCATTTCCTGCCGAAACTCCGCGCTGCCAGCCTCGGATACACCGCTTAAAACTTCAAAACCATCACCATGCAAACTGCACGCAATCTGCGCCTTCTACCGTCACCGGTGTGGGTCAGCCGCAACCTTCAATTTCTAAGTTTCTTCCTCATCCTCTGGATCGCTTTTCCTTCCGCAGTACGAGCGCAGGCAGGCCTCGCCGACGGCACCTATAACTTCGCCGGACTAGGCGGCGCTGGCAGCGGCGGCACAGGGTTGAAGACGCAAGGCGACAAGTTCGTCGTCAGCGACATTTTTGTGAATGACGGCACACTCATGTATGCCGACAACAACTCGCCCGGGGTGGAGCAAACCGTGGTGTTGCAGGCGAACAATACCGTCATCAAGACGTTCACGCTTACCAACCTGTCGGTTTCCAACTTCGGCAACACCACCTTCCCGCTGGGCAAGTTCGACATCACGCTTTACGACTACTTCGGCAATGTGATCGCGGCACACTCGCTTGCGGGCAATCAGGCGTTCACCAACGCTGGACCCAGCATTGCGAGCTTCAACTTTACCACCGCGTGGCCCGCCAACGGCTATGCACAGGTAAACAAGGTGCAGATCAAGTTTCAATACGCCAATCCCACTGCCAAGCCGAGCAATATGGACTGGAAGAGCTGGGCACTGGCCAGCATGAGCAACACGGTACCCTCGAGTACGACGGTGGGTACGCTGAGCGGAACCTCCTTCTGCGCGGGATCGTCGCTCAGCATACCGTTTACCGCTACTGGCTACAATGCCGGGAATACCTACACGGCGCAGCTTTCCAACAACGCCGGCTCTTTCGCTTCGCCTGTTGCCATCGGCACGCTGAGTTCCAATGCAGGCAGCGGCACCATCAGCGCAACGATCCCATCCAACACTACATCGGGGAGCGGCTACCGCATCCGGATCGTTGGTTCCAACCCGGGCTCTTCTCCTGCAAACAATCCCGATAATGGCGCTAACCTGACTGTCAACCCGTTGCCTACAGCTACGATAGGTTCTTACAGCAATATTGCCTGCAACGGCGGATCCAACGGCATCATCGTAGTAAATGCGGGCGGCGGCACCCCGGGCTACAGTTATTCCTGGTCGCCTTCGGGCGGCAGCGGATCAACAGCCAGTGGCCTCCTTCCGGGCACCTACACGGTAACGGTGACGGATACGCGCGGTTGTACGGCCACCGCAAGCCAGGCGCTCACACAGCCTACGGTCATCGCCGGCTCGACGGTGGTAACGAACGTAGCCTGCTTCGGAGGCAACAACGGTGCGATCGACCTCACACCTTCCGGCGGCACGCCCGGCTACACGTACAGCTGGAGCGGCGGCCCTACCACGCAGGATCGTTCGAGTCTTGCAGCGGGAACGTATTCGGTCGTAATTACCGATGCCAATTCCTGCACCAAAACGATCAGCAACATCGTGGTGTCGCAACCCACGGCTGCCGTATCGGGCACCACCGTAGTTACGAATGTGGCCTGCTTCGGCGGCAACACCGGTGCCATCAACCTGACGCCCAACGGCGGCACTGGCCCCTATACCTTCAACTGGAGCGGAGGCCCAACGACCGAAGACCGCACCGGCCTCGCTGCAGGCACATACAGCGTGATCATCACCGATAACAATGGCTGCACCGGAACGGTAAGCAACATTGCAGTGAATCAACCCGGCGCGCCCGTGTCGGGCACTACGGTTGTAACCAACGTTGCCTGCTTCGGCGGCAACACCGGTGCCATCAACCTGACGCCCACAGGCGGCGTTGGCGGCTACACCTACAACTGGATGGGCGGAGCAACCACCGAAGACCGCACGGGTCTTACCTCCGGCACGTACAGCGTGATCATCACCGATAACAATGGCTGCACCGGCACGGTAAGCAACATCGCCGTGAGCCAGCCCGGCGCGCCCGTATCAGGTACTACGGTTGTAACCAACGTTGCCTGCTTCGGCGGCAACACCGGTGCCATCAACTTGACGCCCAACGGCGGCACTGGCCCCTATACCTTCAACTGGAGCGGAGGCCCAACGACCGAAGACCGCATTTTGCTGCAGGCCGGAAATTATTCCGTGACCATCACGGACGCCAACGGTTGCACGGGCACCATCAACAATATCTCCGTAAACCAGCCTTCCGCGCCGCTTTCCGCCAGCTATACTACCAACGACGTCTCCTGCTTTGGCGGAAGCGACGGTTCGATCAACCTCACGCCTGCCGGCGGCACAACTCCGTATACGTTCCTTTGGAACGGCGGCGCAACCACCGAAGACCGCACCGGACTTATTGCGGGTAATTACTCGGTAACAATCACCGATGCCTACGGTTGCCAGACCACGGAGAACAACATTGCCATCTACGAGCCGGCAGAGCGCTCGGCTACGATAAGCTATGACGGCTCGCCGTACTTCACGGGCTCGGGCACCGCTACGGTTACGCGCACCGGAACCGACGGAGGCACATACACGGCAGCGCCCGGGGGAATGTCCATCGCTCCCACCACGGGTACCATCGACCTGGCTGCATCCGCACCGGGCACCTACACCGTGACGTACACCATTGCCAGCGAAACCTGCGGCGATTATTTCACCACCGCATCGGTAACCCTGGTGAATCCTTTCGCGGCAACGATCTCCTACGATGGCTCGCCGTATTGCGCCAGCACGGGCACGGCCAACGTAACGCGCACCGGCACTACCGGTGGCACGTATACCGCAACCCCTGCCGGTCTTTCGATCAACAGCAGCACGGGCGCCATAGACCTGGCTGCTTCCACACCGGGCACGTATACGGTACGCTACGGCACCACGCCCACAGACTTCACAACGACGCAAGTGGCCATCCGTCCTACCACGTTCATCAATGCACAGCCCAACTCGGTGCTTTGTAGCGGTGCCATCTATCCCGGGGCGACCCTTAGTGGTGCAACGGGCCTGACCTTTACGTGGACAGCCACCAACCCTGCCATCGGCATACCGGCTTCGGGCAACGGCACCATTCCATCGTTCACCGTCACCAACAGTGGCGCAACGGCGATCTCGTCGTATGTGTACGTTGAGGCATCCGGCGGCACCGGCTGCGACCTCGCGCGCAACATGATCTTCCGCATAACGGTCAACCCAACGCCGGCGATCAACACGGTATCGGACCAGAGCCTGTGCGCAGGCACTAACACTGCGGCCGTCAATTTCGTGAGCTCCGTTGCACAAACGACGGTGTCGTGGACGAACAACAACACCTCCATCGGGCTCAACGCAACGGGAACGGGTAACATCGCTTCTTTCGTTGCCCGGAACAATACAGGCGTAATGCAAACAGCTACGATCAATGCCGTCGCAGTAGCGGAGAACTGTGCGAGCGAACCCTTCAGCTTCACCATCGCGGTGGCGCCATCGGCAGGCTCCATTTCCTACCCCGGTTCGCCCTATTGCCAGAGCGGCCCCGCAGTGCCCACGCGTAACGGCTCGGCCGGCGGCACCTTCAGCGCAGCACCCGCAGGGCTCGACCTCGACCCGGCAACAGGCTCCATTAAACTCGGGCTGTCTGCACCCGGCACCTACACCGTAACCTACACAGTAGCTGCTTCCGGTGGATGCACAGCAACGGCATCGGCCCAGATCACCGTTAACCCGCAGGCATTCGTGGATCCCATCCCGAACCAGGTGTACTGCAACAACCAGGTCACGGCGTCCATTCCCTTTACAGGAAATGCGCCATCATACAACTGGAGCAACACAGATCCTAGCATCGGTCTCGCTGCTTCGGGTTCAGGCACCAGCCTGCCTTCCTTCACCACGGTGAACCCCGGGCCCGGACTGCGTTATGCATATGTCCGCGTAGCTCCCCAGGGCAACGGGTCGTCCACCTGCCCCGGCAAGGGCATCGTGTTCCGCTTCACGATCAACAGTTGCGGTCCCATCGCGGGCCACGGCGACACAGGCGGCACTCCGGACAACCTGCGCACTGCGCTGCAGCAATCCTTCCAGGCCGGACCAAACCCCGCCACCGGTTCCGTAGTATTACAATACACCGGAGCAGAGCAGGGTCCGTTCACCGTGCAGATCGTTTCGCAGTACGGCACACCTGTAGGCAAGCCGGCCACGATGACGGGAACCACCCACACACTCGACCTCTCCGGCATCACGCCCGGAAGCTACCTGCTGCAGGTGACCCACATCAAAACCGGCATCACCTTCAACAAACAGCTGATCAAGTTGTAGTTTTCGTTTTTCAAGCCCCATTCCCTTCAAAGCCCCGGCCCTGTGCCGGGGCTTTTTTTGCTGAATGCGCTATCTTGGCTTTCCATGAACCCGAACGACCTCGACGTACTTTTTCTGGATGGTGCACGCCTCCCGATGCAAGACGCGCTGCTTGAACCGTTTTTCAGGAAGCACGCTTCGTTGCGGCCAGCCGGGGCCGGGCGCGGCTATTGGGCAACGTATTTCATTGAGGACGATGAGTTGCTGGTGAAGGATATCGAGGTGGCCGACGCGCGCAACCTCCGCACCGGGCGCCGCTCCGTGATCAACGAGATCATTCCTGAAGCGGAAGACCGCGTTGTGCGCTGGCACAGCGGACTGCTGCTGATGCCACACGAGAAAGGTTTTGTGCTGGTTGAAATCCGCCGGGGCAGGCTGCGCGGAATACGGCGCATGGATGCGGCGCAGCTCCAGGCATTCCGGAACGACCAGTTTGAATACTTCTGCCTCACCGACGACTATGAAGCGCTGCGCGCCGAGGCACAGAAAGCCTTTGAGCTGCGCGAGCAGGAAGCACGCCGCAAGGATGCGGGCCGCGGCTACCGCGCTTTCGACGAAGCCGCCTTCAACAAAGAGGTGCTCGCGGCCATCCTGGTACATTCCAAAGAGATCCTTGCCGACTAGCGCGTGTGAACTGTAGTAAAGCCAGTCTAAGTTACTTCCGCTGACCCATGCTGCTCAGTGGGCATGCGCGCTATGTATCCAACAACCCGCCAAGCCGGTCAAACGAAGATGATTCAACGCCGGCCCATGGTCGCCTGCAGGTCGCCCGCATAGGCTTCACTAACAGGAATCACTTTCCCTGCAACGGTCACCTGCCCACGTTCTACTTTTTCGATGTGTCCGATGGCGACGGCGAAAGACCGGTGCACGCGCAAAAAGCGGCCCGCCGGCAGCGAGGCAAGCGCCTCGGCCATGTTGCTGCGCGACAGCAGCTGCTTTCCCGCAATGGCGAAAGTAACATAGTTGCCCGAAGACTCGAGGTAGCGGATGTCGTGCAACGCAACCTTCACCTGCTCGTAACCCGTTTTGATGAAAACGTGCGTTGTGGCTACTTCGGGGCCCGTGCGGAAGCGAAACAACTCGTAGGCTTTGTTGCATCCTTTCATGAACCGTGCGAGCGAAAAGGGCTTCAGCAGGTAATCTACCGCGTCGAGCTCGAAGGAGGTGGCAGCATGCTCGGCATAGGCCGTGGTGTAGATCAGCAGCGGCTTGCGCGAAAGGCTTTGAAAAAAGTCAATACCGGAAATGTCGGGCATCTTGATATCGAGGAACAGTAGATCTACGGGTTCCTTCTGCAGGTATTCGAGTGCGAGGAACGCGTTGGTGAAGGTTGCCTTCAGCTCGAGGAAGGGCACACGCGCGGCGTGCGCGCTCACGATATCGAGCGCCAGCTTTTCGTCGTCTACGGCAATGGCCTTCATGAAGGGCGGCTGCATAGGCTAAGTTAACAGAACGGAAAGGTGTACGAAAAATTCAGTGCCGGTGTCGCGCACGAAAAGCTCGTGGCGGCCGGGGTACAGCAGCTCCAGCCTCTGGCGCACATTGGAAAGACCGATGCCGCTGCGGTCGGCCTCCGGATCGTCGGATGTTTTGGGAGCTACGCTGTTGTGCACATCGAGGTACACGACGCCTTCGCGGGCGGTGAGCGTTACGTTGATATACGAAGGCACACGAAAGGAGATGCCGTGCTTGAATGCATTCTCCACGAAAGGGATCAGCAGCATCGGCGCTATGCGCAGGCCTTCGGGCACCTCATTGATGCGCGCCGTGACGAGCACCGAGTCGTTGCCTTCCACGCGCAGCTGCTGCAGCCGGATATATTGCTGCAGGTAGTCGGCCTCGCGTGTGAGATCGATCTCCTTCTTCTGATTGTCGTGGATGAGAAACCGCATCAGCTCGCCCAGCATCTGCACGCCATCGGCCGTGCGCTGTGCGCCTTCATTCAAAGCAAGTCCATACAGCGAGTTGAGCGCATTGAAAAGAAAGTGCGGGTTGATCTGTGTGCGCAGGAAGTCGAGGCTTGCCTCCGATTGTCCCAGTTCCTGCTTCAGGTGCGTCACCTCCTGCCGCGACTTGTGATTGCGGCGGTAGAAATACACTGCCAGCGGCGTCATCACCAGCAGCTGCAGGAAAGCGTTGGCAAGCACGAAGGAGATCGCGTCATCCATCCCATCCTGGAAGAGGTGCGAAAGAAAGCCCAGGGGGACAGCGCTTACCAGCAACAGCACGCCCACAAGTACGAGCAGCGTAAGAAAAGTGCGCCGGCCCGGTGGCATGCGCGGCAGGATCGCCTGCGTTGTAAGTGTGTATTGCAGGATGGTGTAGGGCACGATGACACCGATCATCAGCATCATTTCGCCGTCACCGTGCGCAAACATCCGCAGCAAGAGACTGCAGCTCCAGATCAGCACCGAAGCAATGACGTTTCGAAGGATGATGCCATAGCGTGGGCGAATGAGCAGGTCGAGGTAGCGTTGCATGGTGCAATGTTAGCACGCGCAGATGCAGCCCGGCGTGCCGAAGTGATGAACAGCCTTGAAAATGGTACGAGCCCCGTACATCACAATTTTGGATTGTCGCGGTGGCGATTGCCATCGCGGATGGATTTTTTTTCGAAGTTCTTTTGCAGCGCTTCGGTGAGGTTCACGCCGGTTTGGTTGGCGATGCAGATCAACACCCAGAGCACATCGGCGAGTTCATCGGAAAGCTCTTTGTCTTTGTCGCTTTCCTTGAACGACTGGTCGCCGAACTGGCGGCTCATCAGGCGCGCCACCTCGCCCACTTCCTCTGTAAGAATGGCCATGTTGGTGAGCTCGCTGAAGTAGCGGACGCCGGTTGTTCTGATCCAGGCGTCCACCTGTTGTTGTGCCTGTTCGAGGGTCATAATCCTTTTTTGGAATGATTCAGTTTGATATCCATCAATGTAGCTACGGAGCGCGCCCGTTGCTGCATCAGCGTGGCCCTCGGTCCATCGAAATGCGCGGCCACGGTAGCTGTGAACAGCGCGGCCCAGCGATCGAGATGATCTTTTTGAATCGGCGACCTCTGGTGAATGTCGTGGTGCACCGCCATCACATTCTTCGCATAGGGCGTTGCAAATACGATCGACTCCCAGAAGTCGGCAATGATGGGTAGATGCGTGTCGAGGTTGAGCGGAACCACTTCGGTGAAGAAGCGGCCAATGAGCCCATCGGCGAAGGCCTGCCTGTAGAAGTCTTCCAGCAGCAGCTCGATATCGGCCCTCGATTCAATGTCGCGCATCATTCCTTGTTTTGGGTGTCGATGAATAGGGTAACCGGGCCGTCGTTGAGCAGCCGCACTTTCATGTCGGCTCCGAAGATGCCCGTTGCAGGCGGCTTTCCGAGCTCCCGTTCGAGGGCTGCAATGAAGGCCTGGTAGAGCGGTATCGCCACCGGCGGCTTTGCTGCGCGGATGAAAGAGGGACGGTTGCCTTTCTTTACGGCGGCGTGGAGCGTGAACTGCGAGATGGCAAGCACGTCGCCGCCATTGTCGCGGAGGGAAAGGTTCATCAGCCCCTCGCTATCGCTGAAGATGCGCAGGCTGCAGATCTTGGCCGCAAGCCATTCCGCATCCGCAGCGGCATCGGCATCTTCCACACCTACGAGCACGAGCAGCCCGGCGGCAATGGAGCCTGCAATGGATCCATCCACTTCTACGGATGCTTCGGTTACTCGCTGTACGATGGCGCGCATGACGCAAAAGAAGTCAAAAATCAAAAGTCAAAAACGCGAAAGTTGCCGTATTCGCTAAATAAGAGTGAGCACGCCAGGAGCTTATTTTTGATTTTGGATTTTGAGCTTTTGACTTTTGACTTTCAACTTTTGAATTTATCTCCCATGGACCTTACCGCAGAAATACAACTCCAGACAACCCGGGCCGGCGGCAAGGGCGGGCAGAACGTAAACAAGGTGGAGACCGCAGTCATCGCGTGGTGGCCCGTTGCGGCATCGGCGCTGTTCTCCGACGAACAGAAGAACGTCCTGCTTCAGAAACTCGCGCATCGCCTCAATGCGGAAGGCTCGCTTTGGGTGAAAGCGCAGGCCTACCGCACGCAGCTCGAGAATAAGCAGGATGCGCTGCGCAAGCTGCACGAGCTGGTGGAGGGCGCCTTGAAAAAGAAAAAGCCACGCATCGCAACGCGCACACCGAAGGGCGTCAAAGAGGCTCGCCTCAAGCAAAAAAAACTCACCGGCGAACGGAAGGCTGCGCGCGGACGCATGCGCCCCGGCGACTTTTAACAACCATCCCCGGTAATGCTGCGTATTTTAGAGAAGACAAAAACACAATGCGTTCTTTCCGCCTTCTAACGATCCTGGTGCTGGCAGTTGCCGGCGGTGTGGCCCTGCTCCAAAGTTGCCGCAAGTCGGAATTCCGACCCACGGGCACTCCGCTGCCGTTCGCCGTGCCGCAAGGATTTCCGCAACCGGCCTATGATTTTACCAACTACCCGCTGACGGCCGAAGCCGTTGATCTGGGGCGGCGTCTTTTTTACGAAGGCGCGCTTTCGAAAGACAGCAACTTTGCCTGCAGCTCGTGCCACATGCCCAATGCGGCTTTCACCACCTTCGATCACGACCGCAGCCACGGCTACAACCACGCGCATACGCTGCGCAACGCGCCGGCACTGGCCAACCTCGCCTGGTATACTAACTACTTTCACGATGGCCAATACGATGGCCTGGAGAGCGTTGTGCGCCGCCACATCACGCACCCGAACGAAATGGGCGAAAACTTCCCGGAAGTGCAGGCGCGGCTCTCCGCCGACACAGCCTATGTGCGCCGCTTTCGCGCAGCATACGGCTTCATCGGCATCAGCGATGTTACCATCACCAATGCACTGCGCCAGTTCCTGCTCAGCATGGTTTCGGCCGACAGCAAGTGGGACCGCGTTCAACGCGGCGAAGCAACGCTGACGGCCACCGAGGCTGCCGGCGAGCAGGTGTTTGCCGCAAAATGCGCCAGCTGCCACTCGGGCCCGCTTTTTACCGACTTCAGCTATCGTAATACCGGCCTTGAGGTAGATCCTGCGCTCAACGATTACGGCCGCATGCGCGTCACCGGCCGCAGCGCCGACTCGCTGAAGTTCCGCGTGCCTTCGCTGCGCAACCTCAACCTCAGCGCCTACTACGGCCACGATGGCCGCTTCAGCGCCATGCGTACGATGGTGCGGCATTACCGCGACGACATCCACCTTTCACCCAGCCTCGACCCTTTGCTGCTGAATGGCATCAGCCTCACAACCGCAGAGGAAGACGAGGTGGTGCGCTTCCTCCAAACACTCACCGACAGCGCGTATACCCGCAACCCGAAGTATCTGCCCAATTAGGCTTCGGCTGCGCTCAGCCTGACAAGGAAGCTGCGCTCAGCCTGACAAGGAGGCTGCCGTAAGCCTGTCATTCTGCTTCGCAAAGCCTGCCAACCGGCGATGCCCGACATAGATTGAAATGTATCGTGGATAGAAATCAACCAGTCTGTCACGCTGAGCGTAGCCGAAGCGTTACTTTTGTTGACCTACGATGAGCGGAATCAAGAAACTGGCCGGGCAGACGATGTGGTATGGTGTGAGCTCGATCGCTGCACGTTTTCTGAATTACCTGCTGGTGCCTTACGTAACCTACAAGCTCGACAAGAGCTTGTATGGCGAAGTGAGCACCCTCTACGCGGCGATCCCTTTTCTCAACGTGATTTTCACCTATGGCCTCGAAACGGCCTACTTCCGCTATGCAAAAACGAAGGAAGACCACGAGCGTGTGTTCAACACCGCCTCTATTTCGTTGCTCGTAAGCACGCTTCTTTTCACTACGCTGCTCATTCTCTTTCGTGCCCCGCTGGCGAACCTGCTGCTCTTTCCGGCGCACCCGGAATACATGACCTACAGCGCCGTCATCATCGGCCTCGACGCCGTTACCACGCTTGCATTCGCGCGCCTCCGTTATGAAGGCCGCCCGCGGATGTATGCGCTCGTTCGCGTGCTGGGCATCCTCGTCAACATCGGCGCCACCTTCTTCTTCCTTTCTTATTGTCCAAGGCTGTATGAGCAGGATCCGAACAGCTGGGTGCATGGTTTCTTCGAGCCGGGATACCAGGTAGGTTACCTGATCCTCGCCAACCTGCTGCAGTCGGCCATTACGTTCCTGCTGCTCGCGAAAGGCGTATTCGCATTCCGCTGGCGCTTCGAGCCAAAGCTGTGGCGCGAGCTCCTGATCTATTCATCGCCACTGATCCTTGCGGGCTTCGCCGGGATGATCAATGAAACCTTCGACCGGATCATGCTGGGCAAGCTGTCGTCGGCTCCCACCGAAGAATTGCGCAAGGCCGAAGTGGGCATCTACGGCGCCTGCTACAAACTGTCGATCCTTATTACCCTCTTCATCCAGGCCTTTCGCATGGGCGCCGAGCCTTTCTTCTTCAAGCAGGCGCAGGGGCAGGATGCACGCCGCGTGTATGCGCGAGTGATGAAATTCTTCGTGATCGTCATTTGCTTTATGTTCCTCGTGGTGGCGCTCTACCTCGATGTATGGGGCCATTTTATCGGGCCCGAATACCGTGTGGGCCTGGGCGTGGTGCCCATCCTTCTGCTGGCGAACATGTTCCTCGGCGTGTATTACAATCTTTCCATCTGGTATAAATTGTCGAACCGCACGCTCGCGGGCGCATGGATCACACTGATCGGTGCGGCGCTTACGTTGCTCGTCAACTTCCTCTTCATACCACGCTTCGGCTACTATGCCTGCGCCTGGGCCACCCTGCTTTGCTACGGCAGCATGATGGTGGTTTCGTATATGTGGGGGCAGAAGGTATACCGCGTGCCTTATCCAACCAAAAAGCTGATCGCCTATTTCATCATCAGCCTCGCGCTGTACGGCCTGCAATGCGCGTTCAACCTGATTGGGCTGCCTAATTGGGCCAATTGGATCTTCGGAGCCTTCCTGCTGGTTCTGTTCGGCTCATTCCTGCTGATGGTCGAGCGGAACGAATTTGCGAAACTGCCGGTGATTGGGCGCTATGTGAAGCCTCGCCGGTAGAGAAAGATCGCAGATAACGCGTTCGGCGTCTCGCAGATTATTAAGATTTATTATGATTTGCTTACGCCGGTAATAAATACATTGGCGCTAATCATAGAAATCATAGAAAATCTGGAGCCTGCCCCGCCCCTGCGGGGTTCTTTCTATCTTCGCACCGACGACGGCTAAAGCATCGCTACAAACGGATTGCCCCTCCTCTCATCTCCAATGGTAGTGGTGCCGCCATGCCCCGAATAAACGATCACGTCCTCGGGTAGCGTATACAGTTTCGTGCGGATGCTTTCTTCGAGGATGGTAAAGTCGCCGCCGGGGAGGTCGGTGCGGCCAACGGAGCCTTCAAACAGCACATCGCCGGAGAGGATGAAGCGCTGCGCCGCGCTGTAAAAGGAGACGTGGCCGGGAGAATGGCCCGGTGTGAAGAGCACAGCCAGTTCGTCGTCGCCGATGCGAACGGTATCGCCTTCATCCAGAAAATGCAGCGGCCCGTCGTAGTTGACGAAGGGCAGTTGCCACAATTGTCCCGATGCAGGGCCGCGCTCCAGCACAGGCACTTCGCCTCGGTGCAGGTGCAGCTCGAGGCCCCACTTCTGGTGCACAAAGCGGTTGCCGAAAATGTGATCGAGGTGGCAGTGCGTGTTGAGCAGCAGCACGGGGTTCAGACCGGCTTCCTCCACGAAGGCAGCAAGCTGTTGCTCCTCCGACGCGAAATAGCATCCTGGGTCGATAATACAGCAGGCTCCCGTTTCGTTATAAAGCACGTAAGTGTTCTCCTGAACAGGGTTGAAGGTGAAGGTCTGTACCGTAAGCATACTTGCTTTTTTCCTATTTTTAAATGCAATTTAGTCCATTAGCCGAGCGCCCATTCCAGAAAATGAACCTGACTTTATGAAGCATCTGAGCCGAAGAGCCGCCCTTGCCGTCCTGATTAGTGTTGTTTTTTCCTTTATTGGCCAGGCCCAGGTTAACACCGTGGAATTCGGGAAGAACCGGGTCCAGTACAAGAAATTCAAGTGGAAGTATTACCAGACCGAGAACTTCAATACCTACTTTTCGCAGAACGGACTTGAATTGGGCAAATACGTGGCGCAGGTTGCCGAGAAGGAATTGCCGCAGCTGGAAGAGTTCGTGGAATATGGACTGCAGCGCCGCGCCAACGTGGTGGTGTACAATAATTTCGAAGACCTGCAGCAGTCCAACATCGGCCAGGGGCTCGATTGGCAAAGCACGGGCGGCCTCACGCGCCTCGTCAACAACAAGCTGGTGGTGTATTACGATGCCAACCGCAACAACCTGCGGCGCCAGGTGCGCCAGGGTATTGCGCAGGTGCTGGTGCAAAACCTGCTCTTCGGCGACGACCTCGGCGAGTTTGCTGCCAACCAGGCCCTCCTCGATCTCCCCAAGTGGCTCACCGACGGCTACATTTCCTATGCCGCCGAACCATGGAGCACCGAGCTGGACGAGAAGCTCAAGAACGCCATGCTGGGCGGAAACTACAACAATTTTTACCAGTTTGCCTTCGAGCAGCCGGAGCTGGCCGGTCATGCCTTCTGGTACTACATCGCCAACAAATACGGCCCGAGCAAACCTACCTACCTCTTGTACCTCGCGCGCATCTACCGCAACCTCAACAGCGCCACGCAAAAGATCGCGAAAAAGAAGTTCAAGGAAGTGCTGCGCGACTTCATGGAGGAAGAGCAGAACATCTACTTCAAAGACATCCGCGGCCGCCGCGTAGTGCCCAAAGGCCAGCTGTCGGTGACCGAAACCGTGGGCAAGAAAGACTTCATCCGCTTCAATGCAAACCCGCTCCCCCGCTCGTTTACGTACGCCGTTACCGAATACAAGCAGGGCAAATACAGCGTCGTGCTCCACGAGAATTTCGTGAACACCAAAACGCTCCTCTCCTTCGGCCACCGCAGCCGCGAAGACGAAGTAAATCCAAACCTGCCGATCCTTGCGTGGGACAACAAAGGCACGCGCCTCGCCGTGGTATACACCGAGAAAGGCAAGCTGAAGTTCTTCGTGTACGACGTCATCAACCGCATCAAGATCAGCAAGCAGGAATGGAACCAGTTTGACCAGGTGCAGGATATCAAGTACATGCTGAACTCCACGACGCTGCTGGTGAGCGCCGTTCGTGCCGGCCAGAGCGACATCTACACCTACAACATCGACAAGATGACCTACGAGCAGGTCACCAACGACGTGTTCGACGACCTCGATCCATCGTTCGTGAGCTTCCCGAACAAGACGGGTATCATCTTCGCATCCAACCGCCCGTCGGCCAATGCACCCAGCGGCGACACTTCACTGCCCGCGCCGCGCTTCAACATTTACCTCGTAGACAACTGGAACAAGAGCGAGTTCAAGCAGATCTCGCAGCTGACCAACCTGAAGTTTGGCAACGCGCGCAACCCTTCGCCCTACAACACCACGCACTTCACGTTCACCTCCGACGAAAACGGTATCAACAACCGCTACGCCGGCTTCTTCACCACGCAAAAGACCGGTCTCGACACGCTTGTATTCATTGGCGACGAGATCCTGCGCAACCCTGCGCAGAAAGAAGTGGACAGCCTGCTTCGTGAATGGAAGAAGACCGATATCGACTCGGTGGGCTACTTCGCCACCAGCTCCGATTCGGCCTATGTGTTCCCTCTGAGCAACTACCAGGCGGGCCTGATTGAAACACGCACCGCCGGCGACAACACGCTGGTGAGCGAAGTAATTCAGCAGGGCGACATCAAGAACCTGTATCGCCTGCGGGTGGATGAGAACACGCTGCGCCGCCGCAACGTGACCACGCCGCCTACCGAATACGTAAAGAAGCTGCGCGAGCGCGACCGCCTGCGCAATACGCAAACGAACGCACTAACAACGGTGGCCGACTCGGCGCGAAAAACGCAGACCGACTTCTTCCAGAGCGAATTCAACGACAGCCGCGACAGCACTGCAACGCGCGACAGCACGCGCACAACAAACGGGCAGGTGTTTACCGCCGAAGAGATTGTGGTGCAACCCGTGCTGAGCAAGGCGAAGCTGTATGAATACCGCCCCCCGCGTTTCTTTACCGACTATGTTGCCGCGGGCTTCAACAACGCTGTGCTGCCAACTGCAAAATATCAGCAATACACCGGGGGCACGGGCCCCATCAATCCTTCCAACGGAAGCCAGATCAATGGCCTCATACGGATGGGCACGGTGGACCTGTTTGAAGACTACAAGATATCGGGCGGCTTCCGCATCGCGCCGAACCTGCGCGACAATGATATCCTCTTCGAATTCACCAACTACCGCAAGCGGCTCGACTGGGGCTTCACCTACTACCGCAGCTCGGCACGTGCCGATGTGGGTGTAGTGCTCCAGGATACCTCGGGCAACGCCTTCCTTGTGGGCTTCCCCGGCAAGGTGCATTCGAACTATTACCTTGCACGCCTGCGTTATGCCATCGACAAGGTGCGCAGCCTGCGCCTCACGGTGGGCCCACGCTACGACCGCGTGATCGTGACCACTACGCCCGAGCCAATCTTCAACCAGCTTTCGCTGCTCATCCCCGACCAGAAGCAGGTATTCGGACAAGCCACACTCGAGTATGTGCACGACAACACGCTCAACCCGGCCACCAACATCTGGACGGGCCTGCGGTATAAAGTGTATTTCGATTACTTCAGCCGCCTCGACAAAGGTGGCCAGGCCTTTGGCCGCACGATGATGAATGCGGGCTTCGACGCACGTCACTACCTGCCCCTCTATCGCAACGTGATCTGGGCAATGCGTGTTGCCGGCGACTTCTCTTTTGCCGAGCAAAAAGTGGTGTATTATCTCGGCGGAGTAGATGGCTGGCTCAAGTTCAAGAACAATGAGATCGTTGATCAGAATACCGGTCAGGTCACGGGCTACCGCTACTTCAATGGCGACCCGGCCAATGCGCCCGACCCCGCAAACTTCTACGCCTACCAAACGCTGGCGGTGAACATGCGCGGCTTCAAGCAGAACATCGCCAATGGCAACAACAATGTGGTCATCAACAGCGAATTCCGCGCACCGATCTTCAGCACCTTCTTCAACCGTCCCATCAACAACGCCTTCCTGCGCAACCTGCAGGCAGTGCAGTTCTTCGATCTGGGCACGGCATGGAGCGGCGATATCAGCCACATTGCGCGCCCCACGAGCACGTACAGTTACCCCAATACGGTCAACCCTATCACGGTGCGCCTGAAAGCAGGTGGCATCGGACCCTTTGCGGGCGGCTATGGCTTCGGCCTCCGGAGCACGCTGCTGGGTTACTTCGTGCGTTGGGACGTAGCCTGGGAAATGAACGGCTTCTTCCGCGGCAAGCCGATGACCTACCTTGCGCTTGGGTTGGATTTCTAGTTGTCGCTACACTTTTTACGAAGTCAAAATTCAAAAGTCAAAAGGTGCTCACCTGACTTTTGAATTTTGACTTTTTATTTTTGACTTACCCGGGCGCGGCGTAGCGATTCATATACCAACAACAGGAACCCGAAGAAGCAGATGATCATACTCCAGTCGAATCGGTTGGCGATCGGATGGCGAAAGAGGTCGAACAGATCGCGCATGAGGTCGAAGGGATCGCTGAGCACATCCCAGCTGTTGTAGCGGAGGTAGCGCCCGATGTATACACCGAAGCTGCAAAGTGCCAGCACGGGAAACACGAACAGCCAGCTGCGCCTCATGCCCCATCGCGCGAGCAGCACCCGTTCCATCTGCCACAGCGACAGCACTCCGAGCAGGAGGCCCGTCCAGGCAAACGCCAGGATCAGCACCAGGTCATACCAGAGCGGAAGCCCCGATCGCTGCCGCAGGTGCAGCAGGTCGGTAACGATGTAAAATGCATTGGGGAGAAAGAGCAGCCACAGTAGAAATACAGTCCGGAAGATCCACTTGTGCTCTATCCAGTCGATACGCCGCAGCAACTGCCGCGTAAGCAGGAAGGGCAGCAGCGCGAGGAGTAGGTTCCAGTTGAGAAAGAGAAAGAAGCGGCTGCCCGTATACACGAAGCGGAAAACGGAAAGCGCTACCGGGAAGACGGCCAGTGCAAGCAGTCCACGCTCCGCCGCATCGAGGCGGCGGTAGCGGGCTGATATTTTGTTCAGGATGTTCATTGGTTACCAGTTGATCTTACGGGAGAAGTACATGACGATAGCGAGTGTGAGGAACAGGCCGAGGCTGCCGAGCAGCAGCGCGAAGTCTTGCAGCTGCAGGATGGTAAACACATAACCATACAGCAACACGAGCACCGCCGACAGCAAGGTGCTTAGCCGCGCCGACTGCAGCAGGCCCTTCACAAACCAACCAATGAGAGCGAATGTGGCCAATGCTGAAAGAGCATATGCGAAGTTGAAGCCGATGTATTCTGAAAAGGAAAGCAACAGCGCATAGAAAAGCACCAGCGCCAGCCCGATAAGCCCGTATTGGAACGGATGCACCGAGCGCTTGTTGACGACCTCGATCAGAAAGAATGCCGTGAACGTGAGTACGATGCACAGGAGGGAATATTTCACGGAGCGCAGGGTTTTCTGGTAAGCGTTTACCGGCACGAACAGATCCACTCCAAACGCCGAAGAACTAAGATCGTAAATACTGCTATTGATCCGATCGCCATCGCGGAACTGCTGCGGGAAGTTCCGGCGGTGGGCAAGGCTGCGCCAGGTGGCGCTGAAACCTTTGCCCGTAATGGTGCTTTGCTGCGGGAGGCCGGCACCTGTATAGCTTGGGTGCGGCCACGTTGATTGTAGTTCTACGGTAGTGGTCTTGCCGAGCGGCGCAAACAGCAACTGCTGAGAGCCGTTCACCTGGAGGTTTCCACTGAACGAGAACGGAGCCAGTTCCATGGGCCCTTGCAGTGGAAGGGGCGCAGCGAGTGAGGAAGAGCTATACGGATCAGAGGAAGTGTTGGGGGCAAACACCAGCTTACGGGTGCCGTTCCAGTTGAGACTGAGCTCGTCGTTGAGGCCACCAACGTCCGACAGATGCAGCCGCACGAAGGCTTCGCCCCACAGCACCTGGTCGGCGGTGATGCGCAACGAACTGAGATCGGGTATATCGAACTGTCCCGACATCTGCACCTGCGCGGAGTAGAGCATCACCTTATAAATGCCGCGGTGTCGCTCCTGTGGCTGCGCGATGGCCTTCATATCGAGCTTCGTGGGCAGAAAGTAGGCGTAATGCCGGTCCTGCGCCGGCTTGCCGTTGGGCGTAGTGTAGTTGACCACGTAGGGCAGCACAAGCATGGGGCCACCGAGCAGCTGCGCGCCCGCCCATTTGTTGCTTACTTCATCCACTGCCTCTTTTTGACGCGCCTCGCGCTCCACTACCAGCTGTTCCACTTTGTAGGATGGCAATAGCAGCACGAGAATGATAGCAGCTACAATGGAGATCTTTACGAGGATCCTGTTTTTGGGGGCGTTCTCGCCCGGGAGTTGTTGCATTTGATATGGGGTTTAATATTCCTGACGGGGGATTTCGCGGAAGTAGGGATAACGAAAGAGCAGCACGAGCATCGCGGCGGCAAAGAGCGGCAGCACGAAGCGTGCGAGTTCGCCGTTCAGATCGAGCAGTTCGCGGCCGCCGACCACCGACAGGCTGGTGTAGATCAAACCGAGGACGGCGCCCGTCCAGAGGCAGTAACGAACAAGCAGCGGCAGGCTTCGCACCTGCAGCAGCGACAGCGTAAGCCATCCGAGTATCAGTGCAGGAAGGCCGAGAATGAATGCGCCGGCAAGCAGCGGGAAAAACAGGCGGGCTTCCGTATTACTACGGGTGAGCACATCGCAGATCATGACGAGTGGCGGGTAGGCGATCACGGTGCACAGCCAGGTGTACAGCACGAAGCGGAAGGTGTTCATTGTTGAAGAGTTGAAGAGTTGAGGGGTTGAGGGGTTCGGTGAGGTGACGACGGGTTCAGGCGATGGCGGGTGCGAACGGAGGTTACCGTTCGAAGCGGCGCACGGCAGCATAGCAGGGCCACAACACCGCTAACCCCACCACACCGAAGCTGCAGTCTACAAAGCGCCACCAGAGCGGGATGCCGCGGATAGCGCCCGCGATGAAGGCGAGGGGGAAGATGGCGATGCACGCACCGATGCCGAACTCGAGCACCCAGCGGTTGCGCACCGGGTCGCGCCAGGGGCCGATGAAGAGCGCTGCCAGCACGATGTGGGCGAAGGCGAGCCAGTCGTAGCCATAGTAGAGGAAGCCATGTGTGCGATCAACCGCTTCGTAAGCGGTGAGCACGGTGCGCAGCCACTGCCCTGCCGCTCCTTCGGCCGGCACGAGTTGCAGCGCGAAGCGCAGCTCGGCTGCGGCCGGCCAAACGGTGAGGCCGCTGACGAAGAGAGCGAAAATGAAGAACGCGAGGAGGAGGCGGATGCGACGGATGGGGAAATGTTGTGCCATAGAAAGTACTTTGTATTTCAAAGTGAAGGGGCAAAAAAAATCACTTCATGCCGCGGATCATTTTTTCGAGCGCCTGGATATGCTCGCTGAGCGCTTTCTCGCCCGCTTTGGTGATGGAATAAGTTGTGTTAGTTTTGCGCCCGATGAAACCTTTGTGCACCTTGAGCAATCCGTTGTCTTCGAGGCTGACCAGGTGCGTAGCGAGGTTACCGTCGGTCACCTCGAGCAGCTGCTTGAGGTCGTTGAAGCTCACTTCTTCATTGACGGCAAGGATGCTCATCACGCCCAGCCGGATCCGGTTGTCGAACAACTTATTGAGGCCTGCTATGGGATTTTTCGGCATCATCCTTTCGTATCCGTCCGCTCGTTTTTCCACCACATGATAAAACCATACACGATGTGCAGCAATCCGAATCCAATGGCCCAGAAGAACAGCCCGTAGCCGAGGAACTGTGTATTGATAAGACCGAGGATGATCTCCAGCACGCCGAGGTAGCGAATATCGTTCACCGTATACTTGCTGGCATTCACCAGCGAAAGTCCATAGAAGATGAGGCAAAGCGGTCCGATCAAACCAAGCAGGTTGGCGTCCTCATAGCGCAGCAGCGCAAGCAGGAGCAATCCACCCGAAACCAGCGGGATCAACATGTTGATGGAAAGCTGCCGCGCAGTGCGGTCCCACATCGGGAGGCCCTGCTGGCGCGCGCGCCGCCAGGTAAAGAAAAATGCCGAAGCCATGGCAAGAGCCAGCACTGCGGCGGCCATCAGCAACAGGTGCTGCTTCAGGCGCACAAACTCCGCAAGCGAATATCCATTGCGCTCGTAGTCGTCGTAATAGCTGCCGATGCGCCGACCGGCAAGCCACGCACCTGCAAGCGCCCAGCCCCCCGCTGCAATGCCACTGAGCCCACTCAGCGACAGGAAGCGGCTGGAGCGGTTCATCAGGCGGCGAATGTCCTGGATGGCCTCGAGGGATTGGGTTTGCTCATTCATAAAAAGCACTTTGCACTACAAAGTAAATGTGCTTTTCGCAATTGCCGCACACTTTTCGAAAAAATATTTTGGAGCCTACTGCAGATCGTCGGCTTTGGCTACGCCAGGCAGCAGCAAACGCCCGCCCAGCACGGGCGTCACGCTGAACCCCCGCCTGCGCAGCAGGGCCAGCACGCCTTCCACACCGGGAAGGTGGCCTGCCCCGATGGCAAAGAACGTCGGCTGCAGCCGTGCCAGGCTGTCCATGCGCAGCGCCATCTTACGGTTGCGGCGAACAAGCGTGCGGTTTTCGTACACCGAATCGCTCATACTCATGCGCTCGATGGCTGCAAGATCCTGCTTCATATAGATCTGCACCATTTCCTCCGTTTGCCGCTGCACTTCCGTGTCGGTTTGTAGCAAGCCGCGCGCATCGAAGGGGCCGGTGAGGATTTCGGCAAGGTCAAACTGGTCGCTCAGGTCTTCGATGCCGAGCAGTTTCTTTTTCTGCGTGCGTGCATGTTCGTAGAGATACAGGTCCATCGGCTGCGGCATATCGTCGCGGCGCCGCCCGCGGTAAGGCCTGAGCTGGAGATACAGCCACGCTTCCTTACGGCGGATACTGCGGGCGGGCTTCTTCAACGCCCTTTCCAGCAGCGGTGCAACCCGTAGAAATACGGAATCCGGCATCGCGGTGTAGAGGAATGCGGATGTATCTTTTCCCATCACAAACGGAAGCAGATCTTCCGTGGCCCGCTCGGGGTCGAGCTCCATGGCGAACGCGTTGGAGTGGTCGAGCAGGTAGTAAAGCGAGTCGGTGAAGCGGAACACCCGGCGATCCTGCAGGTGGATGGTTCCCCACAAATAAGAAGGATGTTGGAGGCCGTTGCCGGAGATGCGCCACAGGAAGGTGGGCGGATATTTCTGCTGGCCCGAGACGCTTCCGGCAAGAAGGAAAAGCAGCGGGAAGAGCAGTAGCCGGGTGCGCATCGTTAGCTGGGGTATTTCAACAAATATACTTTGTTCACGAAGAGGCAGCGCTGTGGATGATGCTGCAGGCGCGGCGGATCTCGTCTTCGCTGATGTTGAGCGGCGGCGAAATGCGCAGGCAATCGGAGGCAAACAGAAACCAGTCGGTGAGCAGTCCCTTTGCGATGCAATGGTCGATGATGCGCTTGTTGCTGTCGAAGCCATCAAAGCGAAGCGCCAGCCACAGGCCGCAACGCGAGATGGACTGCAGCCCTGGAACATCGCGCAGGAGCTGCCCGAAAAGCGCGCCTTTTGCTTCAGCGCCTTCCGCGAGCGCTTCTGCAAGCAACGCTTCAAAGCCCGCAAGTCCGGCAGTGCAGCACACCGGGTGACCGCCAAAAGTGGTGATGTGCCCCAGCACGGGTGCGTCTGCAAAATGATCCATCAAGTCCTTCCGCGCGATAAAGGCGCCCAGAGGCATCCCGCCGCCAAGCGCCTTTCCCAGCAGCAGCACATCGGGCTCGATGCCAAACTGCGTGAATGCCCACAAGCTGCCGGTGCGGCCAAAGCCGGCCTGTATCTCGTCGAGGATGAGCAAGGTGCCGGTTTCTGTGCAACGCGCACGCAGCGCCTGAAGCCATTCTTTCGATGGCGGCCGCACTCCTGCTTCTGCCTGCACCGTTTCGGCGATGACGCAGGCGGTATCCGTAGAAATACGGTCAATCATCGAAAGGTCGTTGTACACGGCGTGGTGCACACCGGGCAATAGGGGCCGGTAGGCGTTTCTCCAGTATTCCGACCCGATAATGCTGAGCGCACCCTGCGTGGAGCCGTGATAAGAATCCTGAAACGCGATGATGCCCGTGCGTCCCGTAACCCGCTTCGCAAGTTTCATCGCACCTTCCACCGCCTCTGCCCCCGAGTTGGTAAAATACACGCTGCTTAAGTGCGAAGGAAGATGCGCCGCCAACGCCTGCGCGTAACGCACCTGTGGGCTTTGCACAAATTCGCCATACACCATCACGTGGAGGTAGGCATCCAGCTGTTTGCGCACCGCCTCCACAACGGCCGGGTGGCGATGTCCCACGTTGGCCACCGATATTCCGCCAATGCCGTCGATCCACTCCTCCCCTTGCGCACCATAAAGCATCGAGCCCTCGGCCCGCACGATCTCGAGTGCGAGCGGCGCAGTGGAAGTTTGTGCAACGTGTTGGAGGAAAAGCTGGCGGAGGTTCATGGCGCAAAATTAGTTTGTAGTTTGGAGTTTGTAGTTTGCGGTTTCTATACCCCGCAACACAACCACAAACAACCAACCATAAATCATTCTTCCATGGCACTTATCCTTCCGGTAGAAGGCAAGCACCCCGCGTGGGGCAACGATTGTTTCATTGCACCCAATGCCACCATCGTTGGCGACGTGATCATGGGCGATGAATGCAGCGTATGGTTCAATGCCGTTGTTCGGGGCGATGTAAATAGTATTCGCATGGGCAACCGGGTGAACGTGCAGGATGGTGCCGTCATCCACGCCACGTTTGAAAAAACGAAAGCGATCATCGGCAATCATGTATCCATTGGGCACAATGCGATCGTGCATGGCTGCACGGTGCACGACCACGTGCTGATCGGGATGGGTTCCATTGTGATGGACAACGCCGTGGTGCATTCGCACACCATCATCGCGGCCGGCGCCGTGGTGCTGGAGGGAACGGTGTGCGAAGGAAATTCTATCTACGCCGGCGTGCCCGCCAAAAAAGTGAAAGAGCTGCCGCATGGCCTTTTGGAAGGCGAGATCCACCGGATCGCGAACAATTACCTCCGCTACTCGGCCTGGTTCAGCGCCGTCAACGAGGCCGGTTCAGCACGGCCCGGGGGCAATTGATCGCCGATGAGTCGTCCATATGGGGAATTTGTCCGAAATTCGGGATTCAAACCCCCGAGATGAAAAACCTTTCCCGTCCCATGCTGCTGGCTACCACGTTCCTGTTCCTGGGCACATCCTGCAGTGTTTTCAAGAAAAAAGGGGAAGGCTGCCCCAGCGACGGACGTAACGTGGGCGCGGAAAAACTGCTCAACGAGCCTCCGAAGAAAAAGGCGAAGTGGCGCGGCCCCAAGAGCTACGATTATTAATTCAAGATTACAAAGTAAACAGTGAAAACCCGATTCGCGTCCGCCATCGGTACAAGTCGCGCTTTTGACTTTTGAATTTTGACTTTACTCCGCGGCATAAAGTTTGCGACGATGCAGCTACGGACGCGCTTTTTGCGTCTTACCTAAAACCGCCCTACCATGAGCCTGACCTTACGCAATGCGCTGGGATGCACCGAAGCCGTTATTGACGACGACGGCGGCCTGAAACGTTTTTACCTCGTTGCCGACATCCTGTCTACCGATCTCAACGTAGCCTTTACGCAGAAAGAAGACGAATTCGATGCCATCAACTGGAACTTCTCCTTTGGCAAGCACCTGCTCACGCTTTGCTACAGCATTTACAATGGCATTTCGCTTTTCCCGACGCAGCTCAACGAAGCATCCAAGCGCGCCAACGAGGCCGTAGTGGAACTGGCTTCCGTGCTGGAAGGAAAGCTGATGACCGTAGACATGCGTGCTTAAGTGGGATGCCTCGTCTCTCACACGAATAAATAAAAGATCCCGGCTGCGTGCCGGGATCTTCCTAAATGTTGAAAGCGATCGCCCAGGGCCTTCGCTTTTTATTTGGCATTCAGTTGCAGCGCAATGCGGCGGTCTTTCCTGCGTTCCTCGTCGCTCGCTGTTTCGGCAACCGTTGCAAACTCAGAACCATAGCCTTCCGCACCGGTAAGCTGCTCGGCTTTGCCACCCGCCGAGCGGATCGCACCGAGTACGGCGTCGGCTCTTTGCTGGCTCAGGGTTTTGTTGGATGCCGCATCGCCGGTCTTGTCGGTGTAACCACCCACTTTGATGTGTGCCGCCGGGTAGGCCGCAAGAATGGCGGCAATGTTGCGCACCTGCTCCTGGCTTTCCGCTGTAAGACGCGCACTGCCTACTTCGAAATTAATATTATCGAAATCAAACCACTTGTCTTTACCCGCCTGGCAGGAAGCATCGTCGAGACAACGCACCAGCTGCTCCTCTACACCGCCGGTGTAGGCATTCAGCTCGGTGCCGTTGGCGAGCCGCACCTTGGTGGACGTACGCGTCGTGGTCGTTGTAGTGGCTGTGGTATCGGCGGTAACCGGTGGCGTCACCACCGCCGTCGTGTCGTGCGTTGTGGTTGTGGATTGAGGCTGGTTGCAACCTTTGGAAAGCAGGTACCAAAGCACCACCGCTGCAGCGATGAGGATCAGTGGTAGCAGCCATTTATTGCTACTCGTCTTTACATCGGTAACGGGACGGTTGGTGTGCACCGATGCACGGTCGCGGATATCAGTGGCAGCTGCAGTAGCGCTGCCTCCTACGGAGCTGAGCGCGCTCCATCCCGGCAGGTTGCCCATGCTCAAACCGGCGGGCATCGCATTCATGATGTCCGACTTCTGGCTTTCGAGGAACGATCCGAACGAAGAAGCATTCAGGTTGTTTTGCGCTGCGTGCTCGCCCAGCTTGCCCAGAACAACCGGCGCCACGAGTGCCATCAGTGAATTGGCAGAGGATTCTTTTACACCCGAAAATGCAGCTACCGATTTGTTCACCGAAACGGCATGGCTGCCGAAGATCCCGTGCACGAGGTCCATCCCACGCGAAATGATCGACTGGAAATCGCCGGTGGCGAGGCCGCGGATGATGTTGCTGAGGCCCCCGCCCGATGCGGTTCGCGCCATATCGAACACAGAACCGTCGTCTCTCCCCGAGGCTTTCGATACGATGCCCCCTAAGATCACGGGAACAATTGCGGAGAGTGCTTTCTGAATGCCGTTTTCACTTTCACCAAGCGATGGCGCCGCGTGGCTCACCACTTCATGATTGAATAAAGCCTTTACTGTTTCTACCAGGTTGAAGGACATAAAAATTGATTTTGGTTAAAGGATGAGAAAGGCTTCCGTTCGGGAAGTCCTCTTCAAGGTAAACCAAAGCCAGGCAGGGCGGTAAATTGATATTGAAGCACGGCTGTAAACGAAACGTGCGCGTGGGGCAATGGAGCAGAAGCGATCAGTAGTTCTTCTCGTCGATCGTATCGAGGATCGTTGCGTAGTTGACGTAGCGCTCTTCGGAGATCTCGCCGTTGCGTACGGCTTCCTTAATGGCGCAACCCGGCTCGTTCATGTGCAGGCAGTTGTTGAACTGGCAGCCTTGCAGCCGGTCGCGCATTTCGGGGAAGTAGCCACTGAGCTCGGCCTTGTCCACGTTTACGAGTCCGAACTCTTTCAAGCCCGGCGTATCGATGATTGAGCCGCCCTCGGGAAGGTCATACATCTCGGCAAACGTGGTGGTGTGTTGTCCTTTGCCGCTCCAGCCGCTCACGTCCTGCGTTTTGATGGCCGTACCCAGCACTGCATTGATGAAGGATGATTTTCCCACACCGCTATGACCGCTCACAAGCGTTGTCTTATCCTTCAGCAATGCCTGCACTTCTGCCACGCCCTTGCCTTCGAGCAGCGACACCAGCTGCACGCGGTAGCCCACTTCTGTATAGATCTCTTCGAGTTCGCCGTACAGCTCCCACTCTTTATCGCGGTAGAGGTCGGCCTTGTTGAAAAGGATGATTGCGGGCACGTGGTACATCTCGGACGTCACGAGGAAGCGGTCGATGAAACCCGTAGAAGTACGGGGATCGCGCAGCGTGGCGATGAGCAGCGTTTGATCGAGGTTGGCGGCCACAATGTGCTGCTGGTGGCGCCCCTTGGGCGAGAGGCGGTTGATGTGATTGACTCGGTCGCGGATAGCGGTGATGGTGCCGGTGTCTTCGCCTTCGTTTTCAGAATCGAATTCCACGCGGTCGCCCACGGCGATGGGGTTGGTAGACGTAAGGCCTCCCTGCTTGAAGATGCCCTTCAGGCGCGCCTTCCACCAGCGCCCCCCGGTATCTTTTACCGAGTACCAGCTTCCCGTCGATTTATACACAACACCTTCCATCAGGGCAAAGTACGGAATAAAGTATAGCGCAACAGGCCTTCGAGCAGCAGGAAGAAGAGCGCAGCGAGCACGAACCAGTGAAATTCCTCGTGGTAGCGTGTGCGGTTGATCACCTGCACATCGCTTTTTTCGAGCTGGTTGATGCGGGCATACACTCCTTCAAGGGCCGATTTGTCGCGTGCGCGGAAGTAAGCGCCCCCAGTGCTTTGCGCCATGCGTTGCAGCAGGGGCTCGTCGATGTTGGGCAGCTGGCGCACGCCTTCGCCGGGCACGTTGATGGTGCCGCCCGAGTTGAGCCCGATGGTGTACACCTTCACACCCTTCGTGCGGGCGATGCCGATGGCCGATTCGGGATCGATGATGCGCGTGGGCGGCGCTTCTTCGCTGCCATCGGTAAGCAACACCACCACTTTGCTTTTGCCGGGCACATCGCTCAGGCGCGCCACCGAAGTGGCAAGTCCTTCGCCAATGAGCGTTCCGCGCTGCAGCATATCGGGCCGCAGGCTGCGGATCTGCTCCAGCAACGCTTCGTGGTCGGTAGATATGGGAAACTGGGTGAAGGCTTCTCCCGCAAACACCACGAGGCCGATCTGGTCTACGGGGCGGGCACGCACGAAATCCATCGCCACTTCCTTTGCCACGTGCAGCCGGTAGGGCGTGAAATCGGGCGTGGCCATCGAGCCGCTCACATCCATGCACAGCACGATGGAGATGCCGTTGCCGAGGTAGCGCTTTTGCACGTCGCGCACCTGCGGGCGCGCGAGCGCGGCCACGAGGAGCAGGCCCGCCAGCGTGCGGAACAACGGCAGCAGAAAAAGCCAGGTGATGCGGGCCGAGCGCACGCGGAAGACGGCCGCCGTAGACACGCGCAGCGCGGGGCGCCGGCTGTGGCGGCCGCGCGCCCAGATGAAGGCCAGCACGGGCACCAGCCCGAGGAAGGGCAGCATCCACGCATACGCGAAGCTCACCTCTTGCAACCAATCGTAAATCATCGGCTGTGTTCCTCCAGGGCCACTACGGCGCGTTTGAATGTTTGAACGGCCGCATCCATTTCGGAAGTGCCGGGATGGTATTTGGCAAACTTCACGAGGTCGCTTTCCTGCAGTGCGGCGCGCAACTCCTCCTGCGTGGTTGCAGGAAGCCTCCATTGCGGAAGCCGCGTAACCAGGTCAGTCGTGGTGTCGGCATCGGAATAATATCCTTTTCGATGATAGAGGTATCCGCGCAGGATGCCAACAAGGTCGGTATAAAATTGCTTGGGTGCCTTGCGCCGCGCCTCATCGTGCTGCAAGGCCTGCAGCTGTTGCAGCACTTTTTTATAATACTGTTCGTCTACGCGTATGGCCCGCGGTGCGTCCCCCTTGCGTTTCGGAAATAACAGCGCCGCGATGCCCACGAGCAGGATGGCCAGCACCACGTACCACACCCAGGTGTTGCGGGTAGGCACTTCAACGTTCTCTACGTCTTTGATGTCGTGGTAGGGTTGGTTCTTGTCGAAGGGCGAGGAAAAGCTGACCAGTATGGTGATGGCTTTTGAAAGCTGCGCACCGTATGCGATCGGCGGGATCTGCCGACGCCCGCTGTCCCAGCTGGTGAGCCGCCATTGCTGCTTCACCACGAAGCTGGCTCCTTCGCGAAGGGTATCAGCCTTGCCTTCTTCCAATACTTCGAAGTACGGGAGGCTGTCGAGCACAAGCGGTGCAACGGGCGCCGAAGCAGCCAGCGAAACTTCGAGCACCAGCGGCTCGCCGATGAGGATGGCGCGCTTGTCGGTGCTTACCGACAGGGTCACCTGCTGGGCCATTACAGGCCCCGCGATCAGCATCAGGGAAAGAAAAAGAAGGTAGCGGATCATGGGCGAACGCGGCTGATGAAAAATCGCTGCAACACTTTTACATAGTCTTCGTCGGTGCGCAGGTGCAGCAGGTCGCTGCCGGCCTTTTTGAACTGGGTGTTGGCATATTCGGTGATGCGGAAAAATTCCTGCTCGTACTCGTAGCGCACGAACTTGCTGCTCGTGTCCACCAGTTGGCGGCGGCCCGTTTCCAGATCTTCCACTTCAAGCAAGCCTACGTCGGGCAACGTCTGGTCGAGGCGATCGTAGATCTTCATGCCTACCACATCGTGGCGGCTGCTCACCACGCGCAGCGCATCGGCATAGCCGCTATCGAGAAAGTCGCTCAGTACAAACGAAATGCTGCTCTGGCGGCGTGTGTTGTTGAAGTAGCGCAATGCCTTATCGAGATCGGTGCCTTTGCCTTTCGCTTCGAGCGTAAGCAGCGTGCGCACGAGGAAGAGCACCTGCTGGCGTCCCTTCTTCGGCGGAATGTATTTTTCGATGCGATCGCTGTACAGGATGGCACCCACCTTGTCGCCGTTGTTGATGGCGGAGAAGGCCAGCACCGCGGCGATCTCGGTGGCGAGCTCGCGCTTGTTGGTGGCCGAGGTTCCAAACAGCGACGATGCGCTGACGTCGATGAGGAGCATCACCGTAAGCTCGCGCTCTTCTTCAAACAGCTTGCTGAACGTGTGCCCGAAGCGTGCCGACACATTCCAGTCAATGAAGCGCACATCATCGCCCGGCGCATATTCCCGCACTTCCTTGAACGACATACCGCGGCCCTTGAAGGCACTATGATACTCGCCCGTAAACAGGTCGCTCGTGAGCTTCTTGCTTTTGATCTCGAGCGTGCGCACTTTCTTCAGTATGTCGGCTGTTGTCAGCAAGTGGGCGATAGGGTTTAGTGGTTAATTGGTCGATTGGTTTATCGGTAACGGCCTGTCTGGTTCGACTACGCTCACCATGACAGTCCCGATGCGCTCACTCAAAGCACTGTCCCGCTGAGCGCAGCCGAAGCGCTGCTGTCACCCTGAGCCCAGCCGAAGGGTGACCTCCCGAGGTGCTCTGTCACCCTGAGCGTAGCCGAAGGGTGACCTCCCGAGGTGCTCTGTCACCCTGAGCGTAGCCGAAGGGTGACGGGGTTACGGCAACGGCACTGCCTTCAATATCTGTTCGATCACCATCTCGCTCGTGATGCTTTCGGCTTCGGCTTCGTAGGTGATGCCGATGCGGTGGCGCAGCACGTCGGGGCAAATGGCCCGCACGTCTTCGGGGATCACGTAGCCGCGGTGGTTGAGAAAGGCCTGTGCCTTTGCCGCAATGGCGAGGTTGATGGATCCGCGCGGCGATGAGCCGTACGAGATGAGCCCGTTGAGGTTCTTCAGGCCCGAGCCTTCGGGGTCGCGGGTGGCGAACACGATATCAATGATGTATTGCTCCACTTTTTCGTCGAGGTAGATCTGCCGCACCAACTTGCGCGCGTCGAGCACTTCCTGCATCGACACTACGGGCTCCACTTTGGGCACCGCGGCTCCGGTTACCTGCTGGCGGATGATCTGCTGCTCTTCTTCGCGGGTGGGGTAGCCAACGATCACTTTCATCAGGAAGCGGTCTACCTGCGCCTCCGGCAGCGGGTAGGTTCCCTCCTGCTCCAGCGGATTTTGCGTGGCCAGCACGAGGAAAGGTTCTTCCAGCGGGTAGGTCTGGTCGCCGATGGTCACCTGCCGCTCCTGCATCGCTTCCAACAGTGCGCTTTGCACTTTTGCCGGGGCGCGGTTGATCTCGTCGGCGAGGATGAGGTTGGCGAAGATGGGGCCTTTGCGCACCACGAAGTCGGCCCGCTGCTGATTGTAGATCATCGTACCGATGACGTCGGCGGGCAGAAGGTCGGGGGTGAACTGGATGCGGCTGAACTTCGCCTGGATGGCGTTGGCCAGCGACTTGATGGTAAGGGTCTTCGCAAGTCCGGGCACGCCTTCGAGCAGCACGTGGCCGTTGCTCAGCATACCAATCAGCAGGCGGTCGAGCATATAGGGCTGCCCGATGATCACCTTGCCCACCTCGCGGCGGAGGGTGTCCACAAAGCGCGCCGAATAGGCAATGCGTTCGTTGAGCTGACGGATCTCTTCGGAGGATTTTACCATGGTGCCAAATTACGAAGCGGTACTCAGCAAATGACGGGCCGCTCTGCTTCAATCGGGAAGGGCGCACCGGATTCGTTATCTTTACCCTGCATGAACCGATCCATCAAACGGGCAGCCGGCGCCGCACTGGCGGGCCTCCTGGCCCTCAGCGCCTGCAAAAAGAAAGAAGAAGCAACGCTCAGCTACGAGCAGCAGGAGCGCCGCACCTGGCTCACCGACACCACCTGGTCGTTCGATTGGGCCGCGCTCGACCTCAACCGCGACGGCGTTGTTGACCAATACATGCAGCCGGGAACGCTGGCCGATTGCGTTTGGGATAATACCTACACCTTTCTTCCTAACGGTGGCGGACAAGTGAACGACAGCGCGCACCGCTGCGATACGACGGTTCCGGTGTTAGCACCGTTTTCGTGGAGCCTTTCCGACAATGACCAATACATCAACCTTACCGGCACATCCATCTACGGCATCGGCTCGCGCCTCCGCGTGTATTATGTAGGCCCGCACGCGCTTACGGTAGGGCGCGACACCCTCGTGCACGACCCGCTGGTTACGCAACCCATCAGCGCCACACTCATTATCGGACTGAAAAACCATTGATGAAAAAGATCGGCGCCGCGCTTGCTTTCCTGCTGGGTGTGATGAGCTTCTGGGGTTGCCAGAAGGAGCTCAGCTTCGAAGGAGGCGGCCTGCCACCGGCCAGCCGCAGGTGCATCGACTGCAGCTACCTGCCCTTTTGCGATTCGTCCGAATTTACCTACCTCGTTGATGGTGTGGATACGATGAGCGGCCCTGTATTCATTGGCAACGACACTACCGTGGGCGGAGCGCCCTTTTCGCAGGTTAGTGCCATCCCGGGCTTCGGCCAGGGCCTGCTGTACACCTGCGCCGGAGGTGACTACCGGCTGGCCTTTCCACTGGCGCAACTGGGCCTCGATCCGGATTCCATCCGCCTCCTGATGACGCCGCTCCTTGACTCCCTCCTGCCCGTTCCGGCCGACCCCGGTTCACTCGCCATCCCCGACGTGCTTTATTTGACGATACTGAAGGCCAACGATGCGGAGGGTTCCACCTGGCTCGATACGATCACTGCCCTGACGATCCCCTTCGGCACACCGCCTCTGGTTTTTAACCTCCGGGTGTATGCGGGCATCGAGTTTACCTACCTCGAAAAAAATGTGAGCCGCACGGTGCTGGGCAACACCTACAGCAATGTGCAGCATGTGCAGGGCAAGCCCAGGATCGGGCTCACGATCGCAGTGCCGGTTTCGCTACCCATCCCCACCATCGACGGGCAATTGGATTTTTACCTCGCCAAAGACGTAGGCGTTATCGAGATGGAGCAAAGCGATTCCACCGGTGTGCAGCGCTCGGCGAAGTTGATGCGGTACCGACTTTAGCCACTAAAGTGTCATTGCGGCGCGGCGAGCAGAGCGGGCATCCTGCCCTAATGCACATTCGGCGTGCGATTGCTTCGAAAACTCGGCTCAAGCCTCATTTCCTCGCAATGACGCCGTGTGATGGGCTTCACAGCCTCGCTTCCTCGCGACGACGCCGTGCGAAGAATCCACATCTCACATCTAACATCTCACATCTCACATCTAACATTCACCCGAGGTACTTCGCCACGATCGGCATCCTTCTACCTACCCCGAAAGCTTTTGCCGACACGCGGATGATGGGGCAGAACTGCGCGCGCTTGTATTCGTTCCTGTTCACGAGGCGCAGCGTGCGGTTCACCAGCTCCGCGTCAAAGCCCTGCGCAATGATCTCGCGCGGACCCTGGCGCAATTCGATGTATTGATACAGGATGCGGTCGAGGATGGCATAGTCGGGCAAGGAGTCGGAATCTTTCTGACCCGGCCGCAGCTCCGCACTCGGCGCCTTTTCGAGAATGTGGGCAGGTATGATCTCGCGCTCGCGGTTGATGTAGCGCGCCAGCGCATATACCTGCATCTTGTACAGGTCGCCGAGCACGCCGAGGCCGCCGGCCATGTCGCCATAGAGCGTGCCGTAGCCTGTTGCCAGCTCGCTTTTGTTGGAAGTGTTGAGCAGGATGTATCCGAACTTGTTGGCAAGCCCCATAAGGATGTTGCCGCGCGCGCGGCTTTGCAGGTTTTCTTCCGCAACGTTGAAAGGAAGGTCGCCGAAGAGTGGCTGCAGTGCGCCGAGCAGCGCGTTGTACACAGAAGCGATGGCAATGGTATCGTAGCGGTTGCCGAGATTCTGGCTCAAGGCAACGGCATCACTTACGGAGTGGCCTGTGGAATATTCCGAAGGCAGCAGCAGCACGTGCACCGCTTCCTTGCCCAGTGCTTCCACGGCAAGGGCGTGCACCACTGCGCTGTCGATGCCGCCCGAAGCGCCGAGCGTAGCCGTGGTGAAACCCATCTTGCCGAAGTAGTCGCGGATGCCGAGCACGAGCGCATCGTGGATCTCCTGGATGTTTTTCTCGTCGGTGAGGTAGTTGAGCGTATCGGTGTCGCGGCCAACCTCGATGGCGGAGTAATAATATTTGTGCGCCACTGCGGGACCTTCCACTTTCCTGGTCAACGCGTCGAGGTCGAAGAGGGCCCCGTCCTCGCGGAAGTAGGCGAGCTCCTGCACCAGGAGGCCATTGCAGTCGTATACGAGCGAGCCGCCGTCGAAGACGATCTCCGTTTGAGAGCCTACGGTATTGCAATACAGCATCGGGATGCCGTATTTCACGGTGTGTGCCTCCACGATGGAGCGGCGCACCGTGTCCTGTGCGTAGTTATACGGTGAGGCCGAAAGGTTGATCATCACTTCGGGGCCTTCCTTCACGAGGTGCTCCATCGGCGTTTCGCGGTAAGTGGGATTGTCGCCCAGGTTCCAGATGTCTTCGCAAATGGTCACCGCGATCTTTCGTCCCTTGAACATAACGCAGCTCCATTCGAAGGCAGGTTCGAAGTAGCGGTTCTCGTCAAATACGTCGTAGGTAGGCAGCAGTGTTTTATGGATCTCCGCTTCGATGCTGCCGTTGTGCAGCAGGAAGGCGGCATTAAAAAGATCCTTGCCTGCAGTTTGCGGGTTCCGCGCGGGCGCGCCCACGAGCACACCCATATCGCCGGCGTGATCGGCCACGTCCTGCAACGCTTCGTAGCTCTGTCGGATAAAGTCGGGGAACTCGAGAAAATCGCGGGGCGGGTAGCCGCAAATGCAAAGCTCCGAGAACACGGCCAGGTGGGCGCCCGCCGCCCGCGCGGCATCGATGCCCTCTTTGATCTTTGCTACGTTCGCTTCGAAGTTGCCTATATGATAATTCTGCTGTGCTAAATAAATCTTCATCTGCCTGGCGTTAAATTGATTGCTGTAAATGCTAATGTTTTGGCATTCTATTACCCCATCAGCACATTACCCCATTACCCCATTATTTTCGTTGCAAAGTTCCCAAAAAGCCAATGACACGTTTTGCCTTCTTTCTTGCAATTATGATGCTGTTTGCGGCCTGCAATGGCGACAGCCGGCATCCCAACCTGTCGAAGATCGACGTAAAGCTGGAAACCGAGCGTTTCGAGCGCGACTTCTTCCGCATCGATACCAACAACGTGGCAGCGGGCCTCGCAGCATTGCGCAATGCTCATCCGGCGTTCTACGGCGATTATATGACCGAGATCCTCGGCATCAACCCCGGCGACAGCATCGGTGCGTTTGTGGTGCGCCGCATGATCCACGACTACCGCCCGATCTATGACAGCCTTGAGCTCAAGTACCGCAACTTTGACGACGTGCGCAAGGAACTGGAAAAAGGCTACCGCTATGTAAAGTATTATTACCCCGAATACAACGTGCCCAAACGCCTCGTTACGTTCATAGGTCCACTCGACGCCCAATGGGTGGCGCTCAACACCGATTATGTAGCGGTGGGCCTGCAGGTATTCGGCGGGAAGCACTTTTCGCTCTACCAGTCGCCCGACCTGCAGCAGATGTACCCCTGGTACATTTCGCGCCGCTTCGACAAGGAATATGTAGCACCCACTGCAATGAAGGCCGTAGTAAATGAGTTGTACCCCGACATGAGCACCGGCCGCCCGCTGCTGGAGCAGCTGGTGGAAAAAGGCAAGCAGCTTTACCTACTCGACCACCTGCTTCCCGATGCCGACGACAGCTTGAAGACCGGCTTCACGGGGGCGCAGCACAAGTTCATTGAACGCAATGAAGGAAACATCTGGAGCCAGCTGCTTCGCGATGAGAACCTGTATAGCGTAGACCCGTCCACGCTGCAGACCTATATCGGCGAAGCGCCCTTCACGCAGGGCCTTCCCGAAGACGCACCCGGCAACCTCGGCCCCTGGCTGGGCTGGCGCATCGTGCAGGCATACGCTAAGCGCAATGATAAAAAAACGTTGAAGGAAATCCTGGCGCTACCGGCAAAGACGATCTATGAAGAGAGCCGCTACCGGCCCAAGTGAGGCACCTTCGATGCAAAGAGAAAGAACCCCGCAATGGCGGAGCAGGCTAAAGATTATTATGACTATTAAGATGCGCGCGGATAAAATTAATGGCGTCAGCAGATCATAACTGATCTTAATCAATCTGCGTATCCCGCCATGCGGGATCTGCGTTCTTTCCCTCCCGCCGCAGGCGGCAAACGGAAAACCCTCGCCAGCGACGAGGGTTCTTAGTAACTCGTGAGCCGTGAACCCGGGCAAGAGCCCCGGTGCACGATTCACGGATCACACTCCGTATAGGTATCCAAAGGATGCTTCGCAGGCGAAGCTTAATTGTATTTGAAGGGCGTGATCATCTCGAAAGCGGGGATGTTCACTTCAAAAGTTTGTTTGGTGTGCAGGTTCTCCATCAGGTAGGTGCCGTGCATCCGGCCCATCTCCGTGTGGAGGTTGCAACCGCTTACATATTGGTATTCGTCGTGCGCGTTGATCACGGGCTGCATGCCTACAACACCTTCACCTTCCACCTCGCGGTATTCGCCGTCCGAGTCGAAAATGTGCCAGTGGCGGCTGAGCAGCTTCACCGGGAACGAGTTGGCGTTCTCGATGGTAATTCTATATGCGAACATGAACTCCGATTGGAGCGGGTTTGAATAGTCTTGCTGGTAGAACGTCTCCACGCTGATTTTGACCCCTTCTGATATTTTGGATACCATACAACAAGTTTAAAGTAAAGTATTCAAACCCGGTACCAAGAATTAGATGCACCGTGGTTCGTACAATAGATTCCCCACTCCTAATTTTGCGGGCAGAAAATTTACCCAACCAACGGAGAGGGGGAGCGTTCGCGGCCCGTCAAATAACGGGGCCCGGCCTTTTCAGCCCAACGGCGCGGGGGCTCTTTCCCGTTAAAAACCAAAAGTTTAGATAATGAAAATCGCTGTAGCCAAAGGAGATGGGATCGGACCGGAGATCATGGACGCCGTATTGAGCATCTTTGCGGCCAATAAGGTAGACCTGGAGTACGAATTTGTGGAAATGGGTAAATGGGTCTTCGATAAAGGCTACTCGAATGGGATGACACCCGACGCGCAGGCAACCATCGAGCGATTGGGCATCCTTTTCAAGGGCCCGATGGAAACCCCAAAGGGCAAAGGCGTAAAAAGCGTGAACGTGACCGCGCGTAAAACCTGGAACACCTATGCAAACAAGCGCACCTTTCAAACGCTTCACGGCGTAGACACCGTCTTCTCCAAAGCCGGCATCCCCATCGACCTCACCATCGTGCGCGAAAACATCGAAGACACTTATGGCGGCATCGAGCATATGCTCACGCACGACGTGGCCCTCTCGCGCCGCTTCATCACGCGCCCCGGCTCGATGCAGGTGATCCGCTATGCTTTCGACATGGCGCAGAAGAAAGGCGCCCGCCGCATCACCTGCGGCCACAAGGCCAACATCATGAAGCTTACCGACGGACTCTTCCTCGAATGCTTCAACGAAGTAGCGAAGGAATACCCCGATCTCAACGCCGACGACAAGATCGTAGACGACCTGGCGATGCAACTGGTAGTGCGCCCCGACCAGTTCGACGTCATTGTAATGACCAACCTGCAGGGCGACATCATCTCCGACCTTTGCGCGGGCCTGGTGGGCGGCCTGGGCTTCGCACCCTCGGCCAACATCGGCGATCATATCTCCATCTTCGAAGCCGTTCATGGCACCGCTCCCGACATCGCCGGTAAAAACATCGCCAACCCAACAGCACTCCTGCTTTCGGGCCTCGCAATGCTGCGCCACCTGGGTTTCCGCGAAAACGCCGCCATCATCGAGAACGCGCTCCTCTATACACTGGAGCAAGGCATCCGCACCGGCGACTTCGGCGACCGTGGCAAGCAGGCGGCCAACACCACCGAGTTTGCACAGGCCATCATCGACAACTTCGGCCGCGTGCCCGAGCACGGCATGAAGCCCAGCCTGGCCAACACCATCGAAACCGGTGCCGTATGCCGCCTCGAGCACAACACGATGATGGTAAGCCGCGAAGTCAGCGACGAACGCATCGTAGGCGTAGACCTCTTTATCGAAAGCTCCGAAAACCACAACGAGGTGGCGCGCAAATGCCTCCTCCACACAGGTCCGCTGTTCAAGCTGGTCACCATCTCCAACAGGGGCACGCAGGTGTGGCCCAAAGGTTCGGTGTATACCAACCTCGTAAACCAATACACGGCGCGTTTTGAAAGCGTGGGTGGCGATGCGGTTACGCAGACCGACGTGCTCGAGCTCCAGAAGCGCCTTACGCAGGACTTCAAGATCTGCTCCTCCGAGTTGCTGAATGAGTGGGATGGAAAGAAGGCGTACAGCCTGGCGCAGGGACAGTGAGGCGCACGGAATAAACGGAACTCACGAACAAAAGGGCTCGCGTTGCGAGCCCTTTGCTATTGCCAAATATGTTTGTAGCGTTCCGTGTACAGCGTGTATTCCGTGCGCCCGGTGCTTTCCGTGTATTCCGTGTATTCCGTGCGCACTAATCCAGCTGCCACATCAACCAGAACCAAAACTTCTGCAGCAGCAGCAGCCCGAGGCAGCAGAGTGCGAACAGGTAGACGGCATTGCGCTGCTTCCGCGTATCCGCATCGCGAAAGCCGGTGGCAAGCTGCCGCAGCGACACCACGAGGTAGAAGATGGCAAGCGCGGCCAGCGGTAGAAAGAGGAGCGTGACGCCCATTTGAAGAAACTCGTTGCTCATCCGCCGCTTTTTTTAGTTCCCGAATATCCGTTTTTGAGCAGAAAGGCGAGGATCTTTTCGCGCTGGTCGCCCTGCACCAGCACTTCGCCCTCCTTTACCGACCCGCCCGTGCCGCAATGGCTCTTGAGCGTTTTGCCCAGCGCTTCCAAGTCGTGGGCCGCACCCGCGAAGCCATAAACAACGGTGGTAGGCTTGCCGCCCCGCTTTTCGAGCAGCACGCGCAGCTTTTGCTTGGCAGGCGGCAGCGTTTCGGCATCGCCGCCATCGTCGGCACTGTATTGAAAATTCGGATCCGTGCTGTACACAAACCCGTTCTTATCCGATTTCTTCTTGCTCATGGAAAAATCAAAAGTAAACCCTTCGGCTGGCTCAGGAGGACAAAATCGCCCAGTGTCACGCTGAGCACTGCCGAAGCGCTATTTCGCCACCGCCTTCAAACTCAGGTCCAAACTCCGCGCCTGGTGGATCAAGCCACCTACCGATACATAATCAACACCGGTGGCTGCATAGGCCCGGATCGTTTCTTTATTGATACCTCCCGAAGCTTCGGTCTCAAAAGCGCCCCCGATCAGGTCCACGGCTTCTTTAACCAGTTCGGGCGCAAAGTTGTCGAGCATCACGCGCAGCACTTTACCCTGGCCCACACGCAGCACGGTGCGCACGTCGTCGAGCGAGCGCGTCTCCACTTCGATCTTGAGGTCGGGACGATAGCGCTGCACGTAGTTGGCAGCGCGCTCTACGGCTGCCTCGATGCCCCCGGCGTAATCAATGTGGTTGTCTTTGAGCATGATCATATCGAACAGGCCGAAGCGATGGTTGACGCCTCCGCCGATGCGCACGGCTTCCTTCTCGAGCAGCCGGAAGTTGGGCGTCGTTTTGCGGGTGTCGAGCAGTTTCGTTCGAAAGCCTTCGAGCAGTTCCGTATAACTACGGGTAAGCGTTGCGATGCCGCTCATCCGCTGCATGATGTTGAGCACAAGCCGCTCGCACTGGAGAATGGTGTGCACCGGCGCCTCCACCTCGAAGGCCTTCTCGCCAACCGTCATGGCATCGCCATCACTTTTGTAGCGGGTAAAAACGGACTTCGGGTATTGATAGCGGAAGATCTTCTCCGCCACATCCACACCCGCGAGCACGCCCCCCTCCTTGATCTTGAGCACGGCCTTGCCTTTCGCATTGGCAGGGATGCAGCAAAGCGTGGAGTGATCGCCATCACCCACGTCTTCTTTCAGGGCTGCGTCAATGAGGAGCTGGAGCTGGTTGTCGAAGTCGGGGATCATGGTTCGAAGATAGCGAGAGAGAAAGAACCCCGCAAAGGCGGGGCAGGCTCCGATCTTTTATGATTTTTAAGATTAACGCGGATTCTTTTTCTTTCTCGCTAACGGCAAATGCGAAATCATAATAAATCATAATAATCTGCGTATCAGCCGCAGGCAGATCAGCGTTCTTTCTCTACTGCCGCAGGCAGACGAAAAAAGGCCCCTCGTGGGGCCTGTAATGGATAGGGCTTGTAAAAGGGCTATTGTTGAAAACGGATCTCGCGAACGAGCTGCTTGCCGTTGCGGCTCGACAGGTATACCGTGGTGCGGTAGGCTCCGCTGCGCGTTTGCAGGGTGCCGATACAAAACTGGTTGCCGCCGTTATCGCCTTTGTGCTTGAGCTCGAAGCTCCTGACTCCTTTGGTGTTGAAGAAGTCCTGCAGCACCATTGTGGCCTGTGCGCGGCTATAGCGGTCGGCCTTTTCGGGAAGCGCGATCTCTACGTTGTCGTCGATGTAGCGCGCCAGCTCGGTTGCGTTACCGCTGCGCAGGGCGCCGATGACGTCGTCGATGCCACCCAGCATGCGGAATGAAAACAAACCGGCGAGCAAGAGGCTGAAGAGTACTAGTTTTTTCATAGTGGATGCTTTTCAAGCGCCATTTGGCTAAAATGGTGCCAGTTGCAGCGGATGGGCTTTACTGCACTAAAATAAACAAAACCTTGGCGATTCGGTAGCTTTGCGCGCAATCATTCGCGAATCGTATGGTCCAACATAAAGTAGTATTGGTAATCATGGACGGATGGGGCCTTGGCCAGGTGGAAAAGGCCGATGCCATCCGTGCCGCCCGCACACCGTTCGTCAGCTCGCTCTACGCGCAATACCCCAACACCACGCTCATCACCTGCGGCGAGCAGGTGGGTCTTCCCGAAGGCCAGATGGGAAACTCTGAGGTGGGCCACCTCAACCTCGGGGCGGGCCGCATCGTGTACCAGGAGCTCCAGCGCATCAACGTTGCCGTGCGCGACGGCGAGCTGGCGCGCAATGCCGAGCTGCTGGCGCTCATGGACTATGCGAAAAGCCATGGCAAGCCGCTTCACCTGCTGGGCCTCGTGAGCGATGGCGGCGTTCACTCGCACAGCCGACACCTGATGGCCCTGCTGGATATCTGCAAGCAGAACAGCCTCACCGAAGTATACATTCACGCCTTTACCGATGGCCGCGACACCGACCCGAAGGGAGGCTATGCTTATGTAAAAGAGATCGAGGAGTATGCAGCCGCTGCGGTTGGAACCATTGCTACGGTAAGCGGCCGCTATTATGCGATGGACCGCGACAACCGCTGGGAGCGCGTGCAAAAGGCCTGGGATGCGCTCGTGCGCGGAACCGGCGAAACTGCGGGTTCCGCACTCGGCGCGATCGCAGATTGTTACGAAAAAGGCATCACCGACGAATTCATACTTCCCACCGTCATCACCCGCAACGGCGCACCGATTGCCACCATCCAGGAGGGCGATGCCGTGCTGTGTTTCAACTTCCGCACCGATCGCTGCCGGGAGATCACGCGGGCGCTCACGCAAACGGAGTTTCCCACCTATGGCATGCACCCGTTGCGTCTGCATTATGCAACGATGACTGAATACGATGCGACCTTCCAGGACGTGCATGTGCTGTTTCACAACGACAACCTGAACAACACGCTTGGCGAAGTGATCAGTGCCGCCGGTCTCAAGCAGATCCGCATTGCCGAAACGGAAAAATACCCGCACGTCACCTTCTTCTTCAGCGGTGGCCGCGAGCAGCCCTTTGAAGGCGAGCAGCGCATCATGGCGCCCTCGCCCAAGGTGGCCACCTACGACCTGCAGCCGGAGATGAGTGCCGTGCAACTCACCGACGCCATCGTGACCGAGCTGGAGGCAGAAAACCCCGACTTTGTTTGCCTCAACTTCGCCAACGCCGATATGGTGGGCCACACGGGCGTTTGGAACGCGGTGATCAAGGCGGTGGAAACGGTGGATGCGTGCGTGGCGCGGGTGGTAACTACCGCGCTGGCCCATGGCTACACGGTGTTTCTCACGGCCGACCACGGTAATTCCGATTTCATGATCAACGAAGACGGTTCGCCCAATACGGCGCACACCACCAACCCGGTGCCGCTGTTCATCATCGATAAAGACTGGAAAGGAAGCCTTCGTCCCGGCAAGCTCGGCGACATCGCACCTACCATCCTCACCATGATGGGCCTTCCGCTGCCCGCCGAAATGAGCGGCAAGGTCTTGATTGATCAAGGATGAGCAAGATCAGGCGTTCGCCTCTATGTATCGTCGAACTTTGAAACTATAAAATTCACCCTCATGGGCAAACGAATTCTCATCGTGGTATTGGTGTTGCTGGTAGTGATCCAGTTCATCCGTCCCACCGCCAACACCAACCCGCAACCACAGCGCGCCGCGCTCACGAATTTTTACCCGGTGCCGGCCCACGTGGATGCCATACTGAAAAAGGCTTGTTATGATTGCCACAGCAACAACACCCGCTATCCTTGGTACTCGAAGGTGCAGCCCGTGGCCTGGTGGCTGCAGCACCATGTAGACGAAGGCAAGCGCGAGCTGAATTTCGACGAATTCGGGGGCTACACGCGCCGCCGGCAGTCCAAAAAGATGAAAGAAGTTGCCGAGCAGGTGGAGAAGGGCGAAATGCCCCTCGACTCGTACACCTGGATCCACAAAGACGCCATCCTCACACCGGAAGAGCGCTCCACCCTCATTTCGTGGGCAAAACAGATGGAGCAGCAAGCCGGCGACAGCACGAAGCCGGATACGGACTGAGGTCGTGAGCGGTGAGCCGTCAGCCGTGAGCCACCAGCTTGTCCAGAAGTCTTTCTGAAAACAACTACCGTAAGCCCTGGACAGCCGTTCATTCATTTCCAACGGGTACTTTCTGCACCGCCTTATCATCTGCCAATACGAACCGCGGTTGTGTCATGGCTTCTTTGTATGTCCGGCGGACCTCACGGCTCACGGCTGACGGCTGACGGCTGACGGTGGCCAGCGCAAGGAAAATTTTCCCGCTCTCGTGCAGCATTTCCCGCCGGCAATTGTCTAACTTACAGGCACACCACACGGAAGCTTATGACCGAGGAAGATCTCTTACAAGGATGTTTGCAAAACAACGCTTCGGCGCAGAAGGAATTGTACCTACGGTTCAGTTCCAAGATGCTCGGCGTTTGTTACCGCTACGCCCATAACCGTGAGGATGCCGAGGATATGCTGCAGGAAGGATTCATCAAGGTCTTTTCGCAGATCCGGAGCTTTGAGAACAGGGGCTCGCTGGAAGGATGGATCCGCCGCATCGTAGTGCATACCTGCATCAATATCCTCAAGAAAAACAAGAAATTCAACGAGAGCGTAGACCTGATCCACGCCACATCGCTGCAGGTGCGCGAGGATGCCATCCCGTCCATCATGCAGGCGAAAGAAGTGGTAGAGTGCATCCGCCTGCTCCCGATCGGCTATCGCACCGTGCTCAACCTCTTCGCACTGGAAGGGTTTTCGCACCGCGAGATCTCCGATATGCTCGACATCGAAGAAAGCACCAGCCGGAGCCAGTATACAAGGGCCAAGGCTATGCTCGAAGACATTTTAAAAAAGAAAAACATCCTGTTGCCGAGGTCGTCCGAATGGATGCCCGTGGCAGCAAGACGTTAACCAATAACCGCTTGCGCTAGAAGAGATTATCATGAAGCGACATTACACAGATGATTCGTTGGAGGACTTTCTGAAACAGAACGCAGATTCGTTTCAGATGCGCCCCTCCGACAAGGTGTGGAAGGGCATTTCCGACAACCTGAAGCGCCGCAACCGCCGCATCGGGCTCTTTACCGGCTTCTTCCTGATAGCTGCTTCGCTGTCGGGCTACCTCATTCACCAGCTTCAACCCGGAAGTGCCGACGCATCGGCCGCACGCAACGGTAGCCCTGCCCTCCCCGCGGCCTCCAATAGCAACCGCAGTGCTGCTGCCAGCCCGCTCGCCCTTACCGCCAACAACGAAGGCATAGCTCCAAATGCCTCCGTAACGCCCGGCAATGTCCTCTTTGTTCAGGACGGCAGCACGGCCACGTTCCGGCACGAAAGCCGCAACGGCAACGGCCTCGCAGCGAGCGTGCATCCCCGCCATCGCGGTGCAGCTGCAGCACGCAACCAGCACAGCGCAGCTACCCAGGCCGCCGATTACCTCGATGCCGAAAGCAGCGCCACCACAGCCGAGATCGACCGAATTTATACGGATGCATCGCTGGCGCAGCCTTTTGCAGCACTCAAAAACCCACTCACTTCAAATCCCAACCCGGACGGACGCACGTCGAAGGTAAAGCTCCCGGCAGCCGCCAAACTGAGCTTCCAGTTCTTCGTTACACCCACCCTGAGCTACCGCTCGCTTACCGAAAACAAAGACTTCACAACGCAGGTGCCGCAGGCCAACGCCGACCCCAATACCTATGCGCTGTATAACGTAAACGATGCCGTTACCCACAAGCCCAGCATCGGCCTCGAAGTGGGCGTGTCGGCCAAATACGCCCTTGCCCGCAACCTCAAGGTGCAGGGCGGTCTCCAGTTCAACGTCAGCCGCTACTCGGTGCAGGCCTTCGACAATTATGCACCGCAAACCGCAACGATGTCGTACAACGGCGGCGGCTCGGCGCAGCGCACAACACCCTATAGCAACCTCGATGGCGGTGGCCGCAAGGAAAACCTGCAGAACATGTACTTCCAGGTTTCTACGCCCATCGGCTTCGAAGTGAAAGTGGCTGGCAACAGCCGCACGCAGTTCGGTGTAACGAGCACCATCCAGCCCACCTACATCCTGAGCGACCGCGTGTACATGCTGTCTACCGATTACAAGACCTATGCGGAAGTTCCCTGGCTCGTACGTCGCTTCAATGTGAACACGGCGCTCTCCACCTACGTTGGTTACTCCACAGGCAAGCTAGCCTGGCAGGTGGGCCCACAGGTGCGCTACCAGCTGATGTCGAGCTTCGTGAGCAAGTACCCGGTCAAGGAAAACCTGTTCGACTTCGGCCTGCGTGTAGGGGTATCGTTGAACAAGTAACCCGGTGTTCAAATTCTAACAATCAATTGCATTCCGATCCCGGCTTTAACGCCGGGATTTCTTTTTCCAGTTCCTAAATTTGGAGCTATGAAATACTGGATGGCCGGATGCTGGGCGCTGCTGCTGGTAGCCTGCGGCGACAAGAAAGAGGAGAAAGCCGACGGCACGTCCACCGAGCCGTTCCAGGCCATCGCCTTCATCAGGAGCCAGGTGCGCGACGTGGATACGAGCCTCTACCAGATCCGTAAGGTGGTTTCGTTCGACGGTAAGGCTGACACGTCCGTCATCACCCGCGAGCAGTTTCGCCAGGAAGCCGCTCCCTTTCTCACCCTACCCGACGTTGCATCGAAAGACCTCCGCGACGATTACAAGGAAGAAAACCTGTACGACGAGACGCTCAAAAAAGTCGTGCTATTTTATACCGCCAAAGACCCCGAGGCGGCGCTGCAGCGCGAGCAGGTGATCATCGATCCCGACCAGGGCGGTGGCCTCGTGAAGACGATGATCTTCGACTTCTACGACAAGCAGGGCGGCTACATTGTGCACCGCAACCTCGTTTGGGCCAATAACGATCATTTCAGTGTATCGGAAAGCCTGCCGGGCCCCGGTGGCACAGAACGCATCCGGCGCACCACCGTGAGCTGGAACGATTTTACCAGAGATAGCCAGTAAGGAGCCGCCGATGACCCAGGAAGAGTTTCAACAGATCGCGCAAACACTCCCGCAAGAGCCGGGGATCTACAAGTATTACGATGTGAATGGCAACCTGCTTTACGTGGGCAAGGCCAAGCATATCCGCAAGCGCGTGTCCTCCTACTTCACCAAGAACGACCACAATTACAAAACGCACGAGCTCGTACGCCGCATCCGCCGCATCGAGTTCACCATCGTAGGGTCGGAGCAGGATGCGTTTTTGCTGGAGAATTCGCTGATCAAGCAGTTCCAGCCGATGTTCAACATCGAGTTGAAAGACGATAAGACCTATCCCTGGATCGTGATCAAGAATGAGCCGTTCCCGCGCGTGTTCCTTACGCGGCAGCGCATCGAAGACGGCTCGCAGTACTTCGGTCCTTACACATCGGTTGGCAAGGTGCGCGACCTGCTCAACTTCATCAAGCAAACGATCCCGCTGCGCACATGCCCGCTCAACCTCACGCCGCGCAATATCGAAAAGGGCAAGTTCAAGGTGTGCCTCGAGTTTCACCTCGGCAATTGCAAGGGTCCATGCGAAGCGCGCCAGTCGATGGGCGACTACGACGAGAACATCACCCAGGTGAAGAACCTGCTGAAGGGTCAGCTGTCACCCGTGTTCCAGCATTTCAAAAAAGAGCTCAAGACGCACGCCGAAGCACTCGAATTTGAAAAGGCCGAAGCGGTGCACCGCAAGATCAAATTCCTGGAACAATACCAGTCGCGCTCGGTGGTGGTCAACAACCAGGTGGATGGGCTCGACGTGTTTTCCATTCAAAAGGACGGCGACGTTGCGTACGTCAACTTCCTGATGCTGGAAGGCGGCGCGATCGTGCAAACAAAAACGCTCCGCGTGGAAGCGCAGCTCGATGAGACGGTGGAAGAGATCCTCGCATTTACCATCGGGCAGCTGCGCTCCACCTTCAACAGCAATGCGCGCGAGATCGTCGTTCCCTTCGCCATCGAATACGACGAGCCCGGTGTGCACGTGACGGTGCCCAGGGCCGGCGAAAAGAAAAAGCTGCTGGATCTGTCGGAAAAGAATGTTCACTATTTCATCAACGAGATCAGGAGTAAGGAGCGGCTCAACGTGGGTGTGAAGACGGCCAGGTATCCCGTGCTGCTCCAGATCCAGGAGAACCTGAATCTCACCGAAGTGCCCGTTCATATCGAGTGCTTCGATAATTCACATTTTCATGGGTCGTTTCCGGTTTCGGCTATGGTTTGCTTTCGCAATGGTGAGCCAAGCCGGAAAGACTACCGCATCTTCAACCTCAAAACGCTCGACGGAAAGAACAATGACTTTGCTTCGATGAAGGAGGGCGTATACCGGCGCTACCGCAGGCTGGTGAACGAAGGCGAAAGCCTTCCGCAACTGGTGATCATCGACGGCGGCAAAGGGCAGCTCGGTGCGGCACAGGAAGCTATCGAGGAATTGGAGCTGCAGGGGCGCATGACGTTAGTGGGACTCGCGAAAAACGAAGAGGAACTGTTTTTCGTGGGCGATAAGGAATCATTGAAACTTCCGTACAACAGCGAAAGCCTGCTGCTCATACGCCGCATCCGCGACGAGGTGCACAATCATGGCGTTTCGAGCCATCGCAACAAACGCAGTAAGGGCACTTTCAAAAACGAGCTGGAAGATATCCGGGGCATCGGCGCGCAAACTGCCCAAACACTTCTCAAAACCTTTCGCAGCGTGGCCGGCGTGCGGCGGCAAAGCATCGAAGACCTGGCAAAAGTGATTGGGATCGGGAAAGCGAAAATCGTGAAAGCGCATTTTGAGCAGGATCCGGAATAAGTGAAAGAACGCAGATTTCGTAAGATTTATACGATTAGCGCAGCTAATACTTGCACGTGCGTCAGCAAATCATAAGAAATCTTAATAGATCTGCGTATACCGCTTGCGGTATCTGTGTTCTTTCGCTCCCAGAGTGGGGGCAAAAATAAAGGGCTGGATGGAAATCCGGCCCCGTTTTAAAATCCAATATCCTATGAAAAACCGAGGTAAAAGTACAACGGAAACTTCGATAAACAGGTGAAAAAGGACGGAAATCTTTTGAGAATTTTCGGTTACCCGCCAAAGTAAAAGTCCCGCCTTGCAGCGGGACTTTTACTTTATTTTCTTCTGTTAGTACGACCAGAGATCCTGCTCGTAATTGAAGATGCGTTCTTTCACATTGTCGCCTTCAAGAAGCGCAAGGATCGGGTCCTTGATCATCGCGCGGATGGTCTTGTTGCCCGGGTTATCCAGCGTCGACTTAATGATGTAGCTGCTGAACATACGCGCCTCGAAGAGCTCCTCCCAGGTCATGCGGCTTGCGCCCATGTTCTTGCCGTTGTACACTTCATATTTGGCCAGCGTCTGGCGCAGGTCGGGGTAGTATACCCAGAACATCACAGAAGAACCGCGCTCCGTGCCATTGGCATTGTAGAGCGTCTTCAGGGGTGCGATGCCGAGGATGCGTACGAACATGCGGCTTGCTTCGCGGTCGAACACCCACTCCTCCTTGATCCGAAGCTTCGTTACCGACTTGGCATCGAAGGAAGCACGCGTTACCGTGTACTTCACGATCTTGGAAGGGTCGTTGATGTCTACTACAGGCGTGGTGTCGGCGGAGCCAACGGTGAGCTGCTGCAGTTCGGCCATTTGCATGGGCTGCGTGAAGCGCTCGTCGTTGAAGGCCGTTACCGTACCGCTGTTGACGGCGCGGAGCAGGATGTTGATGAACATCTGGCTGCCGTTGTCGTCGTCGGCGGAGTACTGGAAGGTCTTATTGAGCTTCTCGCGGAGGTCGAGCTCGCGCCAGACCTTTTCGGCGAAGAGGGCGTCATCCCAGCGCAGGTGCTCGTAGTTGAGCGGCGTGCGGTCGTTCAGCGCCGACTTGTCGTAGGCGTAGTCGTTGCGGAGCGACTTGCGGATGGCCGTATCGCTGGCACCCGAAGAGTCCACTTCGATGGGAATGTTGCCATAGGGGTTGTAGCCTGAGGGGGCCTTGGTCTGGTTCACACTCTCCTGTGTGCCCGTGCCCGTGCCGGTAGCACCATTCGCTGCGCCTGCGTTACCCGCGGGGCGGCGGCGCGGAGCGCGCTGGGCATCGGCCTGGCTGAAAGCCAGAACGAGGAGGAGGAACAAACTACCCTTGAGGACAAGGTTTTTCATATTCATTGGTTATTTGATATAGTAAACAAGCGAAGGCAGCTTACGCGTTACGCCGTCGGGGCCCTGGGCACGGATGGCATCGATCGTAATCGTACGGCCTGCGGTCAGACCCTGGAGGATCTGGCGAGCCTTGGGGCTGAACTGGTTGCCGGTGCAGGCAGCTTCTGCGATGTCACCGTCTTCGGTATCAGCTGTGAGCGTGAACGAAGTAACCGTGTACTTCAGTTCGAAGGGGAAGTCTTTGATATAAGCACCCACACCGGCCTGGGCGCGGATGGTACCTGCGTTCACGTTGTCGCCCGAAGCAGCACCACCGATGGTTGCCGTAGGCGTAGGGATCGTGCGTACGCGGAACTGCGATACGCCGGCCACTTTGCCGTCAACGGAAACCTGGATCTTGGCGTCATCGGTCACCGAGTTCACACGAACGATGTATTTGCCGGCGCTCACCTTGCTGATGGAGCCGCCGCCGCCAATGATGTTGGCCTGGATGCGGTCGTCGCCGCCACCCGAAGCTGCAATCGTAACGGGGTTGTCTACACCGATATACAGAACGTTCATCTTATCGAGGGCGATGGAGGCATTGGCCTGGCCCACGGTGTATTCTACGTTCTTGGTAACCACCTGCTCTTTGCCGTCCTGGTCCATGAAGCGGATCGTAACAGGCACCGAGTGCTTGCCGAGGCCGCCGCCCTGAACTTTCAGCTTGGCCTGGCCATCTTCTCCGAGCGGCGCGTTGGTGCCGTTGATGGAGATGGAAGGCTTGGCAGCAGAAGAGAATGCACCTACACCGGCGTTGATCTCGATCTCCTGGCCGGGCATGATGTAGTTGGAATTCTGTCCTACGATGGCCGCGAACTTGTCGTAGCGCACCTGCACTTTACCAACCTGCTCGTGGAACAGCGTAACGGTGCGGTTTTCAGCCGTACGAACGTCGTTCTGGAACTTGCTGAGGATGGTGATGGCCGCAACGGTAGGCACCATGTGGAAGTAAGCATTCTGCCAGTCTTTCACGCCTGCTTTTGTAGGCGGAACGGTCAGGTCGATCTGCTTCATGTATCCTTCGATGTCTTTCGTAAGATTGGTCATCGAGTCGCCGGCGGCAGCGCCACCGAGTGCGATCATTTGTTTCTTGTAGTTCTCCAGCTTGGCGAGCAATTCCTTGCCTTTGCCTTCCTCGATCATGTAGTGCGTTGCAACGTCCTGGTTGTCCTCTTTGAAAGTGGAGTCAGGCTTGCCGTCCTTCATGCGCGTAGGGTCGAAACCGGCGTTCTTCAGGATCTGCTTTTTCTGAGCTTCGATGTAGTTGAAAATCTCTTTCGAAAGCGCTACTGCCTGCTCTGCTTTGGGATACCATTTCTCAGCCTTGGCGCGGGACTCGTTTTCCGTGAGCTTCGTCTGGAAGGACTTCATCACGTTGTCGGTCGAGGCGTCGACCGTTGAGTTCGTCGACTCCAGGCTGCGGTTAATTGTTTTAAAGGCGTTCAGAATCTCAGCCGAGACGTTCAGTGCCAGCAGGGCTGTCAGCACCAGGTACATCAGGTTGATCATCTTTTGCCGTGGCTCTTTAGGTAGTGCCATATCAGGTCAAAAATTTAAAGTCGGGTTGGGGAAAGTGTTTACTTGAGACGGCACGATTAGCGGCCCTGCATGGCGCTCAGCATGTTGCCGTACACCGTGTTGAGGCGGGTCAGGTTTCCGGCGAGGCCAGCGATCTGCTCCTGTACTTTCTTAGCGTCTTCGGCAGAAGAGTTCATCACCTTGGCAGTTTCGGCCAGCTTGCTGTAGTAGCCGTTGAGCGCCTGGATGTTGTTGTTGCCTGCCTTCAGTTCCAGCTCGTACATCGTGTTGAGCGACGAGAGATTCTTCGACAGCACCTGCATTTGCTCGTTGAACACTTTCGCGCCTTCGGTAGACTGGTTGAATGCGCTTACCGAGTTAGCAGCTCCGAGGTATGCGTCCTTCACTTTCGAGAGGGCCTGCGTTACTTCGGCAGTGCGGGTTGTATAGTCACCGGTAACTTTCACTACGTCGGCGATCTGGTTCATGTTGGTGAGGGTCACGTTCAGTTTCTTGAAGTTCTCGCCGAGGAGGTTCAGGTTCTGAGGAGTGATGTCGGCCTGGGCCATTGCCTTGTCGAGGGCGTGAACGGTGCCGGGGGCAGCTTTAGCACCAGCGGAAGTTTCTACCAGCAGCTCTTCGCTGTGCGAAGCATCGCCAACGGCGGGGTAGATGATGTAAAGGATACCGTAGATCAGGAACACCACGGCTTCTGTATAGAGACCGATCTTCAGCCAGAGGTCGGCTGTGGGGGAGTGAAGGATTTTTTGAAGCGCACCGTAGATAACCAGAGCCGCAGCGATCGATACGACTACGTCTACATACTTGCTTACTTTAGGGGGAATAGCAGCTGCCATAAAATGAACGTTTAGAAATGGTTGGTTAAAAAGTTTGTAAGGAAACAGGAGACAGCCATCTAAACGACAGCTGTCTTCTGTTTATTGAATAAAGTGAATAATTCTTTGGGAAAGTTTACTTGCGGCGACCGCGGCCAGACATAGCCGGGAGGTCGATTACGGAGCGGAAGCCAATGTACGACTTCGCAGAATCCTGGTACTCATACGTGCGGGTGCTGGTTTGCAGGTAGTAGCCTACATCTTTCCAGCTGCCACCGCGGATAACCTTGCGCTTCATCTTCGGAGGATCGGTCTCTTTCGCATTCCAGCGAACGTCGGGGTTCATGTCGTGCTGGAAGGTATAGCCACCCTCGTAGTAAATGGAGGAAGTCCATTCGGCGATGTTGCCGGCCATGTTATACAGGCCGAAATCGTTGGGCCAGTAAGCATCGGCGCGAACCGTGTAGAAACCACCGTCTTCGGGGTAGTTGCCGCGACCGGGCTTGAAGTTGGCCAGGAGACAGCCTTTCTTGTTACGGAGGTAGTAGTTACCCCAGGGGAACATCGACTGCGAGCGTCCGCCGCGGGCTGCATACTCCCACTGCGCTTCGGTAGGCAGGCGGAAGTCGGACTCCTGGGCCTGCTTCTTCGACTCGAGGTACGAGTTGAGGTAGTGCGTGCGCCAGTTACAGAAAGCCTCGGCCTGCTTCCAGCTCACACCCACCAGGGGATAGTTGCCGAATGCGGGGTGCGCGAAGTAGCGCTTGGCCATCGGTTCGTTGTAGGAGTAGGAGAAGTCGCGGATCCAAACAAGTGTGTCGGGGTAAACGCGGATGGGGAACTTGCGGATGAACTGCGAGCGGGGCTTGGCAGCGTTCTCACGCTTGGCGGCCTCACCGTAATCATACGACTCGAACTGGTAAACGATCTTGTTGGCGTCCAGTTCCTTCTTGCCGTAGATGCGGTCTTCGGGCGACAGGATCACATCCGTCTGGCCCAGTTGCTCCACCACTTTGGGGTCGCCCCATTTAAGGGTCTTCATCTTGGCCCAGTCGATGTACTCGTTGCCGTCGGCGCCGCTCTTCACGTAACCGAGTTTCTTGGCTACGATCGAGTCGGTTACCCACTTGGTGAACTGACGATACTGGTTGTTGGTGATTTCGGTGGCATCCATCCAGAAACCGCTGATCGAAACGGAGCGGTTGCGGGAGCTGAAAGCGTAAGCCGGATCCTCATCGGAAGGACCCATGTGGAATGTACCCTGGGGTACATACACCATGCCCGGAGGACGTTTCATTTGAAACTTGCCGCCGGGGGCGACACCGTGGAGCTGACCGTCATTGGGCAGCGCGCCACCTTTTTTACTGCCACCGCAGCTAATGAGCGCGAAAGAAGCAGCTGCGATAATCGCAACGTAATGGTTTTTCATTGTCATACACGAGGGTATTGGGCAAATATAAGCTTTTGATAAAAATGTCCACGCAAGGTTACAACTTATTTTTTTCATCTGCAAGCCCTTTTGGCGTACCGTCTTTAACGGCATTGAAATGCAATTATTGCATCATTTTCCAAGATTTCAGACCCCATTCCGGTGAAATCCGCAAAACTTCGGATGAATTGAGCGCAACCTGCCGCCCGGGGGTATCGCCCCCGCCCTACCTGTATATAGTGTGTATGAATTTATTTCTTCTTCAGTTCGGCCGCCAGAAACTGGTCGAGCGCGGCCACCATCGAAGGGGCCTGCGGCTGCGGGGCACGGATGCCCAGCTCCAGCCCCAGCTCCTCAACGGCCTTCGACGTGTTCGATCCGAAGGCGCCGATCACGGTGCCGTTCTGCACAAAGTCGGGGCGGTTGTCGAACAGGCTCTTGACGCCGCTGGGGGTGAAAAAGCAGATGACGTCAAAGTCCGTCGCAGTGAGCAGCTCCTTCACGTCGCGGCTAACGGTGCGGTACATGAAGGCGAGCGAAAAGTCGCAGCCATTGTTCTTGAGCCAGCCCGTGATCTCGGAGTCCTGCTGGTTTTCGGAGCAAACGTAGAGGAACTTCTCGTTGCTCTTGTGCTTGTTGATGACGTCGAAAAGGCTTTTGTTGGAACCGTCGGCGCCGTAAAACACCTTGCGCTTGCGGTAGAGGATGAATTTCTGAAGATAAAGCGCAACGGCTTCGGTGATGCAGAAGTACTTCGTGTCCTGCGAAACGGCTACGCGCATTTCCTCGCAGGTGCGGAAGAAGTGGTCGATGGCGTTGCGGCTGGTGAGGATCACCGCGCTGTGGCCCTGGATGTCGATCTTCTGCTTCCGGAACTCCTTGGCCGCGATGGGCTCCAGCTGTATGAAAGGCTGGAAGTCGAGAGAAACGCCGTATTTACGGCTCAACTCAAAGTAGGGGGATTTGTCGCTTTCCGGCTTAGGCTGTGTAATCAGGATCCGCATTCCGGCTTTTGCCTTCGCACTTGCCTTTGAAACCTCGTTTTTCACCATAAATAGGTTACCTAATGTCTTGCAAAGGTAGGGCTTTACCCTAATAAGCGGAACAACACTTTGTTAATCAGCAATAACGGTATCAGTTCGAACGCCAGAAGGTAGAGCACAAAATGGAAAAAAGGAAGGCGCACCTGGCGCTGAACGGTGGTGTAAGACAGGAAATAGCGATACGCGAAAACACCCCCGGCAAGCGTGAGCCCGAGGGTGAGCCCCAGCTGCTGCAAAGACCCGTCGGTAAAGGCCAGCAACACGATGAAAGGCATCAGCAGGATGCCCAGCAATTTGTTGGCGGTAAACACGATGAACACATACGCTTCTGCCGGGCCCGGAATGCGGAAGATCCAGCCCAGCAGGCGCAGCACTACAAACTTGCCGATGTAAAGCAGCGCCAGGCCTGCGCTCAGGTAGCCAAACAGCGGCCAGAAATCGATGCCGCCCGCAAACCCGAAATGCCGCAGCACGAGCATGAGGAACAGCGCGCCGGCGCCGAAGAAGAGCACGTTCATATAGATCGAAGGCACGGGCGATTGCTGCAGTTGCTCCTTCGCCTGCCGCTGCCGCAGGTTGGCGCGGAAGAAAAGCTTGAACAGGTCGGCGAGGTAGCGCGGAAACCCGCTGCGGGCAATGGCCAGCAGCAGCAAAAGTCCCATCACCGCGTAAAAAAGCGACTCCTTGCCTTCGGCGCGGTGCCCCGACTCGCGCAGCCGCACCGGGTTGCGGAAGGAGATAAAGGGATGACGGGCGAAGACGATCGAATCGAAACGCATCGGCACCACGATGGGTGGCGGCACCACGAAAGAATCGCGGAGGGTGCTGTCGGTTGGGTACAGCGAAGAATCGACGCGGGGAACGATGCTGTCGGAAACCAGCGTGCTTTCCTGCGCGGCGGAGCATAGGCCAGCCAGCAGCAGCAATACCAGGCAAAGGGCGCGACAGCTTCTCATGGGATGGAGCAAAGGTACAAACGTGAATCGTCAATCGCTAATCGGGAAAAGAGAAAGGACGCAGATTCGCCTTTGGCGAATACGCAGATTGTTATGATTGGTTATGATTTGCTTGCGTACGAAAAATACTTATCAGCGCTAATCTTAATAATCATAAAAAATCTGCGTTCTTTCTCTACCTCGCCGCAGGCGACTAGAAGTACGACACATACCCCAAATGCACCTTGCTCTTCCGCAGGTTGAAGGGCACGTCGTCGCGGCGGCCGATAGCCCAGGCGAGGTTGAAGATGCCGGCCTTCGTCTCGAGCGAAATGCCGAGACCGGTGCCCAGGTAAAGCCTGCCGGCGTTGACGGGCGCGGGCTGCCGGCCCCAGCCGCCATCGGCAAAAACAAAGAAGTTGGAGTTCTGCCCGATCAGGTAGCGGAATTCGGCGGTGGTGACTGCATATTGCGACAGGTATTCGCTCTCCTCGTCGAAGCCGCGGAGCAGCTTGTAGCCGCCCACCTGGAACAGCTCGTTGCGATACACCGAGCCGCTGGCAAAAAAGCCGGCGTTGAGCGCGGTGCGCAGCGTGCTTTGCCTGCCCAGCGGAAAGTAGTGCGCACCGGAAAAGGTTGCACGGAACTGGTAGGTGCGCAGTTTAACGGTGTCGTATAACCGCTCGAACGAAAATGCGGGATTTCCCGGGTCTTTCAGCTCCAGCACCTGGCTGCTGGGCCGCACTTTTTTGATGCCTGCCGATGCAGTGAACCGGTACTCCGTTCCGCGGCGCGGGTTGAAGCGGTAGTCCGTACCCAGCCACTCGTAGCCGGCGCCAAGGTTGTTGGAAGCTACGTCGGCTTCAACGGGCAGGCGTTTGCTGGACAGCACCTGCTGCACGTTCACGCCGTTTACAACCGTGGAGCGGCGCTGGTAAAACAGGCTGGCCGTTCCCTTGCCGCTGCGGTAGCGCGCGGTAAGGTCGAAGGTGAGGTTGAGGAAGGTGGTATCCTTGCGGAACATCTCGAAGTCGACACCAAAGCCGAAGGGACTTCGGAGAAAGTAGGGCTGTTCGAAGAGCAGGTGCAGGCGCGGCGAGCTTTGCTGCAGCTGCTGCCAGTTGAGACCGATGGTTTCGCCACCGCCGAAGCCGTTCCGCAGCAGCAGGTTGGCCTCACCGGTAACGAGCAATTTCTTCGTTGCATTCACATCGGGGTTGGGCAGGAACCCGATGAGCGCGTTCACCTGGCTGTTGCGCTTGTTTTTAAGGTATACATTGAGGATCGAACCGGTGTTGAGCATGGTGAGATCCGACGCGCGCTCCACCTGCAGATAGGGCAACTCGGCCAGGCGCTTGTCTACCGCCTGCAATCGTCGCTTGCTGTACGGCAAGCCATTGGGCAGCTCAAGGTGGCGCTGCAGCAGCTCGTTGCTGATGCGCAGGTCGCCGTACACGCGGATGGAGTCGATAAGGTAGCGCACACCCCTGTCGATGCGCAATGCGGCGTCAACGGCCTCCCCTTCGATCCGGATGCTGTCGAGGTACACCTTCGCAAACGGGTAGCCAACGTCTTCGAGGTGATCGAGCAGGCGTTGCTGGAGGCTATGCAATCTGTTGAAATCGATCGGCGTGTTTTGATAGGAACCCGCATTCCAGCGAATGGCAGTGAAGAGATCGCCATCGCCGGCGGAAGTGGCGAGGCGCGCCCAGCGGTACGCAGTGCCGGCAAAGAGGTACACGCGGCCGCTATCGGCACCGAGCGTTGAACTGTCTATGGAAGCAGTGACGTACCCTTTTGCATGAAGCAAGGCGGGAAGGGCGTAGATGTAGGCGCTGTACCTTCGTCCGCACGTTTGTAAAAGTATTCAATCCAGAACGCCGTTGGCCGGAATTTATTTGCATATCCCCTTTTGTAAGCAGGCCTGTCACTATTGCAATTTCCACTTCAGCACGTCGATGCGCTTCAAGCCGGAGCTCGTGGCAGCCTTGCAGGAGGAAGCACGGCTGCGCACGGGCTACCTCGAAGGTGCGCCCGTGGAAACGGTGTATTTCGGTGGCGGCACACCCAGCCTGCTGAGCGATAGCGAGCTCAACGCGGTGATGGATACGCTGCGCGCCGGTTTTCCCATCCACAGCGCCGCGGAGATCACGCTGGAAGCCAACCCCGACGACATCACGCCCGCGCGACTGCAGGCCTGGAAGGCAGCCGGCGTCAACCGCCTCTCCATCGGCACGCAATCGTTTTTTGAAGACGAGCTGCGCTGGATGAACCGCGCGCACACGGCTGCGCATGCACGGCAGTGCATCGAAGACAGCCTGGCCGCCGGCATCAGCAACCTGAGCATCGACCTGATCTACGGCTCGCCGCTCCTCAGCGACGAGCGCTGGGAAGAGAACGTACGCATCGCAACCGGCTACGGCATTCCGCACCTCTCCTGCTACGCGCTGACCGTGGAAGAAAAGACGCCGCTGCACAAGCAGATCGAGCACCGCCAAAAAACCGACATCGACAACGAGCAGCAGGCGCGGCAGTTTTTGCTGCTGATGCAATGGTTGAAGGCTTCGGGCTACGAGCACTACGAGGTTTCCAACTTTGCAAAGCCCGGCATGCGGAGCCGTCACAATTCAAGCTATTGGCGCGGCCTCCCCTACCTCGGCCTCGGTCCGTCGGCACACTCCTACAACGGAAGCGAACGCTCCTGGAACATCGCCAACAACAACGCTTACATCCGCGCGCTTGCCGAAGGCTCGGTGCCGCAGGAGTGCGAAACGCTCACGCGTGCACAGCATCTCAACGAATACCTGATGATCGCGCTGCGCACCCTTGAAGGCATCAACCTGCAACGCGTGGCGGCCACCGCCACTGATGCGGAGTACCGCGATATCCAACGGCGCCTTATCGTATTTCTACAGGAAGGGCTCGTGCTGCAAACGGCTACAGGATTTGCATTAACGGATGACGGCATGCTACGCGCCGATGGACTTGCGGCGGAATTGTTCGTTTGAGCAAAGAGCCGCAGTTCCCGGCCCCCATTACCTCCCGCCTTCGCTTCGCTTCGTCGGGCGGGCATTACCACATTACCACATTACCCCATTACCCCATTCTTACTTCAGATACCCATCCATCTGCATCTGGCGGAGGAAGGCCTCGCTGAATTTGATTGCTCCCGAGGGTGCGAGGTGCGCGTTGTCGATGAAATCGAAGGTATCGGACAAGGGCAGCTGCAGGTTATAATTGTAATAGCGTCCACGTGCGGAAAATGTGGAGTCGATTTGTGCCGGAAAGCGCCGGCAACGGTAACGCGCGGCACTGAGCGGCGGCTGAAGCAATACGAATGGAATTCCCCTCTGCTTCAAAAACGCAATGCAATTGTCGAGGGCTGCAAGGTGGATCGGATTGAGCGGAACGCTGGGCCCCGGTATGCAGGCTGCAGCCAGATCTGTATTGCGCACAGGAGGGCGGCGCTCGAGATAACCTCCAGGCACGTACACATCCAGCTCGTTGGAGGTGCGCAGCGCCGGCGGACGCACCCCCAGCTCCTGGCGCATCCACCAAAATAGCAGCGTGTTAACCAGTCGTAGATCGGGCCTTCGCCAGGCATCGCGCCAATTGTCTCCATCAATGCGATCACTCAGGATGAGATCGATGGAAGGTTCCGCGCGGTCGGTGGTATAAAGATCAGGGTTGATGGCAATTGCAACGCACTTCGGACGAAGGGCGTGGACATACCGCTTCAGGAGCACCTCGGTTTGCATAGGATTCTGACCACCCGAGGCTAGTATGAGCACCGAAAATCGGCTTCTGGAAAATACGCGTGGGTCAATACTCCGCTGGCCAACCGAAGACCCGACCACCAGTAAGTCCGCTCCTCCGTGCTGCGGTATTTCCTGTATACGCTCACGCAAAAAAGACCGGCTATCGGGCCGCGGAAAAAAGTTGCCCAGGTAGCGGTTGGGTAGCAGCGATCCGAACAGAAACAAAAACCCCAGGTAAAGCGGCAGCGCATACACGAGAAAGAGGCCGATATGTTTGAGGAAGCGTGCCATCAGAATTGAAAATACAGGAAAGGTTGTTCCTCGGTTACCATGAACATGCCGATGAGCGCCAGTAGAAATACGTAAAAGCCCCAACGAACCAATGGTGGCCAGCGCGCACCGAAGCCTGCAAGTGCATAGGGCCGTTCACGTCCAAGCCATTCGATGCCAAAAAGAAATGCAGTGAGCACGAGCGAGATAAGCGCCATCGGCGGCATCCACGGCAGTGCGAACAGAGAAGGCTGGAAGGTGCCGCGCAGGTAAGCGATTGCATCGCCGATCGTTTGGGCGCGGAAGAACACCCAGGCAAGCAGCACGAGTAGGAAGGTGCCGGTCATCCGCAGCCCGTCGGGCAGCGATGGAAGCATTCGCCCCGAGGCTACTACCGACAGGTGCATGCGGTTGCGGCGCGTCAGCAGCAGCGGAAGGAAGAAGACCGCATGGAGCGCTCCCCATGCGAGGAAGGTCCAGTTGGCGCCATGCCAGAACCCGCTTACGAGAAAGATGATGAAGGTGTTGCGGATGGCCCGTCCGCGGCCATTGCGGCTGCCTCCGAGCGGGATGTACACGTAATCGCGGAACCAGCTGGAGAGCGAAATATGCCAGCGCCGCCAGAACTCCGCTATGTCCCGCGAGAAGTAGGGATTCGCGAAGTTGCGCAACAGGTCGATGCCGAAGAGGCGCGCAGTGCCCAGTGCAATGTCCGAGTAGCCGGAAAAGTCGGCGTAGATCTGCACAGCAAAAAAGAAGACGCCGAGCACGTGCACGCTTCCGCTATAAGATCCCTGGTCGGCGAAAACGAGATTGGCAAAACGAGCGCAGTTATCCGCCACGACCACTTTTTTGAAAAAGCCCCAGAGCATTTGCCGCAGGCCTTCCACCGCGTTCTCGTATCGGAAAACGCGCCCCTTCTTTAGTTGCGGCAGGAGGTGCGTGGCCCGCTCGATGGGACCAGCCACAAGCAGCGGAAAGAACGAAACGAACAGCGCATAGGTGATGAAGTTGCGTTCGGGTCTTATGCTGTCGCGGTAGCAATCGATGACGTACGAAAGGCCGTGGAAGGTGTAAAAAGAGATGCCGATGGGCAGCACCCAGTTGAGGATGTAGGGATGTGTTTGCAGCCCCATCGCGCCAAGTGCCGCTGCAAACGAATGCACAAAGAAATCGTAATATTTGAACAGGCCGAGAAACCCAAGGTTGGCGCCGATGCTGATCCAGAGCCATGCCTTGCGCGCGCCGCCCGAAGTGGCCGCAATACGCAGGCCCGTGTAGTAATCAAGCCCAGTAGAGAAGAGCAACAGCCCGAGAAAGCGCCAGTCCCAGCATCCGTAGAAATACCAGCTCGCCACCAGCAGGAGGAAGTTTTGCGTCGCCGCTCCGCGCCGCGCCAGCATCCAGTGCAGTAGAAATACAACCGGGAGAAAGAGGAGAAAAGGGAGCGAGTTGAAAAGCAAGGAGGAAGGGGTTTGGCGTTGTGGTTTGTGGTTTGTGGTTTGTCGTTGGCTACGCACCGTGTCGCATCACCCCCCGCCTTCGCTTCGCTTCGTGGGGTTGAGTGCATTGCAACCGACAGCGCCTGTGACGCTGAGCGCAGCCGAAGCGAGCCCCATTACCCCATCCACTCAAATAAGTACGCTTTCAATCTCCTCAAAACCCTGTGCAGGTGGGAGCTTTTCCCAGAGAATGCGGTAGATGGTAGAAGCGATGGGCATGTCGGCGCCAATGCGCTCGTTGATGTGATGCATGCATTTGCAGGCGTTGTAGCCCTCGGCCACCATATTCATTTCGAGCTGGGCCGACTGCACCGTATACCCTTTGCCGATCATTGCCCCGAAGGTGCGGTTGCGGCTGTACAGGGAGTAGCAGGTAACGAGCAGGTCGCCGAGGTATACGGAGGCCGCATAGTTGATGTCTTTCTGCGTGGCACCGGGTGCTGCATGGTGCTTGCCCACTTCGATGTGCTTCACGCCAGCCTTCTGGAGGAAGCCCGCCATCTCGTCGGCGCTGTTGGCGATGTATACGCTCAGGAAGTTGTCGCCATACTCGAGGCCGTGCGCGATGCCGGCGCCGAGGGCGTAGATGTTCTTGAGCACCGCGGCGTACTGCACACCGAGGATATCGTGGTTGGTAACGGTGTTGATGTACGCCGACTTGAACGCAGCTGCGATCTCCGCTGTGAGCGCATCATCCACACCCGAGAAGGTGAGGTACGAAAGCTTTTCGGCGGCCACTTCTTCGGCATGGCAGGGTCCAAGCACGGCGAAGTAATTCTCCAGCGGCACACCGTAGTGTTCGGCAAGGTATTCGTTGAGCAGCACGTCGGGGCCGGGCACGATGCCCTTGATGGCCGATACGATCTTCTTTTCTTTAAGGGCTCCGGGCTTCAATTGGTCGAGCACGTCGCGGATGTAGGCGGAGGGCACTGCCAGCACCAGGATGTCGGCCGCTTCCACTACCTCGTTCACGTCTTTTGCAATGAGCAGATTGCCCACGTTGAGATAGGCCGTGGGCAGGTAGTTCGGGTTGTGGCGGCGACGTTGAATGAGGTCGCCCTGCTTGTCGTTGCGCACCCACCAGTGAGTCTTGTGGCCGTTGTCGGTCAGTATCTTGATGAGCGCGGTCGCCCAGCTGCCGCTGCCGATCACGCCGTAGGTGCGGGGTGCGGTGGTCGTCATTTCTTGTCGAATAGTTTGTCCTTGGAAACCACTTTCACCTTGTCGCCGCTCTTCAGGCTTTTGCTGATGGCGTTGAAGGGCGCGCTTACCACTTCCTCGCCCACGTTGAGGCCGCTGAGCAGCTCGATGTAGTTGATGTCCTGGATGCCGGTCTTCACCACGCGCTTTTCTACCTTATTGTCTTTCGTGAGCACGAACACCACTTCCTCGAGCTCGTCGCTCACGGCGGTCTCGGCTTCATCGATGCCGGCTTCTTCTTCCTTCTTCGTTTCTTTCTTCTTGTCGTCGAGGTTTTTATCGCTGCCTTTCACGCGTGCAGCCACCGAGGTGATGGGGATGGCGAGCACGTCGGTGCGGCGGCGGGTCTTGATGTCGGCCGATGCGTTCATGCCGGGGCGGAAGGGGAAGCTGCGCGGGTGCGCGGGATCGAGGAGGTCGGCGTACGACGTCGGGTCGAGGCGGATGTGCACTTCGTAGTTGGTCACGTCGTTGGTGGCCGTAGCGCCGCCGGTTTTGTTGGTGCTTGATGCGATCTGCGTTACCACGCCGCGAAACTTGCGGGCGTTGTAGGCATCCACCATTACGTCGGCGCTGTCGCCCACGTGCACTTTCACCACGTCGTTCTCACCCACGTCCACGCGCACTTCCAGCGAGCCCATGTTGGCCACTCGGAGCATTTCGGTGCCTGCCATTTGTGCTGTGCCTACCACGCGCTCGCCTTTCTTCACATTGAGTTGCGAAACGATGCCGTTCATAGGCGCCACGATGGTAGCGCGGTTGAGGTTCTTATTTGCCATCTGCAGCTGCGTACGCGAGCCCTGCACGCCGGCCTGGCCTGCGCGGATTCCCTGCAGCGCCGCGTCGTACTGCGACTGCGATGCACGGAGCTTCGTTTCGAATTGCTCCAGTTCGGCCTTCGAGATCACTTTGTCGTCGAATAGCTGCTTGTTGCGATTGTAGTTGTTGCGGTCCTGGTCAAGCTGCGCCTTGAGCGCGGCGAGGGCGGCCGAACTGTTGGCCACCTGGGCCTGCGACTGCGCCACCTGCGCCGATGCCTGGTCGCGCTGAGCGGAGTAGATGTCGGCGAAGATGCGTGCGAGCACCTGGCCTTTGACTACGCTGTCGCCTTCGAGCACCGTCAGCTCGGTGATCTCGCCGGAGATATCAGAGCTCACCTTCACTTCCACCTCAGGGTAGATCTTACCGCTTGCATTCACGGTTTCGGTGATGGTGCGCTTCGTCACTTTTTCCACGGCCACTTTGGTGCCGCCTTCGTCTTTACCCGACATGGCCGTTACGATCACCAGCACTACCAGTAGCGCTGCAACGCCGATGAGGAGCCATTTTACAGTTTTGCTCATGAGAAAGTTTTCAGTTTTTAGTTTATGGTTTTCAGTTGAGCCCGGATGTTCTAGAGTTCACTAGTCATGAGTCTTTGCTTCGTTGCCTAGCGCTAATTATAAACTCCAAACTGCAAACTGTTACAGTTTCAACCCCTGTCCTTTATAAAATTCCAGCAGCTTCATCCGGAATATGTATTCGAACTGGGCGGAGGAGCGTTGCAGTTGCGCGGTGAACAGGCTGGTTTGCGAAGTAAGGAGTTCGAGGGTAGTGAGAAGGCCGATGCCGTAGCGCTTGGTAGCAAAGTCGTAGGCGCGCTGGTTGGCATCCACGGCCTTGCTTGCAGCATTGAACTTCTCCAAAGCGTTCAGCGCATCGGCGTAGGCCTTGTAGATGTCCTGCTTGATGGTGAGGCTGTCGGCATTCCGCTGCAGCTCCAGGTTGCGGAGGTTCAGCTGCGCCTTTTTCCAGGCCGTGCGTGCCTGCCCGCCATTGAAGATGGGCACGTTGATAGTGAAGCCGGCAAACTTGCTCAGGTTGTTGTTGAACTGCGTGAAGTAGCTGCTCTTATAGGGCTGCCCGTCCGGCACGAGGTAATTGGAAACGTTGGTGAACACATCCTGGTTGGTAGTGCCCACGTAACCCACCGGTATGGGGCCGCTGTAGGTTTTAAAGTTTTGCTGCATCGCGGTGCTCACGTAGTTGGACTGTACGCCCACGCCGGCGGTGACGCTCGGATACATGGCACCGCGTGCCGCCGCCACGTTCTTTTGGGCAGCCTGGATGCGGAGCCCGTTGAAGCGTTGCTGCGGCAGGTTTTGCAGGGCCGACTGGTACACCAGGTCGGGCTGGAGGGAAGCGAGCGGCTCCACGGGGATCAGCTCCACCGGTGGCATCGTTACGTCGAAGGGTTGCGCTGCATCGAGCGCGAGCAGGGCCTTCAGATTGTAGATCGTCTGAATCTCGGACGTTTTTGCATTCACCACGTTCGAGCTGTCCTGCGCCAGTTGCGCTTCGAGCTGTGCGGCATTGAGCTCGGGCACAGCGCCCGCGCGCACCTGCTTGCGCACCACTTCCAGCTGTGCGCCCGTTTGCGCCTGCTTCAGACGCAGTATCTGCACCTGCTGGCGCGCCTGCAGCACCGTCAGGTAAGTGGTGGCCACGTTCAGAGCGATATCGTTCTTCACCTTGTCTACAAACGCACCAGCCGCCATCGATTCGATGCGGTTGGCCTCGATGAGGTTGCGCTTCGAAAAGAAGTTGAACACGTCCACGTTCGACTGCAGCGACAGCGAGTTGTACACAAACGGGTTGTCGGTAAACTGGTTGGTGGTGCGGTCGATGGAGCGGCCGGAATTGTAACCGAGGTTGGTGGAGAAGTTGAGGTTAGGGTAGCGCGAAAGCAGGGCCTGGTCGTAGTTGAGCCGCGCGAGGCGGGCCTGAACATCCTGTTGCTGCACGGAGATGTTGTTGGCGAGGGCATAGTCGACGCAGCGCCGCAGGTCCCACTGCTCCTGGCCCCTTGCGGCCAGACAAAGCAGCAACACCGCAAAGCAGCTGATGGGCTTTTTCATGCGGGTAAAAGTAAGTCTATTGGTTTATTGGTTTATTGGTTTATTGGTAACCGGGAAGTACTACTTTCCTGCGGCACCTTTCTTTCACCATCGCCCAAAACCTTTCGGAACCCCAGAAACCTGCACAAGAGTTTTCATTTCTTGCTCCAGGTCGCTGATGAAAAACCCGTTTCTTCTACTGCTCCATCACTTGCGTTTTTTCTTGCGCAGCCCGCGAAAGAAGAGGAGCAGCCCCAGAAGTGCCGCACCTGCAAGTCCGAGGATAGCGGGGAGCGGCGCCCGGTGCACGTCTCCAATCAGGTAAAGCAGTATGCCGAGCGTGGCGGCGCTCCACAAAAGAAGCAGGAACTGTCCCAGGGTAAAGGTGTTGTCGGAAGCGGAAGAAGCAGAGCTTTTGCGATGGCTGCGGCTGCGGCCACTGCTTCGGCTACTGCCATGGCTACGCCTGTGGCGGCGCGGCTGGGGCTCGTTGGAGTTGGAATCGGGAAGGATCTCGTCAGGCATTCACATTTTTTTTGACACCGCGAAAGGCAAGGAAATAAAGCCCGATGAACAGGCCCATCACCCCCAGACCGATCAGGCAAAGAAAGGTCTGTTGCCGCAGCAGGCTAATCGCTACAAATAGGTACGCAAAAATAAAGAGGACGGGTTGGACCGGGTACAGCTTCATTTTAAAAATTCCGGTTTCGTCGAGGTGTCGGGTGCGGCGGCGCAGCAGGAATATGCTGCCGGCCGATAAGATCATACCAAAGCAATCAAGGAAAATCGAAAAGCTCAACACCTTATCGAATTCCCGGGCCCAGCCTACAATCAGCAGGCAAAGAACGGCAAAAACTGAAAGCGAAAGCACGAGCACGCCGGTGCGGGGGTTGCGACGGCGGAAGGCAGGCGGCAAAATGCCGTCCTCGCTCATCGCATACATCACCCGCGGGTTCGACAGCAGGAGGGCATTGACATACCCGAGCACGCCCAGGAAGAGAAAGATCGAAAGGATCCGCTCGGCCTGGGGGCCAAACACCTTAGCAGCCATCAGGGCGGCGATGTTGGTGGTGGCCGGGTTGCGGAGGCGCTCGAAACCAATGACATGCACATAAGCCCAGTTGATGGCCAGGTAAAGCGTAATGATGACGGCGATGCCGAAAAAGATGCCGCGCGGCAGGTTACGGGACGGGTTGCGCACGTCGCCGCCGAAGTTGATCGTTTGCTGGTAGCCGCCATAGGTGAACGAAACCGCAACCAGGCCGCTGCCGAACGCCAGCAGGTAGTCGTTCATGGTGGGGCTGAGCGTGGCCACAGCGGCAGGCGCGCTGGCAGCTGGTGCAAAGAACAGGGGAAGAATGAGCAGGATGATCAGCGTTATCTTGATGAGCATCAACGCCGTTTGCGTACGCGCACTAAGGCGCAGCCCCAGCAGGTTGATGCCGTAGAACAGCGCGATGGAGCCTACGGCGATCGCCATTTGCAAAAACTTGTTGCCCGCTACTTCGCCGCCGACCACCGGCGCCACCACGGCGGAAATATACTCGCCCCCGATGAGCGCTACCCCGGCGAGCGAGGCCGCGTTGGAAACGAGGATGACGCAGTTGATGGCAAAAGCGAGCGAGGGATGATAGGCGTAGGAAAAGACCTTATAGTAGCCCCCGGTGACCGGCAGGCGCGAGCCGATCTCGGCATAGGTAAGCGCTCCGCACAGCGCTACGACGCCGCCTGCCACCCAAACGGCAAAGAATACGCCGACGGAGGGCGCATCCCGCGCAACGTTGACCGGCGTTCGGAAGATGCCCATCCCGATCACCAGCGAGATGACGATCATCGTAAAGTCGAAAAGGCGCAGTCCGGATTTAGGTGCAGTCATGCATCGAACTAGATAAGAGTATAGCCGTAGGCAACCGACGACGCCTCTTTCTTTCAGCGACAAAATAAGCGGATTCAGCGAGTTGGGGAAAATCAGGCGGGCTCAAGTTTCAATTTTGCCGTTCACGGAAACTACAAAGATCCTATGAGAATGTTGCTCGCGAGCGTGCTGGTGTTTTTGAATCTGTCGGCCTTCAGCCAAAGCACCAGTTGGAAGGGTACGGCCAGCACCAGCTGGTCCAACTCCCTGAACTGGACGAATGGTGTTCCCTCCTCCACCAAGGCGGCCGTCATCGGCGACATCAGCTTTGCCAACGCCCCTACTATCAGCGGCAACTCCGCGTGTGCGGGCCTCACAGTGGGCGGCGCCAACGCTGTTACGCTTACCATCAACAAAAACCTGACGGTTTCCGGGCCGGTTACGATCAACGCCAACGGCACCATCCGCCAGGGCAAAGCCGCAATGACCATCACCGGCAACTGGACCAACAACGGCACCTATACCTACACCGCCAACCAGACGAACACTATCTTTTCAGGACAGGCAATGACCCTCAGCGGCACGAGCACCACAACCTTTAAAAAGGTGACCATCAGCACCAACGCTTTTCTCAACGTGAGCACGGCCTATGGCACCAACGTGGCCACCACGCTCAACGGCACGCTCATTCCCGCCAGCGGCGCTACGCTCGGCGGAAATATCACGGTGAACAGTTCCGGAACCCTTAAAGTGACGGCATCCACCTTCGCCGGCAACTACACCGGCACCGTTTCGCTCGGGGCCGGAAGCACGGTTGAATACAACTCGGCATCGGCGCAGACCATCTCTTCCTCCTACACTTACTCCACGCTGCGTATCACAGGCAGCGGTGTGCGCACAGTGAGCTCCAACCTCAACGCACTCACCTCCAGCGCCGCCTCTTATGGCAATATCTATGTGGACGCCGGTACGCTCGACCTCCAGGGCGTCAATGCCAACCGCGGCACCACCACCACTGGCGGCACGTTCAGTGTTGCCAACGGGGCCACGCTCAAACTTTCCGGATCGAACTTCCCCATCAACTATAACGCGTATTCGCTGAGCTATACGAGCACGGTGGAATACTACGGAGCAGCCCAAACGGTTTCGTTGAAGACCTATGGCAACCTCGTACTTTCCGGCAGCGGCATTAAAACGCTCCCCGCCACTGCGTTTTCCGTTGCCAATGCATTTACCACAGCGGGCTCAATAACGGCCAATGCCAATGCCGGGATGACCGTGAGCAGCGGCAGCACGCTGGGCAGCGGCACCACCTTCAACGCAGGCAACTTTGCACATACGCTCAGCGGCAACCTCGTAAACAACGGCACCATCAATGGTGGCACCACAACCGGAACGATTTCCATTGGCGGCGCGGGCTCCATCCTGAGCGGAAGTGGTGCCTTTAACTTCAACAACCTCACCACCGTTGCCTCGGGCGTTTCATCGTCAGTGAGCGCTATCAACGTGGCAGGTAACCTGGCCACGACGGGCTCGGGTGTGTTTACCCACACCAGCGGCACGATCACGATGACGGGCGGAGCCACCAAAACGATCTCGGGCTCCAACATTACGCTCAACAACCTTACCGTTTCGGCAGCGGGCGTGGTCAGCGCCACTTCAGGCTTCAACCTCACGGGCAACCTTGCGGTGAGCGGAAGCTTCAGCAGCAGCGGCATCCTCGTGATGAACGGCAGTGGCAAAAGCATCACCGGCGGCGGCGTTATCTCCATCAACACACTCTCGGCAACCGGCACGCTTACCGCCAACACCTCGTTCACCATCGGCAACACGCTCGACGTTACCGGCAGCCTTACCGCAACCGCCTGCAAGGTCACGTTCAACGGCACGTGCCTGTATAACGGAACTTCCAACCTCGATAGCGTAACACTCAGCGGCACATCGTCGCTGCAGCTGGCGGCCAACTCCACGCTCGGCATTGCAGCCGCGCTAACCATCGGCAGCGGCACCTTCAATACGGCTACGACGAAACCCAACACGGTCATCTTCAATGGAGCTGCGCAGAACGTTCCCGGCGCTACCTACGACAACCTCGTGTTTAGCGGCGGTGCGAAGACCGCCACCGGCGCGCTCACCGTAACCGACGACATCACGATCAACAACGGCGCTTCGCTTGCGGCCGGCGCATTCAGCCACATCGTTCAGGGCAACTGGATCAACAACGGAGGCTTTACCGCGGGCGGCAGCACCGTGTCGTTCACCGGCACGAGCGACGCCACGCTCACGGGCGCAACAACGTTCAACATACTTACGATCAACAAGACCAGCGTCACCAACTCGGTGTTCCTGGCGAATGACATCACCACGCCTACGCTCAACATGACGAGCGGCGTGTTGCGTACGACATCCAAACGCATCATCGTTACTTCCACCATCAACTTCGCGGCGGGCAGCAGCATTCTCGGCACCATCGAGCGTGCGCACGCGTTAGTATCGGGCACGGACTATCCGTTTGAAAGCGCGCAAAACCTGGTCAACTTTACCGGAGCTTCGGGCGTCAACGGGGTCACCGTAACGGTAGCAACCGGCAACGTCAGCACCTTCCCCTTCGGCGCCGCCATCAACCGTAGTTATACGATAAGCGTAGCGTCGGGAACGTACACTTCGGCGCGCCTGCGTCTTCACTACGAAGACGTTGAGCTGAATGGCAACAACGAGGCCAGCCTGCAGCCTTACCGGCTTTCGGGCAGCTGGACCGCGATGGGCTCATCGGGCAGCAGCAGTTCCGGCAATTACGTAGAGCAAACGGGTCTTTCCACCATCGCCGGCAGCTGGACGCTTTCGGCCACCAGCAATGTGGTGAACTGGAACGGCTCGCAAAATTCCGACTGGAACAACCCGAACAACTGGAGCAGCGTGCAGGGATCGCCATCGCTGCCGCCTTCCGCCAACGACATCGTGCAGATCGGCGCCGTTGCCTTCGGCAGCCAGCCCACGATCACAACGGCCGCAACGGCCAAGAGCATTCTCTTTGGCAGTGCTCAAGCCGTAACGCTCACACTGGGCGCCAGCGGCTCGCTTACCACGCAGGGCAACATCAGCGGAAGCTGGAGTTCCAACGTTACGCATACGTTGAACGTAGGTGCACAAACACTTACCGTAAACGGCAATATCCTGTTGAGCGATGGCACGAGCGGCCACGCCATCAACCTCGGCATCGGCACCGGCACTGTGGCCCTTACAGGCTCGCTTACGGAAAGCGGTGGCGCGAACATCAACTTCACCGGCGCGGGCAACCTCAATATCGGAGGCGACTTCACCTACAGCAGCGGCACCTTCACGCCGGGCAGCGGCACCGTTACGTACAATGGCGGCAACTTCCAGGCTGTTGGCGGCGTTACCTACAACCAGCTTGTGATCAATAAGACGGCAGCAACGGCCACCGCGGGGTCCACTACCTCCGTCAACGGCAACCTTACGGTAACTGCAGGCACGTTCGACTTCTCCGGCCCTACTACCATCGCCGGCGATGTGACCATTGCAAACGGAGCCTTCGCCACCAACCGCACAACGATCCAGGTGAGTGGCAACTGGTTCAACAACGGCACCTACCTGCCCAACGGCGGAACAGCCACCTTTACCGGATCCGGCAACCAGAGCATTTCAGCAACGTCCTTCAACAAGATCGTCATCAACAAAACCGGAGGCACGGCCACACTGACAGGCAACCTCACACTCAACAGCGACCTGCTGGTGCAAGCAGGCACACTCAACCTGTCCACCTTCACCGCAAACCGCAACACCATCGGCGGCACACTTCAGGTGACAGATGGCGCTGCGCTCGTCGTCGGCGGCAGCAACAACTTCCCCGCTAACTACACGTACTACACCTTCGGCTCGAACAGTACAACTACGTATAACGGCACCGGCACGCAAACCGTAAGCGGCATCTCCTACGGCAACCTTGTGCTCACCAATGGCGGTTCGAACGCGAAAACGCTTGCGGCCTCTACTTCCGTGCTTGGCAACCTTTCTATCAGCAGCGGCGCCACGCTCAACGGCGCGGCGCATAACCTTTCCATCTACGGCAACTGGAGCAACAGCGGCACATTCACCCCGGCAACGGGCGCCGTGCTGGCCATGGGCAGTGGCAAGACCATTACCGGCAACAGCACCTTCAACAAGCTGACCGTATACGGTTCGTATACTGTTGCCGGCTCCGACATCACGTTTAATGGCGCACTCACCATCGTGAGCGGCGGCACCTACAATGCAGGCGCCGGCACGGCGGTGCTGTATGGCAACCTTACCAACAGCGGCACGCTTACAAGCAGTGGCTCTACAACGTTTGCAGGCACGCAGGTGCAAACGATCCAGCTGATCAACGCGCTGGTATCTACTTCCACCGGCATCATCAATTTCGAAGGCACCTTTGCACCGGTACTCAACTCCACGAGTACGCCCACTTTCGGAACGCTCAACATCCGCAACACCGGCGGCATCAGTCCGAGCGTAGCCTGGAACGTGCTCGGGCCTTTCACCATCGCGAACGGTGCTTCGTTCAACGGTGGTGTTTCCACGCATACCATTGCCGGCAATTTTACCAACAATGGTGTGGTAACGAGCAGCGGAATACTCTTCTTCAACCCTTCGACTCCGAAGACTGCCAACCTCGGAGCGAACTCCGGTGGCAATACCTTCAGCAGCACAGGCACCGTCAACTTTGGTGGCAGCGCGGCACTCACGGTGAGCGGCACGCCCACTGCGCTCGCGAACGTAACGATCGGAAACACGGCAGGCGTCGCGCCTTCGGCCAACTGGAGCAACATCAGCGGCAACTTTACCATCGCCGACAACAGCGTATTCAACGCCGGCTCAAACACATACACGCTTGCAGGTGATTTCGAATCGGCCGGCACGCTCAACGGCGGCACTTCGCGCTTCGTATTCACATCGGCAACCGCACAGATGTCGGGTTCACCCAACACCAGCTTCTACGACCTCACGGTGAACAGCGGCGCGGTGATGAGCGTGAACTCGGATTTCAACGTAAGCCACGACCTTACCATCAACGGCAGCATCGACGCGGCCAATGCAGGCGTTACCTTCAATGGTGCCATGAACGGCAACCTCACGGGCTCGGCTGCGTCGCTCACCCTGGCCGACTTCGACATTGAAAAGAGCAGTGGTTACTCGCTTGTGCTGCAGAAGAACGTAATCGGAGTTACCGACCTAAACATTACTTCGGGCAACCTCGACATGGGCATTCTCACCATCACGCAGGACGCGGTAAACACGCCCAACACGCTCACCATCGAGAACAACGCACGCCTGCGCATCGCGGGCAGCAGCGTGCTTCCCGCCTTTACGCAATACGTGCTCGACTCGTTCAGCATCGTGGAGTATTACGGCGGTGCACAGGCACTCACGCCAACGGTGACGTATGGTTCCGTAGAAATAACAGCCGGTGCCAAGAGCACTTCGGCCGGTCTTACGCTGCTGAAACACATGACCATCACGGGTGGATCGCTTGCGGGTGGCGCGTTCACGCATAACGTGGGCGGCAACTGGACGCAGACCGGCGGCAGCTTCGCAACTACAGGCATCGTGAACTTCAATGGCGTGGAAGCGCAAACGGTGAGCGCGCTCAGCTCCTTCAACCAGCTCACGCTGAACAACACATTCGGGCTTTCGCTTGCCTCCAACGTTGCTGTTGCCGGCAACCTCGTGCTTACTGCGGGCAAGGCAACGCTCGGCGCGTTCGACCTTAGCGTGACGGGCAACATCACTTCAAGCAGCACCAATTATCTGGTGGCCACGGGCAATGGCGCGCTGGTGCTTCCGCTCGCGGCAAGCGGCAGCAAATTGTTCCCGGTTGGCACCACGAACGCATATCTCCCTGCGACCGTCGCCTTTACGGCGGGCTCCACCGGCGATAACATCAGCGTGCGTGTGCTGCCGGCGGCCTACCTCTCCGGCACCAACGGCGGCGTGCTCACCAACTACGCGGTGAACGCCACCTGGATGATTAGCGAAGCTGTTGCGGGAGGCTCCAATGCTACCATTACGGTGCAATGGCCGGCGAGCCGCGAGCTTCCGCAGTTCTCGCGCGGCAGCTGTCGTTTTGCACACTACACCGGCAGCAGCTGGGATTACGGAACGGTGGCCTTGAACGCCGGCGGCTCGAACCCGTACACTGTTTCACGCAGCAACTTCACGAGCTTTTCTCCCTTCTCGGTGCGGATGCTTGATGCGGTGTTGCCGGTTACCTGGACGTCCTTCACCGGGCAGCGCCGCAACGGCAGCGATGAACTGCAGTGGCGCACGGCTACCGAAACCAACAACGCCGGCTTTACAGTAGAAGAAAGCCGCGATGGCCGCAGCTTCACCGCGCTTGCGCAGGTGGCAGGCGCCGGCAACAGCAGCAGCGAGCACAGCTACAGCTACACGCGCCGCAACGCGCAGGGCGCGATTTATTATCGCATCAAACAAACCGACTTTGATGGCAACGCAACCTATACTTCGGTGATCCGCCTTACCGACGCTGGAGGCGCAGGCCTGCAAGCCGTATTCACGGCCAACCCCGTGCGCGGCAATGCACAATTGCAGCTGTCTGCTCCCGCGGCGGGCACGGTGCAGCTCTCCCTCTTCGACGCGCAGGGACGCAAGCTTTGGAGCAATGGTACGCGCATGAGTGCAGGTACGCAAACCGTACAAATACCTATGGACCGTCAGGCTGCGGGCATCTACTTTGTAACGCTGCGCGATGCGGAAGGCGCGGTGCAGACGTTGCGGGTTGTGAAGGAATGAGCGATGAGTAAGAAGCGATGAGTAAGAAGCGCTGGCCACGGGCCGGCGCTTCTCTGTTTTGCTATCATCAGTTGATGATTTTGCCTTCGCTTGCGGCCAGCCGTTCGCGCCATTGACGCACCTGCTCTTCGCTCGTTCGTTCCCATTCGTTGAGCTCACCAACGATGCGTAGAGTTGCAGCGGTGCGGTACGAACGCGTAGGATTGCCCGGGAATTTGACGTCGGTAACATTAGGGTCGTGCTCAAAGGAACCCGTGGGCTCCACTATGTAGACGCGCTGCGGAGTTTCTCCTTTCGCCAGTGCGGCCGCAAGCCCGGCTCCATTCGGCAACGCAGTGAAATAGATATGGTTCATCTGCAGGCCATCCTGGTAGTTGGAACCAAAGCCGGGTGTAAGCAGGTCGCCGGTGCGGAGATTGGCGCGGGTGCCGTGATAGAAAGGACCAGCATCGTAAGGAGTGCCTGAGGCATCTTCAGCGCGCTTTGTGTAATGCGCTGCCGATGCGGCATCACCCAGTGCGGTGTAACACGCTGCAAAGGCACGATACAAAGCGGGCATGCCACTGCGCACGGCCACGTCGTCGACGCTGGCGGCTGCATCGCGGGCTGCTTCGAGCCACGTCAGTTGTTCCGATGCATCCGTTGCAGTGCGGGCGAGGTAATAAGCCGCCAGGTATCGTTCAAAGTCGTGAGCCGCTTCGTTCCATGCTTGTAGAAATACGGTCTGGGCAGCGCCCGTTTGCCCTTGCGCTTCGAGCGCCATTCCCCGGATGCAAAGATGTACAATGGGATTGGTTGGGGTGAATTGCATAGCTAGTTATGTTTGAAGATACACAACAAGCATCGGGAAGAAAGGAACCCGGAACATGTCCGCGGTGTTCTAAACGGTGCTCAACTATGAACAGATAACCGTCGCCTACCAGCACTTGTTCATCCCAACGCTTCACTCCCCTATCTTCGCCGCGCAACTGGTTCACCAACGTCATGTTGGTGATGAAAAGGGAATCCTGTTGGAATCAGGAGCTATCCCCGTAGCTGTAAGATCGAGGTGAATGATCAATGGTGAATGGTGAAAAGGTCAGGGCGAGCTTTCGTGCATACGCCGATTGACCATTCACCATTCACCTCCACCACCAAGGGCAACCTGCCACTGTCTCGCCTCAGGCGGGATGGGAAGGCGCCCGAACGATTGAGCCAGAAGACCTGCCCGCTGCAACATTTCCCGGCCTGTGCCGGGAGATTCAATTCAATTTTGCTTTCGGGTGAAAAGCAAGGAATGGAAAGTTTACGCTTTTTAGTTCCCCTTTTACCGGAAGCAGTCACTTCAAAACCCCTCTTTTATGAAAAGAGCTTTTGCCGTGGCTGCCATCCTGGGCTGCAGCCATGCATTCGCACAAACCGACAGTGCCCAGAGAACGCTTCCCGAGGTGGTGATCACCGCCAACAAGTTTTCGAAGAACGTGAACGAGACCGGAAAGGTGGTCACCATCATCGGTGCCGACATCCTGCGGCGCAGCACGGGCAAAACACTGTCTGACGTACTCAACCAGCAGGCCGGATTCGCCATCATCGGTGCGCAAAACACGCCCGGCACCTACCAGGACCTCTACCTGCGCGGAGCAGGCACGGGCAAGACGCTGATCCTCATCGACGGCATCCCCGCCTACGACCCCTCGACGATCGCAGGCGCCTTCGACATCAACGCACTTCCCATCGAGAACATCGAGCGCGTGGAAATCGTTAAGGGCGCACTTTCTACACTCTATGGTTCCGATGCCGTTGCAGGCGTAGTCAACGTGATCACGCGCAAAAGCGCCGAAGGAAAAGTGCAGGGCACCGGCACTATCGCGCGCGGCTCGTACGACACGTTCAAAGGCGCGTTCTCACTGGCGGGAAAGGCGAAGAAGGTTGCGTACAATGCTTCCTACAACCGCTTGTCGGCCGAAGGAATGTCGAGCGCGGAAGACACCACGGTCAGCGGCGGCTTCGACAACGATGCTTTCCGCCAGGACGCCTACCAGTTGTCGCTCGGCTTCGACATTTCGGGCAAGGTGAACCTGCGCTTCTACGGGCAGGGCTCGCACTACAAGACCGACCTCGATGCAGGCGCGTTTACCGACGAGAAGGACTACACGGTGAAGTGGGATCAGACCACCGCCGGACTTGCTACAACCATCCAGTACGGCCCTGCCAACCAGCTGTTCATCAACTACAACTACAATAGCATGAAACGCTATTACTGGGATGATTCGCTCTTCGTTGGCGGCTTTGCCGACTGGACGCGGCAGCAGTACAGCGGGCGCTCGCATTTTGCAGAAGCGTATACGCGCGTGCAGTTTTCGCAACATGTAGAAATACTGGGAGGCGCCGAATGGAGACTGCAGAATACCGACCAGTACTACGGGTCCAAAAGTTCTTTCGGGTTATATGAAACGGCCCTTGCGAAGGATTCGGCCAAAGTCACGCAAACCGGCGTTTATGCGGCGTTCCTGCTGAAGGATCTTTCCGGCTTCAACCTGGAGCTCGGTGGCCGCTACAACCATCACTCCCGCTATGGCAACAACTTTACGTGGAGCTTCAACCCATCGTACCGCATTGCGGGCCAGGTGAAGCTTTTTGCCAACCTGGCCACGGCATACAAAGTGCCGTCGCTGTACCAGTTGTTCGATGCGTCGGTTGGAACGCGCACGCTGAAGCCGGAAGAAACCTTCACGATCGATGCCGGCGTAGAGGTGCGGCCGGTGCGCCAGTTGATGGCGCGCGCTACGTACTTCAGCCGCGACACGAAGAACGGCCTCGACTTCAACAACGCTACGAACGTATACTTCAACTACAACCGCCAGAAAGACCACGGCCTCGAGCTGGAATTGCAGGCACGCACGAAGTCGTATTTCGCGTCGGCCAACTATACGTGGGTAACCGGCGAAGTGAACACGCTCAACTATGCGTATAACTCTTCCACATTCGGTTACGATGTGAAGGGTGATACCACCTACAACAACCTGTTCCGCCGGCCGAAAAGCCTCGCGAATGTTACTGCGGGCTTCTTCCCGTGCAGCAACTGGACGGTGAGTGCAACGTATCGTCACGTGGGTGCCCGGCAGGAGTTCATCTTCGGCGGTGCTCCAACAGAGCTCGACGCCTACGGCACCGTAGACTTCTACACCGAATACCAGGTGGGTTCTTCGGTTAAGCTATTTGCCGACCTGCGTAATATGCTCAACCAGAAGTATACCGATGCGTACGGATACAACTCGCGTCGCTTTAACTTTATGGTGGGCGCAACGCTGAACATCAAATAAACGATCATGAACGCCTTCCTCAACTGGAGCGGCGGTAAAGACTCGGCCCTCTGCCTGCACTATGCCGGGCAGCAGGGCCTTTCTTTTAACCGCCTGCTGACCGCCATCAATGAAGAAACGGGCCGCATTGCCATGCACGGCGTGCCGCGGCAATTACTCGAGGCGCAGGCTGCTGCGCTGGGCAAAGAGCTCACGGTGATGCAGCTGCCTGCGGCGCCGGGGATGCAGGAGTATGAAGCGGTATTGGGTGCAACACACCTCTCGCTGCAATCGGAAGGCTTTACCCACGCCGCCTACGGAGACCTTTTTCTAGAAGACTTGCGGCGCTACCGCGAGAGCGAGCTTTCCAAAGTGGGCCTGGAGCCGCTGTTTCCACTGTGGGGCATGAACACGACGGAGTTGCTTGAGGAATTCATCCGCCTCCGCTTCCGCGCCGTGGTCGTGGCGGTGAATGAAAGCCTGCTTCCGCGCTCGTTTTGCGGTCGCGAGCTGGATGCTTCGTTCCTGAACGATCTTCCTCAAGGCGTCGACCCCTGTGGAGAGAATGGAGAGTATCACTCGTTTGTTTACGATGGTCCCGTATTTCTACGGCCGGTGCTATTTGCGGGAGGCGCCGTCGTGCAGCGCAGCTACCCGGCGCCCCGAGGAAAGGATGACTGCTTTGCCGAGCCGCAGCCCGAGACGGTGTTTTCGTTCCTGGAACTGATACCAGAGAGAAAGAACGCATCCCGAAGGTTCGGGAGGCCCCTTCGGTGTCTCGCAGATTGAGAAGATTTTATATGGTTCGCCAACGCGGCAAAGATGGACATCATAACGAATCCTCGAAATCATAGAAGATCTGCGTTCTTTCGCTCATCCCGATCTTTGCCTCAAACCCCTTCGCCATGGACTTCAACGTAAAAGATTTCCTGACCGTCACTTTTACCCTCTTTGCGGTGATTGACATTGTGGGCGCCGTGCCGGTAATGATCTCGCTGAAGAACAAGCTGGGCGGCATCCACGAGGAGCGCGCCACGCTGATCTCCGGTGCATTGATGATCGGCTTCCTGTATCTGGGAAAGCCCTTTCTCAGTTTGCTCGGCCTGGATGTAGGCTCCTTTGCCGTGGGCGGTTCCATCGTGATCTTCATCGTGGGGTTGGAGATGGTGCTCGGTGCGGAGTTTTTCAAAGGCGAGAGCGAAGCAAGGGCGGCAACCGTGGTGCCCATTGCGTTCCCGCTCATTGCCGGCTCGGGCACGCTCACCACCATCATCTCCCTGAAGGCCAACTACGACTACACCCCGATGTTGCTCGGCATCATCGCCAACCTCATCTTCGTATACCTCGTGCTGAAATCGCTCCGCCACATCGAGCGCATGCTCGGCCCTTCGGGATTGATCGCGATCCGCAAATTCTTCGGCGTCATCCTGCTCGCCATCGCCGTGAAGATCTTTGCTACGAATGCGCATGGGTTGATCAAGTAGCAGTTTGTGGTTTGTGGTTTGTCGTTTGTGGTTAAGTGTTCAGGTGGCTACGGCCCGCAAATTCAGAACTCCAGGACCAGCAGAACCCTGGAACCTTAGACCCCTTTTCCCTATCTTTGTCGCCCCTTTGGGGATACTGGCCTCGTAGTACAATGGATAGTATGAGAGTCTCCGAAGCTCCAGATCCAGGTTCGATTCCCGGCGAGGCCACCAAAACCAAAACCCCTCTTTCGAGGGGTTTTACATTTCTGAGCGTCTCTCCGCCGGATGCATTTAAAACAATCCCTCGATCGAGAAATACCGCTCGCCTGTATCGTAGTTGTACGTAAGGACCTTAGAGCCCTTCGGAAGTTCGGGGAGTTTCTTCGCTACCGCGGCCAGCGCAGCACCGGTAGACACTCCGCCGAAGATGCCTTCCTCGCGCGCAAGGCGCTGTGCGTACTGGTAGGCTTCGTCTTTACCCACCTGAATCACGCCGTCGATCAGCGACATGTTGAGGATGGAGGGCACGAAACCTGCCCCCAGCCCTTGCAGTGGGTGAGGCGAAGGAGCACCGCCACTGAGCACGGGCGACAGCTCAGGCTCCACAGCAAACACTTTCAGGTTGGGCAACTGCTGCTTCACCACTTCGGCAATGGCCGTGATGTGGCCGCCCGTGCCCACGCCGGTGATCACATAATCGAGACCGTCGCCGAAGTCGGCAAGGATCTCGCGCGCCGATGTTTGCCGGTGCACTTCCACGTTGGCCGCATTGTCAAACTGCTGCGGAATCCAACCGCCGGGCGTGGCTGCTGCCAGCTCCTGCGCCCGGTCGATCGCCCCGCGCATGCCCTTCTCGCGCGGGGTGAGCACGAACTCAGCTCCATACACCTGCATTAGCTTGCGGCGCTCGATGCTCATGCTTTCCGGCATCACCAATATCAACTTGTAACCTTTCACAGCAGCTACCAGCGCCAGCCCTATGCCCGTGTTGCCCGATGTGGGCTCGATGATGACGCTGTCTTTATGAAGCAGGCCCTTGCGTTCCGCATCCTCGATCATGGCCAGCGCAATGCGGTCTTTGATGGATGCGCCGGGGTTCTGTTTTTCGAGCTTGATCCATACTTCGTGCTCCGTTCCAAACAGGCGGCTGAGGCGCACATGCGGCGTATTGCCAATGACTTCGAGAATGTTGTTCGCTTTCATCTTCTATCGTTTTTGAGATCAGATAATAAAATTGATGGGCTCAGGAAAAGGGTCCTGCGATTTGATGTGCACTTCGCTCTTGTGATATACAACCGAGTTGGGCGGCACACTGTAGGTAAGCCAAACGTTGCCGCCAATGATGCTGCCATCGCCCACGAGCGTGTCGCCGCCGAGTATCGTAGCACCCGCATAGATCACTACGTCGTCGCCGATGGTGGGATGGCGCTTCGCGCGGGCCGCTTCTTTCGATACCTGCAATGCACCCAGCGTTACGCCCTGGTAGATCTTCACCCTATTGCCGATCACGGTGGTTTCACCAATGACGATGCCGGTGCCATGATCGATCGCAAACGCACTGCCGATCAGCGCCGCCGGGTGAATGTCGATGCCCGTGCGCCCGTGCGCATGCTCGGCGAAGATGCGCGCCAGCAGGTGGCATTCCTGCTTCCACACCTGGTGCGCTATGCGGTGCACATAGGTGGCAAAGAAACCGGGATAGGATGTAAGCACTTCTTCGAGTGAGCGCGCAGCCGGGTCGCTGTTGAGGATCGCGGCGGCATCGTCGAGCAAGGCATCGTATAAATACGGTAATGCATCGAAGAAGCGGCCAGCCTCGCGGCGATGCTGGAGCGGGAGCAATGCATCCAGGTCGTGGAGCAGCACATCGTAACCCGATTCCAGCGCGCTGCGCGCAGGGTCCTGCTCGTAGCTAAACAGGTAGGAGAACAGTTCCTCCACAAATGCGCGTGCCTGTTCCTTATCCGGACCGGAGCGGTGCGCGCCCCGTCCGGCAGCTTCGAGCTTTGCGATCAATGCGTGCCTGCTCATAACTGAATATTTGATCGTTCAAAATGATCCGCCGTCCAAAGCGGCCGGCAACTGCGGTTCGCAACGGGGCTCCATCGCATCTTCAATTCTTCTTTTTGCGGAAGTCCACACTATGAAAAAAAGAGATCCGCGCAGCATGCAACGTACGATAGCGACCGGGCGTTGCCAGTTGCTGAAAAACATTAAGATAGCCCAACTGTATGTTGTCGGATGCGTTGAGATGATACGAAGCCCCAAGAAAGGCGCGGTTCTGGTCGAAATAATTCGTCACTACTTCCTTTCCGAAGTTCACCATCACTTCGTTATTGGCCAGCAGCGACACCGTTCCTTTCTTCACTTCTTGCGCAAGCGGCAGCTGCAGCAGGATATTGTAGCGCGCGCGGTAATTGAAGAGAAACCCTTCACCAAGCGAGCCATCACCCGCAATGCGACGGCGATAGCGCTCTTCCAGGCGGATCCACTGCATCGTGCGAAGGCGACTATACTTCGTATGCCATTGCAGCTGCTGCCAGACGCGGTGTTCGGGTTGCGAAACATCGGGATGATTGTCGGCCGGGAAATGGTTGACAAAGGCATAGCCCGCCGTAAGCTTTGTATTGTCGGCCAGGTAATAGGTAAGCCCGCCACGCAGGATGCTTTGCGAGAAGCCGTCCACCAGGTCGTCCTGCGTGCGGATCTGGCCTTCCAGCCAAAGACCCCAATGGTTGCTGAACCGCGTCTGGTTGAAATAGCCCGCCCAGGTTTGTGTGAGCTCGCTTCGCTGCTTCACCTGCGCGCCTGCAGCGATCGCCGCCAGCATCCATCCTATTGTAAAAAAGATCCGCTTCATGCTTCAAAGTTATCGGGGGCACACCGACGTGATCCTGTTTTCCTGCGCCTGTGCTTTGATCACGTTGAGGCCGGCTGCGAGCAGCACCAGCAGGGCCGCCAGCAACACCTGCAACACGATGCGACCGGTTCGCCCGAGCGGCCAACGATCGTAAAAGTGCGACGCCGCTTCCTGCGGCAGATCCTTTCGCTTCATGGTAGCATCATTTAAACCGTAACCTTCGTTTAGAATGGACGAAAATAGCAGCCGCCCAATAGTCTACCAAATTAATATAGTATTTGGCGAAGCGGGGACGTGCTCTAACAAAAAGGCCTGCATCATTCAGACGCAGGCCCTCAGCCGGATGTTGTTTCGCTTTAAGGAGCCGCCATTATCTTGACCACCAGCTTGCGCACATTTCCATCAACCACACGTATGTTGGGACGATGTGCGTCGCGTGGAAAGAAGATGAAGAACTGCGTGGGATCCGCCACGTAGAAGCGACCCTCGGCTGCATAATTGGCTACGTCCTTCGCCTCGTTGTAAGCAACTGTTTCTGTTGCGCCCGACAGCGCTGCAACGCCCATCTTCTCCTGCCCTTCTATGATGTATTGCAGGTCGATGTAACGACGATGTGCTTCCCACTTCGTCGAATCGAGCGCCTTTTCAGGACCGTACGTAACGCTTACATACACCGAGTCGCCGGCAAGCGGGTATTTGCCCGGGGCTAGCTCTGCGAGTTTCTGTGTGCGCAGGAAGTCGAGCGCCTTATTCCATAACGAAGTATGTGCAGCATATTGACGGGCAAGCTCGGCACTGTTGATGGAGCTATGCGGTCGCATCGCCAGTCCTTTGAAAGGATCGATCTCTGCGAAAGCTGCCGCCTTCGCCAGATCCTGTCGGGTGCCGTCGGGCAACAACACTGCAGCATTGCGGAAGACGATGTCCTTAGCGTCGCGCGCGTTGTACGCTTTGTCGGCCGACACCAGGAAGGAGTCGAACGTGATCTTTTGCACCGGCGCATACGGCAGCCCGGTGATGGACACGGCCGTAGCCGCTCCACGGCAATACACGTTGCTGATGCGGATGTCGCGGAAGTCGGGAACCTTGTCCTGAGCCGTGGTCTTTACATCTTTGGCGTCTTTGCCCGCAGTCACGTCTTCGTAGTAGGTATCGAACAACACGGCTTCGCTTTTGATGTCGGACATGTAGATGTTCCGTATAAATACGTTGTGCACGAGGCCGCCTCGTCCCGAGTTGCTTTTCACGCGGATGCCGATGTCGGTGCCAATGAAATTACAATCGGTGACGAAGATGTTGTTCATCCCGCCGTCGGTGTTGGAGCCGATCACGAAGCCTCCATGGCCTCGGTACACGGTGCATCCCGCAACAACAACATTCTCCAGGCGCGGTGCAGGCAGTTTGCCCGAGCTGCTCGACTTCATGCAGATGCCGTCATCGCCCGCCGAGACCGTGCACTTGTAGATCAGCACGTTCTTGCAGGCGCTGATGTCGATGCCGTCGCCGTTTTGCGCCCACTCTTCGTTGAAGATGGTCACGTTGCGCATCGTTAGTTGCGAAGAAGCCGTTGGATAAAAAACGAACTTGGGCGAATTGCGGATCGTAACACCTTCCACCAATATGTTGGTGCAATTGCTCAACTGCACCATGTGCGGACGCAGGAAGTCGCGCGCGGGAGCATAGTCCTGCGCAGTCAGCACGGGCTTGTCTTTCAGTGTCTTCAGGTAAGCCTCGCCATCGAGCGCTTCCTTGCTGGGCCACCACACTTTTCCATCCGTGCTGATCACACCCGAAGAAGAAAGCGCACGCCATTGGCTGGCCGTTACCTTGTCTTTCTTCACGGGGCGCCAGCTCTCTCCTGCTCCATCCATGATGCCTTCACCCGTGATGGCAACGTTCACCGCCTTGTAAGCAAAGACGGGTGGGCGCACCTGCCACGATGTTGATCCCGGAAGCTGCTCCACGGGGTATTGCGTGCGATCGGGCGTGAACTGCACGATGGCACCGCGCTCCACTACCAGGTTCACACCGCTCTTCAACTCGATGGGTCCTGTTAGCCATAAGCCCGCAGGCACCATCACCTTGCCGCCGCCGCCTTTGACACAGGCAGCGATCGCCTTCCTGAAAGCGTCGGTATTCAGCGTATGCCCGTCCGCTACGGCGCCATAGCTGCGAATCGACCAGCAGCGTGCCGGAAACTTCGGCTGCACCGGCACCTGCATTTTGAAGGGCGCAGCCTTGACATAATACTGTTCATTCCTGGTTTGCGCAGAAAGAAACGTTGCACTTAACAGCGCCAGTCCCAACAGGATCGGTTTCATCTTTAGATCTTTTGTTATTCGCCGATCGGCTTGTATTTCGGCACGAGTGTTTTCATAACCATCCATCCAATGAGGTAAACAACAGCGCAGATGGAGAAGATAATGAAGTATCCGGCTTCCTTACCCTGGAAACCCATGAACTGCATTTGCGTCTTGTCGGCGTGTGTGAACAACACACCCGATCCTTTGTTGATCAGGAAGGAGCCCAGTCCGCCTGCCATACCACCAATGCCGGTGATGGTGGCGATTGCTGAGCGGGGAAACATATCACCCACGGTTGAGAAGATATTGGCAGACCAGGCCTGGTGCGCGGCTGCGGCAATGCCGATGATAATGACCGGGAACCAATAGGAATAACTGCCTAGCGGTTGTGCCAGCAGGGCTACGAGCGGGAAGAAGGCGAAGATGAGCATTGCTTTCATTCGTCCCTCGTAGGGGTTCATTCCTTTCTTATCAACGAAGTAAGTAGGAAGCCATCCGCCAATAAGCGATAGCAGTGTAATGCCATACAATACAAAAAGCGGAACGGATGTTTGTGTTCCTTGCATCTTGTAGATATCGGTGAGATAAGCAGGTGTCCAGAAAAGATAGAACCACCAGACTCCGTCGGTCATGAATTTACCAAATGCGAAAGCCCAGGTTTGGCGGTACTGGAAGCATTCACGGAACGACATGCGCGATACAGGCGCCCCAGTAGCAGCAGCGCCTACCTGTGCATTGTCTTGCTGAATATAGGCGAGCTCGGCCTTGCTCACCTTTGGATGCACATCAGGCTTTTGATAGAGCACCATCCAAAACATCATCCAGATAAAACCGGAAGCACCAATGACAATGAAGGCCATTTCCCATCCCCAGGCTTCGGCGATGTAAGGAATGGAAAGGGGTGCAAGCAGTGCGCCTACCGTTGCGCCTGCATTGAAGACACTCGTAGCGAACGCGCGGTCTTTTTTAGGAAAATACTCAGCGGTGGCTTTGATGGCTGCCGGGAAGTTGCCTGCCTCGCCAAGCGCGAGAACAAAGCGGGCAAAGATGAACAGCGCCACGCTCGTTGAAGTGATCACCACGGCTTTGTCGAAATTTGCCAGGGCAGCCTTCGCTCCTTCAAAGCCAGACCATACACCGGTGAGGATGCCGGAAGTGGCGATTCCGCAAAAGGCATGAATGCACGCGCCCGCCGACCAGATACCGATGGCCCATAGAAAGCCTTTGCGCGTTCCCATCCAGTCGATGAAACGTCCTGCAAGGAGCATAGACACAGCATAGAAGATGGAGAACAGCGCCGTGATGGTACCGTAGTCGCTATCGTTCCAATGAAACTCCGGAACGAGGTACTTCTTCCAGGTGAGCGACAACACCTGGCGGTCGAGATAGTTGATGGTGGTGGAGAAGAACAGCAGCGCGCAAATAGTCCAGCGATACTTCGACATGGTGCCGCCGGACTTTTCCGGAACAGGGAGCGCCTGTACTTTCTTCTCTATGGTGATAGGCATGTGTAGTGATTTATAGAAGCAATCAAAATAGAGTCAATTCAACGGTCGAAATTCAAAGGCGGACGTGAGTATACCTGCGCTTGTAAGCGACTTCAATCTTCAACCATTGTTTCAACTATCCGCGCACCTCCTTGATCAGTGCAAGTGCCTTCAGCGTCAGCGACTCGATACCCGCATAGTCGCGTGTTTCGAGAGAAGTTTTCGTGATGAGCTTGCTGCCGAGGCCAACGGCGCAAACGCCTGCCTTGAACCAGCCGGAGAGATTTTCTTTTTCTGCTTCCACACCACCGGTGGGCATGAAGAGCAGGTTTGGAAACAATTCCTTTACAGCGCTGAGGAAGCCGGGGCCGAGGATGTTGCCGGGAAACAACTTCACAAGCTTTGCGCCCAGTTGTTCGGCGCGGATGATCTCGCTCGGCGTCATGCAGCCTGGCACCCAAAGCATATCGTGCTCATCGGCAACAGCTACTGCGTCCTCCACAAGCCCGGGACTGATGATGTAGTCGGCACCTGCGTCGATGAAGGCGCGCGCGGATTCGGCATTCTTGATGGTGCCTACACCGAGGCTCATTCCTTTCAGCTCGCTGTCGCACACTTTGCGCAGCTCGCGGAAGTTGGCAAGAGCGGCTTCACCACGATTGGTGTATTCCACCGAACGAATGCCTGCGCGATAAAGTGCGCGCAACACATCGGCGCTGACACCTGGGTCTTTATAGAAAAAAAGCGGAAGCACGCCCTGCTCCTTCACCAGTTGCAGAATAGCGGCTTTCTTATCGGTTGCGTTGATGGTCTCCATATCAGATCTTTACTTTAAGTACCAGTTTTTTAATAGTTCCCTCGCCGATCATAGGGGCGTGAACATCTTCGGGGTAGAAGATGGCAAATTGCCCGGCGCTAAGCGTGAAATACATGTCGGGCTTATCACTGAAGAACGTCACGTCTTTCTCCGTATTGTATTCACCGATGGGCCTAACGCACTTGCTTCGTGGCTTCCAGCCCATCTGCTCCGATCCTTCGGGGCAAACCTGGATGTCGATGTAGTGGTTGTGCGCTTCGAATTTCGCGTCTTCCTTCGCCATGCCCTCTTTCGAGGAAACGGCGGCATGCAGATCGCTGCCATCGATGGCGGTCTTGCCCACGTCCAGCCCGTTCAACGATAGCCCTTTGATATAGCCAAAGGCCTGCGCGAAGCGCGGATGGAGGCTGGTGTATTTGTCGGAGTTTTCGAGGCTGTCGATGATCATAAATTATGCTTTTAAGTAGAGCGCATATGATGCGTCTCGCGCGGTGCGCATGGTGCATCATTCATTGAGACGCATATGATGCGTCGTTGGGAGACGCATATGATGCGTCTGTACGGATCAGCGTTGTACGCGTCCCGATGCATCGCCCTTCATCAGGTCTTTCACGTCGCTGAGGGTTGCATGGTTGAGGTCTCCCGGGATCGTATGCTTCAATGCGGAAGCGGCAACACCGAACTCGGCTGCTTCATTCATGGGCATGCCGGATACGAGGCCATAGATCAGGCCGCTGGCAAAGGAATCACCACTGCCTACACGGTCTACAATGCGCACTTCATACTGGCGGGTATGGTAAAACTCGTTGCCGTCATAGAGCAGCGCGCTCCAGCCGTTGTCGGAAGCGCTGTGGCTTTCGCGAAGCGAAGAAGCGATGTATTTGAACCCGAACTTCTCTTTCATCTGGCGGAATACATCTTTGAAGCCATCCAGGTTCAATTCACCTTTCGTTACGTCCGTATCGGCAGCTTTGAAGCCAAGCGTGGTATCGGCATCTTCTTCATTGCCGATGCAAACGTCTACGTACTGGCAAAGCCTCGTCATCACTTCGCGCGCCTTCTCCTTCGTCCACAATTTCTTACGATAGTTGAGGTCGATGCTGGTAGTGATGCCACGCTCTTTGGCGGCCTTGAGCGCTGCTTCTGTGAGCGCGGCTGCCTTATCGCTGAGCGCCGGAGTAATGCCCGTTGTGTGAAACCAATCAGCCCCTTCGAAGATCTGGTCAAAATCAAATTCGGACGCATCCACTTCTGCAATGGAAGCACCCGCACGATCGTAGATCACCTGCGACGCGCGCATGGAAGCACCGGTTTCCAGGAAGTAAATACCCAGGCGGTCGCCGCCGCGGGCAACGAAACGGGTGTCTACGCCATAGCGGCGAAGGTGGTTGATAGCCGCTTGTCCGATTGCGTTATTGGGAACCTTGCTTACGAAGGTGCCGTTGAGTCCGTAGTTGCAGAGGGCCGCGGCCACGTTGGCTTCGCCACCGCCATAGGTTATATCGAAACTATCGGCTTGCACAAAACGTTTATGATCGGGCGTAGACAGGCGCAGCATAATTTCTCCAAGCGTTACAACTTTCTTAGGCATGTTCAGTTCTTTTTTGGTTGACAGATAATGATTCGTTCTATATGCAGCGATGGGCTTGCCGGCAGGAGGCCATCAGCCCGCTAATAATCAGGATGATGCTTTAATGGTTGATGCGGTGGCTACTTCCTTCCAGTTGAAATAATTGGATGCGTTGTTGTAGCAAATGTCGCGGATCACCGAGCCGGTCCACTCTATGTCGGCAGGCAATTCACCGTTTTCGATCTCTTCACCGAACATATTGCACAGCAGGCGACGGAAATATTCGTGGCGCGGGTAGGATAGGAAAGAGCGGCTATCGGTGAGCATGCCCACGAAGCGACTCAGCAGGCCCATATTCGAGAGTGCGTTGATCTGCTTCGTCATTCCATCCTTCTGATCGAGGAACCACCAGCCCGAACCATACTGCACCTTGCCGGCAACGGAGCCGTCGTTGAAGTTGCCGATCATCGTGGCCATCATTTCATTGTCGGCCGGGTTGAGGTTGTAAAGAATGGTCTTTGCGAGCTGATCTTTTTCGTCGAGCCGTGCAAGGAACGTTGCGAGGGCGCGGCCTTGCGAGAAGTCGCCGATGGAATCCCAACCAGTGTCGGGGCCGAGGCTGCGCATCATCCGTGTGTTGTTGTTGCGGAGTGCGCCCAGGTGGTATTGCTGCACCCAGCCTTTTTCCCAATCCCAGATCGCAAAGATCTCGAGCATCGCCGACTTGAACGTGAGATTCTCGATCGCCGTAAGCTCGCCACCAGAGCGGATCTTGGAGAAGATGCCACGCACTTCGCTTTCGGTCCATGGCTCGGCGTAGATCTGCTCGAGGCCGTGATCGGAAACCGAGCAGCCCATCGTTGCAAAGAAATCGTGACGCGACTTGAGGGCCGCGAGGTAATCGTTGAAGGAAGAGATCGATGTATTGCTGACAATCTCCAGCTTGCGGAGGTATTCGTTGAATGCGGCAACATTGTCAACATTCATCGCCTTGTCGGGACGGAAGGCTGGCAGGATGCGCACGCCAAAGTCATCTGCCTTGATGCGCGCGTGATGCTCCAGCGAGTCGATCGGATCGTCGGTAGTGCAAACCACTTTCACGTTCATCTTCGTGAGCAATCCGCGCACGGAATATTCGGGCAGCTGCAGCTTTGCAGAGCATTCTTCATAAATACGCCCCGCCGAAGCAGGGTTGAGCAGCTCGTTCACGCCGAAGTAGCGCTGCAGCTCGAGGTGCGTCCAGTGATATAGCGGGTTACGCAGTGTATAAGGCACGGTCTCCGACCACTTTTGAAATTTTTCAAAGTCGCTCGCGTCGCCTGTGCAGTAGCGCTCGTTGATACCGTTGGTGCGCATTGCACGCCACTTGTAGTGATCGCCGTAAAGCCATACCTGCGTGAGGTTCTCAAAGCTCCTGTCTTCCGCAATCTGGTCGGGAGGAAGATGGCAATGGTAGTCGATGATGGGCATCGGCTTTGCAAACTCGTGGTAGAGCCGCTCTGCGGTTTTGTTATGTAAAAGGAACTGTTCGTCGAGAAATTGTTTCATAGCAAGTTTTGGCAAGATTTATAACGATACGCCCCGCTTCCACGGAATGAAGTCGTCCTGGTTTAGTAAAACAGCTTTGGGCTGAACGTCGCCCGAGGCGGCGCGGATGCAATATTCAAGGATCTCCGCTCCCATTTCTTCGATGGTCTTCTCGCCGGAGATGATGGGGCCGGTGTCGATATCTATGATGTCCTTCATCCGCTGCGCAAGCTTCGAATTGGTGGCCACTTTGATGGTGGGACAAACGGGGTTGCCGGTTGGCGTTCCGAGGCCCGTTGTAAAAAGTATGAGCGTGGCACCGGATGCTGCCTTTCCCGTTGTTGCCTCCACGTCGTTGCCGGGCGTGCACACCAGGTTGAGTCCCGGCTTTACGGCCGGCTCGGTGTAGTCCAGTACATCTACAACCGGCGAGGTGCCTCCCTTGCGGGCCGCGCCGGCGCTTTTGATCGCGTCGGTGATGAGACCGTCCTTGATATTGCCGGGTGATGGGTTCATATGAAAACCAGAGCCCACAGCCGTTACGATCTCTTCATAACGTTTCATCAGGTGCATGAACTTGCGCGCGATGGGCTCGTTCACAGAGCGATCTACCAATTCCTGCTCAACGCCACACAGCTCGGGGAACTCGGCAAGAAGCACTTTCGCTCCCAGGCCTACAAGCAGGTCGGATGCGTAGCCCACAGCGGGATTGGCCGAAATGCCACTGAAGCCATCCGAGCCGCCGCACTTCACACCGATGGTGAGTTTGTCAAGGGGTGCCGGTTGCCGTTCGATCTTATTGATCTCTATGAGGCCTTCAAAGGTTTGGCGGATCGCATCGGCGATCATTTGCTCTTCGCTCTGCGATTGCTGCTGCTCGAAAACGTTGAGCGGCTTATTGAAAGAAGGATTGCGCTCCTTCAGGTCCTTCAGAAAATCGGCGGTCTGGAGGTTCTGGCATCCAAGACTCAACACGGTAATGCCACCTACGTTCGGATGATCGGCATAGGCCGCAAGCAGCTTGCTCAGGATGGCCGCATCCTGGCGTATGCCGCCACAGCCCCCCTGGTGGTTGAGAAACTTGATGCCGTCTACGTTCTTGAAAACGCGCGACCGTTCTCCCGCCCCCTCACCGAAAGAAAGAGGAGCGGACGAAACCAGGTCTTCTCCCCTGTTATGTGCCTCCACCAGCGCACGGGCATATTGCTTGTACTTGGCCGTCACTGCGTAACCCAGCTCGTTGTGCAGGGCTTCACGGATGACGTCCAGATTCCTGTTTTCGCAGAAGACGGTGGGAATGAACAGCCAGTAATTGGCAGTGCCCACGCGGCCATCCGGACGATGATAACCGTTGAAGGTGCGGCCCGCGAATCTTGAAACGTCGGGGGCGCTCCACTGGTATTGCACGCCGCGATAGTCGTATGGATCGGCGGCATGCTTGATGTTTTCGGTGCTCATGCGCGCGCCCTGCGGAATGTCGTACTGCGCTTTTCCAACGAGGACGCCGTACATCGTTACAGCGTCACCGGCTTTCATATCGCTGGTGAAAAACTTATGCTTCGCGGGGATGTCGTCCACGAGCGTATAAGTGGTGCCTTCAAAGCTGACCTGCTCGCCGCGTGCAAGATCCTGCAACGCCACGAGCACGTTATCGGCACGATGAACTTTCAACACACGGGCACTCATGCTACGTTCGCTTTTTTTACGGGTTGCGCATCCAGCACTTCGCGGACGCCGTTGTTAAGAATGGCATTGAGCTTATCGGTAACCGCATCGCAGAAGCCCGGAAGATCGTGAAGTGAGGCACCCCATACAGGATCGCGCAGCACGTCGCGCACGAATGCGGGCACGGTGAGACCGGCCCAACGCCGGTAGAACTGCGGTGCCAGGTCGTCCTGGATAAGGTAAGGCACACCGTTGTGCTCTCCATAGTATTTTCCTTCCCGCACTTCTACGGGTTTCATAAAACGCAGGTAGGCGGCAAAGCCCAGCGCCATCAACTCGGGCACCGATGATTGACGACGATAGTGCTCAACAATAATCGGCACGCAGCGCATCTTCATCTTCGAACTATAGTTCATGGTGATGGAAAGCCAGTTGTGCCGAAGGAAGGGATTTGCGAAGCGGTCGAGCACCTGGCGGCCGAAATTCTGTGCCAGCACAGGCTCCAGCTTATAAGGAATTGCGTGGCTGATCTCCATTTGCATCAGGTCGGCAATGTAGTTGGATACGGCATCGTCTTCCATTGCCTCCTTCACGGTTTCGCAACCAGCGAGGTAAGCAAGCCCGCAGCTGAATGTGTGCGTGCCATTGAGCAGGCGCAGTTTCAGCTCGCGAAACACGTCGATGTCGGGCGTGATCACAACGCCGGCATCAGCATCGGCAAACGTAAGCACATCGCGCACGGCCTCACCGCCTTCTATGGCCCACAGCCGATATACTTCCGAAACGGTCAGCAGCTTGTCGCTGTAACCGGTATTCGCTTCAATGGCAGCCGCGTCGTCGGCCTCTGGGCGCCCGGGCACAATACGGTCTACCAGCGAATTGCAAAAATGATTGCAGGTCTCCAGCCACTCGATGAATTCATCTTCGAGCCCATTGAGGTGCGCGAGCTCCAGCACGATGGACTGAAGCTTGGATCCATTGTCGGGAATAAGTTCTGTGGGAACGATCACCATACCACTGATTGCAGATCCTTCAAATGCCCGAAAGCGTTCATACAGGAACGCGAGCAGCTTGCCGGGGAACGACTTCGGCGGATGATGGCGAATATCGTCCTGCGTCAGCTCGATGCCTACTTCGGTAGTATTGGAAAGGATCACCTGCATGTCCACGTTGTGCGCGCACTCGAGGATCTCTTCCCACTGTTCGCCAGCGCTCAGCACACGGCTGATGGAGGAGTTCACCTGGAACTCTTCTACTTTGACGCCGTTCTCCAACCCGCGGATGCACAGCGTGTACAAGCCGTCCTGGCGGTCGAAGTCACGCGTGTCGCCGTGTGTTGTCGACTTCACCACCACCACGCGGCCATTGAAGATGCCGGCGCGGTTGGCCTTGTCGATGAAATAATCCGGAAGGCCGCGCAGCAGCACACCGGTACCGAACTGCAACACTTTCTCGGGCAATTCGAAGATTGCCTCGTCTGGCACACTCACGAGTTCGGCGGGGATGTTCTTAATAGTATATCGGGAAAGGATCATAACCTTAGTTTAGGAAATTTTGAGTTAGAGCTGGGTTCCACTGCGCACCGAACAACCAGTGCACGGTAACGTCGGATAGCTTCGTGGAATGTCCATCCGTTTCCAGGTTGTCGGTAAACCACGCAAAGTCGCCGCCATTACGATGACAACCGCTATAATACACGCGGCGTCCCCACTGCAGCACATTGCTGGTTTTAACCTGGTAGATATCGGTGTCCGACATGCGCTCCGAAAAGCGGCAGTCAACGAGGTAAAACTGAGCGTCCTTGTGGTAACGCCCGAGCTTGAAGCCATCGAAGCCGTCGAAGCTGCAATTCTTCAGAACAGTCTTGAAGCCTTCCGTTCCCGAACCGTCGTGCCAGATGGCTGCCGCGCCGGTGTTGGAAAAGAAGCGGCAGTTTTCGGCCCAGGCCCATCCGCGCGGACAATAGAAATCCACACCGCCTTCCATCAGGCAGTCCTTGAAGTAGAACATTCCGTCCTGAAGGTTCCAGGGGCTCACCGTATCGCCGGCCCATGCGCGGAAGCGGCAGTTGAGCGCGCGCAGGCGGGTAGCCTTCATCGAGCGCATCGCCATCTGGTGTCCATCCTTTGTGATGGTACGCTCACCTTTTACCGTGTCGGCAGCGCAAGCCACGGTGCGCGGCTGCGGCTGGTTGAAGCCGTAGTCGTTGGCAATGGTCAGGTTCTGCAGCGTGATATCGTTTCCATTGACGTTCAGGGTTGCCACGCCCCAGTCATCGGGATGTGCGCAGCGCCACTCGTCGCGGGCGATGTCTTGCGTGATAACGGTGTGGTCGCGGTCTTCACCAACGAGCACCACGTTGTGTTTGGAGAGGAAGATCTTCTCGCGATAGGTTCCCTTCGCTATGCGGATAACGCGCGGCGTTCCCGCCGAGTCGGTAAGGCTGTTGATCGCCTCCTGGATCGAATGGAAGTCGGCATTGCCCGTTGCCGCAACCGTAATACTACGGTGCTGCGCCGTGCAGCTCGTGCAGGCCACCAGCAATGCCGCCAGGATCAATATGGTGCTTTGGGTTTTCACGAATGCTGTACGCGTTTTTTCCATTCGGGATAGTCCTTCTCCAGCAGTTCCTTCGGCCATGTGCCGTACCAGGCATAGCCTATGCGGCGCTCCTGCTCGATCTCGGTAACGTTCCACTTCTTCACGCCATCGCGGCCGCTGAAAAAAGGACGGTTGGTTTCAATGTCGTAAAAGCGCGCCCAAACCACACCCTGCGCATCTGGCTGCAGCAAGCGGTCGCGGCCTTTCGGAAGGTTGGGGGCGGCTACATCGCCGTACGTATACCCGTTGATGCGGCTGCGTTGCAACCACTGCACGGCGCCTTCTACTGCAGCGCGAACTTCCGCCGATGGCGCTTCCACTTTCATCAGGAATGCAACGATGCCCACGGTTTCCATTCCACTCAACGATACGAGCTCGAATGAGCGCGCCTTCACCGGGGCGAAACTGCGGTGATCGTGCTGCGCGCACCACCCTGTGAGCGATCCATTTACACGCACCTGGGTTTTGAGAATGCAATCGATGCCGCGCGCAATAGCCGCGCGGGCCGGAGCCATAAGCGCAGTATCCATCGAAGCGAATGCATCGCGGTGCTGCGTCACATCCCATAGGATGTTGAGCGCATTTACCATCGCGTTGTCGTTGTAGGTAATGGCCTTGCGGTACCCACTGGTATCGGGCCAGAATTGCGGGAAGCCGCCATTCGCGTACTGCATCGACAGCAGGTAGCGCACACCTTCCTCGGCTGCTTTGAGATAAGAGCGATTGCCGCTTTTCGCAAAAGCTTTCAGCAGGTAGCGGATTTCTTTCGACGTCGCCCAGTTGTCGATGGTAGCGTCATTGCGACCCTTGTCATCAAGCAGGCCGGCGCGCTCATTGTCGCTAAGCGTCCTCGTATAATCCACCTTCACCTCCCCGATGTGCTTGGGCCAGCCGCCGTTGCTGCGTTGATAGAGCAACATATAATCGGCCACAGCATCCTGCGCACGCAGCAGCGGGGCAGAAAGCAGGAAGCCCGCGAGCAGTATATGGTGCAGGCGGGTCTTCATCGCGAAGATTTTTGCGCAAGCCAGCGAATGAGGTCCATCGCGGCTGCGTAGTTATCAAAGCCCGGTGGCAACTTGCGGCCATCGGTGTATTCGTTGTAAAGCCAGGGATCGCCGAGTGCCAGCACGCGGCCTTTTCCATATTGCGCCGTTGCCATCACCGTCCTGCCTTCTTTGCTAAGGAGCCCTGTTGCGGGTGCTGTTGTTTCGATGCTGGCCAGCTCTTTAATGTAGAGGCGGCGGGCGGTGCGGAACACCGGATGGCCCGCAGGCACCACCACTTCGCCCTGCTCAAATTGGTCGCGCTGTACCATATTCAAATGGTCTTCGTTAAAACGCATGCCGAATTTAGCAGCCAGCAGGTTAAAATGAGCGAGGTCGCAGTTGCCTGCATCATTGGCAAGCAGCACGAGTGTTCCGCCCTTCTTTACCCACTCGGCGATGGCCGTTGCGGCCGTATCGTTCATGAAGTGCGGATGGGCTGTTTCTTTCTCTGTATCAGGGTCCACCAGGATGTATACGGATGCCATTGCAAGGTTCGACGCATCTGGTGCAGTGTCCAGCGCAGCAGTGCGGAAGCCGCTGTTGCGAAACAGTTCACCCAGCAGTGAAAAGCCGCTGTTGGCGCGATCTTCCCAGGTATAATGAAAGCGCACATCTGTGCCGTTCGGTCCCTTCTTCCATTCGTTGTTGAACCAGTAGTCGAGCAGCACGGTGCGCCCGGCGCCGATGCGCGGGGTATTCATCAGCGCCACTTCGTTCGCCATATTGATGAAGGCGCCGACGCCTTTCGGATCATTCGCGATCACCGGCTCGCTCATATAGTATTCGAAAGAGCCATCGCGGTACGGATTGCCGCCGAGACCCGAAACCGCAACCGTCCCGTTGAGGTTGGTCTGGCTGCTGTCGGTGCTGATGAATTTCTCAACGACGCCTGCATAGCCCTTTTGTGCAGCTGCTGCAAATCGTGGATGCAGGTAGCCTTTTCGAACGCCTTTTGCCAGTGTATATACGAGCATCGCAGAGGCGGAAGCTTCTAAATAATTCTTCGGTTTTTTCGGATGGGTCGGCACATCGTACCACGCGCCGCTTTTATCCTGCACGCGCACAACCGCTGTTGCAAAGCGATCAAGGATGCGCATCAGCGAATCGCGGCCGGGGTGGCCGGAGGGATAGTAATCGAGCACATCAACCAGTGCCATTCCATACCATCCCAGGGCGCGGCCCCACACGTTCGGCGAAAGGCCGGTGGTTTTGTCCGCCCAGCGCTGCTGGCGCGTTTCATCCCATCCGTGGTACAGGAGGCCGGTCTTCGCGTCGCGGGCATGCCCTTCAATGAGCACAAACTGGCGCGTGATGTCGTCGAATGCTTTGTGGTTGCCGAAGGCCTTGGCATACTGCGCATAGAAGGGTTGGCCCATATACAATCCATCGAGCCACACCTGGCCCGGATAGATCTTCTTGTGCCAGAACGAGCCTTCGGAAGTGCGTGGATGCGTGGCGAGTTGTTTATACAGAAGGTCGGCGGCCTTGCGGTATTTTTCCTGGCCGGTCACCTGCCATAGGGTGAGCAGCACCTTACCGTTGTTGAGATGATCGATGTTGTATTCGTCGGGTTTGTATCCGCGGATGCTTCCATCAGCCTGCACAAACACGTCCATAGAACGCTGCAGGTAGCGGAACCACTGGCCGTCGCCTGTAGCCGACCAGATGCCTTCGATGCCTTTGAGCACAACGCCCTGATCGTAGCGCCACTTAGCAAACTTATCGCCGGGCAGCAGCATCGAATCGGGCCAGAGTTTCATGGCGGTGCCTGCCAGGGCCTGCGCCGCATCTGCGGCTGGAGCCTGTGCCTGGGCGGTGGTGCCGGCCAGTAGCAATGCAATCGTCCAGAACTTTTTCATGCGCAGCAATGCGGTTTTAATTCCAGGTCACCGCTCCGGCGCGGGCACCATAGGAAAGCTCGAGGCTTTTCGTTGCTGGAGTCTTATCGGTTCCGCGCACCATGATGCGGTCGCTTTTTTCACCGGTGACGTTGAGCAGCAGCTCGGCTTTTTCGTATCGAATTTTATTGAGCGTTACGTTTTGACTGTTGTGAATGTTGAGCACCGGATTGCGGTCCTTCGTAATGAAGCGCACGTTATTGATGGTGATGCCGTCACCCTCGGTCATGTCGAGGCCCTTCTTTGCAGAAAGCACCATATTCTCGAGCACGATGTTCTTGATGGCCATCTCCGGCAGTCCGCGCACGAAAATGCCTTTTTCGGCGCCATCGCATACAACACCGTTGATGGTGATGTTGCGGAACTGCGGGGTTTCTTCGGTCACGGGCTTTGTTTCCACCACGGGAGGCCTGCGCTCCTCACCTGCCAGCGGCACGGGATCAACGGCTGCATAATACATGTCGAAAAGGATGGCCTCGCCAACGATGTCTTTCATCACGGTGTTGCTTACGAAGATGTTCTCAACAATGCCGCCGCGCCCGCGCGTTGTTTTGAAGCGCAAACCGATGTCGGTGCCGATGAACGTGTTGTTCTCCACCCAGATGTTGCGTGCGCCGCCACTCATTTCGGAGCCGATCACGAAGCCGCCATGGGCATGATACACCGTATTATTACGGGCAATGAGGTTCTCGGTGGGCATGCCTCGCTTGCGGCCTGCTTCATCGCGGCCACTCTTGATGCAGATGCCATCATCGCCCACATCGAAGGTGCTGTTTTCGATGAGCACGTTCCTGCAGCTCTCTACGTCGATGCCGTCGCCGTTTTGCGCATACCATGGATTCTTTACCTGAACGCTGCGCACGATGAGGTTCTCGCACATCAGCGGGTGGAGGCACCATGCCGGTGAGTTCTGAAACGTTACGCCCTGCAGCAGCACGTTGCGGCAGTTGGCAAACACCAGCAGGTTGGGCCGCAGGAAGTCCTTAACGGAAGCATAGAATTCCGGTGTCTTCGAACCATCGATCACGCCGGGGTTTTTCATAGTGGATCCCAGCTTGCTTTTGTCGGAGGGATACCAGGTCTTTTTGTCGTCGCTGAGCACACCGCCCGATGCAACGAGGCGGCGCCACTGCGATTCTGTAAGCTTGTCTTTCTTCACCATCCGCCAGGCATCGCCGGCACCGTCGATGATTCCGAATCCGGTTACCGCGATGTTCACGGCGTTCTTCGCATTGAGCGGCGACTGGTTGCGCATTTGCGGCAGGCCTTCCCAGTTGCTTTCCACGAGCGGAAACTCATTGAAGTCGGTGGTCATCTGCAGCAGTGCGCCCTTGGCAAGGTGAAGGTTCACGTTGCTTTGCAGCGTCACCGGGCCGCTGAGCCAGAAGCCTGCGGGCACGAGCACCACGCCGCCCCCTTTCCTGCTTTGCAGGCGGATGGCGTCGTTGATGGCCTTTGTGTTGAGGGTTTGTCCATCGGCCTTCGCTCCCATCTTCACAATGTTGAGGGTGTCTTTACGGAACACCGGGTCCTTCACCCGCACCTGGGCAGGCCCTGCCGTTTTGGCGGGGGATTGCCCTTTTTGGGCCAGCAGGGAAGCGGAGCATAGCAAGCTGGTGATGAACAGTATATGTTTCATAGAATTGTTCGAAGTAAAAAAAAGGCAGTATAGGGAACTATGCCGCCGGAATAACGATTGCTTGCATCAATAGCCTCAGATTGAGAACGGTTGATTGCACAACAAGTCTACTTGAATATGCCGTCTTGGCAAGGAGTTGAAAAGCCTTTTTTTACGCAATCGTTACCGAAAACGTTACCGGGAATGAGGTGCGCAAAAAAGGGAGCGCTGATGGGCAGAAAAATTAGGTGCGGCGCGGGTTTTGCCCAATCGGTAAATGGTAGGAATTTGAGTCACACCGGCTCGCGCATACCGCTCGCCGCACTTCGCTCCGCCGCTTCCAGCACGCGGATGACATTCAGTCCTTCCTCGCCGGTAACCGGCATCGGCGCCCCGTAGCGAAGCGCCTGGTATACCCCTTCAAAGTAGGCTGCATAATTGCCGCGCTCGCTGGGTACAAGCGAGCGATCGGAGCTTCCCTGCTCGCTGATATGCAGGAGGCCTTCCGCGCCTGCGGGCTCCGTTCCCCACCCCGCATCGGCCAGGCTTCGCCCTTGAAGGAGGTCACCTTCCTGAACATCAGCGCGTGCTTTCGCGAAGGAGCCGTTGGTGCCATACAGCTGGAACGCCGGTAGCGGCTCGCGAACGAAGTAGCTGCTGTGTACCCGCACGCGCAGGCCCGCGTAAAAAAGCAGCAGCTCCATGTCGTCGTATATCGCAGTACCTGCGCGCAGCTTGCGGAGGTCGGCAAAAACGCTCTGCGGCATTCCAAACAGGTACAGTGCCGAATCAATGATATGCGACCCGAGATCGTAATGAATGCCAACGCCCGGCGCAGCGGTTTCTTTGTGTTCCTTCGAACTGAGCGCGGGATTGTAGCGGTCGAAATGAAAGGCCGCTTCGACGATGGTTCCCAATGACGCCTGTTGCAACACGCGCTTTACGGTCAGAAAGTCGCTATCCCAACGACGGTTTTGGTAGACGGAAAGCTGCAGACCTTTTTCGGCTGCAAGGGCCAGCAGCTCCTCCCCTTCGGCAACGGTGGGCACAAAGGGCTTCTCCACGATCACGTGCTTGCCGGCCAGCAGCGCAGCTGTGGTATAAGCATAGTGCGTGCTGTTGGGCGTATTCACTACCACCAGTTCAATCGAACGATCGGAAAGCAATGACTCCAGCGAATCGTAGGATTGTATTTGCGGGTACAGCTGCGCGGCCTTTTTGCTGCTGCGTTCCCAAACACCGGCCAGCTCGAAGCCGGGAAGTGCATCGAGGAAAGGTGCATGGAAGGCTTTGCCAGACAGTCCAAACGAAAGAAGAGCGGTGCGTATGGGATTCAAGGGAGCGGGTTTGAAGTTTAAAATATAGGGTATGTTTTTATGAACACAAAGCTAAAACCAACCACAGGCTACACATGTCAAACTACAAATGTTCTACCCGGAACCAATCCACCTCCATGTAGCCCGCATCATTGCTGCTGCCGCTGCGCACGCAGAAGAGGCCAAGCTTAGCACCCTTCCAGCGCCCGGGCTGTGCAGTGAACGGGTCCGACCATTCGCTGTAGTGGGATCCGTCGGTGCTCCAGCTGAAACGGCACTGTGCTCCGGCCGAAACCCGCACCCGTAGAAATACGGTAGCGGGCAAACCGGTGGCGAGCGTGAACACCGTTTCTGCGCCGCCCTTTTCGGCCTCGGCACACCGGACGCCCAGTAGGCGCAGTCCGCTGCTGTCGCGCTGCAAAGCGAGGCCTGCATACGAAAGGCCCATCACAGACAACCCGGCGCGCTCGTTGAGCTTTGCATTCGGAAAGAAGGTCACCTTCGCAGTGGCGGTAAAGGCCTCGGCGGGAAATTTCTGCTGCAACACGTTGGGCGCCGCCCACAGGTTGCGTGCACTGTCGGGCGGGGCGTCTGAGAAGAGCCGCAGCACACCCTTCCCTGCGTCGGCAAAGGCCCACGTCGCTTTAGGGTTTGCAGGCCACTGCCACTGGCGCCCGATGCGCACCGAGTTAAAGCTGTCGCTCTCAGGAGGCGTCGCCTTCGGCCAGCGGCGTCCCACATTGGGTTTGCGGTAACGCAGCACAGGCACACCTGTTCCCGATCCGGTTGAATCCATACCGATGACGGGCCACCCGTCTTTCCAGCGCACCGGTTGCAGGTGAAGCACACGGCCATAGGCGCCTTTGTCCTGGAAGTGCAGGAACCAGTCTTCACCCGTTTGCGTTTGCACCCATGCACCCTGGTGCGGGCCGTTCACGTCGGTATGGCCTTGCTCCATCACCACCTTACGTTCGTAAGGTCCATATATATTCTTTGCGCGTAGCACCAGCTGCCAGCCGGTAGACACGCCTCCCGCCGGGGCAAAGATGTAGTAGTAGCCACGGCGTTTATACAACTTGGGGCCTTCGATCGTTGGGTCGGTGGCGTGGCCGTCGTACACCAGCGCGCCTTCATCGAGCACACGCGTTCCATCGGCGCTTAGCCTGCGCAAGGCAAGAATGCTCTTGATGCCCGCGCGGCTTCCGGCGTAGGCATGCACGAGGTAGGCCTGCCCGTCGTCATCCCAAAAAGGACAAGGATCAATGAGTCCTTTTCCCCCGGCCACGAGCACGTGCGCGCTCCACGGCCCTTCTGCGCTCTTTGCCTTCAGCAGGAAGATGCCGAAATCGGGATCGGGATAGTAAAGATAAAATTCGTTCTTATGGAATCGAAGCGACGGCGCCCATACACCGCCTCCATGCCGAGGCACCGAAAAATGTGCGACCGGCTCCAGCCGCGGCAGTGCATGCCCGATAAGCCGCCAGTTCACCAGGTCTTTGGAATGTAAAATGGGCAATCCCGGCACGTCTTCGAACGAAGACGAAGTGAGGTAGTAGTCATCGCCCACGCGGATGACGTCGGGATCGGAGTAATCCGCATGAAGCACGGGGTTGACATAAGTGCCATCACCCTGATCTGAAGCCCATGTGCGTGAAGGGTCATCCTGCGCAAGCGCCGCGGCCCGTAGAAATACAGTCAACGCCAGATTGGCCAAACCTTTCAAACTCCTCAATCTTCCGTTACTCATTACTGATTGCTCATTACTCATTGAAAAGGCTTCCAATATCCCAGCACCGCGCCTGCGCCGCACTGCGCCGCTTCCTCCTCGGTCAGCTGCCGCGACCAGCGTGCACGTTCCGCCGGGCGGGCCCCGGGCCCGCTGCTTCGGTACTCGGCAAAGCGCGCCGTCGCTTCGTTGGCCGGATTCTTCCAGTTGTCCCAGCCTTCCGGGATGATGTGCGCGCCCATCGTGCATCGGATGTAGGTGACTGCAGCGTGCGGGCGCCACGGGCGGCCCAGCGAAACCTTGTGCACGTTCGTGTCGGCCGTGAGCGTGCAGTCGATGAACACAAAGCCATATCGCTCCGATGCGGGCGTTGCGGCTGCCGTAACGTGCGAGTTCTTCTTGCTATGGATCGTGCAGTTTTGGAACACTGCGGTAGCTGCGCCGAAAATGAAATCCGTTGTGCCTTCGATCGTGCAGCTTTCAAAATAGTGCCTCGTGCCTGCCCCGCTGAGAAACAACACATCCTGAAAACCGGTGATGCGGCAATTGCGCAGGGCAGCGCGCGTTCCTTCCACCCGCAGCGCTACTGCCTGCCCGGCGCTGAAACCAGCGTCATTACGTATGGTGAGGTTCTCCGCGCGAAAGTCGTTCCCGAAAACAAACACGGTTGCGCTGGTCCAAGTGTTTATCGTGTCGCCATTGGGCAGGCGTTCGCCGGAGTGGCGACCACACTGAATGATGGTTGCGTCGCGGTCTTCACCTACGAGCCGAACGGCGTGCCGCGTTGAATCGATCGTCACCACTTCGGCGTACACACCACGTCTGATGAAGATCGTCTGCGGCACCACGTTGCCTTCCGGCACCGCGTCAATGGCATCCTGCACGCTGCGGAAGCGGCCGCTTCCATCCTGCGCCACTACCCAGTCGCCCTTTTTCTGGGCGGCGAGCGCCGTGCACAGGAGCAGTATAAATACGGTGAGGATTGGCTTCATGCTTGTTTCGAAGTTACGGCGGGCGCAAAAAAAGATGCCGGCTTTCACCGGCATCTCTATCATTTACTTTTTCACAAACCGTTGCGTGATCCGCTGCGTGCCGTCGTCATACACCGCGAAGTAGATACCCTGCGGCAACGTGGTTATGCGGATGAGCGTTTCAGAAGCGCCCATCGTTGCTGCCATCGTCTGCAGGCGTTGGCCGCCAACGGTGAAGATCGTGATCGTGGCCGCGCGGTGGTCGCTCGGGTGCACGAAGTAGATCTGGTTGAAGGACGGAACCGGGTACAGGCTATAAGAGGCGAAGGCCTGTCCGGAAGTGATTCCGGTGACTGCTACGTTTACGGTTGCAGCGCCAGCAGTGCTGTGGGAGATCACTCCGTTGTAGGTGCCCACCGTGCCTGCATTGAGGCGTACGCTCACCTTCACGATGCCGCCGGTGCCGGTGACGATGATCGGCTGGAAGCTCCAGGTGGTGCCGGTGTCAATAGATATCTGGTAGCCTGCAGGAGCTGTTATCGTCGTTGTTCCAATGAGCGAGTTGCCCGTAAGTTCGTAGGTCTGAACTGCGGAAGGCGTTCCCAGCTGCTGGAGGAAAGGCTGCAACGTGGTAACGCTCGCCGTGAGCGATGGAGGCGCTACCGCCGTGCCATTCACGGTGACGTTGCGCGTAGTTGCGCCGGTGCTAACGTTGCTTATGCTGCCGCCGTAGGTGCCCGGTGTTGTTGCGTTCAGGCGAACGAACACCTGCGTTGCGCTTACTACACCCGACACTGGTGCAACCGTAACCGAGTTGCTCCAGGTGGTACCGTCGAGCGAAACCTGGTAGTTGGCGGGCGCTGTTACCGTGATGGCCGAAGTGAGGTTCTGACCAGATACATTATAGGACTGCGTTGTGCTCGGGTTGCCGATCGTTTGCGCAAATGCAGAGAGCGCCGTTGAAGAAACGGTAACGGTCGGCGGCAATACAGCGCTGCCGGTTACCGGTACGTTCACCGTTGTGAAGCCCGTGCCCGAATGCGAGATGTTGCCCGCAAAGGTCCCCGCAGTGGCGGAGTTGAGCCGAACGCTGATCGTAGTTGTTGCGATGGTGCCCGTGGACGGTGTCAGCACAAGTGCGTTGGTGCTGCTGAACCAGTTGGTGCCATCTGCCGATACTTCATAACCCGCCGGAGGTGCAATGGTGATGTTGCTTACGAGGTTCGCACCAGCGATGGTATAGGTCTGCACCGCCGAAGGCGTGCCCACGATCTGCGCGAAGTTGGTAAGCGACGCGGTCACCGTGATGGAGGGCGGGATCACCGCAACACCGTTCACAGGAACATTGATGCTTGTGGCGCCCGTGCTGGCGTGGCTGATATCGCCACCATACGTGCCCGCAGCAGATGCATTGAGGCGCACGCTGATGGTGGTAGTAGCAAGCGTTCCGGAAGCCGGCACCAGTTGCAGCGGCGTTGCTGCATTGAACCACGTAGCGCCGCCGTCGGCAGAAACTTCAAAGCCGGCGGGAGGAGTTACGATCACGTTGCTGCTGAGCGCGCTTCCCGAAACCGTATAGGTCTGCACTGCGGAAGGTGTTCCTACCGTCTGGCTGAAGTTGCTCAACGCTCCGTTGCTGATCACCGTCGGTGTTCCCGAAGTGATACCGTTTACCGGAACATTCACCGCGGTTGCAGCTCCGCTTGCGTGTACGATGTTGCCGCTGTAAGTGCCCGACACAGGCGCATTAAGCCGCACCGTTATGGTAGTCGCCGCGACGTTGCCCGAAACAGGCGCCAGCACCAAGGGCGATGCGCTGCTAAACCAGGTGGCGCCACCGTCGGCAGACACTTCAAAGTTTGCAGGAGGCGTGATGGTAAGATCGGTAGTGAGGTTGAGGCCGCGTACAGTATAGGTCTGCGTGGCGGATGGCGAACCGAGCGTTTGCGAGAAAGCCCCCATCGTGCTGGTAGCAAGGATGGTAGGAATAGCCGCAGTCGTTCCGGTAACCGCCACGTTGATAGTAGTGCCCGTAGCGATCGTATTGCGCACGTTGCCACCAAAGGTTCCTACCGATGCAGCATTGAGACGAACATGGATGGTAGTAGCGGCAACTGTACCGGCAGCAGGCTGCAGCACGATCGGCGTAACGCTGTTGTTCCAGGTGATGCCATCGAGCGAAACTTCGTAGTTCGCCGGAGGAAGCACCAGCAGTGGCGAAGTGAGATCCGTGCCCGATACGGTGTAGGTCTGCTCTGCCGAGGGAATGCCCAGCGTTTGCGTGAAGGCAGTCAGCGATGTGGGGTTTGCAGAGATGGAAGGCGCGGGAACCGAAAGGTCGGTAGGCACGCCGATCACCTTAACATCTTTCAACTGCGCATACTTGGCGTTGGTAGACGAGCTGCAGCTGTAATAGATGCGGAAGTACAGTGTTTGACCGGCAGGGATCGTTACACCCGTAGCGCCGCTGAAGGCCAGTCGATAAACGTCTGTCGGGCCATTGTTCTGGTTGGCCGTGAGCAGGATGCGGTTGGCAAAGCCACCCGTGCCCGGCAGGTTGATGTCGGTGGAATCGGCAGGTGCGGTGAAACCATTCTTCGAGAATACGATGCCGAAGCTCGTACCCGAACTGGTGCCGTAAAATGCCGTTGTGATCAGGAGCGAGTCGATGCGCAGCGAGTAACCGGCTTTTGCGGTTACGGTAAACTGCTCATAGAAGGTGCGGTTGAGGCTGCCGCCGGGTCCACCGCCCGCGGTCGACCAAAGGCCGTCGCCGGTGGCAGAAGCACTGATGGCCTGGCCACGTGCGGGCGAATAAGGCTGCACGGCAACAGGTGTGCTACCGTTCGCCACCGTGAATTTGCTGAAGGTCGTAGTGCTTGCAGTAACCGCGATCGAGCGTGCGCCTGCGCTGTCCACGTTATTCTGCGTCATCGGCCACCACTGCAGCACCTGCTGTGTAACGGGAACGATGATGGAAGTAACGCCGGTGACGGGCACGTTCACCGAGGTGGCGCCGGGGCTGCTCAATACGATGTCGCCGGCCCAGGTTCCAAGCGAAGGCGAGTTGAGGCGTACGCTGATGGGCGTTGCCGCTACGGCACCCGATACCTGCGGAAGCACGAGCGGGTTGCTGGTGGTGTACCATGTTGCACCGTTGTTGGATATCTCGTAGTTGGCCGGAGGCGTGATGGTGAGATCGTCGGTGAGGTTGGCACCCGATATGGTCACCGTTTGTGCGGCCGAAGGCGATCCTACGTTTTGCGAGAAGGCATTGAGCGTGCCTGCCACCGTTATCGTCTGCACGTTCGAGATCGAAACCGTGTCGGTGGTGTGCGATGCATAACCGGCCCTGGAAGCGATCACATAATAATAGTATGCAGTGCCCGATGTGGGCAGCGGCTCGGTGTAGTTGAAATAGTAAAGCGTGTCGTTGGGGTTGGTAACCGTGTTCACAACGCTATAGCCACCGTTGCGGGTGGTAGAGCGATACAGCTCATAGGTGATGCCCGGAATGTTCCAGGAGATGTTCCAGTCGAGCGAACCGGTGGTAGCGCCTTTGGTGGCACGGAAGTTCGACACAGCGATCGGCGAAGGCTGGTAGCTGCACATCTGCGCAGATACGGCGCAGGGATCCCAGCTGCCAAACATATTGGCGTTGGTATAGTTGGCTGCCTGCGATGCGCTCAGCTGCTGTGACCAGGGCACGCGGCTGCTGGTGTTCACGGCGGCACCTGTAAAGTCTTTGCTCAGGTATTCGCCATAGTCGATGCCCGAAGTGATCGTGCTCGCATCCCAGATTGTCCAACCTTCCGGCGCAATGGAGTAGCCCATCGTGGTGTTGAGGAAGGTCGTTCGGTTGTTGAGCAACTGTGGCGTCGAAGTATTGCTGTTCTGCCACGGGCGACCGAGGAAATACGTGGTAAACCCGTTGTTTGCAATGCGCGTGTTGCGGAATACGAGACCGTAGTTCTGGCCCGCAGGTGTGTTGGCGGCGGTAATGAACGAGTTGCCGGCTACAGTGCGCGCCTTCGGGAAGATGGTGCAGGAGTCAAACACAGCGATGGCCGATCCGAAGATGAAGTCGATGTTGCCATCTACATAGCACTTGTTGAAGTAAGCGCGCGGGTTGCCGGCACCTTTGATGTACAGCGTGTCCTGGTTGCCGAGGAAGCGGCAGTTCTTGAACGAAGCACGATCATTGTTGACCAGGATGGCAACCGCCTGCGAGCCATCGCCGTAATAGTTGGCGAAGGTGATATTGAGTGCGGAGAAATCTGTTGCGTTGATGGTAACGCTGGCCGATCCTGATGTACCCAGCGTTACCGCGGGATCATCGTAGTAAAGGATCACGTTTGCAACGCTTTCACCCACGAGCTGGATGAAAGGCTTGTTGGAAGGAACGGTGATCTTCTCGCGGTACTTGCCGTTCTTGATGTAGATCACCCAAGGCGTGGCGCTGTTGGTGGGCGCTGCGTCGATAGCCGCCTGCACGGTTGCGTAGTTGCCGCTTCCGTCTTTGGCCACGGTTGCGTTCACACCGGTGGGCGCGGTCACAGCAATGCCATCGGCATTGATGGTTTGCGTGATCGAAGAGGTCGTGTTGCTGATGGTGCCGCTATAGGTGCCGGCGGCCGCAGCATTCATCCGTACATATACGGTAGACGTTGCCAGGTTGTTGTTGACAACCGGGATGGTAGCCGTGCTGCCCCAAGTGGTGGCATCGGCCGAAACCTGGAAGTTGACAGGAGCGTTGATGCTAACGCTCGATGTGAGGTTGGCACCGGTGAGGTTGTAGGTTTTAAACGCCGAAGGGCTGCCTACCGTTTGCGCAAAGCCTGTGAGGTTGCCGCTTACGGAAAAGCTCGGGTTGGTAGTGATGCTGTTGAGATAGTTCTCGAGGTTGGTGTATCCGTTTGCTGCAAATGCGCCGCGATCGGAAGCATCGTTGGCATTGAGGCCGTTGCTGTTCTCCCAGCTGTCGGGCATCCCGTCGTGATCGGTGTCGGTTGCAGGGGTGCCGGCGGGCAGTGTGGGCCATGCATTCACGGTCGCTGCGTAGGCAGTGTTGTGGGGGTAGCCGCCCTGCACATCGATGATGCGGCCGGTGCGGTTCATCACGTCGCTTACGATGCGCTGGTCGAGCGTGTCGCGCACGGGCAGCGTTGCGCCGGCCTGCTGCAGCACGAGGCTGTATGCGGTAGCAGCATCCTGCGTGGTCACGGGCAGAATGTTGAAGGCAGTGGTCACCTTGGCAAGTGCGGTATCGGCAGCGGTTCCGCCGTCCATCGTAACGCCGCGCCAGTTGTTGGCGGTGTTGGTGGCCGAGCCATCCACATAGTTGCCGTTGATGAAGTATTTGCCATACGGAATGGCCGGGCCGCTGTTCTGTTTGTAGGGGTTGGCAACGCGAAACTTCACGCCATTGTTGGTGGAAGGTCCGTATTTATAGTAGTTGTTTACGATGTTGTAGTTGCCGCCTTCGCCACCATACACATTGTTGGTGCCCCAGTTGTAGATCACGTTGTTCACGAAGTCAACGTTTTCCAGGCCCGGAGTATTGGGCGAAAGGTTGCGTACGCCATCGAAGCGCGGCGTGCGGCTGTAGCAGTGGGCATAGAGGTTGTGATGGATCGAAACCTTCTTGCCGCCCTGGATGCCGCCATAGCCGTGGTTTTCAACGCCCGAACCCTCGTTGTGATACGAGTAGTTGAGGGGCTCTGTGATGAAGTTCCACTGCAGCGTGGTGCTGTCGCCGCTATAGATCGAAAGCGCTTCATCGGCCGACCAGCTCACCGAGCAGTGGTCGATGATGACGTTCTTGTAGCTGTTGCCGTTGGTGCCCAGCGCATCGTCGTTACCATTGTTGGCAGCGCTGTTCTTGTCGCCAAGACGGAAGCGCAGGTGACGGACGATGATGTTGTTGCCCGCGATCAGCACGGGGTGGTCGGCAACGCAGATGCCACCGCCTGGTGCGGTCTGTCCTGCCAGCGTCACGTTCGACCGGATGGAGAGCGGCGAGTTGAGGTGAATGGTGCCACCCACGCGAAACACGATGGTGCGGTAGGGTGCCGTGGCCTGGCTTACCTGCAGCGCGTAGCGCAGCGAGCCGGGGTTGTTGTCGTCATTGAGGTTGGTCACCTCGTAAACGGTCGACATCGTGGAAGCAGTGCCACGCCCGCCCGAAGCGTAGCGGCCAGCGCCCTCAGCGCCCGGGAAAGCCGGCTGCTGTGCGTTCACCGCGAAGAAGCTCAGGAGGCAGCCGATCAATACGGCGGCCTGAAGCCGGGTGCGATTCAGGAAAGCAAGTGTAGCATTGGATTGCATAGAAGCAGATTGTACGTGAGAAATCATTTTTTAGGTGCAATAGGTTTGCGGATATGGGCGGCCAGTTCGAGGTTCAGCTCGCGGATGCCCTGGAGCACGATCTGGGCCACCTTGCGGGCGCCCAGCTCATTGAAGTGCGTATTGTCGGTCTTTCCTTCGGGGTAGTTCGGATGCTCGTCTTTCTCCAGTTGCAGAAAGAGCAGCTTCGAAGCTTCCGCACCGAACTGCTGGTAAAGCGTTTTCGTTCGTTCGTCCATCTCGATGAGCGGCACCGCCAGCTCGGCAGCCACCGCGCGCACCAGCGGTGCGTACTCGGCGTGCGTTTCCAGCGCCACTCCTTTGTCGTCGAACTTCCGCCTGGATACGGGTGTCAGCAGCACGGGGATCGCTCCCTTTGCGCGCGTCTCCGTTACAAAGCGCACGAGGTTCGCCTTATATTGGTCGGGCGACGTATAGCGGTCGGTCTTTTCTTTCGATTCATCGTTGTGGCCGAACTGTATAAATACATAGTCGCCCGCCTGCAGGTTATCCGCCACGGGCTGCCACAATCCCTCCGAAAGGAAGGTGCGCGTGCTGCGGCCATTCTTCGCGCGGTTGTCTACCTCGATCGTTGAATCGAAGAAGTACGCAAAGGGCATCCCCCATCCCGTTTCGGGAAAGGCGCGCACTTCTTTGTTGGCGCAGGTGGAGTCACCAATGAGATACACCTTGGTCTTGCGCGGCAGCGGGGCAAATGCCAGCAGCAGCAGCGGGAAGAGCAGGAGTGTGATTCGTTTCATACAGCAGTCAGCGGGCCTTGATTAGTTGTAGCCGGGGTTTTGCGTGAGCGCCGGGTTGGCATCGCGCGCAGCCTGCGGGATGGGCAGCAGCTCCGAACGTCCGGGCGTAAAGCCAAGCGCGTAGCGGGCCAGCGCCGTAGTGCCGATGGCGTTCACGGGCGTGGAGCCTGTGGGCAGCACTACCCAGTTGACGGAAGTGGAACCGGCGGGCGCCGATGCAGGCGATGTCGTATAGAACGAATTGGCCCAGATGGTTGCGTCGTCGGCCGTAGCGCCGTTGCGGTAATACATACGGGCAGGCAGGTTGTTGTAAGGAGCCTGTGCCTTCGACATCAGGTCGAGCGCGGTCTTGGTAGCGGTGATCTTCGTTGCCAGCAGGTTCCAGCGTATGAGGTCGAACTTGCGCACGCCTTCACCACCGAGCTCGAGCGAACGCTCTTTCACCAATGCATCGAAGAAAGGAAGCTTGCCCAGGCCAGGCGTCAGGTCGACGGTTACATCAGGAGTGTTGATCGGCTTGCCAAAACCACGGCGGCGCACCCGGTTCACGGCTTCGTATGCTGCAGCCGTCGGGCCGTTGTTGATCTCGTTCTCAGCTTCCGCAAACATCAGCAGCACATCCGAGTAGCGCAGGATCTGCCACTTCAGGCTGAAGTATTGCGCCTGGCTTGTGGCGGCGATGGCCGGTGTGATCCAGTCGCGGCGATACTTTCCGTCGTTCATCGCGGTGATGGCCTGGCCGATCTTGGTGATACCATCGGCATTCACGTTATACGGAGCAATGGTCACATCGCGACGCAGGTCGAGCGGATCAAACTGGTAGAAATACGTAGGGAGGATGTTGAGGGCACGGTTGCCGAAGCCATTCACAGTAGGGCCGTTATAATAACCCAGCTTCGTGTCTTCCGCACCGCTTAGGCCGATGCCGCTTGCCTGGAACATCAGCTCACCGTTGGGATCCGTAGAAACACGGGCACCCACCTGGTTTTTCCAAAGGTCTCGGTAGCTTGCGTTGAGCGAGTGCTGGCCGGACAGGATGATGTCGTTCGTTTCGTCGCGCGCGATCTGGTAAAAGGCGAGGTAGTCGGCGCTACGCTCCATCTGGCCGTTCTGACGCAGCGAATAGCCACCACGTGCAAGAGCGATGCGTGCGCGGATGCCCTTCACCGTGCCCTTGGTGATGCGCTCATTGGGAGCATCTCCGATGGTCGTAAGCTCGTTGCGCCAGGGCACGAGATCTTCCGCAATCAGGAGGTCGGCAATGATGCGATTGTACAACGTATCGCGGTTGACACGGGTAGGATTGCTGTTTTGTGTGATGTCGTTCTTCGACGAGGTGAAGCGCGCAGGCAGGTCGCCCCAGTTGCGGATGGCCTCGAAATAGAATTGGGCACGGAGTGTAAGCGCCTCTCCATACATCCGGCGCAGTTGCGCTTTCTGCTGGTCGGTGCCGCTCGTGTACACCGCCATCGATGGGATGTTGTCGATGCACTGGTTGGCATACTCGATACCCTGGAACAGTTGCGAATAGGGGCCTACGAGCTGCGCATTGCCGGCAGTAGCCTGGTAGCGCGCAATGTCGCGGCGATCGTTGTCGCTCGTACCCACGTTTCCCGTCGGGCCCTGCATCTCGTCGTTGTCGACGGTGTAGTACATGCTCAGTCGGATGCCATAACCGTTGTCGCCAACGAGGCGGCTGTAGGTGGCGATCAGCGCATTGTAGGCACCGGGCACGTCGTTGAATACCGTTTCGGTGCTCAGCTCGGTGATGGGTGTCTGGTCGAGGAACTTCTTGCAGCTGGCAAGGCCGAGACCGATAAAGGCGGTCGACACCAGTAAGAGCTTGGGAGAAAACTTCGCTTTCATATAGCTAGAGTCAGCTTGTGAGTGTTAGAATGTTGCGTTGAGGCCAAAAAGATAGCTGCGGCTCTTCGGGTATGCCGAGTAGTCGAGACCCGGTGTGAGACCATTGTTACGCACGCTTACTTCAGGATCGTAACCGGTATAGTTGGTGATGATCGCGAGGTTGTTGCCCGTGAAGTAGAAGCGCAGGCGCTTGATCACCTTCGTTTGCAGCGGCACCGAGTAACCGATCGTGAGGTTGTTCAAACGCAGGAACGATCCGTCTTCGATCGCCCACGAGTGGGGATAGAAGGCACCCGTGCCCTTCAGTGGCTGCCAGATGGTGGCGTTTGCGTTCAGGCGCGACAGCTCGTCGGGCGTAACGCCAACCACCACTTGCTGCGCAGTGCCGCCTATGGTGCGGGTTTCCACCCACTGTGCCGTCTGGCCGTTGGGAAGAACCACCTTCCAGCGGTCGGCCATCATCGCAAGCATGTTTGCATTGTTCGCATATCCGTTGGTGAACTCGATCTTGTTGGCATTATACACGTCGTTGCCTACCGAGAAGTTTACGAAGATGCTGGCATCCCAGTTCTTGTAGGTAAACTGCTGGTTGAGGCCGCCGGTGAATTTAGGGTTCGGGTTACCGATGATCTTGCGGTCGTTGTCGAGATCGATCTTGCCGTCGCCGTTGAGGTCTTTGAACTTCACCGAACCGGGCTGCGAGATGCCCGTGACACCACCGCTGTTCACCACCCCCGGCTTCAACGTATAAATACGGGTAGCGGGATCGTAGTTGAAATCATTGGTAGTATAGAAACCGTCCGTAACAAGGCCGTACATCGAGCCTACGGGCTCACCCACGCGCACGAGGTAGTCGGTAGGCTGACCAGACACGCCCCAGCTTGCCGCGGGGAAGAACTGGTTCTGACCCGGTGCCAGCGCGCGCACGGTGTTCTTGTTGAAAGAGATGTTGAAGTTGGCATTCCAGGTGAAGGCACGGTTGCGAACCAGTTGGGCACCCAGCTGGATCTCGACGCCTTCGTTGGAAGTTTCGCCGATGTTCTGCTGCTGTCCCGAATAACCGAAGCTCGGGTCGAGCGTGCGCACAAGCAGCAGGTTGTCGGAAGTATTGTAATAATAGTCTACGCTCAGGTTGTAGCGGTTCTTGCCAAACGTGAAGTCGAGGCCCACGTTGCGGTTCACCGTCGATTCCCACTGCAGGCCTTCGTTGGCGAGGTAAACGGGGTAGGTGGCATACACAGGGTTGCCGTTGATACCGTAATAATACTGCCCGTTGTTGCTGTAAATGGTCTGGTACTGGTAGTCGTCGATGCGGTTGTTGCCCATCTTGCCGAAACCGAAGCGCAGCTTCAGGTCGTTGATGAAGCGGGCTTCCTTCAGGAACTTCTCCTTGTTGATGCGCCAGGCCACGGAAGCGGACGGGAAGTAGCCCCAGCGCCTATCGGGTGCGAACTTCGAGGAGCCGTCGGCACGGAAGTTCACGTTCACGAGGTACTTATCGCGATACGCATAACCGGCGTGGCCAAAGAATGAGAGCATGGTGGAGCGCACTTCCTGGAAGCGGGGATAGCCGGCAAACGACTCGCCTTTATCGGTGTTGTGGAATGCTTCCGAAGCGCCGGTGCCGTTGGCATAATTGCGGAACAGGTTGCGGTGCGTTTCGATGCGCGTATCGAGCGTTTCTTCACCGATCATGAAATCGAGATCGTGCTTCTTCTTGATGCCTTTGAGGTTATAGATGAGCACGTTGGAGTTGGTGAAGATGCTGCGCTGCGTAGTGTCGAGACCAGCCACGGGCTTGCGGCTGCCCTGGATGATGGAGAGGTTGCTGAGTGAGTCGCTGAACTGGCGGTCGATCACCTGGTTGCGGTCGTAGCCGAACACCGAGCGGAAGGTGAGTTTCTTGGTGATGTTGATGGTAAGCGTTGCGGTACCGTTCTTGTTCTCCGTGCTCTTCTTGCGGTATTCCGCGTTGGCCAGCAGGATCGGGTTGGTGAGCGTCAGGTTGTTGCCCACGTTCGGGTCGGCAAGCGGATCCTGGTCTTCGATGTCGGCATTCCCCGAAAGAAACGGACGGTACTTCACTGCGTTGCGCAGGCGGTTGTAAGCCGAGCCCGACTCCGACGAAACACCGGCGCCGCGCACATCCTGGATGGCGTAGCGCGCGCTCACACCGAGCTTGATGAACGAAGTGAACTTGTATTCACCCTTTACGTTGACCAGGTTGCGGACATAATCGGAGTTGATCACAACGGCCTTGTCTTTGTTGAAGGTGTAGCCGAAGTTGTAGGTAAACTTGTTGCTGCCGCCCGACACCGTGAGGTTCTCCGTGGTCTGGTGACCGGTGTTGCCAAACACTTCGTTCTGCCAGTTCACCGGGTTTACGGTGCGGTACTGATCGATCTTGTCGAATGGGCCGAAGTTGGTTACAAACGTGTTGCTGTCCGTAGACGAACCGCGCGAGCGCTCCGACTGGTAGAACACATAGTCGTACGGAGTCATCACGTCCAGCTCTTTGGCAAGCTTCTTCCAGCCATAAAAGGCGTTGAGCGTGATGACCGGCTTGCCCGGGCGGCCGCTCTTGGTGGTGATGATGATCACACCGTTGGCACCGCGCGATCCGTAGATGGCCGTTGCGGCGGCGTCCTTCAGCACGTCGATGGTCTGAATGTCTTGCGGCGAGATCGTGGACAGCGCGTTGTCGACGGGAACACCGTCGATGATGTAGAGGGGCGAGTTGTCGCCGGTAATGGACATACCGCCGCGTACGCGGATGCGCACCTGCGCATCGGGAGAGCCCTCTGCGGTGGTGGCGGTAACGCCTGCGAGACGCCCGTTGAGCGCCTCGGCGGCAGAGTTCACAGGAATATCTTTCAGGTCGCGCGCGCTCACCGACGCCACGGAGGCGGACAGGTCGCGGCGCTGCACCGTGCGGTAACCCACTACAACTACGTCGGTCAGCGTGGTGGAAACCGTGGTCATCGTTACTTCGACGCTGCTGCGGCTGCCTACACTCACTTCCTGCCGGTTGTAGCCTACGGAGGTGAATACCAGCACCGCGCCTTTGTCGGGCACCGTCATGGCGAAGTTGCCCTTAGCATCCGTCTGAACCGTAGTGCGGCTGCCCTTCAGCGAAACGGTAATGCCCTGCAGCGCCTCGCGGCTGCTGTCGGCCAGCACACGGCCGGTGATGTTGCGGGTCTGGCTCCAGGCAGCAATAGCAAACAGGGAGAATAATACAGAGAGTAAAAATTTAGCTTTCATAAAGCAAGCTTGTAGATATCGTTTACGGGAAAAGGGACTACGACCGGAGTGAGCATAGCGGTCCCAGACTACTTCCCCTAGCAAGTCTAACTACATAATCCGGGTGCGCAAGCGCGTCAAAACTATTTTTTTACGCAATCGTTGTCGGTAACGTTTGCAATTAAGAGCTACGAAAAACAAGGACCTCCCGGCGCTTCGATTCGCTATTTTGCAGCCACCCACAAAAGGGAGCCTGGAATATGAAATTCATTCACGCCGTGCATCCGCGCGACTTCCGACAATATAACACCGAACAGATCCGCGAGCAGTTCCTGTTGGATAATCTCACCGTCCCGGGCGACCAACGCTCGGTGTATACCCACTACGACCGAATGATCGTGGGCGCCGCCGTTCCCACAACCACCCCGCTCCCGCTCGAAGCCGATGCGGAGCTGCGCGCCGACTACTTTCTCGAGCGTCGCGAGATCGGCATCGTGTGCATCGCCGGAAAAGGCAGCGTGGAAGCCGACGGAGAAACGTTTTCGATGGAAAAGCTCGATTGCCTCTACCTGGGCAAAGGCCTGCGTGATGTACGTTTTCTTTCCGACGATGCCGATGCACCCGCACGGTTCATTTACTTCTCTGCACCTGCGCACCACTCCTATCCAGCGCGGCTGATGCGCCCTGCCGAGGCACTGCCCGCTGAACTCGGTTCTGCCGACACCAGCAACCACCGCGTCATCAACAAGTACATCCACGCCGACGGCATACAGAGCTGCCAGCTTGTGCTCGGCGTTACCAATTTCGAAAAGGGCTCGATCTGGAACACAATGCCGCCGCACACGCATGGCCGCCGCATGGAAGCTTACTTCTACTTCGACCTCCCCGAAGATCAGCGCATCGTGCACCTGATGGGCGAGCCCGACGAAACGCGCCACCTGATATTGCGCAACGAAGAAGGCATTCTCTCGCCCCCGTGGAGCATCCACAGCGGTGTGGGCACGGCGTCCTATTCGTTCATCTGGGCGATGGCCGGCGAAAACAAAGCCTTCACCGATATGGACCCGGCTCCGCTTCAGGACCTCCGCTAAATGAGAAAGGACCGCGAAAGCGGTCCCTGTTTATTGATAACACACACAAAAAGAGAGAAGTTGATGGAGTCTGATGTCGGACGCTTGATATCTGATATCAAAGTGATTGCCCGAATCAGCGATCAGAAAGTGGGGCAGCGGAGATACCTGTTCTCCTCCGGGCGGTTGAAGATCATGCTGAGCGAAACCTCGAAGCTGTTGGTCTTGGCTACGTTCTTGCCAATGTCGGATGCATTCACGTCGTAGCTGGCACCGAACTTGAAGTTGCTGTATTGAAATCCGACAAAAGGAACGAAAGCGTCGTCGAAACGATAGCTTGCACCACCCAGCAAGGCCACTTCTTCGCTCAGCATGTGGCGGATATTGATGCCTGCCACCTTTTCTTCAGCCGAGCCCTGGCGCAGATAGAGCAGCGTAGGCGTAACGATGGTTTGTTCCGAAACATTGATGCCCACCGAAATGTGTCCTGTCATGCGCATCGGCATCTTCGTTTTCTCCGCACGGCTTACAAAGAATTCTTCCGGCGATGTGAGGTGGTGGACCGCGAAGCCGATGTAAGGGTTGATCTTCTTGTCGGGATTCACATCCATGTACATCAGTCCCGCACCCGCATCAAACACCGAAGAACTGTTGGCCGTAAGCAGCTCGGAGCTCGGGATGGTGGAATTGTAACCCGTGAGGTTGTTCCACTGGTCCTCGGTCTGGAACTTGGATGCATCGAAGCGGCGGCTGATCATGCCGGCCTGCAGGCCGAAGGAGAGCATCTTATATCCATCCGCATCGAGCCGCACACCGTTGTAGGCAAACGACGCATACACCTGCTGGTAGGTATATCCTGTGCCGGTGGTTTGCTGAAAGGCATTCACGCCGATCGCAACATTGCGGTTGGTATTCGCCTCGGCGGCAAAGCCTACAGTCTTGAAGCCGCCCGACATTCCCTGCCACTGGCTGCGGAATACGCCCGACACACGGTACGATCCATCGAAGGTTCCGGTGAAAGCGGGGTTGACCCAGCCTGGGAACACAAAGTACTGCGAGAAGTGCGGGTCCACCTGCGCTTCCGCCTTTTGAAAGAGGGCGCCGCAAAGCAGGGCAATCGCTAAAATTCGTTTCATACAATATCCATTTTCTCCGGGTTAGCGGATCAGGTTGAAGAGTCCTTTTTTCGTAACCGTACGCCCGTCGGTGAGTTTCACTTCAACCGCATACGCATACACGCCTACAGGCTGCATCGTGCCGTTGAGTGTGCCGTCCCACCCGATCGATGGATCGTTGCCGCTGTAGGCGAAGAGCAGCTGGCCCCACTGGTTGAACACTTTTAGTTCTACGCGCGCGATGTTGTTACCCAGCACACGCAGCTTGTCGTTGCGGCCGTCGTTGTTGGGGCTGATCGTGTTGGGAACGAAGATGCCTACATCCGGCAGCGGCACTGTGCCGCTGAACAGCGAACTGTTCTGCTGGCACACTACTGCACCATTCACGCGCACAATGATGGCGATGGTTTGCAGCGGGGCCAGGCCGTCGATGAAGTGGCTGAAGTTGGTCGGTCCTGCGGGCGCTCCGAAAGTGGCGCCGCCATCAACCGAAACTTCGTAGCTCGTAGCACCGGGAATGGAATCCCAGGTGAACAGCAGCGAGCTTGGTGTGGCCGACACCGAAATGCGCGGAGCCGGAAGCAGCGGCAGCAGGTTTACCAGGTGCGGCACCGATGTGCCCCGGCAACCTGCGGCAGTAGTTGCCGTAAGTGATGCTGAAAACTGCCCGCCGTTGCTGTACGTATGCACCGGCGCGGTTGCGTTGGATGTGGGACTGTTATCACCGAAGTTCCAGATGTAGCTAGCAATCGGAGGCACGCTGGGCAACGGCGTAAATGTAACCGGTCCGCTCACGCACTGGCTCGACTGCGCTACGGTGAAGTCTACCTGCGGAGCGGGATCAACGGTCACGTCGAGCGTGAACGGTACGCCGCCACAAGCGCTGCTGGCCGGCGTGATGGTATAAGCCACCACGATCGGCGCGTTGGTCGTATTCACCAGCGCTTCGTTGATGATACTGCTCAACTGCCCGCTGACCGCGGCATTCGAAATGCCCGCAACGGCAGCACGGCTCCATTGCACCGTTGAGCCCGCAACGCTGCTGGTGATGACATAATTCACGGGCACATCCGAGCATACCGACTTGGTGGCCGCGCTCGTGATCACAGGCACCGGGTTCACCGTGACTGTAAGTGTGAAAGGTGTTCCTGCACATCCATTTGCCGACGGCGTGATGGAGTACGGGATCGCAACGGACGTGTTGCCTGTATTCAGAAGGGTTTCGGAGATCGGATTGGCGTTGCTTCCGAACACGGCGGGGTTCGATATACCGGTAACCGCGGGACGGTTCCAGCTATAGGTGGTGCCGGCTACTCCGCTCGTCATCGTGTAGGTAAAGAGCGTTGCGCTGCAAATGGTAGCAGTGGCCGCACTCGTCATCGCAGGTTTCGGGTTCACCGTCACCGAATAAGTGAAGGGCGTGCCGTTGCACGATGCAAACGAAGGTGTGATGGCATACACAACCGTGATGGGGGCCATTGTGGTATTCACCAGCGTTTCGGCGATGAGGCTTCCGGCCTGGTTGGTTACAGCGGCGTTCGAAATACCCGTCACTGCGGGGCGGCTCCAGCTGAAGGTGGCGCTGCCCACGCTGCTCGTGATGCTATAGTTCTGCGCGGTGCCGCTGCACACGGTGCCTGTTGCTGCGCTCGTTACCGTAGCGGTGGGGTTCACGGTGACGGCGTAGTTGAACACTGCGCCGGGGCAGCCATTCGCGCTCGTGTTAATGACGTAGTTAACTACCACCGGTGCGTTGCTGGTGTTGATGAGCGTTTCGCTGATCGTGGCCGATGTCTGACCACTCACTGCAGCATTCGATATACCGGCGACTGCGGGACGGCTCCAGTTGAAGGCCGTACCCGTTACCGTGCTCGTGATGGTGTAGTTGTGCGGTGTGTTGTTACAGATGTTGGCGGAAGCCGCACTCGTTACCGTAGGGGCGGGTGTAACAGTTACCGTGTAGGTGAAGGGCGCGGAGTTGCAACCACCAATGCCGGCGACGATCGTGTACACCACGCTCAGCGTGTTGGTAGTGCTGTTGGTGAGCGTTTCGGCGATGGGGTTCGTCGTTTGTCCGCTCACAGCAGGATTGGCAATGCCAGTCACCGCAGCGCGGCTCCACGTATAGGTGGCGGCTGCAACCGTGCTCGTAATTGGGTAGCTGAGTGGCTGTCCGCTGCAAACGCCGCCCGTGGCAACGCTCGTGATCGAGGGCGTAGGATTCACGGTAACCGTGTAGGTGAATGCCGGCCCTGCGCAACTATTGGCAGAAGGTGTGATGATGTAATCAACGTTGATCGGGTTATTCGTGGTATTCACCAGCGTCTCCGTGATGCTCGATGTAGTTTGTCCGCTAACGGCTGCATTGCTGATGCCTGCAACTGCCGCGCGATCCCATGAGAACGTTGCTCCTGCAACCGCGCTGGTGATGGTGTAAGCAAGTGGCGACCCGCCGCAAACCGAGCCCGATGCCGCGCTCGTTACCGATGGAGTGGGATTTACGGTGACGCTGTAGTTGAACGGAGTGCCCGGGCAACCGTTGGCGATCGGCGTTATGGCGTATACCACCGTGATCGGCGCGCTGGTAGTGTTGTTCAACGCTTCGATGATCGTAAGCGCACCGCTGCCGTTCGCAGCGGGGTTAGAGATTCCGGTTACGGCGGGACGGCTCCAGTCGAAGCTGGTACCGGCAACGGCCGATGTCATGGTATAGCTCTGGGCCGTGTTGTTACAAATGGTAGTCGTTGCAGGGCTCGTAACCGTTGTGGTGGGATACACCGTAACCGTGTAAGTAACGGCCGTGCCCGTGCAGCCTGCGAACGAAGGCGTGATGGTGTAGAAGACGTTGACCGCAGCGCTGGTGGTGTTCACCAGTGTTTCCGTGATCGGGTTGGCCGTGCTTCCGGTTACAGCGGGGTTGGTAATGCCTGTGAAGGCGCCGCGATCCCAGGTATAGGTTGCCCCGGCAACCGTGCCTGTGATCGTATAATTCTGCGCGGTGTTGTTACAAATCTGTGCCGATCCCGCACTTGTTACGAGCGCATGCGGGTTGACGGTAACGGTAAGCGTAAACGGAGAACCGGTGCAGCCGTTTGCTGAAGGCGTGATACTGTACACAACGTTCACCGGGGCATTCGTTGTGTTGGTCAGCGTTTCATTGATCGGGTTGGAAGTTTGCCCCGTTGCCGCAGCGTTGGAGATGCCGGCAACTGCAGCCCGGCTCCAGCTGAAGGTGGCACCCGTTACTGCACTGGTGATGTTGTAGTTGAAGGCTGCACCGCTACAAACCGATGCGGTAGCTGCACTCGTAACTGTTGGAGTGGGCGTTACCGTCACCACGTAGTTGAACGGCTGCGATGTGCAACCACTGAAGGATGTAACCACCTGGTAGGTAACGTTCACCACATTCGTGGTTGTGTTCACCAGCGTCTCCGCTATCGGGTTCACCGTGCTGTTGGTTACGGCTGCATTCGAAATGCCCGTTACCGCAGGACGGCTCCAGGTGAAGTTGGATCCTGCAACGGTTGTAGTGATGTTGTACGTAAGCGGCTGTCCGCTGCATACACCACCGGTTGCCGCACTCGTTACCACAGGCGTTGGGTTTACGGTAACTGTGTAGGTAAACGGCGTGCCCGCACAACCTGCAAAAGAGGGCGTAATGCTATATACTACGTTGATGGGCGAGGTAGTGGTGTTGAAGAGTGTTTCGGTGATGGGGTTAGCCGTTTGTCCCGAAGCAGCTGTGTTGGAAATACCTGCCACGGCGGCACGATCCCAGCTGTAGGTGGCACCGGCGACATCGCTCGTGATGAGGTAGTTCTGCGCATTGCTGCCGCAGATGGAAGCCGTTGCGTTGCTCGTAACTGCGGGGCGCGGGTTAACGGTGACCGTGAGCGTGAACGGCGTGCCCGGGCAGCCATTGGCGGATGGGGTGATCGTATAAATAACACTCACCGGCGCATTGCTGGTGTTGGTCAGCGTTTCGCTGATGGGGTTCGTTGTTTGTCCGGAAGCTGCGGCGTTGCTGATGCCGGCAACCGCAGGGCGGCTCCAGCTATAGGTTGTTCCCGTTACGCCACTTGTGATCGTATACGTGAAAGGTGCGCCGCTGCAAACAGCGTCCGTTGCAGCGCTGGTCACAGTCGCCGTCGGGTTCACGGTCACCGTGTAGGTGAAGGGCGTGCCGGCGCAACCGTTGGCGCTGGGCGTGATCGTATATACTGCATCCACGGGAGCGTTGGTGGTATTCACCAGCGTTTCCGTGATCGTGCTTCCGGCCTGATTGCTCACTGCGGCATTCGAAATGCCGGTAACGGCGGGACGGCTCCAGCTGAACGTCGCACCGCTCACAGCACTGGTAATGGTGTAAGCCTGGGCCGTATTATTACAGATGGTATTGGTGGCGGCGCTCGTAATCGTCGTTCCCGGGTACACCGTTACGGTATACGTGAAGACCGCCCCGTCGCAGCCGTTTGCTGACGGCGTGATGGAATAGACCACGTTGATGGGCGCGCTCGTGGTGTTGACCAGCGTCTCCGTGATCGGGTTGCTGCTTTGATTGCTGACGGCAGCATTGGAAATGCCTGTCACCGCCGCTCGGCTCCAGTTGAAGGTAGTGCCCGCAACGGCGCTGGTGATGTTATAACTCAGGGCATTGCCGGTGCATATCGTGCCCGTTGCGCTGCTGGTCACCGAAGGCACTGATTTCACGGTGATCACCTGCGTAAAGAGTGTGCTGATGCAACCCAGCGAAGTTTTCACTTTCAGTGTTGCCGTCCACGCTCCTATTGAGCTATAGATATGTGTTTGCGGGTTGCCGTTGTTCGACACAACAACCGGGCTTCCATCGCCAAAATCCCAGGTCCATTCGGTGATCACTCCATAGCTGCCTGCCGCACTCGATGCATCGGTGAATGTTACCGATGTGCCCGCGCAAATCGTGTTGGCAGTGTTGATCGTATAGGAAGCCGTGAGCGTACCGGAAAGATCTACGATGCGCGTAGTGTCGTTAACGCAACCGGCCGCATTCACTGCAGTCAGCGTTACGGTGAATGGGTTGAGACCGGGATAGGTATAGCTCGGGTTCTGCAGGTGCGAGGTATCGGCAAGGGTTGCGCCGTCGCCGAAGTTCCAGGTCCAGTAGTTTACGATCGTAGAGTCGGACGTAGATGCATCGGTGAAGGTGATCGCGGTGGAGCCGCAGCTGCCTGCGCTGAAGTTGAAGTAGGGTACGGGACCGTTTACGACGGTCACGGTATTGTTGTAGACCTTCTCACCCGTGCAACCACCCGACGTCAATGCGTTGGCGAGCACTTTGAACGAGTAAGTGCCTGCCTGCGAAAACTTGTAGGTTGTAGGAATACGGTATACGTAATAAGGCACGCCGTCTACAGAATAGGTACTGTCGGGCGTGGGCAGGTTCTGCACTACGTTGGCATTTGGCGTCAGTGTGGGCTCGTTGTTGAAATCCCATGTAAGCGAAGCGAGATCGGCAGGCGCATAAGGCAGCGCCACGCGGAAGAAGAAGTCGTTGTCTTTACAGGTAAGGCCCTTCGTTACTCCATAAGGGTTGCCGAGCAGCACCTGTTGCGAAAGGTCTTTCACTGTTGCGCCTGCGTTGTAGCCATAGCTTTCCCCATCACCCATTCCATAAGCGATTGCGTTGAACGCCGAATCGGACGTAAGTGTATGAGCCGCTCCCGGTGTTACCCTGAACGTTGCGTATGCAAAGCCTGCAAGCTGCGGGTGCGGCTGAAAGATGTTGGCGAGCGGCTGGATCGTTCCTGCTCCATATGCGGCAGAACTACCGGCACCAACGGTTGCCTGGTTCACGCCCGGGTCGCCGGTGGTTGCACCGTCGAGACGAAAGGACGCAACTCCACCCTGGGGAATCACCACATTTATGTAATGGCCGTTAGTTGTGGTGGAATTGGTATTCTTTATCCGCGAAGACCAAACCGTGGTTCGGCTGATTGCCTGCTCCACGGGGCTGAGCGTTATGAATTCCGGGTCACCGGAGCCTTTCGCACCCGCAGCCGTAGCACAATCGCCGGCTACGATGAACTGCGAAACGGTAATAGGCTTATCGCTTTCAATCAATTGAGGCTGATTGCTTGCAAACTGGTAATAGAGGTTATCGATCAGCCCTGTGAGCACGGTGGTATGTCCCGGATTGTTTACCCATACCCTTGTGGAAGGATCGTTTACGTTTATTCGGTACAGGTTATACTCCATTGTTCGTGTAGGCACGGTCAGGTATCGTTTTCCCCACGCAACAGAAGGGAACATCTGCTGGATCATGTGATCGGAGCCGGTGTTCGCAGTGCAGGTGCCCGGAAGCACCAGGCATCGACCGTTTCCTCCGAATACAGCGATCGACTTGTCGCAGGTCGTGCGCACCGCACTGCCCGACAGATCCAGCCCGAAAGCCTTGCCGGTTCCCACGCCCGTGCCGGATCCTGTAATAAAGCCCATGGCATTGAATATCTCGCCTTTATTAAGATAGATCGGGCCGTATTCGACGTTCTTGTGGTATTGAACCATCGCAGCCGTATGCCCGCTCTTGAAGATGGTGTTGTCACTGGAATCCACTACGTCCTGGCTTGGTGTGAACCAGATGGGCGTATTGTCTTCTTTCGCTACTACGAAAAAGAAGGAAGCTGGATTGGATGTATTCGAGTACCCTCCGTATGCCTGAACGGTATACGAAGATGCCCAGGTATTGCTTGGAAAAAGCATGGCTCCCGCCGCCGAGTTACCGGTGGTATAGGAGTGCATCCAGACAGCGATAGGCACGCCGTTGGCTGAGTAAATATGAATACCGCGGCGGCTTTTCCCAGTATAATATAGCCTGGTGTCGGGCTGCCCCGAAGGGTTCATCTCGTCAGCGGCGTCACCAGTAGGGAAGCCGGTGATCTCCTGCACGGTGCCGGGAGCAACTGTAACTATGCGCGGAAACCCGGGAGCACCCGCAATGCCGGGCATTTCCACCACCACAGATGCCGAAGTGGCTCCAGAAGGAACGGAGATATACACGGACAGTTTGCATTCATTGGAGTTCCCGGCCTTCTGGCTCATCTTCTCCTGGTAGCCGAAGCCTGTCCAGAAGTCGAAGCCCACGTTGGTTACGCCGTCCAGCTTGGCAGCGCCCGCACCCGTAACGGCAACGGCCGCCGGAGGAGCACCTCCGCCGGTATTGGCAACGCTTCCGTTCGCTGCGCCGATGGCAGTTGGCGTAAAACGTACATAGATCGTGGTTGCTGCAAGAGTCGCGCCGGTGTAAGGGATCGTAGCGGTTGGTCCGAAAGGTGTGGACAGACTTGTAGAAATACTATAACCGGCCGGTGCGGTGATGGTGATGTTGCCGGCCGTTGGGTTGAGGTAAACGCCCTGCAACGAATAAGACATCACACTCGAGGTGGTATTCACTGTTTGCATGCCAAATGCCAGCGAAGAAGGGTTCGCAATAAGGGTAGGAGTGGCAGGAGGCGTGGTAAAGGAAAGCTCTGCGCCGTAGCTGGTGCCTGCGCTGTTTATGGCAAATGCGCGGTAGTAGTACGTGGTTCCACCCGCAAGGCCATTGAGCAAACTCGCGTAGGTGCCTGTCCCCGTACCATCATGGGTAATGCCGTTGTTGACAGCAGTGGTTGGGCCGGGCGATGTGCCCCACACGAGTCCGCGGTCGCTCACCGTTGCACCACCGTCCGACGAAACGGTACCGCCCGAACTGGCGGTGATGACGGTGATGCCCGTAGCGGTAGTAGTTGAAACAACAGGCTTGTTGATGCCCGCCGGCGTAATGAGGATATTGTCCATGCCGGCGTCGTTGGTGCCCATGTTGGCAAACTTCATCCGGTTTACAGCAAGGTTGTTGATGTTGATGGTGGCGCCGATACACGTGCTTGCCCCGGTGTTCACAGTGAGCGGTGCGCTCCACGTAACGCCATCGTCCGTCGACGTCCAATAGGTAATGGTGCGGTTGGTGCGGCCATCGGCAAAAGTGACCACGGCTGCACCCTGCGCCAGGTAGGGTGTAATAACATAGGCAGCCGCATTCGAGGGAAAGCGGATGGCGCGGTTGCCGTTGCCGTTGGGGCAAGGATCGGAGCTCGTAGTAGTGTAGCCTTTGAACAGTCCCCACGTGCCTGTAGACGTAGTGTACCAGGTAAGGGTTGCGGGCGCGGCTCCCGAAGAAGCCGGCATCTGTCCGCCATCGAAACCTTCGGCGACGTACGTATAGGGAGTCTGCGCAGCCGCAAGCAGCGGAAGCGTAAACAGCACGACGAGTGCCGCGGTCTTCTTCAAACGGTTCAAAAGGGAGGCAAGCAGGTGCACAGGGCTATCCTTCAGGAGTTTGTCCATATAGCAGTTCTTTGGTTGGTTGGTCGCAGGAAGGGCGAAGGTTCTTCAGGGGGAGGATCGGGACGAATTACTGCGACGGTAGACGCCGCGCAAGCTGTTTCGCAGGTTAATTTTAGCCCCTTTTTCTGCAGGGATAAACGAGGCCAGATTCTTTATTTACGCAATCGTTACCGATAACGTTACCAATCGCCGCATCGGGGCCGCAACACTACCCCGGAGGGGCAAAACACAAAAAAAGGAGCCGGACTAACCGGCTCCTCGTTTGGCTTTCTAACAATGTGTTTTACCTGGTTAGTTTGATATCGAATTCTACACGACGGTTTTGCTGGCGTGCGGCCGGGTTGTCCTGGCCATCTGCAGTCTTCTCGGGTTGCAGCGGGCAGCAGGCGCCTTTTGCCACCACCTGGATGCGCGATGCCGGAACGCCTTTGCGCTGCAGGTAGTCGGCGCATGCCTGTGCACGCTCGCGGCTCAACTTCAGGTTGTATTCGTCGGAACCCACCTGGTCGGTGTAACCGGTTACGACCGCGCGCAGCGAAGGCTCACGCTTGAGGATGGCTGCAAGTGTATCCAATGTCGCCTGTGTTTCGGGGCGGAGGCTCCACTTGGCAAAGTCGAAAAGAACCGTATTGTCGCGGGCAGGCCGCTCGGCAAGCGCCGTATCCGTAGCGGGTATCAGGTCGAGGCAGATCGCGCTGTTCACCAGTGTATCTACAGTAGCCCGCGCAGGAGGAGTTAGCGGCAGCTGCGTGCCTGTGTATCCTTCCTTCGATGCAGCAAGATTGGTAGCAGAGAAGGCTTGTACTTCTACGATGTACGATCCGTCAGCACCGGTAGTGGCGCTGCGGCCATCGATTTGCACCTGCGCACCGCTCAGTGGGAGCTTCGTATTGCAATCGATCACGGTGCCTGCAACAAACTGGCGGTATTGCTTGTCTACCGTGTACAGCGACATGCAGGCATCATTGCCCCTGTCGGAGGAGATCACCGCGCCTTTCAGCAGGCGGTCTGCACTGGCGGTAGAGAAATAAGAATCGTCTTTCGTGGAGTTAACGGGGAAGCCCATGTTCTGTGCTGCCGCAAAGCCCGTCGACGGGTTGCCGCTGGCGCTGAAGAGGTCGAGGCCACCCATGCCCACGCGGCCGCGGGAGGCAAACACCAGCGTTTGCGAAGGCGCATGGTAAAAAGGCGCTTCTTCGTCGGCAACGGTATTCACGTTGGGGCCGAGGTTCTGCGCGGCACCGATGCTCTCGCCGGTGATGGGCGCCGACCAGATGTCGTAGCCACCCAGGCCGCCGGGGCGGTTGGATGCAAACAGCAGGTACCTGCCATCAGGGCTTACGAAAGGCTGGCGGGCGCTGGCTCCGGGTGCATTCACGCTTTCGGCGAGGCGCACGGGATCCGACCAGCTGCCGCCGCTTTTCTGGCTTACGAAGATGGATGAAACGGCCGTGCCGCGGTCGTAGGTCCAGCGGGTGAAGTACAGGCGATTGCCATCCGGGCTCATCGCAGCTGCGCCCTGCTCGGCTGCGTCTTTGTTGCTGATCGAAACTGCTTCCACCGGGCCACCGGGTGCTCCCGTATAAATACGGTTGGCGAACACGTTGTCCTTTTGTGTGCTGTCGGGACGCGTGCTCGTAAATACGAAATTGCTTCCGCTCCACTGGGCGGCGTAGTTCGTTTCGGCGCCATTCACCGGGTCGGCGATGCGTGCGATGGTGAATTGGCTCGCGGCCGGGTTGGCACTTTCCTTTTCAGCAAACGCCAGGCTTTGCAGCTCGAGCTGCGCAGCGGCTTTGTTTGCGCCATTGCCCTGGAGGTATTGCTCCAGCTGCGCACGTGCTTCGGCAGGCTTGCCGGAAGCACGGAGTGCGAGTGCGTACCCATAGCGTGCTTCGGGATAAGCGGCTGCATCCTTGCCTTTCAGCAGCTCCTCGTAGGCCGCTGCGGACTGAGCGTAATTGTAAATGCGGCGATAGCTTTCGGCAAGTCGATACTGGATCTCGCTTTCGCCTGACGCCGCTTTGCCCTTTCCCTTGCCGGCCTTGGCGAGGTTGATGGCATAAGGATGGAAACCGCCGTTGCTGCTGCCTTTGCCACCGGTGAGATATTGCTGGTAGTAGACGGCTGCAGAATAAAAGTTTCCGCTGGTATAGTAGAAGTCGCCGCTCTTTTTATAATCGGCCGGTCGCTGTGCCGCACAGGGCAGTGCCGCCGCAGCCAGCAAGAGGGCCGGTACACATTTCAGTGATTGTTTGATCGTCATATCCGCGTGTTGATCGGGTTAATGAATCATTACAGCCGCGGGCAGCTAAAGAAGCGCTGGCCCAGGATGCGGTTGCGTTTGATGATGTAAGAAAGCGATACTTCGAAAGTGTTGGCGTTGCCCACCATCCGGCCGAGGTCGGAGGTGTTCACGTCGTAGCTCACACCCACAACGAAGTTCTTGTAGTCGAAACCAACAAAGGGCACAACAGCGTCTTCGAAGCGGTAGTTGAGTCCGCCCAGAAGGCTCGTGTTCTCCGACACACGGTACTGTCCGAAGGCGCCGATCATCTTCTCCTCGGCGTTGCCCTGGCGCAGGTACAGGAAGTTGGGCGTCACCACGAAGCTGCCCGAAGGGTTGATAGCTACGCCGCCATGCACGGTCATGCGCATCGGGAGCTTGTCGTTGGCACTGATGTAAAAGCCTTCCGGCTGCGTGAGGTGGCCCACCGATACGCCGAGGTACGGGCTTGCCTTTTTCGCAGGGTTCATATCGTAGTACAATACGCCGGCGCCCGCATCGAATGCGGTTTTGCCTTTGTTCGCGAGCACTTCTCCATTCCCTGTGTTGGGGTTGAAGCCACCACCCACGCTCCACTGCTCACCGGTGGTGAACTTAGTGGGATCGAAGCGGCGCGACAGCATCCCTGCCTGGATGCCGATGGCGATCACGTGGCTGTTCTCTTTACCAAAGCGCACCCCGGTGTAGTTGAACGACGCATACGCATTCTGGTACGTAAAGCCGGTTCCCGTTGATTGCTGAAAGAGGTTGAGGCCGATGTTGAGCTTCTTGTTCGTCACGGCTTCGGCATTCACGCCAAAGGTCTTGAAGCCGTTATCGAGCTTGTCCCACTGGCTGCGGTAGATGCCGGCCACTTTGTACTCGCCGTCGAACGCTCCGGTGAGCGCCGGGTTGAGCCACGACGGGAAGACATAGTACTGTGAGAAATGCGGATCCACCTGTGCCTGCACCAATGTGCGGCCGCCCACGAGGGCCAGGATCAGTACGATATACTTTTTCATTCGTTCTGTGTTAGTCGATTAGCGAATCAGGTTAAAGAGCCCTTTGACCGTTGTGGTCTGGCCGTTCTGCAGTGTCACTTTGATCACGTAGGCATACACGGCTACCGGCTGCATCTTTCCCTGGTAGGTGCCGTCCCAGCCGCTGCCGGGGTTGGTGATGATGGCGATCTGCTGTCCCCACTGGTTAAAGATGCGCATGTCGATGGCGCTGATGTAGTTGCCATACACCTTGAGCACATCGTTGTGCCCGTCGCCGTTGGGCGAGAAGGTATTCGGAACGTAGATGCCTCCGTCGGGCAGCATCGTGGTGGCGGTTGCTGTGCCGACGCCCGTCTGGCAGCTGAGTGCACCGAGTGCACGCACCTGTATCGTCACCGATTGGTTGGGCTGCAGTCCCGACACGGTGTGGCTCGTGCCACCCGGGCCGTTGGCAGGTATCCACGTTGCACCTCCGTCGATCGACACTTCGTAAGAAGCAGCGCCGGCAATGGCCGTCCAGCGGAAGGTGAGCGAGTTGGGCTGTGGCGCATCCGCGGTAACCACAGGGTTGGCGAGGATGGCTGCCACCGCGATGGCCTGTGCAGCCGTGGTGAATGTGCAACCCGCCGCCGATGTAACGGTAAGCGTGGCATTGTAGGTGCCGCCCGCAGCGTAGGTATGCGTAGAGGTCTGGCCCGTGCCCGTGGTTGCATCACCGTAGTTCCACGAGTAGCCCGTTACGCCGGCCGAGGCCGTCGCGTTGAAGCTTACCGCGCTGTTGGTGCAGCTGTTATTGGCAAAGGTGAACGATGCCGTGGGGCTCGGGTTGACCGTAACGTTCAGCGTGAACGGCGTGCCAGTGCAACCATTCGCCGAAGGGGTGATCGTATAGGTGGCAACAACCGGAGCAGCCGTCGTGTTCACCAGCGTCTCGTTGATCGGGTTGCCTGTGTTGTTCGTAACAGCGGCATTCGAAATGCCTGCCACAGCGGGGCGGCTCCAGCTATAGGTAGCGCCGGCGGTGGCACTCGTTGCAGTATAAGAGAAGGCGACGCCGGTGCAGGCAGATGCCGTTGCGGCGCTGCTCACGGTGGCGGTGGGGTTCACGGTAACGGTGTAGGTGAAGGCTGTTCCTGCACAACCGTTGGCCGAAGGCGTGATGGTATATACAACGCTGATGGGAGCGCTGGTGGTATTCACCAGTGCTTCGGTGATCGGGTTAGCCGTTTGCCCGCTCGCTGCGGCATTGCTGATGCCGGTCACTGCAGGACGGCTCCAGCTGTAAGTGGTGCCGGCAACGCCCGATGTGATGCTGTATGCCTGTGCGGCACCGCTGCACACCGTACCCGTTGCTGCGCCCGAAACCGTAGCGGTCGGGTACACGGTTACGGTGTAGGTGAAGGTAGTGCTCGCACAACCGTTCAGCGAAGGCGTGATGGTATATGCCACGTTGATCGGAGCGTTGGTTGTGTTCACCAAGGCTTCCGTGATGGTGGCGGTTGTTTGTCCGCTCACCGCGGCATTCGAAATGCCGGTCACCGCGGGGCGGCTCCACGAAAGAGTGGCGCCCGGCACGTTGGTGGTGATATTATACGACTGTGCGGCGCCGCTGCACGAGGTTCCCGTTGCAGCGCTCGTTACGTTCACCGAAGGATAAACGGTTACCGGGTAGGTGAAGGCTGCGCCGGTGCAACCTCCTGCCGACGGAGTGATGGTGTAGGTAACGACGATCGGTGCATTGGTAGTGTTCACCAGCGCTTCGGTAATGGGGTTGGCCGTGCTGTTCGTTACTGCAGCATTCGAAATGCCCGCAACTGCCGGGCGGCTCCACGAGAAGGAAGTGCCGGTCACACCCGAAGTGATGTTGTAGTTCTGTGCGTTGCCCGTGCAGATGGTTCCGCTGGCAGCGCTCGTAACGGCAGGCACCGGGTTTACCGTGATGCTGATGGTTGCATTCGGGCTCGTACAGCCATTTGTTGTAGTAGTGTGGTAGGTTACCGTGTAGTTGCCGGCATTGGCATAAGTATGCGTCGTGCTGGCGCCGCCATTGATGAACACAACCGGTGATCCATCGCCGAAGTCAACAGAGTCGCGGATGATGCTGCCATACGTACCACTCGCCGTCGACGTGTTGGTGAAGGTGAGCGGGCTACCTGCACACACTGTTGTGTTCGGAGTTACCTGGAGTGCCGGTGTGTAGGCGCCGGAGATATCTACTACACGTGTAGTGTCGGCAAAGCATCCGGCTGCATTCACTGCACGCAGCGTCACGCTGTAGGCGGCGCGTGCGGGGTAAGTATAGGATGGGTTCTGCAGGTGCGAAGTATCGGCCAGCGTTGCGCCGTCGCCGAAGTTGTAGCTCCAGGCATTAACCAGCGTAGAGTCGGAAGTGGACACATCGTTGAACTGCACCGAGAGCGCGCCGCAAACCGGGAGCACCGGCTCAAAGCGGGCCTTCGGCCCTTCGGTTACGCGGATCGTGTTATTCAACACTTTGGTGCCAGTGCATCCACCCAAAACGACCGTATTGGCCAGCACCTGGAAGTTGTAGGTGCCTGCCTGCGAAAACTGGTAGGTTGCAGGAATACGGTACACGTAGTAGGAAACGCCATCAACCGTATAAGTACTGTCGGGCGTAGGGCTGTTCTGCACCACGTTCGCGTTGGGCGTCAACAGTGGGTTGTTGTTGAAATTCCAGGTGAGCGAGGTCAGTTCAGCGGGTGCATAAGGAAGGGCAATGCGGAAGAAGAACGGATTGTTGCGACACGTGAGTCCTTTGGTTACACCGTAAGGGTTGCCCAACAGCACTTGCTGCGAAAGATCCTTCAGCGCGGAGCCTGCATTGTATCCATAGCTCTCGCCTTCACCCATTCCATAGGCGATGGCATTGAACGCGGAATCCGAATAAAGGCTGTGTGCCGCGAGCTGCTGCACCCGGAAGGTAGCGTAGGCAAAGCCGGGAAGCTGCGGGTGCGGTTGGAAGATCTGGGAGATCGGCTGGATAGTGCCGGGGTCGAAAGCAGTGTTGGTTCCGATCGCTCCACCCACTGCTAGCGCCTGGTCAATGCCCGGATCAGCAGTCGTGGCTCCGTCGAGGCGGAAAGAAGCAACGCCGCCTTGTGGTATGATTACGTTTATATAGTGTCCGAAATAGGTCGCACCGCTTTTCTTGATGCCTGCGGAGTATACGGTGGTCTGGTTGATCGCCTGCTCTACCGGGCTAAGGATGATCATCTCGGGGTCGCCGATGCCCTTGGCGTCGTGGCCTGGCGCGTTGGCACATTCCGCAGCCACAATGAACTGCGTTACCGTGATCGGCTTGTCGCTTTCGATGAGCTGAGGCGTTTTGCTCGCAAACTCGTAATACAGATTGTTCACCAGGCCTGTAAGCGAAGTGGTGTGCGCAGGATCGTTCACCCAAACACGTGTGGTAGGATCGCTTACGTTGACCCGGTACAGGTTGTATTCCATCGTCTTGGTGGGAGCCGTGAGGTAGCGCTTGCCCCATGCCACCGACGGGAACATTTGTTGGATCATATGATCCGAGCCCTCATCCGCGTTACAGTCGGAAGCATTCACGAGCACACGGCCGTTGCCGCCGAATACCGCGATGGATTTATTGCAATTCGTTTGCACCGTGGATCCCGTGAGGTCGAGGCCGAAGGCATCGCCGGGATTGTTGCCACCGCCGTCACCTTGGATGAACCCCATCGCATTGAACACCTGTCCCTTGTTCAGGATAAAGGGTCCGTACTGTACGCCGGCATGATAAAGCACGCGGGAAGCCTGGTGGTTGTCATTGAAGATGGTACCTGACGATCCGGTGGAAGAATCAACGATATCCTGGCTTGGTGTGAACCAGACGGGCGTATTGTCTTCATTGGCTACAACGAAGAAGAACGATGCCGGGTTGCTGTTGTTGGAATAACCGCCGAAGGCCTGCACGGTGTAGTTCGACGACCACGTATTGGTCGGGAAGAGCATCGCGCCCGCAGCGGAGTTGTTGTTGGCGTAAGTGTGCATCCACACCGAGATGGGAACACCATTGGTCGAATAAATATGTACACCGCGGTTGCTGATGCCCGTGTAATAGAGACGGGTATCCGGCATGCCGGTGGGGTTGAGGTTGTTGTTCGGGTCGCCGGTGGGGAAGCCGGTTACTTCCGACACGGTGCCGGGATTCACGGTCACGGTTTGCGGGAAGCCTGCAGCGCCCGCAATACCGGGAAGCTCAACGCGCACATCGGCCGGAACGGACCCTGAAGGCACGGAAATGTATATCGACATGCGTGCTTCGGCTGTGTTGCCGGCTTTCTGATTCATGCGTTCCTGGTAGCCGAAGCCGGTCCAGAAATCGAAGCCCACATTGGTGGCCCCGGCAAGCTGCTGCGAGCCTGAGCCCGTAACGGATACGTTCACGCTTCCGCCTCCGCCACTATTCGTGATGGTGCCGTTGAGGGCTCCAACGGTGGTAGGTTGAAACTGCACGTAGATCGTCGATGCTACCAAAGTTGCCGTGTTGTAGCTCAAGCTTGCTGTGGGCGTGAACGGTCCCGATGCACTTGTAGCAACACCAAAGCCGGCAGGTGCCGTAACGGTGATGTTGCCTGCAACCGGCGACAGGTAAATGCCCGAAAGAGAGTAGCTCATCACCGAAGTCGTATTGACGGTGGTGTTGCCGAAGGCGAGAATGGACGGGCTCACGGTGAGTGTGGGCACGGGCGCGAGTGTGGTAAAGGTCAGGTCGGCTCCATAGGATGTGCCGATGCCGTTGGTGGCGTAGGCACGAATATGATAGGTCGTTGCGGGCAGTAGGCCGCTCATGGAGCTGCTGAATGCTCCGGTGCCCGTGCCATCATGCGTGATGCCCAGGTTGACGGCTGTAGTAGGGTTGGCGGCGAGGCTCCAGACGATGCCGCGGTCGGTAACGGCGGAAAGCCCGTCGGAAGTAACGTTGCCACCGCTTGTGGCGGTAGTGAAGCTGATGTTGCTTGCCGCGGTTGTGGTGACCAGGGGAGCGGTAACGGTGACAGAGGTGATGAGCAGCGAATCGATGCCGGCGTCCTGCCCTTGCAGGTTGGCGATCTTCACGCGGTTCACCAGCGGGTTGTTCACCGTAAGCGACAGCTGCGCACAGGTAGAAGCGGGGTTGCCTACCGTAGTGGCTGCGCTCCAGCTGGTGCCGTTGTCGGTGGAGGTATAAATGGAAAATGTTCGATTGGAGCGATTGTCGCGGAACGTGATCACGCCGGCTCCGTTGTTGAGCGTAGGCGAGATGAGGTAAGCCTGCGCGCCGTTGGGCAGGCGCAGGGCGCGGTTGCCGGCAACTACAGGGCAGGGATCGGTGCCTGTAACGGCGTTGCCCTTGAAGATGCGCCAGGTTCCGGTAGCGGAAGTGTAGGGCGTTTCGGCAGCGGGCGCCGTTGTGGGGAAGGCGAGATCTTCAAAGCCTTCTACCGTGTAGGTGTAGGGTGTTTGCGCTTCCGCGGATGCTGCGCCCAGCAGTGCGAGCGCAACGCACAGACACCGGAAAAAAGTCCGGCGGAAGGAAGACAATGCTGTCACAGGTGACGGTTGAGAAAAACGCATAGCAAGTCCAGTTATTGGTTTTTAGTTAGAGCCCTATCGATGCAGGCACACGTGGTGCCGGCGGTTTTGCAGGAAAAGGAAGTTGCAGGTCGATACATGGTGCCGTTTCGGGGAATTCACATAAGCAAGCAGCAAGCGGGGCACCGTTCGTTGTGCGGCAAGAAGCGATCAGCGCGGGCGTCAAATGCAAGCGCACAAAGACTTTGCAGCGACTGCCATCTTTCCGTACAACGCTACCAAAGTTGGCCGCTTTGGAAATTCGGCGCGCAAAATTCTATGCAATCGTTTCCGGTAACGATTGCATAGAAAATGTCGGTGAAGTGCAGAATTGTAAAGAAACTTGTTCGACGGTTGCGGTGCTGCGCGTACAAATTCGTTTCAACGATTTGCTGCTTATGAATCACCTCGCTCCTGCTGCTGCAACCCCGCCCAATATCTTCCTGAAAGCCCTCCCCTAGCCTTCCAAAACCGGCCAACACAAAAACCTAATCGCTTTATGAGAAGTATTGCTTGCTTGTTTGCAACAAAGGCAAACGTATTGTCCTTCCCTTGCCTGAAAACGAAGATCAGATTTGCGCGGAAACCAATGATAGCGCTAGTATCGGCGTTATTGGCAGCGATCAGCGCAGGAGCGCAAAACCAGGTGATTGGCAGCTACCCGAATATGCAGGGAGGAATGGAGAATGGGAGCGCGGCGCTTGCGGCCTCCACTACAGTCGCTGCTGGAACACAACTGGCAGGATTTACTGCAGCGACTTCGGGAAACAGTACCCTGGCGATCGGAACAGGGAGTGCACGGTCGGGAACAAAATCCTTGACTTGGACGACGAGTAGCACCAGTGGCCTTTTATGGACACCGTCAGCGCCTTCTCAAGGAATCGCAAACGGGACAAGCTATGTCGTACAGTTCTTTTATAATCGGGCGGCCTCTTCGTCAAGGTCTTTCGACGTAAGCATCAGTCCGGACGGAACCGCTCAAATGGGAGCACCGGCGGTCAATACGGGATCGCTTTCTGCTACCTCATTTACCAAAGCAAGCGTGGTAGTAACATCGGGATCAAGTGCTAATGCCACTCGGTACGGCTTCGTTCAATTCAAACCAAATGGAGGTTCCTTCTCAACTGGCGGCTATATTATTGATGACATATGCATCTATCAGGGAACAGCAGTGGACGTTACCGCGCCTGCAGCAGCCACTGCGGCTGGAGCTACAATCGCCACCGCTACCTCGCTGAATGTAGCGTGGACGGCTTCTTCCGCCATAGACGGTGGTGGTTACGTTGTAGTAAGACACAACGCCGCTACCGCACAAACGCTCAACCAGAATGGCATCTACGGCGTTGGCAACAGTGCGGCTACCGGCGGTGGAACAGTCGTTTACGTTGGCACCGGCACTTCTTTCACCGATGCGAGTCTCACCACCGGCACTACGTATTACTACAGTGTATTTGCCGGCGACAAAGCCTTCAATTATGCTGCTGCAGCCACTTGTAATGGTACGCCGTATGGCGCTTGCACTAACCCAACGCTGAGTGGCGCGAGCCAGGCGCAGGTGGTTTGTTCGGGAAGCAATGCCAGCATCAACATTAGCGGGCTGCAGGCATCCACACTGCATTCCATCAGCTACGACATCGCGGGCGGGAGTACGGTTGTTACATCGGCAACGTCTGACGCCTCGGGCAATGCCACTTTTTTCGTTCCCGTAACGTTCGCTAACAACGCCCAGACGCTCACAGTAAGCAGCATGACCACGGGCGGTTCCTGCACGACCAACTTCAACAGCAACAACACGGCTACGTTGAGCGTAAACGATCTACCGTTGGCACCTACCGGCCCTGTACCCGCGGCACGTTGCGGCAGCGGAAGCGTCGGCCTTTCAGTAGATGACCCCGGCGCAGGCTTCACCATCGACTGGTATGCCGCATCCAGCGGCGGATCGGCGCTCAGCACCGGCAGCAACACCTACAACACGGGAAGCATCGCCGCTACGACAACCTATTACGCCCAGACTCGCAACACGTCAACCGGCTGCGTATCTTCAGCGCGCACTGCCGTTATCGCCACCATCAACGCACTGCCCACCATCACTCCCACCAACGTTACCGTGGCGCAGGGATCCGGCAGCGCGAACCTCGTGTATTCCTCTTCCAACACACCCAACCAATACAGCATCGGCTACGATGGAACCGCACAGGCTGCGGGCTTCAGCAATGTGGCTACAACTGCGCTTACCGCAAGCCCGCTGAGCATCGCCGTTCCACCGGCGGCAGCGGCAGGAACCTACAACGGAACCATCACCGCCACCGTGAGCGCAACAGGCTGTAGCAGCAGTGCCACCGCGTTCACCGTTACTGTGGTTGGCCCTTATACCTGGACCGGCCTTGCCGGCGACGGGCTTCTTGCCAGCGCGAACAACTGGACTCCTCAACGCACAACACCCGCGAGCAGCGACGTACTCAAATTTGATGGCGCCACCGTTGCATCGGCTACGGTAAGCATCGGTGCAACAACAACCATCAACACGCTACTCCTGGTCAACTCGGCTTCCATCACCTTCACCACCGCGGCACTCACAGCAACAAATGGCATCTCCATTGGTGTTGGATCCACGCTCTCCCAGACAACAGGTTCAACCTTTACCGTTGGAGGAGCCAGCACTATCGCCGGCACGTACAACCTTAACTCCGGCACCTTTGTCACAACCGGCTCCGTGGTTACGGTCACCGGCACGTTCAACAACGCAAGCACGGGCACGGCAGCCATCACCTCTTCTTCATCCACAATGCTGTTCTCTTCTGCCAGCGGTGTCGGAACATATAACCTCTCTTCAGTACTCACAGGCTCGGGCACAGGCCAGGTACCTGCAGCAACCTGGTCGACCGTTAACGGAAACGGAACCATCAAAATCACCGGTGCCACAACAGCAACACAGATCGGCGCCGTGGGCGCACCGGGTGCGTCGGGCTTCGGCAACATCGAATTCGATCTTCCGAACCTTACGTCAGGAGGCTTTAAAGTGTTTGCCTCTGGATCGTTTGGCAACGGAATGATCATCGCAGGCAACCTGACGTTTGGAAGGACTAATACCGGCTTGATCCAGATGACCACGGGCTCGCCTTCAACAATCACCATCGGAGGCAACCTCAACGTGTATGCCGGCACATGGAACCTGATGCCCTTCGGCGGATCGAACGGTACTGCCACAATGATCGTGGGCGGCGATGTGCATATTGATGCAACGGTGGCCTACCAGGGGCAGGGCTACACCCGCCCCATCTTCAATCTGACCAGCGCACGCGCAGGTAACGCCGGAGCACTTACGGTAGGCGGATCGCTATACCTCAACTCGGGCGTAAACATTGCCGAACTCGCACAGTCGCTGGGCACAGCAACGCTCACCTTCAACGGCAGTTCGGCCAAAACGGTCTCGCAACTCAATGGCTCTGTCATCAGCGGAACGATCGGTGTGGTGGTCAACAAACCATCGTCGACGCTTACGCTTGCCAGTAACCTCGCTGGTGCGGGTACACAGAACCTCACGCTCACCGCAGGCACGCTCAACACCAGCACTCATAGCCTCACCCTCAACGGAAGCCTTTCCGCCTCGGCAGGCACCATTGATGCAACTGCAGGCGGTATCATCATGAAAGGCAGCGGCGCGCAGAGCATACCTGCCAACGTGTTCAGTAGTTCTACGGTAGGCAGCTTTACCATGAACAGCGGAGGCACCACTACGATCGCTTCAGCACTGACGGTGGAAGGAGCGATGACACTGACAGCAGGTACGCTCTCCATCGGCAGCAACGTGCTTACGCTCAAGGGAGACGTGAGCCGTGGCTCAGGAACCATCAACGCCTCCTTGGGCAGCGTTGTGCTTCATGGCACGGGTGCGCAATCGGTCGCGGCTGGCTCTTTTGTGAGCGGCAGTATCAAGAACCTCACGCTTAGCAACAGTGCAGGTGCGAGCATCAGTGATGCACTAACGATCGGCACCACGCTTACGCTCAGCGAAGGCACACTTTCGATGCCGGGCGGCGTCAGCATCGCAACTGGCGGACAAGTGCAACGCCTTGACGGCGCACTGGCGGCAACACCGGTTTGGCTGGGTGTAGCAGACGTGCAATACAGCAACACCACGCCCATCACGAGCGGAGCCGAACTTCCTGCAGGCAACACTGCGCTGCGCAACCTCAGTATGAATGGCGGAGCAGCGGTAACGCTCGGACAGGCGGCTCGCATCAATGGAACGCTGGCCCTCAGCGACGGTATTCTCGACCTGAGCTCTTTCAACCTTTCCGTAGCCGCAGGCTCCATCACCGGAGGCTCGGCGGCTTCGTATGTACGCACATCCGGCGCGGGCGCGCTTACGGTGCGCAACGTTCCATCCACGGCCACGGCATTCCCCGTGGGCAACAGCACCTTCAACCCGCTCGACATCGCCAACCCAGTGGCGCTCGACTGGAGCGTGCGCGTGGAAGATGCGATCTCGAACGTGACGCCGGAATACGGTGCCAACGTGGCCAAGGCCGTATCGCGCCAGTGGGACATCACGCCTTCGCAGAATGCTCCGGCCCCCGGCGGCGGCGCAACGATCACTTTTTATTATGATGGCACTACCGACGTGGGCGGCTCGTTCAACAACGGGGCTAACCTGCAGCTATGGCACTACTACCAGGGCTTCTGGGCCAAGCGTGGCGGGGCTGTGGCTCCCGGCACTGCCAACGGCCTGAAGACCGTGACCGTTAGCGGACTCACCTATTTTTCGCCTTATGCCCTTTCCAACTTCGATGCACCCCTTCCTGTAACGCTTCTGTCCTTTACGGGCAAGCGCAACGGCACGGTGAATGAGCTGAAGTGGAAGACGGCTTCGGAAAGCAACAGCCGCGGCTTCGCAGTAGAGCGTTCGTCGGACGGTGTAACGTTCACGCAAGTGACGTTCGTTCCCAGCCGCGCCAATGGCGGCAACAGCACGAGCGACATCAGTTACGCTTACAGTGATGCTTCGGCGGGCTCAGCGGGACAGGGTGCTGCCAACAAGTGGTACTACCGCCTGAAGCAGGTGGACCTCGACGGCCAGTATAAATACAGTGCGGTGGTGTTGCTGAAAGGCGACAAGAGCGGCTTCATCACGGTAGAAGGAATTTATCCCAACCCGGTGAAGGCAACCGCCAGCATCCGCATCCAGGCAGGCAGCACTGGTGGCAGCATCGTGCTGCAGCTTACGGATATGCAGGGCCGCACCGTGCGCACGAAAACAATCAATACGGAAGCCGGCGCCGCCACCACCATCCAGATGGATATGGGTGGACTGGCTGCAGGTCAGTATCACCTGAAAGCGATTGCAGGTGAAGAGGTGAGTGAGACGGTGACGGTGATTAAAAACTAACTGGTCAGGCTGAGCGCAGCCGAAGCCCCAACCCTAGCCCCTTCCCGGACCCATCCCCCGGCCCCTTCCCTAGGGGAAGGGGGAAGACCTACCAACGAGGAGCGCGCTGCCGCAGGCAGCGCGCTCTTTCTATTTCCAGGTTGACGCTTGTTCTCTCGTTCCCTCATTCTCTCGTTCTCTTCACCGTCCCATCCACCCTCCATCCACCGTCAGCAGCGTGCCATGCACATAGGCAGCGGCTTCCGAACATAGAAATACGAGCGGCGCCTTGAAGTCTTCGGGCTCGCCCCAACGCCCCGCCGGGATGCGCGCGAGAATGCTCCCGCTCCGCACGGGATCGGCGCGCAGCGCTTCCGTGTTGTCGGTGGCGATGTAGCCCGGAGCGATGCCATTCACATGGATGCCCTGTGCCGCCCACTCGTTGGCGAAAGCTTTCACGAGGCTGGCAAGCGCCCCTTTGCTTGCTGCGTAGCCGGGCACGGTGATGCCTCCCTGGAACGATAGCAGCGAGCAGGTGAAAACGATCTTCCCGCTGCGGCGGGTGAGCATGTCGCGGCCAAGTTCGCGCGCAAGAATGAAAGGAGCATCCAGGTTCAATTGCAACACCTCGTCCCAGGCCGCATCGGGATGCTCGGCGATGGGATAGCGCCGGATGCTGCCTGCATTATTCACAAGAATGTCGATGACCGGGTGATTGCCCCGAAGGGTTTCAATGAATGCATATAGTGCTTCGCGGTTGCCCAGGTCGGCGGAGTAACTCCAAAACCGGCGGCCGGCGGCACGCACGGCAATTTCGGTTGCGCTTCCGGGTTGGAGCGAGTGCGACACCCCAATGACGTCGGCACCCACTTCGGCGAGTGCGATGGCCATCGCCTGGCCAATGCCACGGCTGCAGCCCGTTACCAGTGCGGTTTTGCCCGCGAGGAGCGAAGGATTCCAGATCATCTGCGAAGTAGTTTGGGGCCAAATTAGCGGCTTACGGCAGCGGGCCGCGCTTTTATTTGCGCAAACGATTCCGGCACCGAAAGCAGGCCCATTCAAAAAAACGTACTTTTAAAGGCCAATCCGCCAAACGAAACCCTGTGCCATGAAGTTTGAAAGCGCCACCATAAAAGACATCGCCAAAGCCCTCAACCTGTCCACATCGACGGTTTCCAGGGCGCTGCGCGGTTCGTATGAGATCAGCTCCGAAACGAAGAAGCAGGTGCTGGAGTATGCGGAAAAGATCAACTACCGCCCTAACCCCATCGCACTCTCGCTCAAGGAGCGACGCACCCGGGCCATTGGCGTGGTGGTAAGCGAGATCGCAAACAACTTTTTCTCACAAGCCATCAACGGCATCGAATCGATTGCTTACAACCGCGGCTACCACGTAATCATCACGCAAAGCCACGAGTCGCACGAGCGCGAGAAGGTGAACGTAGAGCATATGGCCGCGCGCGGAGTCGACGGACTGCTGATCTCACTTTCGAGCGAATCGGTAGACATCGCCCACCTGCGCGAGCTGCATGAAAAAGGAATGCCCATCGTATTCTTCGACCGTGTGAGCGACGAGATCGAAACCCATACCGTTACTGCCAACAACTACTGGGGCTCCTACCACGCTACCGAGCATCTCATATACCAGGAGTTCAAGCGCATTGCCCATATCACTGCATCGCCGCACCTTTCCATCACGCGCGAACGCCTCGAAGGTTACAAAGACGCCCTCGCAAAACATAACATTCCCTTCCGCGAAGACCTGATCCGCTATTGCCCCCACGGCGGCATGAAAGTGCCCGAGGTAGAAGAGGCTATCGGCTCGCTGATGAAGGCCAAGAACAAGCCCGATGCGTTTTTCGGTGGTGGCGACCGCCTCACCATGACCTGCTTCGGCATCCTCAAAAGAATGAAGCTGAAGAAAGAACCAGGGTTCATCGGCTTTACCAACACCGCCGTTGGCGACCTCTTCTCTCCTGCCATCACCGTCATCAAACAGCCCGCTTTCGAGATCGGCCAGTCGGCAACGGAGTTCCTCATCCAGATGATTGAAAGCAAGCGCCCCATCACCGAGTTCCAGCACAAAGTGCTCGAAACGGAACTGGTCATCCGCGAGTCGTCGAAGAAAGAAGCCGTGGCAAAGCGTGAAGCCTGAGGCCGCACCCACTTCCCACTTCCCACTTCCAAGTTCCCACTCCCCTAAAATACCCTTTTGAAGGTATCGGGCACCTGCACCGGAAATTCTACCTTGCTCCAAATTCCGGATCATGCTGTTCCGTCGCATTTGCCTGCTTCTTCCCGTCCTCCTGTTGGCGCTCGCAGGTAGCGCGCAACCCACCGAACGTGGCATTGCGCCTTCCAAAACGGCACCGGCGCCGAAAGGCAATACATACGCCATCATCGTGGGCATAAGCGACTACAAGCAGGTTTCGAAGCTGCGCTATGCGCACCGCGACGCACAGGCCTTCGAAGATTTTTTGTTGAGTGAAGCCGGAGGCCGTGTGCCGAAAGCGAACGTGGAAACCTTTCTCAACGAGCGCGCCACGCGCAGCAACATTGCCGATGCCATCTCGCAGGTGATCCGCAAAGCGGCACAGGGCGACCGCGTATATTTCTTCTTTGCAGGCCACGGCGACATGGAGGACTATACGCAGGTAGAGAACGGGTTGCTGCTACTCTACGACAGTCCCAACGGCAACTACTTCGGCATGAACGACGACGTGTTGCAGATCCTCGACCTCAAGCGCTATCTCTCCGCACTGCCGGAGCGCAAGGGTGCCGACGTGCTGTTTATCATCGATGCCTGCCATGCCGGCAATCTCGCGGGTGGCGTGCAGGGCGCGAAGCAAACAGGTGCGGCCTTGCTTGCCAGCTGGGGCAAGGAATTCAAGATCCTTTCCTGCCAGCCCAACCAGCTTTCGGTGGAAGATACCGTATGGGGCGGAGGACGCGGACTGTTCTCCTATGTGTTTGAAGAAGCGGTCAAGGGAATGGCCGACGAAGACGGTAATGGTGAAGTAAGCGTATTCGAGCTCGAAAGCTACCTCAAAGCAAACGTCGCCAAATTCAGCGAGCGCCGCCAGATACCTGTAGTTACCGGCGACCCGGAGCGCGCCTTCTTCCGCGTGAACCCACCAACGCTTGCCGCGCTTCGCAAGCTAAAAGAGCAAAACATCCCGATGCTGGCCACGACCAAGGGCCGGGCTGTGGGCGGGCCCAGTCCCGATTCGCTGCACCCTGCAGCGCGGCGCATCTACGACGACTTTCAACGGCGTCTTGCCGCACGCGCGCTGGTGTGGCCGCTCGACACGAACGCCTTGCGCGATTACCGCCGATTTGCAGCCGTTGAGCCCAACAACGAGCTGACCGTAGAAATGCGTCGCGCATTAGCAGCCGCGCTCACCGTGCGCTTCAACGATATCGTTGCGCCACAGCTACGGGGCGAAACCAGCATTTCTACAAAAGATGAATGCTACTACGCTGCTATGGAACTGGATAGCTGTCTCGGCCTCCTCGGCAGCGACCACTACCTCTTCGCCAACCTGAAAGCACGAAAGCTCTATATGGACGCGATGGCACTTACCTGGGCCATCACCGAAGACGAATACAACGTAGGTCAGCAAAGGCTGGTTGAAGAAGCCGTAGATCTACTGGAGCAGTCCGCGCGCCTCGAATCGAACGTAGCCTACACGCACTCTGCTTTGGGCATGCTCTATTACCTGCTCAACGACTTCGACAAATCGTTCCGCAGCTTCAACCGCTATGTCAGTCTTCGCCCCAACGACTTCTACGCGAAGTACACATCGGTATTGCTTTACATGAAGCTAAAGGCATACGACAAGGCGGAGCCGATCATACGCAGGCTGCTGGCGGAATACCCGGATTATACCTTTCTTAAAGGGTTGTTGTTCGAATGCAGCTACTACTCCGGCAAAAAGCAGGAAGCGCTTGCTACCGCGTGGGAGATCGCACGGGCAGACTCGTTCGATAAACACTTCACGCTGGGCATGTATTATTCACTGGAAGGCCGTACAGACAGCGCCGTGTATTTCTACAAGATGTCGGCAGCGGCAACGCCCTCCTGCGGCGTTTGCTACAACAACATCGGCCACGCCTACTTCATGGCCGGGCACAATGATTCGGCGCGCCGCTATTTCAACGAGTCCATTGCGTCCGATAGCAGCGCAGCATCCGCCTTCCCGATGTTCAACATAGCATCTATTGACGTGCAGGAAGGAAACTATGCGGAAGCCATCCGCGGCTTTTTTGCATCCTACGAAAAAGTGCCTACACGCAAAGAGGCTTATTTCTCGCACTTCAACCTGTATTTCAATAAGCGATGGGTGGTGAAGGACAGCAGCCTCTTCAAAATCATCGAGCACAAGTCGCTTAAATTCGAATTGCAGTATATGGACCTGGTGTCGGTGCTCTACTGCGTGCTGCGCGACACCATGCATGTGTATAAGGCAGGTGCCATCGACACCCTTTTCAATCATATGCTGCAATACAAGTTGCACGAAGGATGGAGCTGGTATCATCACGCCTGCTGGAAGGCGCTGGAAAAGAATGAAAGCGTTGCCCTGCAAAGCCTCGAAAAGGCGTTGCAACGCGGCTTTGGCCAATACGAGATCCTGCAGAGCGACGCAGACCTCGCGCTCATCCGCGACACGCCCGAATGGAAGGCGCTGATGAAGAAATTCTTCCCGGAACAAGGACGTCAAAAAAGACGGGTAGCACACTGACAAAGCATCAACCAGCGTGAAAAGAGCGCTGCTATTTCTTAGTGCAGACTTTGTAGAATTCCAACAATACAGGATCCTTCTGATCGGGGAGTGATCGTAAAGTAGGAAGAAATTCAGCGCAGGTTTGCAGGCGGCGCCGCTGCAGTTGCTGCAGCAGCCGGATGCCTTCCTTTTGTTTTTCCGACAGAGGCGTGCCCTTGCGAAACGACATCCGGATCTCGTCGTTCTCATCGGTCAGCAACAAGCAGGTTGCTTCGAGCAGCTCCAGCTTTTGCCGCTGCTGAAATGTAAGGCGGTCGGAAAAAGTAGTTTTCATCCCGGTAACGAGATCGTACACATCCTGCAGGCGGGCCGGGCTATTGCGGTCTTCCCACAACACCTGGATGTAAGCATAAGTGGCATCGAACTCCAGTGCCGTTCCGCGCGCCTCATCGAAAAAGTCGCGCATCTTGTTCTTCCATCCGGGCTGGTTGAAGGCCTTCGCTATCCACACTTCCGCGAAATTCATCAACGGCGTTTGCAGCGAATCCATCAATGCGGCCTTCCTAAAGCCGGAATCGGTAAGCGTGCTATCGCGGAGGCGCTCTTCCAGGTAACCGCGGATCTGCTTCAGCCTGACCTCCGCCTGCGCCCGCGTCAGCATCTTTTCGTCGAGCAGCCATTGAAGCGTGCGGAGACGATCTTCGAGATCGTCTGCTTCCTGAGCATCCATCAGCGCGATGTATTGCGCAGCCCTGGCGCGGTTGCCGGCGTGGTAGTGCGCAGTGGCAAGGCCTTCCCAGCCTTTATTATAGTCCGTCTGGTAAGAGAGGGTGCGCTCAAAAACACGGATGGCATGCGCCCATTGCTTCTGCTCGAGAAACAGCTCACCAAGACGGGTGTAAAAGCAGATGGCGCATTCATATTGCCTGAAGGCCGAGTCGAGCGTTTCTACTTTTTGGTACCAGTAGAGCGCGCTATCGAGCTGCTCACGGTTTTCGTAGCTCATCCCGATAAGCAGCATCGGCATCATCCATGTAGGACTGCCTTCGAGAGCCTTCCTTCCGTAATAGATCACCGAGTCGTAGTTGGACTCGCTACTGTAGAAATACTGTATACTTCGGGCCTGAAGCAGGTAAGGAGCAGCTGGCTCCACGCGCAAAGCCGAATCGAGCATTGCCTGCACAGGATATTTTTGAAAGAAGGCTGCCCGCTCATCGCCGTCGAGCAACGCCACCTGGTTCACCGTGAGATACCGCCGGATGTTCTGCAGGTGGTCGTAGTTGGGCAAAGCCTTTTCTTCGTTCAGCGCCAGCAACAGCTGAAGGCGGTGTAACGCAGTTTGCTGCTGCTCGATGTTCATCAACTCGCGCCCTATGAGTGTCTGGTTCACCACCTGCTGTATGCTGTTCAAGAAAGCCGCGGTCACCAACAGGCGCGCCTGCATCCGCGTTTCACTGTTGCATACCGATGCCGCTTCATACTGCCTCAGTGCCGAAAGGCTCGCGGCGGAATCAAGGCGAAGCGTATCGAGGAGATGCACGAGTGCTGCATAAGCAGGGCACGCGGTGTCGGCATACTCGTGGCCCTTGCCTGCAGACGCCCCCGTAACCACCACGGTGATGCCACCGTCGGAGCCCCAACGCGCATAGCGCTCCATTTCTGCTCGGTCGCGAAAAGCCACCTTGCGGGTAAACTGGTCGGAGCCCAGGAAGATGGGTTGCTGTCGGAACTTCGTGGCCTGCGCTACCTGCGGCACCACGTATTGCATCAGCTCAAATTCCGTCACCACCGAATCCTGGTTCAGGTCGGCGTAGCCATTCATCCCCTTCATCAGGAAAAAGGAAAAAACGCCGCGTCCACCACCCCAGGTGCTGTCTTCAAAAGAAAGCTCATTGGGCTGCGCAGAAAGATATTTGATCTCATTCTGCCACTGGCTGTTGAATGCCTGAGCGGTCTGCTGTACGCCTTGTGCACCACCTGCGAGGTGTCCCGAGCGGCAGGCATCGGTAACAAGGAACACGCGGATGCCGTTTGCGATCATTTTCGAAAACACCTTCTGCAGCAGCGTAACCGGGATGGCGCCTGTGATGTAGTTGTTGCGGGGACTGTCGTGCGCAAGCAAAAATCCTTTGCTGCTGTCGGCCTTTGTTTCCACGTCGCCATGGCCGGAGAAAAAGAAAACGACCTGGTCGCCGGGCCTGGACGTCTCCTCCAGCCATGCTATGCCCGTGAGGATATCGCCTGCTTTTGCTTTCTCATTGGTGAGCAGCCTGACGTTGCCCGGCGGAACTTTCCATCCGGGGTTGTGCTGCAACAGCCGCGCGAATTCGGCCGCATCCCGGTCGGCATAGCGTAGAGAATCAACCTGCTGGTAGCGCGACACGCCGATGAGCAACGCACGCGTTTGCCCCGTTACGCCGGCAACTTTCTCCGGTGCGTTGATACCCTTGCCGTCCTGTGCGCAGGCACAGTGTGCATAAAGCAGCAGCAAGAGCAGCGCAGCGCGCATGGTTATTTTATTTTGGCCTTGATTTTATCTCCTACCATATCGATCACGTTCGCCGAGTTGTCGATGATCATCGTATTCACAAATGAGTTCCTTGAGCTTTCCTTCACGTTGATGTGGATGTCGTACGCACCCTGGCTGAACGACGGCTCTGTGGCATTGGCAGCCACCACGTGATAGCCGAAGGAGCGGGGAACGATAAAGCTTTTTCCTTCCAGCGGTTGACCCTGCAGCTTGTTGTAATATTCTGCATAACCCGGTGCTGACGGATCGAGCGGGGCATCACGCAGGAAGAAATAGAATTTACCCAGCTCCACGTTCTTGAAGAGTACGCCGTCGCCATTCACATAAGAGCTGTTGAATACGATCTCGAAGTCCATGTTGAGCGTACGCTTTCCGTTGGCCGCTACTTTCGCTTTCGCATAATTGAGCTGCAGCGAGCGGAGCTTCAGACGAAAGATCGAGTTGTTGATGATCTCGTAGGGATTATGCGTATCGAGCTCGAAGTCGGCAATAAGTGCGGTATCGGTGCGGCCTTCGTTCTGGAAGGTGCGCACGAGGCGGAAGCCGTTGAACTGCATTCCGATCGGATCGAAGGGCCCTTGCGTGGACAACTGGTCGTAGAAATACAGGTCGGTCATCGCCTGGCTGTACTCGGCGTTATACCTGGCCTTATCCTTTGCGATCATCTGCTTGATGGCATTGGTGGCCAGCGAAATGGCGCCACCGGCCAAACCGGCAACGGGGCCACGGCCGCCGCCCCGCGCCGCAAGCGAAGGCACATCCTGCTTCGTCATCAGCGCGTAGTTGATCACATCGGGTTTTTCGGCGATGGCCACCGTCACGTGCTCGCGCTCGGCGGCCGAACCCGCACGGTACCCGGCGCAACCGGCAAAGAAAACAGAGCCGCCCAGGAGGGCCAGCAGCAACTTACTTGATCTCATGGTAATGTTTTAGCGCGGCTTTGATCCGCGGGTTAGTCGGGTCGAGGCGAAAGGCCTGGGCATAGTACTTCAGGGCTTCCACCAGGAAATGATTTTCCTCGAGCACAAAAGCCTTCATGAACGCGGTTTGTGCGGGCGTGGTGGCAACCACCGGCTCGAGCAGTGCTTTGATGCGCGCGCGATACCTCGCAACAGGCAGCAACTGCAGGTAGTTGCGCTGGCAACCCTCCGTAGCCTTTGCCGTGATGAACCAATACAACTCGCCCTGTTCGTTAGCAAGCGAGATGAGTTTCGCCAGGCTCACGGGCTTGTTGTTGCGGATCGATACCTGGTTTACCGGCACGCGGTCGCGGTCATCGGGGAAGACACTGATGAATGGATCTTCGATGCCTGCCTGCCAATACAGCTGCAGGTCGGTGCCGGGCGCGGCATAGATCGTATCGGCATACAAAGCCGTGCGCACCATCGGGCAGTCGCCCCGCGACACGGCACCCTTGTTGCGCATATAGTGGCGCGGGTTGCTTTCGGGAGAGCCATGGTGGCTGCGCAGCTCTTCCCACACATATTTGAAATATGAAGCGGTGAGCGAGCTCTGCCTGCCCGGACAAGGTGCCGCTGTGCGCAGTGTATACGTTCCCGGTTTCTTGAACTGCACAAGGCTGAAGTCGCGGCAGATAAGATAAACCTCACTGTTGGCCGATAGGTGGATGACGTCCTGAACGTTGAGCGAATCGCCCCGGCGCAGCATCGCCGAACCGGCCTGCTTCCTGGCCGATCCCTTCACGTAGTACACGCGATAATCGGCAGGAGCTGCATAAGCGCCGGCTGCAAAAACGAGCAACAGGATGAGCAGGAGCGTTTTCATGTTAATGATGTTGGCGGTAGAAAATGGTTTTGTAACCCCACTTACGATGCAACCACACACTCAACGCCTCGTAGAAATACAGTACGTCCACCACCAGGATCACCGCCACCAGCGCCGGGGTGAGGTTCAGCTTCAGGTTCATCCGCGCAAAGAAGAGCAGGCCGAGGTACACAAAGAAGATGGCAAAAAGCAGCTGCGCCGTCTTGGCCACAATGTGAAACCAAAGGTGCTTGTCGAGGTAGAAGCGAATGAAAAGCGCGGACATCAGCCAGCAAAGCAGCACTGCGATGAGCCAGTTGACCCAGGTAGGCACGCGGTTGATGTAGTCCTGATCGATGACCATGCGGATGATATTGGCGTGCACGAACACACCATTCATGTCGGGCCAGCTTTTGCCTACAACGCGGTGGTTGAGGGGCGTAAAGTGGCGGTCGATCAGGTTGGAAGGGTTCTCGGTCACATCGCCCAGCAACACGATCTTGTTGGCAAAAAGTCCTTCGCTCGCGGGATCGAAAAGTGCGCCCGCATCCACCACCGCAAAACCGCCGTCACGCTGCGTGTAGTTGATGATCTCCGTTTCATGGTCGCGGCGTTGCAGTTCGGCAAAAGCAGCCGGTTCTGCCACGCGCACGATGGCGCTGGTGAACGCGAGGTAGCTGTGTTCGCCGTCGCGCACAAAAGGTGAAAAGTGACGGATCACGCCCGTGTCTTCACCAACGAAATTGACAAACCCTTTGCGCTCGCCTACTGCATCGTAAAAGTGATCGCGTCCAACCGAGTGGTGGCCTTCTTCCTCGAGGCTGTATGCGGTGATGAGGCCGGGCGTGGCTTTCATCGTTGCGGCAAGAGCGGAATCCGTTGCAGCATCGCGCGGACTTTCAAAGATCACATCGAGACCGATGGCCTGCGGCTTCAGTTGCTGCAAGCGTTGCAGGTACTGCGTCAGCGTGGCACGCCCCGCCGTATCGATGTTGACCACGAGGATGCGGGTGTCGGTGGGCGACACTTTGTTGCTCCGCATCTTCGAAAAAGCAAGGTCGTTGTAATCGAAATCGTGAAGCGCCATCTTTAGCGGATCGAGCACGTGGGTGTTGAGCGGTACGAGCGCCAGCAACCCCATCACCACGAACACCGCGATGGTAGCGAAGAAAGTATCTCTTTTGAAAAGGTATTTGAACATCGTGATCGGAGTTAGAGAAAGAACGCAGATCGCCTTCGGCGATACGCGGATTATGATGATTGAATATGATTCTACAAGGATCTATCTGCGTTGATCATAGCAATCATAAAAATCTGGAGCCTGCCCCGCCCCTGCGGGGTTCTTTCTCTCTGAGTGGCATCAATACCAGAGCGTTTGCTGCAGCTGGTGATCGTTGCCGGAAATATTGACGCGCTTCATCTTATAGTTATCGCTTTGATTAGGGTTGGAGCCTTTACGGAACAGCGCGATGTCCACGATGCCGAGCATACCTGTGAGGCGTGCTGCCGTGCCCACATCGGCAAGGTCCTGCACGCGCCACATCGACTCCACGCCACGCTGCTGGAAATAGCCGATGCCCAGTGCCTGCCACTCGCCGCTCAGCCCGGTTTCTGTTTTCGATGCGCTGAAATCGAGCGAGGAGCCCTTTTGCAGTTGCCCGCCATTGCCACCAGCGCTGCTTCCGAAACGGAGCATTACCGTTTGCGCTTCCTGCGCATATGCCACGTTGGCCATCCGCAGAAACGCTTCGCCGATCTTGGCGCCATTCTGCATATCCAGTGCAACAGGTGTAATGGAAACCTGCTCGGTGCGGCCGTCTTTCTTCACCGTAAACGTCATAGCCTGGCCCGCCTTGGCCTGCTCCAGTTTACCAAGCACCTCCTCGAGGTTGCGTACGGGCTCGCCGTCGATGGCAGTCACCGAAAAGCCGGCATAGCCTTTCAGTGCGGCTGCCGGCGAACCGTCGATCACTTTGCCTACCACGGGAAATTCGTCGGAAGGATACGTGCGGCCATAGTAGCCATACTCACGGCTGCTTGGAGCATAGGCGGACCGCTTCTGCGACAGTTCCATACCGAAGTAAGCGCGGCTAACGATATTGTTCTGCAGCAGCTCTTCGATGAGGCGCTTTGCAATCGGCATCTCGAGTGCGAAGTTGATCTGCGGCTGCCAGATGGACTGGTTGCCCTGCTGCGCGAAAGCGATCTGCGAGTTGATGCCTACTACCTGTCCCTGCGCATCCACCAGCGGGCCTCCGCTGTTGCCCCAGATCACCGTTGCGGTGGTTTGGAGGAAACCGAACTTGCCCGTGAGGCCGCCCCGGATGCGGTTCTTGGCGCTGATGATGCCTTCCGAAACCGAGTAGGGATATTCGCCGAGCGGGTTACCGATGGCGTACACAGGCTCGCCAATGTTGGCGGGTGCAGTACGCATTTCGAGCGCCGTCACTTCGTTGCCCGGCTTCTCGATGAACTCGAGGATAGCGAGGCCGTCCTTGTCGGCGGCCTGCTCAATTACGTGTGCGTTGGTGATGACGAGCATCTGGTCGCCACGGCGAATGATGAAGCCGGAGCCCGAGCCCGAAGCTCCGCTCAGGTCGAGCATTTTAGCGTAGGCCTGGTCGGCGGGTGCGCCGCGGAAACCGAGCGAGCGTTTGGCAAAATCGGTTTCAAATACAGCTACAGTTACTACCGCGCTGAGGGCGCCTTCGAGCGTGGCCGGCGTGGCAGGCTGCGCGTGCGCGTGGCGCAGCGATGCGGCCAGCAACAACACACAGCACAAAAAGCTTTTTAAGATGGAGCGGGTCATATCGGTTTATTTATAGCGTGTTTTGATCATGAGGCGAACGAGGTTCCAGTTGGCAGGTGTGGGCGAGCCGAAGCCGCGCGTTTTTTCGTTACCCATGCCGATCACCGCTTCGAGCGGGTTCGTTCCCGGGCCACCGCGCGTGTCGCCGCCACGAACGCTTTCCTGGTTGAAGAGCATGCCGTAGTTGTCGATGGGCCCTTCGCTGGCCAGCATGAAGTAGTTGTCCGTGCCTGTGGGTGCCACGATGTCGGCACCTTCGATCAGCGTCATATCCGGCGGATACTGGCCCTGGTCGTTGCGCACGGGGAATTTGTTGCTTACGTTGCCGTCGTTTTCCGCGGGAAAGAGGAGTGTCATCTTGCCGTTGCGGTCGATGGCGAATACATAAATGAATTTTTGCGGGATCGGTTTGCTCAGGTAGTTGGCGTCGGCCTTCACACGCAGGGTCACTTTGTCGCCCACACGAACGCCATTCGAGTCAACCACTTTATTCGTCGCTTCATTAATCAGTTCGAGGTGATACGGGAAGAAGGATGCCTTCTGCGGTGGCGCCATCATCAGCCAGCCGCGGATCTTGCCGAGGCGCAGCGAGTAAGTAAAGAGACTGTCGGCCACAGCTGCGGATGCATCCTTGCCTTCGGCCAGCTCAAACCAGCGTGTGCGAAGAGGCATCGCTTCGAGGCTGTCTTTCACGTTCACTTCAAAACGCTTCAGTCCGTAGGCCAGCGATCCCTGCTGATCTACCGTACCATAAAGCACATAGTTCGCGCCCACTGCATCCGGCATCAGCTTCAATTGCTTGTTGTCGCCAAACTGCGTGCGCATGGCTTGCAGCAGGTCTTCGGTGGGAGGAAGCTCGATGTACACTTTCTTCATTGGCTGCCCGGACTTCGCCTGGCAAGCTTTGATGATGTTGGCAGCAGTGAATGCACCAAGGTCTTTTGGACCCGGGTTGTCGTTGTTGTCGATCATCCACTTTCCATTGAGGTAATAGATGCTGACATCGGGCTCTGCTTCGTCGATGCGCTGCACCCACTTAAGGTTGGGCGACTGGCGCACCTGCGCAACAACGGCTGCAAATTTTCGTGCATCTTCAAACGAAACGGCTTTGGGCAGGTAAAGCTTCAGCAGCGGACCGGTTGTAGAAACCCAGTTGGACACGCGGAAGAGGCTGCCCGGCTGGATGTCGGCGGCCTTACCGCTGGTTACGATCGCCTCACATTCGGCCACGCCTTTCATTTCGGTGACCTTCACCTTCACGTTTTCGTTGCTCACCATGGTGAGCTCGTTGCCTACGCCGATGCCGAGCGCCATGCCTGCCTGCAGGCGAATCTTTCCATTATCGGCAACGCGGCCTGCAACGAGCACTTCGTCTACCAGCTTGGTAGCGGGCACTCCGAAGAGGTTCTGGCGGCGGCGCTCGTCGGTGGCTGCAAGCACGGGCTCTTGCTTCATGCCGTTCGACTTGAGGATGGTGCGCACACTTTGAAAGAGCGTGCTCACGGGCACGTCGATGGAGTTTTGTTGGATGGCCTGGAGCAGCGATACGGTAAAGGCACCGTGCGGCTGGCCGTTGTTGTCTACCAGTTCCTGCGCAAACTCGTTGTCCTGCGCGGCGGAGATCATCAGGAAGCCGCTGTTGTTGCGGCGCTCTGGTGCTTCGGGGCGCGAGGCATCACCCACATCAAAGTTGCTCGACGCAATGTAGCGGGGCTTCGTGGCGGTATACCGCGGGCCGCGCGACATTGAGCCGCTATGGCAGCAGTCGTAGATGACGGTCAGCTTCACGCCTTTGTCGATGAATTTGTTGAAAATGGAGGCGAGCTCTTTATCGCGGATGTCAGACACGCCCTTCTCCCAGGTGTTGGAAGGGACCATGCTTTCGTCGCGCTGGTCGGGCTCCCCGTTGCGGGTGTTGCGCATCTGGCTGCCGTGGCCTGCATAATATATAAAGGCGATGTCGTTCTTCTTGCTGTCGGCAAGCAGCTTGTTCAATTGATATAATATGGAGTCGCGCGTGGCGCTGCGATCATACAGCTCGCGTGTGTTCGCCTGTGCAAAACCATACATCGAAATGAGCTGCTTCATCGACAGTGCATCGTTCTTGCAACCATCGAGGTTGGAGAAGTCGATGCGTCCGCCATCGTTGCTTGGCGTCACGCCTTCGGGCGGCTGGTAGGTGTCGATGCCGATCACCAGCGCTCTTTGCTCCTGTGCCGAGGCAACCACCGTTACGGCCGCCAGAAGCAGCGCCAGCAAGCTGCTACGCAGGTTGGGAAAAGAAGTTTTTTTCATAATATGAAACTTTTAGCTAGTTTTGTAAACGAACCGACTGTACTTCTACAATCTCCGTTACCGGTAAGAAAGTTAGGTGAAATTATAGATTAGGGAGGGGGGCAAAAATACCCATTAATTGGTATTTACTATTACAAGCCGGTTCTATTATATTTGATTTAAATTAAAAACATACCAAAATGAAAAAAGTAATCTTTGGCCTGCTTATCGCCGGCGGTCTCATGATGGCCTCCTCAGTTGACGCCAGCGCACAAACTACACGCACCGTTCAGGGCAAGGCAGTAGCCAAGAGCCGTGGTGCAAACCCCAACATCAAAAAAGATGTTCCGACAACTGACGTAGTAACGAAAGGCACCAAGAGCCGCGGTGCCTGCTCGATCACTTTCGACAACTGGACGAGCCTCACAATCAAAGTTTATGTGGACGGCACCTACCGTGGCACCGTTGATGGCTGGGGTAAGGGCACGGTAACTGTTGGTAACGGCTACACTACCGTTTACGCTGTATCTGTTGGTGGCACACGCGAGTGGAACGACTCCGGCAGCTGCAACGACACAAGCGTTACTTACAAACTGCAATAACCAATTTATCCGCAAGGATCTGAAGCCCCGGCCATCGTGCCGGGGTTTTTTTGACCCCACCCCGTCCCTCCCCGAAGGGGAGGGTGGCTGGCGCATTAAATAGGCTGGCGCATGAGGGTGGCTGGCGCACCAAATAGTGCTGGCGCGTGAGGGTGGCTGGCGCACCAAATAGTGCTGGCGCGTGAGCGTAGCTGGCACACCAAATAGTGCTGGCGCGTGATGGTGGCTGGCGCACCAAATAGGCTGGCGCGGGAGGGTGGCTGACGCACCAAATAGTGCTGGCGCACAAATAGGATGGAGTATGAAAGAGCCTGGTCGCGAGCAAACGGAGATCGAAGCGGGATTGCGGTTGTTGATTTAAACATCAGAAAATGATGTTTTTATTCACCTTGTAATGCAAAAGACGAATGGTTGATTTGTAAAATGGAAACGCCACGAAAAACATTCGGCTACTACAAAGCTTCCGTTCGGGAATTTATGCACCGAACTGGGTTCGCCCGAGAGAATCGCAGGGATATGACAGAAGCGGAAAAACGCCTATGGCAACGAATCCGCAAAGACCAGATCAAAGGATGCCGCTTTCGGCGACAGCATATCATCGGTAAGTACATCGTTGATTTTGTTTCCCTTTCCCAGAAGTTAGTCATTGAAGTCGATGGCGGCTACCACCGCTCGGCAAGTCAACAAGCTGCAGACGCGGAACGCGACCAGGAGCTTCGCAGTAAAGGATTCCGCATTTTGCGCTTCACAAACGAACAGGTGATGAAGGAGATCAATTCGGTTGTGGCTGCAATAGCAGCCGCGATCGAATGATGCACGTCTTCTAAACAGTGGCGTTCGAACTTTCACGCGCGCCAGCAACCCTCCCAACTCAGAACGTCTCGCGCGCCAGCCACCCTCCCGACTCAGAACGGTCTCGCGCGCCAGCCACCCTCCCGACTCAGAACGTCTCGCGCGCCAGCCACCCTCCCGACTCAGAACGTCTCGCGCGCCAGCCACCCTCCCCTTCGGGGAGGGACGGGGTGGGGTGTAAAAAGCCCCGCCAAAAGGCGGGGCTCGTCTATCAAACAGAAACCCTGGTTTATTCATAGTCACGCAGGTCCTTGATCCGCTCGCGGAGTTCTTCGGGTACCTGCGGGTTGTCGTACAGTGTCTTTGCATAACTCCGGATGCCAGCCGCATCGCGCTGCTTCAGGTAGAGCACCAGCAAGGCGAGGTCGCGGTAATAGAGTTTGGTCTCGTCGGAGCGCGGCACAAAAGCCTTGGTGGCAGTGGCCACTTCGGCGGCACGAGGATGCGGTGCGATACGGTTGGCATGCTCCAGAAAAATGTCGGCAAGGTCTTCGGCATAAAGCCCGCTGTTGGGCCGGTTGAGCAGCGTGAGCAGAGCGCTTACACCGGCATCGTCATTCTCGGAAGTGAAGGCCCAGTTGCTTCGCAGCTTCTCTGTTTCCACCCAGGCGCTTGCCGGAGCATAGCGTTGCACGATGCCTTCAAACATGTGAAAGTCGAGCGAGTCGGACACGGCAGAAAGGTTGAGCGCATAAGCACGCAGGCGGCGCAGAAGGCTGCGTTCGAGCTCGGCGGAATTGAGCCGCAGAATGCGCGCCACATCGTCGCGGTGAGAGAAAAGGAAATCCACCTGCTCACGCGTTGGGGTGCGCGCATAGTCTACGAGGATGTGCACCATGTCGGAATCGAGCAGCGGGTAAGAAACGTTGCGGAGGTAGCGCGACACCGTGCTGTCGATGGCACCGTTATCGAGCTTCTCCGCTTCGGCCAGCCAGGAATGAAAAGCCTTCGGTGTAAGCTTGCCTTTCTCGGCCCGCCGCATTTGCGTGTAAAATTGTTTGGATGGATCAAGTGCCACGCGCGCCAGCTCTACGAACGCAACAGGATTGAGCGCGCCTACCGACTTGTGCAGCACCTCTCCTTTTTCGTTGATGAACAGCAGCGTCGGGTAAGCCTCGATGTTGAGCAGCTTCGCCAGCTCGGGGCCCTCACCTTCTTCCATGTCGATCTTGACGTTGATGAATTTGTCGTTGTATAACTGTCCCACCATGGGCTTGGTGAAAACGTTCTCCTGCATATACTTACAGGGCCCGCACCAGGAAGCATACGCATCGAGGAAGATCGCTTTGCGCTGGCTTTTGGCCAACGCCAAAATGTCTTTCCACTTCTTGTTGTGCACGAACTGGATTCCGGAAGGACCGGCGAATGCAGACAGGCTCACAATGAGGAGCAGGCTGAGGGAGAGGAGGATCTTTTTCATAACCAGGATGTTTGATGTGTTTGAATACATCAAAAAAACAAAAGACCCCGGGCGGGGCCTATACTTAGAAGTAGTGATTGACAAGCCATTAACACAATCGCTGATGTCGGATATCGGATGTCTGATATGGGCAACGGGGCCTCCATCCGACATCTCACATCTCACATCTCACATCTCACATTTAACATCTAACATCTCACATTCCTCCTTATACTATTTTATTCTGCGCCGCAAAATTGATGATGCCGGCCGCGTTGCGCACATTGAGCTTGCGCATGATGTTGCGGCGGTGCGTGTTAACCGTGAATTCGCTGATGTGCAGCTGGCTGGCGATCTCCTTGCTGCTTAACTCGCTGCAGATGGAGCGGATAATGTCTACTTCGCGGTTGGTGAGGCTGTATTGCTGCAGGAAAGAATCGAGGAAGTGCGGCTTCTCTTTTACTTCTTCTTCCTCGCCGTCGGCAAATTGTTTCTTGCCCGCCATCACGCCATCGATGGCGGCCAGCAGGTCGTCCATCGAGCCGTTCTTCAACTGGTAGCCCCATGCGCCCTTCTGCGCGCAGCTTTTGATCAGTCCGCTTTGATGGTAATTGGATAGGATGATGACCCGCACTTTCGGAAAGCGCTTCACGATCTGCTCGAGCGCCGCAACGCCGTCCATGCCGGGCATATTCAGATCGAGGAGTACGATATCGGGGTCGGTGGCGGGTATGCTTTCCAGCAGCGTGCGGCCATCGTTGGCGGCGCCGGCAACTTCGATGTGTTCCGTCTTTTCAAAAAAAGAAATGAGTCCGTCCACCAGCACCTGGTGGTCATCCGCGATGAAGATCCGTACGGGTTGTGGCATGTTCGTTCTGGATTAAGAAAACCGGCTGCACCGGAAGCTCGATGATGGCCGTGGTGCCCGCGCCTTCCGCGCTTTCGATATGCAGGCTGCCCTGCAAAATCGCCACCCGCGACGCCAGCAGCTTTAAGCCGCTACCGTCGTGTCGCCCACCTTCCGGCATTCCGCGTCCGTCATCTTCTACCATTAAAGATACCGAATCAGGGTGTTCCACCAACTGCAACAACGCATGCCGCGCATCGGCGTGCCTGATCACGTTTTGCAGCAACTCCTGCAACATACGGTAACAGGTGCTGTAAAAGAGATCATTGAAACGGGGCGCGTCGAAGCCCACGATGGCGAGTTCAACCGGGAGCTTTCCCGCCGCATTGATATCGGCCACCAGCTGCTCCACCGCTGCACGGAAGCCGTATTGCTGCAGCGCTACCGGCATCAGTTGGTGGCTCATCGTGCGCACGGTTTGCGCAACTTCACCCAGAAGCTTGCCGGCAGTTTGCAGGTGGGCAGCATCGTTGCCCGCGGACAGGTTCATCCTTGCTACCGATAGCAACGTACCGATCTCGTCGTGCAGCTGTCCCGCAAGCGCACCTCGCTCCGACTCCTGGGCCTGTGCCAGCTCGGTCATCAGCCGGTTGCGGTGCTCGGCATCGAGGCGCTCCAGTTCGGCGGCGTGGAGGCGCGCGGCGTGCTTGCGGCGCTGGTTGAGCAACAGTGCGGCACCCACGGCCAACAGTGCGATGCAGCCCAGCGCCAGCACGGCGATCCAGTTGCGTTGCCGCTGCTGCCGGAAGCGAAGCGCTTCCAGTTGCTGCTGATCGTGGAGGGCGCGCGTTTTGGCGCTGCTCTCGAGCAATTCATATTGAAGGGCAAGCTCGCGCGTGTTGGCCTGCAGTTCGGAGCGATAGAGCGAATCCTGTCGGCGCACCGCGCTGCTGAAGGCCGTGGGAAGAGCGCCCTGGCGATAGCGCGCCTCGTGGGCAGCACGTGCCTGCTGCCACAGGTAGGCGAGGCCGGGAGTTTCGCTCCAGCCGGCGCCCTGGCGCGCACGCGCGAAATAGTAAAGCGCCGAGTCGGGACGCAGGCCGCGGCTGTGGAAATCGGCGAACGCGATGAGCGTTTCGGTGACCGACGGCGATGGCGGCACCGTAGAAATACGGTGATACCACGCGGCCGCTTCGATGAGCCTTCCACGGCTCTCTGCAAAGAGCGCCCGTGCAAGCGACGCCTCGGCATCATCGTAACCGCGCGGCGCGGCGTTCAGTGCGGCTTCCAGCTGGCGGGCCGGACCAGCTGCTGCATCTCCTGCACCAAGCCTGCACAGGTTGATCACCAGCCGGCTAAGAATGTGCACACGGTCGGCTTCGGTGAGCGATGCGGCCCGTAGCAATTCAGTGTATCCTTTGCTTACCGCCGGCCCGTTGGCGATGCGACCAAGAGCGTCGAGGTTGGCAATGCGGTCCAGAGGGTTAGAACCCGCCCCGAGTGCGGCATCGGCCTGCAGGCGAAGAGCAGCGCTTTGTGCGGTATTCCCGGCAAAGGCCGTAGCGTCGGCAAGCAGCAGGCGCACCTGTGTTGCCGTATCGGGAGCGAGTAGCGGCAAGGCGCGAAGTGCAGCCGCAGTGATTGTAGAACTACGGTCGCCGGCGAGTGCGGCCACACGGGCTTCCGCGGCCTGTAGCAAGGCACGACGCCCAAGCGCCTCTTCGCTGCCGGCGCTGCTGCGCAGAAGTTGAAGGAGTTCGGAGGAGGGCTCGGCGGCATCGCGCGCAATCCGCACCAGGGCAGGCGCGATGTCGGCGGAAGGCAAGCGCCTGGCCCCTTCTATTTCGAGAAAGAGTGCGCGGCCGCGCAGGCCACTGTCCCACTGGGCAGCAGCGGAAACGCTGATCAATATGGATACGAACAGTAAGCGCAGGTGCATGGTATAAACGGCAAGGTCGGGAAAAGCGCGGGGATGTCCTATACCTAGAAGCGGGTAAATTGGCGGGTGCGCTGCAATCTATACGCGCCCACCGCAACATACCGCAGGATTAGGTAATTTGGCCGGTATGATGTGCCCCTTCTGCTCTGCCTTCAACGATCACGACGCGCACTATTGCAAGAAGTGCGGCACGCAGCTTTCAACCGGCCACCGCGACCTGTTTGCAGAACCCGTGCGCAACGAAGACGTTTCCGATACGGGCTACCTGTGGATGGCGCTGCTGGCGCTGATCGGCACATTCCTTTATGGACTCGTATTCCCGCTGTTCCTGCGGCACATGGGCGGCACTTCATCCACACTGATCTTTTATCGGTCCATGAACCTGATCTTCCTCGTTGCGGAGTTCTGGCTGCTCATCTACTTCACGCGCAACAGTTCGCGGCGCACCGCCATCATCTGCATCGGCTCCATACTGCTGCTTTTCCAGCTTGTGTCCGTCTTCGGTTTTCTCAATTTCTGATCAGAAATCCATCAGCTCCCACGCGCTGATGTAGCCATCGTGCTCCTGTGCGTAGGTGATGAAGTCGGCGTAAAAAGAATACTGCCCCAGCGTTGCACTGTCGCCCACAACCACCAGCTTCATCTGCGCACGCGTGAGCGCCACGTTCATCCGGCGCACTTCCGATAAGAAGCCGATCACGTTGTCGGAGTTGCTGCGCGCAAGACTGATAAAGATGGCGCCCCGCTCCTGTCCCTGGAATGAGTCGATGGTATTTACGGTGAGGGCATCGTACCCAGCCAGCACAGGGTGCGCGGCGCAAAGCTCTTTCAGCACTTCCACCTGTTGCCGATAAGGTGAAATGACACCAATGGAAGGGCGCTCCCCCTCCGGAAGTTGCGCCACAAGCCTGGCCACCTGCTGCACCAGGAAAGCAGCTTCCTCGGGGTTGGCAATGCGTGTGCCCTCCTGCCTTTCCTCGTATCCGCACCCCGCTGTATCGATGAACTCAAGCGGCAACTGACCGATCAATGTGCGCTCGGCAACGGAAGGCGCAGCTATCAGCTTTCCGCCATAAAATTCGCGCGACGAAAAGCCCATGATCACCCGGTGCATCCGGTATTGCTCCTCCAGTAGAACTACGGATGCAGGATGGAGCGCAACGCACTTCTCCAGCAGCGTACGTTCGAGGCCGGCCTTTGCAGCCTCCTGCGATTTGATGGTAGGAGGAAGCTGGCAGTGGTCGCCCGCGAGAATGGCCTTACGGCCTTTGAGCAGCGGGATCCAGCACGCAGGCTCAAGCGCCTGCCCGGCCTCATCGATCACCACCGTATGATACTTCAACGAGCGCACCGAGCGATGGCCCGCACCAACGAGCGTAGCCGTGATCACCTGCGCGCGGCCCAGCACATCCTGTGCGATGTATTCTTCGGTGCGCTCCACCTCGCTGGCGATGCTGCGGGCCTCCGCAAAAAGAGCCTTGCGCTGCTCGCGTTCGGCGGCACCGAACGAACGTTTGTATTTCTGCGCCATGTCGCGGTATTCGGCAGCCTGGCGTTTCATGCGGCGGATTTCTTTCATTTGTGGATGGCCGCTCATGCGTTCGTCGAGCGTGAGCGAAACCTGCCGCGCAGATACGCGGGCCGGGTTGCCCACGCGCACCACGTTGAGACCCTCGGCAGCAAGCCGCTCGCTAAGCAGGTCCACCGCCGCGTTGCTGGGCGCCGTTACCAGAATGGGCCCCGTGGTTTTTTGCACGAGCAGGCGCACGGCCTGAACAAGCGTCGTGGTTTTGCCCGTGCCCGGCGGACCGTGCACGATGGCAACATCTTCGGCAGCAAGGATCCTGGACACGGCCTCATTCTGTTTTTCATTCAGCTGCGGCAGTGGATTACAAACATCTTCATTGTGAAAGCGCGGCTCTTCAACGCCGGTGAGCACTCTTGCAAGTCGGCCTTCCTCGCGTTGTTCGAGCCGCTCCGGCGCCACCTTCAATGCGCGTTCCATTTCCTCATAGGAATTCTCATCGAACAGCAGGTCGACCCCCAGCTTCCCGTTGCGCGTCCAATCGGGGAGCTCGTCTACGCGCAGTGCGATCTTGAGGCGGTCGCCGCCAACGTGGGTCAGCACGCCTTCGATGCGGTCGTTGCGCGCATCGTGGTTGGAAAAGAGTGCCGCCGAAGCACCGAAGCGAAACTGGTGCTGGATGTCCTGGTGCGTTGTGCGCTCAACCTCCACGGTAAGGTAATCGCCGCGGCCGATCTCGGTTTCGCGGATAGCCACCGGGAACCAGCTGCTGCCGTTGGTGCGGCGATCGGTCAGCGCTACCGACATCGCCATTGCTTCCCATCCACGCCGGTCTTCGTCCTTCTCCATCCTCAGCAGCCGCTGCAGCTCCTTGAAATATTCCATGGCGCCAAAGGTAGCCGCCCGGCCAAAATGCGCGGGGAAAAACAGCAGGAAACGGCCGTTAAAATACCAGTACTTCGTGTTGAAAAGCCCTTGGAAAGGCGCTTTCACGCGGTGCACCTTTACGCCATGAAGAACACCATCTTTTTCCTTACCCTGCTGCTGGCCGCCTGCTCCAAGGGCGGCCCGGCGGTAGGGCCACCATCGCTGGCCGGCCGCTGGCGGCCCGTGAGCGAACGCGCCAACGGACAAGAAATGTGGATGCCCTATTATTACGATCCGTGCCGCCTCGACGACCAATGGATCTTCGACGCCCGCGGAACCTATACCATTGCCGACAGCGGCGTACACTGTACAACAGGCAACAGTTTCGTCCGCAACGGCTTATGGCAACTGGAGGGTAGCAGCCTGCTGCTCGACAGCGTCCGGTACGAGATTACAAACTACAGCGAACAAAAGCTGGTCATTGAATGCATGCAGAACATGCGCGGGTTCCCTGTACACTATGAGCGAGCCTTTGAGCCCGTATCCAGGTGAAGGCACAAAAAAACGGATGCCTTTGACATCCGTCGTTACTTATTGTTCCATTCTGTGCGCCTGGCTCGTCGGTTACGGGTCATTGCTGACGGCTCACGGATTCAGCTGCTTCTTTACCTCCACTTCTTCCATGAACCTGGTCACTTCTTCGTCCGCGAAGCGTCCGTATGCATCCACGAGGGTTCCCTTGTGACCGTCTGCAGTTTCAATGGCGTAGATGATCGACATATCGTCGGGGTTGGAAATGCCTTCGAAACGATAGAAGTTCGCAGATGTAACATCCTTGGCCTTGAACGATTTCTTATCGTCCATACTCACCAGGCGGCCCTTTTCTACGCGGAACTGGTCCTCGTAGCCATCGAGCGTAAGCTTGTTGATAAGCGGGGCCATATCGAGCATCTCGGTAGTGCGGTCGTTGGCCTTCATTTCCTTGTCGTTCGGAGTGCCGTCCCATGTTTTATTGCTGTCCATAACCTTGGTTTAGCAGAACCACTACTAATTTGGTGCCGCGCCCCGGTCAGGCTCTCAACTCCTCAAAACAGATAGCCGGGATATAGGGTGCCAGGAGTTCGCTGCTATGAAAGCTGCGGAATTTCTCAATCTCCTGCCCCTGCGTTCGGTAATAAACCTCTACATAAAAATCGTCCACCATGTAAAGCGCGATCAGGTAGGCGTCCTCCAGTCGCTCGCAGAGCAGCACGCCCTGCTCGCACAGGATACGGGCCTGGTGACGGATCGGAAGTAGTTTGAAATCAGCGAATTGCATAAAGGCCAGATTCGGGTGAACAATCGCGCTTCGCAGCGAAGCATTGCTTAACTTTCACAAGAATCATGCCTTCCGGTTTCACGCGGTTTCCACGGGACAAATGTTGAGGAATGTACCGTATTTCTACGGACAATGTGCACCAAGCGCATCCCGGTGGTATGATTGTAGCACAGTTTGTGAGCGAAAACCCCGATCCATGGCTAATTTCCAGGAACTCATCCATTCCGACAAGCCCGTCCTTGTTGACTTCTATGCCGATTGGTGCGGCCCCTGCAAAATGATGGCGCCCATCCTGCAGGAAGCGAAAAGCCAGTTGGGCGAGCGGGTGACGATCGTAAAGATCGACATCGACCGCAACCGGCAGGCAGCAGAGTATTACGGCATCCAGAGCGTCCCTACGCTGCTACTTTTCCAGAAAGGACAGGTCAAATGGCGGCAATCGGGCGTGGTGCCGGCACCGGCGCTGGTGCAGGTAGTGCAGCGCTTTGCGCAGTAACTCGATTGCTTTTTAGAACAACTGCCGCACTGCCGCCCTTGCAAAGGGCAGCGTGGGAAGACTGCTGATGATACCGACGTCTTCCATAAGCGAAGTGTCGTTGTCGAGAAAGCGCAGAACCGTGCGTGGGTCATTCTTGCGGAAGAGGTCGGTGAAAATATCGGCTCCTTCAAGACTGCGCTTTTGCAGGATCTCCAGTAACACTGAATCGTAAAAATGAAAACGCGGCGACGGAGCTGCCACGTTGAACGGATGCCCATGCCGTTGCAAGCTTTCTACAATCGCGGCGCTGTGGCGTTGCACGTTGCGAAACGTGTAGCCGCTTGAGCCTTTCGTGCGACCGCCCGCAGTACCGAGATAGACAACGCGGTTATGGCGTTGCGGAAAGCGGTGGTTCGTCATCGGTATCACTCCGAATTCGTCATCGCGGATGGTGTAATCGGTAATGCCAAGCGTTCCTGAAATGTACGAGTCCAGCTGCCGGTCGTAAGCTGCGGGCTCCAACAGTTTTCCGGTGAACAGGGTATATTCCACAAGCGCTTCGCGTTCGCTGAAGGGCAGAACATATACGAAGCTGGTGCCTTCCTCCTGCCCGATGCGAAAGTCCATGAGCGTAGCACGCGCCGGTTCAAAGCGGGGTTCAGGAGTTTCAATAAGCCTTCCCTTGAAGTGTTGCAGCAGCCAATGCACGCCCGGTGCGGGCGCGGGCTTATCATACAGGCTGCTGAACACAATATCCGCACTGATGCGTTCCGAACCAATGCGCACCCCGGTGCCCCGCGCATCGTAAAAGACTTCGTCCACACGCGCCTGTCGAAATTCAATGTTGGGGAAAGGCGCCGCGGCCGCTTTGCAATGGCGGTAAAAATCTGCGCCACGGATCAACTTGTAGAAATACGGTGCTATGGAGAGCGAACGGCCGAAACCCGGCGAAAAGAAATGAAGCTCCTGCCAGCGGTGATGTACTATTGCCTCGAAAGGCCCCCGCTCTTTTTCCCAAAAACACCAGGTGCGGTCGTTGGCTTCCTTTGCATCTGCATCTACCAGCAACACCCGCTTCCCTTCCAGCAGCCCCGCCCCGATCATTTGGTAAAGCAGGCTCAGCCCCGCGCAACCGGCGCCGGCGAAGAGGAAATCGTAATTGACATTGGAAGCATTCGGCATGAAAGTTTGCAGTTTACAGTTTCCAGTTTTTGGTTTCCAGTTTTTCGTTCGGGTCGCATAACGTTTGGCGTCAGCTCACTTTAAACTGCAAACTGTAAGCTATTCAGGAGCATACCCCACCCTTTGCCCCTTCATCAACTTCTTGTCGCGGCGCACTTTTTCCCAGTACTTCTTGTGCACCATCAGCATGCCGAAGCTTTCGCCATGTTCTTTGTGCAGGTGCTTGTGATGCATCTTGTGAGCCCAACGGATGGCACGCACGTAGGTGCTGTTGCTACGGCTGAACCACTTGAAGCGCTGGTGGATGATAACGTCGTGCACGATGAAATAGGCGGCGCCATAAGCCATGATGCCAAAGCCGATGGCAGCCTGCCACCAGACGCCCCGACCCACGCCGAAGCCGATGAGCAGCATGCTGGGCACGGCGAAAATGACAAAGAACCAGTCGTTCTTTTCAAAAAAACCGGGTTCCACCTGGTGGTGATCGCGGTGGAGGTACCACAGGAAACCGTGCATCACGTAGCGGTGTGTAAGCCAGGTGATGCCCTCCATTGCGAGGAAGGTGGCGAGGAGGACGAGTATGAAATAAATGGTTGTCAAGAATGCTGGGGTTTGTTACCCTGAGCGACGCCGAAGGGTGTCTTTTGGGGTTTGTCGTTTGTCGTTTGCGGTTGGTGGTTTGTGCCCAACGCCTGGTAAACGCGGTCGTAAATGAGTCGAAACCACTGAGTAAAATGTTCCGGATGGTCGCGCAATTCCTGTTCCAGTTCGGGCATCGAAACAAAACGCACTGCAGCCACCTCTTCACTGTTGAGTTGGAAAGCGCCTTCATACCGGCCCGCAAACACGTGGTCGAATTCGTGTTCCACCAGTCCGTTCTCCACGTTGGCGCGGTAAGTGAACGAAAAAACGGGTTGTATGTCCGCTTCTATGCCCAGCTCTTCGCGGAGGCGACGCACCGCAGCAGCGTCGACCGCCTCTTCGGGAAGTGGGTGGCTGCAAACGGCGTTGCTCCAGAGCCCTCCGCCATGATACTTATCCAACGCACGTCGCTGCAGCAGCATCCGTCCTTCGCCATCAAACAGGAACACCGAAAGAGCGCGGTGCAGCAAACCGCGCTGGTGCGCTTCCAGTTTGCCCATCGTGCCTTGCGGCTCGTCGCGCTCATTCACCAAAACAACGTGTGGTTCCATCATCCGATCAGGCGCAGGCGGTTTTTCACCGTGGCTCGCAGCACAATGTACGCCTTGTAATAGTTGGGTATGCGGATGCGCTTCTGCAGGATGTGCGCCGGCTCCGTGTCTTTGATCTTGCGAAACAGCGAGTAGTAATATTTATACGCAACGTATACCCCGAAGCGCGCCTTCAGCGGCAATTCGAGGATGCCTTTGTAAGCCGACCGGAAATCCGCTTCGATGTCGCTCTCGATCTGCTCTTTGTCGCGCGCGCTGAAGTTGTGAAAGTCGCAGCCCGGGAAGTACATCCGCGACAGCGCCTGGAAGTCGGCCTGTATGTCGCGGAGGAAATTCACTTTTTGAAAGGCCGCGCCCAACGCCCGCGCCGAAGGCACCAGCTGTTCGTAGCGCGTTTTGTCGCCTTTGCAAAAAACATAAAGGCACATCAGGCCCACCACTTCGGCCGAGCCGTAGATATACTCCTCGTATCCCTGCCGGTCGTAAGCCTGCTCGGTGAGGTCGGAGGCCATGCTGCGGAAGAACGCTTCGATGAGGTCGTGGTCAATGCCGAATTCATTCACCGTTTTCTGAAACGAATTCAGGATCGGGTTGAGGCTGATGCCGCGTGCGATGGCGTCGAAGGTCTCGATGCGGCACTGCTCCAGCAGTTGCACTTTGTCGTGGCCGTGAAAGGTGTCCACGATCTCGTCGGCGAGCCGAACGAACCCGTAAATATTGAAGACGGGCCCGCGAAGATCGTGGTGCAGGAGCCGAATGGCCGAAGAAAAGGAGGTGCTGTAATTCAGCGTGACCACCCGGCTGCAATCGCTGCTGGTTTTGTGAAAAAGGGCTTCTGTCATGGCTTACCGTTGAATTGTTTGACCACTTGCGCCGCTACCACTTCGCCGCTGATGAGGCTGGGTGGAACGCCCGGCCCCGGCACGGTAAACTGGCCGGTGTAAAAGAGGTTGGATACTTTCTTGCTCTGGCAGGTGGGTCGAAAGATGGCGGTTTGCAAAAGAGTGTTGGCAAGCCCGTAAGCATTCCCTTTGAACGAGTGGTAGTCTCGTTCGAAATCGCTCACGGAAAAAGATCTCTTATAAATAATGTGGTCGCGGAGGCCCTGACCTGTGTGGGCTTCGAGGCGGCGAAGGATCAGGTCGAAGTAGCGCTCGCGCACTTCCTCGGTGTCCGACGTAAGGCCGGCTGCTACGGGTATAAGGAACACAAGGTTCTCACAACCTTCGGGCGCAACGCTATCATCGGTCTTTGATGACGCAGAAACATAGAAGAGCGGATCGGCAGGCCACTGCGGATCGGCATAGATCTCCTGTGCATGGCGGTCGAACGGAACGTCGAAGAACAGGGCGTGGTGGGGTAAACCTTCAACGCGTTTGTTCACGCCCACGTAATACATCAGGCAGGAAGGCGCCAGCACGCGGCGCTGCCAGTAGGCTTCCGTATAACTACGGTACTCTGGCGGCAGCAAATTCGTTTCGGTGAAGTGATAGTCCGCACCGCTAATCACCGCATCGAAACGGTAGGTGTCCTTGTCGGTCACCACTTCTTTCGCCTGATGGTTGGTGATGCGGATCTCGCGCGCTTCTTCGCCAAAGCGAAACTGCACACCGAGTTCTTCGCACAGCGACTGCATGCCTGCAACGATGCTCCACATGCCGCCCTGCGGGTACCAGGTGCCGCCGCGGATATCGGCATAATTCATCAGGCTGTATAAAGCGGGCGTATTCTCCGGAAGCGCGCCCAGGAAGAGCACGGGAAACTCCATCAACTGACGCAGCCGCTCGTTCTTGAAGTGCCGTGCTATGTGTTTTTTGATGGAGGTAAATACGTCGAGGCGGAGTACGTTGCGCACCACGTCCCAATCGAGGAACTCGGTAAGTGAGCGGCCTGGCTTGTATACCAGCCTTTGCATGCCGATGGTGTATTTGTGCGCAGCCTCTTTGAGGTAGTGATCGAGGCGTGCGCCGGAGCCGGGTTCGAAGCGCTCGAAGAGGGCACGAAAAGCGTCATAATCGGCAGGTATGTCGGTGTGTCCATCGTTCCAATAAACGCGATACGACGGGTCGAGGCGGGTGAGCGTGTAATAGTCGGTGACTTTCTTTCCAAACTGTGCGAAGAAGCGCTCGAACACGTCGGGCATCCAGTACCACGACGGCCCCATATCAAACGTAAAACCGTCTTCCTGCAGGCGCCGCGCACGGCCGCCCGCAGTGGCGTTCTTATCGATGACCGTCACCGTCCACCCTGCACGCGCCATGAACGCCGCCGCCGAAAGTCCGGCAAAGCCGGCGCCGATCACTAATACCGTACGCTTCATCTATCGAGTTGTTTTTGCAGCATCTTACGGGCAAAGTGGATCCGGCTTTTGATCGTACCGAGCGGTTCACCCAATGCCTCAGCGATTTCCTGATACTTGTAACCTTGCAGGTAAAGGAGGCATGCCTGCTTAAAAATAACCGGCAATTGGTAAAGTGCGGTATTAATTTCCTTCAGCCGCAGCTTGCTCTCCGCGCCCATCTGGGGTGCATCGTTGCGGGCGGCGTACTGCACGGTATCAAAAACGGTACGCTTGCGCTCGGCGCGCCTGTATTCGTTAATGAAGATGTTGCGCATGATCGTGCTGAGCCAGGCCTTGATGTTGGTTCCCGGCTGGTACTTGTCGCGGTGGGCAAGCGCTTTGAAAACGGTTTCCTGGTACAGATCCTGTGCTGCCTCGCGGTCTTTGGTGAGCGTGATGGCAAAGGGTCTGAGGCCTTCGGCACTAAGCACCACCAAGCTGTTGAACTCCTGAATACCCATCTTGTTTAATCTTTGAGAACCCAAAGCTACACAAAAACCCTTTCCCGAAAATCTTTTTGTGTAACTTTTTTAAAAAAAGACTAAACACAATGCGGGGAGAAGGCGGTGCCGCTCAGATTTCGGAGATATACGTATGGACGGCAGAGAGCGATTGCAGCAGCACGATGTTTTCGCCGACGGCTTTGGGCTGGTCGAGCGCAACATAGCCGGAGAGCAGCACCTTCACGTCGGGAGCTCCGGTGGCGAGGCCTTGCAGGAACCGCTGGAAATGCGGCTTGTGGTGCACAGCGGTGAGGTGCATGTAGATGAAAGCCGGCTTCTTGAAATTCGCTACGTATAGCGTGTCTTTGAGGGGAGTATTGGCGCCAATGTACAGCACCGGGAGGCCGCGGCGGCGCAGCAGGTAGCTCACATAGAGGAGCCCCAGCTCGTGGAATTCGCCTTCGGGCAGCAGTAGAAGTAGAAGCGGAGAGCCCCCGTCGGCAAGGGGAAGACCTTCGATGGCCGCGATGATTTTCTGCCGGATGATGTTGGACACCACGTGCTCGTGCGCCGGGTTAACGCGGCCCGTTTGCCAGAGGATGCCGGTCTTTTCGAGAAAGCGGAACACCAGCCCGGTGATCGTTTGCTCCAGCCCGTGACGCTGCAGGTAGCGATCTATGTGGCGCGTGAAGCCCGTTGCTTCGAGGTCGATCATGCAGCCAATAAGCTCGTTCACGAGATGTTCCTGGTTGGCGTCGTCGTAGCCCAGCTGCAACACTTCGCGGTGGCGCTGCTCGGCATCCATCCCGTCGATGCGCGAGATCTTGTAGCCGTACTTGTTCAGCAGGGCCACTGTGAGCAGCGTTTTCAGCTCCTCATTGTTGTAGGTGCGGATGTTGGTGGAGGTACGGGAAGGCCTGAGGAACCTGTAGCGTTGTTCCCAGATGCGAATCGTGTGTGCCTTGATCCCGGTGAGCGTCTCGAGTTCTTTGATGGTAAATCCCATAGCCGATGTAATACAAACGAAACGGCAAATCGTTCAGATTTACAATGTAGCATTCAACAGCGAACCGGAATCTTTCAATTTTTCGAGCAGCGGTGAGGCAGCTGCCTTTTCGAGAACAGGGAGGTGTTGGGGATGATGAATGTCGGTACCGACAAAATCGTAGAAGCCCTTGTTGATCATCCGCTCGGCGAGCTCTTTGCTCAATACACCGTAGTGGCCGGAGAGGGCCATCAGGTTGAGCTGAAAAAGGCAGCCATTGTAGCGGAGGTCGTCGAGGTAGGAAGGATCCTGCTTCAGGTAGACATAGCGCTCGGGATGCGCTACCACGGGGGTGAAATTCTGGAGTTGCAGATCAAAGAGCACTTCCTTGAACTCCATTGGGGCGGAAAAAGTGGACGCTTCTACGAGAATGAGCTTCCCGGGCAGCGTCAGCAGCGGGACCTGCTCCTTTACCATTTCGGCAAATTGTGCATCCACGAAATATTCCGCGGCTGCGCTGATCTCCACTTCATCGCCCGACTCTGTGAGTGCGGCTTTCAGGCGATCGAGACCGGCGCCGATGGTTTCGGGTGTGTTCGGATACATATCCGAGAGAATATGCGGCGTGGTAAAGAACTTCTGGTAACCGAGCGCCCGCAAACCCCGGATCAGCTCGATGCTGGCGTCGGTATCGGGCGCTCCGTCGTCGATGCCCGGCACCAGGTGCGAGTGCATATCAGACACCAGCCACGAAAGGTCGGCACGTGCAGGCTTGCTTTTTTTCCAGAAGAACATTTAGCGAATGTAGTTATTCAACGGGTTCTGCTGCGATGGGAACGGGTTGTTGCCCGCCGACACCCGCATTTCTGCGCTTGCGGCTGCGGCGAATGAGCATCAGCCCCAGGCCAAGCGGTAAGAGGAATGCGATCCGCGAACCGATGCGTGTTGCCTGGTGGAGGCGGCGCAGGTTGGGTGCCACTGGTGCGTTGACGGCCCCGAACTGAATGGGACGGCGCAGGTTATTCTCGAAACGCCAGGTCGTGAGTACGCCATGGTACACGTTATGACAGTAATCGGGTGCGGCAATGGTAAGCACGTCGGCAGCGTTAGCGATGGTAAGCGGCGGTTCCATTTGGGGATCCAGCAGCACCCAGCGGCCCTCGGCACGGGCTTCGAGGGCAAAGTGCGAAGTAAACAATACGGTGCGGATATCGTAGCCCCGCTTGCGCAGGGCTTCCATCAGCACGATGCTTTGCTGGCTGCAGGCAGCCTTCGGAAATTTCAGGAGATCATTAGGAGTAACGATGGCGGCGAGATCGGGCCGCACGATGCCTGCAAGCGAGGCCATCCAGTTTTGCGACAGGCGGTAACAGCTGTATCCCTGCGTAAACCGCTCGGAAACGAGGCGCTGCCATTCCAATGCGTAACCGATGCTTCCCTTTTGCAGCCCGGCCGCGGCGGTGCGCTGATCGCCCACCTGCAACAGCTCGTCCATTGAGCGGGTTCTTGCCGCGAGGCTTTTGTCGAACTTTTCGCCCGGCATCGGGTGCAGGTGGAAGTAGTCGAGCTCAACAGGGAGAAAATTGAGCAGCAGGAGTACGGCCGCGAGGTAGAGGCAATAGCGGGCCAGACGTGGATAGGTGCGCAGGTTGTTCACAGGAAGACGTTGAAGGGCAACAAAGGTATTTTGTTTTGGCCAGAGGGCGTGGGGTTTAACGCATTGCCTTGCGCTTGTTTTTTTCGAGCAACTCGTGGTAATAATCAAGGGTTTCCCGCACCATCTTTTGCACAGAAAAGCGCTCTTCAGCAAGCCTGCGTCCGGCATTGCCCATTTTCCCGCGCAGTGCTTCATCCTCCACGAGCTGCTTCAGGAAGGCGGAACCTTCGGCTGCAGCACCCGCGGGAACCAGGAACCCCGTTTCGCCATTCACCATTGTATCGGCAACGCCGCCAACGGCGGTGGCCACCACCGGTTTGCCGGCAGCCTGCGCTTCGATCAGCGACACAGGAGTGCCCTCGTTGTGCGAGGTAAGCGCCACGATGTCCATTGCGGCGTACACCTCGTCCATCTTTGTTTGCCAGGAGGTGCAGGTCACAAGGCCGAGGCGCTGCGTGTCGGGGAAGTAAGCGTAATCGAGCCCCAGGCTGCGACATTCCGCTTCCACGGCAGGGCGCTCATCGCCATCGCCCACCAGGAAGAAGCGAAGCTTTTGCTTGGTGGAAGCAGCAAGGAGGGCAGCCATCTGCAGAAAGAGGCTATGATTTTTAACGGGCACGATGCGGCCAACCAGCCCGATCACGAGCTCATCGTCGGCGATGCCATAGCGGTTTCTGAAGCCCGCGCGCTTCTCCTCCTGTCCTTCCTGGAACGGTTTCAGGTCGAGCCCAAGGGGGATGACGCGGATTTTTTCAGGCGCGCAGATCTTGAACTCACCTGCCAGTTCTTCTTTTTGAAGGTCGGAAATGGCAATAATGCCGGAAGAGCGGCCGGCGAGGTACCGTTCCGCTCGTATAAAAGCCTGCGTTTTCAACGGAGAAAAGTAGCTGTGGAAGACGTGGCCGTGAAAGGTGTGGATGGTGACCGGAACCCTGGTGGCGAAGGCTGCCAGCCGGCCCAGCGCGCCGCTTTTGGCTGCGTGGGTATGCACGATGTCGGGCTTGAAATCGCGGATGATCTCCTTTAGCCGGCGGTAGGCCGCGCGGTCGTCGCGGAACTTGATGGCACGGCGCATTTCGGGCACCACTACCGGCTTGATGCCAAACTGGTCGGTAATGAAGTTGGCGTCCTGCTCGTGGTCGTCCTTGCCGCCGATGACCATGAGGGTCTCAAATTCGGGCTGGGCATAGTGGGTCAGGTAGGCGGCAATGATAGAGGGGCCGCCGATAATGAGGCGATTCAAAACACAAAGTACTCGGGGCATGCGTGGGAAAACGGTTTTAAAGAAATTATAAAGTGTGGCGGAATGCGGTTCCGTCAGGGCTTAGTACCTTTGCTCCCTTACAGAAAAGCCTGCGGTTCCTATGTATTTTATTTTTTGGTACGATTACGTCGCCCTTCCCATTTATCTCGTCATTCTGGGGGCGATCCTGCTGGCCTACTTTCAACGGAAGCACAGGAACGAGCCGGAGCTGAAGAAATTCTTCATGTGGGGGATGATCTGCAAGTTCGTAGGCTGCGTGGGTATCGGCCTCATTTACGAACACTATTACAAGGGAACTTACGACGGGCGCTGGTATTTTGAAGGCGCCAACGTGCTCAATACCTATTTCGGCAGGCATCCGGGCGAAATCCCACACGTGCTTTTCAATACCATCAAGGATTTCAACGACACCAACCTCGATGGCCTGAACATGACCCAGTATTTCCTGTTCGCCAACGAATCATTCTTTGTGGCAAAGGTGGGAGCGCTTTTCAACTTTGGTGCCTTCCACATGTTCCTGCCGCTGTCGATGTTCTTCTGCACTTTCGCTTATGTTGCGCTGTGGAACTTCTTCATCTTCATCCAGCGGGAGTTCGGCATCCGGCGGAACCTGGCTGCGTTCTGCACGCTATTTATTCCTTCCGTAATGGTTTGGGATTCCTCGATATTCAAGGATACCATCACCTTCAGCTCCCTCTGCTGGCTGTTCGTAACGGGCTATTATGCCTTTGTGAAGCCGCGGAAGGTGTACTTCAACCTTTTGGGCTTTGCCCTGGCCGCCTACCTGATCATCAGCGTTAAGATCTACATCTTCGCGGCCTTCGTGCCTTTCTTCCTGCTTTTCGTATTCAACTCCTATAAAGACCGGATCCGCAACGACGCCGTGCGCTTCATGGCGGCACCGTTCATTCTGATGCTTGCCGGAGGGGCCATCATGCTCTTTCTGCAGAACGCCGACGAACTGCTGGGCCGTTATTCGGTGGAGAACGCCCTCGACACCGCTGCCAACACTTACAACAGTATCACGATGTATGGCGGTTCGGCTGGTTCGGCCTACGAATTGGATGTAGATTTCTCGTCGCCCGCGGGCATCCTTGCAGCCATTCCGGTCGGTATCAACCTCACTTTGTTCCGCCCCTACCCATGGGAATATGCCAAGGTCTTTATCTTCTTCTCTTCGATCGAGAGTATGATCGTGCTGTACTTCACCGTCATGCTTCTGTTCAAGGGGGGCATTCTAAGCACGTTCAAAATCATCCGCAAAACGCCCATCCTGCAGTTCTGCCTGATGTTCACCGGACTCTTCGCGTTCATGACCGGCATCGCTGCGGCCAACTTCGGCACGCTGGTGCGCTATAAGATCCCTTGCCTGCCGTTCTATCTCCTGTTCCTCGTGTATCTGTATCAGGTGAAGGTGGCCGAAAAGAATGAGCGGGACCAGGCTAAGCTTCTTGAGCTACACGATCAAGGATCTGAAGGTATACCGGCGCATTCGTCCTGATACTGTAAAGCGACTCAACACGATCGTGAGCGGCGGTGCCTATGCGTCGGCGTTCCGCCGGATTGTCGATCAGGTACTTCAGCTTTTCGATCCATTCCTCTTTGCTCTTCACCAGGTAGCCGGATACGCCTTCTTCGATCACGCGGTAGTTGGCACCAATGCCGGTGGCCACCGTGGGAATGCCCAGCGACATATACTGTAATGCTTTCAGTCCGCTCTTGCCCATCACCCACTGGTCGTCGAGCGGAAGTGGATAAAGGCCGATGTCGAAGCGCTGCAGCGTCGGGATCTCGCGCTCTGCCGTCCAGGCCACCGCTTCGTAGTCCACGCCTTCAATGCTGTAATCGGCTGATCCCATCACCACCAGTTTGAACGCGTGCGTTTTGGCGAGCTGCTGCAACATATCGTTGTACAGCTTCAGGTAGGCCACGGTGCTGTGCGAACCGCTCCATCCGAGAATGAGCTTGTGGTCGTTCTGGTAGTTATTGACGGGCTTGTAGGCTTCCGTATCGATCGTAGAAGAAATGTCGGTCGTATTCTGATTGTACTTGCGCGTGAACTCGTCGAGGAAGGGCGTGCACGTGATCACGTGCTTCGCCTTTTTCATCAGGTGCACGGGCTTCTTGCGGCTCTTGAGCATTCCGCGCCACCAGGCGATGTGCTTCGCTTCCTTCAGGAACACCAGGTCGTCGATGTCGTAGATGATCCGCTTCGCTACTTTGCCGTACAGCCATTCGAAGAACGCCGGGCGGATGGGTGTGACCCACAGGTGGATATATACGATGTCGTATTGCCCGAGTCGAAAGAGGTCTTTGATGCGGCGCGCATAGCCCCGCGCGAAGCCTGCTGCCTTTGCGAAAATGTGCCCGGGCTTATACAGCACCTTCCAAATCTCATCGTCGTAAAACGAAGAGTATTCGATCTCGTAGCCCGCTTCGCGGATGTGCGGGTAATATTGCTCGTACTTCAGGCGCTGGCTGGGCGCCTTATCGTGCGGGTAGGGGTTGATGAAGAGGATGCGCTTCTTGGTACTGCTCATTTAGGAAAGGAGTTTCTGGTAAACCTGAAAATAGTTCTCGGCGCCATAGGCAAGCGAGTAGTGTGAAAGGTCGTAGCTGCGGGGCTGCACTTTTTGGGCGGCCACCCAATCGGCTGCCCGGGCATATTCGGCTTCATTGGCCTCGGGCAGGAGATAGCCGCACTGAAGTTCGGCAAATATCTTCTCCGCATCACCAACACCTTCGTTGGTAATTATCGTCTTGCCCATTGCCAGCATCTCGTATTGCTTTGTAGGCGATGTGGCTTTCTTGGCGAAGGAGGGCATGATGAAAAAGAGCCCGTAGTCGAGCGTGGAAATATGCAGCGGCATTTCGGGTCGTGCCACCGATGTAACTACCACGTCTTCGCGTGCGATGCCGGCGCTCTCCGCAACGCGCAGTACTTCTTCCCGATCGTTGTTGACCATGAAGAACAGCTTTGCATTGGGCACCTTCGCCTTGATGGCTTTGAAGCACTCGAGCAACTCGGGCACCATATAGGCAACGCCAATCGAGCCGACGTAGCCGAACACGGTGGCGCCGCTCAATCCAAGCTTCGCACGCAGCGCCTCGGTTTCCGCCGGCGGTATCGTTGCCGGGTCGAAGAGGGCGAGATCCACGCAGCAGGGAATGACCGTGATGTCGTCCGCCTTGCGCGAGGGGTATTTCTGCAACACGATATCTTTTGCGCGGTGCGTGAGCGAAATGATATGTGCCGACTTTTCAAAGAGGTTGCGCTCAAACCAGCGAAGGCCGCGATACACAAGCCCGTGCGGCACGCCGCTGGTGCGCAGGCGTCCCGTTTCCACTACGGCATCGATCCAAAAATCGCGCTTGTCGAAGATCTGCTTCACCTTGAACCGGCGGCTGACCAGGTAGCCCACGCAGGAGGCGATGTAGGAGCGGCTATGGATCACCGCAAAGCGATGCTTGCGCGTAATGGCAAATGCCTTGCTCACGAAGTTGCGGAAGTCCTGCACCTTGAAGCGAATGCTTCGGCCCGTTGTGAATTCCAGGCGATGCCACACGATACCGTGTTTGTCGAGCAGCTGCTGGATCTTTTCCACTTTGGCGGCGTTGGCTGCCTTCTCAAACGTTAGCAGGTGAAATTGTACCCCGCGCTCTGCGCACGACACGATATACGGCAGCACCTGCGACTGCCCGATGTGATCGGAAAGGCCATCGTAGGAGAGATACAATACAGTTTTATCAGACAAGAGGAAACGTTTATTGGTTTATTGGTCTATTGGTTTATTGGTAACTCATGCGCTACCAAATTTTCGCGCTACCATCCTTGTTCGCCACACATCACCCTATCACCCCATCACCCTATCACCCTATTACCCCATTATCCCATTACCCCATTACCCCATCAACCACCGCATACCAATCCTTCCGGATGCTTTCCTTGTCGAAGGCGCGTGCGCGGGTGCGGGCGCTTTCGCTGCGGGTGGCGCGCAATGCGTCATCGGCATTGGCCACATCGAGAATGATGCGTTGCCATGTGGCGATGCTTTCGCCGTCCTGTGCGGATGGCACGGGCATTAGGAAGGAGCCGCTTGCTTCTTCGGGCTGGCGGCGGCCCGGCTGCCAGGTGCCCTTGCCCTGCAGCACTTCAAACACACCGCCATTGGAACAGTCGCTTACAATGGCGCTCGTGCCGCTATACAAAGCCTCCAGCAAGCCGAGCGGAAGTCCCTCGCCTTTCGTGGGAAAAACGAACGCGGCGGCGCGGCCGATCAGGTTATGAATGTTCTTTTGAAAGTTCAGGAAGAACACATCCGCCTGCGGGTTGAAGTCGGCGCTTTCGCACTGAGTGGTCTTCAAGCCTGCGGCTGCGGCATCACGCAAGAGGCCTTCTTTCTCCTCACCTTCCCCGATGAGCAACAGCTTGAGGTTGGCCTCTGCGGGCAGGCCTTTCAGGATCGGGAAGAGTGCCTCGGTATTCTTGATGGGTGCAAGGCGATGGGCAGCTACCAGCATGCGGTGGTTTGAGAAGATCTGTTCAAGACGATAAGGCAGCGGCTGCGTTCTATTGCGGTCGATGAGCACGGTATCGATCGGGTTGTAGATCACCTGCAGCTTCTTCTTCGGTATGCGGAAGAAGCCTTCGAGCTCGGGCACGAGGTTAGAAGAACCCAGCACGATGCGTTCGAACTTCTTGTAGATATACGTAACGAGCGGACGCATCTTCACCATCGCTTTGTTCTGCTCGTTGTTGAGAATATTGATCTGCATCACTGCCACCTTGCGTTCGTTGCCGGTAAGTGCGGAGATCCAATCCACCGGCCACAGTTGCGAGATGGTCAGATCGATGCGTTTTTCCTTCTTCAGTCGTGCAAGGCGCGAAAAGCGCGCGCGGTAGGTTGCGATCTTTCCCTTGATGCCGCCCTGCGGAACGATATCGAGCGAGCCGCACTCCACGCCGTCGAGTACGGGAATCTTCCCTTCGCGATTCAGTGCATAGAAGAACACGCGGCCTTCGCCCCGCTCCTGCAGCAACTGCGCCACCATGGCGGCCACCTTTTCGGCACCGCCCTGGCCAAATTCCTGTACAAGTACGAGTATGTTCATCTTGTTGTTAATGCGTCATTGCGAGGGTGTAGCGAAGCGGAGCCCGAAGCAATCTGCTCAAAGTATGCGGTAATGCTGGCCGATCTTTAGATTCATGAGATTGCTTCGTCGTCTCCCTCCGGTCGCCTTCTCGCAATGACGACCTGAGTGAGCATTACGAACGCCAGCCTCCCAGCTGCTGAACGCCGTCAATCAGGCGCGCCTGCACCAGTATCTTCTCCAGTTCCTCGCCGGCGCGGCCATCCGTACAAATACGGTTGAAGTGCAGCAGCATATTAGTGAAGTGGTCGTCGGCCTCCATCTTCAACTCCTGTGCACCGCCATTCTGCTCAAGCAGCACGGAAGGCTGGAAGTCGGCCTTGGCCGTATAGGCACGCGTGGCAGTGATCTTGCCCGTGCTGCCCCATATCTCGTAGTTGCACTGGTAGAAGTTTTCGAAACCCCAGGCCACCTCGGAAAACAAACCCTGTTGTTCGTCCACCAGGAAGGCGCCACCGAACCAGTCCACGTCATACTGCTCGTTGTACGACAGATGCGCGGCCTTTACTTCGAAGTGGTTTCCGAAGAGAAAAGATGTTGCCTTCAGCGTGTACGCGCCTGAGTCGAGCAGCGCACCGCCGCCCAGGTCTTTTTTATAGCGGATGTTGGCATCGCCACCAAAGGGCGGGAAGCCAAACGAAGCACGGATAGAGCGCACGGCACCGATGGCGCCTTCGTCGAGCAATTGCTTGACGGCCCGGTGCTGGCTGTGGTGCTGAAACTGGAAGTTCTCTACGATGGCAAGTCCTTTGCTCTGTGCAAGTGCCACGGCCTTCTCGGCTTCTTCGAGCGACACGAATGCCGATTTTTCTACCAATACATGCTTACCCGCTTCCAGTGCCTTCGTCACCCACTCGTAGTGGAGGCTATTAGGCAGCGGCACATATACCGCGTCGATGTCGTTGCGATCGAGCAAGGCCTCGTAGCTGCCGACGGCTGCAATGCCGAAGGGTGCTGCGGCCGCATCGGCGCTCGCCTGGCTGCGGCTTGCAACAGCCACAAGCTCATTTTCCTTTATGGCCTGGATGGCCGGCATTACCGAACGTAGCGCGATGTTGGCGGCTCCGAGTACTCCCCATTTCATGATGTAAGATGTGTGATGTGAGATGTTGGATATAGAGAGAAAGAACGCAGATTCTTATGATTGTCAGGATTAGCGCAGATTTTCTATTGCGTGCCTAAGCAAATCATAACAAATCTTAATAGATCTGCGTATGCCGCTCGCGGCATCTGCGTTCTTTCTCTTTACCGGAACGCGATGGCCGCAATAAGGCTCCGCGCCTGGATGTTGAGGTAATTGTTGAATTTGATAAATGTCTTCAGCTGGTTGAGCGTCATCCAGGTGTAGTTCTCCGGAACTTCTTCGGGGAAGTCCTTGTCGGCAAGCAGGATCATGTTGCGGTTCTGCTCGCGGTAAAAGCGTCCGCCTTCTTCCGACTGCAGCGTATCGAAGATCACCTGCTCCTTCTTTGCATCCAGCACGTAGCTGAGGTAGGGCAGGTTTTGCAGGCTGTTCTCGTTGCGATACGAACCCGTGATGCACTGCACCGTGGGCGCCATTTCGAGAATATCGAAGTTGCCGCTCTCCACTTTAGCCTGCACGAGGAAGTGAACGATCCCACCGATCTCTTTTACGATGAATGCGCAGATGCCTTCCTGCACCGGCTCAATGAGCGGCTGGTCCCAGCTCGTCACCTCCCGGTTGGCGATCTCCACGTGCACGCCGATCACCCGGAAGAACTTGTCATCCTTGTGCCGGATCGAATCGGCCTCAATATGCCAGTCGCGCACGGCGTGCAGCGGCAGGCTTTTGATGTTGAGGTCGTAGCGGGCCTTCAGGTTGGTAAACCAGTGGATGATGGCATCGGGGCTATGCAGCGAACGTTCGGCATTGAGTTCCGACGCAAGAAACTGCGGCCCAGCAGAGCCTTCGGTACGGTTTACAAGATTGTAAAAGCGAACGGTCTCATCGGAATGGTTGCCGTAAGAAATGCCGGAGATCACCGTGCGTGTGTCCATGTTCACCACGTTGTCCATCCGCATGAGTTCTTTCACCTGCCCCAGCGTGAGCCAGCAGTAATCTTCGAGCACCGGAATGTCTTCGCTCGTTTTGATGATGATGTTCCGGTTGCGCTTCTTCAAAAAGCGGGCGCCCTGCTCGCTTTGCAGCTGATCCAAAAGGATCTCGCAGCGGCCGCGGTCGGTGAAGTATTCGAGGTAGTTGGGCGTTTTGCCCTTGTGCACTTTTGTATAGTTGCTCTTCGTTGCCTGCAGCGTGGGCGACAACTGCACGTTGTTGACGTTCCCCGGTTCGATCTTGGCCTGCAGCAGGAAATAGAGGATGCCGTTGAACTCTTTGGTGATGATGCCGAGGTAACCGATCTCCGGCTGGTTGATAATGGGCTGATCCCACTCGGCAACGGGGCCCGCATTCGTTTGCACGTTGATCCCTTCTATCGAAAAGAAAGAGCCCGAACTGTGTTGCAGCTTCGTGCGCGCCTCATCGATGAACCAGTTCCGCATCTGCGCAAAGGGAATGCGTTCGATGTTGACCGTTACCTGCCGGTTGCGCTCTTGCACCCACTCCAGCACCTTTTGCGTGCCATTGAATGGATTGTCGAGCGTGAGTGCCGACTGGAGGAAAAGCAGTTGCGCGTCCTGGTTGAATGCGGTTTGCGGGGAAGCGCCTAAGCGTGTATCCATTCTTGGAGTGAATATTTTATGGTTTGGGGCAAGAGGCTGCGAATGCGGCTGCCGTCGAAGATGGTATCGCCCGACTCCAGCTGGAGTGCCTTTGGGGGCCAGGGCACGAACTGCAGCGGCACGCCGTACTTTTCTGCAATGAGCGAAGCAACGTCCTTCAGCGAGTAGGTTTCGCCATCGATGTTGAAAACGCGGCCATTGCTTTCGGGCATCGCCGACACGAGAAGGATCTGGCGGCAGATGTCCATCACGTGGGTGAAGGTGCGCTTCAGTTCGCCATCGCCGAACAGGGAGATCGGTTCGCCCTGTTGGGCTTTGCCGAGGAAGAAACCAACCGTTCCATAAGAAAGCGCGCCGGCAACGATGTTGGCGTAGGGCACGCACACACGGAATACGGTGTAGTCAAATCCAAAAAGGTTGCGGTACATTTCGAGGTACTGCTCGCCGTTGTATTTCGAAGAGGCGTAGATCGTTTTAAATTCTTTCTCATCGTCTTCGGCGAGGGGCTTGTCGGCCACACCTTTATATACAAGGCGCGTGGAGGGGAAAACGATCTTCGGACGCTTGCTAAAGCCACGCAGGTGTTGCAGGAGGTGCAGCAGCCCCATCTCGTTCACGTTTACAAAAAGCTCGTAGCGCTCGAAGGAGATGTCGGTGCCCGTAAGCCCGGTGAAATAATAGATGGTATCGAAGTCTTCGCCGAGCGTTTTGACCTGTGCTACATCGGTGATGTCGAGCTTGCGGTACGTAATGTAATCGGTACCTGCATAGGCCTCTTGCAGGTCAAAGCCCGTTACGGCCAATTCCTTCTGCAACAGGAGCGTGTGCACCATGTGCTGACCGAGGTAACCATTACATCCGAATACTGCAACGTTGCTCATCATATAAGATGGCCGCAGGCGGCCTTTTCACGCGAAGTCGCAAAGACGCGAAGACGCTATGTTTTTTACTTGCGAAGAATATGTTTACCAATGAACCAGTAAACTACTTACCGTTCTCCTCGAGCCACCAGTGCAGCACCGTGAGCAGCCACAGGCGGAAATACGAAGAATTTTCACCTTTGTAAAAGCGGTCTTTCAGTGCGAGCGCTTCGCGGGCGTGCACGATGTTGTGCTTCTCGATCACGGCTTTCGTGAGGTATTGCTCTACCAGCGGGCGCAGCTCATTCTGCAAAGCTTTGTCGAGCGCAATGCCGAAGCCCCACTTGGGCCTATCGAAGTATTGCGCCGGCACGAGGTCGTACAACACCTGCTTGAGCAGGTACTTCCGCTCGCCGTTCTTTTCCTTAAGGCTTTCGTGGAGGTTGAGCGAAAACTTCAGCACTTCCAGGTCCAGCAGGGGCACCCGCGTTTCGAGCGAGTACTTCATCGAGGCGCGGTCCACTTTCACCAGCAGATCGTCCTGCAGGTAGTACACCATGTCCCAGAACGATTGCTTCTCGCGCGCGCTCAGCGGGCGAATGCTTTCCACATCGCGGTTGAGCGCATCAAACGAATAACCGTTGAAGGTGAGCAGGCTCTTCAGCTCATTGGTGTGAAAGTAGTCCTGTCCGTAAATATGGCTTTTGAGGATCGAATCTTTTTCATAACCGAGCATGCGGCCCGCCTTCTTGTAGTAGTCGGGAGCCATGCGGCTTGCAGCATACAGCGGCTTGCGCAAAGCGCGCAGCATCGGGTTTTGCAGGCGCTGCGCCCAGGTGTAGGTGCCATAGCCGTAAAACTGCTCGTCGCCGCCATCGCCGCTGAGGGCAACGGTCACGTGCTCGCGCGCGAGCTTGCTCACAAGCATCGTGGGAAAGGCAGATGTATCGCCAAAGGGCTCGTCATAAACGCCCAGCAGTTCGGGCACCATGTCGAGAATGTCTTTCTGATGAATGGGCAGCTCGTAGTGCTCGGTGCCGAGGTACTTCGCAATCGCCGCAGCATAGGGAGCCTCGTTCACCTTGCCATCCACGACTGCAATGGAGAAGGTCTTGATCTTCGTGGAAGAAACCTTCGATGCAATGGCCGTGACGGCGCTGCTGTCGATGCCGCCGCTGAGGAAGGTTCCGGAAGGAACATCCGAAATAAGCTGCCGCTCCACGGCGCCAAACAGGATGTCGTTGAGTTGCTTCTTCGCCTGCGCCTCGTCGGAGATCGTTTCGGCTTTGATATGCTGGCTCACCTGCCAGAAGGCGCGCATTTCCGAAAGCTTCGGTGCGCCATCGTTCAGCGACACTTCGAGGTAGTGGCCGGAAGGGAACTTGTAAACGTCTTTGTAAATGGTAAGCGGCACCGGGATGTAAGCCAGGTGCAGGAAGTAAGGGATCGCCTCGCGGTTGATGGCAAGATTGGGATAGAGTTGTTTGATCGACTTCAGCTCCGAAGAAAAGCTGAACGACTTTCCATCATAGTAATAATACAGTGGCTTGATGCCAACCGGGTCGCGGGCGATGGTAAGCAGCTGCGAATGCTTGTCGAAGATGGCCACGGCAAACATTCCGTTGAGCCACGCAAAGCTTTCGGCACCGTAGCGCACAAAAAGCTCGAGCACTACCTCCGAGTCGCCGTGCGTCTTCCAGTTGTGGCCGGGCAGTTTGTTGCGCAGCTCCTGGAAGTTGTACACCTCGCCGTTGTACACCATCGCGTAGCGTTCATCCGCCGAATACATCGGCTGGTGTGCGCCTTCCGAAAGGTCGATGATGGAAAGGCGGCGGTGACCAAGGCCGATGCCGCAGTCTTCATAAAAATAGCCGCCCGCATCGGGGCCGCGGTGCACCATCGTGTCGGTGGCCTCCTGCAGCTGCGGGCGCGTGCTGCCCTGTGTGAAAAATCCGGCGATGCCGCACATAGTTTTTTTGTATTAGTGAAGTCCCTCGGGACTGCTTTATTTTTTCATTCCTTTCACGATGGGCAGGTTCGACCGTCCACCATGCTCGAGGTAGCCGGCAAAGACCTGCTCAAAGCCAAGCTCTTCAAACCAGCGGCGCACGCGCTGAAGCGGCTGAGGCTGGTCGTGCTCGGGAGAATATACATCAAAGGTATCCAGGATGCAGGCCTCGCGCAGCAACTCGGGCGAGAGTTGTTTGAAATAGGTATTCTCGAGATTGACGATCGGTATGATCCGGTTGGTGATGCTTCCCAAACCGATGCGGTTAAAGAACCGCGACGAACGGATCATCCAATCGATGTTGTTCTTAATCAATCCGAGCAGCTTTTTGTGCTCCATCTTCCGCGTAAAATGGCGGAGCAGGTATTTGATGTGCAGCTTCGTGTACCAATGAAGTGGATAGAAGTCTACGATCAACTCCCCTCCGGGGCGCACCATGGCCGCAAGGGCTTCCACCGACTTCTTTACGTCGGGGGTATGTTGGAGCACTCCGAAGCAAAACACTTTGTCGAACTGCGCCGGTGCGAAAGGAAGCTCGTACACACTGGCCTGAAATAAGTGCAGGCGTTTCTGGTAGTGGCCGTTATTGCGATGGTTCGCTGTTACGGCGTCGGAATAATCCACGCTGAATAACGTCGCATCCGTTTCGTCGAGCACTACGCGGCTGAAGCGGCCGGCGCCGGATCCCACTTCAAGAATGGTCTGGCCCGAAAGGTCTTCCTTGTCCCACCCGGTGGCGGCGAGGAATCGGTCTTTCGACTGCTGCGTAGCATTCACTTCATCGATCTGCGTTGTGGTAAACGTGTTCCACTGGAAACCGAAGTTCTCTGTATAATTTTTGCCACCCACAACGCGCACAGCGCCGCCGGTAAGCGGAAAGCACACCCCGCCCTCACTGTTTACGAGGCCCTTTTCAGTTTCGTAGAGCGGCTCGCCGCTAACCGGATCCATGAATTGAATCCCCGTGTTGTGTGAAGCAGCAACAGTGGCTGGTTGATTGTTCATTTATTGAGGTAGGATAGTACGGTTTTGATCTTGCTGTTCCACGACACGCGCCCCTCGGCATACGTGCGCACCTGCTGGTTGATGTTCGGGTCGTTGTAGGCCCGCTGCGCAAAGGCAACGATGGGCGCCATGTCAACGGGCTCCTCCCCTTCGGGCACATAGAGCACGAATGGAAGCGTGGCCGGCATATCCTTGTCGGGTGTGGACAGCACCACGGGAAGGCCGCGTGCAAAGTAATCGCGGTTTTTCAGTGAGCTCGAATTGGTGATGCCGATGCGGTGAAAGCCGAGTGTGCCGATAGCGATGTGATTCCGGTTGTACAACTCATCGAGACGCTGCCCCACGCAATGCCCGTGAAACACGACAACGTCGCTGAGGCCGAGCGTGCGCGCGCGCTCCTGTAATGCCTCGTAGAAGGGCCCGCTGCCTACAATGTCGAGCAGCACGGGAGTTCCCGATGCCTTCTGTTGGTAAAGGGCCATGCCCTCGAGCAACCGCTCCACGGCGTGCCACTTCTGGAGGCTCGATACACTGATGAGGCGCACGCATTGCTGCACATCGGTTGCCGGATGCACCAGGCCAATGCCCTCAAGGTCTACGCCGTTGTCGATAGGAACAACGGGAACGCCATCGAGCTGGGTTTGGCCGGAATAGGTTACGATCAGGTCGGAGAGGCTATGCACCTTCCGTTCGGAAGCTTTATTGAGCTTATAAAACCGGCGGCGCCACTTGTCCAGTTCTGCTTCGAAAGGATAAGCACCGTATTCGATAAGCACTTTGAGCTTTGGTGCGTCTTTCCTGATAATACGGAAGAACCTGGTTACAACCGGGTTAACCAGGAGCAGGCGCACCCACACAAAGTCGTAGTTGTTGCGAACGGCGAAGCGCGCTATAGCCGGCCAGGCGCCTGCAAAGAGCTGCCAGGCCCGCTTGTACCGGTTGGCTGAAAAGCGGAACACCTCGGTATCGCCACAGTAAATACCCGAAGTGCGAAACCGCAGTACATCTACTGCAACTCCATTATGAACAAATGCTTTTGCTATGCCTTCGTTTTTGATCACGATCGCATCCAGTCGCTTCAGGTCCGTGTAAATCGGGAAAACAAGAAGTCCTTTTCTAATCATAAAGAATCGTGGTCGAAACTTTCCACATACCAGCTTTCCTCGTTATTGAGCCGGGCCATCGTGGGCTCATCTGCAAAAAAGATAAAAGGCGTTTGCTCGTGAAGAGGTCCCTTCCTGAAAGGATTCCGCAAAAATCCGCCGCTGCTCAGGGCGCGTGCGGTGGGGCTATCCACGCGTGCGAAGGCGATGATCGCTTTGTATCCTTCGCGCACGGCAAGCCGTTTCAGAAAGCCGAGCAAGGCACGCCGCGAACGGCCGTTCAGGAAATGAAAGTCGAAAAGCAATATTTTATTCTGCTCCACGTAGTAGCAGATATAGCCTTCATAGCCGTTGGCACCTTTGTAAGCCTGCACCTGGTAAGCATTGCGCGGGTTGCCGAAGCGCCAGCGCACGAGCTCCACGCTGCGCACCGAATGCACGGTGTTGCGCGGTGCCTTTTCAAGCAACGGTGCAATTTCAGCAACGTCGCCGATAGCTGCTACGCGTGACGCCGGTGTAAGGAAGGCGCGATTGAGGTAACAAAGTGCGCGTGGTATAAAAAAATTCTGGAAGCTGAACACATGCTTCCACCCGAACTTGATGAAGCCCGGAGTACTTTGACCGCCGCTGAAGCCAACGATGAACAGCTTGCCCTGCTGGCGGAGGTGCTCGTAACAATGGAGCGCAAGAAGTTGAAACAGTCCGCGGCGGCGGTGGCGGGTGCCCGTCATCGTGTCGCAGCTTTGGTAAACGATGCGCTCCTGCCCATCGATCCGGTACGTTTCGGGAATGACGCCGTAGTAGGCGCCGATTTCGCCGCTTTCGTTATGAACCGCTACGAAACCGAGGAAGGGACCGGACGGATTGTTGAGAAATTTCCAGCGGAAATAATCAATGTTCACATCCATTCCGAAACAGTCCTTCATCAACGGAACAATGAGGTGAAATTCATCTGCACCGAGTTGCTTGATCGAGTAATCACTCATGGCTTGCTAAATTTATTGTGAAACAATTCCACGCGGAGCGCGGTTTCTTCCAGGCATTCGTCAAGCAATCCGATTCGATACATCACCTTCATCTCCGCCCCTGTGATTGGTAAAGGGTTGGTGCGATTATCGACATATAACATGTATTCGTATCCGGCACGGCGCACTTCGGCTTCGGCAGCTTCGTTGCCCTGCCCGTTGGGCAGCGAAACGAGCGTAACGGGCCGGCGCAACTGCGCTTCCATTTCCAGTTTTGACAACGTGATCTCTTTGTGCAGCAGTTCCGCGTCGGTGATCGTGGAGATCACATCGTGGGTATAGGTGTGGCAGCCCACTTCAATTCCGGCCTCTGCGCACTGGCGAACCTCATCCCAGTTCATCATGCGGTAGTTCGCAGATTGGCCCAGTTCTTCTTCAAGAGAGCGGATGAGCGCCAGCCGCGGCTCGCGTGGGTAGGTGAGCAGTGTAGTGAACACCTTGAGGTAAAAGCGATGCCAGTCGCCATTGAAATCAGCAACCGTGAAAGGTTGGCCGTTGAGCTCAATGCGCATGTTCACGAGCCCGCCATCCCATGCTGCAATAAACAGCCAGTTGAGACGCTGCGTCCATATCTGCATATTGCTGTTGGCACACTCGTTCACGATATTAACGTTGGCGCCCAGCTTGTGTTTCTGGAGGATGGGCATCGTGAACTGCACGAAATCGTAGTACCCGTCGTCGAAAGACAGAATTAAAGGTGGCTTCTTCATGCCCTTCTTCAGGCTCGAAACATCTGCGAAAGGCACGATGGTATAGTGCCTGGCGAGGTGGCGGAGCAGCGCATCAAAGGTGGCAGGCCTGATTGGCTGGAAGTAATAGTCGCGGTCTTCCGTCACGCGGTGAAGGCTCAGGATAGTGAGCTGGTCCTGCTTAGCGCGCCGAAGCACGCGGGCAGTGCCGAAACGATAGAGCCATTTGAAAATCTGTGTGCGCATAAGTGCAGTTAGTTAGTGATCACTTGCGCGAAAGATATTCCATTACTGTCTTGATCTTGCTGTTCCAGGTAACTGTTTCCTCTGCATACTGCCGGATGTCGTCGTTGACAGAAGTATTTCGATAGAGGTTCTGGGCAAAAGAAACGAGTGGTGCAATATCAAGCGGCTCCTCTCCTTCGGGCACATAGAGCACATAGGGAAGATCGGCCGGCATATCCTCGTCGGGGGTGGAGAGCACAATAGGAAGGCCGCGGCCGAAATACTCACGGTTCTTCAACGAGCTGGAGAAAGTAATGCCGATGCGGTGAAAACCAAGTGTGCCGATGGCGACGTGGTTGTCGTTGTAGATGTCGTCCAGTTCCTGCCCGGTCTTGAAGTGATGGAAGGTTACGCTCGATTCCACACCAAGCTCGCGGGTCATGTTCACGATCTTGTCGTATTCGGGACCAAAGCCAACGATGTTGAAGTGAACGGGCGTGTGGCCGGGTTGTGCGAGGTAAGCAGGGAGGCCGGCAACAAGCCGCTCGTAGGCATGCCATTTCTTCAGGCTCGATACCGACACGAACTTCACCATCTGCTGCACGTCCGACCGCGGGTGTGCCACGGGCAGGTCGCTGAGGTCAACACCGTTGTTGATGGGCAGAACGGTAAGATTGTCTACCTGCTGCTGGCCCGCGTAGGTTACCACGAAGGCTGCATTCCTGTGCGCGCGCAGCTCGTGGCCGCGGTTCATCTTGTAGCGCACTTTGCCGATGCGTGTCAGCTCGTTGACGTAGGGGTAGTAACCGTATTCAATGATGATCTGAACGCCGGGGTGCTCTTTGTGGAGTCCTTCAATGAAGTCGGCAATGCGACGGTTCATGATGGGCGTACGGTACCAGATGAAATCGTAGTGCCGGTCTTTCACAAAGCGGCGGATCGCGTTCCGCGCCTTATAGTGGTATTGAAAAATACGCTGGTATTTATTTTTCGAAAAATCGTAGAACAGTTCTCCGTTCAGGCGCATTCCGTCGGCGAAGTATTCGATGGTGTCAATATCAGCCCCGTTGTGAATGAAGCCGTTTTTGATCCCTTCGTTCTTGATAACGATACCGTCTGCCTTGCCGAGGTTGCGGATAATCGGAAAAATCAAAAGTCCTTTCATGTATGGTGGTATTAAGCGCTCTGCAGCAATTAAGCTTTTTGCAGTTGGGTGGCGATGATGTCTGTTATCTGCTCCGATGCATGACCGTCGCCGTAAAGATCGCGGAAGACCGGCTGGCTGCTACGGCCCGCCAATGCGAGGATGGATTCCAGGTCTTCGAAAACGAGCGTGTTGCAGCCGCCCTCGAGCGTTTCCACCCATTCCGTCTCGGAGCGCACGGTGATGCACGGAACATGCAGCATATACGCCTCTTTCTGAATGCCGCCCGAATCGGTGATGACGGTGCGTGCTGCCGACTGGTAGGAAAGACAGTCGCCATACCCCACAGGATCCACGAAGCGAATATTGCTATAGGCATCGGTGCCCGCACCCCAGCGGTTCATGTTGTTGGCCGTGCGCGGGTGAATGGGAAACACCACCGGCGACGGAAGCCTGTTCATAACATCGAGGATCTTCGCCAACCGTTGCGGATCATCGGTATTATAAGGCCGGTGAAGCGTTGCAAAAAAGTAGTCGCCTTCCAGCGGACGTTGAAGAAACGGACGCATCATGTTGAGGGTATCGCACATCACGTCGCCCGTGCGGTGCACGCCTTCTGTGATCCCTTCTGCAGCGAGGTTGTCGATGGCCGCCTCCGTAGGTGCGAACAACAGTCTGCTTACATGGTCGGTCATCACGCGGTTCACCTCTTCGGGCATTTCGCGGTTGAAGCTGCGCAGCCCTGCTTCGATATGAATGACCGGTATGCGCAGCTTTACGGCTGCGAGCGCGCCCGCCAATGTCGAATTGGTATCGCCGTACACAAGCACCGCGTCGGGCGATTCCTGCAGCAGGATCGCTTCGATCTGCTGCAGCATCAGTGCCGTTTGTGCGCCATGCAACGTTGCTTTCCCGATGTCGAGCAGGTGCTCGGGGCGCGCGATCTGCAGTTCGTTGAAAAAGATGGCACTCATCTTCTCGTCGTAGTGCTGCCCGGTGTGGATTGATACCGAGCGGAAGTGCTTGGAAAGCGCGAGCGATACGGGTGCGTGCTTGATAAACTGCGGCCGGGCGCCTATGATGGATACGATCTTCTTCACGGGTTGTTCTTCTTGCCAAGGAAAGGCCTCGTTAGTTTCGAAAGGAGGGCGTGCAGCTTCGCTTCTTCACGAAACTCGCTGTGCTTTCGGATGGGCCCACGGAGCACGGCGTCAAACTCCGCCGGCGTGAAGTCCAGCTTCTTCGAAACATAGTTGTAGTCTTCCTCCATCAGCTTCAGGTCGTAAGGAGGTTTTTCCAATTCGGCGAGGGCTTCTTCGCGGGTCATTTGTCCCGAGCAGATTAGTGTGCTCAGGTGTGCCTTGCGTTTGTCGATGTGAAAGCGTGTAGGCAGGATATAGCCCTGGTAAAAACGGGTGAAAACATTTTCGAAGTGCTTGCCACCATAGTCTACCCAGCCCACCTTTTCGATAAGCTCCTGCTTCGAAAGGGTTTTATCGTAGTCGAAATAATTGAGTGGTGTGAACGAGCGCAGCCGGAACACGCGGTCGTAGTAGATCCTTTGCCAGATGCCCAGCTTCGGGAGGTTTTTGATCCTGCGGCCAGGACCGTATTGCGCGTAGATGTCCTGCAGGTTCATAAGGTCGAACTTGCCATGATAGTTCCAGGTGCGCGGAAGAATCGCTTCCGACTGCACATTGAAGCCCTTGAGCACGTACTTGATGTTGAACTTGCGGCACACCATGTTGAGCGCTGCGAAGATCAGGTGGTCGGCGGGCACGTCGAGGTCCAGCACACCTGCCTTGAAGTAAGCACGCTGGAGTTGCTTGAAGTCTTCCCAGTTCATCACATGGGTATACAGCTCGAAGCCTGCGTATTTCAGCGTACGCTCGATATTCTGCACGGCCAGCTCCAGGTTCCATCCGTAGTCGAAGTGCACTACGAGCGGGTTCAGCCCCCACTCCTTCGCTTTGTAAACGAGGTACGTGCTGTCCACACCGCCGCTGAGGCCGATCACGCAATCGTATTTGCCTTTCTGATTCGCCTTGAGCTCGGCGATCATGGCTTCGATCTTTTTCTGCCCTTCGGCTCCGAAGAAGAGTTGCTGCTTTGCTACTTCCCGGTACTTGTAGAAATACTGTGATACGCCCTCTTCATCAAATTGCACATCCGGGTCGGCGATGGTATCCATCACCGTCCTGGTGCAACGCTGATAGGGCCTTCCGTTGTTGGCCCCGGGGTCGGCTTGCAATGCTTTTTCGTTATAGGTCCAGGAAAACATGGTTGTAGGGTGTATTAGTTGTCAGGAACGGATGCTCCGGAGCTCGTCCGGCGACGGGTAAGAGATAAGAACGGCGTTGTGCGGCCGCTGGTACACGAACATGCTACCCGCGGCAAGAGCCGAGGCGCCGTTCCCTATGGCCTTGCTAAAGTCGTCGGGGCCGGAAGCGCCGCCGCAGGCGATCACGGGTATGCGCACTGCCTTGCTCACTGCTGCCAGTGTTTCGAGGTCGTAGCCGCCATAGGTGCCATCGCGGTCGATGCTGTTCAGCAGGATCTCCCCTGCTCCCAGTTCCTCGGCGCGCCGCGCGAGCTCGATGGGTGTAACCCCCGCCTTTTCGCTGCCGTTGCGGGTGTAGGCCTGCTTGCGTCCGAGCAATCCCGACTTATAATCAATGCTCACCACCACCGCCTGGTTGCCATAGCGCTGTGCGACCTCGGTGATGAGGGATGGCTGTTGAATGGCGGCCCGGTTGAGCACCACCTTTTCCACGCCATTGTAAAAAAGCTGCTCGGCCTGTGCCATCGTGCTGATGCCTCCGCCATAGGCAACAGGCATGAAAGCTTCGCTCACGATGTTGGCCACACGCGCAATGTCGGGGCCGCGGCCCTCACGCGTGGCGGATATGTCGAGGATGCAGATCTCGTCTGCTTCCTTGTCGTTGAAGATGCGTACCGCGTTGATGGGATCGCCCACATAGCGGTGATTTTTGAAGCGGACCGATTTTACAAGGCCCCCGCCCTGGATCAGCAATACGGGAATGACACGGATCCGGCGGCTCACAGGGTAGAAAAGTTTTGCAGCAGCTTCATCCCGAACTTATGGCTCTTTTCAGGATGAAACTGGACACCGAAAATATTATCGCGAACAATGCCGGCTGCAAAGGGCTGCCCGTATTCGGCGCGGCAAAGCGCTCCCGAGGGCTGCGCGGGCTTCAGGTAGTAGGAATGCACGAAATAAAATCGTGGCTCGGGATACATATCGCGAAACAGCGGGTGGTCGCCAAAGGTCACGTCCGACCAACCCATATGCGGCACGGGCAACCCTTCAACCTGGAAGCGCAGCGTGTCTGCATCCACCCATCCAAGGCCCGGCTCGGTTCCTTCTTCACTTCCGCGTGTCAGCAACTGCGCGCCCAGGCAGATACCCAGCACAGGCACTTTCTCTACAAGGGCCTTTTGTTGCAGCACTTCATAGCAAGGCACTTCCCGTAGGCGGCGCATGCCATAATCGAAGTGGCCTACGCCCGGGAGAATGATCCGGTCGGCACGTGCCACGTCTTCGGCTGCACCGGTAATGCACACGTCGGTAGTGCCCGCCTTGCGCAGCATATTCCTCACCGACTGGAGGTTGCCGATTCCGTAATCAATTATGGCGATCATAACATTAAGGCTTTCGGCCCATCGTCTACCGGCGAAGGTTCCGCTGTGGCAGGCGGCCCTTGCAGCGGGTTGTGCGTGTAGCGCAGCGACAAGTAGAAATACGGGAGGTAGATCAGTGAATAGGAAAGCGAATAGCCGATCAGCGCGTACGACGCATTCCCCCAATAATAATGAATGATATAGAAAGGCAGTGCCGTGAGCAGCAGCATTGCAATGTGCAGGTAGAAGTCGCTGCGTTGCTTCTCGGCGATAAAGAACGTTACGGTCATGGGGCTTACGATGAACTTAAGGCAGAAAAGCGGCGCAAGCACCCGTGCATAGCGGCCGGCCTGTTCCCATTCGGCACCCAGCGCCCACGAAAAAAGCTGCGGCCCAAAAAGGAAGATGAGTGCGAACGGCACAATGCCCAGCACGGCAAGCAGCGCTGTCGTTTTCAAAAAGATCGGCCGGCAGGTTCCGTGCTGACGATAGTCGTCGGCCGCCCTTTGCCGGAATACCTCGCTGATCGACGAAGAAACGAATACCAGCGGCGCGCCGAGCACGCGGTTGGTCATGCTGTAATGACCTGCCGCCGCAGGGTTTTTCATCAGTCCGTTGAGCAGGAAAACCGGAAGCTGGTTGGTCAAAATGTTGATCAGGTCGGAAGGCAGCGTATAGAGTGCGAACGACTTGTATTGACGGACGAGCAAGCGCTGTGTGCCGGGGGCCGAAGCGCTGCCGCTTACAAAGCGCCGGCCGAGCGAAAAAAGCAGTAGTGTGCCGAGCCCCTGCCCGAGCAGCGATCCAGCGATCAGGCCGTGTGCCGACCGGTCGCGGAAGTAGCCCCACAGCACGGTGGTGGCCAGCGTGAGGCAGGAAGTGACGATCCGGTTCAGTGCGATTTGGCGATAGGCTTTGTTGCGGTTGAGCCAGCAGAACAGCGATTCGTTCAGCCCGAGGATAGCCCCGTAAACCGGGAGGAGCCAGAAGCCCCGGCCGATGCCTTCGAGGTGCAGCCAGCGCTGCAACGGTGCGGCAGCCACAAACGTCAGCACCAAACACAGCGCAGCAACCGCCGCTGTCAGCTTTGCACACAGGCGCACCACGCTCCAGGCCAGTTCGGTACCGTCGGCAAGCATGATGGCATTGGTGTACCGCAGCGTCATCACGTAACCGAGCAGCGTTGCGGCGCCCACAAACACCCCGTAAAGGCCAAAAGCCTCGGGGGCGTACAGGCGCGACAACCAGGGCGTCGCTCCGATCAGGAGGAACTGCGCGAACACGGTACCCAGCATGATCACAGCCGTATTTCGGGAGAAATCCGACCGCACCAGCTTCTTAGCGATCATTCCGAGCATCTGACTCCTTATAAATACGCTCGATGATATCCACTACTTTCAATCCTTCAAACGCATTGGTGGTGATGCTGGCGCGGCCTTTCAGCACGTCTACTACGTTGTTGATCACGAAATGGTGGTTCTGTGCCGAGCCTTTGTACGCACCGTAGTCGTTGCCCGGATTCGTAGGGGCGAGTTCGGGCAACTGGTAGTCTTTCACGTGGCAGTATTCCACCTTATCCATGTATTGACCGCCCAGCTTCACACTGCCGTTCTCGGCAATGATGGTCATGGAGCTTTCGAGGTTGCAATCCCAAACAGAGGTGGAAAAGTTGAGCACCCCCATGCCGCCGCCGTCTGTAAAGTCGAAGGTCACGATGCCGCTGTCTTCGAATTCGGTGATGCCCTGGTGATTGTGATCAGCAAGGCGGCCGCGAATATTTTCAATATCTCCGAAGTGCCAGTAGAGCAGGTCGACGAAGTGGGAAAACTGCGTAAAGAGTGTTCCGCCGTCTAGTTCCTTCCGGCCATGCCAGCTATCGGGAGTGTAGTAGCGGTGGTCGCGGTTCCAGAAGCAATTGAGCTGTACCTGGAAGACACGCCCCAGGCGGCCCGAGCGAAGCAACTCCTTGAGCCACATAGATGGAGGCGAATAGCGGTTTTGCATCACCGTAAATACATGGCGGTGTTCGTTGAGCGCCCGGTAGATGACCTTCTCCGCATCGCTGCGGGTGAGTGCCATCGGCTTCTCGATCACCACGTGTATCTTATGTTCGAGCGCAAGAAGTGCCTGGCGGGCGTGAAAGCCGTTGGGCGTGGCGATGTTCAACACGTCTACTTCAATGCCGGCAGAAAAAAACTCCTCGAGCGACCGGAAGAAGGGAACATCATATTGACCGATGCCCAGCGCCTCCCGCTCGCGCACGTCGATCAATGCTACGAGCGCGCATTCGGGGTTGCGCACGATCATCTCTGCATGGCGCTTACCGATGTGCCCACAGCCGATGACGGCAAAGCGGATCTTTTTGTCAGTCATTTTATTCTAAATGGAAGGCGTTTCGAGCTTGCGCACGGCGCCGTTTTGGAGCGCATACCTTTCGCCGCTTTCGGGACACACAGCGATGCCGGAGGCATCGAAGTGAAGCCTGTGACCAAATTCGCTCATCCAGCCGGTATGACGAGCCGGGTTGCCTACCACGAGCGCGTATGCGGGCACCGGCCGCGTTACTACGGCGCCGGCACCGATAAATGCAAAAGCGCCGATCTCGTTGCCGCACACGATGGTGGCATTGGCCCCTATCGAGGCACCACGGCGCACCAGCGTTTGCCTGTACTCATTCTTCCGGCTTACCGCGCTCCGCGGGTTGATGACGTTGGTAAACACCATCGAAGGGCCGAGAAAGACATCGTCTTCGCAAAGCACGCCCTCGTAGATGGATACATTATTCTGAACCCGAACATTGCGGCCAAGCACCACTTTAGGCGATACAACTACATTCTGACCGAGGTTGCAGCCTTCGCCGATGATACAGCCGCCCATGATATGGCTGAAGTGCCACACCTTGGTGCCGGCGCCAATCTGGCAGCCTTCATCTACAATGGCCGATGGATGTATAAAGTAGTCGGTGGCGCTCATCGCGGCATTGTTAAAACCTGGTGCAGGTAATGGCCATAACCGCTTTTCACGAGCGAGTCGGCAAGTGCAGAAAGTTGCTCCGCAGTGATGAACTCCATGCGGTAAGCCACTTCCTCAATGCAGCCGATCTTGGTGCCCTGCCGCTTTTCGATCACCCGAACAAATTCCGATGCGTCATGCAGCGAGTCGAAAGTACCAGTATCAAGCCAGGCTGTGCCGCGCGGAAGCACGGAAACCTTCAGCTGCCTGCGCTGCAGGTATTCTTTGTTCACATCGGTGATCTCGTATTCGCCGCGGGGCGAAGGCTTCAGGTCGCGGGCGATCTGCACCACGGCATTATCGTAGAAATACAGGCCGGGCACCGCATAATTGCTTTTGGGCTGCGCCGGCTTTTCTTCAATGGAAAGGACGTTTTGCGCCTCGTCGAACGCAACAACGCCGTAGCGCTCGGGGTCGCTCACCGCGTAGGCAAAAACGTAAGCGCCTTCCACCTCATTCAGTTCCTGCAGCTGGCGGCCAAGACCGGAGCCGAAGAAAATATTATCTCCCAGCACGAGCGCTACCTTATCGTTGCCGATGAAGTCGGCCCCGATCACGAATGCCTGGGCGAGCCCGTTGGGCACATGCTGCACTGCGTATTCGAAGCGGCATCCTACCTGGCTTCCGTCGCCAAGGAGGCGGCGAAACTGCTCGCTGTCTTCAGGAGTAGTGATTATCAGTATCTCCCGGATGCCGGCCATCATCAGGATCGATAGCGGATAGTACACCATCGGCTTGTCGTAGATGGGCATCAGCTGCTTGGAGATGGCCTTGGTGATGGGGTACAGGCGCGTGCCGCTACCGCCGGCGAGGATAATTCCTTTCATGCGATCAGTTTTGTTGAAGCGCCGCTGCTTGAGCGGCATATTTCCGGAGCAATATATCTACGATGCGCGGAGCCGTGCGGCCGTCCCAGAGGTCGGGGATGCGTCCCTGCTTCCAGCTTCCGTCAAAAAGTTTATCCATGTAAGGAGGCAGCGCAGCCGGGTCGGTGCCAATGAGCTCGTTGGTGCCCATCGTAACCGTTTCGGGGCGCTCCGTGCTGTTGCGCAGGGTGATGCACGGCACACCCAGTACGGTGGTTTCTTCGGTGATGCCGCCGCTGTCGGTGATGACGGCGCGGGCGCGCTCCACGAGGTAGTTGAACTGGAGGTAGCTCATGGGTTCTACCAGGTGCAGGTTCGGGGCGCTGATCTCAAACTGCTTCAGGTTGCGTACCGTACGAGGATGCACCGGGAAGATCACCGGGAGCCCGCGCGCCGTGTCGGTAATGGTCGCGATCAGCGCGCGCAGACCTTCCGCATCGTCAACGTTGGCCGGCCGGTGGAGGGTCATTACGAAATACTGTTGAGGCTGCAGGGCAAGCTCCGTCCAGAAGGCAGGCGCCGAAAAACGCGCACGCTGCTTCAGCAACGTGTCGATCATGGTATTGCCTACGAAGTGGATCCGGTCGTCGGACACACCACCGCGGCGCAGGTTGCCGTTGGCAACTTCCGAAGTGGTGAAGAAGAGATCGGTGATGGAATCTGTTACGATGCGGTTCACCTCTTCGGGCATGGTCATATCGCCCGAGCGGATGCCGGCTTCTACGTGAGCCACGTCGATATTTAGTTTTTTGGCCGCGATGGAACACGACATGGTCGAGGTCACATCGCCCACCACCAGCACCAGGTCGGTGGGATGGGCGAAAAGCTCCTGCTCGAAGCGCACCATGATATTCGCAGCCTGCTCGGCCTGCGTGCCCCCGCCGCACTCGAGGTTGGCGTCGGGATGCGGAATACCCAGCTCAGTAAAGAAGCTGTCGCTCATGTTCTTATCGTAGTGCTGACCCGTATGTACCAGGCGATACGAGATGGGTTTGCCTTCCGACTGTGCCGCGCGGATGGCATCGATGATCGGGGCAATCTTCATGAAGTTGGGCCGTGCGCCGGCCACTAGGGTTACTTTCATTTGCTTGGTTTGAGCGCCATCGTTGGCGGGTGGGCAGCGCTGCGGAGCGTTGCTTTCGGCTGCTATTGGTGCGGAGCCGTTGATTCTTCGATCGTTTCGGCGCCCGTTTGTGCCAGTGTCGACGTCACCGAAGATTGGGTGCCGGGGCGGTTTTTGAAACTACCCTTTCCGAGAAAGATCGGGCCCAGGCCATAAAAGCGATGCACATTATACAGTGTGATCGACGAGATAAGGATGTAGACCGCGAGGCTAGTATACGTGGCGCCGATAGGGCCGAAATTCGAAACGTTGACGTAGTGAAGCAGGCAGCAGGCCACCACCCCGATCATCGAGGTCAGCATCAGCAGGCGGTTCTTCTTCAAAAACAGCAGGTACGTATTGAACATGGTCTGCATACCCGAGAAGAACATGCCGAGTGTAAGAAAGAACGCATAATACTGGCCGGCTTTGAACTCCTTTCCGATAAAGAAATGAAACACCACCGGCGTTATGGCCAGCATCAGCAGCGTAGTGCCAGCGCACGCAACAATAAAGCGGAGCGTCTGCTTCTGCAGCTCTTTTACGTTGGGCACGTCGCGGGCCAGTTCGCGCAGCACGTTGGGCTGAAAGGTGGTGATGAGCGTTACGATGGTGAGGCGCACGATCACCGACACCTGCGCACCCGCACTGTATTCACCCACATCTTTTACCGTGCTGAAGTGCTCGATAAAGAAGCGGTCGGAGAAAGAAAAAACAAAGATCGCAAGCCGTTCCGGCACCAGCGGAAGCCCGATGCGGAGGTTTTCGCGGAACCGCGCTTTGTTGAAGCGCCCTTCGTGAAGGCGCCAGCGGCGAACGAGGTAGACCGATATCAGCAGTCCTGCCAGCAGCGCGGCGTTGCTGCCGATGAGGCGGCCTTTCCAGGCCAGCGGGATCATGAAAACGAAGATCACCGTCACCACGATCTCCACCAGGTTTTTCGTTATCGAGAAACCTGCGAAACCGAGGTGAAGGCCCTTGTCGCGCATCAGGATCAGCATGATGTCGCTCACGATGATCATGAAGCAACACGCCGGGAAGGTGATGGCGAAAAAGGTATTGATGTGAAGCAGCTCCTCGATCTGCTTGTGCAGCAGCACAAACAGCACGGTGAGCAGGAGCGTGGACGCCACGGGGAGGGCCATGGCGTTTACAAACTGGTGTTTGAATTCGCTCTTTGAAAGCTTGAAGAAATCAACTCCCAGCATCACCTGCATCCCCACACCAATGAAGGGTGTGATCAGGATGCTGAAGCCCGCGTAAAGGTTGATGATCCCATAATCCTCTGCCGACAGGTAGTGCGTGAGGAAAGAGAAAACCAGGAAGGATATCCCAGCGTTGAAAAAAGTATTGAACGTATAAACGTAGAAAGGCTTCAGCTTTCCCAGCATGTGCTAGTGTTAGGATTGAACCTGGTATTGCGCCGCGTAATACTGCTGATACGCGCCGCTGGTTACATGACGCAGCCACTCTTCATTCGCGAGGTACCAGTCGATGGTCAGCGAAAGGCCTTGCTCGAACGTCACGCTTGGCAACCAGCCCAGTTCCCTGTTGATCTTGCCCGCATCGATGGCATAGCGCAGGTCGTGACCGGGGCGGTCTTTCACAAACGTGATCAACTGGGCGCTGGTGCCTTCGGGCCGTCCCAGCTTCTCGTCCATTTGCTTGCAAAGCAACTGCACGAGGTCGATGTTCTGCCACTCGTTGAAGCCGCCGATATTGTACGTATCTCCATTCTTGCCTTCGTGGAAAACAAGGTCGATGGCGCGCGCATGGTCTTTTACGAAAAGCCAGTCGCGCGTATACTTGCCGTCGCCGTACACCGGCAGCGGCTTGTTGTTGATGATGTTGTGGATGCACAGCGGGATCAGCTTCTCGGGGAAGTGGTTGGGCCCGTAGTTGTTGGAGCAATTCGTGATCACCACCGGGAGGCCGTAAGTGTCGTGGTAAGCGCGCACGAAGTGATCGGAAGATGCTTTGGAAGCCGAGTAAGGCGAGTGCGGATCGTATGGCGTTTGCTCGGTAAAGAGGCCTTCTGCCCCCAGCGCGCCATACACTTCGTCGGTAGACACATGGTAGAACCGCTTTCCTTCAAAAGCGCCTTTCCATTGCTGGCGGGCCGCATTGAGCAGGTTCACGGTGCCGATAACGTTGGTTATTACAAAGTCCAGCGGCGACTCGATGGAGCGGTCCACGTGCGACTCGGCGGCCAGGTGGATCACGCCGTCGGGCCGGTATTGCGCAAACAATTCCTGCATACGCGCGGCATTGGTGATGTCGGCGTGCTCAAACACGTAGTTGGGCGCATCCTGGATGTCTGCAAGATTTTCGAGATTACCGGCATATGTCAGCGCGTCGAGGTTGACGATGCGGTAGTCCGGGTACTTCGTAACGAAGAGACGGACAACATGCGATCCGATAAAACCGGCACCGCCCGTGATGATCAGGGTCTTGTTCATACCGAGTAAGAGTAGTTGTGGTGTTGGCGATACCATGCAAAAGCGATCTTGAGTCCTTCGCGTACCGAAATAGCCGGGTCGTAGCCGAGCATCGTGCGGGCTTTGCTGATGTCGGCAAGACTGTGGCGCACGTCGCCGCTGCGCTCGGGGCCGTAGATCGGCGCGAGGTCGGAACCCGCTATGCCTTTAATGGTCTCAAAAAGCTCGTTGAGCGTGGTGCGCTCGCCGAAAGCGATGTTATACACCTGGTTGAGGGCTTCCGCGTTCTCCGTAAACAACGCGCAGATGTTGGCGTGCACGGCATTGATCACGAAGGTGAAGTCGCGGCTCGTTTCGCCATCGCCATTGATCTTCGGCGGCTCGTTGTCGAGCACCGATTTCATGAACAGCGGAATCACGGCGGCATAAGCGCCCCCCGGATCCTGGCGCGGCCCGAACACGTTAAAATAACGAAGCCCCACGAAGGCGGTGCCGTATACATCGGCAAACACGCGTGCGTAGAGCTCGTTTACATATTTGGTTACAGCGTAGGGCGACAGCGGGCGACCGATCTGGTCTTCCACTTTGGGCAGTCCTGGGTGGTCGCCGTAGGTGGAAGAAGATGCGGCATACACCACACGGTCGATACCGCTTTCTTTTGCAGCAGTGAAGATGTTCAACGTTCCGGTAATGTTCACCGCGTTGGTGGTGAGGGGGTCGTTGATGGAGCGCGGCACCGAACCAAGCGCAGCCTGGTGCGAGATGCGCTGCACATCCTTGCAGGCAGCGAGGCACGTTTCGTAGTCGCGGATATCGCCTTGCACGAATTCGAAGCGGTCATCCTTTTCGAACTCTTTGAGGTTGTGGGCGAAACCCGTGCTCAGGTTATCGAGCACGCGTACCGCCGTCACCTGCGGATGCTTCAGCAGTTCCTCCACGAGGTTGGAGCCGATGAAGCCGGCCCCGCCAGTTACCAGTATGCGCATAAGCTAATTATCCTGCCTTTTCTTTCTTTGCCTTCTTCTTACCTTTCGACGCGGGCATTGCCCAGCTAAACCAACGGCGCATGAAGGAGCTTCCTTCCACATCATCATCGTAATATCCGTAGCCATAGCCGTAACCGTAGCCGTACGAGCTGCCGTAACCGTAGCCGTAGCGGCCATAGCCGTAGTAACCGTAACCGGCGCGGAGCTTCACATCGTTCAGGATGATATTCATCTTCGGAAGCTTCTCGCTCTTGTAAAAGTCGTTCACCATTTCGAGCTGCTTCTTGTGCGTTACACCCTGGCGCAGGATGTAGAGCGTCATGTCTACATAGCGGGAAGCCAGTGTCATCGCATCACCCACCATGCCTACAGGCGCGGTGTCCATCACCAGGAAATCGTAGTTCGAAGTGAGGTAGTCGAAAAGGTCATCGAGTTTCTTATCAAGGAGCAGTTCGGCTGGGTTAGGAGGTATAGGTCCGCAAGGGAGTACAAAAAGATTTTCCATTCCCTCAACCGGCACAAGCACCTCTTCGATGGTAGCCTTGCCCAGCAGGTAGTTGGTGAGGCCCGGCTTCTTCGTGATGCCGAGGCCTGAAAGGATCTTCGGTTTGCGAACGTCGAACTCAAGGATCACGGTGCGCTTGCCGGTGAGCGCCATTACAGCACCCATGTTGGTAGAAACGAACGACTTACCCTCTCCCGAGAACGAAGACGTAATGAGCAGGACGTGCGCCTTGCCCCTTCGCGGCGGCTCGTTGAGCACATACTGCAGGTTGGAGCGGACGATACGGAACTGTTCGGCGATAAAGCTGCGGCTGCGCGGCTTCACTACCAGTGTATCTTCTGCGGAAGCGTGCCCGATCTCACCCAGTACCGAAGCAGCCGTCTGGCGCTCGATGTCGGTACGCGAAGTGATCTTGTCATCCATCATTTCGAGCACGAGCACAAAGAGGAGCGGGATGAGCAGCCCAAAAACAAGCGCGATGCTGCGCACTTTTCCGGAAGTAGGGCGAACGGGCGTGCGGTTCACTTCTGCCTGCTCCAGCACGCGGGTGTTGGAGATCGTGGCAGCAAGCGAGATCGCGGCTTCTTCTTTCTTTTCGTTGAGGAACTTATAGAGGTCGGCTTTGGTCTGCAGGCTCTGCTTCAGCTCCTGGAATCCCTGCTCTTTGGCAGGAAGCGAGCTCAGGTCGCCCTGAAGCGAGTTGCTTACCTGTGCCAGCTGAGAGGCGTTGGCCACGTAAGCGCGGCGAACGTTGCGCAGGCTCTCAAGAATGTTGGAGCGCGTCTTGCTCAGCTGGTCTTCCAGTTGCTTTACCATCGGGTTGGCGCGCGGAACATTCTGCTCTGAGATGAGTTTTTTGCGCTCAGCCTGTGCGGTATTGAAGGCAAGAATCTGCGCCTGCAGGGTCACGTCTTCTATATTAAGCGAATAGGGAACGAGGTCGTAGATATGCGCTTCGTTGCTGAGGTAGTTGGTGATGTCGTCCAGAACGCTGATCTGCAGGCGCAGGTCGCGCACCTTTTCGTCGGTAGCGCTTGCACGGGAGATATAGCTGGTGGTTTGCGCCTGCACATCGGTGAGTCCGTTGACGCGGCGATACTGGTTGATCTGCGCAGTGATGCTGTCCACTTCGCGGTTAACAATGGCCAGGCGGCCGTTGAGGAAGTCGAGCGTATTGCGCGTTTTTGCGTTCTTGTCTTCGATGGTACCCACGCGGTACTCTTCCATCATGCGGTTCACCACGTCGGTAGCCATCTTGGCGTTGTCGGATTCAACGGTGATGATGATGATACCCGACGAACCGGCTTTGTTGATCACCGTAAGGCCCGACTTCAGTGAGCTCACGATGTTGGCTACGGTAGCATAGCGCACGCTGTACTGACTGTTCCTGCCCGGAATACCGGCAGGCGTCACGCGGAAGCGACCCTGCGGTGTTTCAAAATACTCGCCCACGCGGAAGAGGCGTTTGTGGTTGTTGTTAACGTTGAAAGTGTTGGCGTCGATGAAGTCGATCACGAGCTCGAACGAGTGCGTGGAATCCTTCAGGGAAGCCGCTTCCAGGCGGAAGGGCGCATCGCGGTACACGTTCAGCTCCTTGATTTTACCCTTGGCATAATACTGCCAGTTGAGGTCGAGGGCGTTGACCACACGGGTCATCAGCGCTTTCGACTTCAGGTATTCCAGCTCGTTGTTGATATTCTTGGAACGGTCGTCTACGAACATTTGCGCAAACTTGTCGTTCGGGTTCGCGCCGGCCTTGTCTTCGGTTAAAACGAGTGCACCCTTCGACTGGAAGATCGGCGAAGTGTATCGGAGGTAGAAGAAAGCGATGATCAAGGAAAGAACCACCGATAGAATGAGCAGCGGAAGAAAGCGGAGGTATTTCAGGAAGAACTCCTTCAGATTGAATCCGGTCTGATCGCTGCGTGTTGCCTGTGAAGCCATACAGTTGATTAGGGTTAATTGCGTCGTAACACGTTATAAATGAGTGTCAGGCTCGTCACGATCGCCAGGGCGAAGGTGATCTGCTGTGTTCTCCGTTGTTGTTCTCCAAGCCGCAGCTTGTAATCCGTCTGATCGATCAGCACCACGTCGTTCTGCTGGAGCTGGTAGAAGGGATCTTCAAACACCTTCTTCGAGGTGAGGTCTAACATCGCCGTCTCGCGGCGACCGTTGTTCTCGCGAAGCACCCGCACCCTCTGGATCGTTCCGAACTCCGTGATGCCGCCGGCGAGGCCAACAGCTTCGAGGATGTTCAGGTGCTCCGTTTGAATCGTTTGCACCCCCGGCCGGGTCACTTCGCCCAATACCGTCACCCGGAAATTCAGGAAGCGGATCAGCACCGTAGGTTGGGCCAGCACATCTTTCAGTTTCGCCTTGATCGTCTTCTCCAGTTCCTTCTTGGTCAGGCCCTCTACGTGCACCTGTCCGAGGCGCGGCATTTCAATATTTCCAAATACATCCACGAGGTAGCCAGGCTCCTGCTGAATGCTGCTTCCCTGGCTGGTTGCAGTCAGGTTATACAACTGATCCGTTTCCGGGTTCAAACTCGCACTGCTTACTTTGATCGATAGGAGGTCGTTCTTCTGAATCACCGCTTCTGTCACCACAACTTCCTTTTTGAAAGACGTGTCCTGCAGATCCTCGAGGTAATTGTGCAATACACGCTGAGGACGACAGCTGGCGGCCAGCAAAGCCACTACAAATATATAGAGAAAAAAACGCATATCTGTTTACGATTTAAGGGTTTCCAGTGAAATTATCTTTGTTTTATCAACGCTGGCCAACAGCAGGTAGCCAAGGCTTTCAATCAGAACCTTTACGGTTTTGCCGTTCACCTGCACCACGCGCCCTTCCGCATTCATGAGCGGTCCTGCCAGCACAGCCACCTTCTCGCCCGCCTTCCAGTTCACTTTCACCAGCTCCACATTGTGGTGATCGTCGAGAAAGCGGCGGATCGCCTGGATCTCTTTGTCCTTGATCACCGCCGGCTTTCCGTCCCAGTACACGAAATTGATCACCCCATCTGTCATCCGCACTTCCGTACGGATGTCCTCGGCCGCACGTACAAATACATACGATTTGAACATGGGCTCCTCTACCAGCTTTACGCGGTCGCTCCACTTACGGTGCACCTTATTCAGCGGGCAATAGCTTTCAATACCCTTCTGGATCAGAAGGTGATGTACCTTCTTTTCCCATCGGGGCCTCGTATATATTGCGTACCACTTCTGACTCATCGACATTGGCTTAGGCATAGCTTCGCCACCTCAGTCCCACGTTTTTTTCAAAAAACCGGCGATCTGAGAGACGTTTTGCGCTGCAAATATAGTCGGCCCTGTGGGACTGACAAACTAATAAAATATACAGATTATGAATAAGTTACTATTAAGAAAGGCCAAAATAGTACGGTGATTGCATATACTACTGATAATGAGCCACTAAGGGAAGCTTCTTAGTGGCCCGCAGCTTTTGGGAGCGCCCGTTACACTGTGGTAGCCCGGGAAGCCCGGCAGGCGTTCCCGGGTTCGCGCACGCGCGCCCTTCCAACCCGATATTTTTCCCCGTCCCCGCTCCTACTTCCAACTTTCTCTCCGACCTTTCCTGTATGAAATCCGCCCGTTTCTATGCTCTCGACGTCTTTCGCGGGGCAACCGTGGCCCTGATGATCCTCGTGAACAATCCCGGTAGCTGGAGCCATATTTACGAGCCCCTGGAGCATGCCGAATGGAATGGTCTCACCCCCACCGACCTCGTTTTCCCCTTTTTCCTCTTTGCCGTGGGCAACGCCATGGCCTTCGTGATGCCGCGCTTCGTGGCAGCGGGCGATGCCGCCTTCTGGAAAAAAGTACTCCGCCGCAGCCTGCTCATCTTCGGCATCGGCCTGTTCCTCAACTGGTGGCCCTTTGTACGGTGGCAGGACAACCAGCTGCTTCCAAACGGCTGGACCTGGTGGGCGCCCGTCCAGGCAGCCGTGGCAGGAATCAGGGAGGGCGCAGACCAATTGTTCGGCATCCGTCTGCTCGGCGTACTTCAGCGGATCGCCATCTGCTATCTCGTGGCCTCCGTGCTCGTTTACTACCTCAAGCCCCGCGGCGCTATGCTGGCGGGAATGATCATCCTCCTTGTTTATTGGGGCCTTTGCTTTGCGCTGGGCGATTACACGATGCCGGGCTTTTTCGGCAATCACCTCGACGAATCCGTGCTCGGGGTACCGCACATGTATAACCGCGAAACCTGGGAAGGCGTTCCGCAGGTGTTTGACCCCGAAGGCCTCGCCAGCACGCTACCGGCCGTTACACAGGTGATCTTTGGCTACCTCGTGGGCGACTACATCATCAAAAACGCAAAACAGTTGGGCGATGCCGACCCGCAGGCCGCGCTTTACCGCACGCTTACGGGCCTTTTTATCACGGCCGTCGGTTTGCTGGCTGCAGGCTATATGTGGAGCCTCGTGTTTCCCGTCAACAAGCGCATATGGACCTCCTCCTACGTCGTTACTACCACCGGCATGGCTATCCTGGTGCTTTGCACGCTCCTGTATGCAATCGAGCTGCGCGGGATTCGGGGCGGCTGGACGCGCTTCTTCGACGTGTTTGGAAAGAATGCGCTCTTCGTATTTGCCCTGAGCGCCTTCCTCCCACGCGGGCTGCGCCTGATCCGCATTCCCAATGGGGTCAACGAGCAGGGAGCGCCTGTTTATACCAATCCCTGGAACTTCATCTACGACAAGGTCTACAAATTCGTTCCCGGCGACGAGCGCCTCGGCTCGCTGCTTTTTGCCCTTACCGTCATCGCTTTTATGTGGGCCGTTTGTTATTGGCTCGATCGGAAGAAGATCTACATTAAAGTTTAGAAGGGTTTTGAAAGGTTTTGGAGGGTTGCCGTCCGCCGATAGACCACCCGCGAACCGCTTCCATAGTTCCCACATCACCCCATCATCCCATTACCCCATCACGCCATTACCTCATTACCCCGTTAGCACATTCAATCTATCTTCGCCCCATGACCCCCGACCTGAAAAACGAGCAAGAAGCTTCCGTCGCCATATTATTTTCCTGCCTCTTCAGCCAGTCGGCCCAGCCCGGCGAAGCGCAGATCGAGCAGCTTTCGCGGATGCTGGTGCTTTGCTCGCGCTTTCGTGGCAACAACCTGAGCGAGCTTTCGGCCACAGCGCTTCAGTTGTTTACGCAGGAAGGCGCCCGTCCGCTCATCGAGCGCGCGGCACCGCTCGTTACGCCCGAATTCCGGGAAACGCTCTTCTGCATGGTTTGTGAACTGATGACGCAGGACGGCCAGTTGCCGGAATCGAGCTCGGAGCTCGTTGGCCTGTGCGCGCTCTCGCTGGCCATCTCGGTAGAGCTGATGCGGAGCATCCTCACCACCTACCTGCTGCGCAATCGCTACAACGTGCAGATCATCGAATAACGTTGCTCACACGATATCCATATCACCAAAAAACAAGGTGTAATCGGTGGTGGCAAGGCGCTGCGTGTCGGCCTCGTTGCGCCCCTTTACCAAAAAGTTGAACCGGTTCAGGATCCGCTTGTGCAAACCCCTGGGCGGCGCGAGCGGGTTTTCAAAAGCCAGGAGGAAAAGCGCTCCGCAGCGGCTGGCCGCAACCGGCGCAGCTTTAAGGGTTGCTCCAAACGACTTTTCATCCCCCGCGAGTACGTCCATCAGTAGCAAAAATGGCAGCCCCTTCTTCTTTTCTTTTTTGAATACGAGCACGCCGCTCACCTCGCCGTCTTTCGAAACCTCTATAAAACGGATGATACCCGGGGGATAGCGCTGGTAACGCCATTGAAACCATTCGGCATCTTTCTGCAGCGCATTTTCAGGCCCGTAAAGGGTTTCGAGCGACAGCGAGTCCATTTCGAGCTGCCGGAATCGGTAGGTGGAAAACAGTGCGCCGGGCCGGAACGGATACAACAGCACATCCGGGCAGCGGCCACGCCGGTAGCCGAATTTCTGAAGAAAGATCGGAGTGCTCAGCTCGTTGGTGAACGTAAGAAACGTGTCGGCGCCCGACGCCCGATTGGCTTCCTCGGTCCGGAAGTACAGCTTTCCGAAGACACCCTTGCCGCGTACGGCGCCAGAGGTCAGCACGTTTTGCGGCATCGCTACGATACGCTCCTCCCCGTTGATGCGGAACCGGAAATTGTTGCTGGTGGCCATCCCCGCGGGTTGGCCGTTCAGCCAGGCGGTTTCGATCGAAAAAGACCCCGATGGATTGTGGAAATACCAATGCCGGATGAATTCCGGTGTGAGCCGCTCATTGCCGCCTTCGGCACGCGCCAGCGAATACAGGGCAGGCGCATCTTCAAGCTGCGCCGGTCGGAAAGTGAGGTTATTGGAGCGATTTTCCATGGAGCGCCTGTATTTCTTCGGCCATCTCGTGCATCGTGCAGCTAGTAAAGCCGTAGCGCTCGTTGAGGTGGCGGTAGTGCCGCAGGATGCCTTCGAGGAAAGCGAAGTTTTCATCCTGGTGCACTCCAAAATTATGGGGGTGCCACCACAGGTGAAAAACGCGCCCGTTGCGCGCGGCGTGGGTCATTGCGGTGCAGATGCGCCGTTGCCGCACCGGTTCCAGCATGCGCAGGGCGGGCAGGTAGGGGCGCAGGAATGCACTTGAGGGAATGCTCACCGGCTTCTCCGGCGACACCTCGCGCGGGTTCCAGTTGTGATCGCCGGAAAGCGGCAGGTACGCATCGATCAGCCGGAGGCCCCGACGTACGAGCGTTTCCTGCTTGCGGTTGCGCGGAGCGTACAGCCACGATTGCTCGTTGCTGCGCACGCAGGCGATACCGTGGCGAAGGCAAACTGCCAGATAGTCGTCGTTGAACTGGTTGCGCGGGAATACGAGGCTGCGGAAATGCACGCCGCGGTCAGCACCAACGCGGATGGCCATCTCGAGGTCGGCCTCGAAATCAGCTACTGTTTGCCCGGGCTCGAGGCAATAATAATGCGAATAGGTATGTGTGGCCAGCTCGTGCTGCGGCTCGGCGCGGATCTGGTCGATGAGGTGCGGCGCAAAATGCAGCACGTCTTCGTGGTAATCGGCGCCCAGTTCGTCAAAGTAGCCATCGTAGGGCGAAAAGGCTGGATCCTGGTAGCGCGGCACGCGGGCGGGGATGTGCGCCAGCAGGTCGCTTTTTGTTTCAAAGAATAAAAAGCCGACCACGGCAAAAGTTGCACGGATGTCGTATTTGCGAAAAAGATCCAGAAGCCGGGGAATGACCGTTTGCTCGCCCCGGATGTGGGCGCCATAATTTTCAAGGCTCAAGGTATCCCGCACGCCCCAATACAACTCAAAGTCCAGCGAGATCACAAATTTCCCATGCTGCATAAATACAACCCCCGTTCACTAATGTTTGGCCAGTAGAGGCGCTAAAATAGTGCATTCGCATGCTTACAGGCGATCTTTCGGGTGCTAAGGCCAATTTCCCTTCGAACAAGCCGATTCATCCGTTTAAAAATGCAACCCGCCCGCCGAGGCGCTGCTTTTCACATACAATTAGCACGGCCGCGGCAGCAAAGGGGGATATTTGCACATCATCCCCGTATGAAGTTCCTCCTGCGACCGCTAACCTGCCTGATACTGCTGCTGGCCTCCTTGCGTCCGCACGCACAAACCTGCAGCACGGCGGGCCAGAACCCTTCCACGGCCTTCCCGGTCTGCGGCACCAGCGCCTTTGCGCAAACTACCGTGCCCCAGTGCGGCGGCCGGCTGGTGGGCTACCAGCATTGCGGCGCCGAGCTCACCGACCTCAACCCTTTCTGGTATAAGTTCACCTGCTACCAGTCGGGCACACTCGCCTTCGTCATCACCCCCGACAATATCCGCGACGACTACGACTGGGCGCTCTACGACATCACGGGCCGCAATCCCAACGACGTATACAACGACGCATCGCTCACCATCTCCGACAACTGGAGCGCAGATGGCGGCACCACCGGTTGCTCCAATGCCGGCACGCAGCAATTCGTATGCGATGGTCCCGGCCGCCCGCGGTTCAGCCGGATGCCGCAGCTCGAAGAAGGACACAATTACCTGCTCCTGATCAGCCACTTCACCCGCACCACCGATGGCTACAGCCTTTCGTTCGGCGGCGGCAGTGCCGTGATCACCGACACCACTCCGCCGCGGATGAAGTACGTGGAGGCCTCCTGCGGCGGCGATATCCTCCGCGTGAAGCTGAATAAGAAAATGAAGTGTACCTCACTCACCACGGCGGGCACGGAGTTCTTCATCACCCCGGCCGTGGCCACCGTCACGTCGGCGCGCGGCTTCGGCTGCGATACCGGCTTCGACACCGACTCGATCGAATTGCGCCTCAGCACCTTCCTCAGCCCCGGCACCTACACGCTCGGCATACGCAATGGCAGCGACAACAACACGCTCCTCGACGTGTGCGACCGCAACATCCCCGACACCAACAAACTGGGCTTCATCCTGCTTCCGCGCGCACCAACACCCATGGACAGCCTCGTGCCGCCCACCTGTGCGCCCGTTCAGCTGAGGCTGGCCTTCCGCCGCCCGATGCTTTGCTCCTCCGTTGCCGCCGATGGCAGCGACTTCACTGTTACAGGAACCTATCCCGTTACCGTAACTGCAGCTCGGGGCGATTGCAGCGGATCGGCAACCGTGAGCAGGGAGATTATCGTAACGCTCTCGGCGCCGCTTTTCAACGAAGGCAACTTCCGCATCACGCTGCGCACGGGCAGCGACGGCAACACCATTTTCGATGAATGCGGCGAGCAAACGCCTGCAGGTTCGTTCATCGACTTCAGCGTGAAGGATACCGTCAACGCCAACTTCACCCACAGCATCGACTACGGCTGCGCAATCGATTCGGTGCACTTCAGCCATCCGGGCGGCAACCGCGTGGACAGCTGGAACTGGGTACTCGGCGAAGCACAAACGAGCACGCTGCAGGCGCCTACGGCCTACTACCGCGTGTTCGATCAACCAAAGAACATACAGCTGGCGGTGAGCAACGGCTTTTGCCGCGACACGTCCAGTGCGCAGGTGGTGCTGATCAACTACCTGAAAGCCGGCTTCGACGTGCTCGAAGACCAGTGTCCCAACGAGCCGGTGCCATTCACGAATACATCGGTGGGCCGCCGTTTGCGCTACGACTGGGACTTTGGCAACGGCAGCCGCTCCACTGCCGAAAACCCAAGGCCTGTATATGCGACGCCATCGCGTGAAGCACGCTACACCGTGACGCTCATGGTCACCGATTCATTCAATTGTATTTCTACGGTAAGCAGGCGCATCGTCATCTACCCCAGCTGCCAGATCGATGTGCCCAATGCCTTCACACCCAACAACGATGGCCGCAACGACCGGTTCCATGTGCTCAACGCAGTGAAGGCCGTCGACTTCGAGTTCATGGTATATAACCGTTGGGGCCAGGTGGTGTTTCAATCGCGCAACTGGAAGGAGAGCTGGGACGGACGCATCAAAGGCATCGAGCAGAACACCGGCACCTACGTATGGTTCTGCCGCTACATCGATCGCGACACGGGTGCACCCGTGCTGCGCAAGGGCACGGTGGTGCTCATTCGCTAAGGGGGCAATGCCGTATCTTTAACACAGCCCCTAACCCCATGAATCAAAAACCGATCGTATCGTTTGGCGTAGCCTTGCTGCTGCTCCTCAGCGTGATCATCCTCAACAGGGTTACGTTCTGGCGGGTAGAAATCACGGGGCGCAGGTGGCCCGCACGCACGAGATCATCGGGCGGCTGGAGCAGCTTTCCAATCATTTCAAAAGCGCGCAGATCTATTCCGAACGGCTTGCCAACAAGACCGGTCTTTCCTTCTATCGCCTGTCGTTGCAAGAGGCCGCGGCCATTCCCAACGGATGGAGGAACTGCAATTGCTGTTTGCAAACAGTCCGGAGCAACGCGCCGAAATGGATACGCTCGCCGCGCAGTTGCGCGAGCAGGTTCCCGTGTTGTTGAAATACAACATCAGCGAGCTGGTGGAAAGTGGCGACAGCAAGCGCCTCATCACGCTCTTCACAATGCACCAGCGCATCCGCACGGCCATCGCCCGCGAACAAAACCTCTTGCTGCAGCGCCAGGAATAGCTGCAGCACTTCGTTCATCTGAATTCCATTCTTTCGTGGTTGTTCGTTTTCATCGCGCTTGCGATGCTGCTGAGCGCCTACTTTGCTGCGCGCAGTGCATGGCGAAGGCAGAAGATGCTGCTTGCGCAGTGCGGAGTAGGCCAGCAGGTCGTGAATGAGCAGGGTCATCCGCTCGGCGGAGCGCATCAGTTTTTCGAGGTAGCCAAGTTCGTGGTTCGGGGATTGGCCTCGCCCTTTGCCGAAAAGTGGTGGAAAATCACGGCGGCACCATCCGTGCCGAGGGTCACGAAGACCTTGGAGCCGTTTTCAAAGTGCTCCTCCCTGTGCATCACCCCGATGCAGGGGCTGCTGACTGATTTTTTTTGAAAAAATTTCCTGTCCACCGGTGAAAATCACCCCTGCGGGGGTCGTTTTTACGCTGCCGGCACCGGGTGGATGCACGCGTGGAAGGAGCAAAAAGACGTGAAAAGTACGCTTCAAACACGCGTAGAATCACTTGCTGAAGACATCGCCTTTAAAATGACAAATCCCGCTGAAATTCAGGCGGGACAAGGCTTCGCGCAAATGATGTGTTGAACTGTTAAAGAAGTGTTAGGCTTTAAAAGAAAAAAGGCCTGCCCTAAAAAGAGCCGGCCGTTGCTAACCTATGAAAAACACCAATTTCAAATATAATGGAATTTGTGCTTTTCAGCAACAGCCGCCTAAAATCTTTTTCCGGGGCGTTCGCGGTCAGCCCGGTTTTGCAAACGCTCCTCGCGGATCTTCTTTACCTGGTCTACGAAGTCGTGCTCGTACACAAAAATGTCGTTGCTCCGCTTCTCGCCCATGATGGGTCGAAACTGCTCGCGGTAGCGAAGCCTGAGGTCTACGATCTTCTGCTGCAGCACGAGGCGGTCGCCGCGATATTGCTGGTTCACCTGGCGCAGCTCGTTGAAATAGTTGATGAATACGGGGGTGAAACGCTCCGCTTCGGCGCTGCTCAGGCTGAGGCGGGTTTGCAGGTATTCCTGCATGCGCTGCCGCATCCGCGCGCCGGGGCCGCGGTCGCCGCCCTGGGCAGACGCGCTGAAGGCCAGCCCCAGGATCATCGTGCATATGTAAATAAAGCGTTTCATGGTTTCTCAGGTTTCAGGGTACTATCTAGTTCATATCCGACACGTCGTCGAGGGGCACCTGCTCGAGGAAGGCGTCCATTTCCGACAGCGGAACATCTTTCAACATCGCTTTCACTTCACCCTGCGCCGTTGCCGTGCTGGCAGAGGCATTCGGGGCGGTATTCTGTATGAAATCCTCCAGGGCCTGGTCGGATACGGTTCGGAGGCCGCTCTGCATCACCACCTCCGGACCACTGGAGCCGGAATTGCCTTCGTAGAGCCAGCCGCCCACGGCGAGCGCGCCGGCCACCACGGCCGCGGCAGCCACCTGCATCCAGCGGGGACGCATACGGAGCACGCGTGCCTGCACAGGCGCTTCTTCCACCGGTTCGGCAACGGCATTGGCCCTGGAAAGCAACTGTTGCGGCAACCCTTCAAAATAACCCGCAGGCACGGCAAAAGGCATCGTACGGTCGAGGCCGTCGAGCAGCGACGGAACGACTGCCTCGCCAAAGTATCCCGGGGGTACAGAATAGGGCATGGAGCGCTGCAAACCCGCCAGCAGCGGCGAAACTTGCTGCAGTTCGTCCGAGGCCTCGCGGCGGCGGATCTCGCGCAGCACGGCTTCCGCAAAGAGAGCAAAGTAGCCTGCCGGCACGGCGTAGGGCCGCGCATTGAGGCCCGCCGGGAGGTTCACTCCGGCCTCCTGCAGCTCCTGTGCTATGTTTTTACGGGGTTCCATTGCTTTTTTCAGACGCAAAAAGGGCTCCGGGGTTTAATGATTCAGTATATAATCCTCGATTTTTTTGGCTGCATGGTGGTAGCTCGCCTTGAGGGCTCCCTCGCTGGTTTCCAGCACGCGGCTCATCTCCTCGTAAGGCATCTCGTCGTAATACCGGAGGGTGAATACGATCCGCTGCTTTTCGGGCAATTTCTGGATGGCCAGCTGCAGTTTCCACTCGAGTTTGTTGGCGTCGAAGCCGGTTTCGGCCCGCACGCGGTTCTCAAGGCCGGAAGCCACATCGTCGAGCGCAACGGAAGCGCGCTTCTTCAGGTTTTCGAGGTAGGTGAGGCATTCGTTGGTGGCGATGCGGTAGAGCCAGGTGTAGAGTTGCGATTCTTCCTTGAAATTCGCGAGGGCGTTCCATACGCGGATGAACACGTTCTGCAGCACATCGTTGGCGTCCTCGTGGTGCACCACGATCCGGCGCACATGCCAATAGAGCCGCTCCTGGTATTTGCGGATAAGCAACGTATACGCCGCCTCCCGCGTGGCAGGCTCGCGGAATTTCCGCAGCAGCTCGGCATCATCCTGATTCGTCAAGGCCATTAGGGCGAAGATAGGCGTAGAAATTTTCAACGCTCAACGCACAATGCCCAATATTCAAGGAAGATCCCGTTGAACATTGAGCATTGACCATTGAAAATTGCTTATTTCTATTGCACCACTTTCGGGATCATCCCGCGCACACCCATATCCTGCACGGTTTCTCCCTTGCCCGGCTCCCAGCGGCCGTCGCGCACCAGGTCGTACCACTCGAAGCTTTTGTTGGTAGAGAGCGATACTTCCACGACGATGTTCTTTGTTTCGTCGCCGCGGATGACCAGCTTGCCCGGGGCAAAGGAAGCCGTTACCACGCAGGAGCCCGGCGGGATGGGCGATGTGGCGAAGAGCGGGTTGACCACCGTGGTGGCACCGGCCATGGCGGTAGCGGTATCAACAAACCGGAAATTGTAGCCCTGGTAGCGCACCAGCGACTCGAAGCCCCAGAAGCCCTGCGGGCGGTTCTTGCCCACGGCGATGCTGGTGTCTTTGATGCGGAACGACCCGATGTAATTGTTGAAACCGAGGAAGCCGGCAACCGTGCCCATGAATTCCTGGCGGATGGGAAGCGTGGCGATGGTATCGTCTACATAAAACTTGACGTCGAAATTCTGGTACGAAAGCGATGTGCGCAACCACTCGTATTCGCCGGGAGGCACGTCGGTGAGCGGCACGGAAAGGAAGACACCGCCGTTGCCCACGATGTTGGCCTGGCTGAAGTCGATGGCATTGGGGCCGCCCGCGGTGGTTTCGGCTGCGCGGTACAGCACCACGCCGCTGCCCAGCGCCGTGTGCGCCGTTGGCGCCAGCTCGAGGTAGTGCGCGCTCATTGAATTGAACACAGGGCTTTGCGCCGCGTTGTTCATGGCAAGGCCCGTTGGCTGACCCACGTTATTGAGCCGCACCTGCGTGCTGTCGAAGCGGAACTTGAAGATGAGCGACGCCCGGTATTCGGCGCGGTCGTCTTTTTTGCAGCTGGCAAAAGCAACGACGCCCGCCAGGAGCATCGCGGAGAGAAAACGCATGTTACTCATAAGTTTTGGTGGCCTAAAGATGAACAAAAATCGGCATATAGCGGCCTTCGGCCGGGAGGGGCGCACGGAAAACACGGAATGCACGGAAAGAAAAAAGTTTGGCTGCGCACGATGCAAAGCGTGTTTTAGTTCGGCCGACCACCCTTCCCTGCCCGCATTCCGTGTTTTCCGTGAGTTCCGTGCGCATAACTTTGCGCGCATGCGCCACTTCCTCGCTTTCCTTTTCTCCGCATCCCTCCTTGCCGGCTGCTCCACCAACAACGTAACTACCGACGACTCGCTTGGCAAGTACTTCACCGACAGTAAGACCGAAGGGTGCTTCGCCCTGCTGAACAACGCCAACGGCGAGTTTACGATGTATAACCTCGCCCGCTATCGCGACAGCGCCTTTACGCCGGCATCTACGTTCAAGATCGTCCATTCGCTGATCGGGCTGCAAACCGGCAAGATCACCAACGATTCGATGGTGATCAACTGGAACGGCGTGGCCTCCCCCCGCACCGAGTGCAACGAGAACATGAGCATGTACACCGCCTTTCGCCGCTCGTGCCCCGCGTGGTACCAGGAGCTCGCGCGCCGCATTGGCCGCGACACAATGCAGGGCTGGCTCGACTCGCTTTCTTACGGCAACAAAAAGATATCAAAGGTGGACAGCTTCTGGCTCGACAACAGCCTCAAGGTGCGCCCCGACGAAGAGCTTGGGCTCGTAAAGCGGCTCTACTTCAACCAGCTTCCTTTCTTCAAAACCAACCAGGAGATCGTGCGCCGCGCCATGCTGTTGGAAAGCACGCCCGCCTACCGACTCGCCTACAAAACCGGCCTCGGCATCAAAGAAAACGGCCGCGAGCTGGCGTGGGTAGTGGGTTGGGTAGAAGAAAATAACCACCCCTACTTCTTCGTGCTGAATTTCGAAACCACGCAGCCGGGTACGGATGTGCAAACCTTGCGTCTCCAAATACTCAAGGGGATGCTGAAAGATCTAGGGTTCCTGGAAGGAAAGAAGTAATGAGTGTGCTTCCGACCCATCCCCCAAGCCTTTCCTACCCCATTCGCCAGACCCATCCCCCAACCCCTTCCCTAAGGGAAGGGGAACCAGCAAGCATCTCCTTTCGCTTCGTCCGACAGGCATTACCCCCCGCCGTCGCCTTGCTTCGTCGGGCAGGCATTAGCACATTCCCGCCTTTGGCCTGATATTTACACAAAGCCCCGCTAATGACCCTGCCTTTCGACATACAGCTGGAGCGGCCCGAAGCGCTGTACCTGCTGGCGCTGCTGGTGCCCCTTACCGGCGTGTACCTGTTGCACCGCAGCAAGCGGAAGAAGGCATTGCAGGCCATGGGAGGCAATGTGAAGCGCCTGCTGCCCGATGCGGCGCCGGCCCGGGCTGCGGTTCGGTTCGTGCTTTTCGCGCTTGCGTTTACCCTGGGCGTGCTGGCGCTGGCCAACCCGCGGCGCCCCGCGGCAGGCGACCTGGAAGCCCGCTCCGGCATCGACCAGGTTTTTCTGCTGGATGTGAGTAACTCGATGCTGGCTACCGACGTGGTACCCAGCCGACTCGATGCCGCGAAAGCGTTGCTGAAGAATGTTTTGAAAGCACGTCCCAACGACCGCGTGGCGCTGGTGGTGTTTGCCGGACACGCCTACGCGCAGCTGCCCCTCACCTACGACCACGGCGCGGCTACGCTCTTTATCGAAACCGCCAACCCGCAGCAGGTACCAGGGCAGGGCACCGCCATCGGGGAGGCGCTGCAGCAGGCGCTGCTGTCCTTTGGCAACGAGCAGGGGCGCTACCGCACCGTGCTGCTGGTGACCGATGGCGAAACGCACGACGAGCAGGCCACCGATGCCGCCAAGGAGCTCATCGACCGCGGCGTGATGATCAATACCATCGGCATCGGCTCGCCGGGTGGCAGCACCATCATCGACCCGAAAACGAAGGCGCCGAAAAAAGACGAGTCGGGCAACGTCGTGCTTTCCAAACTCAACGAACCCATCCTCCAGCAGCTTGCAGCTGCCGGCAAGGGCAAATACATCCGGATGGATGCAGGTGCAACGGGCGCTTCCTCGGCATCATCCGCGCTGATGGCGCAGCTGTCTACCGTGAAGAACACGAGCCTGATCGACAAAACGCAACTGAGCTACGAAACGTTTTATTACTGGCTCATCGGCCCGATGATCTTCCTGCTGCTGCTCGAAGCCTTCATTCCCGAACGTAAAAAGATCCGCGCATGAAAATGATCCTGATCCTCGTCGCGCTCGTTTGCAGCCTTCCCGGGATGGCGCAGCAGGAGGCGATCCGCGAGGGCAATGCAGCTTACCGCAGCGGCGACTGGACCTATGCCGAAACGCAGTACCGGCGCGCCGGCAACCATCCGCTGGCGCAGTACAACCTCGCCAGCGCCCTCATTCGCCAGAACCGCTACGACGAAGCGCTGGCGGTGCTGGCTCCCCTCACCACGCCCGGCGTGGACGCGTCGCTGCGGAGCAAGTCCTGGTACAATATGGGCGTGGTGTATACCCGCCAGAAAGCCCTCGAACAAAGCATCGAAGCCTACAAATCCGCGCTGCGCCTCGCTCCTTACGATAAGCAGGCCCGAGAGAACCTGCAGAAGGCGCTGCTCGAGCTGAAGCAGAACAGCGGTGGTGGCGGTTCCTCTAACGACAAGAACGACAGCGACGCCGACCGCAAGCTGAAGCAGCTGCAGGACAAGGAGCGGAAGCTGCAGCAGAGCAAAAAGGCGCCCGGCGGCGGTGATCAGCCGAACAAAGACTGGTAGCGGAAAAGTGGGAAGTTCAACGGCGCGGCCAGGGAGAAATTCACTGACACCCCCGGCCGCGCCATCCTTTTCCCAAAGAAGCGCCCGTCATCCCGGCGCTTGCCGCCGGGAACTAATACGCCGCACCATGCAGAACCTGCAACGGAAAAAGAGTTTACTCCTCCCCTCCACAGCGACTCGCTGCTGCAATGGGCGCGGCCATGGGGCATTGGTGGTATTCGCCCCCGGCCGCGCCATCCTTCTTCCAAAGGGAGCGCCCGTGATCCCGGCGCTTGCCGCTGGGAACTAAGATCCCGCTGCTGCGCAGCGGGATGACGGCCCGCACGGGGGAGTGCAATGGGCGCGGCCATGGGGCATTGGTGGTATTCGCCCCCGGCCGCGCCACCCTTTTTCCCAAGGGCGCGCCCGTCATCCCGGCGCTTGCCGCCGGGAACTAATACGCCGCACCATGCAGAACCTGCAACGGGAAAAGAGTTGACTTCCCCTCCACAGCGACTCGCTGCTGCCCGGCAGCCCTCCG
>SEAC01000028.1 GCA_004173235.1 Chitinophagaceae bacterium | reverse complement strand
GAGATGTTGCGGATCAGCTGGATGGTATCGTCGAGGATCTGGCGGGCCTGGAAGATGCTCTGGAGCTGCGCGGCCTTATCCAGGTTCACCAGGTTTTCGTTGAGGTACAGGCGGGCCGTGGCCAGCAGCGGGCCGGCATCGTCGTGCAGGTCGGCGGCGATGCGGGAGCGCTCCTCCTCCTGCAGCGTCACGGAGGCATTGAGCAGCACCTTCTGCTGCTCCTGCTCCATGGATTGCAGGGTGGTTTGGTAGCGGATGACTTTGCGCTGGTGGAAGATGATAAAGAGGATGAGGCCGGCTACCAGCAGCAACATGCCAAGAGTGCCTAATAATAAGGCGGAAGGAACTGAAGATGTGTTGGCAGCTTGGATTAAAAACATTTTAAAAGCTAAGCTTGTGAATTTTTGTTTTTGGGGCCGATAGTTTCCATTTTGCAGCAATAACTATTGATATGGTGAAACATATCGATTTGAATATTGAAAAAATGTTTTGAAACATCCAGAAAACATTTCTTACTTGATCAGTTACTTGATTTGCATACAAATAGCAAAAAAATGAACCAGATAGGTAAATCATTAAACCTGCTGCTATCCAAAAAGAATAACGGGTATAAATGAATCCTTCAGACACATTATCCATTTGCTCGAATAAAAACCTAAAGGCAAAAGCGAGTATCAAAATTGTTTCTACCCCAATCGGTACTGAATCCAAGACGTCATATTTCCCATAAAATCTGAAAACTGTCCAAAACAGAAAGAACAGTACACTTAATGATACAATTAGCTTTCGAGAAAGCTTATGAGATATTAGTAAAAATAATTGGAATGCAAAAATTCCATATTCAATTGCAGTGAAAATGGAATAAGTCAGCCTTATTGCAGAATTAGAAAGCCATAACGCTGAGAAATTAACTGTGAACTCTACTGCACAGTAAATGATTGCAAGGCGGAGGATCAGATTCTTACCTACTGAGGGAAACTTCCAACCGAAGAAGCAAATCGGTACTAGCGGAGCGTACGTGGCTAGGTACACAAAAAGGTTCTCTAAAGTTTCGGTCATCGACCAAATATAGAAAACCTTTTAATCTTTTAAGACTAGGATAATAAGTTATGGCTTAAGCCATTTCCCACCAATCGAGGAGTTCGCCACCAGCAGGAGGTACAGAGCGGAGGGTCTTGTTAGTTTTCATACCAGTAAGTTTTCGTTTTTAGGTGCCGTAAAAGTGGCCTAGCGGACACTGGATTGAAATAGGTAGAAGCACTTATGCATGTCGGTTGAAAACGTGTGAACTCCAGCTAGATGCGGTCTTTACGTAAATTATTAAAGTTGATTTACGATTAAAAATACGGAAAAATACGTTGCGAAAATAGTAAAATTACTATGCCTAGATAGTAAACATCCTAGGTTTTAAACTCCAGATAATTAACAACGGCAGACTTATGACAAGTCACGTTATAGGTGAGAATAAGACAAACGATTGACACCAAAATGAAATGATACTCATTTAAGATAAAGCCTAGAAGTTCTTTTTGAGCGACCATGTATGCTGCGCAAGGGAAGAACAGAAGTGACAAAACTGAATAAGCAAAAAGGGCATAGATCGATGGAGACGTGAATGTGGAAATGATGTTATTCTTATATGTATAATAGTAATATGACGTTATTAGAGCAGTGAATAATGCATAGTTGATTGCAGATGAGAACTCGCTTATTGTCTTTATTTCTAAAGAAACTTGTTTGTTTACAAACAGAAGTGTAGAAATAATAGTCGTAATCAAAACTCCACAGAAAACGCAGGTTGAAATATTTCTGAGCGCTCTTATGTTGATTCCAAAGTTGACAACCGATGAAATAGTATAAAACTCAATAAAACTAAATGAAGTGTTTAAGCCTTCCATTAGTTTGGTGCAGAGTTTCTTCGATCCATTAAACTTGTGAATGTTGAAGTATGCATACGCGAGATCTATGCCTAGAAACAATATGAAAACGCCAAGGTTAAATATTAGTGCCGTCTTCTTTAGGCCATTCCTTTTAGAATGACTCATTAATATTATCGCACACGTTAGCGAAATGATTTCTACGTATAGTTTAAGGTAGTTTGTTTCTTTCCAACAAACTAGCAAGTATTCCAGCACTTTTCTTAATACCATTGGGTTCCTTTTTACTACCCTACCACCAACCCATGCTTTACCGCCAGCATCGCCAGCCCTACTCTGCTTTTCACGTCCAGCTTGAAAAACAAGGCGTCCCGCAGCACATCCACTGACCGGGGCGTGAGCTTCATCTCCATCGCGATCTCCTTGTACGTCCGGTCGGAGCAGACGAGTTCCAGGAAGCGCAGCTCCTGGGTGGTGAGGACCGTATGCTGGCCCGCCGGGCGGTCCTGGGCCTGTAGCCGGAACACATTGGCCAGCTTGCCTGCCGTTTGGGCCGAGTAGTAATACCCGGTGCCCATCACCGAGTCGATGGCGGAGCGCAGCTCGGAGGGCGGGGCATCCTTCTTGATAAAGCCTTTCACGCCCAGCTGCAGTAGCCGGATCAGCGCCAGCTCGGAGTCGTACATGGTGAGCATCAACGTGTTCACCTGCGGGAACCCGGCCTGCAGCGCGGCAGCCGTGTCATAGCCGTTCATCTGCGGCATGTTGAGGTCGAGCAGCACCACGTCGGGCACTTTGCCGGCGCGGAGCTTTTCGAGCAACTCGGTACCGTCGCCCGACTCGTGGAGGACGGCACAGCCTTCGAAGCCGCCGATAAGACGGGCCAGGGCATTACGGAGCAGGACGTGATCGTCGGCCAGCGCGATCTGGATTGTTTTGTTCTTTTTCATGCGTATCGCCAATTGGAAGTTCAAAAAGTAAACGGGTGCCTTCGCCCGGTACCGACCAGACGGAGAAAGATCCGCAAAGCAGCTCCACGCGGCTGCGCAGGGTATGCAGCCCGGTCGACTTGCCGCGCTTGGCAGCCACTTCGTCGGGCGTAAAGCCCACGCCGTTGTCGGCCACTTCGATGCGGACGGCCTTTTCGGAGTATTCGAGGCACAGGCTGGCCTGCTTGGCCTGTGCATGCTTCAGGATGTTGTTGAAGCATTCCTGTACGGAGCGGAACACAAGTAACTCCTGTTGCGCGGTGAGAAAGTCCGTGTCGCCCTGGATGCTGAAGGCGATGCGGAGCTGCGACACCCGGTGGATGCGCTCGATCTCGGTTTTCAGTGCGTTGAACAGGCCCTGCTGGTGAATGATGTCGGCATTGAGGCCGCGGGAGATGGAGCTCAGGTCGTTGATCGCGCCGGTGATCAGCTGCTGCGCGTATTCCGCCAGGTTGTGAACCGGGGCCAGCTCGGTCATCTGGTGAAGCGTCAGCTTGGCCAGGGTGAGCGACAGGTTGATGTTGTCGTGGATCTCCTGCGCAATATTCTTGAAGGTCAGCTCCTGAATTTCGATCTGCGATCGAAGCAGGTTCTGTGCATGCTCCGACTTCAGCGCAAGCAGCGAAGCCTGGAAGGCCAGGTGGCGTTTCTGGTTCATCAGCAGCAAGGTCATCAGCACGCCCAGCACCGCGGTGATCACGATGATGGTTGCAACCAGGAACACCGCAATATACCGGGGCGGCGTTATCGTATGCATGAGTTTAAAGTTACAGTCCCCGGTTGGACTCCGTATGGGAAAAAAAACAGTTTTTGATGGGATTTTTCCCATGGCGGTTCAATTCCACATCCCGATATGGTTTTCTGCCCGCCCCTGTTGTTTTTCTCCCCGCCGCACCGGGAAAAAAGGTTCTGCCGTTGGGAAAACCAACAGGGAGGCGGCCCCCGGCGCCGGTAGCTTTGTAACAGCCGTGTGTTACCAGCCCGGCCCCGACACCATGCGCTCCCCGATGCTTGCCCTGCTCGCCCTGCTCCTGGCCCCTGCTTCGCCGGCGCAACTGGCGCGGCACGCCATGTACGTCGATACACTGCCGGCGGGAGGCGCCGCGCTCCGGCCCGGGCTCCGGGCCTTTGCCGCCACCGCCGGACTGCTCGATGCCGCCCTTACTTCACTCAATTCGCTGCAGTCGCTGGTGAGTAAAGACAACTACCGCAACAGCGTGCAGGCCTTGAACAACCCCGCTTCGTCGGCGCTGGGCTTCAGCCTCGAAGGCGAGATCCAGTCGGCGCTGCAACCGGTGCTGGCCAAAACGAAGACCGTTAGTAAGACACGCTTCACGGATGTTGTCGGCGCGCTCGTGCAGGCGCCCAAACCGGGTAGCGGCGTGTTGCTGTCTTCGCTGGCGGCCCTGGTCGGCAACCTGGCGGTGCAGGAAAAGCGGGTGGAGCGCGCCGACGTGGATTCGTTCCTCCAGCGCGTGGGCCGCTACTTCGCGCCCTACGAGCAACTAAATAACGTCAATGCGCGCTTCGAGCAGCAGGTGACGCGGATGAACGGCCGTCTCATCGAGCTGCAGTTCGACATCCGTGAGTACATGCTCGACATCGTGTTGCTGCTGCATCCCGGCGAATCGCGTGCGGCGCTGCGAACGCGGCCAATGGAAGAACTATTGCTGCAATACCTCGACGGACCGGTGCTCGAAAGCCTCGACACCGCGCGTCGCCTGCCGCCCTATCCTGGCGACGGTGTGAAGGGCGCGAAGGAAATTTGCAGCAACGTGCAGAAGGTGTTTCGCGAATACCAGAAGATGTACGGGGACAATTACAACGAGATCCGTGCTATCGTGCAGGCCGCCCGCGCGCTGGGCCGCAGCGGGAGCGGCGCCACCACCGACGCAACGCTTAAATCGCTCGAAACCCTCTACACCGAAAGCGCCCAGGCCGACGCCCTCAACCTGCGCCTGCGTACACTCGAAGGACGGCTGGCGGCGCTGGTGAGCAGCACACAGGTGCTTCCCCGTTAGCACACAAAGAAGCCCCGGCGGGTGCGCCGGGGCTTTTCTATAATATAGGTTACCGATACGACCCTGATGGGTGCACGTTGTTCGCAGGAATCAGTCGAGGCTGGCGCCGTATTGGCGGAGAGCGCGGGACTGTTCTTCCTCGGAAAGGCTGCAGTCGATCCAGCCGCTGTTGGCTTCGGGGTCGGCGTGCGACGCCTGCACCTGGATGTCGTAGGCCAATATGTACAACTTGAATTGACGCAGCAGGGAGAGGTCGGTGAAGTGCAGGCGCACCTGTTGTTTCGTGGCGGTCATGGTGGATGTAAAGAAAAGGGTTTTGTGTAAAATAATAGCCTCATATTTGCGGACCCCTTACACAAT
>SEAC01000038.1 GCA_004173235.1 Chitinophagaceae bacterium | reverse complement strand
GGGGATTGGGGGAGGGAGGAGGAGGAGAGGGCAATACTTGATTACTTGAGTACATGATTACTCGAGGTAAGAGGGATGGCCTTTCCTCAAGACAGCATTTGTCCATATAATCGGCATTGTCATTTGCGAGGAAGGAAAGGGCGAGGTGGAATACTTGATTACTTGAGTACATGATTAATTGATTTGGGAGGGAGGAACGAAAGAGGGAAATACTTGATTACTTGAGTACATGATTACTCGAGGTAAGAGGGAGGCCCCGCCCTCGAGTACTCATTTGTTCATGTACTCAATTAATCAAGTAATCTCCCTCTAACCTCTAACCTCTCCCCTCCTCACTCCTGACTTTCACCTCATACACCGGGCTAAAAAGATACACCCGCCCGGTTCCGACCTCCGTTCCGCGGTGCCGCTTGCGCACCTTTTCGCCTTTTTGGAAGACCCGTCCATCCGACGTTTCGAAGAGCGCGCCGGGGGGCAGGCTTTCGATGAGCACCACGTTGTCGGGGCGCTGGTCGTAGCGCCGCAGCGTGCGCAAAAGCACTTCGTCGGCACAGGAAGAAGCGGCAGGATTGTGAAGGGTCCGCTCGAGGGCCTGGCGGATGTCGGGCGGGAAAATGTCGTGCTGGATGAATTGCGCGAGCAGCTCGCCAAACGAACGCTTCCACTCGGCTCCATGCGGCGCCACGCGGTTGCCCCAGCGCTCGAACGTGAGCAGGTGGGCCAGCTCGTGGAGCAACGTTATGAGAAAAGCATACGGGTTAAGATCACCGTTGACGGAGATGCGGTGCGCCTCGCCCCTATGGCTGTGGCGGTAATCGCCGAGCACGCTTTTGCGGGTGCGCGCAACCGTGAGGTGCACTTTGTATTGATGCAGATAGGCCGAAACGGGCTCGAAGGTGCCGGGCGGCAAAAAGCGGGCGAGTGCGGAAAGGGGAGCTTCTTGCTTGCTCATATCATTACGACTGCGGGCGGCTGCGGAGTTGGCGCGTAAGCGCCGCAACTTCGATAAAGGTATAAACAAGGTAAAGCCCCATCAGCGTAAAGAATGCGGGCTTGTTGAGCGCCTTACGTTGCGTGGCGATATAGATGAAGGCAACGATGAGCGAGAGGAACAGCTTCATCATGATGGAGCCATACACACTGCGTACAAAGGCATGCGGATTCTTGTTGCGCAGACCGCGCTGCGCCAGCAGAAACGAACCGATGCTGATGAAGAACAGGAAGATGTTCCCCATGATCAGCAGGTCCTGGCTGAAGCCGTAGCGCTGGAGCAGCGTGCGGCCGCTGATAAAAAAGGCACTGAGCACAACGAATACGAGAATGAGCGGGAGAAACGGCTTGCGGGGGCGGTTCATTTTGGCTTGGAAGTTTCTTTGACCAGTTTGTAAATGAGGAGGCCCACCGACAAAAGCGGCAGCAACCACACCAGCAAAGGTAGGGGTATCCGTAGCCACTTGTCGGCTTTGTAACCCAGCCACACCATCAGTCCGATGGTGACGAAGAATTGCGCGCCGAGGCCCGCATAGCGCATCAGTTCGGAGGAGTTGCTTCTAGACTTCGGCGGCTGCGCGTTCATGTTTTTTTAGTTGAAGCACCGTCACCGAGCCGCCCATCTGGCATTGCCCGTTGAAGGTTGCTGTAGGCTCCACCTGCAATTTGCCCGCCGCGATGTTGCCTTCCACTACGCAGTCGCCGCGCAGTTGCAGCAGGTCCTGCACGCGGATGTCGCCGCTCACGCGGCCGGTAACATCGGCCTGCTGGCTTTCCATATGCCCGTTGACGCAGCCTTGCGGCCCTACCACGATGCGTGCCGAGCTGCTCACGTTGCCGTCTACACGCCCGTCGATGCGGAGGTCGTGATCGGAGTGGATGTCGCCGCTCACCTGGGTGCCGGCAGAAATTAGGGTTGCTTTGTTGGAGGGATTGGCCTCCGAAGAGGATCGGTCGCGGTTGAACATAGGAGGATTGGTTAAATGGATTATTGGTTTATTGGTTCATTGGTAACCGGTTCGTAGCCGGTTGCCTTAACCAACAGATTGGAAATTTAGTAAACTCTTTCGAAGATTCGCTATCCCACGCGCCTAAGTTGAGCTGGTAGGTACTTTACTAATGAACCACTAAACCAATAAACTAATACCCTGCCCTACGCATTTCTATTCAGTAGAATACTCCGGTGTTGGCTCATCGAGCGCAGCCGTGTCGAGTTGGAGTGGTTCTCCGCTCACTACGCGGCGCAGGCTTTCGATGTACTGGCCCTGGTAGCGCACCTGCTTTTCCAGCGAATCGGTCTTATATTTCAGGGCACGGTAGCCCTGCCCTGCCGAGGAAGCGCCATAACCCGGGATGTAATATTTCAGCGGCGTAAACACGATCAGCGCTACGGTGAGGCCAACGAGGAGCACGAACACCGAGCTCAGCAGCACATAGACGCTGCGCCGCGACAGGCGGAACGTAACCACTTCTTCGTAAGTGTCTTCGTTCATCACCACCAGGCGATAGCGGTTTTGTAAGCGCTTGAGCGTTGAGCCGGGGTCGAGTTTGGCCATAATAGATGAAGGATGGGCGCTGTAGGATGTCTGAACTTTTGAGGTTGCCCGCAAATCTTACATCAGGCACCCTGAATCAGCGATCGCAAAGTACCCTGTTTTTACCTTTTCTCCCCTTTTTATCGGCCCATTTATACTATTTTGGCCCGAAATCAGTTAATACTGTACTAGTTGTGTTGTTCATGAACCGTCAAACCCGTCTGCTCCTTGCTTTCCTGGTAGGGGTGGCCGGCAGCTTATTTGCGCTGCCCGCCCACGCCCAATTGGGCTATGACCTCGAAATCAAGAAGCCCGAGCCCTACGATAACCGGAGCACCAAGGCGGAAAAAACGCCCGATCGTCCCATCAAAACCCCGAAGCGCATCATGCAAAACATGGTGACGCACTACAACTACTACTTCAACGCCAACAACAAGCTCACCGAGGTGCTCGATGCCGCCAAGCAGCAGCACCGCGACAACTACACACGCCTCCTCCCCTTCTACAACTTCACGCTCGACGGCACGGCCGCCCAAACGCAGGCCCTCGACTCTATCATCATCAAGTCGAAGACCGGCATCGTGCTCCACGACCTCCGCAACGACTGGATCGACAACATGTATTTCCTGTGGGGCTCTGCTTACTATTTTCAAAAGCAGTTCGATTCGGCCTACACCATGTTCCAGTTCATCAACTGGTCGTTTGCATCGAAAGAAAAAGACGGCTACTACCGCTACATCGGCTCACGCATGGATGGCAACAGCGCCCTCCAGGTAGCAACGAAAGAAAAGAAACAAAGCTTCCCGCGCCGCATGTTCACCGAGCCGCCTTCGCGCAACGACGCGCTGCTGTGGCAGGTGCGCACGCTCATCGAGCAAAACGCTTACGTGGAATCGGGGTCGCTGCTCAACACGCTCCGGAACGATCCCACCTTCCCTGCCCGCCTTCGCGATGATCTGGAAGAAGTGCAGGCTTACTGGTTCTATCGCCAGGACCAATGGGACTCGTCTGCACGCCACCTGGTGCTGGGCCTCGGCACTGCCGGCACGCGCCAGGAAAAGGCACGCTGGGAATACCTCGCCGCACAGATGTTCGAACGCAGTGGCCACACGGAAGAAGCAAAAACCTGGTACGCCAAAGCCATCGACCACAGCGACGACCCGGTGATGGAAGTATATGCGCGCCTCAACCTCATTCGCATCAACAAAGAAGGCGGCGACAACTACATCGACCGCAACATCGCCACGTTGCTCAAGATGGTTCGGCGCGACAAGTACGAAGAATACCGCGACGTGATCTACTCTATGCTGGCGCAGATGGAACTGGAGCGTGGCAACCTCAGGATGGCGCAGGAATACCTGCAGCGTTCGAGCAAATACAGGAGCGACAACGTCACCGTGAGCAATGATGCATACCTGGCGCTCGCCGACCGTGCCTTCGATCAAAAGCTTTACCCCACGGCTGCCCGCTACTATGATAGCGTGAAGCTCACGGGCATGCAGGCCGACGACTCGCTGCGCGTGCTGGCTCGCAAGCCGCAACTTACCAAGCTGATCTACTTTACGGGCACCGTGGAGCGCCAGGACAGCCTGCAACGCATCGCTGCTTTGAGCAACGACGAACGTAAGGATTTCATCCGCAAGCTTGCGCGGCAACTGCGCCGTGCAAAGGGGCTGAAAGAAGAAGCCGATTACCAGTCAACGCGCGATGCGGGCACAGCCGACCCTTTTGCTACCACTGCAGGCAACCGCGGCGAGTGGTATTTCTACAACGACAATTCAAAGCGCTCCGGCGCGGCTGCGTTCAAACAGATCTGGGGCGATCGTCCCAACGTGGACAACTGGCGCCGACAGACCGACGTGGCAACACAACTGCGTAACAAAGTGACCGAAGCAACGCGCAATGTGGCTAAAGGCGGTGGCCCCGTAGTGAACGACGATCCGCTTTCGTATGAAGCGCTGCTCGCAAACGTTCCGCTTTCGCCCGAAGCTTTGAAGACTTCGCACGACAGCATCCAGTATGCACTCAGGGGCCTCGCGCAGTTGTATGCCGCCGATATGGAGGACTACAGCCTCGCCATCGAAACGCTGGAAAACCTGCGCCGCCGCTACCCGCAGCCCGACTCACTGGAGCAGGTGCTGTTTGGACTATACTTCGCTTATCGCCACGCGGGCAATGCCGCTAAGGCCGATGAGATGAAGCGACTACTGCAATCGACCTTCCCTAATGGTCGCTACACCGCCATCGCAAGCACGGGCAAGGATCCTGCATCGACCACGGCAGTGCAAAAGGCCGCTACAAAGACCTACGAAGACATCTATGATCTCTATCTAGCCGGTCGCTTTGCCGAAGCAGAGGCCGCCAAGGTGCAGGCCGATAGCGTTTATCGTACCAACACCTGGAACCCGCAGCTGCTCTATATTCAGGCAGTTGCACAGGTGAAGCAGCAGCAGGACAGCAACGCCGTTCATACGCTGCAAACCCTAATCACGCAAAACCCCAACACGGCGCTCGCTGCCAAGGCACAAACGCTGATCGACGTGTTGAAACGCCGCAGCCAGATCGAGGAAGAACTGCGCAACCTGCAGGTGGAGCAACGTCCTGTAGATACGACAACGGTTGTAGCTGCTCCGAAGCCGGCAGCACCCGTGGTGGCGCCTGTAACGGTGCCGGCTACGCGCGATTCCGTGGTAACGCAACGGCCGACGCCGCCGAAGGCACAGCCGCAGCGCCCGCGCACCGACACGGTGGCCGCAAAACCGGTAACGGTACCGCCCGTAACGGCTGGCCCCTACCGCTTCAACCCCGACTCGAGCCATTATGCAGTGGTGGTGCTCAACAAAGTGGATATCGTTTTTGGCAACGAAGCGCGCAATGCCTTCAGCCGCTACAATGCTTCCAACGGTCAGCCTGCCGATGCACGCATAGAGCCGCTCGGCAACGATGTGAAGCTGCTGCTCATTGGTCCGTTCGTGAATGCAAAGGGAGCGATCGATTATGTTCTTTCGGTGAAGCCGATCGCAGGTTCGCAGATCGTGCCCTGGCTGAAAGCAAGCAGCTACACTTTCACGATCCTCTCTCCCGGCAACCTCGGCGCGGTGCAAACAGCAAAAAGCCTTGATGCCTACCAGCAGTTCCTGGAGTCGAAGCTGCCGGTCAAGCTTTAAATAGGTTGAAGGGTTTTGAAAAGGTTGTGAAAGGTTTTGAAGCTCGTCACGGTGACAACGACAAACCACAAACCACAAACCGCAAACTCCAAACTAGCAACTAACGAAGTCTTCGCCTTGCGGAGGCTTCTTTCTTTTCGCTAGTTTTACCCCCGAACGAGGCATAGTCTTTGCTCATCCATAAGTTCCGCTATGAAGAAAATGATCAACCCGCACGCGGGTTTCCCCCAGGCCAGCAAGCCCAAACGTCCTGCAACGCGCAAGAGCGTACGCTGGTTCTGGCGCATCTTCCTCGGTGGCTTCGGGCTCTTCTTCTTGATCGTTATGCTTGCGCTGATGGGTGTGTTTGGCAAGATGCCTTCGCTCAAGCAACTCGAAAACCCCAGCCTGCTGCAGTCTTCGGAAGTATATGCTTCTGATGGAACGCTCATGGGCAAGTATTACCGCGAGCGCGGCAACCGCAGCAATGTCAACTACAGCGACATTTCCCCGCACGTCATTCACGCGCTTGTGGCCACCGAAGACGTTCGTTTTTACAACCATTCGGGCATCGACTGGAAGCGCACCGGCGCGGCAATCGTTACGATGGGTTCGAACGGCGGCGGATCTACCATCACCCAACAGCTGGCCAAGCAGCTGCTCGGGCAGGGCAACCGAAACTTCTTTTTGCGCGTGATGGAAAAGCTGAAGGAATACATCATCGCCGTGCGTCTCGAACGCAACTTCACCAAAGAAGAAATCCTCGCACTCTATCTCAATGCAGTGCCTTACGGAGACAACGTGTATGGTATCCGCAACGCGGCACGCACCTTCTTCTCCAAAGAACCTGACCGCCTCGATCCGAACGAGGCTGCCGTGCTGGTGGGAATGCTCAAAGGCAATTCCATTTACAACCCACGCACGCATATGCTGGCATCTTACAACCGCAAGAATGTGGTGCTGAGCCAAATGGAAAAGGCGGGCTATACCACTGGTGCAGAAGCCACGCGGCTGAAGGCGACACCGATCACGTTGCACTACCAGAAGCTTGATGAGAACACCGGATATGCCCCCTACTTCCGCGAGGTGCTGAAGGATGAATTGAAAGACGTGCTCAAGGACCTGAAGAACGCCGACGGCGATCCCTACGACATCTACGACGACGGTCTTAAAGTATACACCACCATCAATACCAAGATGCAGCAGTATGCCGAAGAGGCCGTGACGGCGCAGATGCCGATGCTGCAGAAGGCGTTGAACGCCCAGCGCAACATCCGCAACGGATCCGTTTGGGAAGGCCACAACAACGTGCTCGAATCGGCGATGAAAGCATCAGATCGCTGGAAGAATGAAAAAGAAGATGGCCTCACCGACGCACAGGTGCGCGCATCCTTCAAGCAACCCGTGCACATGAAAGTATTTGCATGGAATGCGAAGCGCGAAAAGGATACGTTGATGACACCGCTGGACTCCATCAAGTATCACCGCCAGATGATGCAGACCGCTTTCATGGTGATGGACCCGATCACCGGCGAAGTGCGCGCCTGGGTGGGTGGCATTTCGTTCAAGACCTGGAAGTACGACCACGCAAACATGGGCACGAAGCGCCAGGTGGGCTCGTCCATCAAGCCGTTCCTCTATGCACAGGCGATGGAAGAGCGCGGCTTCACCGCCGAAACATCGGTGGAAGACGTGCAGCAAAGCTTCGGCAAGGATCAGAAGGTGCCGGCAACAACCAAGAGCTGCAGCGGCCGCACGATGTCGATGGCATCAGCACTTGCATGGTCGAAGAACTGCGCAACCGCCTATATCATGAAGCAGGTGGGGCCGGAGCAGTTTGCTTCGTTCCTGTCCGAAAAGATCCATATTCCCACCAGGGTCGAGCCCTTCCCTTCGATCGCGCTCGGCTCCTGCGACCTTTCATTGTATGAAATGATGTGGGGCTACACGGTGTTTCCGGGCCATGGCTATAGCACCAAGCCCAAACTGATCACGCGCATCGAAGACCGCAACGGAAACGTAATCAAACGCGTGGATATGACGGCCGACCGTCAGGAGGCCATCAGCGAGGTAACTGCCTACAACATGACGCGACTGATGGAAGGTCCGGTTACGAAAGGTACTGCAGCCGGACTGATGCAGGCGCTTGGCGCTTCTGAAATGGGCGGCAAGACAGGTACTACCAACGACAATGCCGATGCCTGGTTCATGGGCTATGTGCCGCAACTGGTGGCCGGTGTGTGGGTGGGCTGCGACGACCGCTTCATCCGCATCGAAAGTGCGCAGGGTTACGGCGGCACGGCGGCGCGTCCCATCTGGCAAAGCTTCTTTCAAAAAGTTTACAACGATCCTTCGCTGGGCATCGACCGCACACGCACGTTCGACAAGCCCGCCGATCTCAACAACGCCGAGTTGATGGGCGATGTGAGCGACATCATTCAGGACACCATACCCAATGCCGAAGGCGAGGATATGGGCTCGGGCACCGCCGACGATTATTCCAACTCCGCCAGCGATACGATCCCCGCCGAATCGCAGCGGCCCGACGACCAGCCCGCTTCCGACCAGCAGCAGCCACGTCCCAAGCGCGACTCGAGCAAAGCGGGAGCGCCACGCATTGGCGAAGCGGCACCACCGCCCGAAGAAAAGAAAGGGATCTTCCGAAAGTTGTTTGGTGGCAAAAAGAACAAAGACAAGGACAAACCCGAGAACGAATACTGATGTAAAGCCCCGGCGAAATTGCCGGGGCTTTTTCGTGCACTACCTGTTAATGTTCGTTAAAGATGCGCTCTCCGTGCAGCGCTGGAATGCATTTTACAGTCCATATAGAAACCACCTGACATGAAACGGACTGCACTGCTGCTCACATTGCAACAACACAACTGGCGCGAAAAGTTGCGCCAGCTCGCCGCGCGCGTTTTGCCTGCACCGCCAGCCGAACACCTCGTGAGCGGCCGCGTATGCGATGAAACCGGTGACCCTATTGCCTTTGCCCGCGTGGAAGCAGGTGGCACGCCTTACTATACCGAAGCCAATGCAGCGGGTTTTTTCGTATTGCACATTCCCGAGCAACAGTTTCGCCACCCTCTCTCCCTTTTCGTTTGCGCCAACGGTTATGCACGCTTTGAGCAGCGGCTCGAAAGCGCCCCGGCTGAATCGCTCCTTTGCCGCGTACAGCGCGAGCAGCTTGCGCGCGTGATTCCCATGGGCAAGCAAGGGCAATGATGACTACCTTTAAGTAAACGCACTGTATGCCTGCTGCTTTCCGGATCCGTATTGACCAACCCTGTGGCGAGGATTGGAATGCAATGCCCGTTTCCGGCGATGGCCGTCATTGCGCCGCCTGTAGCCGCACGCTTACCGACTTCAGCGGGCTTTCGGATACCGAGGTACTTTCCTTCCTCAAAAAACATCCCGGCTCTTGCGGACGCTTCGCTGCGGGCCAGTTGAACCGGCTGTTGCATTTTCCGGCTGCTCCACACCGTGCGCAAAGCTTTCCGAAATGGGTAGCCGGTGCACTGCTGGTAGTGGCCACGCAGTCGGCCGCGGCGCAGGAGCAGCTTTCTCCCGAATTACCCGGGTGCGACGACTCGCTGGCCGTAGAACTACGGATGGACGGTTATGTGCCGCTTCCCGAAAGTATCCTCGCACGTGCCGACTCGCTGGCCATGGTGGACAGCAGCAGAGGCGACAGTCTGGCTTCCGCGCAACATTGCAGGCAGATGCGCCTCGATTCACTCGTTGCGCGTTTCCGGCAAGACTCGGCTGCGGCAATGATCCGATTTGAGACCCTTGTTTCCGATTCAATGTATACGATGGGGTTTGCCGTAATGGACGTCGTAGATGGGCCTGGGGTGCACATCTGGATGCCGGAGACGGAAAAACCCGTTGTTGCAGAAAAGCCCAGGACTGTTTATGCGGTTGATACTCCAGTATCGATCTCTGTGCCCGAGCCTGCACGCGAGCCCGTTCCTGCGCCCCGCATTGCCTACGAAGCCATCCTTCCGAAGCATCCAGAAGTGGATCAAACGGAAGATGCGATCGAATAGGACAAACGGCTAGGCAGCACGCAGCGGAATGCCTACCTTATGGGCACCAAAACCCAACGCAATGGCTACTGCCACTTCTTCTGCGATGTTTGCTCCCACAAGCCCCGATGGCGCCGCATTGCCCGTCGCCACACATCGCATCACCTCCATCGACCTGCTTCGCGGAATCGTGATGATCATCATGGCACTCGATCACGCGCGAGACTACCTGCACACCACCGGCATGACGCAAGACCCGACCAACATGCAAACCACCACGGTGTGGCTGTTCCTCACCAGGTTCATTACGCATTTCTGCGCGCCGGTGTTCGTGTTCCTCGCAGGCACATCAGGTTGGTTGCAGGCGCGGCGCAAAAGCAAATCAGAGCTGAGTGTTTTCCTCGTCACGCGCGGCCTGTGGCTCATTTTTGCAGAAGTGGTACTCGTAGGGTTCATTATCACTTTCGACCCGGGCTACCATTTACTCTTCCTCCAAACGATATGGGCGATCGGCATCAGTATGGTGTTCTTGGGTATTGCAGTGCACCTGCCTTTCTGGGCAGTGTTGGCAATGGGAACTGCCATCGTACTGGGCCACAACGCACTTGATTTTTATGAGCAAGGCAAACAGCAGTTCCCCGCATGGTACCATTTCGTGCACCGCCCGGGTCCCCTGACCGTCGGCGATGGGCGGGCCATCTTCGTGGCTTATCCCTTTTTATCCTGGACGGGGCTGATGTTCCTCGGCTATTGTTTTGGTCGCCTCTATACCCATTGCACGGAACAGGCACGCAAGAAGTGGTTGTTGCTGCTGGGCATAGGATTGCTCGTGCTCTTTGTTGCGCTTCGTGCTTCCAATCTTTATGGCGACCGCCAGCATTGGACGGAGCAAAAGAACACCTTATTCACGGCGCTTTCGTTCATCAACGTGGTCAAGTACCCGCCGTCGCTGCTCTATATGTGTATCACCATAGGTCCGGCTTTGCTCTTCCTGGCAGCTGCGGGCGAACACCGCGGGCGCTTCGGCCGAATCATCAGCGTGTATGGCAGCGTTCCATTCTTCTACTACATGCTGCACTTCTTCCTACTGCACCTTGTTACCATGGTGTTTTACTTCGCCCATGGGCACAGTTTTGCCGAAGGAATGCAAGGATACAAGAACGCTTTCAACTTCGTGCAGCCGGGCGAAGGCCTGCGGCTGACCTGGGTATACGTCATCTGGATCTCCGTGGTAGTGGCATTATACTGGCCCTGCCGCTGGTTCAGCAACTACAAAAAGACCCACAGGCAGTGGTGGCTCTCCTATTTATAACGGTTCATTCGTGCTTTCGCGCAGTTCAGGTATTTGGGAAGCCGTTGCTGCAACGAAAAGGCAACGTGTGTTGTCAGCAACAAAACGCTCCGTATGAAAAAGCTGCTGCTATTCGCACTCACCACGCTACTCTTCCTGTCTTGTAAGAAAGGTCACCTTCAACGAGCAGTCGATGATGGGCCGGTAACGCTGCCGGCTATGCGCAGTATCGATCTCGGCAATGCGCAGGTGCGCTACCTCCAGGCGCAAACGCTCGACCTCAACGGCGATGGCGCCATTGACTTCGTATTCAAGCTCCAGCTGGTGGGCGACCCGCAATTGGGCATAGACAGGCGCCAGCTGTGTGTGCAGTCGGGCGTGCAGCGGAACCTGCTGCTCAACGAGCAGGATGAAACCCCTGTGTTTGGAAGTGGTATAACGCTGCCGCTGCAACAACCCGGTTTTCATTGGTGGGAAGTGGGCCACACGGTGCTGGCAGAAAAGATCGTCGGTAGTAATGAAAGCTGGTGGGACGGAATTTGGAAGACCGCGCAACACCGCTTCCTTGCCGTGCAGGTGCAGCAGGGCGCCGACCGGTATGCAGGATGGGTGGAGCTCTCCATCGACCAGCAATCGGAAACGATGACCCTGCATCGCGCAGCGCTCAATCTCTCGCCGGGCGTACCGATCGTAACAGGCCGCTAAAGTTCATCATCGGGCATTACGTGCTTTGAGCAACCCCGAGGCGATCTGTAGATCTACGGGACGCGTGATCTTGATGTTGTCCTCCTCTCCTTCCACGAGCTGGATCTTGAGGCCGAACGATTCCACCACGGTTGCCTCGTCGGTAAACCGCTCCTTGTAATCGATGGCGAAGGCTGGCTGCAGGATGCGGCTGTGGAAAGTCTGCGGAGTTTGCACAAGCACCACGCGGTTGCGGTCGATAGCTTCGTTGTCTTCGGCAGTAAGCAACCGCACGCTGTCGCGGCAGGGCACCACCGGGATGGCCGATCCATTTTCCAGTGCCTTGTCGTGGCAGCGATGTATCAGCTCTTTGCTCAGCAGGCAGCGCACGCCATCGTGCACGAACACGATGCCGTCTTCGTCTACCAGCTGCAGGCCGTTGCGTACGGAATGAAAGCGCGTTTCACCGCCTGCCGTCACGCGGATGCGGCCATAGTCGAAGTAGGCGTCAATGATCTCGCGGCCCATATCCGTATGGTCTTCGGGAAGCACGAGGATGATCTGGATGTCGTCGTAAGCTTCCAGGAAGGTGCGGATGGTGTAGTATAGCACCGGCTTATCGCCCAGCAACAAAAACTGCTTGGGAGTGGCGCTCCCCATACGGGTGCCGGTTCCACCGGCCACGATGATCGCATACTTCTTCATAACGGGAATTGAGGGGGCGAAGGTAAATCATAACGAAACGTCTTTGCGAGCGTAGCGATGCCCTCCGGGCGCCTCGCAATGCCGTTTCTGGAAATTATTTGTAGATGCCGATTTCCTTCACCCCGTTGCTGTTGCGTACCGCCCGGTACATGCCTTCACTATTGAACACCAGGGCATGATTGCCATTGGCATCCACACCGATGGCGCCGCCTTCGCCGCCGATGCGCACAAGCTTGTCCAGCACAACATGGTCCATTGCCTGCTGCAGCGTGAGGCCCTTGTATTCCATCAGGCAGCTGATGTCGTATGCGGCAACCGCTTTGATGAACAGCTCACCGTGGCCGGTGCACGAAATGGCACAGGTGCGGTCGTTGGCATAGGTGCCTGCACCGATCAGCGGACTGTCGCCAATGCGGCCCCATTGCTTGTTGGTCATGCCACCGGTGGACGTGGCTGCCGCCGTGTGTCCATAGCGATCGCAGGCAACCGCTCCCACCGTTCCGAATTTTTTGTCGGGATACTCTTCCTTGTAATCGTTGGTGTGATCGATAAGCACGCGGTCGGTGTCGCGAACACTTATCCACTGGTCGTGGCGTGTTTGCGAAAAGAAGTATTCGTCCGGCTCAAAGGCAAGACCTTCTTCCCGTGCGAATGCCATTGCACCGGCTCCGCTGAGGAACACGTGCTGGGTTTGCTGCATCACGCGCTGCGCGAGCACCACGGGGTTGCGCACATTGCTAATACCGGTGACTGCGCCTGCACCAAGGCTGCTTCCCTCCATCAGCGCAGCATCCATCTCGTGCTTTCCTTCCTTCGTAAACACCGACCCGCGGCCAGCATTGAACAGCACGTGATCTTCGAGCAAAACCGTGGCTGCAACAACCGCGTCGAGCGCTGTTCCGCCGCCTTCCAGCACTGCGTAACCAGCCGCCAGCGCGGCATCGAGCGCAGCAGTATACTCCTGCTCCAGTTCGGGTGTCATATCGGAGCGAAGGATGGTACCTGCGCCCCCGTGGATGGCGATCGTAATTGGATTCATTGGTATTGTTTTCCGAGCAATGCTTCTGTTTCATCGAGAAGCTGCTTCACGTTGATGGCTGCCGTTCCCACGATCTCGCACACAAGCCCGCCTGCGATGTTGGCAATTTCGGCCATCAGGTGCACGTCGCGCGTGGCCGCATACACCAGTGCCGCTACGGCGATTACGGTATCGCCCGCGCCGGATACGTCGGCGATGTTGCGCAGGTGCGACGGGATGATCTCCGCGCGTTCGCCCTGCTGGTAAAACACGCCTTTTTCCGAAAGCGTGATAAAAGAAATGTTGTGCTGCAGCCGGTCGTGCAATTCGCCATGAATGGTTTGCAATTGTCCCACACCGGCATCCACACTCAGCAGGTTGAGCCCTTCGCGCACCTCGCCGAGGTTCGGTTTGAAAATGTCTACGCCCCGGTAAGCGAAGAAGTTCTTGCGCTTCGGATCCACGGCAGTGATCACGCCTGCCGTTTTGCACGCATCGATCACATGGTGGATGATGCGCTCGGTGAGCACGCCCTTGTTGTAATCTTCGAGGATCACCACGTCGGGACGAACCTCCGTAAGAAAACGGTCGAACGCAAGCATCAGGCTTTCTTCATCGCCTGGCGTCAGCTCGCGCGTGATCTCGGTATCGAGGCGCATCATCTGCTGGTTGCGGCTGATGATGCGCGTTTTGTTGGTCGTGATGCGATCGCGACTGCGAATGCTGTAAGCAGAGTTGACGCCGAGGCCGCTGAACAATTGCACGAGGCGCAACGCGTCTTCATCGTCTCCGGTTACGGAAAGCACGAACGACTGTGCGCCGAGCGCCTGGAGGTTATAGGCTACGTTGCCGGCGCCGCCGATGCGAAACTCTTTCTTATCGATCGAAACTACCGGTACGGGCGCTTCCGGCGAAATGCGCTCAACGTGGCCCCACATATACGTATCGAGCATCACATCACCCACCACTCCTACTTTGATGCTGGGAAAACGGCTGAATAGTTCGGCGAAATTGTGCATATCAGGCATTCTTCTTGTTGCGCGACAAAGCAACGAAATAAATCGGTATGCCCGCCAGCACAATGATCAGGCCGGGCCAGGTAAACTCGGGCTTGTAGATGATGAGGAGGGTGCAGAACGAAAGTCCCATCAGTACATAAAGGATGGGCATAACGGGGTACCCGAATGCCTTATAGGGACGTGGAATGTCGGGGCGCTTGCGACGGAGGATGAAAATGCCGATGATGGTAAGAATGTAGAATACCACCACCACGAAGGAGATCATGTCGAGCAGCTGGCCATACGAGCCGCTGAGGCTCCACAGGCAGGCAGCAATGCACTGCACCCAAAGGGCGAGGCCCGGCACCGCATTGCGGTTGAGCGTTCCCGCCTGGCGGAAGAAAAGGCCATCCTTTGCCATCGTGTAATAAACCCGGGCACCCGCGAGGATGAGCCCGTTGTTGCACCCGAAGGTGGACACCATGATCATCAAAGCGATAACAACGGTGCCGATGTTGCCAAAGATGGCGTTGGACGCTGCCACTGCAACGCGGTCTTTTTCAGCAGACGCGATCTCGAGCAGCGGCAGTTGCGCCGTATACATTACGTTGGCAGTTACATAAATCACCGTAACGATGAGCGTCCCGAAAAAGAGGCTAAGCCCGATGTTGCGGCCAGGGTTCTTGATCTCGCCTGCAATGAACGTCACGTTGTTCCAGGCATCCGACGAAAAGATTGATCCCACCATCGCGGCAGCAATGGCTCCAAGTGCAGCGGTGACAACGTACGGTGTTACGGCGCCTGTGGTGCTGAGGCCGTGCAGGTCCCACGCATTCGACCAGTTGGCATTCCATACATCGCCTTTTGCGAGGATGAGGCCGAAAGCGATCAGTCCGAAGAGGCTCACGAGCTTCGTCAGCGTGAACGTGGTCTGAATCAGCTTGCCGTTCTTCACACCGCGGCTATTGATGAACGTTAGTAGTGCGATCACCACGATGGAAAGAAGTTGTGCGGCGGATATCTTACGGAAGCCAAGATCGAGCAGGATGTTGTCTTCGCTGAACGCCGGCACGAGGTAGGCGGTGAACTTTGCGAACGCCACTCCTACCGCAGCGATCGTGGCCGTTTGGATGACGGCGAAAAAGCTCCAGCCATACAGGAATCCAACAAGAGGGTTGTATGCCTCTTTCAGGTACACATACTGGCCCCCGGCCTTCGGGAACATTCCGCTGAGTTCACCATAGCTGAGGGCAGCGGTGAGCGTCATGAAGCCGGTGATGAGCCACACGGCAATAAGCCAGCCTGCGCTGCCGACGTTGCGCGTGATGTCGGCGCTTACAATGAAAATGCCCGAGCCGATCATGGAGCCGGCAACGATCATCGTGGCATCCAATAGCCCGAGCGAGCGCTTGAATTCAGTATCAGGTGCAGTAGCGGAAGGTTTTGCCACAAGCAGTTCGGCCATAGAGGTGATTTGCGGTCAAGATAAGGAAAAGCGTCCGTTCCTTATCGTCCACGCGGCATCCAATCCACGCAAAGGACCGGTAGCAAAAAGCCCGGACCATGGGCCCGGGCTTCCTGTTGATGCGGTCGCATTATTTTTTTGCAGCCGGCTTGTAGTCCGCGTTCAGTCCGCGGATCAGCTCACCGGTGATGTTGTAAGCAGAGTCTTTGTAAAAGAAAAGTCCGGGCTCGTACGACATGATATACGTGTAGGTTCCGTTGGCGTTATAGCCCTTCAGGTATTCTTCGATCTTCTTGCGCACTTCCTGCTGCTTGTTGGCCTGCAGCACCTGATACTCCTGGCGCAGTTGTGCTTCACGGGTTTGCAGGGTTTGCTGGCGTTGCTGCATGTCGCGCTGAGCCATTTCCGATTGCGTCTGGTTCATCGTCACGGCCTGCGCCTGGTATTCGGCAGCCTTCGTACGGAAGTCGCGCTCCATGCGGGCCAGCTCGTTGTTGATCTCCCCTTCTTTACGATCAAGCACAGCCTTTACGTCTTTCACCAATGCATATGCGCTTTCGATGGAATCCATCTCGAAGTAAGCGATGCGGCATTGGCCCGGATCGTGCTTGCCATCCGCTTTAACTGCAGGCGCCGACGCCGTTTGCTTCCGGTCGCCGGAGAAGTGAAGGAAGTAAAGAACGCCGACGGCAACGAGCAACACGATGTTCAGGGCAAGCAGACCATTCTTCATGCAAGGGAAATTTTGTGCAAATTAACGGGCAAAACCTGGAACCGGGGGACAGCTCTGCAACTTTTTCAAACGATTAACAGCGGGTACGGACTTTGCTTTGCTAACCTAAAATCAATAGCTATGGGCATTCTATCCTGGATCCTGCTGGGCCTTGTGGCCGGCGCAATTGCTAAGGCGCTGAAGCCGGGCCGCGATCCGCAAGGCTGTATCGTTACGATGATCATTGGCGTCGTGGGCGCCGTGCTGGGTGGTTGGATCGCCACACTGCTCGGCTGGGGCCGCGTGGACGGCTTCAACCTGTACAGTATCCTGGTGGCCACCGGCGGTGCCTTTCTCGCCCTCATAATCTGGGGTGCGATCTCCGGCCGGCGGAGCTAGCCGCAGCGGCAGATAACTAAGTATGAAAAAGGCCGTCTCACTGGAGACGGCCTTCGTTCGCTATTCAATATTCAGTAATCGCTATTGGATATTCGTTACTCTTCTTCATCGAAGCTCATCGCCTCGCGGGTCGTCTGGAGAAGTTCGTACTCTTCCTTCGAGCCAACGATCATGTTCTCGAAGTCGCGCAGACCGGTACCCGCAGGGATCAGGTGACCTGTGATCACGTTCTCCTTCAGGCCGAGCATGTCGTCGGTCTTGCCCTGGATAGCGGCAGAAGAAAGTACCTTGGTCGTTTCCTGGAACGATGCGGCGGAGATCCAGCTCGTTACACCCAGCGAAGCCTTCGTGATACCGAGGAGCGTCGGGGCCGACGTAGCCGGCTTCGCATCGCGGTATTCAACGAGTGTCATGTCGTTGCGACGGAGCGTGGAGTTTTCTTCGCGAAGCTCGCGGAGACTCACGATCTGGCCGGGACGCATTTTGGAGGAAGCTCCTGCTTCGGTAACCACTTTCTTGTCGTAGATGAAGTCATTCTCTTCCAGGAACTCGAACTTGTCAACGAGATCTTCCTCGAGGAACCTGGTATCACCCGGGTCAACGATCGACACCTTGCGCATCATCTGGCGAACGATCACCTCGATGTGCTTGTCGTTGATCTTCACACCCTGGAGGCGATACACTTCCTGGATCTCGTTCACCACGTACTGCTGTACGGCGAATGGACCCTGGATGCTGAGGATGTCCTGCGGAGCGATCTGTCCGTCCGACATCGGCGAGCCGGCTTTTACGAAGTCACCGTCCTGCGCCAGGATCTGGCGGGTGAGCGGCACGAGGTATTTGCGGGTTACGCCGTCGCGGGCTTCGATGATGATCTCGCGGTTTCCGCGCTTCACGGCTCCCATCGTTACCACACCGTCGATCTCCGAAACGATCGCGGGGTTGCTCGGGTTACGGGCTTCAAAGAGCTCCGTTACACGGGGCAGACCACCGGTGATGTCGCGCAGTTTGCCAAGCACGCGGGGGATCTTCACGATCACCTGGCCGGCTTTCACATCCTCTTCGTTCTCGATCACGATGTGCGAGCCCGTGGGGAGGTTGTACGATTTATTTTCCTTGCCGGCAACAACGAGCGAAGGGATCTTCGTCTTGTCGCGGGTTTCGATTACTACTTTCTCGCGGTGGCCGGTCTGTTCGTCCGACTCTTCGCGGTAGGTAACGCCTTCGATGATGTTCTCAAACTTCACAGCACCGTTGATCTCGGCGATGATGACGTTGTTGAACGGATCCCATGTGCAGATCACATCACCCTTCTTCACCTGCTGTCCGTCTTTCACGTTCAGCGTGGCGCCGTAAGGAACGTTGTTGGTGATGAGCAGGCGGTCGTTCTTTTCATCCACGATACGCACTTCACCCGTGCGGCCGATCACGATCTGTACTTTCTCACCTTCGTTGTTGGTGGTCACTACCGAACGCACACCGTCGAACTGGATGGTACCGTCGAACTTGGCCTGGAGGGTAGATTCTACCGAAGCCGATCCGGCCACACCACCCACGTGGAAGGTACGAAGGGTAAGCTGCGTACCCGGTTCACCGATGGACTGTGCCGCGATGATACCTACAGCGTCGCCGCGCTGGGCAACCGTGCCCGTGGCCAGGTTGCGGCCGTAGCACTTCACGCAGGTACCGCGCTTCGCTTCGCAGGTAAGCACCGACCGTATTTCTACGGTTTCAATGCCGCGCTCTTCGATCAGTTCCGCAACGTCTGCGGTGATCTCGGAGCCTGCTTCCACGAGCATTTCGTCGCTCACGGGATCGTATACATTATGGAGCGAGGTACGACCTTCGATACGGTCTGCCAGCGGCTCGATTACGTCTTCGTTGTCTTTGAGGGCCGAAGTAGCGATACCACGCAGGGTTCCGCAGTCTTCTTCGGTAACTACAACGTCCTGGGCAACGTCTACCAGACGGCGGGTGAGGTAACCGGCGTCGGCCGTCTTAAGGGCCGTATCCGCCAGACCCTTACGGGCACCGTGGGTGGAGATGAAGTAGTCCAGTACGTTCAGCCCGCCTTTGAAGTTGGAAAGGATCGGGTTTTCGATGATCTCCGAACCGGTGGAGCCGCTCTTACGGGGCTTGGCCATCAGTCCGCGAATACCGGCCAGCTGCTTGATCTGCTGCTTCGATCCACGCGCTCCCGAGTCGAGCATCATGTATACCGAGTTGAAGCCCTGCTTGTCGGCCGCCAGCTCACGAATGAGCGTTTCGGTGATGCGGGTATCCACACGCGACCAGATGTCAACCGTTTGGTTATAGCGTTCGTTGTTGGTGATGAGACCCATGTTATAGTTCTCCCACACTTCGTCCACTTCTACTTTCGCATTCGCTACCAGTTGTTCCTTGATATCCGGGATGATCAGGTCGTTGATAGAGAACGACAGACCGCCCTGGAAGGCCGTACGGAAACCGAGCTGCTTGATATCATCCAGGAACTTGGCGGTCTTCGGTACGTTGGTGATGCGGATGATGTCGCCGATGATCTCACGAAGGTTCTTCTTCGTCAGCAGGGCGTTTACAAAACCCACTTCCTTAGGCACGTGCTGGTTGAAGATCACGCGGCCAACGGTAGTGTCGAGGAGCTTGTAAATGAGCTTGCCTTCCTCACGAACGTTGGTGCGCACCTTGATATGCGCGTGCATGTCTACAACACCTTCGTTGTAGGCGATGATCACTTCTTCAGCGCTGTAGAAGGCTTTTCCTTCGCCGCGAACGATCTCGGTTTCAGTGCTCTTCTTGCCTTTGGAAATATAATACAGACCGAGTACCATGTCCTGCGAAGGCAGGGTGATGGGCGTACCGTTCTGGGGGTTGAGGATGTTGTGTGCGGCCAGCATCAGGAGCTGTGCTTCCAGAACGGCAGCATTGCTCAGGGGCACGTGCACGGCCATCTGGTCACCGTCAAAGTCGGCGTTGAAGGCCGTGGTAACGAGCGGGTGCAGCTGGATGGCCTTGCCTTCCACGAGCTTCGGCTGAAATGCCTGGATCGAGAGGCGGTGCAGCGTCGGGGCGCGGTTAAGCATCACCGGGTGACCTTTCAGGATGTTCTCCAGGATGTCCCAGATCACGGCTTCCTTCTTGTCAACGAGCTTGCGGGCGCTCTTCACCGTCTTCACGATGCCGCGCTCAATAAGCTTGCGGATGATGAACGGCTTGAACAGCTCGGCGGCCATGTCTTTCGGCAGACCGCACTCGTGGATCTTCAGCTCGGGTCCAACTACGATAACCGAACGACCGGAGTAGTCGACACGCTTACCGAGAAGGTTCTGGCGGAAGCGGCCCTGCTTGCCTTTCAGCACGTCGGAGAGCGACTTCAGCGCGCGGCCGCCTTCGGCCTTCACCGCGTTGCTCTTACGGCTGTTGTCGAACAGGGAGTCTACGGCTTCCTGCAGCATACGCTTTTCGTTGCGCAGGATCACCTCGGGTGCCTTGATCTCCAGCAGGCGCTTGAGACGGTTGTTACGAATGATCACACGGCGATAGAGGTCGTTCAGGTCGGAAGACGCGAAACGGCCGCCATCCAGGGGAACGAGCGGGCGCAGTTCCGGCGGGATCACGGGAATGTATTGCATCACCATCCACTCGGGACGGTTGGAAATGCGGGTTTGTGCATCGCGGAACGACTCCACAACCGACAGGCGCTTGAGGGCATCGGCCTTACGCTGCTGCGACGTTTCCGTTGCTGCTGCGTTGCGGAGGTCGAAGGAAAGCTGGTCGAGGTCAATGCGACCGAGGAGGTCGTGCACGGCTTCGGCGCCCATCTTCGCGATGAACTTGTTCGGATCTTCGTCCGGCAGGTATTGGTTGTCCTTGGGCAGGGCATCCAGGATGTCGAGGTATTCTTCTTCGGTGAGCAGGTCGCCGTAGTTCTGGCCTTTGTCGGCACGGATACCGCTGTTGATCACCACGAAACGCTCGTAGTAGATGATGCTTTCGAGCTTCTTGGAGCTCATGCCCAGCAGGTAGCCGATCTTGTTGGGAAGGCTCTTGAAGGCTTGTACGTACGGTAGTTGATGGTCTCCGGCTTGAGCACCTCGCCGAAGCTCTTCTCGAGGATGCTGTCGGGAGAGGCCAGTCCGATCGTAATCTTGGAGAATTGCGGTCTCGGACGGTTGTCTTTTTTATTAAAAGCCATAAAGAAGATTTCTGATGTGTGATGTCTGATGTCTGAAGTGATCGCAGATGTCAGATCTCAGATCTCAGATCGGTCCCCGGTGCGCATTTGCACCGGAGACTTACTGAGGATTATTTTCAAAAGAACTGTTTCAATAAGCGTGCGTTCCCTTCGGCTACGCTCAGGGTGACAAGCATTGTCAGGCTGAGCGGAACGAAGTGGAGTCGAAGCCTAGTCGTGGAAGTTCAGATCCAGACCGAGGCCGCGGAGTTCGTGCACAAGTACGTTGAACGATTCCGGCAGTCCTGCACGTGGGATGTTCTCGCCCTTCACGATCGCCTCGTAGGTCTTCGCGCGGCCGATGATGTCATCCGACTTGAGGGTAAGCAGTTCCTGCAGGATGTTCGCGGCGCCGTAGGCTTCGAGTGCCCACACCTCCATCTCACCAAAGCGCTGACCACCGAACTGGGCTTTACCACCCAGCGGCTGCTGCGTAATGAGCGAGTAGGGTCCGATCGAACGGGCGTGCATCTTGTCGTCCACCATGTGGTGCAGCTTAATCACGTAGATGATACCAACCGTTGCTTTCTGGTGGAAGCGCTCGCCGGTTTCACCGTCGTACAGGTGCGTGTGACCGAACGTGGGAAGACCTGCCTGCTCGATGTAGCCTGCGATGTCTTCCGTGCTCGCACCGTCGAAGATCGGCGTGGCGAAGCGGAGACCCAGCTTTTCACCAGCCCAGCCGAGAACGGTCTCGTAGATCTGGCCCAGGTTCATACGCGAGGGTACACCCAGCGGGTTCAGCACGATGTCCACCGGCGTGCCGTCCTCGAGGAAAGGCATGTCTTCGTGGCGAACGATCTTGGCTACGATACCCTTGTTTCCGTGGCGTCCGGCCATCTTATCACCCACCTTCAGCTTGCGCTTCACGGCGATGTAAACCTTCGCCAGCTTCAGCACGCCTGCAGGCAGTTCGTCACCGATGCTGATATTGAACTTCTCGCGCTTGTAGCGTCCGAGTTCTTCGTTGTACTTGATGCTGTAGTTGTGCAGGAGAATGTTGATCTGCTCGTCCACCTTGGCGTCGCCGGTCCAGCCGAGCGGGTTCACGTTCTGGTAGTCGATACCAGCCAGGTTCTTCTGGGTGAACTTAGCGCCTTTGCCGATCAGCATTTCACCGAAGTTGTTGCTTACACCGGTCGAGGGGCGATCCTTCAGCAGCGTCAGGAGCTTCTCCATCAGCACGTCCTTCAGATCGGTCTCGTTCTTCTCGTGCACTTTCTCGAGCTTCTCGAGCGAAGCCTTTTCACGCACCTTGGCATTCTTGTCTTTCTTGGCGCGCTGGAACAGCTTCTTGCCGATCACCACACCTTCCACACCGTTGGGTGCTTTCAGCGAGGCGTCTTTCGCATCACCGGCCTTGTCGCCGAAGATGGCGCGGAGGAGCTTCTCTTCCGGCGTCGGGTCGCTCTCGCCTTTCGGCGTGATCTTACCGATCAGGATATCGCCTTCCTTGATGTGGGCGCCGATGCGGATGATACCGTGCTCGTCGAGGTCTTTGGTGGCCTCTTCCGAAACGTTCGGGATATCGGGCGTCAGTTCTTCTTCACCAAGCTTGGTGTCGCGCACTTCGAGCTCGTATTCGGAGATGTGCACCGAGGTGAACATGTCTTCTTTTACCACGCGCTCGGAGATCACGATGGCATCCTCGAAGTTGTAACCCTTCCAGGGCATGAAGGCCACCTTCAGGTTCTTACCCAGTGCCAGCTCACCATTCTTGGTAGCATAGCCTTCGGTAAGGAAGTCGCCCTCTTTCACCTTCTGGCCTTTCTTCACGGCAGGCTTCAGGTTGATGGAGGTCTCCTGGTTGGTCTTGATGAACTTCGTGAGGTTATATATTTTCAGGTCTTCTTCAAACGAAACAAGACGCTGGTCTTCGTTGCGGTTGTAGCGCACGTGGATCTCGTTGGCATCCACGAATTCTACCACGCCCTCTCCTTCCGAGTGGATCTGGATACGCGCGTCGCGGGCGGCTTTGCCTTCGAGTCCCGTACCTACGGTAGGAACGTCGGGGCGGAGCAGCGGCACGGCCTGGCGTTGCATGTTCGATCCCATGAGCGCACGGTTGGCGTCATCATGCTCCAGGAACGGAATGAGCGAAGCCGACAGACCTACGATCTGGTTCGGGGCAACGTCCATGTATTGCACTTCGTTTCGGTCGAGGATCGGGAAGTCGCCGGTTTCGCGGCTCACGATGCGCTCTTCAGCGAAGTGATTGTTTTTGTCGAGGGGCACGTTGGCCTGGGCGATCTTGGCGCTGTCTTCTTCTTCTGCGCTCAGGAAGGTCAGTTCCTTCATGTTCACCTTGCCGTTTTCCACCTTGCGGTACGGCGTTTCGATGAAGCCCATCTCGTTGATCTTGGCGTGCACGCAAAGCGTCGAGATCAGACCAATGTTCGGTCCTTCCGGCGTTTCGATGGTGCAAAGACGGCCGTAGTGCGAATAGTGTACGTCACGTACTTCGAAGCCGGCGCGCTCGCGGGAGAGACCGCCTGGTCCGAGTGCCGAGATACGACGCTTGTGCGTGATCTCTGACAGCGGGTTCGTCTGGTCGAGGAACTGCGAAAGCTGCGACGTTCCGAAGAACGAGTTGATTACGGAAGAAAGTGTACGCGCGTTGATCAGGTCCACCGGTGTGAACACTTCATTGTCACGCACGTTCATACGCTCGCGGATGGTGCGCGCCATACGGGCCAGGCCCACGCCGAATTGCGCGTAGAGCTGCTCGCCTACCGTGCGCACGCGGCGGTTGGACAGGTGATCGATGTCATCGATTTCTGCTTTACCGTTGGTGAGGCGCACGAGGTATTTGATGATCTCGATGATGTCCTGCTTCGTCAGGGTCTTCTGCTCCATTTCGGAGTTGAGGCCCAGCTTGCGGTTGATCTTGTAGCGGCCCACTTCGCCGAGGTCGTAGCGCTTGTCGGAGAAGAACAGCTTGTCGATGATGCCTCGCGCCGTTTCGTTGTCCGGGGCGTCGGCGCCGCGAAGCTGGCGATAGATCACCTGCACGGCCTCGAGCTCGGAGTTCGAAGTATCCTTGTTGAGCGTATTATAAATGATCGCATAGTCGCCGCCCACATCTTCTTTTTGTACGAAGACCGATTTGATCTCCATATCCGAAATGGTGTCGATGGCTTCTTCGTCGAGCACGGAGTCGCGCTCGAGGATCACTTCGTTACGCTCGATCGAAACCACCTCGCCGGTGTCTTCGTCTACGAAGTCTTCCACCCAGCTACGCAGCACGCGGGCGGCCAGGCGGCGGCCCAGGTATGCGGAGAGGGATTTCTTATCACCCTTCACTTCATCGGCCATGCCGAAGAGTTCGAGGATGTCTTTATCTGTTTCGAAGCCGATCGAGCGGAGAAGGGTCGTTACGGGGAACTTCTTCTTACGGTCGATGTAGGCATACATCACGTTGTTGATGTCGGTGGCGAATTCCATCCACGCGCCTTTGAAAGGAATCACGCGGGCGGAATAGATCTTCGTGCCGTTGGGGTGAACCGACTGGCCGAAGAATACGCCGGGGGAGCGGTGCAGCTGCGATACAACCACGCGCTCGGCGCCGTTGATCACGAACGTACCGCGCGGGGTCATGTAGGGGATGTTACCCAGAAACACGTCCTGCACGATCGTTTGGAAGTCGATATGCTCCTCGTCGTTACAGGAGAGGCGCAGCTTCGCCTTCAGCGGAACAGCGTAGGTGAGGCCCCGCTCCATACACTCTTCGATGATGAGTTTCAGACGCGGGCAATGAGCTACCAGGCCTCTTTCATAAAAATGAAAAAAGCGATGATTTTCAATGAATTAAGCTCGAATTACCGACGTCAAAATTGTTTTTGGCCAAAACTTTAGGAGGGCAAAAGTACGGAAAAAGCGTTTCCGAAAAAGTTTTTCCCCTCCGCAAAAGGTGTGCCTAGGATTTTTTTGACTCTTTTAGCAAAAGGCCGTGCCGGGAAAAAACCCAAAGGTGTGCCTAGGATTTTTTTGACTCTTTTAGCAAAAGGCCGTCCCGGGAAAAAACCCATTAAATTCTGTCCTTTTTCCCTTGGCGGCGCCCGGCGGCTTTTTGAGCTTCGGAAAATGAAACCGAAGTCCGCCCTCACCGACTATTTCACGTTCAGTAAAAAAGACCGGCTGGCCATTGTGCTCTTCCTTGCTGTGGTTGCAGGTTTGCTGGCCGTGCCGGCGCTGCTTCCGCCACGTGCGCCCGCGTTCGCCCCGCTGCCTGATTCACTCCTGCGCCGTCCGGGAGCTACTAATAAAGAGTATGCAGAAGAAACGAAGGAGCGGCCCCAATGGGATCCGTATGAGCATCGTGCGCCCGCCGACCGGGATGCCTGGCGCTCCGCCCCTCTTTTTCCGTTCGACCCGAACGAGCTAGATGCCGCGGGCTGGAAGAAGCTGGGACTTACCGACCGTGCGGTGGGCACGTTGGTAAAGTACCGCGAGCGGGGCGGTCGCTTCCGGAAGCCGGAGGACCTCGAAAAGATCTGGAGCCTGCCGGCCAGGTTCGTGGACCGGGTCCTTCCGTATGTCCGGATCGGGGAGGCCGGCGCCGCCCGAACGGTGGCCTATCCTGCGGGAGGCGCAAGAGCCGCATTCCCCAGTGAGCGGCCGGCTCCCGCTCTCCTTTCCATCAACGAGGCCGACTCGGCGGCATGGGAGAGGCTTCCGGGAATAGGTGCCAAACTGGCAGCGAGGATCGTTCGTTACCGGGAGCGACTGGGAGGTTTCGCTTCAGTGGATCAGGTGGCGGAGGTATGGGGTGTACCCGACTCCACCTTCCGGGCGCTGCAAGCCAAACTCCAATTAAAATCGAACGGTCCGGGCGTGCGAAAGATAAACTTGAACACCGCCAGCAAGGAGGAAATGAAAAATCACCCCTACATCCGCTGGAACCTGGCGAATGTGCTCTTCGCATATCGCCAGCAACACGGTCTATTCCACTCTTTCGAAGAGCTTCGGAAAATCGAGATTTTACCGGATTCCACATGGAAAAAGCTCGCACCATACATTACGTTTGATTAATTACAAAAAGTTGGCAGTCAATGATTTGTTGAAGGCATCTCTATTACATTCGATCAATATATGAGGGGTGTTTAGAAGCTCATTTTGCCAACGTGTCATAGTATCATTGCAAAAGGCTCATTATTAACGGTTTCTGAAATTTATATTACAATAAATGTTCGCTCGGAGCAAATTTACCTGGCTCAATTTTAAATTTAACAACTTTCGGTTGGTGACGAAGATTCTAAGAAGCGCCTTGGCCAAGAGCGCGATCACCAGTGCCGAGTTCGACCCAAAAGAGTGAATTCCTGTTTTCCTATTTTGTAATACTCACATAAACAGATCATTATGGAGTTTGCCTTCTATGTGAGAAGATGTTTCACAATCTGCAACTTTTATTATTATTACCATCTGCAAACAATTGATTTAAAAACTATAATGTACAAATTTTTCAAAAGTCTTCTAGTCATCAGTGTTATCGAACCCTGCGCGGGTAAAATTTGCAGGAGTGGCGAAGAAATCGTGCTCAAATGCTTTCCTGGTGCTCCACCTTGCAACGCATTCTTAGGGCTCTTTTTCCGCCCCTACCCTTCCGGTGATGCGTGACATTCCGAACCATCCAGTGCTCTGTAAACGCCGGAAAACAGCGGTAAAAAGCATCAACAAAATCAGGAAAAATGACTGTAACTATGGCAGTTTTTCGAAGGGTTATTGGTTTCGGTGCCTGTAAATCGGATGCTGAAGCACACCGACTCTACCCTGCCAACATCCCCATTTACCTGCCAGGAGGAGCCCCAAAACCTTCGATTTTGCCTTCTAAGAGGACCGTAGTAATGGCCAGGGAGGGGCTGACTTGGGCGAGAGTGGTGGCGACATTGGGCGGGAGACTCCACGTTTTTGGACCCTCACCTCCCCGTAAAATGCACCGTCCGACCCGGGCGAAGTGCCTGAAAACAGCAGCACTGACAATGAAACTTTTACCTTGGATCCCGGAGGCTTGGGATCCAATCTTCCGGCCGCTCATGGGGCCCTGATTGGGGTTGGAAACGGTCATCAATTTGCTTTCTTCAAGGCCTCAATCCCGGCACTACATACTGCGCGCTGTTCCCGATTATCCGATCCATCTGTCCATTCGGGAGCCATACCTATTATTATCCAAACGTTGGATATCGGTTGAGTGGCGATCTAAGGAGGCTTTTCCTGCGCTCCGGCGTTTCCCTGTCGTCCTCCTTTTCGCCCTGGTTTGCCGCCAGCCATGGGGCCCCGCAAGAGCCATGGCTCTCCCCCATGCCCGGCGTTATAGATCCCGGCGCAGGCGCCGGGATGACGCCTCCTGTGTTCGCGAATCAGGGGCCCCATACCTGCATACCCCCGGCGACATGCATCGGATGATGGGGCCCCGGAAGAGCCATTGCCCTCCTCTCCTGCCGGGCGGGCACTTGCACATTGAACATTGAACATTAAATATTGAATGCTCCCCCCACTTCCCACCATGAAAAAGCCCCGACCAAAGTCGGGGCTCTATTCGTTCAACGAAGGATGCGATTAAGCGATCTCTACGTCGGCACCAGCTTCTTTCAGCTTGGCAGCGATGTCTTCGGCAGTAGCCTTGTCAACGCCTTCTTTGATAGCTTTGGGAGCACCGTCAACGAGGTCTTTCGCCTCTTTCAGGCCCAGGCCAGTCAGGTCTTTAACGATCTTGACAACGTTCAGCTTCGAAGCGCCACCGCTCTTCAGGATCACGTTGAAGGAAGTCTTCTCTTCAACAGCAGCAGCTGCGCCACCACCGTCGCCCGACATTACTACTGCAGCTGCAGCAGGCTCAATGCCGTACTCGGACTTAAGGAAATCGGCCAGCTCCTGAACTTCTTTAACGGTCAGGCCAACCAGTTGTTCTGCAAGATTCTTTACGTCTGCCATGGTCTTTAAATTTTTTCCGGCTTCATCTCCCCGGTTAAGGAGGGGATCCGTCGGAGGGTTTAAAAAAATTTCGTCCCTGTTGTCCCCGGGAACGCGGGATATGTTCGAGTTTTCAGTTTAAAGTTTGTGGTTTACAGTTCGCGGAGGCAAAACAACCAAAAACTATAAACTGAAAACTATAAACTTCTTATGCGGTCGGCTGTTCGCCTTCAGCAGCGTCGGCAGCGGGTGCCGAAGTTTCGGCATCCGGAGCAGATGCTTCAGGAGCAGCGGGTGCTTCGGCAGCAGGTGCTTCAGCAGCAGGCGCAGCTTCTTCGGTACCGGGCTTCTTGATCACGCCACCAGTTTCGTGGAAGTTCTGGAGGGCGGCAAGCACGCGCGAAGCGGGCGACTGGAGGAGTCCGATGACTTCGCCAATGAGCTCGTTCTTGGTCTTGATCTTCGTGAGGGCCTTCAGGTTGTTGTCGCCGGTGTAGATGTCACCGTTGATGAAAGCAGCCTTCAGTTCGGGCTTCTCGCCTTTGGCGGCGTCGCGGAACGACGAGATGATCAGGGCCGGCTCCTTGGGGTTCTCGGAGAACAGCAGTGCCGTTACATTGTTGAGGGAGTCGAACACGCCGTTGTAGCGCTCCGCATCCAGGCCTTCGAGGGCTTTGCGGATGAGGGTGTTCTTGGCCACCTTCATTTCAACCTTCTTGTTGAAGCAGGCGCGGCGCAGCTGGGATACCTGCGCAACGGACAGGCTTTCCGTATTGGTTACATAGAAGTTGTCGTACTGGGAGAATTTCTCCTTCAGGGCGACGATCACTTCATTTTTTTGCTCTTTAGTCATTGTACTAAGCTTTTGGTTAATCCTTTAAATGCCGGACGAAGGTTTCGTTCCGGGCGTGTGGAAGGATTAGTGAACGAAGGATTTTGTGTCGACGGGGATACCGGGGCTCATCGTGGCGGCCATGGTCAGGCCTTTCAGGTAGGTACCTTTAGCGGTCGAAGGCTTTGCCTTGATGATGGCGTTGATCAGCTCCTGGGCGTTTCCGGCGATCTTGTCGGCGGAAAAGCTCACGCGGCCGATCGAAGCGTGGATGATACCCGCCTTGTCTACCTTGAAGGCGATCTTACCGCCCTTCACCTCGTTCACAGCACCTGCTACGTCGTTGGTAACGGTACCGGTCTTAGGGTTGGGCATGAGGTTGCGGGGACCGAGGATCTTACCAAGACGGCCGATCTTAGGCATCACCGCGGGGGTGGCTACGATCACGTCTACGTCGGTCCAGCCGCCGTCGATCTTGGCGATGAATTCATCGAGACCAACGTAGTCGGCGCCGGCTCCTTTGGCAGCAGCTTCCTGTTCGGGGCCGCAAAGCACAAGCACGCGCTTGGTTTTACCGGTACCGTGGGGAAGGGTTACAGTGCCGCGGATCGCCTGGTCGGCTTTCTTGGGGTCTACGCCGAGACGGATGTGGATGTCCACCGAAGCGTCGAATTTGCAGGTGCTTACTTCTTTCACCAGGGTAGAAGCCGCCTGGAGCGAGTAGGCTTTATTGGCGTCAACCTTGCCGTTGACTGCCTTTCTTTTTTTAGGAACAAATGCCATTGTAGTTTCTTTTAAGTCGTTTCCTTCGCTTCGCTCAGGATGAAAGAATCATAGAGCGTAGCTGCAGGTAATCATTTTACTTGTTCTCCCAGGGAGCGGTACCTTCTACGGTGAGGCCCATCGAGCGGGCCGTGCCGGCCACCATGCTCATGGCGCTGTCGAGGGTGAAGGCGTTGAGGTCGGCCATCTTGTCTTCAGCGATCGCCTGCACCTGTTCCCAGGTAACCTTGCCCACTTTGTT
>SEAC01000025.1 GCA_004173235.1 Chitinophagaceae bacterium | reverse complement strand
CCCTCCACGGAAACGTGTGCGGGGCTTTTTTATGCCCCCCACCGAAAGCCTGCACACCCGGTGGGGCAACGCGGGAGGTATCCCGATGGGACAGGGTCCGCCGCCATAGCTTTTTATAAACGAGCCCGTCTGTAGAAAGACACCGAGGGGCTTTTTTATGCGTTCTACCGTCATCCACCGGGACAAGCACACCATTTACCCGGTGCCAACCGCTCATTCGGCAGATCATACATTTTCGTGACGCGCCACGACTGGCCCGTGCAGACATTCGCGGCATGAAGCGCAACGAACGCATGCTCCTCCTCCTGCTCGCCGCACTCAACTTTACCCACATCCTCGATTTCATGATCATGATGCCGCTCGGGAACTACCTGATGCCGTATTTCAGGATATCACCCCAGCAATTCACGCTCCTCGTAGCCGCCTACACCGTCAGCGCCAGCATCTCCGGCTTCCTCGCCGCATTTTTCGTGGATGGCTTCGACCGCAAAAAGGTGCTCCTGTTCGGCTACTCGGGCTTCCTGGTGGGCACCCTCGCGTGCGGCCTCGCGCCCAGCTTCATCACACTGCTTTGCGCGCGCCTCGTGGCCGGCCTGTTCGGCGGTATCATCGGCGCCCAGGTGCTATCCATCATCTCCGACGTATTCCCTTACGAACGCCGCGGCCGCGCCATGGGCGCCGTGATGTCGGCCTTCTCCATCGCATCCACATTCGGAGTGCCCTTCTCACTTTACCTCGCCAACCTCATTTCCTGGCATGCACCCTTCCTGCTCGTGGTCGGCCTCGGCATCGTGCTCATACCGCTGCTTGTACGCTTTGTGCCTGCCATGAACGAGCACATCGTAGCACCAAAAGACCGCCCCAATCGCATGACTGCGTTAACCTCCGTTGTCCGTCATTCCAAACAACGCCTCGCGCTGCTCTTCTCCGGCCTCATCATGATGGGACACTTTCTCATCGTGCCCTTCATCAATCCCTACATGGAATTCAACCTGGGTTACTCGAAGGCGCAAACGCCAATGATCTATCTCGTGGGCGGCGTCTGCGCCTTCTTTGCGGCCAACATCCTCGGCAAGATCGCCGACCGCTATGGCAAGCTGAGGGTGTTCACCGTCTGCATCCTCCTTTCACTACCACTCGTGATGCTGATCACGCACATGCCCCATGTTCCGTTCGCAGTGATACTCGGGTTCTTCGGTATCTGGTTCATACTTTCCACCGGCCGCGGCGTAGCCGCACAGGCGCTGGTGAGCAACGTGGTGCCACCCGAAAGCCGTGGTTCCTTTATGAGTTTTAACAGTAGCATACAGCAGCTCGGCACGAGTGCAGCATCGCTGCTAGCCGGCGTGCTCGTATTGAAAGGCGAGAAGGGCGAGATCCTGCGCTACGGATGGCTGGGTTATGCTAGCCTGGCAATCCTCCTTGTTTGCGCTTTCCTCGGACAGTACAACTTTCGCGGTACACACAAAGACGCTGTGGGCGCGGCTGCACCCGAGGCGCAAACCGTTGCAGAGGCTTGATTTGACGGGCACGCTGCTTCGCTTTCGCTTACATTTGCGGCTCAGCCAGCAACCTTATGGACCGCGAACACTTGCTATACGCCTACCGCCAGATGTACCGGGTTAAACAAATGGCCGAAACCTACGAGGCCAACCGGACGATCACGAAATACGTGCACTCCACCTCGCGCGGCCACGAAGCGATCCAGCTGGCCACCGCATTGCAACTTCTTCCATGCGACTGGGTGAGCCCTTACTACCGCGATGAAAGCCTCCTCCTCGGTATGGGTTGGGAGCCCTATGAGCTGATGCTCCAGTTGCTCACGAAGGCCGACGATCCCTTCACAGGCGGGCGGTCGTATTACTGCCACCCCAACAGTCGCCGTGCCGACCGGCCGAAGATGATTCACCAGAGCAGTGCCACCGGGATGCAGACCATCCCGACAACCGGCGTTGCGCAGGGCATTCATTACCTCGAGCAGATCGAATCTTCGCTGCTGGAGCATGGCCCCAACGGCGAGCTGCCCGTGGTGATTTGCTCACTCGGAGATGCCAGCGTAACGGAAGGTGAAGTAAGCGAAGCCTTCCAGTTTGCGGTGCTCAAGGGGCTGCCGGTCATCTACCTCGTGCAAGACAATGAATGGGGCATTTCCGTTACTGCAGCCGAAGGCCGCGCAATGGATGCCTACGAATATGCGGCGGGTTTCAAAGGCCTCAGCCGCGTGCGCGTGGACGGCACCGACTTCGAAGCTTCGTGCGATACAATGCGCCAGGTGGTGAGCGATGTGCGTGCAAAACGCCGTCCCTGGCTGGTGCATGCAAAGACCTGCCTGCTCAATCACCACACTAGTGGGGTAAGAAAAGAATTTTATCGAACGGAAGAAGACCTGGCCAAACACGCCTGCACGGATCCTATCATCCTGCTGCGCCAGCAGCTTGCGGGCAAGATCGACCCGGCAGAGATTACGAAGCTCGAAGCCGAAGTGACCGAGGAGATCGGCAACGCATTTGCGAAAGCGGTTGCTGCAAAAGATCCGGATCCTGCATCTGTTTCAGACCACCTGTTCGTGCCCACACCGGTGACTACGGAGAAAGGCGAGCGTGCACCTGCCGGCAAAGAAAAAGTGATCATGGTGGATGCCGCTCTTTTTGCCATCCGCGAGTTGATGGCGCGACACCCTGAATGTTTGGTGTATGGACAGGATGTGGGCAAGCGGCTGGGTGGCGTCTTTCGCGAAGCGGCTACGCTGGGTGACCAGTTTGGCGATCACCGCGTTTTCAACACTGCCATCCAGGAAGCATACATCATTGGTTCCACAGTGGGCATGAGCGCGGTTGGTGCGAGGCCGATTGTAGAAGTACAGTTCGCCGATTACATCTACCCGGGTTTCAACCAGTTGGTAACTGAAATATCGAAAAGTTGTTTCCTCTCCTGCGGCAAGTTTCCCGTGTCGTGCGTCATACGCGTGCCCATTGGTGCGTACGGCGGCGGCGGGCCCTATCACAGCGGATCGGTTGAATCAACCCTGCTGACTGTGAAGGGTATCAAGATCGCCTATCCCTCCAATGCGGCGGATATGAAGGGGTTGATGAAAGCTGCTTATTACGATCCCAACCCGGTGGTGATGCTCGAGCACAAGGGACTTTATTGGAGTAAGGTGCCTGGAACGGAGGATGCGAAAACCATCGAGCCTTCTGAAGACTATGTATTGCCGTTCGGCAAAGGTGCCGTGGCGCTGGCGGCGGATGCCGATGCGGTAGACAACGGCGAGAGTTGCTGCGTGATCACTTATGGCATGGGTGTGTATTGGGCGAAAGCCGCGGCGAAGCAATTTGCCGGCCGCGTGGAAGTTGTAGATCTACGGACGCTCTTCCCACTCGATGAGGAACTGGTGTTTGCAACCGTGCGCAAGCACGGTAAATGCCTCGCGCTCACCGAGGAGCAGCAGAACAATTCGTTTGCTGAAGCGCTTGCAGGACGCATCTCCCGCGCATGTTTCCGGTCGCTCGATGCTCCCGTAGAAATACTGGGCGCGCTCAACCTGCCGGCTGTTCCCCTGAACATGGGGCTCGAGGCGGCGATGCTGCCTACGGTGGCGAAAGTAGCGGAGCGGATAGGTCAGTTGTTGGCCTCGTGAAAGAAGGGTAAAGACGCTGATACCCGAAATTGCGCCCGGCATGTTGCTCAAAACGCACGACTAAACTGGAAGCAACCCTGTAGTGAACGAATGGGCAGCGATTGCACAGTAACGCCGTTTGCATATGACTGGATTGTAGCATACTGATCCTGGTTCAATATGTTGTTTATAAAGAATGCACACCTGTTTTTCCCTTTCCATTGAAATGTGTAACCTAAATCCAAGAGGGTCATGCCAACCGGCACAGACGAAACCTTGATAGTTGTTCCTTCGCCTCGCAAGTTGAAATAACCTTTCCGACCGGTATTAAGGGATAAATCAAAGGAATGCGCAAGGGAGCGTACCAACGTTGGCTCGGGCTGCTTGCCGGGGCTGCTGACCGGCTGATTTCGGAAAAGTTGCTGGCATTAGTCGACGTTACAACTTTCATCTTCCATTACAGATGCAATCCAAGCCGCATTCTGTCGAATTGACCGGCCTAAGTCCACCTGTGATTGAATAGATGCTTCCTCTGGACTACATTCACAACAAGATGTTTGGGGAAATTTCGAGAGTCCAGCAAATGCCCTCGTAAGTAGTCGTTGATGTCGCACAGTTCTGTTCCTTGGAATTAGTTTCCGTGCGTCCGGATGCAGAGGCCGAAAAAGCGATTGTTGTAATCGCAAATGCTAACACAATACTCTTTTCATAAACAATTTGGTTTAGATAGTAAAGTGCTACTCACAGTTGAATTATCAAAAAAAGCATTGTGCTTTCTCTGGGGTGTCAATGTTTCAAACCCTCGTGAATTACGATCAGTCCACCAGGTTATTCTTCACTGCAAAAAACACGAGTCCAGCCGTGTTCTTGGTGCCGAAGCGTTCCATCAGCCGGTCTTTGATGGCTTCTACGGTGCGGTTGGAGATATCCATTCGGTCGGCGATCTCCGTGGCGGTATATTCCATGCAGATATATTTCAGTACGTCTTTCTCGCGTTCGTTCAGCACGATCTCACTGCGAAGCGAGGGCACGGCCTTCTGGCGGGTATGCGCCTTCTTGAGCAGGATGCGGTTGACGAAGTTGTTGAGGTAGTAGCCCTTTTCGAATACGTCGAGAATGGCCTTTCGGATTTCCTGCGGCTCGGCATTCTTGAGCAGGTAGCCCTGCGCGCCGTTTTCCATCATGTGCGACACGAAGCGCTCGTCTTCGTACATGCTCAGCACGATCACGTAGATGTGGGGATAGTCTTTCGAAAGTTGTTTGGTCGTTTCGATGCCGTCTTTGACGGGCATCCGGAGGTCCATGAGCACCACGTCGGGTTCGGAGAGTGCGATGCCTGCGAGGAGTTCTTCACCGTTTTCGGCTTCCTGCACAAATCGGATATTGGCAAAAGGGCGGAGCGAAAGAATCACGCCCTTGCGGAAAATTTTGTGGTCGTCGGCGATCGCCACTTTAATAACATCAGACATACGCTTCTTGCTACCTCGCCGGTAAAGTTAGGGTTTTTAGTGGGTCAGGCTTCTTCGCGGGGCACTTCCACAGTCACTTTGTAGTAGGTCTGCGACGCATCTTTTTCGAAGAGGATGTTGCCGTGTGCCACGCGCAGGCGGCTGCTGATGTTCTTGAGCCCGAGGCCGGTTTTGCTTTTATTGAGCCGCTCGAAGTCGGCCTGTACGATTCCGCGGCCGTCGTGGTGGAGGCGGAGAATGAAGTTGTCGCCCTGCATATGCTGGGTGATGTGGATGAAGGACGAGTTGGAGTGTTTGAGGATGTTGTTAATTAGTTCCTGCACCACGCGGAAGATGAGCAGCTCAGTGTCGGGGCGGAGGCGCTCCTTGTATTCGTGGAAGCGGCTCGAGACGTTGAGCTGTCCCGATCCGCCGATTTTTTGCACGATATCGCTCACAGCGCTTTCGAGGCCGAAGTTGCGGAGGGTGGGCGGCATCAGCTGGTGCGAAATGTTGCGGATCAGCTGTATGGTGTCGTCGAGTATCTGGCGGGCCTGGAAGATGCTCTGGAGTTGCGCCGCCTTGTCGAGGTTCACCAGGTTTTCGTTGAGGTAGAGGCGAGCCGTGGCCAGCAGCGGGCCGGCATCGTCGTGCAGGTCGGCGGCGATGCGCGAGCGCTCCTCTTCCTGCAGCTTTACGGAGGCCTGCAGGAGCACCTGCTGCTGCTGTTGCTCCATCGTTTGCAGGGTAGTTTGATAGCGAATGACCTTGCGTTGGTGGAAGATGATGAAGAGGATGAGGCCAATTACGAGTACCAGCATGCCTAGTGTTCCTAAGAGGATCGTAGTGCTCGCTGCAGAGATTGGTACGGTTTGCAACAGATTCATTACATCGATTTGAAGGCTAATGACCGCGGACGAGAAATCGTCGATAAATCACGATTGTAAATGCCTATTGCGATTAGGAACAAGACGTTCTTAAAAGTCGAACATATATTAGTGAATGTCCAAAAGAACGCAAGTGTCCTCTCGTCCAATTCATTCGAAAACAAATACGAAAAGAACGATCCTGCTAGGTAGATGAGTATTCCTGAAGTAATCCAAAATGAATATCGCTGGTATAACAATTTACCAGCTAAATTCTCAACCTGTTCAAAGAGGAAGATAAATGCAAAAGTGAGAATCAGGATTGTTTCGACGCCGATTGGTATCGAATCTAGGTTCTGGTGCTTACCATAGAGCTTGTAAATGATCCAGAACGCAGCAAATAGAAGACTCGCAACGACAACCAGGTTCTTGAACCTAGAATTTTCGATCAATAGATAAAAGACCCATGCGAATAGAGCATATTCGAAAACCGTGAAAACAGAATAAAGAAAAATGATGCCTTTGGGTGAAATCTCGTTTGCTGCAAGGTTTGTAAAAAGTTCAATAAGCGAGTAAAGAGAAACAACTCGCAATACTTTGCTTTTTAAGGCTACATTGGTAAGGATAATTAGAAGGAATGGCGGCAAAACGGGACTATACGTCCCAAGGAATGAGAAAAGGTTTTCTATCGTTTTGGCCATCTTGGCCAAATATAGAAAACCTTTCGAATCTTTTTACCACTTAAGCTACTTCCCACCAGTCAAGTCCTATAGTGTCGCCGGAAGGAGGAGGGATAGAGCGCAAAGTTTTAGTTTTCATACCAGTGAGTTTTCGTTTTTAGGTATTGTAAAAGTGGGTATCCAAAAACTACAATGATATAGGTATAAACACTTATCTGTTGTTCGGCTAGCCTTGAAAAGCTAGCTTGGGAGGGCTTTTTACGCGAACAAGGGTCGTAACCTTACTGTGAAAATTGAGGACTTTTACGTACTTCAGATAGTAAATTTACTATCGTTGTTTGAAGCTTTTACGAGCGGGGCTAGTAGTAGAACGTTAGATAGTTAATTGGCTTAGACTCGTGATTCAAGATGTTATAGCGAAAGATCAAACAGGCCAGTGCTCCTAAAATGTCATGATAGGCATAAAATGCGTATCCAAGTGTGTAGTGACACATAAAGAGATAGTACGCCGTTGGGAAGAAGAGAAGGGAAAGTACCACATAACAGAACATAACGTACGCACTCGGTGCAAGGAACGTGGACATAATGTTCATTTTATATAGTTCGACATAGTACAAAGTGAAATACAAGGTGAACAGGGCAAACGAAATTCCTGAAGAGAATTCATCAAGAGTTTGAATTGTGTCCAAATTGGTGCTGTTGTGAAGGATTGTACGAAGGAGAATTTCTTTAACTACCAGAATCAAGAGTAGTAATCGACCGGACGATCTTAACCTTCGATTATCAATTCCGAAATTGACGATTTTATAAATCGTAAACCATTCGACGAAGCTGAAAAGCCCGTTCAAGAATTCCTGATATTTTACAAAATCATAGAATTCAAATCGTTCAATGTTATAGCGGTAGAACACCAGACTTAAGTCTATCAAAAGAAATAGCGACGCTACTCCAATGCAAAAAGTTAATGCGGTTGTCCGAAAATTATGGTTCTTTTTCGATCGACAAATACTGTAAATGCAGAACAAGGATACACTTTCGATAAATGGCTTCGTATAGTAGGATTCTGCCCATACTTTGACGAGCTTATTCAATGCAACCGCGAGTTTAGAGTAGTCCAATCGTTTGAATTTTTCTTCTTTAATCCGTTACCAACCCATTCTTCACCGCCAGCATCGCCAAACCCACCCTGCTCTTTACATCCAGCTTGAAAAACAGCGCGTCGCGGAGCACGTCCACCGCGCGGGGTGTCAGCTTCATTTCCTGGGCGATCTCTTTATAGGTGCGATCGGAGCAAACAAGGTGCAGGAAGGCAAGCTCCTGCTCGGAAAGTACCGTATGCTGCCCCGGCGGCCGCTCATGGGGCTGAAGGCGAAACAGGTTGGCCAGCTTGCCCGCCGTTTGCGACGAATAATAAAAGCCGGTGTGAACGACCGACTCAATGGCGGCGCGCAACTCCGTGGGCGAAGCGTCCTTCTTGATGAATCCCTTGACACCCAGCTGCAACAGCCTTATCAATGCCAGCTCGGAGTCGTACATGGTCAGCATGAGCGTGCTCACCGTGGGAAAGTGCTTTTGCAGGGCCTCAGCGGTGTCGTAGCCATTGAGGTGTGGCATGTTCAGGTCCAGCAGCACGATGTCGGGCACCTTGCCGGTCTGCAACTTGCCCAGCAACTCGGAGCCGTCGCCCGACTCGTGCATCACCGCGCAGCCTTCAAAGTTGTTGATCAGGCGGGCCAGTGCGCTACGAAGCAGGATGTGATCGTCCGCCAAGGCGATCTGGATCGTTTTGTTCTTTCTCATGGGGGTCGCTTATGGGGAGTTCCAAAATGAGATGGGTTCCTTCACCGGGCTTCGACTGCACATCGAAGGTGCCCGCCAGCAGCTCCACGCGGCTGCGGAGCGTGTGCAGCCCCGTAGACCGGCCGCGCTTCTCCGCCACTTCCTGTTGCGTGAATCCCTTTCCGTCGTCGCGGATTTCCATGCGCACGCGGCCATTGCCGTAGCAAAGGAGGAGGCTTGCCTGGCGCGCCTGCGCGTGCTTGAGCACATTGTTCAGGCATTCCTGCACCGACCGGAACAACAGAAGTTCCTCGGGCGCCGACAGGAATTCGGTTTCCCCTTCGATCCGGAAATCGATCCGCAACTGCGACACGCGTTCAATCCGGTCGATCTCGGCTTTTAGTGCATTGAACAGGCCCTGCTGGTGAATGATGTCTGCGTTCAGCCCGCGCGAAATAGCGCTCAGGTCGTTGATGGCGCCGGTGATCAGCTGCTGCGCGTTTTCCGCCAGCCCTTTTACAGCCGCCAGCTCGGTAATCTGGTGCAGCGTGAGCTTGGCCAATGTCAGCGACAGGTTGATGTTGTCGTGGATCTCCTGCGCGATGATCTTGAAGGTCAGCTCCTGGATCTCGATCTGTGAGCGCAACAGGTCTTGCGCGTGTTCCGACTTCAGCGCGAGGATGGAAGCCTGGTAGGTAAGGTGCCGCTTCTGGTTCATGAAGAGCAGCGTCATCAGCACACCCAGCATACCCGTAATCACGATAATGGTGGCTATCAGGAACACCGCGATATATCTGGGCGAAGCGATGGTATGCATGAATTTAAAGTTACACGGGCCTGTTATTCGGCGTATGGGAAAAAAAACAGTTTTTGATGGGATTTTTCCCATGGCGGTGTCAAACCCCGGCCGGAGCTTGTGTTTCCCAATTTCTGCCGGTGTTTTTCCCACCGCCCCGCCGGAAAAAAAGCGTGAAAAAGCGGGGAACTGCCCTTGGAAACGGGCTGCCCGGCAAAGTAGTTTTGAAAAACTGAGGACTCGCCCCAAGCGGGCCTTGCAGGGATAACCCGATCTGAAACGGCCCCGATGAAAAAACACCTTTTCACCATCGCATGGCTGCTGGCGGCCGCAACAGCGCCGGCCCAGTACGCACAATTTGCGCTTCGTTCCGATACAACGGGTAGAGGCGCAGCGCCAGGCGCCCAGCCGGTGCTTCGCAGCTACGCGGCCACCGCCGCCTTGCTCGATGCCGCGCTGAACTCGCTTAATTCGCTCCATTCAAGCGTGAGCCGCGACAACTACCGCAACCGCGTGAATGCCCTCAACAATCCCACGTCATCCGATCTGGGCTATTCACTGGAAGGGGAAATCCAGGGGGGGCTTCAGCCTATTTTGGCAAAGACCAAATCGGTCAACGCCAACCGCTTTACCAACGTGGTTGGCGCGCTGCTCCAGGGACAAAAAACAGGGAGCCTGTCCCTTATGCCGGCACTGGCGGCACTGGTAGGCAACCTCGCCGTGCAGGAAAAACGCGTAACCCGTGAAGACCTCGATTCTTTTTTGCAACGCACCGGGCGCTACTTCGCCCCCTACGAAAAACTGCAGCAATCCAACGAACGCTTCGAGCAGCAGCTTACACGCCTTACCGCGCGTTTATCGGAACTGCAGTTCGACATCCGTGAATACACACTCGACATGGTAATGCTGCTTCACCCCGATGAAACCCGGAGCCTGCTGCGGCAAAAAACGATCGAGGAACTGTTGCTGCAATACCTCGATGTGTCGATATTGGAACGAATTGACAGTACGCGTTCACTGCCTCTTTATCCCGCCGACGGCGTGAAAGGAGCGAAGGATCTTTGCAACGATGTTCATAAACTCTTTCGCGACTACCAGAAGGTATACCAGGACAATTACAACGAGATCCGCGTGATTGTGCAAAGCGGTCGAAGCCTGGGAGGCGGTAGTAATACGGTAACGGCCGATGCCACCTTGCGTGAGCTGGAAACCTTGTACAACGAAAGTGCGCGTGCCGATGTGCTGAACCTTCGCCTCTCCACGCTCGCAGGAAGGCTCCACGCGCTGGTGCAAAGCACGCAGGCTTTGCCCCGCTGACCTACCTCACCAAAATGACCGACCGGACTAGATCTGCAAGGCCATCGTTAGATGTTTGATGAGCTGGCTAGCTTCGGGCCACCAAATTCATTTTATGAGTAAAGTGAAAATCGCGTTATCGTGCAGTCTGATTTTTTTATTGGTACTTTTTACGCTTGCAGAAAGACGGACGCTGGCAAAAAGCGGAGATCAAGAAGAAATCCTTTGGCCCGCTCAGGTGACATTGAGGATACCGCACTGCTAATTCCTCTTGAAGTTCGCAACGATACAACCGTTCAGAGCAACCTGCATACTTCTCGCGAATCCATGGCGTTAGTTCCTATGAGCCTTAACATGAAAGTGAAAGGGTATCGGAACTTCAAAATGTTGGATACATCTCTCTTTTGGGATCCGCACTGGAGTGCTGATATGATAACAATAAACGGTTTCTCTATGGAAACCGCCACTACTGATCAAGGTCGATTAGCCGTCGGCTACACTGTTTGCTGGCAAACAGGTTGGGCGCCGAAAGGGGGCGTTTCCTCAAGAATTGAGAAACATGTTGCCAGAGTTAGTGTCTAGGATTCGGGGAAATCTAGCGAATATGAAACGAATCGTAGCCGAGTATTTCCAACAACATCCTAATTTGCGTAACCTAATTCGGGGTATGGCAATAGCCGCAGCCGTTTGCATCGTTGTTTGCACTATTGTAGAGGACTTTGGCACGTTAGGCGTTGGCACCGTGGACGATGGACCTTGTTTTGCGATTGCCTATAACATTGTACGATACGCCTGGGCTTTATAATTTGAATATGAGTGGTTGCAAATTTTGGTATTGTGAGGAGCCTTTTCTTGAGGTTTGGGCCAACTACGGTATTCGTTTTAGCAATCAGTTTTGCAGGTATTTCGCAGATAATGTGCAGAGTATCCTGGAGAGGGAAGCCGGACTAAAAGCCAGCAAGAGAGTGAGCCTGTCGCTGTTCAAGCCAGAAGGCATAAATAAAATGTATGAACGGGGGGGAATTTCAAAAATTCATACAGCCATTTCCATTCTGCCTGATTACAATTCTGGGATCACGTTCTGTTGGGCAGTCAATCGATTCAACCATTGTTGAACCCTCAAATGAAAACGTCGATGCGACCGCTTTAAAATGTTGGATTGTGGGATTAGACCCAGTTGCCTATCAAAGTATCCTCACGGAAAAGAAAATCTCGCCAGTTATTCGGATAAGCGATCTTTCATATCCCGTGTACGTGAAAAATATAGCGACGGAGATGGCTTTGTATGTTCGAGTTGAAAAGGCTGATGCCGAGGAAACAAGTCAGCGATTGGTCCAATTTATTGCGGAATACAATGTCTCATCCGAAAACAATTCGCGAAGCAATGGGATAGTACATAACGCTAGTGTAAGCTTTTCGGATGACGGTTTTCAATTGCATTTAGATTTAGGATCTGCAGGTGTCTTGTTTCTACGAAAGGCACTAAAAAAACTGGATACTAGCGGGAAAGTGAAAGCTGTACTTTTAGACTATTGATGGTTAGATTAAATTTCCAAAGCCCACAGTAACCCTGTGGGCTTTTTTACCTAGACCGTTCTGTTATCAGGCAACCGGATTTTATTTCGTATAATCGCGGTGCCTCGCGCAGGATGTGGCAAGTGCAAAGCATTGAAACGCCTACCTTTACCCCGCTCGAGCCAGCAAATTCAATCTTAAGAAAACCAGAACCAGCCACAAATGACGGTCAACCAGCAGCAGATCCGGGTGGCCATTGCCGACGACCACAAGATCTTCCGCGACGGGATCAAGATGGCCCTCACCGGGCGCAACTACATCAAGATCGATTGGGAAGCGGAAGACGGCAAGGACCTACTCCACAAGATGAAAATCAAGCAGCCCGACGTGCTGCTGATGGACATCCGGATGCCCGAGATGGACGGCGCCAACGCCATATCCCTGCTTCGCAAAGAATACGAGGAGGTCAAGATCATCGTGCTCACCATGTACGACGACCAGGAGATGATCACCAAGATGATGGAGATGGGCGCCAACGCCTACCTCACCAAAACCACCGACCCCGACGAGATCTACGAGGCCATTCTTACCGTGATGAACGATGAGTTCTATTTCAACGACCTGGTGAACAAGGCGGTGCTGCTCAAGCTTCAATACAAAAAGAAGGTCAAGCAATACTATCCCAACACGGTGCATTTCTCCGAAAAGGAACTCAAGATACTGAAGTGCATCGCCGAGGACAAGACGACCGAGGAAATTTCAAAGGAAGTATTCCTCAGCCCGCGCACCATCGAAACCATCCGCCAGAAGATGAAAGAAAAGGTGGGCGCCAAAACCATCGCTGGCCTCGTGATGTACGCGATGCGGAACCGCCTTCTCGAATAACTCCTTTCTCTTGGAAAATATCAACGATCGTTTTTTTGATGGCCAGTACCGCGAGGTGTGGCGCCGCACCATCCCGCCGGGGCTCACGGAAGCGGAGTGCGATTTCATTGGCGAGCTCGCTGGCCTCAAGCCCGGCGCTCCCGTTTTGGACCTGTTGTGCGGCTACGGCCGGCACGCACTCGAGCTGGCACGTCGCGGTCTGAACGTTACCGCAGTCGATAATTCGTCCGTCTACATCCAGGAGATCCGCGACCGCGCTTCATCCGAAAACCTGCCCGTGGAAGCGGTTTGTGCATCCGCCCTTGAATATCGCCCGGCACCCGCCGCCTTCGATGCCGTGCTTTGCATGGGCAATTCCTTTGCTTTCTTCGATCCTGCCGACACGGCCCGGCTTTGCAGCACCATCGGAGAGGCGCTCCGCCCCGGTGGCCGCTTCATTTTCAACAGCTGGACCATCGCCGAGGTCGCGCTGCGCCACTTCCAGGAGCGTGTATGGAGCGAGCTTGAAGGCTACAAATACCTCGTGTCCAGCCGCTGGCGCCATTCGCCCGCACGCATCGAGTCGGAGCATATCCTGATCGACGAGCATCAGCAGGTGGAAAACATACCCGGCGTGGACTACATCTACAGTCTCAACGAGATCGAAGGCTTTTTCGAAAGGGCGGGCTTACGGCTGGAAGGCGTGTGGAGCACACTCCGCAAACGCCCCTTCCGGCCCGGCGATTCGGTGGCCTATGTAGTCGCCTCCCGCAGCCGCTAGGTGTAAGCTCCTATTGCTTTGGAAGTGCAGCCATCGTATTTTTACGATGCGAAAAGACGTAATTACCCCTTTCCCCGTAGGAACAGAGCAGGTACCTTTGTATCGTTAAACTACTTCTCTGCGCAACCAATAACTGTTATGAAAAATCCTGAAGAACGCATTAAAGTGGCGATCGCCGACGACCACCACCTTTTCCGCACCGGCGTGAAGACGTCCCTGTCTGCTTACCGTGACATTCAGATGGTTGCCGAAGCCGAGAACGGAATGCAACTGCTCAACCTCCTTCGCCACATTCACCCCGACGTGATCCTTCTCGATATCCAGATGCCGATCATGGACGGACTCTCCACGCTTCCGGAGATCAAGAAGCTGTACCCCGATGTGAAAGTGATCATGCTGTCGATGCACAACGACCATTCGATGATCAGCCGGATGATGGAGCTGGGCGCCAACTCGTACCTCACCAAAGAGTCTGATTCCGAAACGATCTACCAGGCGGTGAAGACTTGCTTCGAAGACGAATTTTATTTCAACGACCTTACCAATAAAGCGTTGCTCAACCGGCTCCGCACACGCAACGAGCCGCGCGATATGGACCTCGAGGCGCCGCTCACCGACAAGGAAAAAATGATCCTGAAGCTGATGTGCGAAGAGAAAAGCACAAAAGAGATAGCGGAAATGGTGGAGATCTCGCCGCGCACGGTGGAGGCCATCCGCGACAAGCTCAAAGTGAAGACGGGCGCGAAGTCCATGGCCGGCCTCGTGATGTACGCCGTAAAAGCAGGCATCGTCACCCAGGAGCAATGAGCCATGCCATTAAAAACTCACGAGCCCCCGATCCGGGGGCTTTTTCGTTCCCGTATTTATACGGATCGAAGAGGGGAAGATTTTTTATCGAGGCGGCCGATAAGCGCTTCGATCGACTGCCGCCATATCGGGCCATCGGTTGCGTTTTCGTCCCAAAGCTGGCGAAGCTCTGAAGTGGGTTCCAGCACTTTTCGGAGCGCTTCCATTGCCTGTGTACGAAAGGGTGCAAGATCCACATCCGGGTTCCGCGCGGCAAAGCTGTCGATCGGGAATTCTTCTTCGTCGCTGGCCTCGGTGTAACGTGTGCCATTCACCTGCCGATCGATGTAGGCCGCAGCAACAATGACCGCGCTTCCTGTGTCGGAGTCCAGTTCTTCGCTCTGCATTGCTTCCGAAAAAATGTCCTCGATCATATCAACCGGGTCATCCGTATCTTCGATGTCGTCCATATAATCGAAAGCAGCATCGTTTTCAAAATAGCCAGTGCCCCAGGCGCCCATAATGTTGCATTTTAGAAAGGTAAAAGTAGGCGTGTTTGCAGTGGTGCACGCATCTCAGGAAATGCGCCCGAAGTAGAGCAGGTCCACTACTTCCCCTGTGGCGGTCTTGTAGTCGCGCCGAATGAGTCCTTCACGTTCGAAGCCCGCGCCTTCGGCAACGCGGATGGCAGGCACATTGCTCACGTGCGTGCGCAGGAACAGTTTCGCAAACCCCAACGTATCGAAGCAATGATCGCAGAGTGCCCGAAAGGCGCGCGTGGCAAGGCCCTGGCCCGCAACGGCAATATCGAGGTAGCCGCCCATTTCGGCTTTGGGTATGTGCCAGTCGATGTTCTTCAGGTCGAGAAATCCTACGAGCGCAACCGTCTGCATGTCTTCGATCACAAACGGAACGTAGCTGCGATCATCTGCCTTGAGCAGCAGCTCGTCGAGGAAGGCACGCGCCGCTACCGGTGTGTGCGTGCGCTGAACCGTGCTGGCAAAGAAGTCGAGCCGGTCGCGGTTGCGGTGCACCAGTCCGAACCATTGTTCGAAATCGTCGCGCTGCAACGGGCGGATGCGGTACTGATCGAATTGCATCCTTGAAAATACTATTTTGCGGGATGCCACTTCTCTGCCATAACGGACGATTCGCCGACACTTTGGATCCTGTGCTTGCGGGCGACAATCCTTCCTTCAAATGGGGCGAAGGCCTTTTTGAGACGATGCGGATGGCCGCAGGAGAGATCCCACTGATGCACTTACACTGGGCCCGGCTGCAACAAGGGCTGACGCGATTGGGAATGAACGACGCAGCTTTGCAACGAAGCGTGCTCGAAAATATCCTGCGAGAGCTTGCCCTTCGTAACGAGTGTGCGGCTGCCGGTCGGCTGAGGCTGCACCTGTACCGCGAAGGTGCGGGCCTCGGCTTTGTGGCGGAAGCGGCGCCGCTTGCAGCTGCTGACCATGGGTGGAACGAGCGCGGCTGGAGCATCGAAGTGTTTGCCGATGCGCGGATCGCACCTGATGCCTATTCGAGCCTGAAGCGCGCCAACTATCTTCCTTACCTCCTTGCGGCGCGGCGCGCTGCCGACACGGGCGTGGATGAATGCTTTTTGCTCAACGCGCAGGGAAACGTTTGCGATGCGGCCCGGGGCAACGTATTTGTTGTTCGTGGAGGAATCGTGCAAACGCCGCCGCTCTCGGAGGGCGCCATCGACGGCGTGCTGCGCAGGCACCTGATGTCGTTACTTGCTGCCGCCGGGAGGCCTGTTCAGGAGCTGGGGCTCACCATGGAAGACCTTCTAGAAGCAGAGGAGCTGTTCATCACAAACGCGGTGAAAGGCATCCGCTGGGTGGCGCGATTTCGCCAGCGCACGTATGCGCACGCCGTGTGTAAGGAACTTTATGGGCTTCTTGGACAACCTTTTAACAATGCGCTTGTTGCACCGTAGTGAGTTCCGCTATCAACATCTTTTGGTTTCGCCGCGACCTGCGCCTGCACGACAACCACGGCCTTTACCAGGCCCTGCAAGCCGGTAGGCCCCTGCTGCCCGTTTTTATTTTCGACCCTTTGATCCTTTCCCGGCTGGAAGCCGACGACCGCCGGGTTCCTTTCATTTATTCTGCCCTTGAAGCGATGCGCAATCAGCTCCTAGCGCTGGGCGCTCCCATCGAAGTGTTCCATGCCGAGCCACTGGCCGCCTTCGCCGACCTTTTGAAGCGTTATAAAATAGGAGCTGTCTACACCAACGGCGACTATGAACCTTACGCGCAGGAGCGCGATGCTGCGGTGGCGCAGTTGCTCTCGTTAAACGGTATCCCGCTGCACACTTTTAAAGACCAGGTGCTTTTCGAAAAGTCGGAAGTAACCAAAGACGATGGTAAGCCGTACCTCGTGTACACTCCATTCTACAAAAAGTGGTACGCACGGTTACTGGCGGAAGGCATTCCTTCGTTCCCTTCTGAAAATGCGTTCCCGTATTTCTACAAGGGGCCCCAACTGCGCTGGCCAACGCTTGCCGAAATGGGTTTTTCCGAGCCACTTTCTCCGCTCGAAGTACCTGTTCCGTCTGCGCAGCTTCTCCGCAACTACCACGATCACCGCGACCTGCCTGCGGTGGCAGGTACCACGCGCCTCGGCGTGCACCTTCGGTTCGGCACGGTGAGCGTGCGGCAACTGTTGTCGCAGGCAATGCTGCATAGCGAAACGTTTGTGAAGGAACTTTGCTGGCGCGAATTCTTTATGCAGATCCTTTGGCATTTTCCTTCGGTGGACAGGGCGTTCAAGCCCGAGTATGACCGGATCGCATGGCGCGATGATGAAGAAGGCTTTAACCGCTGGCGTGCCGGCACAACCGGCTATCCGTTGGTAGATGCGGGGATGCGCGAGCTTGCGCAAACGGGCTTCATGCACAACCGGGTGCGCATGGTGGCCGCTTCCTTTTTATGCAAGCACCTGCTCATCGACTGGCGATGGGGTGAAGCCTGGTTCGCTGAGAAGCTGATGGATTTCGAATTGTCGGCCAACAACGGCAACTGGCAATGGGTTGCGGGTTGCGGGTGTGATGCTGCGCCGTACTTCCGGGTGTTCAACCCGGCGCTGCAGGCAAAGCGTTTCGATCCCGACAACGCATACATCCGCCGGTGGGTGCCCGAGTGGGACACCGATGCTTACCCCGCGCCGATCGTGGATCATAAAACCGCTACCGCACGATGTATCGGTGCCTACAAAAAAGCGCTCGATCGCACCGGCCAGGGCAACCTATTCCCATAGCCGCGGCGCATCGGTTTTTGCTTTATCCGTATAAATACGGGCGAACCCATCGATCGCCGCACGGCCGCTTTCACCAAACTCCATGGTGTAGTCGTTTACATACAGCTCAATGTGCTGGCGCATTACTGCTTCATCCATTGCCTGGGCGTGTTCCTTCACATAGCTGGAAACCGCAGGGTAGTGTTTGAAGGAATGGATAAGGCTCTCGCGGATCTGTAGTTCTACGGTATGCGCAAGCTCCTCACCTAATTCCCTGCGGATGGCAATGCAACCAAGCGGGATCGCCGCGCCGGTTTTTTGTTCCCACACTTCGCCCAGGTCGGCAACTTTCAGTAGCCCTTTCTGCTGGTAGGTGAAGCGGTTCTCGTGGATGATGACGCCCATGTCCACATCGCCGCTGAGCACGGCGTCTTCGATGTTGGAAAACAACATCGGCACAAGCTGACTCACGGTAGGAAAGGCATGATGGAGGAGAAAATTCGCGGTTGTGTTGACACCCGGAATGGCGATGCGGCAATGGTCCGGGCTGGGAAGATCTACGAGGCGTCGCGCGATGAGCAGCGGGCCCACACCCTTGCCCAGAGCGGCCCCCACATTGAGCAGGCGATAGTCGCCGCTGTTTTGGAAGAGTGCAGGGAAGCTCATTTTGCTGATGTCCAGCCTGCCCTGTGCCGCCCACTCGTTGAGGGTTTGCACGTCTTCAAGCACAGGCTCGTAGCGAAGCTCGCCGGTATCGATGCCGCCATTCACCAGTGCATCGAAGATGAAAGTATCGTTGGGGCAGGGAGAAAAGCCAAGGGTCAGTTTCATTGGGAAAGAAGTTGTGGGATGATGTTTTGTAGCTGTTCGTTCAATGCGGCGATGCTTTCGCGCAGCTGCCACTTGCTTTTGTCGCGCTCGCCAATGTAGTTGGAAAATGCGCGTAGCTGCAGGAAGGGTAGCCCCCATTTTCGTGCCGCATAGTGAAATGCGGCGCCCTCCATTGATTCGGCTACGGCGCCGCACGACTGCCGATAGTGGTCGATCTGGGCCGCATTGGTGCTGATGTGGTTCACGCTCACCGCAGCCACTAGGGGCAAGCCGCTGCGCTCGGGCAGGCCGCTTTCATTCGGCAGCCGGCCGCCGCGCCAGATCCCATCATCGGGGTTGCCGAAGCCAAGGTCGAACGTGTTGCGGAAAACGCCCCTTTCGAAAACTCCCTGGTCGCCGATGCCGTCGGAGCCAATGGCCACAACGGAGCTCAAGGCAAACGCCGGTTCCATGCAGCCTGCGATCCCCGCCTGGAGCAGGATCGTGTGTGATGAGGCGGACAGCCGGGTGGCGAGGGCGAACGCCGTCTCCATCATCCCTACGCCCGTCACCAGCACTTCCATCGCATCTTTATATTGTGCAATCACATCGATCGTGGGCTGGATTTCGAAGGCGGTTGCGGAGCATAAGAGGATGCGGGCCATGAGCAAAATTAACTGCCGGACAGGTTTCGGCTTTGCTCAGCCTGACGCGTACCAATAAACCAATAAACCAATAAACCAATAAACCAACACCACCGGTTTATCTTTGCGCAAATAATCGGATCGATGGTATTTCTTACGCGTGTGGAGCATTTTAATGCGGCGCACAAGTTGTACAACCCCAACTGGACGCCGGAGCAGAACGATGCTGTTTTTGGCAAGTGCGCCAATTCTAATTGGCATGGACACAATTACGAGCTGTACGTTACGGTAAAGGGACGCCCCAGCACCGAAACGGGCTTCGTGATGGACGTGAAAAAGCTCAGCGAGCTGATCCGCGTGCACGTCGTCGAACTGGTAGACCATCGTAACCTCAACCTCGACGTTGCATTTCTTCAAGACCAGCTCTGCTCCACCGAAAACCTCGCCATCGGCATCTGGAACCAGCTACGTCCGCACCTTCCCGAAGGCGTGCAGTTGCACTGCATCAAGCTGTATGAAACGCCGCGCATTTTCGTTGAGTATTTTGGTGAGGAACGATAAGGCGGCGAACCTTTGCTACATTTATTCGTTTTAAGAAGCACCCATGGGAGAGAGAGTATCCGTTTTTCGCCGCGAGCACTTCAACGCCGCCCATCGCCTGTACAACCGCGACTGGACCGACGAGCTCAACGCCAAGGTGTTCGGCAAGTGCAGCCTCCCGCACTACCACGGCCACAACTACGAGCTGGAGATCAAGGTGACCGGCGAGGTGAACGCGCGGACGGGATTCGTGATGGATATGAAGGTGCTTTCCGACCTCGTGCAGCAGCAGGTGGTAGAGCGCTTCGACCATAAGAACCTGAACCTGGATACAAAGGAGTTTCGCGAGATGAACCCGACGGCCGAGAACATCGCCATCGTCATCTATCGCCTGCTTCGGCCCTACATCGACAGCGAACTCGACCTCAAGCTGCGGCTTTATGAAACGCCGCGCAATTACGTTGAATACCCAGTTGACTAACGACGAATGTGTGGTGTCTGATACTTTCGATCCGGCATCCTGCATCCGAGATAATTAGATGTTGTTATGGCTTACCACAAGAAAGAATACTACGACCAGGATGTAACGGAAGGCATGATGGATGCCTACAAAAAGATCATTGAGCTTACCGGCGAAGACGTCGGTCGCGAAGGGCTGGTAAAAACACCGGAGCGCGCCGCGAAGGCAATGCAATACAACACGCAGGGCTACACACTCGATGCAGTGCACATACTCAATTCCGCCCGCTTCCGCGAAGACGTAAGCGAGATGGTGATCGTGAAAGACATCGAGCTGTATTCGATGTGCGAGCACCACCTTCATCCGTTTTACGGCAAGGCGCACATCGCCTATATCCCCAATGGCTACATAACCGGTCTCAGCAAGCTCGCACGCGTGGTGGACGTGTATGCCCGCCGATGATGATGCGCGGCGTGCAAAAGCAAAATTCCGTCACCACCACTTCCGCCTTCCACGGCGAATTCCTCGACAACCACGTCACCCGCAACGAATTCCTGAAATTGATCGGAACCAGCCTCTCCTAGGAGGGAGGGCTATTGGTTTATCAGTGTATTGGTTTATTGGTAACGTTCGAGGACGAGGAAAAAAACACCTTTTAGTGGGGAAAATCCCAAGGATTGCTGCCAAGCCTTAGATAGCTTGTTCACAAAAAGAACAATGTATCTTCTTGAAGAACTGGAGATCTACAATCTTGCGCAGGAAGACAGCGATAAGATCTGGAAGATCGTTGATGGTTGGGATCCTTTTCCCAAGTGGCGTATTGGAAGCCAATTTACAGAAGCCGCCGATTCGATATCTTCTAACATCGCGGAGGGTTATGGACGTTATTTTTTCAAACAGCAAATCGTGTTTTGTTTTTACGCGCGGGGCTCGTTGATGGAAAGCAAGAACTGGCTTTTCAAGGCACGAAAACGTAATTTGATCGACGACGCGATATTGGAGGAGCTAGTCAATGATTTGCGAACGATTCATAAGAAACTGAATAGCTATGTGAAGAGGCTGAAGCAGGAGGTGAGGAAGGTCAAGTAACTGCAAAGTGACTTACATTTGACGTCTCAACTGCACTGTATCCTCCATCCTTTGAGCAAGACCGTAATAGCGGACGCTATTACCAATAACGAATAGACCAATAGACCAATAAACAAGCTTCATGAAACACGCTTTCGTTTTTCCCGGCCAGGGGGCCCAATTCACCGGCATGGGCAAAGCTCATTACGACAACAGCGCATTTGCAAAGAAACTTTTCGAACAGGCCAACGAACAACTCGGCTTCCGTATTTCGGATGTGATGTTTACAGGTAGCGAGGAGGACCTGAAGCAAACACAGATCACGCAGCCTGCCATCTTCCTTCACTCGGTGATCGCGTTTCGCGGCATCGAAAGTGCCCGCCCCGATATGGTCGCCGGGCATTCGCTGGGGGAGTTTTCGGCTTTGGTGGCCAACGGCACGCTTGGCTTCGAAGACGGGTTGCGCCTCGTGAGCCTGCGCGCACGAGCCATGCAGGCAGCTTGTGAGAAAACGCCTTCCACGATGGCGGCTGTGCTCGGTCTGGCCGACGAGCAGGTAGAGGCGATCTGTAGCCAGGTGCAAAAGGATAGTGGCGAGGTGGTGGTGCCGGCCAACTACAACTGCCCCGGACAACTGGTGATTTCCGGAAGCCTGAAGGGAGTGGAGATTGCATGCGAGCAACTGAAAGCCGCCGGTGCCAAGCGCGCGCTGGTGCTCCCCGTAGGCGGAGCCTTTCACTCGCCGCTGATGGCGCCTGCCCGCGAAGAGCTCAAGGCCGCAATCGAATCAACCTATTTCAACACGCCTTCCTGCCCGGTGTATCAAAACGTAGCAGCCCGCGGCATCATCAATAAAGACGAGATCAAGCAAAACCTCATCGATCAATTGACGGGTGCGGTGAAATGGACGCAGTGCGTGCAGGCGATGATCCGCGATGGCGCTTCGCATTTCACGGAATGTGGTCCCGGCAAAGTGTTGCAAGGGCTTGTTGCCAAAATAGACAAGACGATGCAGACAGACGGCTTCAACTAGTACTTCTCGAACGGGCGCAAAAGGCGCCCGTTTTTTTGCTTCTTATGGCACCCCTTTGTGTACGCGCAACACATGCCTGTGCGCTGCAAGCCCCGTCCTGCAAGCATTTGCGGGGTTTTACTCAATTTGTTCGTAGATGTACGATGTGTGTATCCGGTATTGAAAAAGTGAAATATATTAGACGTTCATCTTTTCACACACACACACAACACACATGAAGAGAACCTTACTCCTCGGGGGCATCCTTGCTCTCGGCATCGCTGCAGGCGCACAGCAACAACGTCGCTGCGCTTCGCACCAGCACTTTCAGCAACAGCTTGCCCGCAACCCACAGATGGTGCAGAACCAGGAAGCGATCGAGCGATTCACGCAGGAACTCGCCTCCCGTCCGCAGGCGCCTCAAACCCAGCGCGGAACACCCGTGTATAACATCCCGGTGGTGGTGCATGTGCTCTGGAACACAAGCACGCAGAACATCAGCGATGCGCAGATTCTGAGCCAGCTTACCGTTCTGAACAACGACTTCCAGTTGAACAACTCCGACACAGGCCTGGTACCAGCGGCGTTCAAAAGCCTCGTTGCCGATTGCAAGGTTTCCTTTTGCCTTGCACAGCGCGACCCTTCCGGCAACGCTACTTCGGGCATCCTGCGCAAGCAAACTACAAAGACCGCCTTCGACGCCGACACCGATGATGCCAAATCGAACAGCACCGGTGGCGACGCAGCATGGGATGCAACGAAGTACCTCAATCTCTGGGTTGTTCCCGACATCACTTCGGGCGGACAGAGCGGGATCCTTGGCTATGCGCAGTTTCCGGGCGGAGCAGCCGCTACCGATGGCGTAGTGATCGGTCACAAGTATTTTGGTACCACGGGCACTGCCGCTGCACCTTTCAACAAGGGCCGCACCGCTACCCACGAAGTGGGCCACTGGCTCAACCTGCGCCACATCTGGGGCGATGAGGCAGCCTGTGCCGCCGACGATCTCGTGACCGACACGCCTAAGCAGGGAGCGGAAAACTATGGTTGCCCTTCCTTTCCGAAAGTGGATGCCTGCAGCAGCGGCAATGGCGTTATGTTCATGAACTATATGGACTATGTGGACGATGCCTGCATGATGATGTTCACCCTTGGTCAGAAAACGCGGATGTATGGTGTGCTGCAAAGCGGCGGCGCACGTGCATCGCTTGCTTCTTCGCTTGGTTGCCAGGCACCCGCCACGGGCAGCTGCGCCGCACCTGCAGGATTGGGTGCTTCCTCCATTACTACCAGCAGCGCAACCGTTAGCTGGGGTGCAGTGAGCGGCGCCGTTTCGTACACCGTTCAATACAAAGCCACTTCGTCGGGCACATGGATCACAGCGGCAAGCGCCACAACGGCTACGTCGGTAGCACTCAGTGGCCTGAGCGCATCCACTACCTACAATTTCCAGGTAAGCACTAACTGTTCTTCTTCGAGCAGTGCATTTACGGCTTCATCGTTTACCACAAGCGCAGTAGCATCGGGCTGCGGTACCGCTTACGAACCCAACGAAAGCCTTGCTGCTGCTGCTTCCGTAAGCACAGGTACGGCGCTTTCGGCTGCTATCACCACCACCACCGACCAGGATTGGTTCAAAGTGACGCTGGCCGCCGCTTCCAACTTCAACATCTCGCTTACCGGTCTTGCAGGCGACTACGACCTCGTGTTGTATAACTCCGCGGGCACACAGCTGGCCATCTCGCAGAACGGCAGCACTACAAGCGAAAGCATCGTGCGCAGCAACGATCCGGCCGGCACCTACTATGTAAAAGTGTTTGGCTACAACGGCGCCAACAGCGCAACCTGCTACAGCCTCACCATCGGCGCTACCGTGGTGGCTGCTCCTACATGCCCGGGCATCTATGACAACAGCACGAACGGCACGATGAGTGGCGCAGCGCAAGTTCCTTTCAACACGGATGTGAAAGGAACGATCAGTAGTTCTACGGACGCAGACTACTACAAGTTCGTGATCACCACCGGCGGCAGCATCACCCTAACGCTGGGCACGCTTCCGGGCGACTACGACCTGAAGCTCTACAACAGTGCCGGCACGCAGGTGGGCATTTCGCAGAACGGTGGCACTACCGGCGAAACGATCAGCTACACCGCTGCTGCAGGCACCTATTATGCGTATGTGTACGGATACAACGGCGCTAACAGCGCTACCTGCTACACGCTGAAAGTGGCACTGGGCACGGCTACGCGCCAGGCCGGGCCGCTGATGGTGAATGGCAAGGTGAAGGTGGATGTTTACCCCAACCCGGTGGCGCAAACGCTCAATGTAGCCACTGCCGATTTTGGTGGACGTGGTCAGCTCCGCGTGATCGATATGAATGGTCGTCCCGTGCTGCAGCAAAGCATGCTCAAGAGCAATGGCTCCGTTGGCGTGCATTCGCTTGCCCGCGGTGTCTACTTCCTGCAGGTGATCGATGCGCAAGGCAACGTCATCGGGCAGACGCGCTTCGTAAAGCAATAGGAGCGTGAATCGTCAATCGTGAATCGGGGTCGCGGTTCACAAGAATAGCCAGAACACACATTGCAACAAAGGCCGCTCCCATCGGAGCGGCCTTTTCTTTATTTACCAGTAATGGCTTTGTTCCATACAGACAGCACTATTGTCCCGGCTCTATTTCAATCGAGCAGTTGAACCATTCGCCGTCGAACTTTGCAGCGTACTTTTTATAAAAGCCGATGGCAGGCTCGTTCCATTGAAGCACCTGCCACACGATGCCACTGTATTGCTGGCGCTTCGCTTCGTCGATGAGGTTTTCGAAAAGAGCGCGCCCGATGCCATAGCGGCGCAACTCTTCGCGCACGTAGAAATCTTCGAGGTACATGCGCTGACCTTTCCAGGTGCTGAAGCGAACGTACCAGAGCGCAAACCCTTCCACTACTCCGTCCACTTCGGCTACGAATGCCCACCATACGGGGCTTGCGCCGAATCCACTATCTGCAAAATGCTGCTCCGTCACCGTCACTTCCGCGGGTGCGCGTTCGTACAGGGCAAGTTCCCGCACCAGCTCAAGGATGCGGGGGCAGTCGTGGCGCGTTGCACGGCGTATGTTGATGTCCATAATAATTATCGTTAATTAGCAGTGCCAAAAGTAGAACGAATCACTATGAAGGAGCTTCTCGTTTCGTATGCACAGTATAACGCTTGGGCCAACGAGCAATTGCTCCCGGTGCTCCGTCCGTTGCCGGCAGCCCAACTGGAGTCGCAGCTGGCGAGCTCGTTTCCTTCGCTGCGCCAAACGATCCTGCACATGGCTGATGCATCCAGCATCTGGTGGCAACGCCTGCAACTGCAGGAAAAGATCCTTCGCCCGAGTGATAGCTTTGATGGAGACACCGAAGCTTTGCTGCAATTGGTGACGAAGCTCGACCAGCAGTGGCTCAAGTTTGTGCAGAAGGCCGGCGAGCATGTGCTGACCCACGAGTTTATCTATGTTGATCTGAAAAAGCAATCGCACAAGTCGGTGACGGCCCAGGTGCTGCAGCATCTGTTCAACCACAATACGTACCACCGCGGGCAGCTCGTGACGATGCTGCGGCAGCTGGGTGTAACGTCTATCCCTGCAACCGATTACATTATGTGGACGAGGACCAGGAAGTAAGCGGAGAAGCTCGGGCTATCAACCATTTAAGAAAGCTAAACCAATTAATTATGCGTAAAATCATTTCTTTCATGCACCTCTCACTCGACGGCTACGTAGCCGTCCCGGGTGGCGCACTCAACTGGGTTACGGTCAATGAAGAAATATTCAGTCATGTAGGCAAGCGCATCGGCACCACCGATACGGCGATGTATGGACGCGTAACCTACGAGATGATGGAAAGTTATTGGCCCACCGCCGGCGATCAGCCCAATGCATCGCAGCACGACAAGGATCATTCGAAATGGTATGCGCACGCTCAAAAGATCGTTCTGTCCAACACGCTGTCGGGCGGCGGCCGCACAGAAGTGATCAATAGCAACCTTGTTGCGCGCGTGAACGAACTGCGTCAACAGCCGGGGGAGGAGATCCTTGTTTTTGGGAGTCCAACGGCTACGCACTCGCTGATGCAGCACGGCCTGATTGACGGCTATTGGCTTTTCCTGAACCCCATCATCCTGGGAGGCGGCACGCGCCTTTTCGAGGACTCCGAACAGCGGACCAAACTGGTACTCGACGATACGCACCGATTCGAGTGCGGTGTGATCGAGCTCAAATACACCGTCAATCGTTAATATGAAAGCCGAAGACGAAGCACTCCGGCACTTTGCGAGCCAGCCAGAGCCTAAGCGCGCAGATCTGCATGCCTTGCATGCGTTGATGAAACAGATGCTCCCAAAAGGACGCATCTGGTTTGATGAAGGAAAGGATGCAACGGGAAAGATCGTGACCAACCCGACCGCGGGCTACGGCCTGCAAACCCTCAGGTATGCCAATGGAAAAACGAAAGAGTTCTTCCAGGTGGGCATTAGCGCCAACGCAACGGGTATTTCCGTTTACATCCTCGGCATCAGCGACAAAACCTATCTCGCCAAAACGTACAGCGACCGCATCGGCAAGGCGAAGGTCACGGGCTATTGCATCCGTTTCAAATCACTGAAAGATATCGACCTCTCCACGCTTGAAGAAGCCATCCGTTATGGTATCGAAGCCTCGCGCGTTGCGTGAGTTGCTATCAAATGCAAAGCCCCTCCTATTCATGCGAGGGGCTTTGCATTTAAGTATACGTGCGTTGCATTAAAAATCAAATGCGCGCTGCCATACGTTCCAACGGATGCCACCACCCACGATGAAGGTTCCGGAGCCTGCCGTATTACCGGTATTGCCCCAGGGCATTGTTTCGTGACGGTAAATGCCATTCGCTTCGATGAACAGGTTGGGGCGCAGTTGGTACGATGCGGTGAGCCCGAGCTGCGCAACCGTCACTTTGTAGCCCGAACCAACGCCGTAGCCATATTCGCCCGTACGGTGCGGACGCGCATTGGCAGGTCCGTTTGCGGGATCGGGAATCTGATTGGGCAGGAAGATGTTGCTGCCAAACGAAACGTTCGCAGTGTCGCGGCCCTGGTAGTAGTACATTGCTTTTGCAACGATCAGCCACTTGGGAAAGGGCTGGTAGCGTGCCGTGCCGATTACTTCCTGGAAGTTGGCGCCGAGCGGGTGCGCCAGCGGCTGGTTGTAATGCGTGTAGTTGGCCACAGAATCGTTGTGCGAGTAGGTGAACGGACGCACGCGGTTGGCTTCCACCTGCAGGTCGAGGTTGGGGATGTTGAAGGCATCAATGTATTTAACGCCCAGCTGCCATCCGAGTTTGTTGGCCCACCATCCGCGGTTGCTCTTCAGCTCCGAAAGTTTGAATTCGTCAAGTAATAGTTGTCCATACACCTGGAAGTGGTGCGCAACATTTGCTTTGAAATCAAGGCCTGCAACCGAGTTGTCGAACGAGCCGTTCGACTGCTCGATCGACCGGTAGAAGATGACCGGGTTGAGGTAGCCGAATTCGAAGTGGTTTGTTCGTCCGAATACGATGCCTTCGAAGAGTCCTACGTTGAGCCATTTGGTAACGCTGAGATCGAGATGGTGCATCACCGCATACTTCTTCGGCTGCAGCTTGTCGGCATTGAGACGGTTGGCCGAGTTGAGCTCCATAAACAGGTTCTGGTACTGAAACTTCCAGATGCGTGTGTTGAGCTTGAGAAACAGCGTAGGAGCGGAGAAGTCGCTGAGGAACAGCGAGCGGTAACCTGCGCCGATATGGTTCTTGTCGTAGCCGAAGGCGATGTCGATATACTTCGTTGCATTGAAGGTTACATAACCGCGCGCATCGAAATAATCCACGCCGCCATTGCCTTTGAAGTCTTTGTAGAAGCCCGCGCCGGGCACCGCGTTGCGGGCGGCGGTGAATGCCTGCACATACGATGGATCGCGCTCCTGATTGTCGGTCACATAGGCCGCGAACCCGATCTTATTGGCGATGCGTCCACGCAGCGTAAAGCCGCGGGTGTTGAGGAAAAGGTGGTTGTCGTTGTCCTGCTCCTTCGACACGGTATATTGAAAAACCGGGTTAACGGCGAGGAAGAAGTCCGGGTTGTGCACTTCGAACAGCGTGCCCGGCGTGCGGTAGAAGTTCTGCAGAATGGGCTTCCTGCTGCGGAAATTCTCCCAGGGCTCCTGCACCCACTCGAGGTTATTCACCTTGGCGAGGTAAAGGTTGTAGCGATCCACGCGCGTCATCCGCGTAGAGTCGAGCCGCTGGAGTGCCGGGATGAAATTCTTGCGGCTAAAGGGTCTGGCAGTGGAGAAGTTGAGCACCGAATCGTGGCCCGCTTTGATCTCCATCCGCTCGATGAGCGTGTTTTCGGGCGCGCCCTGCGGCAGGTAGGTGGTTTGGGCCGAACCCAGGAACGGCAGCAGCACGAAGGCTGCACCGAGGCATTGTTTATATTGCATTACCAAGTGTTAATGGAAGCAATGCTACAAAAAAATTACCTGATCCGGAATATACAGGTCGTCAACGAAGGAAGCATCCGCACGCAGGACGTATGGATCAGCAAGGGCCGCATTGAAAAGATCGCCGGCAGCATCGATGCGGTTGCGGGCGCATACGAGGAGATCGATGGCACGGGTAAGCACCTCCTTCCCGGCGCAATCGACGACCAGGTGCACTTTCGCGAGCCCGGCCTAACGCATAAAGCAACGATCTACAGCGAAGCGAAGGCTGCTGTAGCAGGCGGCGTTACATCGTTCATGGAGATGCCCAACACAAAGCCACCCGTGTTTACGCAGGAGCTGCTGGAAGACAAGTATGCCATCGGCGCGCGCAGCTCGCTGGCGAACTATTCTTTTTTCATGGGTACTTCCAACGACAACCTGGAGCAGGTGCTGCGTACCAATGAGAAGAAAGGCGATGTATGCGGCGTGAAGATCTTCATGGGGGCATCCACCGGCAACCTGCTGGTGGACAACTACCTGACCATCGACCGTATTTTTGCGGATAGCGAGTTGCTCATCGCCACGCATTGCGAAGAGGAATCCATCGTCAAGGCCAACTACGAGCGGCTGAAAGCCGGGAAGGGCGAACTCACTCCCGCCGACCATCCGTTGGTGCGTGATGAAGAGGCTTGTTTCGAGTCGTCTTTCAAAGCAATCCAGCTTGCAAAGAAGCACGGCACGCGGCTGCACATCCTGCACATCTCTACCGAGCGGGAGCTACAGCTATTCACCAACATGCTGCCGCTTGAAGAAAAGCGCATCACCTCCGAAGTGTGCGTGCACCACCTGCACTTCACCTCCGATGATTACGCGCAGCATGGCTACAACATCAAGTGCAACCCGGCCATCAAGGCGCCACACAACCGTGAAGCTTTGTGGGCGGCGCTCCTCGACGACCGCCTCGACGTGATCGCCACCGACCATGCGCCGCACCTGCCTTCGGAAAAGACGGGGCCCTACGAGCATGCCCACGCTGGTCTTCCCCTGGTGCAGCACCCGCTGTTGCTGATGCTGCAGTATAGTAAGGAAGGGCGCATTTCACTGGAAAAAGTGGCGCAGAAAATGAGTCACGCCGTCGCCGACTGCTTCCTCATCCGCGATCGCGGCTATATCCGTGAAGGCTATTGGGCCGACCTCGTCGTCGTTGACCTGGAAGGGAGCACTGAAGTGACGAAGGAAAGCCTCTACTACACCTGCGGCTGGAGCCCTTTCGAAGGAACACGCTTTCCTGCGCGCATCACGCACACCTTTGTGAATGGTCATAAAGTTTATGGAAATGGTGTGTGGGATGAATCTCAAATGGGGCAAAGGATGCGCTTTGCGCGATGAGGGCAGGGCAGAAGCGTCGTTGCGAGCCCAGCGAAGCCCGTCCGACCATCCGGGCGGGCAATCTCCTCCGTTGCGCAATGACGGGCGCTGCTGTCCTAAAACACGATACATGCTTGTAGACACAATAACGCTGACCGATCTCGCCATCTTTCACCCGGAAGAAGAGTTTTCCGTTTTTCACCGCCTCAACTTCACCCAAACCGAAGTGGGCAAGGAGTGGCTGCGCCGTTTCTTCAGCGAGCCGATGAATGATCGTGCGAAGATCCTGGGTACGCAAAGCATTTTGCGTGCACTGTTGCAGCAGGCCGACCTCTGGCCGTCTGAAATTACCAATGGCACGGTGCTGGTGATGGACAAATTCCTCGACTACCACCTCGATCCGATCCCTCAAACGCTCAACAAGATCAATGCACTGAGCTACCGCGTGTTGCACAGCCAGGACTATTCGATGATCCGCTATTCGGTGAAGCACTTTGCCGATTTTTTTCGCGGCCTTAAAACGTTGCAGGGAATGCTATCCGGTACCGAACTGCCGAAGAAGCTGTCCTTCTACCTTGAGCGGATCGGCGCGCTGCTGCAGGAGGAGCCGCTGCGGATCTTGTCGATGATTCCCGCAAGTCACAAGCTCACGATCCGTGAGAACCTGTACTTCGCCTTCTTTCTTCGTGGCCGCTATAAAAGCAATCTGCTCGAGCTGATCGACATTTTTGGCAGGTTGGAAGCGTGGCATTCGATGGCGCTTGCGATGCAGCACTTCAACCTGCGCTTTCCCGAATTCATGGAAAGTACGCAGCCGCAGTTCAGTGCCGAAGGCCTGTACCACGTGCTGCTGCCCCAGCCTGTTTCGTACGCGTTGCTGATGAATCCCGAGCAGAATTTCGTGTTTCTCACGGGTGCCAACATGGCCGGTAAAAGCACGCTGATCAAAGCCGTCGGCGTTTCTGTTTACCTCGCGCACCTGGGTATGGGCGTGCCCGCACGGCAAATGACCCTTACGATCTTCGATGGCTTGCTCTCGAACATCAACGTGGCCGACAACATCGTCAAAGGCGAATCGTATTTCTACAATGAGGTGCAACGGATAAAGAATACGATCGTGAAGATCAACGATGGGCGGAAGTGGCTTGTGCTGATCGATGAACTGTTCAAGGGAACGAACGTTCAGGACGCGATGAAGTGTTCGCTGGCCGTCATCAAAGGCCTGGTGAAGATGCGCAACTCGCTGTTCATCCTGTCTACGCACTTATACGAGATCGGCGAAGAGTTGAGGGTTCATTCCAATATTGCTTTCAAATATTTTGAAACGAAGGTGGACAGCGACCAGCTTTCGTTCAGCTACCAGCTGCTGGAGGGTATTTCCAACGACCGCATAGGTTATGTGATCCTTCGGCGCGAAAAAGTTGTCGACCTCCTCGAAAGCCTTGGGGAGGATGTCTGATGGAGGATGTCTGATGTAGGATGTCTGATGGAGGATGTCGGATGTCTGATTTAAGAATTTGGAAACGGCGAATCGCTTTATCTTTCTGCTATGTTGAAGCAGTTTTTTTCGCTGTTGTGCCTGCTGCCGCTGCTTGCCGGCGCGCAGGACATAGACGTGCAGCACTACACGTTCAATATCCGGCTGAGCGACAGCACCGATCGCATTGAAGGCGAGGCCTTGCTGGATATTCGTTTTCCGGGCTCGAACAGGGCCTTCACTATCGACCTTGTGGGGTTGAAGAGCAATGGAAAAGGAATGACCGTGCAGCAGTGCAACGGCTACAACGTGGAGTCGTGGAAGCAGCAGGGCGACCAGATCGAGGTGCTATTGAAAGAAGGGATCAATGCGCAGGATACCTATCACTTTCAGATCAAATACAGTGGCATCCCCGCAGATGGCCTTATCATTTCGAAGAACCGGCATGGCGACCGCACCTTTTTTGCCGACAACTGGCCCAACCGCGCGCATCATTGGATTCCGTGCAACGACCGGCCCGACGATAAAGCGGCTTTCGGCTTCAACGTAACCGTTCCGGCGCACTACAGCGTCATCAGCAACGGAAGCATGGGCCACCCCGTCGACATCACTCCCGGCGGCGTTGCGCATCGCGTATACCATTGGGAGGAAACCCTTCCGCAACCGACGAAGGTGATGGTGATCGGCGTTGCGCGCTTCGCCATCAAGACTTTTGAGGACAGTCCGAAGGGAGTTCCCGTGTCGGCGTGGGTATATCCGCAGGACAGTACGAACGGATTTTACGACTATGCGCTCGCGCCTTCGATCGTCAGGTACTTCAGCGACTATATCGCGCCCTTTCCGTATGGCAAGCTTGCAAACGTGCAATCGAAGACCATTTTCGGGGGCATGGAAAACGCTTCGTGCATCTTTTATGCGGAAGAAAGCGTTACCGGCGACCGCAAGTGGGAAGATGTGATCGCTCATGAAATTGCCCACCAGTGGTTCGGCGATATGGCCTCGGAAAAAAGCTTCGCCCACCTGTGGCTCAGCGAAGGCTTCGCCACCTACATGACGAACATGTATATCGAGCAGAAGTACGGTGTGGACAGCATGCGCAAGCGGCTGCAGGCTGATCGGAAAAAGATCATCGCATTTGTCGCCGCGAACCCTACACGCGCTGTTGTCGATTCAACAAATGATCTGATGTCGTTGCTAAATGCCAATAGCTACGACAAAGGTGGATGGGTGCTCCACATGCTTCGGCAGGAGGTGGGCGACTCTGTTTTCCGGAAGATTATTCAAGCATATTATCAAACCTATAAGGGTAGTAACGCTGAAACACGCGACTTCCAACGAATTGTTGATTCGGTGTATGCAGCCACTTATCCGGATTTTAAGAAGAAGCGTTCTTTTGCCACCTTTTTCGAACAGTGGCTTTTCCGGCCGGGCATTCCACAACTTGTATTTGATCCTTCACGAAACAGCCTCAATACATTCGTGCTTCGTCAGGAAGGGCCTGTTTATACGTTCCCGGTGGAAGTTCAAATAACCAAACGTGATGGGACAAAGGAAATCCGTAGTTTTTGGGTAGAGAATCGAGAGACGGATTTCTATATCGGGAGCGATTATATTTCGGTTATGCTGGACCCAAACAAAAAGCTGCTACACCGGGGTGTACGCGGAGCCGGTGGAAATTACTGGAAGAAGGGCAGCTGAAGTCGCTACTAAGAGAAAGCCCCTCGCAATGCGAAGGGCTTCCCATATCAGTCATCAGACATTCTACATCAGATATCTCATACGAGCATCGTCACCGGGTTCTCGAGGAACTTCTTGAACGTTTGCAAGAAGCCCGCGCCCACGGCGCCATCCACCGAGCGGTGGTCGCAGCTCAAGGTCACCTTCATCACGTTGCTTACGCCGAAGCCTTCGCCTTTGCGCACCACCACTTCTTTGATGCGGCCTACGGCCATGATGGCCGAGTCGGGCGGGTTGATGATGGCAGTGAATTCTTCGATGTCCATCATGCCGAGGTTGGAGATGGTGAAGGTGTTGCCGGTAAACTCGTTCGGTTGTAATTTCTTGTTGCGCGCCTTGCCGGCGAGTTCTTTCGATTCGGCGCCGATCTGGCTCAGCGACTTTTGGTCGGCGAAGCGGATCACCGGAACGATGAGGCCGTCTTCAATGGCCACGGCAACGCCGATATGAATGTGCTGGTAGGTGCGGATGAAGTCGCCCCCGTCCGTACCTGGCCGGGCAGACATCCAGCTGCTGTTCACCGCGGGATGCTTACGCAGTGCCATGGCCGCAGCTTTTACCACCATATCGTTGAAGGAGATCTTCACCTCGCTCACTTCATTCATCTTCGTACGCGCTTCCATTGCCCCATCCATGTTGATCTCCATGGTGAGGTAGAAGTGCGGCGCGGTAAACTTCGACTCGCCCAGGCGTTTGGCGATCACCCTGCGCATCTGCGATACGTTGGTGTCGTTGAAGCCTTCTTCGCCTGCGACGAAAGTTTGCGGTTTGTTGTTTGTCGTTTGTGGTTGGCCTCCCGACGCAGCCTGGCCTTGTGCAGCCTGCTGCGGCTGGAAGTTGTCGACGTCGCTCTTTACAATGCGGCCGCCGTCGCCGGAGCCCTGCACCTGTGCGAGGTCGATACCTTTTTCTTTGGCAAGCGCTTTTGCGAGCGGCGATGCTTTTACGCGGCCGTCGCTGTTTGCAGAAGAAGTTGCCGGCGAAGCCTCCGCTTTGGCTGCTTCGTTATTTGGTGTTCCTTGTTCTTTATTCTCCAGTTCCGCGCCCGCGGGTGCGGCCCCGCCTTTGGCCGCGGCAACGATGGCATCCACATCCACCTTGCCCTGCTCGCCAATGATGCAGAGGAGGTCGTTCACGGCCACTTTTTCGCCGGGTTGACCGCCTTGATACAGCAGTATTCCGTTCTTATAAGATTCCAGCTCCATCGTTGCCTTGTCGGTTTCAATGTCGGCAAGAACGTCGCCTTTCTTCACTGCGTCGCCCACCTTCTTGTGCCACGAAGCAATCACGCCTTCGGTCATCGTATCGGAAAGTCGCGGCATCAGCACCACTTCTTCCATTTTTGAAATATCGACCGAGGCATTCTGTTTCGCTGGGGCTTCGGCCGTCGGAGGTGCGGATGTTTCGGTTTTAGCGGCAGGCCCGGCTGCTTTTGCCTCGGGTGCGCTTTGGCTCGAACCCGATACCAGCGAGGTTACGTCTTCGCCCGGCGCACCAATGATGCACAGAAGGTCGTCCACCTGGATCTTGCCGCCTTTGTCGGCGCCCAGGTGCAGTATGGTGCCGTCCTTGTAGCTCTCCAGCTCCATGGTGGCCTTATCGGTCTCAATATCAGCGAGGATATCCCCTTTCTTCACGGTGTCGCCTACCTTTTTGTGCCAGGCAGCGATCACCCCTTCGGTCATCGTATCGCTCAGTCGGGGCATCCGAATCACTTCAGCCATGATCTAAGTTTGGTTTTTAGGCGCCGAAAATAACGCAAAAACAAGGAAAACTGAGGGAAACCACGCAAACGAGCCCGGCCCTGCCACCGATCGCTCCGTCAATGCGAGCGAAGCGAAGCAATCTTTTTAAGAGGCGGAGTTTTGTCTGGTGTTTCACGCCCTGGAAGTGACTCTCGCTATTACGATCGGCGATTAAACATAAACAATATACTTCCCTTCAAACCAATCCTCTTCGAACAAGTCGCTGAGCTCGATCATTTTGGGCCGGGTGCCGGTGGTGTTGATTTCTTCGGCAAGGTCGCCGCCCTTGAGGCAAACGAGACCGGAGCGAAAAACCGTCTCGCTGCCGTCGCCTTCTTTCACGGTGAATTGTCCCTTGCGCAGCAGCGGCTTGCTCCAGCGCAGGAGGTCGCTGAGCGGGGCCACGGCGCGGGAAACGGCGAAGTCGAACTTGCGCCCCTGGATCTCCTCGGCGCGGGAGTGCTGCGTGGTGATATTGTCGAGACCGAGCGCCTCCTTGACGGCTTCGATGATCTTCAGCTTCTTGCCGATGGAATCCACGAGGTGAAAGCGCACGTTGGGGAAATAGATGGCAAGCGGTACGCCCGGAAATCCGCCACCGGTGCCGATATCGACGATGTCGATGCCATCGGGGAACGGGAAGGCGGCCGCAATGGAAAGGGAATGGAGCACATGCTTCTCATACAGGCTGTCGATATCCTTGCGCGAAATGACATTGATCTTCGCATTCCAGTCGCGGTACAGCTCGTCGAGCGCACGAAACTGGCCGAGTTGCTTTTCGGTGAAGTCGGAAAAATATTTAAGCAGGATGTCCATCGGGGCAAAGGTACGACCTCACCCGCAACCCCTTTCGCAGCGTTGAAGTGCCCATAGGGCAGGTGCGTTGTTACCAGCTCATTTTCTTCGGCTTCTTCCACACCGCAGGTGCAAAGATGACGTAGTAGAAGAACAGCCAGATGTCCCAGAAAATGAAGGCGCCGAAGAGGTCTTTCTCCTGCAGCTTTTTCATCGCCTTGCCCCAAACGAAGCCGATGCTGATCCAGCGCAAAGCCAGCGGGATAAGGCTCCAGCGCCAATCGTAAAGCAGGAGCGAAGCCACGAACAGCGGGTAAAAGAGCACGAAGCTCAGGGTGTAGAGCCCGAGCATCCACTTGACGCCCCGCTGGTAGTATTTGCCGGTGGAGTAGTGGCGGTTTTTCTGACGCATCCACTCCTTCCAGGTTTGCTTGGGCCGCGAAAGCGTGAAGGCCTCCGGGTCGATCACGACGGCCGTATTTCTACTGTTGGCCACTTTGTTGATGAAGAGGTCGTCGTCGCCGGAAGGGATGTGGTTGATGCTCGAAAATCCTTTGTTGCGGAAGAAGGTGGCCTTGCGGTAGGCCAGGTTGCGGCCCACGCCCATATAAGGTTTGCCTGCAAGCGCATACCCGAAATACTGCAGGGCGGTGTGAAAGGTTTCGAATCGGATCGCCTTGTTCAGGAAACCCTTTTGCTTTTTATAAGCACCATAGCCCAAAACGACCTCGATGCCGTCATCGAAGGCGTCCTGCATTTTGAAGATCCAGTGTTCCGATGCAGGCACGCAGTCGGCGTCGGTGAGCAGCAACAGTTCGTGCTTTGCTTCTTTGATGCCCATCGAAAGCGGGTATTTTTTCCCGGCAATCAGCTTTGCTTCCTGTTGTAGTTCTACGATGTGCAGCTCTTTGTACGTTTTCAGGAATTCTTCCAGCACGTAGCGCGTGTCGTCTACCGAGTTGTCGTTCACCACCAGCACTTCGTGGGTGGACCGGTATTCCTGAAGCAGCACTCCGGGAAGGTGGCGGGCCAGGTTTTCGTCCTCATCGCGCGCGCAGATGATCACCGACACAGGGTGCTGTTGCGAAACTTCGCGCTGCCGCGGCTTCCAGGCGCCCACGCGGCGAAAGAAGTACAGGTAATAATACAGTTGGATCGCCGCAACCACACAAAAGGCGACGAATAGGGATAAGCCCCAGCTCATAAGCATAGGCAAAGATAATGGGGTAATGTGCTAATGGGGTAATTGGATAATGGGAATTGATACCGTTCAAAACAGCCCATTTTTTGTGCACTTTCATCACCCCATCAGCACATTACCCCATTACCCCATTACTTTGCGGTTATGGCCGCACTTTCCTTTGAATTGCACAAGACCGACGAGCAGAGCGCCGCGCGGGCGGGCACGATCACTACCGACCACGGTAAGATTGAAACGCCCATCTTCATGCCCGTGGGCACCGTGGGCTCGGTAAAGGCACTCAGCCAGCAGCAGCTCAAAACGGAGGTGGATCCGCACATCATCCTCGGAAATACGTATCACCTGTACCTGCGGCCGGGGATGGAGACGATGGAAGCAGCGGGCGGCCTCCACCAGTTCATGAATTGGGATCGACCGATCCTCACCGACTCCGGCGGCTACCAGGTTTTTTCGCTCGCGGCCAACCGCAAGATCACCGACGAGGGAGTGACCTTCCGGTCGCACATAGACGGATCGAAGCACCTCTTTACACCGGAGCGCGTGATGGACATCGAGCGCAGCATCGGCGCCGACATCATGATGGCTTTCGATGAATGCCCACCGGCGCAAAGCGAATACCGCTATGCCCTCAACTCGATGAACCTGACGCATCGCTGGCTCGACCGCTGCTTTGCACGCTTCAACGATACACCGGATAAATACGGTCATACCCAAAACCTTTTCCCCATCGTGCAGGGCGCAGTGTACCACGATCTTCGCAAGGCCTCCTGCGAATACATCGCTTCGAAAGGCGCTACGGGCAATGCCATCGGCGGCCTCTCGGTGGGCGAGCCCGAGGCGGTGATGTACGAGATCGCGGCGCTGTGTTGCGAGCACCTGCCAAAAGACAAGCCGCGCTACCTGATGGGCGTGGGCACACCCTGGAACATACTTGAGAATATCGCCCTCGGCGTGGATATGTTCGACTGCGTGATGCCCACGCGCAACGGCCGCAACGCAATGCTCTTCACCACGCAGGGCGTCATCAATATCGACAACAAGAAGTGGGAGCGCGACTTCTCGCCGCTCGACACGGGCATTGGTTGCGCCACGAGCGAGTATTACACAAAGGCTTACCTCCGGCACCTTTTCAAGGCAGGCGAATACCTTTCACTCACCATTGCATCCATACACAATCTGGCGTTTTACCTGTGGCTGGTAAAGGAAGCGCGCAAGCATATCCTTGCCGGCGATTTCAGAAGCTGGAAAGACGAAATGGTGCCGCGGCTGAAGACGCGGTTGTAATCACCCCGGCATCCCCGCAAATCCCATCCAGTAGTCCACCCCGGTGTTGCCGGCGCCATCCGGATCGATGCGGAAAAATTCGGGAATGATCTCGTAGTCGTGCAGCCGCATCTTTTCCTGCAGGTAATACGTCATACATTCCAGCAGTTTCGGAAACGACGAGAACAGGATCGGTGTAAGCCCTTTGAGGTCGCCGCCGAACTCGTGGTCGTATGCGCGGATCGGGAATTCGTTTCCGGCAACAGCAGTGCGCGCATCAAACACCAGCGGGCCGGCGTCGTTGCCGTCGTCGCCAAACGGATAGATTTTCTGGGCGACCAGCTTTTCGCCGATGTACCAGTCAAGCCGTTCTTCCAGCTCACGCAATGGTTCGTTGGGATTTGAATAGGGAAGTCGGAGGATCGTGCAGTCCGCATCCATAAAGTAATAGGAGCGGTGCCAATCAATGAAGCTCCCGGGGTACTGAACACCAAAGCGTTGCTCGAGTGCGGCGTAGTCGGAACGCTGCAGACTGCCGGGAATGGGCTTCCAGGCTACCCAGCCGTCTACGTCCACCTCGGAATCTTTCATGCTGTCCGGGAAAGCCGGCGTGTGCACCACTTTGTTGAAAAGCTGGATCAGCGCGTCGAGGAATTGCTTGTTCGGATCGGTCATAATAGGGTACGTGAAGATAAGAAACGGCGCTTTTTGATGAGCGCTTTGCGCGTGCATGCTGATATTAGTTAAACAAGCTCTGCGGTGGTGTCAGCGTAGGAACGCGACAACGGCTTCTATCAGTCGGGGCGCCACGGGGAGCGCAGGATCGCTGTAAGCTTCCCCGTTCACTTTCGCGTCCCTGCTTTCCACCAGCTTGAGCACGTGGTTCATGTCTTTCACGATCTTCAGCTTCGCTTTCGGGCAGGCCTTTTTTAAAGTTGTCGCATCTTCAAGGCTCACCTGCAGGTCGTTGTCGCCCTGCACGATCAGCACCGGTATCTTCAGCGAAGCGATGGCGGTGCGCGGGTCGTAGCGAAACCAGGAGATCAGGTAAGGCTGTACGCTGGGGCGAAAGAGACTGAGCAGGTAGATAGACGGTTTTTTCACCAACAAGCCATTTTTCAGGCTGTCGAGCGATTGGTAGGCCGAGGCCCGGACAACGGGTGGAAGGTTTGCCAGTTGCTTGCGGATCAAACTGTCGGCCGGCACTCCCGCACCGCAGAGCGACGCGATGCGGTCGGCGCCCCGGGCTGCAAGCATCCCGATCAGCGATCCTTCGCTATGCCCGATGATACTGACCCTTGAAAATTGCTTATCGCGCTTCAGCTGTTGCACCCACCCGGCGGCATCCTGCACGTATTGATCAAAGCGAAGGTCTTCCTCCTTCGCACCCGCGGCCACTGATGCTGCAATACCCCGCTTGTCGTAGCGCAGCGTGGCGATACCGTTCGCCGCCAGTGCCTCCGCCAGGTAGCGCAAGGAGTTGTTCCTGCCGGGAAGCGCCGGTGTGTTGCCGTCGCGGTCGGTGGGGCCCGAGCCTGCAATGATCAGCGCTACCGGCACCTTGCCCTTCATCTTTTTTGGAAGCATCAGTGAGCCATAGAGGTCGCCGGTTGGCGTATGCAGGGTATCCCGTATTTCTACGTATGCCGAATCGGCGGCGAACAAGTTTCCTGCGATGAGCAGGGCGAGGATCAGGAATCGGAAGCGCATAGTGTAAAGCTAAGAAAATGGAATGGGCGGGGTTGCTTCGTTTCGCTCGCAATGACGTCCTGAAGGATGCTGGCGATGACGGCCGGAAGGCGTCCTGCGGTTGGGTGGGATTGCTTCGCTTCGCTCGCAATGACGTCCTAAAGGATGCTCGCGTCAACGATACACGGGACCGAAGCGCTCGTCGTCGAGCACGGGACCCCATTGCTGGATGAGCCGCTTGTAGGCCTTTCCCACAGGCTGGATGTTGCGGTCGAGGTCAAAAAGCCCCACGGGGTGCGTATGGTTCAACTCTTCGCGCAAGGCAACGTGCCAGTCTACCTGGTGGGTGAGGCTATACCAGGTGAAGCCAAGAATGGGAACGCCGTCCTGCTTGAGCCGGTGCAGGTTGGCCCACTGCCGCCACAGCCAGTCTTCGCCGTCGTGGGCACGGTTGGTTTCGGTGTGCATGATGGGAAGCCGGTAGCGCGCGTAGTACTGGTGCGTGATCACGTAGTAGCCAAAGATGTCGCCCGCCGCCTGCCAGGTGCCATTGGGCATCACCATGTGCTCGTTGGTGGCATAGTAGTCGTTACCCATCACGCAACGCGCCTTTACCTGGTTTTGCTCAAACCAACGAATCTCTTCGCGCGTCATACCATTCTCCATCAGGTATTCGAACATATTTACGCGGATGGGATAACCGTAGGTGAGGTCAAGCGCGAGGAAGCGCTTCTGGTTGAGGAAGTTCGCGAGGCCTTGCACTTCGGGCCGCACGGGATGGAAGTATTCCGATGATTCGCTTTGAATGAACGTAGCGTTGGGTTGCACTTTGAGTATTTCGCGCATGGCCATCACATTGGCCTGGCAGAGGTGCTTCAGTGCACGCACAAACGAAACGTCCGAAGTAAGGCATTCATTCCACCATCCATACTGCGCAGAGAACATGGCAGTGATAAAGATCTCGTTGATCGGTGTATACAGGTCGAGGTCGGGAAAGCGCTTCGCAAACGCGCAGGCATACTCGGCAAAGAACTTCGGGAACTCGGGGTTCTGAAAATTGCCCAGCCAATCGGGAACGCCAAAGTGCAACAGGTCTACGATAGGCGTGATGTTGAGCGCGCGCATTTGTGCAATGGCTTCATCCGTATACGACCAATCGTACTTACCCGGCGCGGTGTGCACCTGGTAGTAGGGCGGGCCCCAGCGCAGGAAGTCGATGCAGATGTCTTTCGTGAGCTGGAAGTCGAGCGCCATGTTCTGGTAGTGGCGGCACTTCTCCATCTCGTCGATGCGCTTCATCGTGCCGTCCGCGAGGCGGATGGTGGGGTAGGAGTTTTCGATACCGGTAGCGAACATGAATTTTGAGCCGATCATAAGTAATGCCTTTCGTTATAGAATGTCCAGGCGGCCACCATCGACCACCAGTGTAGTACCGTTGATATACGATGCTTCGTCGGATGCGATGAAGCAGATTGCCGCGGCGAGCTCTTCGGGTTTGCCGATGGCGCCTTCCAGCTTTTCGGCGCCGCTGCGGATGTTGGGGTTGTTGCGGAGCATGGGCGTATCTACCGCGCCGGGTGCCACGCAGTTGATGCGGAGCCTGGGCCACGGGTACTCGAGACTCACGCCGCGCGTAAACGCCTCCATGGCACCCTTGCTGCTGGCATAAGGCACAACGTTGGCCGTTGTTTCGTGCGCGTGCACCGAGCTCACGTTGACGATCGCACCGCGTTGCATGTGCGGGATGCACAACCTGCAAAACAGGAATACCGAGCGCAGGTTGACATTCATCAGGGTGTCCCACTCGGCGGTGCTGAGGTCGACGATCTTTTTGAAGGTCATCATCGCCGCGTTGTTCACGAGCACGTCTATGCGCCCCCACGTGTCGAGCGCAGTGCGCACGGTGGCGGCCACCTGCGCTTCCTCGCCCACATCGCAACGGGCAAAAGCGGCGCGGCCGCCGGCTTCGGCAATGAGCCGCACCGTTTCGGACCCGCCGGCTTCGTCGCGGTCGATCACGAGCACGCTGCCGCCCCCGGCTGCCAGCTGCAGCGCAGTGGCGCGGCCAATACCCGAGCCCGCTCCCGTAACGAGGCAAACCTTATTGCTGAATCGCATCCCGATGGGGCGGCAAAGGACGGGCCAGAGGGCAGTTTGTGGTTTGTCGTTTGTGGTTTTTGCAGTTCGAGGCCGTCGTTTCGCACAATTTGAAACAAAAGCTTAAAAATTTGCATTCCTTCGGTTACGCCAACGACAAACTACAAACGACAAACGACAAACATTCTATTTTCGCTCTCGTTGATGAAAAAACTCGACTGGTACATACTGCGGCAGGTGCTGATGGCCTTCATCACGTGCATGCTGATCTTCACCGTGATCGCGGTGGCGGTAGACAGTTCGGAGAAGACGGATGACTTCGTAAAGTCAGGCCTCACCGGCAAGCAGATCATCCAGCAATACTATATCGCCTTCGTTCCCTACATCTGGGGGATGTTGTACCCGCTCTTCGTTTTCATCGGCGTCATTTATTCAACGAGCCGGATGGCGATGCGCACCGAGATCATCGCCATACTGGCAACGGGCACCACCTACAACCGTTGGCTGCGCACTTACCTCGCCGGCGGCACTTTCTTCGCCGTGGTGCTTTGGTTTGCCGCTGCTTATTATATACCGAAGGCCAACGACCTGCGGGCATCTTTCCAGGCGCGCTACATCGATTCGCCTTCGCCCGAAGAGATCAAGAAGCCGAAAGCGTACTATATGCGTACGGATTCGAATACCTACATCGGGCTGAAGTTTTTCGACACCGCTTCGAAGATGGGCAATTCGTTTTTCCTCAACCGCATCAAGGGCCGCGACCTCGTGTACAATCTACGTGCGGACATGATCCAGTGGGATTCGGCGAGCCGCAAGTGGAAGCTCCGCAATGTGCAGGTGCGCAACGTGGGTCCGCTTGGTGAGCAGCTGGAGCAGCATCCCGAGATGCTCGTGGACCTGCACCTGCAGCCCGGCGACCTGCGCCGCGATCAATACCTTAAAGACAAGCTTACTACTTCCGAACTGAACCGCTACATTGCTGCCGAGGAGCTGCGCGGCAATGAAGGCGTCAACACGCTGAAGGTGGAGAAGTACCGCCGCACGTCTACCTGCTACTCCGTAATTCTACTGACGCTCATCGGGGCGATCCTCGCCGGCCGCAAAACACGCGGCGGCTCCGGCTTGCATCTTGCGCTGGGCATCGTCATCTCCGTAGTGTTCATCATGTTCGACCGCTTTTCCACGGTGTTCTCGGTCAAGGGGAACTTCCCGCCAATGCTGGCTGCATGGGTTCCCAACATCCTCTTTACACTGCTGGCGGTGTACTTGTACCGGAAGGCACCGAAGTGACGTGAGCCGTCAGCCGTGAGCCATGATCGGCATACGGAAGCAGGGCCAGCCGACGTTCGAAACGTTCCGATGGATGGGATCGCATTGTTCCCGATCGGATGCGCATTGCCGTGCATCACTCTTTCACGCCTCACGGCTGACGGCTCACGATTCACGATTCCGGAATGCCGCCCATGCCCTACCTTTAGGCCGCTTAAAAAATCCTTTTCATCTTAAGAAATATTTCAGCTAATGGGTATCATTAAAGACAGGTTCAAAGCGAAGGCGGACATTGTCGGCGCGGAGATCAAGGATCTTATCAAGGAACACGGCAACAAGGTCATCGGCGAAGTGCAGCTGGCCCAGATCTACCAGGGCATGCGCGGCATCACCGGCCTCGTTACCGAAACGTCCCTTCTCGACGCGCAGGAAGGCATCCGCTTCCGCGGCTACACCATCCCCGAGCTGCAGGAGAAGCTTCCGAAGCACGAGGGCGGCTCCGAGCCGTTGCCAGAGGGCCTGTTTTACCTGATGCTCGTGGGCGAGCTTCCCACAGAGGAAGACGTGCAACACCTTACATCGGTATGGCAGCGCCGCAGCCACGTGCCCAACCACGTGTTTGCCACCATCGAAGCGCTGCCGGTTGCCACGCACCCGATGACGCAGTTCGTTGTGGGCGTAATGGCCCTGCAGACGGAGAGCCAATTTGCCAAGCGCTACGCCGCCGGCATGAGCAAGAAGGACTATTGGGAAGCCGTGTTCGACGACTCGATGGACCTCATTTCGCGCCTGCCGCGCATTGCAGCCTACATCTACCGCCGCAAATACAAGGGCGGCGACCACATCCAGCCGAATGGCCTGCTCGACTGGTCGGGCAACTTCGCGCACATGATGGGCTTCACCGACGATTCGTTCAAGGAGCTGATGCGTCTTTACATGACCATCCATGCCGACCACGAAGGCGGTAACGTTTCGGCGCACACTACGCACCTCGTGGGCTCCGCGCTCAGCGATCCCTACCTCAGCTACGCCGCCGGGATGAACGGCCTCGCGGGCCCGTTGCACGGCCTTGCCAACCAGGAAGTGATCAAGTGGATCTTCGAAATGCGCGAAGAGCTGAACACCGAAGCACCCACCGGCGAACAGATCGCCGAATACGTGAAGAAGACGCTCGCCGCCGGTAAGGTAGTGCCGGGCTACGGCCACGCGGTGTTGCGCAAAACCGACCCGCGCTTTACGGCGCAAATGGAGTTCGGCAAGAAGCACATGCCCGACGACCCGCTCGTGCAAACGGTATGGAACATCTACGAAACCGTTCCGCCTATCCTGCAATCGCTGGGAAAGATCAAGAACCCCTGGCCCAACGTAGACGCCCACAGCGGCGCCCTGCTGGTGCACTACGGGATGGTGGAGTACGAATTCTATACGGTACTCTTTGCCGTCAGCCGCGCCCTCGGTGTACTGTCCTCGCTTTGCTGGGACCGTGCCCTCAACTTCCCGCTCGAGCGCCCCAAATCGGTGACCACCGAGCTGGTGAAGAAGTGGCTGAAGGGAGAGGATAATGTTTGGGGAGACTAAGAGTAATGGTCAATAATCAATGCTCCATTTTCAATGTTCAAGGGAAAACCCTCGATGAAAATTGAGCATTGTTTGTTGAAAATTGGAAATTTTATATGCAAAGCCCCGCCATCGGCGGGGCTTTGCATATAATAACGCAGTCTTTGCGGCGTTGCGTCTTTGCGCCTTTGCGTGAAAAAGGCCGAATGCGGCCTTTTTGTTATTAGACTAAAAAAAGTTATCCAGCGCCTTCAGACTGATCGGCTTTTCCCAGATCGTCAGCTTCGCCCCGTCGAGGTCGGAGGGGATGGTGGGCCGGAAGGCGCTGATAAGATGATAGTTGATGCCGGGATGCTTCTGGTACATATCCGGTAGCTTGTCCCAACCCAGGCCATCGGGGAGGTTGTAATCGATGAACAGGAAATCGGGCATAATCTCATCGAGGCGCTGCACGCCGTCTTTGAGCGTATGCGCAATATACACCTCGTAGTTCTTACGCAGAAAATAGGACTTCATGAGTAAACACAAATCCACTTCATCGTCAATGATCAGCACCTTCTTCCGCAGTACCATAAGCTTAAGTCCATTCTGGGGTAATGCTATAATTATTATACCATTCGGTGGGGAAATTAAACGAAATCCCATTCAGGCCGCTCCGGCAGCCTCCTTTTTTTAGCTTAGCGCACAACTTCCGCGCCATGCTGTGGTGGTACGATTATTTCAAACATAACGGGAGAGCATTCGTAACTTTAAAACAGGGATGATTATGACAACGAAATCAAAGATGGTAATCGGACTGGTGGGCGCTGCCGCTGCCGGTGTTGTGTTGGGCCTCCTTCTGGCACCTGAAAAAGGTACTGACTTCCGTGCGCGCATCGGCAAAACTGCCGGTGACTGGGGCGATTCGCTGACCGACCTTTTCGCCAATGCGAAAGGCGAGCTCGAAACGCTGGCTAAGAAAGGACGCAAGTCGGCAGGCGATGCCGTGGACGGCTTCAACGAAGCCCGCGAGCGCTATAGCTAATTATTACGGAACAGGCTCCCGGAGCCTGTTCTTTTCTTACGAATCGAACCCAGCTTATGGAAGAACTTAAATCGAAGACCGGCACTCTCACCCAAAGCGTTAGCGATTACCTCGACACCTATTACAAGCTGGCACTGGTAACGCTCACGCAAAAGGCAACGAACGTAACCTCGGGGCTGGTAGCAGGACTATCCGCTTTCATCCTCCTCATTTTCATTCTCTTTTTCCTGGGCATGGGACTGGCCTGGTGGCTGGGCAACCTGCTGCACAGCACGGCGGCGGGCTTTTTTATCGTTGGTGGAATCTTCATTCTGCTGATGGTACTCATCGTAGCCCTGCGCAAGAAATTGGTGTTCCCCATTCTCAAGAAAGCAATCCTCAAAAAGATCTATGAGTAAGAAGATAGCCAGCTACGACGACCTCATGGAGGAGAAGGCGCGCCTCGAGGAATTGCTCGGGCTGCAGAAAGCGGCGATCAAGGGAAGCTTCAACAGCATACAGGAAGACGTTCGCCCAGTGACCAACGGCGTGCTGGTGGTGACGCGTATCCTCACCAGGATCGGCAAACGCAACCGGCCTACTTCGCCGATGCTCAACGTGGGCCTCGACATCGGGGTAGACATGGTGCTGCGCCGCTACCTCTTGCGCAAAGCCGGCTGGTTCTCGCGCACCTTCGTGCCGCTGGCCGCCAGCACGCTCATCGCCCGCTACCTCAACAGCGAAAAGGAGACCGCCTTCTCGAAAAAACTGAAGAACTTCTTCGCCAATTTCGGCAAGCCACCGGGCACGCCGCCGGATATGAAGAAGGCCGCCGACGTGGAGTCGGATGGAAGCCATTGATCCCTAAAAACGAAGCATATGAACGAACGACCCCTGACCAATCACATGGGCCTGCCCAACGAGCCGGGTTACAGCAACCCGCCCGACCTCACGCCCCGCCGCGAGGGCGGCGACGATTCGCTGGCCGAAGCACGCCCCGAAGATCCGCGCAACGACGAGAAAGTGCTCACCCGCTCCGAATCGGAGCGCACGCCCGCACCCGGCGATGCCGGCGCCAACGCAGCTCCGCGTGGCAACGAGGATGTGGATAGCTCGCGATAAAATTGTGAGCCGTGAGCTCGCAACGCATAAAGAAACAAAGAACGGATGGCTTAGTCATCCGTTCTTTTATTATAGGCGTCAGCGCTCACGGCTCACGGGTGACGGCTCACGAATAAAAAAAGGAACGCACTGCGTTCCCTTTTTTATCTGCGCATCGCCAATGCAAGCTTGACGATTCACGATTCACTTTCCTTAGTCTACGCGGCGGAAACCACCAGCGATCAGGCTCAGTACAAACAGAACCAGGAAGATGAAGAAGAGGATTTTAGCGATAGAAGCGGCACCGGCTGCGATACCACCGAAACCGAAGATTGCTGCGATAATAGCAACTACCAGAAAGATTACTGTCCAACGTAACATAACAATAGGTTTTAGGAGTTAATAAATTTTCTAAACACTATAATCAAAGAATGGTGCCAAAATCCATTTGGCGCAATGCTCATTATTATTCCGTGGTGGATGGGGTTGGATGAGGAAATAGATGCACGACAACCAGATGCGCAGCAGTGCTTTGGGGATATACAAAGACGGTTGTTGGTGTGATTTTCGCAGCAGGTACGGCAGAATATTCCCAACCATGCATTCCAACAACGAACGCCCGGCTTTCAACACATCTGCTGCTGCCGGATTCAATGCCCCCACTTTACCCCAATCGGTAAACTCCGGCAACGAGCGCCCGCGTCGCTACGACCCGGCATCCGCCCGCAACGGTGCGAGCTACCCGGTTCCTGCTTTCCATGAGTCGCGCTGGCAGCCTGGAAGCCGCTACCTTGTTTAAACGAGGCAATTGATTTCATTTCGTTTCCGATATCAACGCAACCCCAAACGGTTGCGTTTTACGTTTGTAGCACCCTCTATGCTGTGCTTTTGGGGTTCAAATTCCACAGTTCAGCAGTTAGTGGCCTTGGTTTTGCGACCCCGGCCAAACTCAACTAGAAAAGCTAATCTTTAAGAGCATCATTTTCAACGATTTGCAAAAAGTTGTGTTTTTGGTTCCACACTTGCCGTGTATTCGTGTACGCCAAACCTCACCACAATGATGAACCAGCATTTAGGGCAAAAGCAGCGGCTGAAAATTTTGCCCCAGCAAATTCAGTTGCTGAACTTTTTCCACCTCAACACGCTTGAACTCGAACAGCGGATCCTTCAGGAAATTGAAGACAACCCCCTGCTCGACGACAACAACAACGATTCGGAGTCGGACGTTGAGAAGTACAGCAAGGACAGTGTTCAGGATTACCAGGATTGGGACGAATATGGCTACAACGACGTTCCCGACTACAAAACCGAGTATTGCAACTACCTGGCTGACGAAAAGATGCCGGAGCGCCCCATCACGAGCGGCTTCGATTTCCGTCCGCTGCTGAAGGAGCAATTCAAGGTGGCCTCCACCGACGAGAAAGAGATCGAGATGGCCGAGTTCATCATCGACTCGCTCACCGAGCATGGCCTTCTGGAACAAAGTGTGGAAGCGCTTGCCGAAGACTGGTCGTTCAAGCAGGGCAAGTGGGTAGAGTCCGACTTCATCGGCTCGGTGCTGGCCAAGATCCAGACGCTGGAGCCCGTGGGCGTAGGCGCCCGCTCCATCCGCGAATGCCTGCTGATCCAATTGCGTCGCTATAATCAAAAGCGCCCCGACGTGAAGATGGCCACGCGCCTGCTCGAGCAGCACTTCACCGACCTGCACAACCGCAACATGGACAAGATCAAGCACCAGCTTCACATCGATGAAGAGGAGCTGAAGATCGTGCTCCAGCTGATCGCAACACTGAAGATGAAGCCGGTGTGCGAGCAGGAAGATTCCATCGTGATCAACAAGAATATCCTTCCCGATTTCATCATCACGCAAACCGGCGACCAGCTTGATGTGCAGCTTTATCGCAACCGCTCGGAAAGCCTCAACATCAACACCACCTGGAAGCAACTTGCCGAAGGCAGCGGCCAGGTGAACACCGACAAGAGCGCGCTGCAGTATATGAAGAACAAGCTGCAGTCGGCCCAATGGTTCATCAACGCCGTGCAGCAGCGCGAGGCCACGATGCTGAAGATCATGAAGGCCATTGTGCACCTGCAATACGATTACTTTCTTACCGGCGACATCAACCTGCTGAAGCCGATGATCCTGAAGAACATCGCCGAGATGGTTGGTGTGGACATTTCTACCGTTTCGCGCATCACCTGCAACAAGTATGTGGAAACCCCGTTCGGACTCCTTCTTTTGAAAGATCTTTTTACCGAAGGCATTGCTAACGCAGAGGGACAAGTGATTTCGAACAAAGTGATCCAGAGCGCCATCGAAGAAGTGATCGAAAGCGAAGACAAGCACAACCCCTACACCGACCAGCAACTCGTGAATATTCTTGCCCAGCGCGGGTTTTCCGTTGCCCGTCGCACCGTTGCCAAGTACCGCGAACAACTGCAGATTCCCGTTTCGCACGTGCGTGGTTTGTGGGCCTAACTCAGGCATAATAATTTTAACTTCGAGAACGAATAACTGACCTAAACGTATTACGAACCTTAACGACAACCCCCGACATGAAAAAGATCCTGATTGTTGATGACGACCGCGACATGTGCCTTTTGCTCAAGCGCTTCCTCACGCGCCACAACTTCGAGGTGCTGGAAGCGTACAGCGGCAAGAAAGCCCTGGAGCTGCTCGAGACAGTGGAGCCCGATCTGGTGATGTGCGACTTCCGTCTCGAGGACATGGAAGGAAATGTGCTCCTCGCCAAGATCAAGGATATCTACCCGCAGGTTCCCGTGATCATCATCACTGGCTATAGCGACATCAAGATCGCCGTTGAAGTGATGAAGATGGGTGCTTACGACTATATCACCAAGCCGCTCTTTCCCGACGAGATCCTCGTTACCATCAAGAAGGCGCTCGAAGCGGCTTCCACGCAGGACACCGGTGCGGTGCATCAACCCCGTCCCGCCGCGCCCGTTTCGTCGGCGCCTTCCCCTGCTTCGTCATCGGCAGCGCCCGCCCCAAGCCGCCCCGCGCCTGCAGCAGGCGGTGGTGCACCGCTTGTGCATTCCGGCGACTACATCTTCGGCGACACACCCGTGTTCCGCCAGTTGCTGCAGCAGATCGACCTCGTAGGACCCACGAATTATTCGGTGATCATCTACGGCGAAAGCGGTTCCGGTAAGGAAGCCATCGCACAGGAAATACACAAGCGCTCCAAGCGCAAGGGCAAGCCGTTCATCGCTATCGACTGCGGAGCCCTTTCGAAAGAGCTTGCCGGCTCGGAGCTGTTCGGTCACGAAAAAGGCTCGTTCACCGGTGCCCTCAACATGAAGGTGGGCTCGCTCGAACTTGCCAACGGCGGAACGATCTTCCTCGATGAGGTGGCCAACCTGGGCTACGACATACAGGTGTCGCTGCTGCGCGTGGTGCAGGAGCGCAAGATCCGCCGCGTGGGTGGTTTGAAAGATATCGAGATCGACGTACGCATCGTTGTGGCGTCCAACGAGAAGCTGTGGGATGCTGCCCGCAAAGGCAAGTTCCGCGAAGACCTTTACCATCGCTTCAACGAATTCTCCATCGATGTGCCGCCGCTGCGCCAGCGCCCCGACGACATCATGCTCTTTGCTTCGCACTTCCTCAGTGTCACAAACGCCGAACTCGGCAAGAACATCCGTGGCTTCTCGGCCGAGGTAGAGCACATCTTCCGCAATTACGTTTGGTATGGCAACCTGCGCGAACTCAAAAACGTGATCAAGCGCGCAACGCTGCTGAGCGATGGTGAGGCCATCGAAGCTTCGTCGCTGCCTTTCGAGATCTCGCACTACGACAAGCTGCAGTTTGACAAGACGCCCGCCGAGCCGGCTCCTATGGCCTTCGCACCTGCCATGCCGTCGGTGTCGCGCCCTGCCGAAGATCCCTTCGAGGCTGCACGCCCCGTAGGTGACGGAACGCTGAAGAGCGCTTCGATCGATGCGGAATACGATATGATCCTGAAGGCACTCAAGAAGGTGAACTTCAATAAGAGCAAGGCCGCCAAGCTGCTCAACATCGACCGCAAGACGCTCTACAACAAAATGAAGCAATACCAGGAGTTAAATAACCAGTGATGATGAATGTAACTTCTGCGTTACCGAATGGAAGGCTCCGTGTTTCTGCGGAGCCTTCCGCCGCTACGGACCTGAATGTGCTCCTCGCCGGACTGCTGGCAAGCATGGCTGCGCCCATTTCGTTGCGCTGCGACCCGCTGCCCGCGGCGCAGGGTGCCGAAGAGGAATGGTGGATGCTGCTGCAATGGCTGCTCTCTCCACTTGGAGGCGCCGAAACGCAAAACCGCTATGTGCACGTGCAGTGCAGTGAAGACCGGTCTGCGCGTGATCGCCGCTTCCTGCTCAGCGTACGTTGCAACATTCCCGCACCGGCAGTGCCGCACACATTTGATAACCCACAGCTGGCCGATGTGGCACGCCGCCTCCAGGTTCGCCTGCAGGCGCCTTCCCCTTCGGATAGCAATTGCCTGTTCCTTCTACAATTCGCAGGAAAGTAAATTCCCCCATGCCTTCCAACAAGCCCACGATCCGCATACTGATCATCGACGACGATGAGGACGATTACTTCATCACTTCCGAATACCTCCGTCAGATCGAAGAGTACCATCTCCAGATCAACTGGTCGTACAAGTTTTCCGATGCCATCGACCAGGTGCGCAAGCGCCATTTCGATATCTATTTCGTTGACTACCGCCTTGGTGCCAAAACAGGTATTGACTTTCTCAAGGAAGCGATCCGCCTCGGCTGCGAGGAGCCCATCGTGTTGCTCACCGGTAAAGGCAACAAGGAGATCGATATCGAAGCGATGCAGATCGGTGCTACCGACTACCTGGTGAAAACCGACCTCAATGCCGATAAACTGGAGCGCTGCATTCGGTATGCGCTGGAGCGAACTTCCTACCTGAAGGCCCTGCGCTCCAACGAGCGCAAATACCGCAGCATCTTCGAGCTTTCGAAAGACGTGGTGTTCATCGCCGACAAGGACCTGTTCTTCAAAGATGTCAATGCCGCTACGTCGGAATTGCTCGGATTTACGCCCACCGAGCTGCAGCAGCGCTCGGTATACGACCTGCTCGCCGATGATGATGGCCGTGAACAGTTGAAAAGCATCCTCGAAGAAGAAGGGGAAGTGAACGACCTTGAGCTCGAGATCAACACGCAGTCGGGCGACCGCCGCATCTTCATCTTCACGCTCACGGCACCCATCGATACCGAAGGCAACTTCTACTACCAGGGACTGATGCACGACATCACCAACCTGCGCCGTGCGGAGAAAGCCAACCTGATGGTGGAAAAGCTTGGAGCCGCGGGCCGACTTGTGCGTACGCTCGCCCACGAAGTGCGCAACCCGCTCAACAACATCAACATGTCGGTGGAGCAGCTCATTGGCGACCAGGTGAACGAGGAGTCCAGTCTTTTCCTCGACATCATTCAGCGCAACTCCAAGCGCATCGGCGACCTGATCACCGAGTTGCTGGATACGAGCCGCCCTTCCGAGCTCACCTTCGAGCGCACCACGCTGCAGGCCGTGCTCGACGAAAGCATCGGCGAAGCGCTGGACCGCGTTACGCTGCAGCACATACAGCTGAAAGTGAAATACACCGAAGAGCCTTGCTACATCGATGCGAACAAGGAGAAACTCAAGATCGCATTCCTCAACATCGTCATCAACGCAGTGGAAGCGATGCCCAACGACGGATCCGGTCATCTCGAAGTAACGAGCTACAGTGAAGACGGACGCCATGTAACGGTCATCCGCGACAATGGCTGCGGCATTTCCGAGGAGAACATTTCGCGTCTCTTCGAGCCTTACTACACGTCGAAGCGCAACGGCATGGGCCTCGGTCTTGCGGCCACGCTCAACATCCTCCAGGCACACAAAGCGCAGATTGATGTGAGCTCCGTGCTCGAACAGGGCACTACGTTTACGATCTCCTTTCCCGCTGCCTAGCGCCGCGATGAGTGCATCTGCATAAAAAAATGAAAGCGTCCCACGAGGGACGCTTTTCTGATGCATGCTTGTTACATCATTTGATCCGGTTGAAAGAAAAGAGATCGCTGCCGCGCGTTTTCTTTCCATTGAATGCAGCCGTGATGATGTCGGCCGCCAGCACGCTGAAGAGGATGCCATTGCCTCCGAAGCCCAGGGCATAGGCTGTGTGCGGCTGGCCTGGAAACTTGCCGATGTAAGGCAGTCCGTCTTTGGTGCCGGCAAAGATGCCTGCCCACGAATAGGCGCGCCTGAAGCCGAGTTCAGGCATCAGTGCGCGCAGGTCGGCTTCGAGGCCATCTGCTTTTTTCGGCAGCTTCGCGAAGCCGGGGCGGCCGTCCCAGTGATCGTCTCTGCCGCCAACGATAATGCGGTCATCCGGTGTGGTGCGTACGTATAAATACGGGCGGGCCGTTTCCCACAGCAGTGCGCGTTCCTTCCAGAAATATTCAGGCGCCAGCGGCTCCGTCAGCATGACGTAGGTCACATAGAGTTCCTCAACCGCCTTAGGCAGGTAGCGCTGCGATTCATAACCGCAGGCGATCACCAGGCGGCGCGCCCGGATGCGGTTGCCCGCGGTCGTTTGCACCGTCACGCCTTTGGTCTTCCATTCAATGTGCGCCGCTTCGGTGTGTGCATAGATATGCGCACCCGATTTCTCGAGCCCAGCGAGCAATGTATGCGTCAGCCGGTAAGCGTCGATCTGCCCGGCCTTGCTGCTGAAGAGCGCTCCCGCTTTGTTGAGAAAGTAGTCGCGCTGCAGTTCATCGGAACCAAGCAAGTGCACATCGATACCAAGGGCTTTGCGGCGTGCCGCTTCTTCTTTCAGTTTTTTAAGGTGCGCGGGTTTGCTTGCCCATTGCACGCTGTGCCGCGGCTCGAAGAGTGGGGCAGTGCCGGCGTCGACGCATACCTGCCGCAGGCGGTCGATGGCTTCGTGGCAAAGGATATAGCTTTCATCAGCGGCCTTGCTTCCGATTTGGTCGCTGAGCGTGCACAGCGGCGTGTCGATCTCGTATTGCAGCAGTGATGTGGATGCTGCGGTGCTCCCCGTTGCTGCCTCGCGCCGGTCGATGAGCGTGCAGCTAAAGCCCGCCTCCTGCAGCTTCCACGCGGTGAGTGCGCCCGAAATGCCAGTGCCGATAACCAGCACTTCTGCATCGATGTCTTGCGAAAGTGGAGCATAGCGCGGAACGGATCCGCTGCTAAGCAAAGAATAGGTTTGAGGGGTATGCAACTGCATGAAGGGGTATCGCTTGGTGCATCATCATAACGAACCGGCACCGAAAAGGTTGGCGACGGGAGCGCACATTCAGGTATCGAGATAGGACGTAGGCACTTCCTTCGATTCGCGCTTGATGATGAACACCGCGGTTTCTTTCGGATGTATCCCTTTGCCATGATGAAGCGCGTACATCTTCGTGAATTCGGCACCATAAAAAAGAATGAGTGCGCTGTAATAGATCCATGAGAGGATGATGACGATAGAGGCCGCGGTGCCGTACGTTACATCGAGATTGGAGCGTGCGAGGTAATAGCCGATGCCGAACTTGCCCAGCAGGAAGAGCAGCGCAGTGATCAGCGCGCCTGTGAACGCATCGCGCCAGGAGATCACTGCATCGGGCAGCACTTTGTAGATGACGGCAAACAATCCGGTGATGGCCACTACGATGATACCGATGTTGATCCAGTTGAAAACGAAAACGGTGAAGTTGGGGAAGTAGTGTGTGAGGCGGTCGCTCAGCAGGTTGAGCAGGGCGTTGATGACAAGTGAAACCAGGAGCAGGAAGCCCAGACCCACAACGAGTGAGAAAGACAGCAGGCGGTTGCTCAGGTATTTGAGCCAGCTTTTCTTAGGCTTCGCGCGCACCGACCAGATGTAGTTGATCGAATCCTGCATTTCGGTAAACACGCCGGTGGCACCGATCACGAGGATGACCGCACCAATGATGGCACCTGCCGTCGACGAATGCGTATGGTGCACGTTCTTGATGATGTTCTGGATCTGGACTGCTGCCTCCGTGCCTACGAGTCCGCTCAATTGCAGGTAGATCTTTCCCTGCACGGCCTCGCGCCCGAAGAAGATGCCCGCAAGCGAAATGATGATGAGCAACAGCGGACCGAGCGCAAACACAGTATAGTAGCTAAGCGATGCGCTCAGCTTGAAAGCATTGTCGTTGACGAAGCCGTTGCCGGCTTTGGCAAACAGGGAAAGGAAGCGGCGGATGCGTTGGATCATACTGTGGAAAAGAAGCGGTGGTTCTGCAAGGTACGCCATGTGGAAATTAGTACCCATCGGAGGGGCAAACGGATTCCAGAATGCGCAGGCAGCTGTTCCCGTTCGGGGAACAGCTGCATGGCATCGGATTTTTGTATCGTGGAGAAGCGATTTCAATTTTTCTATACACGGTCCATTCTATCAGCAAGGCTGCAGTCTCCACTGCGGCCATTTTTTTCGCTTCGGTTGCGCTCATGCTCTCGTCGCCTGGACTGCTAACGACCGTTGTCAGTCCCAGCATGCCAAAGGCTAGTTGGTCTTCTGCAGATCGCGCAGGTGCTTGATCTCATCGTGGCCCACACGCAGCTGGGTTTTCTGACGCACGATCAGGTCGCGGAGCGAAGGCTCCAATGTTTCGTCGGTGTTGAGCGCCATGTCGTAAGCCTTCTGGGCTGCGTCTTCACCGAACTCGCAGTTTTCCAATACGGCCTTGCGATCCTTGCCGGCAACAACGGCCTTCAGGTCCATCCACACGCGGTAGATTTTGCCCGAGTTCGTAGTGCCATCGGCGGCCGTGCCGCCCAGGCGTGCTACCTCGGTGCTCAGCTCGCGCGCATATTCGCGGCTTTCCTGTGCATAGCGCTCAAACAGCGGGCGCAGGTCGGTCGTTTCTTCTTTCAGTTCGTCGATCGCTTTTTCGTAGCCAACGATCCGGTCGTTGTTGATTCGGATCAGGTCGTTGAGCAGGTCCGTGATCTTTTCGTAATTAGGCATAATTAAGGGTTTGCTGGAGTAAGGAAAAAACCATACCTCTTCCGGGGTGGTACGAAAATTTTGCGACATACCTCCATTACTAACCCCTAAACTCCCCATCATGGCCAGGTATTCGAAAGGCGCGAGCGCCAAAGTAAAACGGGCGATGGAAGAACGCAAAGCCGGCACTCTTAAAAGCGGCCGCAGTGGCAAGAAAGTGACTTCCCGCAAGCAGGCGATCGCCATCGGACTCTCCGAAGCGCGCGAAGAGGGCGCAAAAGTGCCGCGCAAAAGCGCAAAGAAAGCAGCACCGAAAAAAGCAGCAGCTAAAAAGGCGGCGCCTAGAAAAGCTGCAAAGAAAGCGGCTCCCAGGAAGGCTGCTTCGCGCAAGTCGGCTCCCAAAAAAGCAGCAGCAAAAAAAGCGGCACCAAAGAAAGCGGCGGCAAAAAAAGCAGCTCCCAAAAAGTCCGCTTCCAAATCTTCAGGCTCTTCCCGCAAGCGCTCCTCCGGCGGCACTTCCGTCAGCCGCAGCGGCGGCTCTTCAGCCAGCGGCTCCTCCAGGCGCGGCCTGGCATCTGCATCGCCTGCAACGCGGAAGAAAGTTGCATCGAAAGGCGGACGAGCAAAATGATCGCCCTTCGCATTCCTCAAACGAGAACTATTTCAAAACGCAAAGGCTTCCGAAGAAAGCCTTTGCCTTTTGATTACCTCCGTAAATATGCCATCTCACATCTAACATTTCACATTTCACATCTCACATTTCACCTCTCCCTTCTACACCAATTCCTTCAGGATCTTCATCAATACCCTTTCCTCGCTCGTAAGTCCCGTAAGGTTGTCCGGCTCTTCGATGGCATCGAGCTCTTTGAGGTAGCGCTGCAATGACTGTTCTTCGTACAGCCGGATGATACCCGGGTGCACATAATACTTGCGGCACACGGTGCGCGTGTTGCCCAACTTGTGGCTCACTTCGTCGAGGGCGGCCAGCGTGTTGCGCCGACGCTCTGCTTCGCTATTGGCCGGGCCGAATGCTTTGAAGGCGCGCAACACGTTGAGCGTGCCTGCCCAGGTGCGGAAATCTTTTGCACTGAAGTCGCCGCCCGTGGCTTCTTTCAGGTACTGATTCACCATGCCCGAGTCGATCGGCTTGCGCTTGCCGTCGCCATCATAGTATTGAAACAGCTCTTTGCCCGGGATGTCGCGACAGGCCTGCACAGCTTTGGCCAGCCGGCGGTTGCGCAGCGAGATATCGTGACCGATACCTTTCTTACCGGTGAATGAAAAACGTACCTGGTCGCCCTGCACTTTCACGTGCCGGTCTTTAAGCGTCGTAAGGCCATACGATCCGTTTTGCTTTTCATAGTCGCTGTTGCCGATCCGGATATACGTTCGTTCCATCAGTGCGATCACGGTTGCGATCACCTTGCGGTCGGTCAGCTCTCTTACCGAAAGATCTTCTTCCAGTTGCAGGCGCAGCGAGGGGAGTAGTTTGCCGAATTCAAAGAGGCGGTGAAATTTCGTTTCGTTGCGCAGCTCGTGCCAGAGCGGATGATAGCGGTATTGCTTGCGGCCTTTCACATCCTTGCCCGTTGCCTGGATGTGTCCGTTCTCGTGCACGCAGATCCATACTTCCGTCCACGCCGGCGGAATGGCGAGTTTGCGGATGCGTTCGAGTTGCGCCTTGTCGGTCAGCGCAGCCTCTTTCAACGTATAGCTGAAGCCGGTGCCTTTCTTTGATCGTTTGATTCCCGGCCACTGGTCGCTCACGTATACGAGGTCGGCGGCGTGCGCGGCCTTGCTGTAGTCGCGATCGAGCTTGAGGAACTCCTTATGACTTAGGCTGCTGACGGCTTCCAGGGGCTTCCTGCTGGAGCTTTCGTTTGATCCTTTCCTGGCGGCGCTGCTCATGATAGTTTCGTTTGTTGTGATTTACTTCCGAAGCGTCGTCCACCGAGTGCGAGGTATGGAGGTCATCTCCCTCCTTGGCCAGCACGGCAAGCTTCACATAAAATTTCTTTAGCACATCGAGCTCTTCCTGGCTCAGGTCTTCCACATCTATCAACCGGTTGGAGGCGCGCTCCTCGCAGGCGATCAACTCATTGAGCTTCAGCTGCAGCGCAAGCGAATCCTTGTTCTGTGACTGTTGGATGAGGAACACCATCAGGAAGGTCACGATGGTGGTTCCGGTGTTGATCACCAGCTGCCAGGTATCTGAATAATGAAAGATCGGGCCAGTTACTGCCCACACGATGATGATGAGGAACGCGACCCCGAATGCGATGGGCGTACCGGTGGCGCGTGTAGTGCCTTCGGCAAAGGATTCGAACTTTGCTTTGACTCCTTTCTTGTTCGCCTGCAGGATCGCTACTTCTTGCTGTAGCTGGCTGTTTTTTGACATATACAAGTATTACCTCCCCAATAAACGAAAAGACGGGCCAAACTGGGTGTGCATAACTGCACCGTCGCACGTTGGGGACTGCACGGGCACAAAAAAAGCGTCCGGCACTCGGTGCGGGACGCTTCCTTCGACGACCGGATACTTATTCAGACTCCTGCTCGGCAGAGATGTTGATGCCCGACACGGCAAGCTCGGTGAGCAGCTGGTCGGTCTCCTTTTCTTCTTCGAGTGTTTCAGCGAGGATGTTCGCTACTTCGGTGCGGCCCATCGTCTTGGCCAGTTGCACCAGCGATCCATAAGCTGCGATCTCGTAGTGCTCTACTTTCTGCGCGCAGATGATCAGTGCCGCATCGCGCACCGAAGATCCTTTGGGCGTGTCTTCAATGCCTTCCTGCGCCTCTTTCACCAGGCCTTCCATGGCTTCGCACTTCTTCGCACGTGCAGGCAGGCCAAGGGTTTCAAACACCTGCTCTACGCGGCTGATCTGCTCCTCGGTTTGCGCGAGGTGCGTTTGGAATGCGCTGCGGAGGTCTTCCGAAGTGGCCGCCTTGGCCATCTTAGGCAGCGCTTTGGTGAGGTGCTTCTCTGCCCAATAGATGTCTTTCAGTTCTTCCATGAACAGCTCGTGGAGGAGGGTTGCCTCGTCGAAGCTGGGTGCTCCTTTGCTGCTCTTGGTGGCGTTGCTGCTTTTGCTCTTGGTTGGTGTAGACGACGAACTGCGGCTGGTTGCGCCGGAGCGTGTTGCGGATTTGGCGGGAGCGCTCTTGCGGCTTGTGGAGGATTTCGTTGCTTTTGCCATAATTAGGATTTGAAGTTCGTACAGATGAAAAAATCAGACCAGCCGAAAGACGGTTACAGCCGTGTTGTAGCGCGATTTCCCCATCGATCAGGCTCGGGCGTGCCGGTCAAAGCGGAAATTTTGTTGGTACTCTATTTGGAGCTCAATCCCTGAGTTCTTTTCGATTCCGTTAACAAAACTCAGTGTATGCCCCTCAATCAACACGCTCCCCAACAGCTGGCCTTCCTCCAGGAAAAGATCCGCCTTATTGGTAGTGCCATCTTTTTCAATCAGAGCGATGCCGTACTCAAACTGCCCACCTCTGTAGTTTCCAGCATCAAAACGGACGATTATGGTTACGTATGGTTTTTTGTAAAGAAACCCAACCAGGACATCCGGCAATTCGAACAGGACTTTCCTGTTCGCCTCGACTTCTTCCGCAAGGGCGTCGATTGCTTCCTGCAAGTGTCCGGCAAAGGCTGGATGGTAACCGATCCAGAAGAGATGTACGCCTTCCTCGAAGTGAACGAGGACATCAACCCGCAGGTGTTTCAGGAAATGGCACTGGTGAAGGTAAAAATGCAAAAGGCTGAATTCTACGAAACGGCGCCCGCGCGTCACTCGTGGTGGCAGCATGCGCTCAACTACGTAACCGCTCTTTTCCGCCCCACCGGCAACGTTGGATCGAATACATTCTTCCCTGCGTCCTAAAAAGCTGCGCTTATGGCAACCGCCCGGTCCATCTGGTCTGGCACGATCTCCTTCGGGCTGGTCAACATTCCCGTGAAGCTCCAAAGCGCCGTTCAATCGGAGGAGTTGCCGCTGCATATGCTGGCGAAAAAAGACATGGCGCCCATCAAGTATGCGCGCATTGATACGAAGACGGGAAAGGAAGTGGAATGGAAAGACATTGTGAAGGGTTACGAATATGCAAAAGGCAAGTTCGTTGTGGTTGAAGAAGAAGACTTCGCCAGGGCCAGCCCGCAAAAATCGAAGTCGATCGACATCGCACAGTTTGTAAAAGCAGAAGAGATCGATCCCATTTATTTTGAAAAGCCTTATTACCTGGTGCCCGGCAAGGGCGGCGAAAAAACCTATCGCCTGCTGGTGAAGGCGCTCGAAGACTCTGGTGTGGTGGGCATCGCGGAGTTCATGTTGCGCAACCGCGAGCACGTATGCGCCATCAAGCCTTATAAGGGCCTCCTCCTTCTGGATCAGATGCGGTACGAAGAAGAGCTGAAAGAAGTTCCGAAGCTCGCCAGCGGCCGGGTTGTCGAGAAGGAACTGCAGCTTGCAAAAAAGCTGATCGCCCAGCTTACCGAATCCTTCGATCCCGCGGCGTTCAAAGACAACTACATAGCCTCGCTGAAGAAAGTGATCAAGGCGAAAGCGGCTGGAAAGAACATCCGCATTGCCGAACCCGAAGAACGCAGCGCCACGGTGAAAGACCTGATGGACGTGCTGAAACAAAGCCTGGAGGGAAAAGGGAAGAAGCGAGCGTAGAAGAGAGCGGCTGATGTCGGATGTCTGATGTCTGAAGTTCTGAAGTTGGCTCGCTGTTGCGATCCATTTTTTTTGGGGTGGCGATGGAATTCCTCTGGCACATGCTTTTTGTCTGTCCTTCTATGGGTCTCAAGGAGTACAATGCTAAACGAAACTTCAACGAAACGAGCGAGCCGGGCGGAAAGGAAAAGGAGTCGAAGGGCGGCTTGCGCTTCGTAGTGCAAAAGCATGATGCGTCGCACCTGCACTACGACTTTCGCCTGGAGCTCAACGGCGTGCTATTAAGCTGGGCCGTTCCCAAGGGGCCTTCGCTGAATCCAGCCGATCGCCGCCTGGCGATGCATGTGGAAGATCATCCTTTCGATTACAGGAACTTTGAAGGCATTATCCCCGAAGGAAATTACGGTGCGGGCACGGTCATCGTGTGGGATGAAGGCACCTACCATCCGATTGGCACTGAAGATGCGGATCGGAAGGAGCAGCAGCGTGTAATGCGCGGCATGATGGCATCGGGCAACATCAAGATCGTGGTGTATGGCGAAAAGATCAAGGGCGAATTTGCACTGCACAAAATGAAGGACGATCGCTCGTGGCTGCTCATCAAGCACCGCGACAAAACCGCTTCGGACAAGGACATCACGCTGAAAGACCGCTCGGTGAAAACAGGCAAGACGCTGGCGGAGGTTGCACTCGAGCACGGCACCGCACCGAAGCATCCCGAAGAGAAGAGGGCTGTCGGCAAGAAAGCTTCTCCTATAGCGGCGGCCAAAAAAAGTGCAGCAAAGCCCGTGGCCGGAAAGCGCGCAGCTGCATTAAAAACAGCTTCCCGAAAGAAAACAAAATCAGTAGATATACAATCGCTGCTGGGCGAATACGCAAAGCTGGCCCGACCTGCTGCGATGCCCCAATTGATTGCACCGATGATGGCAACGCTGGTGGATGCACCTTTCGACGATGCAGGCTGGCTGTATGAGATCAAGTGGGATGGATACCGCGCCGTGGGTTACGTGGCGGAAGGAAAGGCGGAGCTCATCTCACGCAACGAAAAGTCGTTCACTGAAAAATACACGCCCGTTGCCGAAGCGCTGGCTGCTTTGCCTTTCGAAGCGGTGTTTGATGGAGAGATCGTAGCGGTGGACGAGCACGGACTTGCCAGCTTTCAGCTGTTGCAGAACTGGCAGAACGCTCCGGTATCGCTTCGCTACTACATCTTCGACCTGATGTGGGCCGGCGGTTATGACCTCACGCAGGTGCCGCTTGTCGGGCGGAAGAAATTGCTGGAGGCGCTGCTTCCGGAAGTCGATTCCGTACTGCACTACAGCGATCATGTGACAGAGAAGGGCACTCCTTTTTTCAACGCGGCGTTGAAGCAGGGCCTGGAAGGAATCATGGGTAAGCGTGCAGACAGTATTTATACGGTAGGCGCACGTTCGGGCGACTGGCTGAAGATCAAAGTGAACCAACGCCAGGAAGTGGTAGTCGCCGGATATACGGAGCCGCGTAATGCCCGCAAATTCTTTGGCGCACTGCTGCTTGGCGCTTATCGCGATGGGGAGTTCGTATATGTGGGGCACTCGGGAAGCGGCTTCGACAACAAGACGCTTGAGGAGTTGTACAACAAGATGCAACCGCTGGCCACGGAAAAATGTCCTTTCGAAGAATGTCCCAAAGCCAACGCTCCTGTGACCTGGCTGAAGCCGCGGCTCGTGTGCGAGATCAAGTTTACGGAATGGACGCGTGAAGGAATGGCCAGACACCCGATTTTCATGGGTTTGCGTACCGATAAGAAGCCGAAAGACGTAGTCATCGAGATCAGTAAAAAAACGAAGACGATGGTGAAAAAAGCTGCGGAGAAAGCACCCGTAAAAAAAACTGCAAAGAAGGTTGCGCCGAAGAAGGCTGCTCCTAAGAAGTCCGCGCCACGTGCGAAGAAAGCTGCACCCGCCGCTCGTTCGGGCTCACCGCGCGGTTCAAAAAAGAGCAGTGGCACAAAAGATGGTCCTGCGCGACAGCTGCTACCGTCCGAAGGAAAACAGGTGCAGTTGGAGATCGATGGCCAGGTGCTGGCGCTCACCAACCTCGACAAGCCCTATTGGCCCAACGAGAAGCTGGTGAAGCGCGATCTCGTGAACTATTACCTGCGGATGGCGCCCTACATCCTTCCGTATCTCAAAGGACGTCCTGAATCGTTGCACCGCCATCCCAACGGTATCAACGGCCCGAGCTTCTACCAAAAAGATACGAAGGGAAAGATCCCGCATTGGATCCCGACGCACCGCGACTTCAGCGAATCAACCGGGAAGAACGTCGACTACCTCGTGTGCAACGACACGGCAACGCTGGTGTACCTCGCCAACCTGGGCTGCATCGAGCTGCATCCATGGCACTCGCGAACGCAGCAGTGGGAATACCCCGACTGGTGCCTCATCGATCTCGACCCCGAGGGCGTTGGCTTCGACAAGGTAATCGAAACGGCGCACGTGGTGCGACAGGTGTGTGATAGCATCGGTGCCGATTGCTACGCCAAAACATCCGGGTCGACCGGAATACATATTTTCATCCCGATGGGAGCGAAGTACGACTATCCGCAAAGCCGCCAGCTGGCAGAGCTCATGGTGATGCTCGTCAACCGCGAGCTTCCTGATCTCACCAGCCTGGAGCGGAGTCCATCGAAACGCAGGAACCGCATCTACCTCGACTACCTGCAGAACAGGGAAACGCAGACTGCGGCTGCACCTTACTCGCTGCGCCCTAAGCCGGGTGCATCGGTGAGCACGCCCTTGTATTGGGACGAAGTAAAGAAGGGCCTCACGCCCCAAACCTGGAACATCAACAATGTTTTTGAACGGGTGCAGGAGGTGGGCGACATCTTCAAACCCGTAATGGGCAAAGGCATTGACCTCGCGAAGGTGTTGAAGCGCCTGGGAAGCCTGTAGGTGCGGCGGAAGTTGTAGTTTGTGATGGGTGAATCAGTAGCATCCCTATAACAGCACATGATCGAATATCATAGCCCGCAGGCGGAGCAATTCATCAACCCCGGCTTCCAACTCGAATTGTGGTCGGACGATAACACGTTCACGGAAGGTCCGGTTTGGAACGCCGCCGGCTATTACCTGTACAGCGATATTCCCGCGAACATTGTTTGCCGGATTGAAGGGCCCGGCACGCGGACCGTATTTATACGGGATAGCGGATGTTCATTGCAGGACCGTTCTTTTTTGTCGGCGCAAACGGGCTCGAACGGGCTTGCCTATGATGGTGCGGGTCGTTTGTACCTGTGCCAGCACGGGAACGGCGCAATCGGGCGCTATACGAATGGTGTGTTGGAAATGCTCCTGCAGCATTTTGAAGGAAGGCCGTTCAACAGTCCCAACGACATTGTTGTGGACGCAAAGGGCGCGGTCTATTTCAGCGATCCACCCTACGGCCTCAAGGACCAGGTGCTGCGTCCCGATCTCCGGCAAGGCAATGCTGCGTTTTATGCGTGGCGCGGCGGTGTGGTCACTGCTTTTTGCAAGGAGTATCGCTTTCCAAACGGACTCTGTCTTGCGCCAGGTGAGCAAACACTTTACGTTTGTTCGAGCAAAATTTTCGAACGCAAACTGATTGCGTACGATACTTCGTCATTGCAAATGAAGGAACTGGTGGCCGAAGAAAACTGTGATGGCCTGAAGTGCGATCCATCGGGCAACCTATGGCTCTGCACGCGGGAAGGGCTGTTGCTACTCTCCGCACAGGGAGAGCGGCTGGCGCACATCCGGCTGGAGAAGGAGCCGGCGAATTGCTGCTGGGGTGGCGCTAACGGCAAAGACCTGCTGGTTACTGCACGCGAACATGTGTATTGCCTGCGCAACCTGCTGCGCTGATACGCCACCGCTGATGATCGCTTTCCGCAGATATGACTAACTTTTGCGACAAACCATCATTGAATGTCCCAGAACCTGCGCGAAGGCTTCGAGCCAGCGGAAGAATTTTTGTTTGATTCCTGGCCCGGAATGGACGCCGGGTACTACCTGGCGGAAGGTCCACGGCTTGTGCTGCAGTTGCGGCTGGACGCCTCACGCTACGACCCGGAAACGGATACGATGTGGGAAATGCAGTTGCAGCAGGATGCCACGCAATACGCAGCCTTGTTGTTGCAGTGGAACACTTTCGGAACAACTGCCAGGCCGATCAGCATAGCAGTCCGCACAACACTCGCAACAGGTGGGCCGTTTTTGTTCGGCGAAAACGAATTTGAGGCGACGCGCGCATTCCTTCGCGGCATCACTTCCTATCTCGAAGGGCGCGCGCAAGGAGCAGAAGTGCCTCCTCCATCAGCATTGGAACTGGCCTGGCCGGTAGTTGCTCCGACGATTCCAGAGCAAGCGCTGCTGGAAATGCTGGTTACGCTGGAAGTTGACGAAACACAGGAGTCGGAAGATGGCGAATCCGTAGAAATACGGTCGAGGCGGACGGAGCTCCCCGTTGCTCCCCTTGTATATGTACACAGGCAGGATACAGCGCCATGGCAAGCGTTCGCTGCGTCCTTCGCGCTGGCGTTCCCGCCATCAAATGATTCTGTATTGGTGCCTGCCATTCCCGGGCTGCCACCGGCTGCTCCGGGCGAAGCGGGTTCCGGGCTGTGGATCCTGCGACTTGGTACCGGGCTGCCCGCGGCCCTCGCGCTATCGATAGCGCCGACGATTCTTCCCTTGGCCTTGCCCCCCTGGTCGCAGGAACTATTGTCGGCAACGGTCACCGTCCCGCGCTATGAGTCGGGAAAAGGTTTGTCCGGATTTGAAAAGCCGCGGCAGTTTTCCAACATCGACCTCAACGTATGGGTGCGCGGATTCTTCGATTCGCTGGACTCCGTGATCGATGGCGGAGGAGATACCGACAGGCTCATTGCCCTTCGAGAGGATCTGGCAGCACGCATTGCTTCCCGTCTCATTCCAGTCTACCCCAACGCCAACACATCCGGTGTGCAAGCGGCAGTAAGCGCTTACGAACAGCGTCTTAAGAACAAACTCTCACACTGCGATGATACCGTGGTCGGGTTGTTGGTAACTGCAACCGGTTTGCCGGGAGGAAAATTATTTCTGGCAGCACATTATCAGGACGACGCGGCTGCCGATGCTCCACCGCAAGATGTTCATTTCGCCCCCGGCGATGCAGAGCACCCGGGCTTTGTTACCGTTTTTGTGAAGCCCGTTCCCGATCGCGCGATTACGCCGCTGATAGGCGCCTTGCATATCAGCCACGTTGGCATTTCAACAGCTGATTCGTATGAGGAGTCAGACCTGCGCTGGCTGCGGTTGCTTGCAACAGAGGCCACAGAAGCTGCCTTGTTGTATGCGCTTCCCGATGCCGATGTGCCCCTCCCGCTGCGGGTGCTCCCCACGCAAGTGCACCTGCTCAGCCAGCACACCAGTGGTGTTGAACGTGTTGAGCAGATCGAGGATGCGCTGACCTGGCAGTATTTCTACGATTACTCGGCTGGCGCCGCTTTGCAGGACACCCTCCATGGGCTGCTGGATTGGAATGTGCCACAGGGTGCGGCGCACAGCGCTTCCACCGATGCCGGAGACTTCTTCACTGCGCTCGCTGCCTTCCATCATTGCCGTATGCAGATCGAAGCCGATAGGGTAGCAGGCAGTTCGACAGATGACCCCGATGCAAATGCGCGCGTTTCGGTTGCCTTAGCTGCCTACGAACAGTTGGCAACGGCGGTGGCGGCGGGGTGGCCCACACAACATCGATCGCCTAAACAGGCCGCTTCTTCTCCAACGGCTTTTCCGTTTGTTGTGCAGGAGAGCGCGGAGCCCGATGGCATACTGCGCATTCATATGAAACAACCGGAAGGCAGTCTTGCGATCGAAGTGTTCATCGACGGCTACGATCCTGTTCCCGTTGGCGACGCAACAGATACCTGGAACTTCATCAACGCAGAAGGCCGCCTCTCGGTGGAAGCCTCTCGCAGCCTTGAGCGGCGTATCGGCTGGAACGGTTTGCACGCATTGAAGCACCAGAATGCACGCGCGACTGTGCGCTCGCGGCGAAACGAAATACTCAACGGGCGCGTTGTAGATCCATCATTCACGATGCAGACCAACCCGCAAACATTCGATCACCCTGCTGCGCCCCAATTGTCGACGGCGAGGCGGTTCGATGCGTTCTCCTGGATGGAAGGCAGCGGGCCACGGGCGCTGGAGCGCTTGCTGGGCGGGCTTTTCCGAAAGATCATTCCTGCCGGCGCCGGCAACCAGATATGCACACTTCAGTGTTCGTTCGCGTCGCCACTTGCACAAGGCGGCCCCGAGGTAACGCTACCGGTGCTGCTGGTTCCGCGTCGGGCGTTCCGTGAAGGTGCCGATTTTGAAGGCGATGAGGCATTTGTAACGGAGCTGGCTGCTGCGATACGGACGTCGATGCAGGGGATGGGCCCTGATCTTTCGGAATCGGGTTCTTTCGTGTTCGAGCTTTCCTTCTTTGCATCAACAGGTGCAGCAGTGCAGCCGCTGGTGCAGTTCCACGATATCCGCATCGCGCGGCAACTGATCCGCTAGTGTTCTTAGCGACTAACCACAGGCAGCGCCGCATTGTTGCGCACCTCGGTGTCGATGTCGAATTTCTGCACGGTGCGTCCTTTGCGGGACTGCAGTTGCAAAACGAGACGTGTGCCATTCGCTGGGATGTCTACCAGGAAGTAACGGTCATAGTGATCGCCGCGGATGGTTTCGCTGAATAGCACTTCGCCATAATCGTCGGCGATCGACAAGTCGAGTGCATCGGTGCCCGATTTGTCGACGCGGACCTGGAAGGTGGGACGGCCATCGATCGGCGTCACCTGGATGATCTGCACTTCGGGCGCAGGTTTTTCGGTGCGCGGCTGTGCGAGGGCTGGTGTAGCAACGGCGGAGAGACTGAGAGCGGCAAAAAGGAATGCCTGGTTAAGGAACTTGCTGGCCATGTTTTTCATTTAAAGGTTGAAAAAATGCGCAAGCAAACGTTGGGTTGTCGATTCGGTAAAATCGGGGAACCGACTTTGTTGACAATGCAAACCTAGCGCCGGGAAAAGGGTTCATGCGGTTAATGTTGGATCGAATTTGTTCTCGCCAAACGGTTAACGGATCGCCAAAAGGCTTATCCCTGCTGTGTTTCGCGCTGCATTCGTTTTTGTGCCCAAACCTATCCCGATCGCCTGCCTGGGTAGAAAAAACATTCCGCCGCGCTGCCGGAGACCGAATTGCGGCACGCGGGTGTACACAATTGGGGTGGGCCATCGTGCAATTCATCCCCCCAACCTGAGCGCTCCATCCGGTATGTATTTCTTCTGTCGTTCCTGAGGTACAACTTTGCCTTCCGAAAGACAACTCCTGCCCGCTCCGTAGTTCTACGGGAACGGATCAACCTTGGAAAACACCCTTTGTTGTTGGTGCTGTTCTTTCGACTTAACCCCCAACACAATGAAACCAAGCCTGCTTCTCCTGGCAGTGCTCGCCTTCCTGCGCGTGCATGCCACCGACCCCGCAACCTCGGCGTCGAACGTACAATTTCCTGCCGCCGGCATCGATGGCGGACAATTCAACCTGACATTTTCCGTGGGCTCCGGCAATGGGCGCATCGTTGTCATAAAGGCCGGAAGCGACATAGCGGGTACTCCCGCGGATGGCGTCACCTACAATGCTCCCACGAGCACCAGCAATGCATCGCTTGCTTCGGCTGCGGCTTTCACCGCGCCCAACGAATGGGTCGTGTATCGCGGCACTTCGGGCAATGTTACCGTTACCGGCCTTTCGGCCAGCACCGCTTACTATGTAGCGATCTTCGAGTACAGCACCGTAGGAAGTCCCAATCCCGATTACTCGAGCGTGACGCCCACAAACAAGTTTGTCGTTACGAAATCGGCACCCCTCACCAATGCGTCCATCTCGTCTGTCAACAACATCGCCGGCAATTCGGTGCGTTTGACTTTCACAAATGGCAGCGGCAATGGCCGCATCGTTGTTGCGCGCAAGGGTGCATCCGTAGTGGCGCTTCCCGAAGACCTGAAATCGTATAACTACAACGCATCCTTTGGTTCTTCTGCGGTAAGTCCGTACGTGCTCGACGCCGAAACCTTCGTGGTGCTCAAAACCACGAGCGGCTCACAGGGCACAACTACCAATGCGGACGTCATCAATCTTGAGCCCAACACGCAATACAGCTTCGCCGTTTTTGAATACAACGGCACGATTTCGCCGGTGTACAAAACACCCGGTGTTGGTGCAACCGCCACAACCAATGCGGGGCCTAGCCAGGCGGGCAGCGGCGTGAACTTCGGAACGGTAGACGGCAATGCACTTTCCATCACCTGGCCGCGCGGGAATGGCTCGCGCACTATCGTGGTGGTGAAGAAAGGCAGCGCCGTGCAGAATGTGCCGCTCAATGGACAGAGCTACACCGCCGATCCTGCCTTCGGTTCCAATGCTTCCGAATGGGTTCCGAACTCGGGCGAGTATGTGGTAAGCGCAGGCACCGGTGTAAGTGCAACCGTGACGAACCTCGAGAAGTCGACTACCTACTACTTTGCCGTGTTTAGTTACGATGCGGATCTCAGCAACAACACCTACTACCTGGCCACCACGGTTCATAAGAGCCAGAGCACGGCGCTGTCGCCGACGGCGAACCGCACTATTTCGGCAACCTCGATGACCGGGAGCAGCGCGCAGCTTGCGTTTGGCAATGTCAGCGGGAACAACGGCGCCTATCGCCTGATGGCCATTCGCCGCGATGCGCCCATTACCTGGACACCGCAGGACCTCGTGAAATATAACAGCGCTACGGCGATATACGGCAGTGGCCTGCAAGTGGAAACGGGCACGTTTCTTCTGTACAGCCAGAGCAACGGCGGCGCGCCCAACATAACGAACCTTACACCCGGCCACGTTTATTACGTTATGAGCTGGGATCTCAATGGCACCAGCGCACCGGTGTACCACGCAACGGGCAGCGGCACACAGTTCACTATCCCCAACGAACCCGCCGCAGGCCCTTCCAACGCACTCTTTCCGACCATCGACGGCAACCGCCTCCGCATCGACTGGCAGAGCGGCGATGGCGCGAAACGAATGGTGATCGTGCGCAAAGGAGCGGCCGTGAGCACGCTTCCGGTGGATGGCGTTGACTATACTGCGAATGCGATCCTCGGCAGTGGCACAGAAATGGGCAACGCGCTGGGCGAGTACGTTGTGTACGCCAACAGCGGCAACTCGGTGACGGTAACCGGCCTCGAAGCGGGCACCACATATCACTTTGCTATCGTTGAATATAACGTCACTGCGGGCAGCGCCGACTACCTCGTGGCCAACGGGCTGTGGCTTGCTGCTTCGAAAGCCACTTACTCGGCGCCTACCACGCAGACCGTGATCTCCGGTGTGAACAGTATTTCTACAACATCGGCCAACGTGACGTTCAACCTGGGAAATGGTACTTCGCGCGTTTTTGTAATGAAAGCCGGAAGCGCGGTTGACGTTGCTCCGACCGACCTGCAAACCTATAACGCCACGTCGAACTTCGGACTGGCAAGCGCGCACATGGGCAACGGAAACTATGCAATATCCAACAGCAACAGCGGCCTCTTCATTCCTACAGGCTTGCAGCCGGGAACAACCTACTACATTGCCGCCTTCGAGTTTAACGGCAGCACGGGCCCCGTGTACCTGAAGCCCGCAGGCACTTTCTCCTTCACTACCATGGGTGGCATCGTTGCGCCCACAACAGCGGCTACGGCGCCTGTTACAGATAACCAGGATGGTAATAAGCTTACGTTCCATTGGACCGCAGGCAATGGCTCCGGGCGCATGCTCGTTGCGCGTAAATTGGCTGTAGTGAATTTTGTTCCTGTTGATGGAACCGCTTATGCTGCCAGCAGCGATTTCGGTGCAGCTGCCGATCTGGGCAATGGTAACCGCGTTTTGTACAATGGCGCAGGCAATAGCGTGACCATCACCGGGCTCGAAGCGGCATCTGCGTACCACTTTGCAGTGATCGAATACAATGGCAGTGGCGCCACAAGCGTTTATGCAAGCGGTCTCGCGCTCACGGGCACGGGCAGCACGGTTGCCGCGCCCGCCACGCGAAGCACGGCCTCAGGCAATACGCCCGCATCCACAAGCATCGCCCTCACGTGGATAGCAGGGAATGGCTCGGGCCGCCTGGTGCTTGCGAAGGCTGGCAGCGCCCCTCTTTCAATACCATCGAACCTGACGAAATACAGCGGCAATGCGCAATTCGGCAATGGCCCGCAACTGGGTGCCGGTGAATTCATCGTGTATGCAGGCAGTGGGAACGGCGTTACGGTTACGGGTCTCGCGCCCAACACAGACTATCATTTCAAGGTGATCGAATACAACGGCAGCGACGCACCTATGTATAACACGGCCGATGTGCTTGCGATGAATGCGAGCACCGCTGGGGGGACGCTGCCGGTGAGCTGGCTCTACTTCCGCGGCAGCCAGGCAGCAGCGGGCAATGTGCTGGAATGGGGCACGGCGCAGGAGCAGAACAGCGACCGCTTCGTGGTAGAACGTAACATGGCTACCGGCGCGTTTACGGCCATTGGCACCGTGTTGGCAGCGGGCAACAGCAGCAGCTTGCGCAGCTATCGCTTTCATGATGTGCTCGCTCCTTCAGGCACCACACTCTATCGCCTCCGCCAGGTGGATCTGGACGGACGCGTACATTACTCGGCCATCATCACCTTGCGTGGCGAAGGCACTACGGGTGTGCGCTTGTTGCAAAACCCCGTGCGTGGCTCGTTGCATGTAGACAATGCTGGTGCGCCCGTTGCGTGGCAGATCGTAGATGCGCAAGGCCGCGTGCTGGGCAACGGTACGATGCAAAGCGGTATGCAACGACTTCAGCATTCGGCACTGCCCGCCGGCGCTTATTACCTGCTCGTTGGAGCTGGGCCCGTGACGCAAGGCATACCGTTCCTCGTTCCATAGATCGAAAATGACGCAGGTCGCCTGGACCACGGCATGGTATACTACGTTGTTTCTGGTGCTCGGCTAAATTGTTTACGGGAACATTGCCTGCATCTGGCAACGGGATAACTTCAAAATGAAAACGCCGGTCGATCGACGCTCCCGGCATCGCCGCATCTTAAAAAAAACAATTATGGGCACATATAACGTTGCCGTTTTAGTGGGAAGCCTACGCAAGGAGTCGTATAACCTCAAAATGGCGAAAGCGCTGATGGAGCTCGCGCCCGCTTCGTTATCGCTGCAGCTGGTAGATATCAGCGACCTCGCTTTTTACAACGAAGACCTTGAAGCAGAAGCACCGCAGGCGTGGCATACGTTTCGCGAAAAGATCAGGAGCGCCCATGCGTTGCTTTTTCTCACGCCTGAATACAACCGTTCGGTGCCTGCCGTGTTGAAGAATGCCATTGATGTGGGGTCGCGACCATATGGCAAAAGTGCGTGGGACGGCAAGCCCGGCGCGGTGGTAAGCGTTTCGCCCGGCGCCATCGGAGCGTTCGGTGCCAACCAGCACTTGCGTCAGGCGCTGGTGTTTGTGAATGTGCCCACCATGCAACAACCGGAGGCATACGTGGGAGGCGCAACAAAACTGTTCGACGAAACCGGCAAGCTCACAAATGACGCAACGCGGGGTTTCATGCAAAAATTCATCGAGGCCTTTGCTGATTGGGTGGAAAGGATCGCTGGACAGAAATAAAAAAACCGGAACGAACGTTCCGGTTTTTTTATGATGTGGTCATTGCTTACTCTTTTACCAGGCGGGCGGTTCCGGCAACTTCTCCAAGCTTGTTGCGCACCTGCAGCAGGTATGTTCCCGCAGCAAGTCCGTTCAGCTCTAGTTTCGTCGTAGACGTTCCCACCGGTAATCGATACGACATCGAACGGACCTGACGGCCCTGCGCATCAAGCAGCACGAACGTATACGGACCCGCTTGCGCCAGCACAAGCCGCGCGTTCGTTTGCGAGGGGGCGGGATTCGGATAGACGGTCATCTGCGCTGCCTCTTTGCTGCGGTCGATCATCACAACCTGCGAGTAGCGGAAGCGTCCATCGAAATCTTCCTGCCGTAAACGATAGTACTGCCTTGTGCCGGTAAACGTGCTGTCTGCGAACCCGTATTGTTTCAGCGTGCTGCTGTTGCCGCCCGGTGCTCCCGGCACGAATGCAGTGGACAGGAAGCTTCGTCCATCGGTTGAGCGCTCCACGTAGAAACCGCGGTTGTTCTGCTCACTTGCTGTGCGCCATTCCAACTTATTGTGCGTTGCTTCCGCTCTTCCCGCAAACGACAGGAGTGTAACCGGGAGTGGTGCGGTGATGCCCGAAATGGCGAATGGTGAAAAGGCCTGCTGCCCGCTGAGCGTAACGCTGCGCAAACCATTGGCAAGCGATGCCGTTAGCCCGGACGCATTGTTATTGGCAAGTGCCCAACCCGTGCCGGCGCCATAGTGATACACGCTTACAAGCGAAGGCGTTTGCCACAAGGCCTCCGGGTACGTGAACACCAGGTCGGTAGGTGTTATGGTTGGTGAAGTTGACGGCGTGATGTGCCAGATGCGTGGCAATGCGGCGGCCTGGTTAACGGTGGGATAGCCGGTGAAATCACCTTGCAGTCGCACACTCCAGCCGAGGCCGTCGGTGTTGGTAATGGTGAGCGGTGTGTAGCTGGCTGAGTTGACGCCAACAGGCATCAGCTGCGTGCCATTCAGTGCGAGGCGCACAAGCGCTCCGCTGCCATTGGTTACCACAAACGCATTCTCGTCGCCACCGCTAACGGTGCCCACGGTGAGGTCGCTTGCGCCAAGCAGCACGTGGCCGCCCGAAGCACCGAAGTGGAGCGTGCCGCTTACCGTAGAATTACCCGATAACGTAAAGCCGCCACCACCGTTCACGTTCAGCGTTTGCACCATGAAAGCCGGCACCTGCTGCGCGCTGGCACCCTCGAGGTCGAGACGGCCCAGGCTCATGTCGAGCATGCCGCCCCTGTTCTCCAGATTGCTGTACAGATTGAGCGTACCCAGCACCGTGAGTGATGCGCCGCTGCCTACGGTAAGATTGCGTACCATGGCCGATTGACCTGCAGGCACGATCGGGAGGTTTGCAACTGCGGGAATGCTGACGTCGGTGGTTGCAATGGGGAGCGGGCCGCACCAGTTGCCGGCATTCGTCCAGTCGCGGTCAACGGCGCCTGTCCAGGCGCTGAAGGATATGGCAGACTGCAATACGAGTTCGATAGCTCCGCCCGATCCGCCGCCTCCTTCCTTCACCCGGTATTCCACGCTGTCTTCCGCGCCCAGTGCGCCACTCCACACGTTGGTATGCAAGTCGCAACATCCTGCATGTTCGAAGACGCGCACACCGTTGATCCACAGTTCCGCATCATCGTCGTGGGTAGGAATATTGATCTGATAATAGCCACAAGGGAAGCCTTTGCGTTTTGCACTCCAGGAGTGCTGGTCCGCATCAACCGTGCAGCCCTGGTAGCCGGAAGCCGCCGATGGCGAGGCCCCACCATCCCAGCGATCTCCTGTATTGAAGCTTAGGCTGTTCTCCGTGTAGTAGCCTGCATAACCGGTATTCCATGCGACGCCATAATTCATACCCGCGTTCCAGGCATAGACGTTCCATAGGCCTTGGCCAAAGATCGCGGGATTGCCTGAAGGGGCTGCCGAAACCGTTATCGATGTATTCACGTTGTAGGGCGTTCCGCAAACCGAAGCGCCGTTGTAATTGACGTTGTAGGTGCCCGGCAGCGAGTTGAGCAGGCTGATGACACCGGTAGTTGGGTTGATATCGAGACCTGCAGGTGTAGCTGTGAACGCGCCTCCATTGCGGCCGCTGATCACCGGACTTAGCGTGTCGCTGCTGCCCGTTTGCAGGCAACCGCGGTAGGAGTAGGACAGCGACATCGACTCGCCGATGTTCTGGAAGAGGATCCGGATGCGGGAGCCGTAGCCACTGATGCTTCGGACGCGGACTTCAATGACGTCATCAGCGGACAGGTATCCTTGCCAGACGGAGCTGGTGAAATAATCCTGTTCACCGAAGGTGCGTATGAGCACACCGTTGATGCGCACTTCTGCCGAGCCGAATTGGGTCGGGAAGGAGATCGAATAGCGTCCGCAAGCGAATCCTTTGCGCATCATGCTCCACGAGTAGTTGGTGCCCGTTACGGCGCATCCTGCATACCCGTTCAGCATCGATGGGTTCGATCCACTGATAAAGTTAAAGGTCGTAGTGGTGCTTGTAGTGCTCGCAACGTAGCCGCTGTAGCCTGTGTTCCAGGAATGTGTCGGATCATTGCCGTTGCCCGCGTTCCAGAGGTACACGTTCCAGCGATCAGTGCCTGGCACGGTGGGGTCGCCGCCCGGTGCCGTAACGGCAAGCGTCGTTGTGGACTGCAAAATGCCCGCACAGCCCGCATTGACTTCGTAAGTGATGGTGTAGTTGCCGGCGCTGCTTGCCGACGGCGTCACTTCACCCGTTGTCGCGTTGATGGCTAGTCCGGCCGGTGTGGCGCTGAACGTACCGCCGCTCAAAGCAACGGTAGGCGTTTGCAGCGCTTCGCTGCTGCAGAACAGGCTGTTGGGATAGGTCACTGTGGGTGCCGATGTCTGGAACGTTATTGCTCCAAAGGCCCCGCCGCCACCCTGCGTTACGCGGAATTCCACGCTGTCGCCCGAGCCGAGCAAGCCATGCCAGGCATCGGGATGGCTGTCGCAGCACGCATCGTGTTCCCAAACCTTCAGGCCATTCACCCACAGTTGTGCGCCATCATCGTGGCCGTCTACGTTGATGCTGTAATATCCGCAGGTAAAGCCCTTGCGCTTCGCAGTCCAGGAGTTATTGAAAGGGCCTACGGGGCAGCCTTGATAACCCGGGGCGTCCGAAGGAGGCGCGCCGTTGGTCCATTGCGCTTCAGAGTTGAAATTCAAACCGCTTGCGGAGTAGAATCCGGAATAGTTGGCGCTCCAGCTAGCCGGCGTGATGAGCGCCTGCCCGCTGTTGTACACATACACGTTCCACGCGTCTGTGCCGAATACCGACGGATCGCCGGCACCCGTGCCCACGCTCATAGCAAACGAGGAAGTCAGCGTATCGCCACAGCCTGTGGGCAGCGCATACGTGATGGTGTAGGAGCCCGGTGTCGAGGTAGACGGCACCACTGCGCCCGTTGACGTATCCAGTGTGAGACCAGCCGGCGTTACCGAATAAATGCCGCCGTTCCGGCCGCTGAGTTGGGCACGGAGAGTGTCGAAGTTGGAGCAGACCTGGCTATGCGTGTAGGAAAGGCTGATGGACTCAACGATCGGCTCTACGGTAAACTCCGCATAGGTGCCGCCGCTGCTTCGGATCATCAAATCTACGATACTGCCGTCGTTGAGATACCCACGCCAGACTTCGGCATTGGGTGTGTTGAAGGCTACCGTTGGTGCGAAGTAGCGGACGATGGCACCATTGATGCGCAGCTGGGCCGACCCGATGATGCGTCGCATACGGATGATGTACTGTCCGCAGGTGAAGCCTTTTCGGCGGAAGGCCACTGAATGGTTGCCGTTCGACACGGGGCAGCCCTGGTAACCTGCTACTCCGGAGGCGTTATAGAGCGCATACTGCCAGTCGGTTCGGGTATTGAAGCTCAGGCCGCTTATATCGAGGTAGCCCGCATAAGCGCTGTTCCAGGCAGCGGTAGTATCATACTGCATGCCGCCGGCGCCGAAAACGTATACTTTCCACGAGTTAGTTCCAGGCACTGCCGGATTGCCGGGTGCACCCACGATGTTAACCGTGGTGGTGCCGCGCACAGAGTCGGCGCAAGGGCCTGCAATTGCATATGTGACCGTATAGGAACCAGCAGTGCTGGTGCCCGGATCAAAAACGCCGGTAAGAGGATCAAGGGTGAGGCCTGCAGGTTGTGCACTGAAAACGCCACCGGTGGTTAAAAGAATCGGTGAAGAAGCCGGCGCGGACGAACAATAGTCTGCCGCACCGTAGCGCACAAGCGGACCGCCTGCGGTAATGGTGATCGAGCCATGTGCGGCATTGTCGATTTCCACCACGCGGAATTCCACTTTATCGGTCGGTCCGAGCGGCCCTTCCCAGATGTCGTTGTGATTGTCGCAGCAGCCTTCGTGTTCCCACACTTTCACGCCGTTGATCCAGAGTTGCGCACCGTCATCATGCCCAGGTATGGAGATGCGGTAGAAGCCGCAAGGGAATCCTTCGCGCTTCGCACTCCAGGAGTTGAAGTCAACACCCACGGGACAGCCGAGGTAGCCGGGTGCATCGGAAGGAGAAGCGTTGGCAGCCCACTGCTGCGTGCTGTTAAAGTCAATGCCGGTAGCGGTATAGTAGCCCGAATAGCCAGTTGTCCACGCATTCGCGATGGTACCGTCGCCACCCCTGTATACGTACACATTCCATTGACCCTGACCCCATCCGGAAGGATCTCCCTGCTGGGGCAGAATGGTAACCGGTGCGGTAGCAGTGAAGGCATCGCTACAGGCATTATACCAGGTGGCGGTCACCGTGTAGGTGCCGGCAAGGCTTCCTGAAACCTGCACCAGGCCTGTTGTGGCGTTAATGGCGAGACCTGCTGGCGAGGCACTGAATGCAGCCCCGGCGCGGTTGGTGGTGGGTGAAAGGTCTGCCGCATTGGAACAGCTAACAGTAGCTGGATAGGACAACGTAAGTCCGTCGAACACATTCGCAAACGTGAGCGAACCCACTGAGCCGCCGGTGCCCTGGGTTACGCGGAACTCAACCGAGTCGGTGGCGCCGAGGCGTCCCTGCCATACGTCGTTGTGGCTGTCGCAGCACGCATCGTGCTCCCACACTTTAACTCCGTTGATCCAAAGTTGCGCGGCATCGTCGTGGCTGCCGATCGAGAGTTTGTATTCGCCGCAAGGGAAGCCCCTGCGCTTCGCACTCCACGAGTGGTTGTTGGCCGAAACGACGCAACCCTGGTAGCCCGGTGCGCTCGAAGGAATGCCCGAAGGCCATTCATTGAAGGAATTGAAATTCATTCCCGTGGCTGGGTAGTGCCCTACGTATCCGGTATTCCATGCACTGCTGTTGATGTTGGATCCGCCCGTGTTCCAAACGGATACGTTCCATGCATTATTGCCGAATTCGCTTGCAAGCAATTGCGGCGCGGTTACGGTAAGCGGAGCAGTGGCGCGCACCGTATCGCCGCAAGGATTTGCCCAAGCATAGGTGATAGTATAGATACCACCCGAGCTAGCGGCCACATTGATCGCACCTGTTACCGGGTCGATGGAAAGGCCCGCCGGAAGCGCGCTGAAGCGGCCTCCGGGCTGGCTGCGCGTAGGCATCAACGTGCTGGCATCGCGACAAAGAGAAGTAACAGGGTAGCTCAGGGTAACCGTATAGGGAACGAGGGTGAAGCTGAGCGCTCCATGGCTTCCGCCGCCGCCCTGCGTTACGCGGAATTCGATGCTGTCGGTAAACGAAAGTCGTCCCTGCCAGATGTTGTTGTGTACATCGCAGCATATGTCATGCTCCCAAACCTTTACGCCATTGATCCAGAGTTGAGCTGCATCGTCGTGGCTAGTGATGGATAACTTGTACTCACCGCAGGGGAAGCCCTTACGCTTGGCGCTCCATGAGTTATTTGAAGTTCCCACAGGGCAGCCTATATAGCCGGATGCACCCGAAGGCGCGGTGCCCGAAGCCCATTGAGCTGCCGAGTTGAAATTGAGGCCGGTGGCGGTGTAATAACCCGAGTAAGCCGAATCCCATGTGGCCGTATTCACCAGCGCTCCGCCTGCATTCCATACGTGCACGGTCCAGGCACTGTCGCCAAAGGTGGCGGGGTTGCTTGTAACGGCGGAATGCACGGTGATGCTTGCCGACTGCAGCGGACCACATTGCGCGGTTTGGCTATAGGCGGTATACGTGGCATCGGGCCCGCTCGTGGTTGCTGGAATGAGCAGCCGCGAGCCATCAACGTGATGATTCAGGAGGCCGGATTCTACGGTCACCAGGCTGGCTTCCGAAAGAACGGTGGGATAAACCAGCAATTCGAAGATCTCGCAATCGGATCGTTCGCTGCCGCCCTGGAAACCGTTCAACTGGATACCGGCAGGACCCTGCAGGCCGCCGCCGTTGGAGGCGCGCAGCAGGCCATTCTCATAGAACGATGCTATGCTGCCATTTGAAGTTCCGGTATACACCTTCAGGCTGTTGCCGGCAGCCGGTCCATCCTGGCGTACCCATCCTTCAAAGTAGGCCTTGCCTTCTTGTCCGCCATGCCATCCGAGGAGCCAGTTGTTGGAAACAGAGGAGAGCACGCGACCACGGACGCCGCCGGTTTGCCTGGCCACAACGCTAATGGTGTAGGGCGAGTTGAAGTTCTGCGCCAGCTGCATGTACTGCGCGGGATTGAAAAGAAGTGTCGGACGGTTGTTTGCCGTGCTTTTGAAAATGAATTTCGGCTGTGCGCCAAGGGTAGTCTGAATGATGTTGAAACCCGATCCGGATTGGTCGTAAAGCACCATGCAATAGGCGTCGTTGTTGCCGACCCACGTGCGGATGGCCGCGGTATCGAGTTGACCTCCCACTGCGCCGAAGTTCTCTTCCGCATTGTCGGAAGAACGGCGAAGGCGAACGAGTGGTCCGGAATAACCCGTGCGGAGGAGGCGCAGGCCAACGGCGACGCTGGTGGATGCCGCATCTCCTGGGAGTGTCATTTGGCCCCAGTTCACCGTGCCGAATCCGCTTGCGGAAAGGAAGCCGCGGTTGCCCGCACAATAGGCCGTGTCGCCGGCGATGACAACCGGTATCGTGGATGCATCGAAGATGTTGACCTGCTTTTCCACCGGGCCGCAAGGCGCGTTAAAGCTGGCATAGTAGGTTCCCGCACCCAGGTTGGTCGCCGGGTTGCCGGTGGTTACGAGTGTACCGCCTCCACCAGTTGCCGTATACCAGTTGACGGTAGTGCCCGGAAGCAGGTTGGCGATGGATACGGAAGCGGTGGAAGAACTGCACACGATAGTATCACCCACGATTGCATAGGCAAGCGGGGTAACTACCACGTTTTGCGAGCAGGTGGTCATGTTGCCCACGGCATCGGTGGCGGTATATGTAACCGTGGTAGTTCCCACGGAGAAGAGCGAGCCGCTGGCGGGTCCGCCGGTTTGTGCAACGGTTACCAGTCGGCAGTTGGATGCTGTGGGAGCGGTGAGCGTTACAACCGCACCGCATTGCCCGACTTGCTGGCTAACCGTCTGCGTGGCGGGGCAAATCAGACGTATGGTGGACGTATCGCGCGGTATCACGCGGAGGCTGCAGGTGCTGCTGTTGGTAGCTACATCAAGCACTGTAAAGCTGACCTGGATCGTGTCCATGCCCACTACTACCGAACCCGGCGCAGGCAGCTGTGTAATTACCAGTTCGTTGGATGCCGAGCAGTTGTCGGTAATGGTAAGCAGCGAACGGTAATCGGGCATAGTTGCCTGGCAGGATGCGTTGAGAATCAGCGCTTGATCGGCGGCACACTGCACCACCGGCGGCTTGCCGTCTACCACAATGACTTTCGTTGCGCCGGCCTTGCAGCCGTTAGCCGCTGTGCCGATTGCCTCGTAGGTAGTAGTGGGGCCGGCAGGGCTAAACGTAACCGGGCTGCCCGTGCTCGTAGCTGCAGCGCCGTACCAGGATGCAGCCGTGGTCTCCAGTGCAGCGCGCACTGCATCAGGAGCTACGCCATCGTAGATGGATACATCGCCGAAGTCGACGTCGGAAAGTTCGTACGGCTGCGCCTGGTAACCATTTACCTGCAGGCCGTTGATGCCGGCCGCTCCGCTTCCGCTGGTGTAAAGCAATGATCCGTTCTCGAAGATCCTGCTTACCGTTGACGATCGGGTGGCCGAATAAACATAAGGTTGCGAATCAGCACCGATGCCGCCGCTTGGCGAAATCCATGCGTCAAAGTGTGCCATGCTTTTGTTTCCGCCATACCAGCCAAGCAGCCAGTTGCCCGGTATGGAAGAGAGCACGCGGCCACGGGCGGGACCGGTTTGACGGGCTGCATACACTACGGTATACGGAGCCGCTACTACAACCGGGCTGGTCATATAACGGCCAGGTATAGCCGAAAAACGAAGAACGGGCTTGCCGTTGACTGCATTCAAAATAAGTTGCGGTTGCTTCTGCTCTTCGGCCTGCACCAGGTGGTTTCCGTTGCCGGACTGATCATACAGTTTGGTGCAGAAGCCATCGGAGCTGGCTAGAAATGCACGCACGGCTGCCGTGTCGAGGATGTTCCCGAGGAGGCCAAAATCAGCCACGCGGTTGTCGGACAAGCGACGGATCTGCACGATCGGTCCGGTGTAGCCAGACATCAATCGACGAAGCCCGGCGAGCACCTTGGCGCCGGTTGTATATCCGGGATACGCATTCCACGTATAAGTGGATGCGCCCGATGCCGTCAATTGCACCGAAGTGCAAACCGTATCTGCGCTTGCTACGATCGAGATCGTGGGAGGGGTTTTTACCGTTACTACTACCGGCGTTCGCTCGCCCGCAGGGCATGTTGCCTGGTAGGAAATGATGAGAAGTCCGGCGCCTTCCTGGTATCCTTGTGCATGACGCACGTTCTGGGTCAGGTTGGGATTGGTGAATGAAGATCCACCACCACCGCCGCCATAAACGGAGCCGCCGCCCCCATACCAGCCACCGCCGCCTGCACCGCCCCATCCGCCCCAGCTGCCGGCGTCGCCGCCCTGGCCAAACGAACCGGTGTTGCCGTAATAGAGGTTGAAGCGATTGCCCCGGCTGCCGCCGTCCGTTTGACTGCCGCCGCCACCGGTGCCGGCTGAACCGGCAGAGCCAAAGGCTCCACCCTGCCCAATAAGGCCACCACCGTGGCCGCCGCCACCGTCTGAAGCGCGGCCGCCGCCGGCACCGCCCGCTACGAGCACACGATTCGTCAGCGATGTGTTGCCGATGCGGATGTCGGTAGCGCCACCACCGGTTTCACCATAATAGCCCGAGCCGCCGCCGCCGTTAAATCCGCCGGGCGTGTAGGTGTAATCTCCGGCCCATCCGCCCGCACCGCCTACATACAGGTTGAGCACCTGCCCGGGGGTGACATTGAGCGTGGCCTGCACGCGACCGCCATACGATGGACGCCCCGTAGAGCCGCCACCGCGCGCGTCTACCTGGATCGACGTAACGCCTTCAGGAACGGTAAATGTTTGCATGCCACCTGTATAGTTGAATTGCAGGCTGGCAACGTTGGTTGCACTTTGTGCGTAGTAGGTGGTTGTCGTGGTTGGGTTGGTTGCAAAGGCACTGTCGGGGAACGCTGCCTGTAGCAGGTTTCCGCCGATGGGTGCATCATACCACGCAGTAGAAACTCCCGAAATGCGGTTGATCAGGTAGGCTGTTTCGCCGCTGCAGATCTCCGCAGACGATACCGCAGGTGATCCTTTTGAAACGGACAACTTCACTTCGATCCGCTTTCCGCTGGCACCCGCAACCCATAGGGAGGTGGTGGCAGTGATGGGAGCCGTAGTGTATGAATCACCCGTAAAGAGCAGGTTGCCGCCACTTGCCGCATCGTACCAGTTAAAGGCACCGGTGCCGCTCGCGGTGAGTGTAGTGGTACCGTTGTAGCAAACAGTGGTTGCACCAACAATCTCCGGAACCGATTGGAGCGTTACCAATACCGTATCGGTAGCCTGGCATCCGGTGACTGCATCCGTACCGGTTACCCAATATTGCGTGGTTGCCACGGGCACTACATTAAGCGTAGCGGTGCCCGAATAATAGGGTGCCCACACATAGCTGTCGGCGCCGCTTGCAGTAAGCGTCACCATCGATCCGGCAGATATTACCTGGTCGGCACCTGCCGACACCACCGGCTGCGGAATGGCCACAGCGGTTACGTCAATCGAAGCGGAACAACCGCCTGCGTTGGTACCGGTGACCGTATACACCGTTGTTACCGATGGCTGCACCTGCACCGAGGCGCCTGTGAGGCCGCCGGGGTTCCACACGTAGGTATCGGCTCCGGAGGCCGTTAGGGTAGCCGTTGAGTTGGCGCATACCGTGGCGCCCGTGGCCGCGAAGGTGATCTTCACCTTCGTTTGCGCAGTGTCGCGGCAACCGGTTGCAGTGAACATACCTGTAACCTCGTAGGTAGTGGTTGCTGCAGGAGACACGGTCACGCTGGCACCTGTAGTGTTGGTGGGCGTCCAGGTATAGGTGTCGGCACCCGACGCAGTGAGCGTAACCGGATAGTTGGGGCAGGAGAATAGGTCCGCAGGCACCACCACCGCCGGCACCGGGTTGACGGTAACGGTAACGGGTACGCGCGTTTCGCTGCCGCAATCGGATCCTCTCACAAAGGAGAGGTAAAGCGCTCCGGCCCCAGGCTGAAAGCCAATGGCATGGGTCACGGAAGATGTAAGGCTCGGATCGGTGTAAGAAGAGCCGCCGCCGCCGCCGCCATACACGGAGCCGCCACCGCCATACCAGCCGCCACCGCCTGCTCCGGCCCAGCCGCCCCAGGTGCCTGCATTGCCGCCCTGGCCAAAAGAACCGGGGTTGCCGAAATAAAGTCCGAAGCGATTGCCGGCCGCGCCACCTTCGGTTTGGGTGCCACCGCCGCCGATGCCGTTCCAGCCACTGGAGCCCCAGGAGCCACCTTCGGCCACAAGACCGCCGCCGTGGCCACCCCCACCATCGGAAGCACGACCGCCGCCGGCACCGCCGGCTACGAGCACACGATCCGTGAGGGACGTACCATTCATACGGATGTCGGTGGCACCGCCGCCTGTTTCGCCGTAGTATCCTGAACCGCCGCCGCCGTTGAAGCCGCCGGGCGTGTAGTTGTAGTCGCCGGCCCATCCGCCTGCACCACCTACATAGAGGTTGAGCACCTGGCCGGGATAAACGCTCAGCGTAGCCTCAACGCGCCCGCCAAAAGAAGGACGGCCACCCGAGCCCGCACCACGTGCATCCACGCGAATGGATGTAACGCCGTCGGGCACTGTGAAGGTTTGCATCCCGCCGGTAAAGGCGAAGGCACGCGTTTCGGTAACGACCTTGCTTTGCGCATAATACGTTTTAGTAGAGGTGGGTTTTACAACAAACGGTGCACCGCTGGCCGTGAAGCCAAGCAGGTTGCCGCCGGTAGGCGCATCATACCAATACACGCGCTGGTCCGTTGCCGCATCCACTGTGGCACTGAGCGCAGAAGAATCGCGCTGGCAGATGGTTGCAGGCGATGCAGCCACCGAAGCAGGCTGAACGAGGCTGGGCGCAGGGCTTACCACCACGTATTCGTCGCGGCGCGGACCTTCTACGCCACAAAGACTTTGCGTAACGTAAAAATGCGTGGAGCTGGTCAGAGCAGCTGTTGTGTAAGTCACTGATTGCGCAAGAAGGTTGCCGCCGGTTGCGGCATCGTACCACCTATATACGGCGCCGCCCAGGCCGGAAGCCGTGAGCGTAGCGCTGTTTCCGGCACACACCTGGCGGCCACCACCAACCGCAGGTACGGGAGGCGTATAGTTGACAGAAGGTACTTGCAGCAGCGCGCCATTGCTAACCGTATAGCTGCAGGCATTGCTCACCAGCACGCTATAGGTGCCGGCATTTGCGGCAGAAATGTTCGAAAGAGAGAGCGTTGCATTATATACACCGATGTCGATTCCATCGCGAAGCCATTTAAACTGGGGGGAAGTGCCGGAGGCCACTGCAGTCAGCGACGCGGAAGCTCCCAGGCAGCTGATCAGAGCGGTGGGCTGCGTAGTGATCGCTACTTGGATGCAGGGGATGATGTAATAGCTTTTCTGTGCGTTCTCCACTGCCACGCGATCGGCATCCGGGATGGCATCGTTGAAGAACACCAGTTCCGGCGTACGCATGAATCCATAACCGCTGCCGTCGTTGCGGTTGCCGATGCGAAGGGCAAGTCCGCGGTCGGCGAATGCCTGCACCGGGTTGGCTCCTGCGAGCGTCCCGTTCAGGAAGTGACGGTAGTTGGCGCCGGGAGTTGCCGGAATCACGAATCCGAATACGGCGGTGCCCGTGCTGTCGCGCACGCCGGCGTCCACACTTCCTCCGCGCACGTTCACGCTGTTCCAGGTGGGGATGCTCGCGTCGCCCACTACGAAGTCGCTGGTCTTATTCGAATAATCGAAAGGGGCAGGGGCCGCGCCGTGCTGAAAATTGGAATTGCCTGTTTTTGATGCGAGGGTAGAAGAGGTATCGGTCAATCCACGCGCTACGCCTACCAGGGAGGCGCCGTTGGTGAAAAGTACCATATTGGGTGTGGCCAGGTTGGCGGTGCCAAAGTAAATCGCAGGCTTGCCATGAAGACGCTCCACGATGCCGGCCGTTACCAGGCGCGGCTGCAGGGCGGATGCGCCCTGGCTGGCGTCGACGCCGAAACCGCTCTGGTCGTACCACCGGGTAACGAAGCCATCGGCCGTACCGATGAACGCTTTGAGCGCAGCCGTATCGAGGTCGCCAGAGGCGGTGAAGCCAATGTCCTGAACGAGGTGATCGGTGCCGCGACGCACCTGCACTGCTGCGCCCGTGTAGCCCGAGCTGAGGCGACGGAGCGAGTAGGCGGGGATGGCCGAGCGGCTCGCGGAGAGGCCCAGTACATCGAGCGTATTGCTGCGCGTGGCTGTGATGGTATAAGTACGCTGCGTGCCATCCTGTGCGGTTACCAGCACCTCGATGGTGTTGCTGCCTGCATTGAGTGAAAGCCCCGAAGAAGCCTGACGGTTGACGGCATCCATGTAGGCGCCGCCGTTTACGCGGATGCGGATGCTTGCAGCACTGCTGGAGGCGGTAGGGGTGAGGGTGACGCCGGTGGGCATGATTGCCGTGTAGGAAGTAATACCCGTGGTGAACCCGGGCAACAACGCGCCATGCGAGGGAATGAGCGACGTCAGCGAGGCGTCGTTGTTGAGAAAATAATTTTTTGCCGCGCTTTCCAGTATCAAACGATCATTACTTGTGAGCACCGAATTGAAAAGAAGCAATTCGGGCGTAAGCAGGTTACCCGATGAGGAACCAGAAGTGCGGTTGCCGATCATCAGCGGGTTGCCGCCGTCGGAGAACGCGTTCACCGTGTTGCCGCCGGCCTGCACGCCATTGACCCAATTGTAGTAGGTGCCGCTGGTTGGGATGGCAAAGCTGTACACCACCGCGCCTACTGCGTTTTTGACGGAGGAAACCGGGTTGGTAGCCTGCGTGGAAATGAAGTTGTATTGCGCAGTGGCCGCATTGCCCACCGTGAATTCGCCACCGGTGTTGGTAAATTCGAACGGTGCCGGGTGCGCCAGGTTGACGCCGCCGGAGGTGCCGGTTTTGGTTACGAACGCGGAAGGCGTGGTGCTCAGGCCCTGCGCAACGCCGGTCATCGACGCACCGTTGGTGAACAGCACGCCCTGGGCCGTGGCCAGGTGGGCGGTGCCGAAATAAATCGCCGGACGTCCGTTGAGCCGATCGATGACGCCGGCGTTCACCAGCCGCGGCTGCAGCGACTGCGTGGCCTGGAAGGCGTCATTACCCAAACCGCTTTGGTCGTACCAGCGCGTAACATAAGCGCTGCCGCTGCCGGCAAAGGTTTTCAACGCCACCGTGTCGAGGTTATGCTCCGAAGTAAAGCCGATATCGAGCGTAGCGTTGTCGTTGCTGCGGCGCACCTGCACGGCCTGGCCGGTATAATACGTGCCGAGGCGGCGAAGCGAAAAGGCCGCTACGCTTGCATTGGGTGCATTAAGGCCGAGGCGGTCAAAATTGTTGAGTCCGCGAACGCTGATGGAATAGGTCTTCTGCGTTCCGCTCGGTGCCGTTACCCGTATTTCTACGGTATTGATGCCGGCACGGAGTAAAAGTGGAGTCGATACGTTTCCACTTACGAGGCTATCGTATGCTCCTCCGTTGAGACGGATTTGTTGAACGGCACCAAGTCCGGCAACGGTCGCGGTGACGGTGATCGAAGTTGCGTCTGGCGCGGAATAGGCCGTGCCCGCCGCGCTGAACGCAGGCGACAGCGCACCTGAAGAAACGGTCAGTGCGGCAAGCGTGGCATCGTCGGAAATGTAATAGGATTTTTGCGCGGCTTCCACTGTGTTTCGTTGGGTAGTGCTAAGCGCGAAGTTGAACAGCACGATCTCGGGCGTCCAGATCGTACCGGTTGTGCTTCCGCCGTCGTTGCGTCCGCCAATCACCAGCGCATTGCCGCCGTCGCTGTAGGCTGTGATGGTATTGCTTCCGGCCTGCACCCCGTTGAGGTAATTGTAGTAGGTGCCCGAACTGCCTGGAATGACGAAGCTGTATACCGACGCAGGTACGGTGCTCTGTATCGAGGAGCGGGGGTTGGTCACCCAGGTGCTGATGAAGTTATAAGTGGCCGTGGCGGCATTTCCCACCAGAAAATCGCCGAATTGGTTAGCAAAGTCGAAGGGGCCGGGATGTGAAAGGTTCTGGCCGGCAGCGGTGCCCGTCTTGGCAACGAAGCTCGACATCTGGTCGGAGCCCTTGGCCACCGCCACCATCGAAACGCCGTTGGGGTAAAGCACCGAAGCGCCTGTTTCGAGCCGCGCTTGTATGAAGGCCAGCGATGGGCGGCCATTGAGCCGCTCCACCACTCCCGAATAAACGATCCGCGGCTGCGTGCCGTTCGATCGGGAAACGGCATTTACTGCATAGCCGCTTTGGTCGTACCAGGTGGCAACGAAACCGTTTGCCGCGCCGGTAAAGGTTTTCAACGCCGTCGTATCAAGATCGCCTCCTGCAGTAAACCCAATGTCGGTAAGGGCGTTGTCGCTGCTGCGACGGACGCGGATGGCCGGGCCGGCATAGGCCGAACTGAGCTTCCGCAATGAATACGCCGGCGTGGCCGGGGTAGACGCCGTAAGTCCCACCCGGTCGAGTGTATTTTGGGCGCTGGCTGATTGAAAGAAGGAGACAAAAAGGGCGGAGAACGATACCGCACGGAGCACGGCATTTCGCGATTTGTTAGTCATTGGTGGGTTGCGAACGGGCCGGTCCGGTTACAGGTAAGAAAAGATCCAGGCTGAGTACCTGTTTAACCTGTTTGAGGGATAAGCGATTATTCTTACCGAAGATAGATGATCACAAGCACATACAGCTGCACTGACAACCTATTTTTCCCGAACCGATACATTTTTTTTATTAAATATAATGAACTGATTTTTAATTCAAAAGACAGCTTACGGCGCTGAGCTGTGTGATCTTACCACCATCGGCCTAACACAGCCTGATAGGGTCGTTCTCCTACAACTTTCTCCAACCGCCGGAGGCGATGCAGGGCAGCGGGCGCGCGACCCCGATGTAAATATGCCCCTTACGGTGTAGGGAGCCCGAGATCGGTCATAGACAAAGTGTAGACAGATCCGGTTGAATAAATCTAACTCGTTGATATTCAATAGAATTTCTTTTCGATTGGGCCTCAGACTCAGGCTTCCTCCTCTTCGGCCGAAAGGGCGTCCAGGTCGTTGCGGCCAATCTTTTTATACAGGCGCGTCTTGGCCCTGCGCACACTTCCGGGCTCGATATTGAGCAGCGCGGCGATCTCCTTCGTGGACAGGTTCATGTGAAAATAGGTGTAGAGCCGTACCTCGTTGCGGGTGAGTCCCGGGTGCCTGGCGGCCAGTTCGGAAAAAAAGCTGGGGTGCACCTGCTCGAAGTGCATCTTGAATTTGTTCCAGTCCTGGTCGAGGTACAGGTCGTGCTGGAGGATGGACGACACGGACCTGAGGTCGGCGGATGCTGCGGCGGCACCTTTTGCCAAACCATCGATCTCAGAGCGCAGGGCGTTGAGGAGCTCGTTCTTTTGAAACAGCTGCAGGCTCGTGGAGGCGAGCTCGCGCTGGTTGGCGGCCAGTTGCTCTTCCAGTTGCCGCCTCCCGCCGAAGTCTTCGGCAAGCCGCTCCGCCAGTTCCTGATTCGCGAGGGTCATAAGCGACCCTTGTTCCCGGAGTGCGCCGATCTCCTCGGAGATCTGCGCGTGGCGCAGTTCCAGCTCGGCCCGGTGCGCTTCGATCGTATCGATCTCGCGCGCCAGCAGCCCGGCCTCGCGCCGTTTCGCGGCCAGCTCGTCAATAAGCTGCCGGATCCGCGCCAGGATCATCAGAAAAAAGCTGATCGCCTGCGACAGGATCGCCAGGTAGGGCAGGGTCATTTCTTTCGAGTGAATGCCGGTAGTGAGATTCAGCAACGCCGTGGCCAGAACCAGCGTCACTGGTAGGAGGCTGGCCACGAGGAAGGTTTTTGCCGCCCGCTGGTTGAGCCGGTAGGCAGCCCCGGCTGCGTATAAAACCACGCAAATGATGGCGAGGACAAGCGCATTTTCGATATAGAGCGCCGCCTTGTCCACGTAGATGCCGGCGCAATTGAGGGCCATTGTAACGATCAGCTCGGCACCGTAGGCGATCAGCAAGGCACGCAGCCAGCGGTCGTACCGGGGTAGGATCGATGCGAGACCGAGGTACCGCCGGCTGAACTGTACGATCCCGAAGCACATCACAAACACACCCACGTGCATCAGCACCCCGTTGGCGTTAAACCAGAAAAGGCGCCCGTCGGCATGGAGCTGCACGCTGAACGGGATGGCTGGCAGCACGTAGTGGCCGAACTGCCGCGTTGCGGTAACGAAGGCCATCGCGCCGAACTGCACCGGAAGGTAATGGAGGATGGCGCGATCGCGAAAGCCGAAATACACACAGGTATTCAGGATCAGCAGCAGCGAGAGTACGCTCATGGCGGCGGTCCATGCAATACGGTAGCCGGCTTCGCGCTCCTGGCGTGCCAGTTCGGGCTCTACGCGGATCTGCGGCTTCACCGGCCCGTGCTGCCCTGCGGGTAATGTCACCAGGGCCCAAACCGTGTCCAGGCCCGTTGGAGCCGCCTGCAGCAAGAGCGTCCCTTTTTCACGCTCGCGGTCTCCTGGCGCCTGCATCCCCCTGCGGATGCCTTGTCCCGCGCCGAGACCGGTGCTGCTCTGGTAAAACTGGATGTCCAGGTTGGGCTGGAAGCTTAATCGAAGCGGCTGCAAACCGGCACTTTGGGAGTTGATGACGATGCGCACCCACTGCCGAAGGCCGGCATCGGGCCGGAGGGAATCGCCCTCGCGGAAGAGCAGCAATGGGTCGGAACTTACCCTTGCGGCGCTCCCCCCGCTATCGGGCAGCACTGCGTACGTAACCTGCACAGAATCGGTCGCCTGGGCCGCTCCCTTTTTACCAAAAATCACACAGCACAAAACAAGGAGCCACAGGTACTTACACTTCACGAGCCGCATTTGAGCTACTAAAAATAGCCGTAAAGGCGTTGCGCAGCAAATCGGGTTGAGCAGGATTGGGTCACGGGAACGAGGCAAGCTCGGGATCCCGCGGGAACATTCTGTCCAGCAATTATTCCTGCAATCACATAAACGGTCGGGAAGAATCTACCTTTAGCCGCGCATGAACTTATTTACCAGCAAAGCGGATGTTGTCATTACTTGTCCAAAACGTCTCGGTACTTACCTGGAGCAGGAGGTGACCGAATTAGGTTTCACCACCGGGAAGACGTTTCTAACGGGGGTTTGCACGCAGGGAACCATCAACGACTGCATTAAGCTAAACCTGAATCTTCGTTGTGCGAGCCAGGTTCTTTACAGCCTGAAGAAGTTTGAAGCGCGAAATGCGGATGAAATTTATGAGCACCTCGTCAACTATGCGTGGGAAGACATTTTGCCCGATCCCGGTTATTTTTCCATCACCAGCAACGTGAATAACCCGACGATCAACAACAGCATGTTTGCCAACCTGCGGGTAAAAGATGCGATAGTGGATCGGTTGCGCGAAAAGCGGGGCACGCGGCCGTCAACCGGTGCAGCGCTTAGTGGTGCCGTCTTCAACCTGTTTTGGGAAAATGATGCTGCAGAAGTATTCATCGATACCTCTGGCCCTTCGTTAGCCCGGCATGGCTACCGGAAAATTCCCGGCCAGGCTCCCATGCTGGAAGCACTCGCGGCAGCTACGATCCTTGCAACGAAATGGGATAGAACATCGGCATTCGTGAATCCCATGTGCGGGTCGGGCACGATCGCCATTGAAGCCGCCATGATTGCTACAAACAGGCGCCCCGGGTTATTCAGAACCAACTATGCTTTCATGCATTTGCAGGGTTACGACGAATCCGTATATCTACAGGAAGATGCGCTGCTGGAAACACAGATCATCGACGTGCCTGGTCTTCGCATCATCGCTACCGATTACAGCGAGCGGGCAATCGAGAACGCAAAGAAGAATGCAGTGGCGGCCGGTGTGGCCAACCTCATTGAGTTTGCCGTATGTGATTTTGCCGATTCGGAAGTACCTGCAGGCGTGCCCGGAATGTTTTATGTAAATCCCGAATATGGCGAGCGGCTGGGCGATATCCGCGAGTTGGAAGAAACCTATAGCCGCATTGGTGATTTCATGAAAAAGAAGTGTGGAGGGTACCATGGTTATGTATTTACAGGCAACCTGGACCTTGCGAAGAAAATTGGATTGAAAGCCAGTCGCCGGTTCGAATTTTACAACAGCACCATCGACTGCCGGCTGCTCGAATATGAATTGTACAGCGGCAGCCGCACCGCACCGAAAGGAGAAGTGATTACAAATTGACGATAGCGCATCAACATGGAAATTTCCGAGCTGCAAAAAATAATACGGGACCGATATTTCAAGTCGGACAACGAGCGGGGCATCCATCATACCGCTTTATGGTTTCACGAGGAAGTGGGAGAGCTGTCGGCTGCGATAGCCCGTGGTGACAAACAAAACGCGAAGGAAGAATTCGGCGATGTGCTGATGTGGCTGATGACCCTGGCCAATATCCTGGATATAGATATGCAGGATGTTGTGGACGAGCATTTAAATAATCCGCGCAAGTTGCCGTCGAAGTAGGGAAGGTGCCGCTTGATTTTTCACACCCTCGCAAACGCTTTTCTTCTCGTAATGGGTCGAAGTAGCGTCGGCAGCACTATTAGTAACAGGGGTAGAGCGGACAGGAATCCCCCGATAACTGCAATGGCGAGCGGCTGATGCAGTTCGGCACCAGTGCCGATACCCAGCGCCAGGGGCATGAGGGCGATGATGGCGCCTAATGCAGTCATCAACTTCGGCCGCAATCGCGTCGAAATCGAGAAGACGATCGCTTGATCCGCATCTTTCAATTCCTGGTATGCCTCGCGGAATTGAAGGAAAGTAAAAATGGCGTTTTCGCCGATGATACCCACGATCATGATAATACCGGTGTAGCTGCCGACGTTTAGTGCCGTGCCGGTCAACCACAAGGCGAGGCATGATCCGGTCATTCCCAAAACAGCAATCAGCAAGATGAGCAGCGCAACGAGAAAGTCCTGGAAGAGAAACAGGATTACTCCGAATACCAGCAAGCTTGCGGTGATAAGAATGAGCCTCAACTCCCCGAATGAGCGTTGCTGCTCGGCATAGGCTCCTCCATATTCAATGTGGTAGCCCTGTGGAAGGTTCACTTCGGCAGTCACTTTTTTCTTTATGGCCTCAACCGTACTTCCAAGGTCGCGCCCTTCGAGCCGCCCGGTGACTACACCCATCGATTGGAGGTTTTCGCGGTTGATCTCTGCATCGCCGGTGTTGATGGAAACGCTTGCGAGGCTGCTGATCGGCATCAGCCGACCCGAAGGCAGGAATATGGGCAGCTGTTTCACGCCCTCGACACTTTGACTGGTATTGCGGGGCGCCACGATCCTGACGGGCGTTAGTTGTTCGCGTTCTAGGATTGCGCCGGCATCCAGTCCTTGCAAACTAAGCTGTACCTGTGATTGCAATCCTTGAGGCGTTAACCCAAACTGCGCCAGCGCCCGGTTGTCGGGATGGATATTTACCGAAGGGCCCGAAATGACGATACCGTTGAATACGTCGGCAGTGCCGTCAACGCCCTCGGTGATTTCGCCCACTTTCGTTGCAAGTTGCTGGAGGCGCTCAATATTATCGCCGTAGATCTTCACCTCAATCGGTTGCACCGATTCCATCAGGTCGCCGAGCATATCACCGATCACCTGCCCGAAGTCAATCTGCAAGGCTGGCTGCGAGGCTTCCACCTGGTGCCTGATATCGGCGATGACTTCATCGGTGGAGCGCTCCCGGTCTTTTTTTAGCTGGATAAGATAGTCGCCGGTATTAGGCTCGGTAATAAAGAAACCCATTTGCGTGCCGGTGCGGCGTGAGTAGGCTTGCACTTCAGGAACTTTCGCTACAATCTTTTCCACTTCGCGCAGAATCCGATCCGTTTCTTCCAATGAAGTGCCGGGGGGTGATGTGTAATCCAGTACGATACTTCCTTCGTCCATTTCTGGCAGGAATCCGGTTTCCAGGCGAGGCAGTACGAGGTAGGTCGTTAGCGCAAACACCAGCAGCAACAGCAGGCTCAGCCAGGGCTTTTGTATAAACCAGGTTACCCACCGCTGTTGTTTTACTTCATGCGCGTGCAGTTGTTTTTGCTGAATACGCAATTGCTCCTTCCGTTCGTTCGTCAGCAGAAGATAGATCACGGGCAACGCAATCCAGGTCGCCAAAAACGAGCAAACGAGCGTGAGGATCATCGTATGCGTCATTACTTTGAAGTAAGCGCCGGCAACGCCCGACATCAGCTCGAAAGGCACAAATATTACGATCGTGCTCAGCGATGAACCGATCATGGCAGGCAGCAGGTAGCGGATGGCTTTTTGCACCACCACGCGCGCGGGCTCCCCGGGATGTTCCTCATGGCTTCTATGAATTTGTTCCATCACCACGATCGCGTCGTCGATGATCAGCCCTATTGCGGCGGCGATGGCGCCAAGCGTCATGATGTTCAGGGTATACCCGATGGCGTAAATTCCTACCAGCGTAAGACCTACGGTAATCGGAATCGTGATGAGTATCGTAAGACTCGCTTTCAACGAACGAAGAAAGATGATCGCTACAATGATGGCCAATGCCAGGCCAATCCAAAGGCTGTCGGTTACGCTGTGAACTGCGTCGTGTACAAAGTCGGCCTGAACGTAATAGGGGCGGATGGTGACGCCATTCGGAAGCAGTTTCGAAAGTTCGCCCACACGTTTTGCCATCGCGTCGCTCAGGTCCACGAGATTGGCATTGGGTTGTTTGATCACGGCAACCAGCACACCTTCATGCCCGTTGGCGTTGATCTTGGTATACTCCACGCCCGGTTTGATCTGCACGGTGGCGATGTCGCCCAATACCACGCTCCGTTTGCCATTCGCCGATACCACAACGTTGCGAAGCTCGTCGAGCGAATGAACCATAGCGTCGGTAACCGTAAGGTAGAGCAGGTGGTAATCAGATAAGTAGCCATTGGATTGAACAAAATTAGTTTGGGTCAGTGCCGTGCTGAGCGCGTCTGGCGTGATCCCCAGCACACTCATTTTCTGGCGGTCGAGCGTCAGCCAGTATTCTTTTTGCTTGCCACCGATGATGCGTACTTCGGCCACCCCTGCAACCTGCGAAAGGTATGGTTTGATCGTATACAGCGCCAGCTGCTTCAGGTCAATTGCATTTTGCGCGCTGCCGTTCGTTTCGATGGTGTAACCGATAACGGGCAGGATCGATGGGTTCATCTTCTCCACCGTTATCTGCAAGTCGGGAGGTAGCGTATTCCGTATTTGTGCTATACGCGATTCAATTCGCTGCTGGCTCAGATCCACGTTCGCGTCCCAGTTCATGAACGCGGAAATTTCGCAGGAACCGCGGCTGGTAGTGCTGCGCACGTCTTCAAGGTCGGGTACGAGCTTGATGGCATTCTCGAGCGGCTTGGTCACGGTCACCATCATCTTGTCAACCGGCTGCAAGCCTGCGTCTGCGATGATCTTGATCTTGGGGAATGTGATCTCGGGGAACAAGGCTGTGGGCAGGTTGCTGTAGGCATAGAGACCACCGGCAATTACCAGGGCAATCAATACGGTAAGCGGATTTTTATAGCGCAGGAAAAAAGGCTTCATGGTGCGTCTTTCTGTATGATCACTTTCGCGGTATCGGGAAGTCCATAGTTGCCGGTGAGCAGGATTCTATCACTCGTGCCGAATTGCGGGTGCACGATCTCCACCCGGTCGGCGGTCTCCATCCCCTTGATCACCGGCACTTTTACGGCAGTACTCGAATCGATCATTTTCATCACCCAGAAATGCTCCTGTGCTTCATCGGAGAGTATGGCCGACTTTGGAAGGGACTGAGCTGCGGGCTTGCCGCTCATGACGATCCTTACCCTGCCGATCAGGTTTTGGGGAATTGCAGTACCGCTCTTTACCTGCAGCAGCACCTGTTGCGTTTGTGCCACCGAATCCACTGCAGGCAACACGCGGCTTACGCGACCCGGCAGGGTTCTGCCATCGGGGAGCTGCACCGACAACCGGGCGCCGATTGCTACTGCCGATTGAAGTTCGTAGGGCACGTTCAACACGAATCCAAAGCTGTTGGCATCACTCAGTATGGCAAGCTGCTCACCATCCTGCACATAATCGCCCGATTGATGATTGAGTTCCTGGATAAAGCCTGCGGCAGTGGTGCGAATGGCTATAATTCCCGTGAAATGAAACGAAGGATCCAATCGGTTTACCGTGTTGCCCAGAGCTTCCGCTTCCTTCGTGCGGATCACAAATGCCGTTTGGCCCGCCGAAACGCGTTGCCCTAACTTAATCGATACCTGCTTGATATACCCGTTGGCGGTAGCCTTGATGAAGTTACTCTGCAGGTAGGTAGACGTAGCATTGAGGTCAACATAGGTATCCAACGGCGCAGTTTTAATCGATGTAACGGTGACCGGTGTCCGGGTTTCTTCGGCAGGCGCATCTTCTGCAGCCGGTGCTTCCTTGCTCTTGCAGGAGAACAACAAAAGCAGGGTTGGCAATATGGGAAGCAATTTCATTCCTTACGGTTTTACGTTCCAGAAATTGAGGCTGCTCAATACTTTAAGTCTTGCCACGGTGTTCTGGTTCAGCAGGTTTTGTGCAGCGAGGTAACCGGTGATGGCGGTGACGTAGTCTTTCATGGTAATGTCGCCTACCTGTAACAGCTTGCCGTTGGCTTCAATGAGTGTTCTTGAAAATTCAATTTGTTTTTGCAGGCGGCCCGTTAGCAAGTCGATCGCCTGAAGTTGTTTGGTCAGTTGTGCTGTTTGCTGCGCATACTGGCGGGCATAGAAGTCGCGGCCATAGCTGCGCGCGCGTTCTCGGATATCGATCTGTTGTTCCCTGAGCTTTCGCTGGTTTCCATCGTAAATGGGTATCACCAGGCTTAACCCGAAACTGAACCCGAAGTTTCGCCAGGGTGCATACTGCAACGACGACTGGTAACCAGCATCCGTATAGGCGCCGATTTTCGGGCTGTACTGGTAGCGAAGAAGTTGCCGTTCGTTGGCAAGGCGCAGGCTGTCGGTGAGGAAACGCGTGAAGAAAACTGAATGATAGTAATCGGGCAGCGTGTCTGAAAGTACCGGCCGTTCAACGCGTGATACTGTTGTATCGAGAATACCTGAAAGATAGTTGAGCGTTAGGTAATCTGCTCCATACTGGATCTGTGCCTGCAATGCAATTAACTCCTGCTGCTGCATCGTAACATAGAAACTCAGGTAGTCGACCTGCTTGTACACTCCTTTTTCGGTAAGCTTTTTCAGTGCCTGTTCTTCGCGTTGCATGAGCAGATACACCTCGTGACTGAAATCGTAAGTGATCTGGTCTGCATAGGCCGTGATATACTGGTCGAAAATGGTGCGCACCAGTTCCTGCTGCGATAGCAGCAACGTATCGAGCAACGCGCGGCGCTGTAGTGCGAGCGTTTGAACCTGTGCGTTGATGTTACGCTGGCTGAAGAAATTCTTGTTTGCCTGCACCACTGCCGAAATATTTGCTCCGTTCGTTATGGCCTCGTCATAACCAACTCCTCCGATTATCGGCGCGTAACTGTTCGTGCTCAGGAAATTCAGCTGGGGCCGAAGCGATGCCCGGAAAAGCAGCGAGTCGATGCGCGCCGACAAGTACTGATTTCGGATATCACGTAAGTTGGGACTGTTTGTTTTCGCTTCTTCGATGAAATAGGAGAGCGAACGCGTTTGCGCTTGTACGAAAAACGGGCAGCCCAAAACGAAGGAGCAGATCAACAAACGAATGAGGCCGCTCCGGCAGCGGCTTCTCCATTTAGTCTTTTGCAACTTTGAGGAAGGTTCCTTGCTCATTAAACAAAATGTCTTTATTGCCAATTCCTGCCTCATATTCGATCGTTCCGTTCGCCTTTTCTATACGGGCAGCATCCTTGATCTTTTGTCCGGGGTAATGTTGTTGCAGGTACGTTCGTGCTGCATCGGGCAGGGCCTCAGCCTTGATCCCTGTTTCTGTTTCAATAATTGTACCTCCGGCAGTGAGCACGCACGACATTCCGGCTCCTTTCTCTCTAAAATTCACTTCATAGTCTTTGCCTTCACTTTCCCAGGTACCTTTTATACCGGGATGGGCCTTTGAGAAGGCGGCGGCGGCCGCCGCAGGTGGGTGTATCGTTGTTTCCTGCTGCGCGAAAACCGGTGTGCTTAAGACTATTGCGGCTATGGCTGTGAATCGTTTCATGATACAGGTATTTTTCATCAAACCTAGAATCCGATTCTGTCGTCAATCTGAACCACATCGTAAGAACTGAATTTCTTTTTGTAACCCTCCTTGCTAAACGACCGGCCCATGCGCCACGTGCCCGATTGGCCGCCATGGGCGGTGCAACTCTGGATGCTTTCAACAATTCCCTTCTTGTTGGCGGAGTGTGTTTGGTGCATAAAAGCCACAGTTCAGAATGTCTTCAGAATCAGAGCTCAATTTGCGGCAAACGGATTGGCTGAAAGCCCGTATCGCCCCCGTAAAGTGCTGAGGTATAGTTTTATCAACAATGCGGAAAATTTATCAGAATGAAGATCGCCGGGATATTTGTATTGTTTTTCCTGCTTGGATCAAAGAATATTGTTCTGGGTCAAAATACGGATACGCTTGTTCGTAAGTTGGATAGCCTCAGTAACCAAATGGATAGTGCGGGCGGACAAATAAACAACACGGCACCCCCCGCTTACAATGAGGCTACGGCGATCACGCCTAAAACTTATTTCATCCTCCTGTGGAGCGATATCAAGCAAGCCTACACGAAGCCATTCCATATGACCGGAAGAGATTGGCGGGTTACGGGTGAATTTGCCCTGGTTGCCGGCGGGGTGGCGCTGCTCGACGAACCCATTCAAAGGCAGGCTCTCGAGTGGCGCAATAGTTCGGCCGGGTTGCGTAAAACCAGCAACTACATCACCAACTTCGGCGGCACCTATGAAGTGTATGTTCTTGGAGGTTTGGGTCTTGCCGGATACGTGTTCAAGAATAAGAAGATGCAGACCACTACGCTGCTGGCCTCTCAATCATATATCACCGGCGCATTACTGGAAACCACGTTGAAGTTCGTCACCGGCCGCGACAGGCCTTATATCGTTGATCCAAATACGTTGGAGGCCGAGCCGCGCTTTCATGGCCCCTTTTACAAAACACCGAAAAATCTCAATGGGGGCACCACCAACAGCGCCTTTCCTTCCGGCCACACCACCGTTGCATTTGCTGCTGCAACCGTTTACGCGCTTGAGTACAAGGACCGGATCTGGGTGCCCATCCTTGCCTATTCAGCTGCCGGCCTCATTGGCCTGAGTCGCATTATCGAGAACAAGCACTGGGCGACCGATGTGCTGTGCGGAGCCGCACTTGGTTATTTATCCGGGCGGCTAACGGTGAACAACTATCACCGGTATGCGCAGATCAAAACACCGGGAACACGCAAGGCAACCGTTGCCTTCAACCTGCAATACCGTTTCGGCCAAATAGCACCGGGATTTGTTTATACTTTCCGATGAACAGCAGCGTGGCAAATCATCACAAACAGAAGGCCCGCCATATTTCGATGCGGCTTATCCTCATCGCCGGATTGTTTCTATTGTCACTACTAGTATTTTCACTGATTGCAAACGAGATGGTTTTCGAGCAGGAGGTCCAACTCGATCAAAAGGTGTTTGCATTACTGGTGCCGATGCAGTCGCCGGCGTTCACGGGCTTCATGGCTGGCATCACCTTTTTTGGATCCGCACAGTTTCTCTTACCCGCCTACCTGGTAGTGATTGGCATATTCCTCTTCCCGAAGAAATTCCGGAAGTTGTCCCTCGACGTGGCTGCTGTGGGCATTGCAGGTACTGCCATACTCTTTTCCTTGAAATCTGTATTTCACCGGCATCGCCCGCCCGACCCTTTAGTGACGCATGTGCTTGGATTTTCCTTTCCCAGCGGGCACTCGTTTTCTTCGTTCACTTTCTATGGGCTCCTCATTTACCTGGTGTGGAAACTTTGGCCCCGATCGCCGTGGCGTTGGCCGGTAGCAATCCTGTTGTTTGTTTTTGCTTCGTTGATCGGGTTTAGCCGGGTGTACCTTCATGTACATTACGCAAGTGATGTAATTGCTGGTTTGCTCCTGAGCATTGTGTGGCTGACCTTATCGTTTTGGCTCATGGGAATGCTGGAAGACAGAGCGCAGGAGAAACAGAAAAGCGAACTCAATTCCTGATTATGTGGTGGACCTATGCTTTGTTATCTGCCCTTTTCGCGGCTTTGACCGCGGTCTTCGCCAAGGTGGGTGTAAAGGGAGTCGATTCCGACCTGGCAACTGCGCTCCGAACCATCGTCATCTCGGTGATGGCGTGGGCGATCGTTGGTTTTCGCGGACTGCTACCCGGCATCGCCCAACTGACGAAACTCAATATCATTTTTCTTTGTCTGTCGGGAATAGCTACCGGGCTGTCCTGGATCTTTTACTTCAAGGCGTTGCAGATCGGTAAAGTGTCGCAAGTTGCGCCTGTTGATAAACTCAGTGTTGCGCTTGCAATTATCTTGTCGGTGATTTTTCTAGGTGAAAGTCTCACCTTGAAAACCGCCATAGGCGCCCTTCTGATAGTAATCGGAACTCTTGTTTTAATTGGCAGCTGATGTATGTGTTAATTGTTGAAGATGAGCGGGATATTTCAGGCAGTATTAGTGAATACCTCACCAAGGAACACTTTACATGCCTTGCTGCATACAGCTATCAATCGGCCGTGCAGCTTCTCGAAGAACGGACTTTCGACTGTGTTATTCTCGATATCACGCTGCCCGGTGGCAACGGGTTATCGTTGCTGCAACAACTCAAAACGGAGAAGAGAAGTGATGGTGTTTTAGTAGTGTCGGCGAAGGGTTTGCTTGAGGATCGGCTCCTTGGCCTCAAGCTGGGCGCGGATGATTACCTGGTAAAGCCTTTTCATTTGTCGGAACTGGCCGCGCGGGTTGAGGCGATCGTGCGACGGAAGGCGCATGATGGTCAAACGTTACTGGAATTCGGAGTGCTTACCATCGACCTGGATGCACATGCAGTGCGCATTTCCAGCCAGGTTGTAGATCTGACAAGAAAAGAATACGATTTATTGGTGTACCTCATTCGTAACCGCAACCGCGTGATCAATAAAAATGCCCTGACCATTCATCTATGGGGCGACCAGGCGGATGTTGCCGGCACCTACGATTATATCTACACCCACATCAAGAATCTGCGTCGCAAACTGGTGGCGGCAGGTGCACCCGATTACATCAAATCGGTGTACGGCATCGGTTATAAATGTAGTCTGCCATGAAGCTTCTCAATAAGTGGAGCCGGGTGAGTGTTGGCGCAACCATTATCGTCTTCCTGGTTGCTGCGGCTGCGCTGTTTGTGAGCCTGCGCTTCGTTATGCTCGAACAGATAGACGATGATCTCAAGATCGAGGAAAGTGAGATCCAGATATTTGTGGCGAAGCATAAACGACTACCGGAAGCAGTTTCATTGGAAGACCAGATGATCGAATACAGGAACTGCAACGGAGCCGGCAGCCGTCATTTTCGGACTACGGACTTGCAGGAACATGGCGGCCTGGAGATGGAAAAATGCCGGCAACTTGTGTTTTATATCGAGGATCAATCCGGATGGTACGAGGTAACTGTTTCGAAGTCATTGGAGCAAACAGATGGCCTTATCCGTTCTATTTTCGGAATCACGGTGGTCACCATTTCATTGATCCTGCTGATATCTGTCCTGGTCAATCGTTGGGCAGTGAAGCGCCTTTGGCGGCCCTTCTATGCAGCGTTGCGTATCGTCAGCCACCATAAACTCAGTTCGGGCGAAGCGATGAAACTTCCGGACAGCAGCATCGATGAATTCAAAACGCTCAATGCAAGTCTGGCGAATTTCGCCGGGCATGCGCAACTTGAATACCTGGCGTTGAAAACATTCAGTGAAAATGCTACCCACGAATTGCAGACGCCCATTGCGGTGATCCGCTCGAAGCTGGATCTGCTGCTCCAGGAACAGCATCTTTCCGAGGCTGGTGTTACGGCGCTGCAGGCATCCTTCAACGCACTTCACCGGCTCGATCGGCTGAATCAATCACTGCTGCTGCTTGCACGTATCGAAAACAAGCAATTCACTGATACCACTCGTGTGAATCTCGCTGACTTGCTTCGCGAAAAGATCGGTGAGTTCCAGGAACTTTTTTCACAGAAGGCTATGGCTGTGGAAACCCAGCTCCAGGATGTTCAGATTGAAATGAATGTTCCTCTGTGCCATGTGCTCCTGAATAATTTGCTCAGCAATGCCTGGAGGCATGGCGCCGGCGGTGGAAAAGTGACGATCAGGCTTGACGAACATCACCTCGAGCTTGGTAACACGGCGGTTGATGGTCACCTCGATCACAAGCTTCTTTTCCGGCGATTTCACCCGGCTTCTGCGGGCTCTGAAAGCACAGGGCTGGGGCTGGCATTAATCCAGGAGATCTGCTGGGTGTCGGGCTTCGAGGTTTCCTACTCATTTGAACGGGGCCACCATTACTTCAATATTTCCTTTCGGAAAGTAAATTAGCCGCAACTTCAGTTTTGTGCCAGACTTCGGTTCGATTTTTCCGGAAAAGCTTCATTTTTCGAAGAATGAATGTCGAGCCGCCCGCCTGAATGAAGCCCTTCGGCTGATACTAGCCATGGACGCGGGTTTCGGCCATAAAAAAACCGGGCAGATTTGAGTCTGTCGGATACCGGATCCCGATCCTTCGGGAGAATCGGTGACCTTCCCGCACTCCGTGCGGGACGCACTAGCCAACAGGGCTAATCAATGATTCGATGTACTTCCGGCTTTTCTTTTTCTTGATCTCCTGCTCCCTGCGAACTGCTTGCGCGCGAGTGGCGAATGTCTCCGTGTACTTCAACGTCCAATCCTTTGCTTTTTTCGTGGCCTTGCTTCCAGAGTTGTTGTGCCGGAAGAGCCGATCCTCCAGGTTGGCCGAAGAGCCCACATAGTATTGGTCCAGCGAAGCGGAATAAATGATGTACAGGTAGTAATTCATGAAGTGCAGGCATAAAAAAGGCCCCATCTTTCGATGGAGCCGTTTTAAAGCGTGGAGGATACCGGAGTCGAACCGGTGACCTTCCCGCACTCCGTGCGGGACGCTCTAGGCAACCGAGCTCACAGGGGAGCATAAAAAAAGCCTCGCATTTCTGCGAAGCCTTCTTTAAAGCGTGGAGGATACCGGAGTCGAACCGGTGACCTCTTGCATGCCATGCAAGCGCTCTAGCCAACTGAGCTAATCCCCCATTTACTATCTTTCAAAGAGTCGAACCCGTTGACCTTCCCGCGCTATCGCGGGACGCTCTAGCCAACTGAGCTAATCCCCCATTTACTATCTTTCAAAGAGTCGAACCCGTTGCCCTTCCCGCGCTATCGCGGGAAGCGTTATCCAACTAAGCTAAGTTGGCCCCCGATGGGCTGCAAATATAGGAATGGCGGATTATTTGCGGCACAAATTTTTTGTCCTCGTTTCCAAAAAGAATTTCCATGCAAAAAGGTGCCGAATCGAAAAAAGTGCGGCCTCGGCAAACACAGCCGATGCCCGGATTGGAAGAGCGGATGAAGCCGCACCCAATAGACATAAAAGCCCAGCCATCAAAGAAACTCGCCGGTAAAGTAGCGCTCATCAGCGGCGGCGATTCCGGCATCGGCCGCGCGGTGGCTTTCCTTTTCGCGCTACATGGCGCCAACATCGCCATCGCCTACCGGCCGCAGGAGCAAGAGGATGCCGAAGTGGTTCGCAATACGGTTGAATCTGAATTCGGACAAACATGCCTGCTGCTCCCTGGCGACATCCGCCGCGAGCGCTTCTGCCAGAAGATCGTCAATGATACGGTGAAGCAATTCGGCCGGCTCGATATCGTGGTCAACAACGCGGCCACGCAAACCGAACAAAAGTCACTGCTCGACATCAGCACGGAGCAGCTTAAAGATACCTTCGAGACCAACATCTTCTCGATGTTCTGGATCACGAAGGCCGCTTTGCCGCACCTGAAGAAAGGCGCGTCAATCATCAACACCACTTCCGTAACCGCCTACCGCGGCTCGGGCTCACTCATCGATTACTCGAGCACGAAAGGCGCCATCCTCACGTTCACGCGCAGCCTCGCTCAAAACCTCGCGAAAAAAGGTATCCGCGTCAACGCAGTGGCACCCGGGCCGATATGGACGCCGCTCATTGCTGGCTCTTTCAGGGGTAAGAAGGTGGCCGAATTCGGCTCCGACGTGCCGATGCGCCGCGCCGGCGAACCTGCAGACGTAGCTCCGTCGTACCTCTTCCTCGCTTCCGAAGACGGAGCCTACTTCACCGGCCAGGTGCTGCATCCAAACGGAGGCGAAATCGTCAACGGGTGATCAGCGATAGGTAGAAGCAAGAAGCAGCACAAAGGCTGCAATTACATACAAAACTGCAAAAACATAAATCGGCCGATGGTCGATTTTCTTTGTGCCCTTTTCCATTTGTCAAAGAAAAAGCGATCACCCGGTTCGGCGATAGCGATGGCATACATTTCACCGTTTGTTAATTTCAGAGGCTATTGTTTACATGTGAGATCTCAGCGTGCTCTAATGCCACTACTTCAGCCCATCGAGGCGAAAGACCTCGAGGTGGTATTTTCTTCCGATGGTCCACGTGTAGCGCTGCAGCTTGTCGATGGCAACGCCCGCTGCAAAGGCAGCTCCGGCAATGATCAGTTCCGCCTTATGATCCGCTATCGAATAGGTGCCTTCGCGCAATCCATTGACCGCACCCAATGCGGTATAACCAATGGCGCCGATCTTCAGCAACTTTGCAGGGAGCGAGCCGCTTTTGCTGATGCGGAACTCGCCACCGCGGAAATCGACAGCTATGCCTTTCTTAGGGAAAGCGGAGATCGTATTCAGTGCAAAGCCTTGCAGCGGTAGCGTGAGCGTGTCGTTGCCGATCATATAATAACGCACGATGCGGACACGAACGAAAATGGAATCATTGCGCAGCGCCACCAGCTCGCCCTTCTGCCACAAGCCGTTGTTCAACTGAAAGGCAATGGGAGCGCCTTCCCAATAGGTAGCCACCGTGCGCGGCCCTTTCTTCAATAGCAAGAGGTGATGCTGGGACTTCGCAAACAGCGAAAGACCCATCAGGAAGATCAGGAGCAGCCAGCGGTTCATTGTGGCCCAAAGTAGTGCAGCCGGAAAACACTAAGGTCCAAAAAATCGTTAAACCGGCTGGAATGGCCCGTTGCTACTTTTGCTGCAAAGCAATTCATAATGTCCCAGACCAAAGCATACGCCGCCTTCGATGCCGCCACCCCGCTTCGTGATTTTTCACTCGAGCGCCGCGCACCCGGTCCGCACGACGTGCAGATCGAGATCCTCTATTGCGGCGTGTGTCACTCCGACATTCACCAGGTGCGCAACGAGTGGGGCAACTCCATGTATCCAATGGTGCCCGGCCACGAGATCGTTGGCCGTGTGTCGGCGGTAGGTAACCATGTGAAGAAATTCAAAGTGGGCGACCTCGCCGGCGTGGGTTGCCTCGTAGACAGCTGCCGTGAGTGCCCCAAGTGCAAACAGGGCCTCGAGCAATACTGCGAGAACGGATCGGTGGGCACGTACAATGCTTTGGAGCGCGACGGCAAAACGCCCACGTATGGCGGCTACAGCAAACAGATCGTAACCAACGAGGAATTCGTGCTCAAGGTTTCGGAAAAGCTTGACCTGAAAGCAGTGGCGCCGTTGCTTTGCGCAGGCATCACCACCTGGTCGCCGCTGCGCCACTGGAAGGTGGGCAAGGGCCACAAGATCGGTGTGCTGGGCCTGGGAGGCCTCGGCCACATGGCGGTGAAGTTCGCTGCCTCTTTCGGCGCTGAAGTGACGATGCTAAGCCACTCGCCTTCAAAAGAAGCCGATGCCAGGCGGCTCGGGGCGCATCGCTTTGCGCTTACCAGCAGTCCCGAAAGCCTTAAGAGCCTGTCGGGTTACTTCGATTTCATTATCGATACAGTTTCGGCACCCCACGATTACAACGTCTATCTCAACCTGCTCAATACCAATGGCACGATGATCTGCGTGGGCGCTCCGCCGGCGCCGGCACAGGTAGCCATCTTCAATCTTATCATGCAGCGCCGCAGCATCGCGGGCTCGCTTATAGGCGGCATTCCGGAAACACAGGAAATGCTGGATTATTGCGCCGAGCACGGCATCGTTTCCGACGTGGAAATGATCGCGATGAACGAGGTGAACGAGGCATACGAGCGGATGATGAAGGGCGACGTGAAGTACCGCTTCGTGATCGACCTGGCGACGCTCTGATTTTTGGGGCCTCAGGCAACCTTCGGTGCAAATTCGCGTACTTTATGGGCGACCAACCTTGACGATCCGCCCATTTGGACCTGCAATTGACCATACAGAGTTGCCTCGAAAAGAATACCCGCGAGCAGAAAAACCTCTACCAGCGGTATTATGGCTATTGCCTGAAGGTCGTATTCCGCTACATTTTTCACTATGATACCGCCGTGGACGTAGTCAACGACGGCTATGTGAAAGTGTTCCGCAATCTCGAGCGCTTTCATTGGGAGCCCGGCACCAACCTCGAGGCGATCTTTATGGGCTGGCTGCGCACCATTATGGTGAACACGGCCATCGACCACCTGCGGAAGAACAACTTCCTGCAGGAGATCGGTTCGCTGCCCGACGAAGTGTGGCAGCCCGAAGACCCTGGTGCGCGCTCCGACAATGCGCTCCTGTACAAAGAGCTGATCAAGGAAGTGAAGAAGCTGCCGCCGGCTTACCGCGCGGTTTTCAATATGTACGTAATCGATGGTTTCAGCCACCAGGAGATAGCCGACCGGCTCGGAATCGCCGTAGGCACTTCGAAATCGAACCTCGCGAAAGCACGGATGTCGCTTCAGAAAACATTAAAAAAAAATGATTCGGACCTGACCTATGCAATCTGTCAATGACGATATGGACGATCTGTGGCGCAAGGCGGCCGGCGACTACCCGCTGAACACCGCCGGTGCGGACTGGGACAAAGTCGCGGCAGGCCTCGGCATTGCCCCGGAACCAAAGCGCAGGGACCGCCGCTACCTGTGGCTGCTTCTCCTGCTGCTGATCCCGGTGCTGTGCATCCGGCCCTTCCCGTTGGGTATGGGCAGCAATGGCGCGGAGCAGGCAGCTGCTACACAATCACCAGCCGGAAAGAGAATCGTTCCTTCGGGCGACGAAGCCTTTCAAGCCGGCCCTGACCGTATTTCTACGGGAGAGCCGGCCGCTGCGCCTTCACCTGCGGCCCCGACCGACAATGGCCATCCTGCGCCTGATCAACACACGCAAAGCCGGCAGCCGGTTGCTCCCGGCCAGGCAGTTGACGCAACTCCGGCCACCACAGCTACAACAAAAGGTCCGTCCACTGCCCCACCCGTCGCGCCTTCCAGTCGGCGGTCGCCTTCGAATAACCCGCTGGCAGTAGATCGGCATTACAGCAATACAGGCGCGAAAACCCGCAGGGCCCGGTCGCGCGTACGCCGCTCCAACAGTACGCCCGCGGCGACGGTGGTCCGCATTCCGGTCGATGGTTCTGTGCCTGCCGACACAAGCTCCGTAGCGCAGGGCAAGCCTCCATTCGATCCGTCAGCTGCACCAGCCCTTCCCACACACACGACCAGCACAACCGATAGCAGCAAGGTGGGTGATAGCACCGCACGTACGGCGCTCGCGAAAGTTGCTCCCGTTGATTCGCCGGCAGTAACCGTGCCTGCGGTCGCGAAAAAGCCCGTAGCCAACCGCAGCAAACGCTTTTATGCAGGAATCGTAGGAGGGATGGGCATTACCACCGTCAAACGCCAGAAGGTGCAGGCACCCGGCTACGACATGGGTCTTGCCCTCGGCTACCAGTTTAGTCGCCACTTCGCCATCGAAGCCAATGTTCTCTGGAGCCGCAAGCATTATTACAGCCACGGTAAATACCTGAAGAACGATCTTAGCTACCTCCCGCAGTACTCATATGTGCGCACTGTTGACGGCGACTGCAGGATGATCGAGATACCGGTGAACCTGCAGTATCATTTCCGCTTCCGCAAGCGCGGTAACTGGTTTGCCACGGCAGGCTTTTCCAGCTACCTGATGAAGCGCGAGGAATATGGCTATGATGTAAAAAACCTCTTCACCTCCTACGAAGGTCACTATGATACCACGTTGCGCAATGCAACGCGCGACTGGATGGCGATGCTTCAGTTGTCGGCAGGTTGCCGCTTTCAGTTGCGCCGGCAGTTCAGCCTACGCGTGGAGCCTTACGTGCAGTTGCCCGTGCAGGATGCCGGCGCAGGCAGGCTCCCACTTACAAGTTATGGCCTCCGCGTTGCGTTGCTGAAAAACATCTTCTAAGCAACCACCCGCCTTATTGTTGCGTATTGATTCGGTGTAAAGACGCAACATGGAGACAGCAGCCCTGCTGGCACAAACAGAAACCGGCGCCGCACGTATCACCGAAACTATTTCTGCCCACTGCGGCGCGCAGCGCCTGGCAGTAGCGTTGCTGCCATCGCCACTCGAGCGCCGCGTCAACAGGCTTCTCAAGCGCGGCGTGGACGTGCTCGCGGCTACCGTGTTTATACTGTTCGTCTTTCCATGGTTCCTTCCGCTCGCGGCATTGTTGATCTCGCTGGAAAGCCGCGGCCCTGTTTTCTTTCGACAGCGAAGGCACAAGCAAAACGGTGACGTGTTCGGGTGTATCAAGCTTCGCACGATGCTGGTGAACCCGCACGCCGACACGCTCGCTGCATTTGAGGGCGACCAGCGCATTACGCGCATCGGCCGCATCCTGCGCCGCTCGCACCTCGACGAACTGCCGCAACTTTTCAATGTGCTTTTGGGCGATATGTCGTTGGTTGGCCCGCGACCGCACATGCTTTCGGAGAATGCGGTGTTTTCAGCAGAACATCCCTCGTACCGCCTGCGCAACCAGGTGAAGCCGGGCATCACAGGGCTTGCGCAGGTGCGTGGATTGGTAGGTGCCACCAGCGATGCTGCCGCCATCGAACGCCGTCTCTTGTCCGACCTGCATTACATCCGCCATTGGTCGCCGCGTATGGACACGCGCATTTTACTCGCGACAATGTCAGGCTTCTTTCGCAATAAAAAGCAGCATCTATGAGTCTCCTGCTCCGCACCTGGCAATTGCTGGAGTTCCGCGAGCGACGCCGCTACGTGCTGCTTACGCTTGCCGATAGTGCGATACAGGTGCTCGATGTTCTGTTTCTGGCTGCGTTGCTCGCGCTGGTGCAACGATTGCTTAAAGTGGGTGCGCCGGGATTGCCGCTGCAACCTGCAGTGCTCTTCCCGCTGTTTTTTTTCGCCTTCGTCGCCAAGAATGCGGCGGGCTATGCCGCCCTGCGTGCGCTCCATCGGCTGGGTGGCACCGTGGCGCAGCGGATCGCACTCCGACAGCTTGAAGGCTGCCAGGCTGCAGCACAGGACCTTTTCGTGGCTACGGACTCATCCGTATTTATACGGAAGGTGAATTTTCATCCGCTCGAGTTTGCCCATTACGTGCTGCTCGGGTATCAGCAGATCGCGGCGCAGCTGCTGCTCGTCGCACTTTCCGTGACTGCCGTTTTTCTTTTCGATGCAGCACTTTTCGCGTTGCTCGTGGCGATGCTCGTACCGCCTGCTTTCCTGCTCTATCGCGGCATCAAGAAACGCATCGATAGCCGGAAGGCGGTGGTGCAAACCAGTAACGAAGATTCGCTGCGCTACCTGCTCGATGCGCTGAAGGGCCATGCGGAAGGGAAGATCTACGGCGCCCGATCCTTTTTCCGTACGCGTTTTGCGGCATCGCGCGAACGCTTCACCAAGGCTTATTTCGAAATGATGGGGCTGCAGCAGCTGCCGGCGCGCGCACTCGAAACCGTTGCGGTGCTGGGACTATTGCTGCTGCTCGGCTTTTCGCTGCAAAGCCCCGATGCGGGCGCCTACCTTTTGCTGCGCGCCGGTGCATTTCTGGCGGCTGCGTACAAGGTCATTCCCGGGTTGGTGAAGATCATCGCTGCGCATAGCCAGCTTCGCGCCTGGAGCTTCACGCTCGATACATTGCCGGAAGAAGCACTTGTGCCGAAGACTTCCACCAACATCCATTCAATCGAGGTCGAAGAAATCAGCTTTTCTTACGGGAAGCAAACCCTGTTTCGCGAGTTGAACTTTACCGTCAACGCCGGCGAGGTGCTGCTTATCGGGAGTCCGTCGGGTAGCGGGAAGACGACGTTGCTCGAAATCCTGTCCGGGCTGCGCGAGCCGCAGGCCGGTTGTTTGCGGGTCAATGGGAAGTCACGTCGGGCCGAGACGGCCGCTTCCTACTGGCCGCGCATGGCTTATGTGCGGCAGGAGTCGTTTCTGCTTCACGATACGGTAGCCCGCAACGTGTGCCTCGAAGAAAGCGCTTCGATGCCTGAGCGTCTTGCTGCTGTATTACGCGCAACCGGCTTATCCCCGATGCTGGCATCGGAAGGAACAGACTCCGGCAAGATCTTGCTCGAAGACGGGGGCAACCTTAGTGGCGGCCAACGCCAGCGGATCGCGCTTGCACGCGCCCTCTACCGCAACCCCGACGTCTATCTCCTCGACGAACCCTTTAACGAGCTGGACGCCGAAGCAGTGGCTGGGATGATTCGCCTCCTCGAGGCTGAAGCGGCAAAAGGGAAAATCATTATACTGGTTACACATCAACCCGTTCACCTGCCGGGAGCCCGGCACATCCACCTTCATGAACGCCAAACGCAACATCCTCGTGCTGCTCACACCGGGCTTCGCAGCGTCGGAGGCTGATAGCAGCTGTCTCCCGATGCTGCAGGCACTGGTACGTGCCCTGGTCCGGAAAGCGCCCACTGTAGAAATACGGGTGCTTGCCTTGCATTATCCATTCGAGCCGGGCACCTATGAGCTGTTCGGCGCAACCGTTCAGGCTTTTGGGGGGCGAAACCGCGGTGGCTTTGGGCGCTGGCAGCGTGCCCGTGCGGTGCGTGCAGCGCTCGACTCGCTGCATCACTATGGAAAGATCGCAGGCATCATCAGTTGCTGGTATGGCGAGGCGGCAGATCATGGGAGTTCCTTTGCGGGTACGTACGGCGTGCCGCATTATTGTTGGATGCTCGGGCAGGATGCACGTGTAAACAACCCCTGGCCCCGCAGGCTGCAGCTGCCCGGATCAGCGCTGGTAGCGCTTTCCGCATCCATACAGGCGCAATGCGCAAGTGCACACGGCGTGAGCCCCCGCTGCATCATTGAGCCCGGCGTTGAAGCCGCTGCCTCGCTTTTAACGGTGGAGCGTGCGTGCCTGCTGCTCGGAGTAGGCTCCCTGATCCCGCTCAAGCGCTGGACCGTATTTCTACAGGTTGCGGCCGCACTGATGCCTGCTTTTCCGAAGCTCCGGGTGATCGTGACCGGAGCAGGGCCTGAGCTCGCCCGTCTGCAAGCCCTCTCCACGCGGCTCGGCCTGGACGAGGTCGTAACATTCGCGGGTGCACTTCCCCACCAGGACGTGTTGACTATAATGCAGCAAGCTCGCCTCCTGTTGCACCCTTCCGAATACGAAGGATACTCGGGTGTTTGCCAGGAGGCACTTTCGGTGGGCACGCCCGTGGTTAGCTTCTGTGCCCCACATGCGGATCTACCGGCGGGGTGGACGTGGGTGAAAACAATCGATGAGATGATACAACAGGCGTCCTTGTATCTAAACAATCCGGATGGCGTTAAGCCGGTTGTTGCATCCATCGACGAGTGTGCACAAAGGTGGCTGGAAATCTTCGGCCTTCACCGCCCGGATAGGATCGTAATCAATCCCGAGGCGATCGCTTCCGGTGAGAAGCTTTCCCTGAATCGCTGAACCACTGCCTCTTTTTGCGACACAAGCTCGGGAAGCAGCGCCACGCGCATAGCACGTTCCAGGCCAGCTACATCGCCCGGAACAAAGGAAGCTCCCAGGTTTCCGGCAAGATGCATCAGCGAGGGAATGCGACTGTACACCGGAACGCAACCGCACGAGAGTGCTTCGCAAAAGGCTATGCCGCCGCCTTCGTAGTGCGAGGCGCTCACGAAATAATCGGCCGCATGGTACATTGGTTCCAGGGCACGATGCGGTAGTGCACCCAGCATTTTGGCAGAAACACTGAGCGGCCCGCTTGCGGCGATCCGTGCTTTCATCGCTTCCTCCAGTTCGCCCGTGCCGGCCATCAGCAGTCTCGCCTCCGGATGAAGGCGCAGCAGCCGCTCGAAGGCATGCAGTACGGTCATCGGATCTTTGTTGGCATCCAACCTTCCTACCCACAGAAAGATCGGGTTGTGCTCCCATTGCAATTGGCGGCGCATCCCCATGCCATCGCCCTGTAGAAATACGGACGAGCCATGCAGGAGGTAGTGCATGCGGTCTGGCTTCAGGATGCGCTTTTTCAACCACGGAGCGGCATTCCCCGGCGAAGTGAACAGGTAACCATCCACAGTGCTATCGGCAAGGCGTTGCAGCTGCGTGCGTACGCGCCCGCCGGGCTTTTCATCGCGGTGCCACAGCAGCAGCTTCACCTTCGAGCCAAGCGCCGCCCGGAGCTGGAGCACCTGCATCGGTACGCTGATCCCGTTTACGAGCACCGCATCGGGTTGGAGGCTGCGGATGAACCGATGGTTCGAAAAGGGGAGTCTGCGCGATACCGGACCCAGCGAGCGGAAGTGATAGTGAACGCCCTTGCGCACGAGTTTTGTCCGTATCCCGATGTGCTCGAGGCTGTGCACCTCCGCACGCGTTGCCAAAGCTTCGAGGATGCAGGTGTAAAAGTCGATCCGCTCCAGCCATTGCACTGGGTCGGAGAAGCCGGTGACCGGGTAATAAGCGGTGCTAATGATACGCATCGGGGTGGAAGGGGCTCGGTGCCAAGTTAGGAAGAAGCAGGCGGGTGCAGAGGCAACTTTTTACAGGCGCGCGCGTATGTATGATCGTGGCAGCCAACCAGGTACTCCTGTTCAACCCGAGGAGCGCACGCTCCAAGCCGAGGATCCCCAACTCCATCCTCGCCATCGCGGCTTCGATCGAACGCCGTTACGATTATGTAATTGTGGACGGTAACCGCGAAAGCGATCCGGAAGCACGCATACTCGCGTATTTATCAACAGGCAGGTTTGGTTATTTCGCCAGCACTGTAATGCCCGGTCCGCAACTGCAGCAGGCAATTCCCATTTCGAAGAAGATCCGTGCCGCTTTCCCGGAAGTGCGCATCATCTGGGGCGGCTACTTTCCTTCCAACCAGCCGAAGCCCGTGCTGGAATCGGGATTTGTAGACTTCATCGTAAATGGACCCGGCGATAAATGCTTCCCTGCATTGCTCGATGCCCTCGAACAAGGCAGCTGCTGGGATGGCCTTCCCAACCTGATCTTCCAAAAAGACGGAGCACTGGTGCGGACGAAGAAAGACGAACTGTATGACCAGGACGCGCTGCCACCGATTCCCTACGAAACGCTGGATCGCTTTTATCCGGTTGGTGGCTATCTCGGCAAGACCTGCCTCGGCACACGCACCATCGCCTACCATTCAAGCATCGGCTGCCCTTTCAAATGTGCGTTCTGCGCGGTAGTGCCCATCTACAATGCTCGCTGGTCGGGCAAGAGCGCCGAGGCGATCTACCGCGACATCCTATTACTGCGCGAGCGCTGGGGCGGCAATGCGATCGAATTTCACGACAACAACTTTTTTGTTTCCGAAAAACGCACGGCCGCTTTTTCCAAACTGATCCAACCCGAGGGCATCAGCTGGTGGGGCGAAGGCAGGATCGATACGCTGAATAAATACTCCGATGAAACGCTCGCGCTGATGCGCGACTCCGGTTGCAAGATGATCTTCTTCGGCGCCGAAACCGGCAATGATGCGGTGTTGCAGCAGATGGACAAAGGCGGAACGCAAAGCGCAGCGCAGATCAGATCTTTCGCAGCACGTCTGGCGCTTTTCGATATCATCCCCGAATACTCGTTCGTGTTGGGCACACCTGCGGCCACGGAGGAAGAAGTGATGCGCCAGATCGATGGCGACATTGCGTTTATCCGTTCGATCAAAGCCATCAACCCGCGCACAGAGATCGTAATCTATGTGTATAGCCCAGTTGCGGTGGAGGGTACGAAATTGTACACGGAGGCACAAGCCCAGGGCTTTCGCTTTCCCGAAAAACTGGAAGATTGGATCGATCCGGCGTGGGCGCAGTTCGACCTCCGCAAAAACCCGCTGACGCCCTGGCTTACCGCCGAAATGATCGATAAGATCAAGGATTTTGAAACGGTGCTCAACGGCTATTACCCCACTGTTTCCGATGTGCGGATGTCGTCGCTCAAGCGGCGGCTGATGCGGGGCGTGGCTTCATTGCGCTACCGTTCTGGATTATATAAAATGCCCTACGAACTGAAGGCGTTGCAACGGCTCTGGAAATATCGCCAGCCCGAGATCGAAGGGTTTTGACAATGAGCAATGAGGAATGAATAATGAGTGATGAGAACGAGTTATAAGTAGTGCCGCCGCATAAACGGCCACCTGGCGAACCTACAACGACAAACCACAAACCACAAACCACAAACGACAAACCTCTCTTGCGCCGCGTAGTCAAATACATCGTTTCGGTCGCCGTAAAGCCGGTGCTGGTGCGTTATTTGTCCACCACGCGCACCTATCGCTACCGCAATGTCGTGCTGCAGGTACCGCCCGAGGTGTTTCATCCGGGTTTCTTTTTCAGCACCAAGATGTTGCTTCGTTTCCTCTGTACGCTTCCGTTGCGGGGGCGTCGTCTGCTCGAGCTGGGAGCCGGCAGCGGTTTGATCTCCATCGTGATGGCGCAGCTAGGCAGCGAAGTAGTGGCCACGGACATAAATGAAACGGCCTTGCAGCAATTGCAGGAAAACGCCATCGCCAACGGCGTTCCCGTAGATATACGCCGCTCCGACCTTTTCGACGATCTGCAGGGAACGCGCTTTGACATCATTGCGATCAACCCGCCTTACTTCAAAGGTCAAGCCCGCAATGCACGCGAGCTGGCCTGGTACTGTGGCCCGGCGGGTGAATATTTTGCGCGGCTTTTCCGGCAGCTTGAAAACCACATTTACGCCGGTAGCGATGTGCTGATGGTTTTGAGCGATGGTTGCGCAATCGATACCATCCGTGCCCATGCTTCGGCGGCAGGCTTCCAGATGCGTTGCGTGCTGCGCCGCCCCAATTTGCTCGAAACCAATTTTATTTTTCGCATCGAAAAAAATGCGTCCAATGGTTGATGCTTTCGTGACGCAATACCTGGCGCTCCGCGCGCGTGAGGGCCGGCTCTATACCGACGATGTGCTGCGCTGCCTGCCCTATCCACAGGGAACTGCTTATACATCCGAGTGGAGCGTGCGTGCCCGCAGTGCCCGGCGTCTGCGGCGCTATTTTGCACAGCGTACGCCGATGAGAATTCTTGAAGTTGGCTGCGGCAACGGGTGGCTCTCCCATTATCTTTCACTGATACCGTCCTGCGAAGTGCTGGGCATCGATGTGAATGGCTTTGAACTGGAACAGGCAGGGCGCGTCTTTCATCGACCCAATCTTTCCTTCAGGCAAACGGATCTTGCTGCACTCCATGCGTCGGGTTTCGACTGCATTCTTTTTGCGGCATCCTTCCAGTATTTTGCCGATGTAAAGGCTACGCTTGGGGAATGCTTCCGGCGGCTCGTACGCGGCGGTTCTGTGCTCATCATCGATACGTATTTCTACAGCTCAAAGGATCGCGCGGCTGCGCGCACCCGCAGCGCGGCCTACTTTGAAGCACTGGGCGCTGCGGCCCTCAAAGCCTGGTATTTTCATCACAGCATGGAAGACTTCGCGCCTTTTCGTTATCGCGTGCGCAACCCGCTCAGCGACGGCTTGCGCAAACTTGCCGGGCCTGTATTTCCATGGCTTCAAATTGACCGACCACTATGAAACGCGTGTTGATCACCCATTCGTACTACCTGCGCCTGGATGCGAAACAGTGGAAACTGCAGCAACCGTATGCGCCGTTGGGCACCATCTACGCCGCCGCAGTGTTGCGCGATGGTGGGTACGATGTAGCACTGCACGATGTGACCTTCGAACGGAACGTGGCACGGTTCAGGGCAGTGCTTATAAAAGAGCGGCCATCGACAGTGGTGGTCTATGATGACGGCTTCAACTACCTCACCAAGATGTGCCTCACCAACATGCGCGACGCAGCCTTCCACATGATCGGCGAAGCACGCGCACTTGGCTGTACGGTGATCGTGCACAGCTCGGATGCAACGGACCATTTTGCAGCGTACCTCGAAGCGGGTGCGCACTATGTGATCCTGGGTGAGGGAGAGCAGACGCTGCTTGAGCTGACGAATGCCTTGCAACAGGAATCAACGGACCCTTCAAGCATTGCCGGGCTTGCCTACCGTAGGGATGGTGGTGTGCTGAAGACTGCGCCACGCGCGGTTCTCCGCGATCTGGACCAGCTTCCGCTTCCAGCGTGGGACCTTCTGGATCTGCAGCCATACCGCGCCGCGTGGATGAGAAGCAGCGGTTATTTCTCCATCAACATCGCTACCACCCGGGGTTGTCCCTACAAATGCAACTGGTGTGCTAAGCCGATATACGGCAATCGCTATAATGTGCGTTCGCCGCGAAAGGTGGTGGATGAATTGCTGCTGTTGCGCCGCCTCGTTTCCGTTGACCATATCTGGTTTTGCGACGACATCTTTGGTCTCAAGCCCGGCTGGGTGGCGGCCTACGCCGATCTGGCGAATGCCAAAGGGATGAACATTCCGTTCAAGATACAATCGCGCGCCGACCTGTTGTTGCAGCCCGCCTACGTGCACGACCTCGCACGTGCAGGTTGCGCAACCGTATGGATGGGCGCCGAAAGTGGGTCGCAGGCCATTCTCGACGCGATGGACAAAGGTATTTCTACGGATCAGATCGCGGCCGCCACCAGCCTTTTGCGCGCAGAAGGGATAGAACCCTGCTTCTTCATCCAGTTTGGTTATCTGGGCGAGAAGATGCAAGACATCAATGCAACAATTGCCATGATCAACAGGTTGCAGCCGGCCGAGATCGGCATCTCCGTTTCTTATCCTTTGCCGGACACGCTATTTTACGAGAAGGTGCGCGCGCAACTCACGGCCAAGTCTAACTGGACCGACTCGGACGATCTTGCCTTGATGTTTCGTGACGAGAGAATGGCACGTTTCTACCGCCGTCTTCACCGCTACGTGCACCGGCAATATCGCCAGCAAAAACACCGACGCGAGCTGGCCGCACATCTCGGTACGCCTGCCTTGTGGAGCGTGCCAAACCTGCGAAAGCTCCTGTCGGTTGCGAAGCTCGTCCCTACGCTGTGGCTGGAGCGAAAACAACTGAATCTCTTACAACGCGGGATATGAATGATGTGCATTCTATTATGGAGCAAGACGCAGCCACTGCCTTCAGCAGGCAGGCTCCTGTGTTTGATGCGCTTTATGGCGGCAATCAGATCATTCGCTATAAACGAGCGCGTGTTCGTGCCCACCTGTCGCGTTTTCTCAACCCGGAATGTAAGCTTCTCGAGCTCAATTGCGGAACAGGCGAAGACGCGATCTACTTTTCAAATCAGGGGCACCAGGTGTGCGCTACCGATGTCTCTCATGCTATGCTCGAAGAACTAGAGCGCAAGGCGTCTGCCCAGCCAATTGCCGGCCGTTTGACCGTAAGGCAATGTTCCTTTCATAACCTCGATGCACTCGGATTCGAACATCAATTTGACGCGGTCTTTTCCAATTTTGGCGGGCTCAATTGCACCCACCGGCTCGCTGAAGTGCTGGCCTCCTGCAACAGCTTGCTAAAGCCCGGGGGCACAATTACTGTTGTCATCATCCCGCCTTTTTGTTTGTGGGAGAGCCTTTTGCTCCTGAAAGGGGAGTGGCGTACGGCCACACGGCGTTGGTTCAGCAGGCGCGGCGCGTTGGCGCAAGTAGAAGGACAATCATTTCCCTGTTGGTATTATCGTCCCGTATATCTACGGAAGGCACTTAGCGCCGGTTACGAGGGGCTTGCGCTCGAAGGGCTATGCACCATCGTTCCCCCATCGTATCGCGAAAACTTCCCCCGCCGTTTTCCACGTCTGTTGCGTTGCTTGCAATGGCTGGAGGACCGGCTCGCGGCCTCGTGGCCATTCCGGGCCATGGGCGACTATTTCATCATGACGCTGCGGAAGAAAGCTGTTGAAGACTAGCCACCGTGCATGCGCTTTCGCCGGCAGTTGGCGCAGGATGTGTCTCGTGTTGGCCGCTTCGCAACAAGGTGTATTTCCGTGCCGTATACCAGGCGGTGATGCGTGCGATCTTCCAGCCAACTATACCGTCGAGGAACCCGCCAAGAAACAAATAGCTTTTGAGTGCATCGAACAGGGGCGCGCCGAGCAGGTGATACAAACGAGCCTTTCGTCCCTGTCGTGCATAGGTGATCGCGCTTAGCCATGCGTAGTGCTCTCGCTTGCGCAGATATTGATCGGGATAGGCGATGCCGAAATGAAGAATGGTGCCGGGCCACTTGCAAAGCTGAAAGGAGCCTGTAAGCCGCTCGTGCACTGCAAAGTCGTTCCACTGTGCATCGTGCCGGTGATAGAGGCGTGCGATGCGTTCAAAGCCGAGTGTGCCGAAGCGGATACGCCGCTCCTCCCAATGATTGCGCCGGCGAAAGCGATACACGCGTCCCCGCTTCGGTGCATCCTCCTTCAACTGCTCCAAAAGGTCGAAGTCCAGGCGTTCGTCGGCGTCCAGGGCAAGGATCCAATCGTAGCGAGTGGCTGCTGCGCCTTTGTTGCGTGCTGCGCCATAGCCTTCCCATTTGTTGTGCAGCACGCGAGCACCGCACAGGGCGGCCAGTCGCGCGGTTCCGTCCGTGCTGCCGCTGTCAACCACCACGATGTCGTCGCTGAGCCTTCGCGCCGAGCGCAGGCAGTCGGCGATATTAGCCGCCTCGTTGCGCGTGATGATGACGATGGATATGGGCACGCGGTTTTGCATCACGAACGTGCGGGTGAATAGGTTTTGAGCAACGGCGGTTGTAGTTGGCAAATGCGATTGTCGAAGCGGGCAAGCAAAGTTGCCTGGAAGCGGCGCGGGTCGGGTTTCGCGAAATGCTTCCCGGCCTCCATGCTCATCACGATACCGCGATTATTGCGTCTGCCGCTTTCGGTCTTACGCTTCCAACGGCGTGCTGTCAGGCGCATCAGCGCCGAGTCGACAGTGTCGCCGGCGGCCAGCCCAAGGCACCATTCGAGCGTGCGCTTCATCCACCCCGACTTCCGATCCTGCACATACGAGACGCGCAGCAGGTGGTTGGGCAGGAACGACCGGCACCAATCGTTGGCCTGGAAGAAGGAGTGAAAAGCATCGATGCCTTGCAGGGGAAGCAGGGTGGCAATCTCGGTAGCCGTGTAGATGTTCTTTTCGCGGATCTCAAGGCCGGCTTCATCTACGAAATAGTTCATGCAGAAATACTCTTCGCGGCCCACAATGAAGCTTAGCTTCTTCAGGGCATGCAGCAGGCTGCGCGCGATCCACAAACGGTTGGGTGCGGTGATGATGAAAAGGTCAATGTCGGAGCCGTCATCGGCGTAGTTCTTCGACAGGGAGCCCGAAACGGCAACGCCCCGCACAAAAGGAAAGGCTGCGAGTAACCGCGCCACCCTCGCTGCTTTCTGTAACAATGGGCGCGCACGCTGGTTGCCGGCGCGGCGTCGTGCCACGAGTGCTGGCTCGTTGCGCAGCAGGAACAGGCTATCGTAGTGGAACACAACCTTTTCGGCCAGCAACGCGCGCAACTCCAGCGTCACCGCCGAGGCAGCGTGGGCTGCCGGTACAAACTGCACGATCTCCGTTTGCGTCAACGGGTATTCGAACAGGTCGAAATAGGCTAGCGCGGCGATGATGTCCTGGCGAAGATTCAAGACGGGATTTTTTCTTTCCTAATACGAACGGTGCGGACGCGGCCGGGGTTGCTCGCAGCGGTACCGCTTTGTATATTTTTCCCGCGAATGCCCAGTACGGAAAGGAAAAACGCGTAGAAGAAAATGCCCTTGTTCACGTCGAGGATGTTTTCCGACAGGCCGCTCACTGCCATCAGTAGCAGAAAACAGCCCAGCAGGATGTCCTTTCGCAAATAGGCCCGACGTGCCAGTACTGCTAAAGTAGCGAGCCAGCAGAGCAGCCCGATCACGCCGTGGCGGATCAGGAGACTGATGTATTGATTGTGCGCGTTGAGGCTGTTCAGGTACGAGTCGTATAGCCCATTTTGAAAATAACGCTCACGCAGCAAGGGAACTTCGGAACCGCTGCCGTGGCCCCATGCCGGTGCTTCGCGCACCAGTTGCAGCGCCAGTTCCCATCGATGGCCGCGTGGATCTGATGCCAGTCCTGCACCGCGCTGCGTACCCAGGTCGGTGGCCATTTCCAATACGAAGCGTTGATATAACGAGGGCACGTGTTGCAACAAAAGCAACGACAGAACAGTGACGCCAGCGAGCGCCAACAGGTAGCGAATACGATCCTTTCGCAAATCGATGCAAAAGGGAAGCAGCGAAAAGCAGGCCAGCGCTGTTGCCCCGAGCACCGCGCGGGACGCGAGTTGCAGCAGCCCGGCGATCAGCACGACTGCAGCCAACGTGAATATTGTGCGCATCGCATTGCCGGTCTCCTTTTCAAAAAATGCTTGTATGCAGAAGCAAAAGGAAAGCGCACAAAAGAGCGAGAGATACGTGGCGTGCAGTGCGAGCGGTGCCGCAAAGTTGTGACTGAGGTAAGCCGCGCTCCAGATGGATGTGAGGGGTTGGTGGTAATACAGCATCGTGCGCAACGCATCCTGAAACAGGTAGAGGATTACAAAACAGTTCGTGGCTACGAACACATTCATGAGGAGCTTTCGATGCGTAGTCAGATTGAACGGGAGCAGGCAGAGGCAAAGCGGAAGCAGCAGGATGGCGCATTGTCGTTCCCAGAACGGAAATGCGGTTGCAGCAAATGGACTGAAGGCAGTGCCTGCAATCGTGAGCAACCAGATGCCCGCATGCAACGTGAGTTCGGTTGGCTGAAGCTGCCTGATGCGCGTGGTTCGCAACTGGATGATGGTATGCAGCAACAGAAAGATCAGGAGCGTTTGGCTGTAGAAGCGGTCGAACGGCAGGCTTGCTGCGAAAAGCAACAGCAGCAGGCCGGTCACTTTATTCTCGGTGGTATCGTTTCGGAGCGCATTCATGGGCGGGCTGCGCAGCTTTGGTACATCAGTTGTTCATATTGATCGATCACCGGCTCCCAGCTGTATTCCATAGCGATCTTCTGCTGGTGGCGCAGGCGGCGTTCATCGTTTGGCTCAAAATCGATTGACATTAGCGCGGAAACTTCGCGTGCGTCGCGGAAGTACAGCCCGTCCGCTGCAAGTATGCGTTCGTTGAACGGGTTGCGGTGCGCAGCAACGAGTGCGCCACTCCCCATTGCTTCCAGCAGCGACGGGTTGGTGCCTCCCACACTATGACCGTGGAAATACAATGCGCTCTGGCTGCGGAGTTGGTGCACCGTGTGCTGGTTGAAGATGCTGCCGGTAAAGCGCACTCCGGGCACACCGGCAAAGCGCGCATGCAGTTTCTTTCCGTAGGCATTTGCCCTATTTCCCACCACGATCATCTTCTTTGCCGAGCCGCTGCCCGCGTAGCCTTCGAGAATTTCTGCAATATGGTTCTCAGGCTCCATGCGCGCCATCAGCATGAAGTAGTCGAAGGGCGCAACGGCGAACGGCGCGAGCGCTCCTGCATCGCGGTTTGTTTGCACAGAAGCGCCATAGGGGATGTACACGGAGTCGATACCGTAGCGGGCGTCGAGGTATTCCTTGATCACGGGCGAGTCCGCAATAGGGCGATGGCTGTAGCGTACGGCAAGTGCCTCAGCAGTGCGCAGAAAGCGGCGCACGGGCGCTGAATATTTCGATCGTCTCCATTCAAGACCGTCCATGTTGGAGAGGATGGCGCAATTGCGGGGAAAGAATGGTCCCCAAACAGAGCTGCTCGTATAGCCGAGGAACAGCAACGCATCATAGCCTTCGCTCCGCGCGTGCCTGATGCAATGCGCATCGTAAATGAACTGTCCGAATGTGCCTAGCCTGTGCTCCGGATCTTTGCACAGCACCCGCCGCACGCCACGCCAATGGCTGCTTTTGTCAGGATGTTGTGCCGAGCAGTATACAGTAACCTGGTGGCCACGGCGCACCAATCCTTCGGCCAGCGATTCGCTGACCTGTTCGAAGCCTCCATACCGATTCGGAATGCCACGCGTGCCGAGGATGGCGATATGTAAACTGCTGCCTGCAGCGTGCACGCGGTGTGAAGTGCTATGAAGCAGGCTCGTCTTCATCGGGAAATTGCTTGCAATTGATGATCATGAATTCGTGACAGCAGGGCCTTCGCCGACCATTGCCAGCTATACCGTTCTGCAATGATGCGTGCCCTTTCTTCCAGCACATCGTGCCCTGGTGGGTTGGTCAGCAACTCGCACAGCTTTGTGATGAACGCCGATCGATGGGTAACGTCCACCAAGTCATTGCCGAAGAAATGAAAATCGGCCATGGCCGTGAGATTGGAGCAAAGCACGGGAACACGCGCCATGGCGGCTTCGAGTGGTGGGATCCCGAAGCCTTCGCCCAGCGAAGGATAGACAAACAGACGACAACCGCGGTACCAGTCTAGCAGTTCGACATCAGGTACATCGTTCAACAGCCACACCGCCGCTCGTTCGTGCGGTTGGAGGCGAGTCAGCGCGGCATCCAGCAGTGGCACCCCCATCGATCGCCGTCCAATGAGCACGAGTTGGTAGCCCTTCGCCGCGAGTTCCAATTCCCGGAAAGCCTCCAGCAACTGTTCCTGGTTTTTTCGCGGTTCCATCCTGCTTACGCACAGCACGTACCGATCCACACCATAGCGCTCGCGCAGCCGATGCCGGGCCGCTTGTTGCAGCTTTCCATCTGTAGGCTGCACAGCAACGGCGTTGGGCACGATCGCAATCCGATGCTTCGCTATACCGAAGTGCGCCGCTATGCTTGTTGCTGCATACTCCGACACCGTGGTCAGCACATCGGCACGCAGAGCGGAGTGGCGAAACCAGTTATGCCGGAGCTTACGGTAGAAGTACGGGAACAGCCCCGGCATATCTTCAAACAGTACGTCATGGGTGGTGACGATATATGCGCACACCTTGCGCGGGGGTGCCACATATTGAAAGTGTGCATAGTCGATGTCGTGTTTTTGCAGCAGGTGCGGCAGTTCCCAAAAGAGGCGTCCATAGCGCGAGCTCGTTGCATACGGTATGAATTGAATACGATCAGCAACCGGTGCGAATGCATCGCGTAGACGGGTGCAATTGCGGGCACCGAGAAACACTTGTACGCCTTCGAGTTGCGCGAGCTCGGTATACATGCCCAGCAGGAAACTGCGCGTGCCTTCGTACCCGTCGTCGAACACGTGCGCATCTGCAAACAGCCGTATGGGCGATCCTTCATTCACGTGCGGAGGTTTTTAAAAAGGTGATAGCCCCTCCGGATCCAGGCGGGAGGCAGGTACGAAGCGAAGAGCAATCCATAGCCCGCTGCGTAAAAGGGGTTGCAGCTGAGCGCGCGCAGTAGGCTCGCGCGGGCGCGGGGAGGATCGTAATTGTTCCAGAGGAATTTCTTTCCGAGCAAGGCGTGGTAGGCCCCCTCCTTTACAGCGGGACGGCTTTGGTTGTGAATGATTTGGGCAAGCCTTGCCGAATCATCCGTAGAAATACTACCATCGCGCAGCGCCCGGGCTTTGATGCGCCGGAAGCTGCGGGGGCGCCAGCGCTCATCGATGGTCACTGAGGCAACGTTGAGGCGTACCTGCAGCAACGGCTCCGGTAAGTTCAGTCCGCGACCGGTGGGAAGGAGCTTCGTCCATAGAAGATGATCCTCAAAGGTGTGCGCCCCCTCAGGGTAGCCGCCGGCTGCAAGCACTGCGCTGCGTCGGTAGACGACGCTGCTGTGAATGAAGGGACAGGTTCGGGGCAACACTTCGAGCAACTGGGCATGGTCGTAGGCGGGCGGCTGCCAGCTAAACACGGGTGTTCCGTGTGCATCCACGTATTCCACGGCGGTGCCCGCGATGACAAGTTGAGGATTGCGCTGCATCAGTTCCCACTGCACATGCAGCCGTTCGGGGGCACAAAGATCATCGGCATCAAAACGTACAATGAGTGGCGCTCTTGCGGCAAGTAAGCCCACGTTGAGCGCTGTGGCCACCCCGCCATTCGGTTGCTGCAACAGCCGGATGCGGCCATCGGTGAAGCTGCGCACGATCGATGCCGTATCATCCGTAGAGCCGTCGTCGACCACGAGCAACTCGAAGTCGGCAAAGGTTTGCGCCAGCACGGAGCGCACCGCGTTCGCAATGTACTCAGCCGCATTGTAGGCCGGCATCAGCACGGTGATCTCAGGCTGCTTCATACGTGGCGTTCGGTCTTAAATCAAGGAAGAAAAGCAGTTCCAGCAAAGGGATTACGGACAGTTGCTCGAACCAATAGTCGGTGGCAAGCAATGCGGCCAGGAGTGCGATGAGCGGTAGCGTAACCGAAAGACGCTTCCTGTTGCGGCGCAGGATTGCAAAGTAGGCAGCCAGGAGGAGGAGCCCCAGGAGGCCATATTCTCCCAGAAGCTGCAGGTACACGGAGTTGGGACTATGCACCACCGAATGCAGTTTCTCGGATGCGGCAAAGTAGGTGAGGTAGAGCGCCAGGTGTCCTTTTTCGAAATCCGCGCTGCGGTAGGTGCGTGCAGCAGGATAGCTTCCGGCAATGCCGAGCCCGGTGGCCTTGAACGCCATCTTCGACGAAAACGCCGCCGGACCGTTCCCCGTAATTATACGGGAAGGGTTTTCGCGCAGCCATTGCATCGTGGTTTGCAGCGCAAGGAGTTTCCCCGGCTTGCTTCCCAGGCTTGGTGCTTTTTCCGTGGCCAGTTGAACGGCAGCATGCTGCAGTAGCTGCCGGGCAGCCCCGCTGTCATCGCGGTGCTGGAAGGCCGCCGAATGAATGTTGTCGGTGGGCAACGCCGGTCGCTCGGCGGTGTGCACGTTTTCGGGCGCGGTGCTTTTGCTTTCGGCACCTACACTATCGATCCAGTGGCGGGCGTAGGCTTCGCGCTGCCCTTCAACAGAATGGACTGCATCAGATACGGGCGCCGCCGCCGCCTTCGGGGTGGTCATTCCAAGCACGGTGGCAACGTAGCTGCTGTTTTGCGGTGAGATGCGCGCCCAAAACAGGATGAAGGGCAGGAGGAAGAGCGCAAGAATGCTTTTTTGAGCCCTCGTGCTGCGGAACAACGCAAGGTAGGCAAGTCCTGCAAGTGTCAATACAAATACGAGGTTACTTGCAGTCAGCACCAGTGCGCACAACAGTACGGCAACCGTTGCCCATCGCCTGCGTTGCGTAAACACTAACACTCCAATGGCGCACAGCACTGCATTGCAGGTGCTTGTGTCGAAGGAGATGCCTTTGATGTAATCGCCCGTGTTGATGAAATATTTCTGGTGGTTGCCCTGGTAGCGATAGGGGTTGAGTGCGCCTGTTTCGATGATGATGCCGGCAAGCTGCGCAAAAGAAACGAAAGCGTTCAGCATAAGGAAGACCTCCACCGTGCGCCACACGCAGGCCCTCTCCCGGGCGTTTGCTTCGCACTGCATTCCAAGCGCGCAAATGCCGCAGGCGATCCAGATGCCTTCGCTTCCTAAAAACGCCCACCCATAGTTCGGTTCAGAAAATCGTCCTGCCAGGATCGCGCTCAACACACCGGCAACGGCGAGCGCCGGATAGAGCAGGACCAATGGTTGCGGACGGCGTAAAACGGTGGACCATTGCGCACGGTGGCGCCACAGCAAAAGCAGCAGCGCAAGCGCCTTTACCACCAGCTTTACATTGCATAGAAGCACTAGGAAGAGCAACAACTGCCCGTCCACAGCATCGAGGTATCCGCGGATCTTTCTTCCTGGCAAATGCATGCGTACCTAATAGATACGGGCCCTCGGAGTTGAGGTTGCCTGCTGCCCTGCGAAGGTTATCCGCCAATGGGGATGCGCCTTCCAGTGATACACGATCGTTTGCAGGAGCAAGGCGCCCGTGAAGGCCATCGCGGCGCCCTCTTTCTGGAAGACCGGTACCAGCAAGACGTTGCCGATCACGTTGACGGAGAAGGATGCGGCGAAGACCCGGAAGATCAGTGCCGTCCGTCCCTGGGCAAACAGCAGCGACCAGAGATAATTGTTGTAATACAACACAGGCAGCGCCAGCGACAGCCACAACACCGTGCCGCGGCAGGCGATCCCGTATTTTCCGTTGCTGGCCCAGTTGGCCACGGGCACCCAGGATGCATTGATGGCCACCACGGTGAGCAGGGCAATCAGCAGTTCCGTTTGCCGCAGAAGGCGCAGGCCTTTCGCGCCCGCACCGGTTTGCAACAAGCGCGTGAACCGCGGAACGAGGAGCGGTGCGATGATGAGCAACGGCAGTTGTGCGAGCTCGAAGGCTTTGTACGCAAAGCTGTATTCGGCCAGCGTTTTTGCATTGGTCACCGCTCCGAGGTAGAGCCAATCAAAGCGCGCAAGTGCTGCCGCGAAAACAACCGTTCCCAATTGCGGAAGGGCTTCGCGAAGCAGGCTGCGGTATTTCATACGCGAGTTACGCACAGACTTTCGCGGTTCGTCGCGAAAAGCACGGAAGCAGGAGAGCGCTTCCAGTGCATCGGAAACAAGAAACACGATCAGGACATCGCGCCAGAGTAAAGGCCCGTAAAGACTGAGCCAGAAAAGCCCGATCACCTTGCCCCCGTTGGCGGCAAGCGACATGGCCAGCAGACGACGGAACCGTTCCTGGCCGGTAACGATGCTTTTGCATACCTGCGCAAGGAAGGTGAGGCTTTTTCCTGCACCCAGCACGAGCAATGCGGAAACGGGAAGGTCAGGACGGAAAGCGGTTGCCAGGAGGAGAAAAGTATACAACAGGGCAGCGGCGATGCCGTTGTGCATCAGCCCGATCCGGAGGAGACGAGCCGGGTCTTCGCCTGCAGCCGCCTTGCGCACCAACAATTGATCGATGCCGAACGAAAGGATGCCGAAAGCAAGCAGGAGCAACGCCAGCACGCCGTTGAGCACGCCGAATTGCGTTTTATCCAAACTGCGCGCAAGGAGTAGAAATATGGCAAGGCTCGCTCCCTGGTTGATAAGCTGCTGAAGGCTACTGGCGGTTAGTGCAGCGCGTGCATTGCGAAGCATAACTGTACATACGGAGAATGTGCGCCTGGGTTGCCACCTATCCGGTGCTGTAGCGCAGCACAAGTATGACAATGACCGTCGCGAGGATGAGCAGCACGCCGAAGATGTAAACGGGACGGTTATATTGGCGCCCGTATTTGTCCTTTCTCATAGTTAGTTATACCTAAAGATAACCCCTATTGAAGAGACCTTTTGTAAATTCTGTGTAAAGTCTTTCGGCACGTCAGCCGGCGGCCGGATGCGTTTGGTTGCGCTCGCTCCCTTCGCGGATCAATTCGGCTACGAGGGCCGTCCAGCCTGTCTGGTGGCTCGCTCCAAGGCCCGCGCCACTGTCGCCGTGGAAGTATTCGTAGAAAAGGAGCAGGTCTCCGTTTCCCTCGTTTTTGTAAAAATCGTTGTAGCTGCCATAGCAACGCCGGCGGCCGGCTTCATCGCGCGTGAAGAGGCTCAGCACCCGCGTAGTGAGCTCGTCGGCCACATCGCACAGGTTCATCATCTTGCCGGAGCCTACCGGGCATTCCACCAGCAGCGAGTCGCCATAGAACCGGCCATACTTCCGCACCGACCGGATGATGAGGAAGTTGATCGGGATCCACACCGGCCCCCGCCAGTTGGAGTTGCCGCCAAAGATCTCGGAGGTGGAATCGCCGGGATCGTAAGCGATGCTGTATTCAATGCCATCAACCGTTACCGAGTAGGGGTGCTCCTCGTGACGCTTGGAGAGCGCGCGGATGCCGCCAGGCGAGAGGAACTCCTTCTCGTCGAGCAGCCTTTCCAACAAATAAACGAGGCGCTCGCGCTTCACCAGCGAAAGTAGCAGTTCCTCCTGGTCGCCGCGCTCCTCGTTGGGCCAGAACTTGTTGTATTTCTTCCGATAAGTTTCAAACCACTCGGTGCGGCGCTTGAAGTCGGGGAGGGTATTGAGCGTATGCCGGCTGATGGTACTCACCGCGAAAAGCGAGGTAAGTCCCACGATCGATTGGATGCGCAGCGGGATCGGCTCCTGGCCGGGTATCGAAAGTACGTCGTAGAAAAAGCGATCCTCCTTGTTCCATAGATGGTGCTCGTTGAGCGATTCGGCGATGAGCACGAAATGCTCGAAGAACTTCGTGGCGGTGTCTTCAAACGATTCGTCGTGCAGCGCGATCTCCAGCGCCATGTCCATCATGTTCAGCGCATAGGTGCCCATCCAGCTGGTGCCGTCGGCCTGCTCCAGTCGCATATGCTCGCCGTAAAAGGAGCGGTTGAAAACGCCGATGTTGTCGAGGCCAAGGAAGCCGCCTTCGAAGATGTTGTTCCCGTTGCGGTCCTTGCGGTTGATCCACCACGTAAAATTGATCAGCAGTTTCTGGAAGATCTTTTTCAGGAACACGATGTCGCCGCTTCCTTTCTGTTTCTTTTCGATGCTGTATACTTCCATGGCCGCCCACGCGTGCACCGGCGGGTTCACATCGCTGAAGTTCCACTCGTAGGCCGGCAACTGGCCATCGGGCTTCATATACCATTCGCGCATGATAAGCAGCAACTGCTGTTTGGCGAAGGCCGCATCCACCGGTGCAAACGCAATGCACTGAAAAGCCAGGTCCCATGCAGCATACCAGGGATATTCCCACTTGTCGGGCATGCAAATGATGTCCTGGTTCTTCAAATGCTGCCAGTCATGGTTGCGCCCATAAAGTCGCTGTGGAGATGGGGCGCCAAGGCCATCACCTTTCAGCAGCCACTTCTCCACATCGAAATAATAGAACTGTTTGCTCCACAGCAGGCCTGCGATGGCCTGCCGGAAGATGTTGCGCTGGTCGTCGCTGACGGCAGCGGGGAGTAGGCTGTTGTACCAGGCATCGGCGGCAGCCTTGCGTTCGTTAAATACTTCAGCGAAGCCTGCATCGAACGGATACGCGAGTTGCTGCCGGCTGAGGCGGCAGTGAATGGTTTTCGTTTCACCACCGCGCACCCGTAGTTGGTGCAGCGCGCCCAGCTTCGTTCCGTGGTCGCGGTGCCACAGCTTGTCGAGCCCGCTGGCGCTGGTGATGGAAGTATGAAAGGCATCTTTTGCATACCGCTCTTCAACGCCGCTGTCGGCCATCCGTGCCTTGTTGGTTACGTTGTCGGTAAACATCAGCGCATCAGCGTTCTCACTGTAGAAATACCATTCGCCGATGCGCTCGTGCCACGCACGGGCCGAGTTGGTGCCGATGGCAACAATATTCGGAGCGGCGTTCTTGTCCTGCGCCATCTGCGAAAACCACAGGCTCGGCAACACCGTGATGTTGGCCGGGCGGTGGTAGCGGTTGTGGACGTCGATGCGTACCAGCAGATCGTCTTCGCCGGCACGGGCGTAGGTAACGGTCACGTCGAAGTAGCGGTGATTGTCGAACACGCCCGTATCGAGCAATTCGTATTCAGGCTCCTGCCGCGAGCGCCGGGCATTTTCAACTTTCAGTTTTTCGTACGGAAACTCCAGCTGCGGGTATTGATACCGGAAGGCCATGTACGAATGATCCGGCACGTTATCGAGGTAGTAGTAGTGCTCCTTTACATCCTCTCCGTGATTGCCTTCGTAGTTGTGCAACCCAAAGAGCCGCTCCTTCAATATCGGGTCCCTGCCGTTCCAGAGTGCAATGCCAAAGCAAAGCAGCTGCAGCCGGTCGCACACGCCCGCGAGGCCGTCTTCGCCCCAATTGTAGGCACGGAAGTGCGCCTCCTCAAAAGGAAAGTATTGCCATGCATTGCCGTCGGGGCTATAATCCTCCCGCACCGTTCCCCATTGCCGCTCGCTCAGGTAAGGCCCCCAGAAGGGGTGATTGTATTCGGCAGGATTTGTACGGTTCATGTGCAAGGCTTTGGCGAAGCGTAAATAAAGACTTCTAAAGATAGGGTACGAAAACGGGATGTGTACTTCATACACAAAAACCGCGGCGGTAACGGCCGCCTCCTACTTTTATGCAAACGATTGCACATTGGCCCGTAAAGCAACGCTCCAGGACATTGCCCGCCACCTCAACGTGAATGCCGCCACGGTGTCAACCGCATTGCTTCTTCCCTTCGCCTCGGCAAGTCGCGCATCCTTGGCGTGATGATCCCGAGCGCGGAGATCAACTTCTTCGGCTCCGTCATTCACGGCATCGAAAAAGTGGCCACCGAGCAGGGATACAACGTCCTCATTTACCAGTCCAATGAATCGGAAGAATGGGAGCGTCGCGGCGTCGACACCTTTCTTCGCTCGCAGGTAGATGGCGTGCTGGCTTCCATCGCGAAACAAACAACCGACACCGCACACTGGGAAGCGCTGCAGAAGCAGGGCGTTCCCATCGTTTTGTTCGACCGTGTGAATGCGCTGCTGCCGGTGCCCTCCGTTTCCATCGATGACCGGCTTGGTGCTTACCGCGCCACCCGTCACCTGGCAGAGCAGGGTTACCGGCACATCGCATTCATCGGCGGGCAGCCGCACGTTCCCATCTGGCAGCAACGCCTGCAAGGCTACCACGATGCGCTTGCCGATTGCGGGCTCAAGGCAGCCGCCGCGTGGGTGAAGCATGGCGATGTTTCCATTGAATCGGGCGCCGCCTGCATGGAGGCCTTGCTCCAACAAAAAAAGAAACCTGACGCCGTTTGTTGCGTGGAAGACTTCACCGCGCTTGGCGCCCTGCAGGTGCTGCGGGCAAACGGCATTTCGGTTCCGCACGAAGTAGGCCTGGTGGGCTTTGCAAACGAAACCTTCGGCGCCCATATCACACCGTCCCTCACCAGCATCGACCAGCAAACGATCCGCATGGGCGAGGAAGCTGCGCGACTCTTCTTCGAGTTGTCGGCAAACGACCGATTCTATGGTGCCGACGTCCGCCGTCTTGTGCTCGAACCCAAACTGATCATCCGCGAATCCAGTCAACGAAATACGATATGAAAAAACTCCTTGTACTTCCGCTGCTTCTCCTCCTTGGTGCCTGTGGTAAAAAAGAAACTGCTCCGGCACCGGCAACGCCTGCTCCACCTGCTGCCGACACCTTCCAGCTTGCGAAGGGTGCCGATGTAAGCTGGATCACCGAGCTCGAATCGGCGGGCAAACGGTTTTACGATGCCGGTGGCACGCAGCGCGAAGGCATGGCGTTGCTGAAAAGCCTTGGTATGAACACCATCCGGCTTCGTGTGTGGGTGAACCCTGCCGGCGGTTGGAACAACAAGGCCGACGTGCTTGCAAAGGCACAGCGTGCAAAGGCTTTGGGAATGCGGTTGATGATCGATTTTCACTACAGCGACTCCTGGGCCGATCCCGGTCAGCAAACGAAGCCCGTATCGTGGGCCGCGCTCGATTTCAACGGTTTGCGCTCCGCACTTGCCACACACACCACCGACGTGCTCGCTACGCTTCAAAACGCAGGCATCACGCCCGAGTGGGTGCAGGTGGGCAATGAAACCAACAACGGGATGCTGTGGCCCGACGGACGCGCATCAACCAACATGAGCAACTTCGCGCAGCTGGTCAATTCGGGATACGATGCCGTGAAGGGCGTGTTTCCAAATGCCAAGGTGATCGTGCATCTTTCCAATGGCTCCGACAACGCATTGTATCGCTGGCTCTTCGACGGATTGCTGAGCAACGGCGCGCGCTGGGATGTGATCGGGCTTTCTCTTTATCCGGATATCAACGGCTGGGGCAATATCAATGTGCAGGCGCTCAACAACATGAACGACATGGTGACCCGCTATGGCAAAGAAGTAATGGTGGTGGAAGTAGGCATGCCCTGGGATAGCCCCGATCGTTGCGGACAGTTCCTCGCCGACCTCATTGCGAAGGTGCGGTCCGTGCCCAATCACAAGGGTCTCGGCGTTTTGTATTGGGAACCCGAAACGCCTCCAGGTTGGAGCGGCTACACGCTTGGCGCATTCGACAACAATGGCCGTCCCACCATCGCACTCAATGCATTTCAATGATGATGAAGACCCTGTTCTCTTCGCTGCTGTTCCTGCTTTCACTAAACGGGTTTACGCAAACACGTAGCACCAACCTGGTGTATGTGGATGGCGCCGGAGTGCTTCGTTATACCAGGGGTGGTGGCGAAGCTGCTTTCTTTGGCACCAACTACACGGTTCCCTTTGCATACGGCTACCGGTCGCACCGTGCGCTGGGCATCGACCTGGAGAAGGCCATCGACGCGGATGTGGCGCACCTGGCGCGGCTCGGTCTCGATGCGTTTCGCGTGCACGTTTGGGACGTAGAGATCTCCGACTCCGCAGGCAATTTGCTCAACAACGAGCACCTGCGCCTGTTCGACTACCTGCTGATGCGGCTGAAAGAGCGGAACATTAAAATACTCGTTACGCCTATCGCTTTCTGGGGCAACGGTTACCCCGAGCGCGATGAAAAGACGCCGGGCTTTGCAACCAAATACGGAAAGGGTCAAAGCGTGGTAAAGGAGGAAGCGATCGTAGCGCAAGAGCGCTACCTGAAGCAATTCTTCGCGCACGTCAATCCTTACACAAAGCTCAGTTACGTCCAGGATCCTGATGTGATCGCGATGGAGATCAACAACGAGCCGCACCACAGCGGTCCGCGCGAGCGCACCACGGAATATGTGAACCGCCTCGCCGCTGCCGTGCGTAGTTCGGGCTGGACGAAGCCGGTATTCTACAACATCAGCGAATCGCCTTCCTATGCAGGCGCGGTGGTGGCGGCAAACGTAGACGGCCACAGCTTTCAGTGGTATCCAACAGGGCTTGTTGCCAACCATGAACAAAAAGGCAACTTCCTGCCCAACGTGGACGAATACAGAATTCCATTTTTCGATTCGCTGCCTGCATTGCGCAAACGCGCGCTGATGGTATATGAGTTCGACGCGGGCGATGTGCTGCAATCGAATATGTACCCGGCGATGGCGCGGGCCTTCCGGTCGGCCGGCTTTCAATGGGCCACACAGTTTGCCTACGACCCGATGCATACGGCCCATGCAAACACGGAATACCAGACGCATTTTCTCAACCTTGCTTATACGCCCGGCAAAGCTATTTCCATGCTCATTGCAGGGAAGGCGTTCCGCCAGCTGCCGCGGGGCAAAAGCTGGGGTCGTTTTCCTGCCGACACATCCTTCGATGTGTTCCGCGTGAGCTACACGCAGGACCTCAGCGAGATGAATAGCGACACTGCATTTTTTTATTCGAATCGAACGACAACCATTCCGCGCAACGCCGCCACACTACGGCATGTTGCGGGCGTTGGTTCGTCGCCGGTGGTGCAATACGAAGGCTCCGGCGCATACTTCCTCGACCGCTTGCCCAATGGCAACTGGCGCCTGGAATTGTACCCCGATGCGCTGGTAGTGAATGACCCATTTGGCAAGGCCGCTCCTTCGCGCGACGCAGTGCGGATTCATTATGCAGCCAACAAGATGCAGTTGCAGCTGCCCGGCCTTTCAACGGGTTTCAAAGCTGTTGGGCTGGATAGCGCCAACCGCGGTGTGGTAGCGGCAGACGCGAATGGTTTGTTGTTGCGTCCCGGCGTGTACGAGCTTGGGGCGGCTCCCGTAGCGGGTGTGCGTGTTCCTTTCTTCGCACCAAAGGATTACGCCGGTGCGCCCTTTTGCCTGGATGAAACCGTGTCGGAAGCTTTTGCTGGTATGCCTGTTCAAGTGCGCGCGCAGATCGCTGGTCTCCAGGAGGCCGACAAAGTATCCGTAGAACTACGGCACTCGCTCAATAAATGGAAAACGGTGCAAATGCAGCGACGCGCCGGTAATGCGTACGTGGCCGAACTGCCCGCAGAAATGCAGGAAGCAGGCCTCTTGGAATACCGTATTTTGGTGCAGCAGACAGGCGGCGCATGGCACGTATTTCCCGGAGCTGCAAAGGGTAACCCATATGCCTGGGATTACGTGGGCGAAGAGCGCTACCGATTGCGCATCCTGCCTGCCAACGCAGCCATCATCCTTTTTGCACCGGAGCGCGATCGCGCGCGGATGATGACGATGGTGGGCGACTGGCGTAAGGACGCGATCGGATATACCTATAATGATGATGCGCAGGCACTGCAATTGCGCGCTACGATGAATGAACCCAAAGAGGGGGCGATCCTCGCGTGGCAGGTGCTTACCGGCGATGTGCTGAAAGACAGGCCGCTTTCCGAGCTCGCGCGAATCGCCGTGCGCGGCCGCTCGGCAGAAGGAAGGAAGGTGCGCATCCGCCTTATCGACCGCCACGGTCGGAGCGTGGAGGCGGATGCTGCATTGACGCCCGCTACTGCGACCGTAGAAATACCGTTGACCTCTTTTGTGCGCGGCGGCTACCTCTTACTGCCACGCCCATATCCCGGTTTCCAGCCGCTCACATTTACCAGCGATGCAAGCTCGCCGTTCGACCTGGCGGAACTCGACAAGATCGAATGCTCCTTCGGGCACGACATCGATGCAGCGGCGGCGGGCAAAAAGCAAAGCATCGGGATCGAGTCCATTCGTTTGATCAACTAAGCGTATGAAAAAACTGCCGCTACTTTCGTTCTTCATCGTCCTCGTGCTTGCCTGCTCCGCACAGCGGCAAAGGGTTTTGCTCGACGACGACTGGCGCTTCCACTTCGGCCACGCGGGCGATCCTGCGAAGGATTTCGGCTTCGGCATCGAAGCGATCTTTTCCAAATCGGGGCGAACTACCGGCACTGCGCTGGATGCAAAGTACAACGATAGTAGCTGGCGCAGGCTGAATCTCCCGCACGACTGGGCTGTGGAATTGCCGTTCGACAGCACGAAGAATTTCGACGTTCAATCGCATGGCTACAAGCCGGTGGGTGGATTGTTTCCGGAAACCAGCATCGGTTGGTACCGCAAGCGCTTCACCCTTGCACGGAAAGATTCCGGGAGCCGGTATGAGTTGCAATTCGACGGCATCTTTCGCGATGCGCAGGTGTGGATCAACGGTTTTTACCTCGGCAGAAATGAGAGCGGCTATATAGGAGTGAATTACGATGTCACTGACTATCTGAATTACGATAAAGACAACCTCGTGGTAGTGCGCGTGGATGCCACGCAGTACGAAGGCTGGTTTTACGAGGGAGCCGGCATCTACCGGCACGTTTGGCTAAACCGCTACAACAACGTGCACGTGCCGCAAGGCGCATCATTCGTGCACAGCACCGTCAACGGGCGGGGTGCGCAGCTCACGATAGAAACGGGTGTGCGCAACGATGGACTCGCGGGCAGCGGCGCTTCGCTCGAATACTACCTGTTGGACCGGGAGGGTAAGAAGGTCGCATCGGGCAAAAGCAGCACGCGTGCCCTTCCTGCCCGCAACGAAGAGCACTTCCGTCAAACCATTTCCGTTCGCAATGTGCGCCTGTGGGATGTGGACGATCCGTATTTATACAGGTTGATCACGCTGGTGCGGAGCAGCGGACGCGTGGTCGACAGCTTTGTTACCCGCACCGGTTTTCGGACGCTGCGCTTCGACGGGGCAACCGGCTTTTACCTCAATGGAAAGCATCTGAAACTAAAAGGTACCAACAACCACGGCGACCATGCGGGTGTAGGAGCGGCGCTGCCCGACTACCTGCAATACTACCGCGTGCGCCTGCTGAAAGACATGGGCAGCAATGCCTATCGCACCAGCCACGGCGCGCCTACCCCCGAGTTGCTCGATGCCTGCGACAGCCTGGGCATGCTTGTGCTCGACGAGCAACGATTACTCAATAGCTCACCCGAATACCTGGACCAATTCACGCGGCTCATCAAGCGCGACCGCAATCATCCATCCGTATTTCTCTGGTCGATCGGTAATGAAGAAGGCTGGATACAGACGCAGGCAAGCGGCCGTCGCATTGCGCAAAGCCTGCTCGCCGTGCAGCAGCAACTCGATCCCACGCGCACCAGCACGTATGCTGCGGATGTGGCCAACGTATTCCAGGGTGTGAATGAAGTGATACCCGTGCGAGGCTTCAACTACCGCGAAAAAGGCGTTGCCGACTACCACCGCGATCACCCGCAGCAGCCGATCATCGGCACCGAGATGGGAAGCACCGTTACCACGAGGGGTATTTACGAAAAGGACAGCATCCGGGCCTATGTGCCCGACCAGGATATCACCGCTCCCTGGTGGGCTTCCACTGCCGAGGCCTGGTGGACACTCGCGGCCGCAAACCGGTACTGGGCAGGCGGTTTCATCTGGACCGGCTTCGACTACCGCGGCGAGCCGACTCCTTACCAGTGGCCCAATATCTCTTCGCACTTTGGTGGGATGGATGTATGCGGCTTTCCAAAAAATATCTACTACTATTATCAAAGTTGGTGGACCGACAAAGACGTGCTGCATATTTCGCCGCACTGGAACTGGAAGGGAAGGGAAGGTCAGCCGATCGATGTGTGGGTGAATACGAACGCAGATAACGTTGAACTGTTTTTGAACGGCACCAGCCTCGGCAGGAAAGACATGCCTCGCAACCGGCACCTGCAATGGAGTGTGCCGTATGCGCCGGGGCGCCTTGAAGCAGTGGCCTACAAAAAGGGCCGCAAATTGACGGCGCATGTGGAAACTACCGGTGCTCCTGCCGAAGTAGTGGTTACACCCTATCGCACTACCATTACCGCCGATGGGCACGATGTGTCGGTGATCAACATCAGCATCGTAGACAAAGAAGGTCGCGAAGTTCCGGATGCCAACCACCTCGTTCGTTTCTCGGTGCACGGAGATGCGAAGATCATTGGGGTAGGCAACGGCGACCCGAGCAGCCATGAGCAGGACAAATACGACGACACGGTGGCTATGCGCCGTCTTTTCAATGGCAAGGCACAAGTGATCGTGCAGGCCGGCAGGACGCCTTCATTTGTTGCGTTCAAAGCGAAGAGCGAAGGCCTGTGGGAAGGAAGCACGGACATTCATACCGTTCCGATGCAGGAGGCAACGAATAAGGTTGCCGCTTACCTTCCACGCCGTGCAACGGGCCGCATGCTGGGTGCGGACATTTCCTTTCTTCCGCAACTCGAAGCGCGCGGCGTGAAGTTTACCGACAAAGGTGTAGAAGGAGATGCGTTCACCATCCTGAAGAAGCACGGCATCAACTACATACGCCTGCGCATCTTCAACGAGCCAGCGCGCGACAGCGGTTACTCTCCCGGCAAGGGCTTCTGCGACCTTGCGCATACACTTGCCATGGCAAAGCGCGTTAAGGCCGTGGGGATGAAGTTCCTGCTCGATTTTCATTACAGCGACTACTGGGCCGACCCGGGAAAACAATACAAGCCGGCAGCCTGGAAGGGTCTTCCTTTTCTGCTACTCCGCGACTCGGTGTATGCTTTTACCAGGCGCGTGATGTACGCTCTGAAAGCGCAGGGCACCGAGCCCGACATGGTGCAATGCGGAAACGAGATCAACCACGGCATCCTCTGGCCCGATGGTCATCCTGCGCACCTCGATAGCCTTGCCCGGTTGCTGGTTGTTGCCCACCGCGCCGTGCGTGAAGTGGCGCCGCAAAGCCTGCTGATGCTCCACGTGGCGCTGGGCGGACAAAACGATGAATCGGTTTGGTTCATCAACAACATGCTGCAACGCGGCGTGCCTTTCGACATCATCGGCGAATCGTATTATCCCAAGTGGCATGGCACGCTCGCCGACCTGCGTTATAACCTTCATGACCTCGCGCGGCGCTACGAACGCGATGTGGTGGTGGTGGAATATTCGGCACTGAAGGAGGAGATCGCAGACGTCACCTTCGGCCTGCCCGACGACCGCGGCAAAGGCACCTTCATCTGGGAGCCGCTGAACACCTGGGAAGCGGTGTTCGACAAGGAAGGAAAATCCACTCCGTACGTCGAACTTTATGACGCCATCCGCCAGAAACATCTTCGATAAACCAAAAGCATAACTGAACAAGCTTATGAACCTCCAGCTCCGCGCGATCGATTATGGCATCATCGCACTCTACTTTCTCTTCGTAATCGGCATCGGCCTGCTTTTGAAAAGACGGGTGCGCACCGGCAACGACTTTTTAATGAGCAACCGCTCGATCCCCCTGTGGATCACATCGCTCGCGTTCATCTCCGCCAACCTCGGCGCGCAGGAAGTGCTGGGAATGGCTGCGAATGGTGCCAAGTATGGCTTGTATACCACCCACTTCTACTGGCTCGGCGCTGCCTTCGCCATGATTTTCCTTGGCATTTACATGATGCCCTTTTATTACGGCAGCCGCGCACGATCGGTGCCCGAATACCTGAAGCTGCGCTTCGATGAAAAAACACGCACGTTCAATGCCGTAACATTCGCGGTGATGACGGTGTTCTCTTCGGGCGTGTCGCTGTATGCGCTCGCCATTTTACTGCGCACCATATTGGGCTGGGACTTCAACGTGTCCATCTGGGTGGCGGCGGGCATCGTGCTTGCTTACACTTATCTCGGCGGATTGACCAGCGCGGTATACAACGAGGTGCTGCAGTTCTTTCTCATCGTGCTGGGCATCGCGCCACTCGTGTATATCGGGATGGAGCAGGCGGGCGGCTGGCAGGGCATTAAGGCCAACGTAGACGACGCCTACCTGCACCTGTGGAAAGGCATGGGACATGCGAGTACCAACAAGATGGGCGTGGATGCCTTCTCGATGGTGTTCGGTCTCGGCTTCGTGCTCGCGTTCGGCTACTGGTGCACAGACTTCCTCGTGGTGCAGCGCGCCATGATCTCGCGCAACCTCAACGAAGCACGACGTACGCCCATAATTGCGGCCGTTCCTAAGATCCTGATGCCCGCGGTGGTCATCCTTCCAGGCATCATCCTGCTTGCGCTGCAAAAAACCGGCACCGGCTTCGAGCTTCCACTCAAGGATGGTGGACCCGACTACAACATGACCCTCCCGCTGCTGCTTTCCAAGCTCTACCCGAGTGGTATCCTCGGAGTGGGCATTACCGCACTCATTGCCTCTTTCATGAGCGGCATGGCAGGCAACGTAACTGCTTTCAATACCGTTTGGACCTTCGACATTTACCAGTCGCACATCAGGAAGAATGCGAGTGAGGCGCACTACCTCGCCGTTGGTAAGGCCACCACTGTTGTAGGAATACTGTTGTCGGTGCTCACGGCGTATGTTGCGGAAGGCTTCAACTCCATCATGGACCTGTTGCAGCTTGTGTTTTCGTTTGTAAATGCACCGCTGTTCGCCACGTTCTTTCTCGGCATGTTCTGGAAGCGTACAACCGGCCACGGCGCCTTCTGGGGACTGCTTGCAGGAACATTCGCAGCAGCGCTCACCCATGGACTTACCGTTGCCGAGGGCAAGGGCGGATGGCTTGGCAAAGTGCACGAGTTTTACTCGGGCACCTCGCAGGCATTCAACATCGCCTGGATCGCCTTCCTCGTTTGCCTGCTGGTAACCGCGCTGGTAAGCCTTGCTACACGTCCCAAAGCCGACGAAGAATTGCGCGGACTCGTATACAGCCTCACGCCCAAACAGCAAGACCGTGCGAAAGTGTGGTATAAAAACCCGCTGTGGCTCGGAGTGGCAGTGCTTATCGTTACTTTGATTTTGAACGTTATCTTTTATTGAGTCAAAAGTCAAAATTCAAAATTCAAAAAGGGGATATCCCTTTGTTACCAAAACAGCTTTTGACTTTTGACTTTTTAATTCGCTAACATGGAAAGACTATTCGACCTGCGTTTCGTCATCGGCGCCTTCTTTTCGATTGCCGGCATCCTCCTGCTCGTGTATGGATTTTCGGAAGGAGCGGCCGTCAACAAATGGTGTGGAGGCATCTTCATCCTGTTTGGGTTGCTGATGGTAGCCCTATCGTACTTCAAGGAAGTGCGCGATGTGAATGCCGAGGAAGCTGCTGACCGCGTGCTGCATTGACCCGGTATGCGCGCTCTCTTCCTGCAGACCTTCAAAGCTGCCGCCATCTATTTCCTGCTCTGCCTCGGCACGCTGCTGATGCTGCGGTCCATCCTGCGCTATACCGCGTTTGATGATGGCGCTGGTTTCCTCGCTTTGAAGCAGCCCTATGTGAACATCCCGTTGTGGAAGGCTGCATTTTACACGCACGTGTTCAGCAGCCTTCTTACGTTGCTTGCCGGTTTCATACAATTTTCGACGCAGGCGCGGAGCAGTTATCCCAGGCTTCATCGCTGGATGGGCCGCGTTTACGTTGCCGGCATCCTGCTCGTAAATGTGCCCGCGGGTTTTGTGCTCGCCGTATATGCCAACGGAGGAATTCCCTCGAAGATCGCGTTCGTTTTGTTGGATGTGCTATGGGCCGTCTTCACGTGGAAAGGCTATTCATCTGCACGCAGCGGCAACTTCCATGCGCATCGGGATTTTATGATCCGCAGCTATGCGCTTACGCTCTCTGCGCTCACCTTGCGCAGCTGGAAAATTGTATTCTTCTCCTTCACTGCGCTTACGCCCGCATTGATCTACCAGATCGATGCGTGGCTTGGGTTTGTGCCCAACCTGTTGCTGGCGGAGTGGATGGTCCGGCATAGACGAAGCACCAGGTCTAGCCCCGATCAAAGGCGGAAAATGCCCATAGGAAAAGTCCGCCAAACATCAGTGCCAGCAGCACCAGGAACACAATGATCGATACGGCAAGCGCGCCGCCTTGCTCCCGTCGCTTCATGCCCTGATAAATGCCGCGCGAAAGGAAGTACGAGATAAGCAAAGGCGTGATAACCGCGAGCAGAAGGATAACGATTTCCATAACGAGGACTTAGGTAGGGAAGGTAGCCATTCGCGCTCACAGAAAGAGCCCGCTCCAGGGGCGGGCTCTTTCTGTGCGGATGTATTTATACGATCGTGTTCCAGCTGTAGCGGTCGGGCGCGAGGCCGCGCCGGATGTCGCCCAGGTGGCGGCGTGCGCGCATGCAAAAAGCATCTTCTGTCAGCGCGGGCAGCCGCAGTTCTTTTTCCTTCACAGCGATCAGCGCGATGGGTGCGGCCACAGCAGCCGTTCCAAAACCAAAGGCTTCTTCCAGCTCGCCACGCGCAGCAGCGTCTACAAGCTCCCATGCAGATAGGGTGCGCTCTTCAACCGGCATACCCCATTCGCGGGCGATGGTGATGAACGAATCACGCGTGACGCCGTCAAGGATCGTATCGGAAAGTGCGGGCGTAACCAGCGTTCCATTGATGACGAAGGCTACGTTCATCGTACCCGATTCTTCGATGTTGAGGTCGGGGCTTCCATCGGTCCACAACACCTGGTCGTAGCCTTCCTTCTTTGCCAGCTGCGTTGGATACAAGGCGCCGCCGTAGTTGCCCGCGCACTTTGCATACCCGACGCCGCCATGCGCTGCGCGGATGTAGCGGTCTTCAACTTTCACGCGCAGCGGCTTGTCGTAAAGACCCTGCACAGGACCGCTGAACGTGATGAATTGGTAGCGTTCCGAAACGCCAACGCCGAAGCGTTCTTCGGTGGCAAACAGAAAGGGACGCAGGTAGAGCGCGCCATCGGGAGCCTCGGGCACCCATGCTGCATCTTTTGCTACAAGCGCTTTCAGTCCTTCCGTAAACAATTCTTCAGGTATCGCGGGCATGCACATGCGGTCGGCCGACGCGCAGAAGCGCTGCCAGTGTTTCCTGATGCGGAAGATGGACACGCGGCCGTCGGTCATCCGGAAGGCTTTCATTCCTTCAAAGATGCTCTGGCCATAGTGCAGCACCATTGCGGTTGGAGCGAGCTGCAGGGTGTGGTAGGCTTCGATGTTCCCTTCGCTCCACGCGCCACGGTCGTACGTGGCGTTGAGCATATGATCGGCAACGGTTGTTCCGAAGGCAAGCTTTTCGGAAACGGCGCTGGTGGTTGTGGGCATAACAAAATGTTTAGGCAATCCAACCCGGATTACACCCCAAAAGTGGAAACAAAAAATCGACCGGTACAGATACAAAACGGATAATTTTGACCGGAACAGTTTTAGCGTGAATCGTGAATCGTCAATCGTGAGTTCAGTTCTCTCCGTGATAGCGATGCGGCTAAAGGTGCCTTCGCGAAGCGAAGGGAGAAGTCGATGCATTCAGGTTTTAAGGGCATCTATTGACGATTGACGATTCACGATTTATAAACCCCAATACCATGGCTTTAGTTAAACCCCCGCGCCCCGAATACGTATACCAGCAACTTGCCGGCAGCATCGAGCTGCAGATACGTAATGGCGTGTTGAAGGCCGGCGACCGGCTGCCTTCCGTGCGCACGCTTTGCCGCGAGCAGGGCATCAGCATGAGCACCGTGCTACAGGCCTACCTTGAGCTCGAGAAGAAAGCGCTCATCGAATCGCGTCCGCAATCCGGCTACTATGTCAGCTTCTGGCACCAGCGGATGGCACCGGTTCCGGAGGTGAGCACGCCTTCTGTGTGGACGGAAAGTAACGAGCCCGACGAGATCATCCGCAAGGTGTATAACTACATCGGGCAGAAGCATGGCACGATGCTATCGCTGGGCGTTCCTGCCAACGATCTTTTGCCCATACCTCGGCTCAACAAAGCCCTTGTGCAGGCCATCCGCGACCTTCCGGGAAGCGGCACTGAATATGAAGAAGTGCAGGGCAGCCGTAAGTTGCGCCGGCAGGTGGCCCGGTGGGCCATCACGTGGCAGGGGCGGCTCACCGAAGAGGATGTGGTGACAACCGCAGGCTGCATGAATGCACTCAGCTTTTCACTGCTGGCGGTGGCAAAAGCCGGTGACACCATCGCCGTGGAAAGCCCCGTGTACTTCGGCATCCTGCAGCTGGCGCGCTCCCTTGGACTGAAAGTATTGGAACTGCCCACGCACCCGCAAACAGGAGTGGACATTAACGCATTGTCGAAGGTGGTGAAGGCCGGCAAGATCCAGGTGTGCCTGCTGGTTTCCAATTTCAACAATCCGCTCGGCTCCTGCATGCCCGATGCGCACAAGAAAGAAGTGGTGCGTCTGCTCGATCATTACGGCGTTCCTCTTATCGAGGATGATCTTTATGGCGAAACCTATTTCGGTGCATCGCGGCCGAAAAGCTGCAAGACCTACGATGAAAGCGGCAATGTTTTGTGGTGCGGGTCGGTGTCGAAAACGCTCGCGCCCGGCTATCGCGTAGGTTGGGTGGCCCCCGGACGGTACAAGGAGAAGATCATCAAACTGAAAATGTTCCACTCCGTGTCGTCCACAACGCTCACGCAGGAGGTCATCGCAAACTTTCTCGAAAATGGCCGGTATGAAACGCACCTGCGCCGCCTGCGGCAAACGTTGCAGGCCAATTCGTTCCAGTTCATCCGCGCCATCAGCGAATACTTTCCCGAGGGCACGCGCGTGAGCCGTCCGCAGGGAGGCTTCGTGCTGTGGATCGAGCTCGACAAACGCATTCATGTTTCTTCGTTGTATGAGTCGGCGTTGAAGCAAAAGATCTCCATAGCGCCGGGCCGGATGTTTACGCTCCAGGACCAATACCATCATTGCATGCGCCTCAGCTATGGACATGTGTGGAATGAAAAGCTGGAAGGTGTGCTGAAGACGTTGGGAAGGCTCGCCCGGCAGGAGATGGGGTAGGAGAGAAGAATAGCGAATATCGAACATGAATATCCAAAGTTGAAGCCAGCGCTCGGATGCGGACGGGTTTCAACTTTTTTGCAGGCTGCTTGTTCAAATGCTGAACTTTGCACTTGCACCAATCCATAAAACTATGGGCGTCCTTCGTCAACTGGCCGAATACCTCTACCTCCGCAAGCCCGACCCGGCAAGGCCGAAAAGCCAATGGGTAAGCTATATGCACGGCATCAACCGGCTGAGCATCCTGCTGTTCCTGCTCGCGCTCGTAGTGCTGGCCATCAAGCTTTCTATCCGCCACTGAGCCGCGCTACTTCCACTACGGCGTCTGCAGCCTTCCCCGAAGCGTTGCCGCCCTGTTGAAGAAGTTGTTTCAGCGCATAGTAGTCGTCGGTTACCTGCGCCTTCTTCGCTTCGTTGAAGAGGATGAGCCGCAACTCGCGCTCCACGTTCTTTGCATTGCATTCGCCCTGGATCAGTTCCGTAACCACGGGCTTGTCCATAATGAGGTTGACGAGCGAAATGTATTTGATCTTCACAAGCCGCTTCGCTATCTGGTAGGAGATCGCGGATCCTTTATAACAAACTACCTGCGGCACTCCAAAGAGCGCCGTTTCGAGCGTGGCCGTGCCCGAGGTAACGAGTGCAGCTGTGGACTGTGCGAGCAGCGCATACGTCTCGTTGCGCACCGACAGCACGCCAGGGTAGGCCTGTAGCAGTTCCTGGTAAAAAAGTTCGTCGAGCGATGAAGCTTTGGCCACCACGAATTGGTAGTCGGGGAATGCCTTTGCTGCTTCGAGCATCACGGGAAGCTTCACCGCAACTTCCTGCTTGCGGCTGCCGGGCAGCAGAGCGATCACCGGCTTGAGGTATTCCACTTCGGGTTTGTGGTTGGCTAAAAATTCATTCACCACCTGCATCAGCGGGTGCCCCACGAATTCAACGTTGTAGTCCCAGCGATCGCGATACCAGGCTTCTTCAAACGGAAGGATGACGAGCATCTTGTCAACCGTGGCGCGGATCTTCTTTACACGGCTCTCCTTCCAGGCCCACACCTGTGGCGATATGTAATAAACCACCTTGATGCCCTGCTCGCGCGCCCATTCGGCCACGCGCAGATTGAAGCCCGGGTAGTCGATGAGCACGATCACATCGGGCTTGTAGGCCAGGATGTCGTCCTTGCAAAAAGCCAGGTTGCGCAGGATGGTGCGCAGGTTCATCAGTACTTCTACAAAGCCCATGAACGCGAGGTCGCGGTAGTGCTTCACCAGCGTTGCGCCGGCAGCTTCCATGAGGTCGCCGCCCCAGGCACGGATGTCGGCCGCATCATCCCTGTGGCGCAATTCCTTTACCAGGTTGCTGCCGTGCAGGTCGCCCGAAGCTTCACCGGCAATGAGGTAGTACTTCATATGGTGCTAATGGGGTAATGTGGTAATGGGGTAATGGGGTGATGTGCTGAACTGCTGATGGGGTGACGAATGGCATCAACCATTTACATGATGGCTTTGCCCAGCAGCACGCCGATGCCGATGATGAGCGTTACCACGAAGATGCCCCGTGCGGTAAGGTGGCGGCGCGTGTTGGTGTAGTAGGTGAAGAGCGCGATATTTCCTACAAAGCACCAGGCACCGAAGAACGTTACGAGGCTGCGCTCGTTGAGCAGCAGCCGCAGGAACTCGGAAAAGTTGTAGTCGCGGAAGCGGAACAGGTAAATGAACAGCAGCACAAGCAGGGGAGCGGCGATGCCGAGGCCGAGTCCGAGCTTGGTGTTGTCGCGCTTAAGAAAAAATGTTCCAGCTGCTTTCAAGTTGCTCTTTTTGTTTGTAATGGGTGAGATCGAACTGCACGGGAACCACGCTCACGTAGTTGTTGGCCAGGGCCCACACATCGGTGTCGGTTCCTTCATCGAAGTTAACAAACTCGCCGGTAAGCCAGTAGTATTTGCGACCATGCGGGTCGGTGCGCTCGAGGAAATCTTCTTCATACTTCGCGTAGGCCTGGCGGCACAATTTCACGCCCTTGATTTCGTCGGTGCTCGCCTTCGGGAAGTTCACGTTGAGCACGGTGTGCTTGTCGAGCGGGTGCGCCAGCATCTCTTCAACGATCTTGCGGATATAGTGGCGCGCGGCCGTGAAGTCGGCCTCGAGGCTGTAATCGAGGAGCGAGAAACCTGCGGAGGGAATGCTTTCGATGGCTGCTTCCACCGCGGCCGACATAGTGCCCGAGTAAATGACGTTGATGCTGTGGTTGGCACCGTGGTTGATGCCGCTGAGGCAGATGTCGGGCTTAGAGTGCAGCACCTTGTCCACGGCCAGCTTCACGCAGTCTACAGGAGTGCCCGTGCATTGGTAGGCTTCGATGTCGCCGAAATAATTCACTTTATGCAGACGCAGCGGCATGCCGATGGTGATGGCATGACCCATCCCGCTTTGCGGCTTGTCGGGTGCCACCACCACTACTTTACCGAGGTCTTTTACCGCTTCAATAAGATTCTGAATCCCGGGTGCCGTTACTCCATCGTCGTTGGTGATGAGGATGACGGGCTCCTTTTTCGCTTCTGCCATTCGAAGGTTTTTCTTGTGCCAAAACTGCTGCAAATTTCCTGCCCGCAGGAAGAAAAGTTTGGAGTCTGGAGTTTGCAGTTGTGACCCCCCGACACATTATTAACGGAAGCGTGGCAGCATTTATTTTGAAATTTTACTTTTGAATTTTGCCTCGTTCTAAAGAAGTTAGTATTTTGCGGCTAAATAAATTAGTCGCATGGGCGTCTCCAACAAAAACCTCAAGTATCTGCGCAAGCTGCGCGGTTGGACACAGGAAGAATTTGCCAACAAGCTTTCGATCAAGCGATCGCTGCTCGGTGCTTACGAAGAGGAACGTGCCGACCCGCGCATCGACGTGTTGGAGATTGTTGCCGATCTCTTCAAGCTTTCGCTCGATGACCTGCTGCGCAAGGATCTCAGCGAAGCAAAGGGCAACTACCTTTCGCGCCGCCGTGCGCAAAAGCTTGGGTCTTCCGGTCGCGCGGAGATCGCCTTCGTACCCGTAAAAGCAGCTGCAGGCTACCTCGCCGGTTTTTCGGATCCTGAGTTCATCGACGAGCTCAACACCTTCACCCTTCCCATGCTTGCCGGCGGCGACTACCGTGCCTTCGAGATCGTGGGCGATTCGATGATGCCCACGGCCAGCGGCTCCATCATCGTTGGCGAAAAGCTGGAAAGCCTGGATCATATCAAAAGCAACCAGACCTATATCGTAGTGTCGAAGTCTGAAGGCATCGTATACAAGCGGATGGCGAAGAACAACCGCAGCAAGAACAAGTTCACGATGATCTCCGACAACCCTGCCTACCAGCCCTATACGTTGGCGGCTGAGGACATCGTAGAGGTGTGGCAGGCGCAGATGATCATCGCCCGCGCCAACCAGCAGCAGCGCTGGGATGTGAACCAGATCGCATCACTGGTGACCAACCTGCAGCAGCAGGTGAGCGTGCTGAAAAAGAAGATGAACTGAGCGAGCGCGTCGTGCATCGTCAATCGTGAAAGCAAGAAGCGGCAACGCGCATAAACGGATGCCAGTGGTATCCGTTTTTTTTTGGACAAGCGTCAGCCATTGACAATTCACGATGGTAAAAACACGATCGGGGCAACGTAAAATCCACAAAAGCCGGGTGAAAAGCCCTGCCGTTGGCCTGGGACTCTTATATTTACTACCCCAAAACAACTGTAGTAAAAGGCATGGTGCGGCGTCTCATTTCCCTGTGGGTACCCTTTTTGTTTGCCCTGGCGGCCTTCGGGCAGAAGCGCACGCTTTCGGCTACCCGCGCGGAAACCGCTCCGAAGATCGACGGCGAATTTGACGAGCCGGCCTGGCAAACAGCCCCCGTTGCTTCCCATTTCATCCAAAACTACCCCGACTACGGGAAGCCATCCAGGCATCAAACCGAAGTGCGGGTGCTTTACGACGACGAGGCCTTGTACATTGCCGCGAAGCTCTACGACGACCCGGCGCAGGTGCGCCGCCAGCTCACAGCCCGCGATGCCGAAGGACGCCAGGATGTGGATTACTTTTCGGTCTTCCTCGATACGTACAACGACCAGCAGAACGGCTTCCAGTTCCTCGTGACCTCCGCAAATGTGCAAAGCGATGCGCGCCTGAGCAGCGGCGGCAATGCCGGCTTCGGCGACTTCGGCGATAAGAGTTGGGACGCAGTATGGCAAAGCGCCACCAAAGCCGGGAAAGACGGCTGGATGGTTGAGCTGCGCATTCCTTACATCTCCCTGCGCTTTACGCGGAAAGACGTGCAGACCTGGGGCCTCCAGTTTCTCCGCCTTTCGCGGCGCGATAACGAGAACTCGTATTGGAATACGATCGATCCCAACGTTAACGGGTTCGTGAACCAGTTTGGCCGCCTCGAAGGACTGCAGGCGATCCGCCCGCCGCTTCGACTCAGCTTTTCGCCCTACGTGCTCGGAGGCGTCCGGTTCAACCCGGAAGGGAGCCGCAAGCGCACCGAAGTACTGCGCAGCGGAGGAATGGATGTGAAGTGGGGCCTCAGCCGAAGCTTCACGCTGGATGCAACGCTGATCCCCGACTTTGGCCAGGTGGTTTCCGACAACCTCGTAAACAACCTCACGCCCTACGAGCTGCGCTTCCAGGAAAACCGCCCCTTTTTTACCGAAGGAACCGAGCTGTTCAACAAAGCCGGCATTTTCTATTCGCGGCGCATCGGTGCAACGCCTTCCGGCTATAGCGCGGTGGAGAACAACTACGGGCGCAGTACTGAATACGAGATCGTCAGTAATCCAACGCTCACGCAGTTGTACAATGGTGTGAAGTTTTCGGGACGCACTGCGAAGAAATTGGGCATCGGCGTTTTCAATGCCGTCACCGCGCCGATGCGCGCGAAGCTGCGGCGCCTCGACACGAAGCAGGATAGCCTTATCCTCACCGAGCCGATGGCCAACTATAACCTCTTCGTGCTCGACCAGGCGCTCCGCGGGCGCTCGTCGGTTACGCTCACCAGTGCAACGGTGATCCGCGATGGCGCCAGCCGCGATGCCAACACTTCGGCGCTCGACTGGTCGCTCTATAACCGGAGGAACACCCACGTGTTCAGCGGTGCGCTGCGCGCGAGCAATGTGCTGGGCTACACGCCGTATAGCAGCAACTACTTTTATTACACCGACACGGTCAACCGCGACGGACATGTTGTTCTGCGCCCCTACAGCGGCTTTGCCGGCCGCTTGCGTGTGGCCAGGGTTAGCGGTCACTGGCGCTATGCGGCAGCTGTAAACGTGGAGTCCGACAAATACGACCCGAACGATCTGGGCTATCTCCAGTCGCCCAACGAAGTGACCTACTCAGGCAACGTATCGTACAATGTTTTTGAGCCTACGCGCCACTTCATCAATTATAGCTACACGCTTTCCGCCTACCAGTCCAACCTCTATCGTCCGTATAAATACGGTCTTACCGAACTCACCGCCAACTTCTTCGCCATCTTCCGCAACTTTTGGGATTTGTCGCTCACCGTTGGAGCAGTGCCCGCGGTGCAGAACGATTACTTCGAGCTGCGCAATATGTCGTACAGCCTGCAACGCCCGGATTTCTACTATGCTTCGATGTCGGGAAGCAGCGATAGCCGCAAGAAGATGTACGTATCCGTGCGCGCGGGCTACGAACACAGCAGCCTCGCACACAGTCCTTACTACGAGTTGTTCCTGGGAACGCGCTATCGTTTTTCGAATCGCTTCCTTCTGCAGCTTGACCTCCAGCGCAGCGAAGACGCGTTGCAGATAGGCTCGGCCTACCAGCCCGATCCGGCCGTCGTGGGTTATCGCAATTCGCTCGACTTCACCTCCGTGCTTTCCGGCACTTATAATTTCACCGCCCGGATGAACGTGAGTCTCCGCGCGCGCCATTATTGGAACAACGTGCGCTACCTTAGTTTTTACCGCGTAAATGACAAGGGAGCACCGATGCCGCACGCATTTATTCCGGGGCAGGACCTGAACTACAACGTGTTCAACATTGATGCATTTTATACGTGGGATTTCCGGCCGGGCAGCCGCATCATTCTTGGGTGGAAGAACAGCACCGGCGGCACCTACGATATCGACGGCATGCAGTTTGGCAACTACAAACGCAACCTCGCGCGCAGCTTCGATCTTTCGCACGCAAACGAACTTTCGCTCCGCGTGATCTACTTCCTGGATTACAACCAACTGCGGAAGAAGCGCTAGTTCCCTGCTAGGTTATTTTCATCACCTTTTTCTCCGCTACGATGAAAACCGTTTCTCCGGCTTTCGGACGCACCGTTGCCAGCCCGGTAAACCGGCCGAACGCTGGCAGGATGCAGTAGTCGGTTGCGAAATAAAAGCAGGGCAGCCGTAGCGACTGGCGCGCGAGCCCGTTGAGCACAACGCCCGGGTGCACGTGGCCGCAAAAGGTGTAAAGGCCGTCGGCAGCGTCTTTTGGATCGTGCGCAAGGCAAAAGTCGCCGATGCGCAACGCGCCTTCCACCACTGCGATGTTGTTGGCGCGGTACCAGTCATCGGAAAGGATGTCGTGGTTGCCGCGTATGAGCACGATCGGTTGTTCGGGTATATCCGCGCGCCAGCGGGAAAACAATTCGAGCTCCAGGTTGGCACGGCTGTGGAAGAAGTCGCCCACTACCACAAGTTGCTTAGGACGGAAATGCTGGAGCAGGTTGAGCAGGCAATGCATGTCTTCTTTCATCACTGCACCGGGAACGGCGATGCCTTCCTTGCGAAAGTGTCCGCTTTTGCCGAGGTGAAGGTCGGAGAGGAGCAACATGCCCTGCTCTTCCCAAAAAAGCGCGCGCTGCCCCGAAAGCCAAAAACGTTGTCCACGAAATTCAAAAAGAAGAGGCGCCTGCATCGGGCGCGAAGTTCCGTGAATTTCGTTTCTTTCAATGCTTAAACTAAAAACCCTACCGCTCCAGCTGCTGCTGCATTTTCCGGATGCGGTCTTCCAGTTTTTCCGAAGTCAGGTTCTCGCGCATGCTGTCTACCTTGATGGGGAAGCAAAGTGGTGTCAGTCTTTTGGGAAAGGTGAGCACGATGCGTGACCGTTGCACGCGGTCGAGCATGGCGCGCAGGCGACGTTCCTCCATCTGCTGGTCGAACACTTCCTGGTAGGCTTGCCGCACCAGCACGTTGTTGGGTTCATATTCGTTGAATACGTTGAAAAGCAGGCCCGCAGAGGATTGCAGGTGCCTAGCCTTTTTGTGCTCGCCGGGAAAGCCCTGGAAGATGAGGCCGCCAATGACGGCGATGTCGCGAAACTTCCTGCGTGCCATCTCGGTTGCATTCACGCTATGTTGGATGTCGGCCAGGAGGTTGTCGGGCGAGAAAAGCTCGTACACATTGCTGTCGTCTACCGGCACGGGCTGGTCGCTCAGCAGCTCGAAGCCGTAGTCGTTCATGGCAATGGAAAAAGTAATGGGCAGCAGTTTGCTGATGCGGTAGGCGAGCAACGCTGCGGCGGCCTCGTGCACCAACCTACCTTCGAAGGGGTAAACAAACAAGTGAAATCCGTCGCTGGTTTCTATTTGCTCGATAAGCAACTCGTCGGGTCGGGGAACGTGCGAGAGTTCCTCCTGCAGTTGCAGCAGCGGCTGCAGAGCACTTGCTTCCTTTCCGAGGCGCCTGCCTTCCATTGCCGTTCCAAACTGCTCGCGCAAAACCGCGCCCAGGCTGGCGGAAAGCGGCAGGCGGCCGCCGTTCCAGCTGGGCACCAGTGCCTTCTTCAGGTTCGATTTGCGCACCAGCACCGTCATGTCTTTGATCATCACCAGTTCCAATTGCCGGCCTGCAAGCGTGAAGCTGTCGCCCGGGTCGAGGCGCGAGATGAAGTATTCCTCTATCATTCCGATGTACCCACCGCTGATGAATTTCACCTTCAGCATCGCATCGCTTACGATGGTGCCGATGTGCATCCGGTGCCTCATGGCAATGCGCCGCCCGGTGATCTTGAAAAGACCATCAATGATCTCTACTTTTTTGTATTCGTCGTATTGCTGCAAGGCCTCGCCGCCGGAAGTAATGAAGTGCAGCACGCTGGCAAAGTCGTCGTCGCTCAACTCGCGAAAGCAGTGCGTGCTGCGGATCTCGGGCAGCACCTGCGCGGGATAAAAGCCATCCGACACGGCGAGTGTGCAGAGGTATTGCGTAAGCACGTCGTAACAAAGAATGAACGGGTCGCGGCTTTCGATCTGCTGCCGGCCAACGGCTTCCTTGAGTGCGGCGGCTTCCATCAGCTCGAGCGAGTGTGTAGGGAGAAAATAGATCTTGCTTACGGCATCAGGCTGGTGGCCGCTTCGCCCGGCTCGTTGCAGGAAGCGCGCAACACCCTTTGGTGAGCCTACCTGGATGACGGTTTCAACGGGCCGGAAGTCCACGCCAAGGTCGAGTGATGCAGTGCATACTACGGCCTTCAGCTTGCCTTCGTGGAGTGCTTCTTCCACCCAGGTGCGCAGCTCCATGTCGATGGAGCCATGGTGCAGCGCGATTGCTCCCGACAATTCGGGTGCGATGGTGAGCAGCCGGTGATACCATTGCTCGCTCATCCCCCGTGTGTTGATGAAGATGAGCGTGGTGCGGCTTTGCTCGAGAATGGGCAACACTTTTTCGGCCAGCCGGATGCCGAGGTGACCTGCCCATGGATACTTTTCTATTTCATCCGGAAGGATGGAATCGATCTCTATCTGCTTGCGTATGTTGGTGCGCACGATCACGGGCTTCACCTGGAAAGCCACACTAACCGGCGCCAGCAATACATCCATCGATTGATCGAGGTTGCCGATGGTTGCCGAGATGCCCCATACGGAGAGAGAAGTTTGTTGTTTTTTGTTTGTGGTTTGTTGTTGGCTGGCGCCAGTATTGTCGATTGACGATGGCGCATGCACGTTCCTCAGGCCAACGATGCGGCTGAGCGCAAGTTCCACCTGCACACCGCGCTTCGAGCCGATCAGCTCGTGCCATTCGTCTACGGCAACGATGCGCACATGTTTGAATACGTCTGCGTAGCCTTTCTGAGCGAGAAAGAGGTGCAGGCTCTCCGGGGTGATGATCAGCACTTCGGGCATGTTGCGCTTTTGCTTCTGCCGGTCGCTGATGGACGTGTCGCCGTTGCGGATGCCCACGCGCCAGGGGATACCCAGCTCGGTGAACACTTCTTCCATCGCGCGGCCAATGTCCTTGGCAAGCGCACGCAAAGGCGTCACCCAGAGCAATTGCAGGCCATTGTTGCTGCGCGTTGCATACTCGTCGGGATGCTCGTTGAGAAAACGGATGACGGCTCCGAGAAATACGGAGTACGTCTTTCCCGTACCTGTCGGTGCATTCACAAGCCCGCTCTTACCGGCGAGGATGTGCTGCCACGCTTCTTCCTGGTAGGCAAACGCACGAAAGCCTTTCGTCGCCAGCCAGTCGGCCACGATGCGGTAGCCTGGTGTATCGTGCAGCCCTTTTTTCCTCACAGCGTTTTCAGGTATTCAATGACAGCCTTGCGCTGATCGTTGCTGAGCGCATCGCCAAAGTAATGGCCCCGATTGCTGTAGCCGGGCAGGTCGGTATTGTAGATCGTGGTTTTCCCGGCAGCAGTTTCCGCTTTGTACACCCAACCCGGGCTACCGTAGTTATACTGGGGCTTCTTGAAGTCGCGCGACCAGTAGCGTGGACGGGTGCTGCTGTTGAGCAACGCATCGAGGCTGGGCACGGAACCATTGTGGAGGTAAGGAGCTGTTATCCAGATGCCATCGAGCGGCGGTGCCACGTATCCGTTGAAAGGCGCGAGCACGGCGGGATGATCACCGGTGCGGAACCAGCTGCGGTTGAACCAGTTCACAAATTGCGGCGTGGAATAGTTGCTTGAATAAAGCAGCGAATCCGTTTGTATCGTTGCCCCGGGTATCAGCAGGTTGGGGTATTTGCCATTGGGGCCATACGTGCCGTGGCAGGAGGCGCAGGACTTTTCAAACACCTGTTTTCCTTTTGCTGCAAGGGGTTTGTCAATGGCGTTGGGGTATTTCGGTGCTTCCAGCGAATAGAGATACGCCAGCAGGTCCGGCATGTGTGCATCCACGTCGCGTGACTCCAGAGTGTCGCCCGTCGTCAGCAGGTTGGATGCCATCAGGAACCGGCCGAAGTCGCCGCGGCCGAAGCCGTTGTAGAACATTGCGTTCTTTTTCTTCAGCAGCCACCAGGGCGGTGTGTCGGTGGGCACCACTGCATGGTTCTTCGCAAGCATGGGCGTGTCGCTCCACCGAAAGGTCTGCGGGTCGCGGTGCGCCACCAGCAGCGCCGCAAGGTGGTCGGCGAGGTTGACGCCGCGCACATCGGCCACGAGGTCGGGCGCAATGGTGCGCGACACGTTCAGAAAGGTCTTTGCAGCCTCATAGTCTTGCGGGAAATTATTTTTGAGCATGCGCTCCATCATCGACATACTCGCCGCGTTGATTCCCCGGCCCGGTGTGAAGTCGATATTTGCATTCCCGAGACCGATCACGAGCTTTCCGTCGAACGGCATTGCATGGCACTGCAGGCAGTTGGGTGCAACGATGACGCCGCCTTTAGCGGTGGGCAGCGCATTGAACTCGTAGGGAATGTTGGCGTTGATGCCGGTGCGCGGAAGCAGCGACGAGTCGTACTTCGTGAACCCCATCCGGAAAAGATTGAGCGGAATGCCGCTGCGCACATAGTCGCCATACACAAGGTATTCGAACCCTTTTTTTGGATTGCCCAGGCGCTGCCTGCTCGCGGGAATGCGCACCGGGTCGCCGGTGAAGCCGATATAGCCGAACGCCATCAGGGCGAGGGTGGTGAAGAGGATAAGGGTCTTTTTCATGATTCGGGGATAAGAGAAAGAACGCAGATTTTTGAGATTATTATGATTAGCGCGGATTTGATTTTTTGGAAACCATAACGAATCATAACCATCTGCGTATCCCGCTTCAGCGGGATCTGCGTTCTTGCTCGGAGTTACTTCCCATAAAGTTCGAGCAGTTGCTTTAATTCTTCGAGTGTATTTATTTCGTCTGCCTTCTTATCCTGACGCCAGCGGCTGATGCGCGGAAAACGCAGCGCCACGCCCGATTTGTGCCGGTTGGATGCGGCGATGCCTTCGAAGGCGATCTCAAACACGAGCTCCGGCTTTACCGTACGCACCGGCCCGAACTTCTCCAGCGAATTTCTTTTTACAAATGCGTCTACCTGCGCAAACTCTTTGTCGGTGAGGCCGGAGTATGCCTTCGTGAAAGGAACCAGCTTTTCGCCGTCGCGCACCGCAAAGGTGTAGTCGGTATACAGGTTGCTTCGCCGCCCGGCTCCTTTCTGTGCATAGATCATCACAGCATCGATGGTGAGCGGGTCGATCTTCCACTTCCACCAGTCGCCGCGCTTCCGCCCCACCTGGTAGGCCGACGATAGATTCTTCAGCATGAAGCCTTCCGCGCCCATATCGCGCGAGCCCTGGCGCAGCTCTGCGAGTTCGTTCCAGCTTTCGAAGGGCACCCTTTCGGAAAGAAGCAGGATCGGGTGTTGTGCAGCGCGCACGATGGCATCGAGCTTTTCTCTTCGTTCCGACAGTGGCCGGGTACGCCAGTCTTCGCCACCAAATTCAAGCAGGTCGTATGCAAAGAACGATATAGGTGCTTCCTGCAATTGCTTTCGTGTAATGTTCTTCCGGCCGATCCGTGTTTGCAGCAACGCAAACGGAAGTGGTTTACCATCCACGCTGGGAATGATCTCGCCGTCGAGCACCACGCCGTCTGGTAGCAGGTTGAGCAGGGCTGCATACTCTGGAAACTTCTCCGTCATCAGTTCTTCGCCGCGGCTCCACACAAACAGATCGCCGTTGCGTTTGATCAGTTGCCCCCTGATGCCATCCCACTTCCATTCTGCCTGCCATTCAGAAGGCGCCCCCAGCTTTTCGAGCTCCGGTTCTTCAATGGCGTAGGCGAGGTAGAACGGATACGGTTTGGAGAAGTCGTTCGCCTGCGCCTCGGCGCTGAGCAGTTCCGTAAAAGGAATAGTAGAAGGGTCCCAGTTGCCGCTGATGCGGTGCGCGATCACGGATGGCTCGGCCTGCAGCGTTTTGGCAAGCGCATTCACCATCAGCTTTTGCGATACGCCGATGCGAAACCCGCCCGTAATCAGTTTGTTGAACACAAAGCGCTCGTTAAAGCTCATTTGCTGCCAGCTTGCGAGGATGAACGAATGGCGTGCGTCCTCGCTTTCCTTCTCGAGGTTCTTCAGTTGTTCGATGTAGTGATGCAGGGGCTCGGCATGCGCCGGCAGCTGCGTGTTTTCAGGTAGGAGCAATGCTATGGTTTCGGCAAGATCGCCTACCGTGTGATACGATTCTTCGAAAAGCCAGAAGGGAAGGTTGGTCAGCTCAACGGCCCATGTGGCCAGTTGGGTGCTGTTCACCACGCGCTTCGGTCGGCGCCCGCTGAAGATGGCGATCATCCACACTTTGTCTTTGTCATCCGCCTCGTAGAAATACTGTACGAGCGCATCCAGCTTTTCGTTGGTCTTGGTGCTGCTGCCGATGCGCAGCACGAGATCCGCAAAGGCGCGAAAGCCTTGCGTGGCGGCATCTTGCGCGCGTTGCTTCGTATCGTTTACTACTTCATTCTGCATCGGGGACGATTTGCGCTTCTTCTTCTTCGGTAGGAGTTGGGCCGGCGTCTTCATCGTTGCCAAATTCTGTGATCACCTCGCGCGCCTGGATGCCCTGCTCCGTGAGGTAGCGGCTGAAAGCGGCCTGGAAGCCATGCGTTGCGTACACGTTTTCGGCACCGGTGGCCTTGCACGCTTCAATGAGCCCGTCCCAGTCGGCGTGATCACTGAGCGCAAATCCCGCGTCAGCATTCTTGCGGCGCGTGTTGCCGCGCACCATCATCCAGCCGCTGCAGATGCCCACGGCGTGCGGGCTGAAGCGGCGAATCCACGAGGTGCCTTCGGCGCTCGACGGCGCTATCACCACCGCTCCCTTGAGATGCTCTTTCGGAGTATCGGGCGTTACGCGCTCCACGGGTGGAAGCTTGTGTCCTGCATTTACGAGCGCCATATGCATGTTGTACACTGCGCCGTGCACCAATATCCGCTCGCTCACTTCGCTCAGCGGCTGCAGCAGGCGTTGTGCCTTGCCCAGGCTATAAGCAATGAATATCGATGACTTTCCACTCGATTGATTCTTCAGGATCCATTCCTGCATCGACCGGTAGATCTCGGCCTGTGGTTTCCATTTGTAGATCGGCAGCCCGAAAGTTGACTCCGTAACGAAGTGCTGGCAGGGCACGGGCTCGAAGGCACCGCTCACGCCGTCGTTCTCGGTTTTATAGTCGCCGCTGAGCACCCACACTTCACCTTCATACTCCACGCGGATCTGCGCGGAGCCAATGATATGTCCTGCAGGATGGAAAGAAACGCGGACGCCGTTGATAAAGATCGTCTCTCCATAGTTTACCCCCTGGTAGTGATTGGGCCCAAGCCGCGCCTGCATGATGGGTATGGAGTCGTGCTGCGCGAGGTAATACTTGCTGCCCCAGCGCGCGTGGTCGCTGTGTGCGTGCGTAATGAGCGCACGGTCTACCGGCCGCCACGGATCAATGTAAAACCCGCCGGCCCGACAATACAGTCCTTTTTCGGAAAATTCGATAAGGGGCATCCTTTGAAGTTACTGCAGTGACAGAAACAACTATGCCATCGGCCCGGTGCGGCAAGGCGCGCTAGGGCAACAAGCTGCGCGTTCCGTTCGTCACCTTTATCAGGTAGAGGTGCTTGTTCTCGAAGTAGTCGAGTGCAGGATCCTTGTGGTTGAGAAATACCGGCTGGATGTCGAACTGCGTGAACACGTTGTTGCCTTTCCTGGATAGATGCGAGGCCACGTCGGTCTTCGTATCGAGCAGGAGGAGGGCAAAGCGGAGCATCGTTTCATAGCCGCGGTAATAGAGATCGGTAGCGCGGCCGTTTTGTTTTGCCGTGAAGCTTTTCGCGATGCTCGTTTGCAACGCGTTGGCTTTCGCGTAGTAAAACGGTGTTGTATAGAGAATGTCCAGCCCGCGGAATTCCGTCTGCCTCAGGTTGATGCCTTCCCAGGTGGGCATGCCTGCCAACTGGATCCGGTACGAATTGCCCGCGCTCGTCAGTCCTGCGGCCAGCTCCGATGCAAACTCCTCGTCGAGCGAGCCGGCGATGCAGATGTTGCGGCGCGTGCTGTCGAGCAAAGCTGTTACTGCAGACTCTTCAAAGTCGCTGCCGAGGTCTTCTACCTGAATTTTCAATGAGGTGCCGTTGGCAGTGCGCGCGATATCGAGGAAGTAGTCTTTCACCTGCGCTTCCTGTGTTCCCGGACGGGTGAAGAGAATGATCTTCTCGTTGGGCGCGGTGCGCTGGTAGTATTTATACAATGTCTCGCAATGGCTGCGGAGCGTTGAGTTCAGAACAACGTAGTACGGATTTTCTGTGATGCCTGCATCGTTGGGAAGCGTGGCAGAAACGAACGGGATCTTGCGGCGAAAGGCTTCTTCTGCGAGCTGCCGCGTGTCTGCCGAGGTGCTACTGGCGATGAACATTTCCACATCGCGGAGCTCAGGTGCGCGAAGCTCCTGCGCCAGTCCATGACGGGAGCGGCTGTCTATAATGTGCACATCAAGCGGCGCGCCCGCTTTTTCGAGCGAGTCGAGTGCGGCCTGTGCGCCCAGGTAAAACTCCAGGCCCGGGTTCAGGTATTTTGGAAAGCTGGTGTTGAAGCGGTACGCGTTACCAGCATCGAAGGCGGAGTCGAGGTAGAGCGGCGAGAACAGGGCGATCTTATGCCGCTGCTGCGCAAACAGCGAAAAGCTGCAGCAAAGGAGGAAAGCGAAAAGGGCGACGGTCCGTTTCATAATTCAAATTAAGGCGAAAGCAATTGGCGCGTTACGGCGGAGCTGCAATGAAGGTGCCAATCTTTCGGCTGCGCTCAAGATGACACTCGGCTGCGCTCAAGATGACACTCGGCTGCGCTCAAGATGACACTCGGCTGCGCTCAAGATGACACTCGGCTGCGCTCAGAACGACAAGCTACTGCAATCGAACCTCTGTCAGGCTGAGCGCAGCCGAAGCCCTATTCCCATTCGATCGTCGCCGGAGGCTTCGAGCTGATGTCATACACCACGCGGTTGATGCCGCGCACGGAGTTGATGATATCGTTCGAAACCTGCGCAAGAAAATCATAGGAAAGGTGCGCCCAGTCGGCAGTCATTCCATCCACGCTCGTTACGGCGCGCAGCGCAATGGTAAACTCATACGTCCGTTCATCGCCCATAACGCCCACGCTTTTCACCGGTAATAAGATGGCCCCGGCCTGCCACACGGTTGCGTAGAGATTGTGTTCCTTCAGCGCTTTAACATAGATGTCGTCGGCGGCCTGCAATAGTTTCACTTTTTCTTCGGTGATCTCGCCCAGGATCCGGATGGCAAGGCCCGGCCCGGGAAACGGGTGCCGGCTGATCAGGTCGTCTGGGATGCCCAGCTCGCGGCCTACGCGACGCACTTCGTCTTTGAACAGGTAGCGTAACGGCTCCACCAGTTGCAGGTGCATCTTTTCGGGAAGCCCGCCCACGTTGTGGTGGCTTTTGATGGTCACCGATGGCCCGTGCACCGAAACGCTTTCGATCACGTCGGGGTAAATGGTTCCCTGTCCAAGCATCGAAACATTTTCAATGCGTTTCGCTTCTTCCTGGAAGATATCGATGAAGAGTCCGCCGATGGCTTTGCGTTTTTCCTCTGGGTCGCTTTTGCCGGCAAGGGCATCGTAAAACCGCTGGCGTGCATCAATGCCCGTAACGTTGAGACCGATGCGGTTGTAGGTATCCAGCACCTGTTGAAATTCGTCTTTGCGCAGCACACCATTGTCTACGAAGATGCCGTGCAGGTTTGCGCCGATGGCGCGATGGATCAGCGTTGCCGCTACAGTGGAATCGACACCACCGCTCAGGGCCATCACCACCTGCCGGTCTCCGATCTTTTCTTTCAGCTCCGCAACCGTGTCGGTCACGAAGTGCGCGGGTGTCCAGTTTTGAGAGCAGCCGCAGATCTCCACCAGAAAATTTTTCAGGATCTTCTTGCCTTCGATGGAATGATATACTTCGGGGTGAAACTGGAGGCCGTACAATGCATGTTCTGCGCGCGGCGCCTTGAATGCGGCTACCGGTATCGAGTCGGTGGTTGCCAGCACTTCGAAGCCCCTCGGAAGCTCAAGAATGGAATCGCCGTGGCTCATCCACACCTGCGATGAAGAACTGATGCCCGCAAGCAGCGGGTCGTTTTGTTCTATGTGCAGGTATGCACGTCCATATTCGCGCTTGCTGCTGCGCTCTACGCGTCCGCCATACAACCTTGCGGTGAGCTGCGCACCGTAGCAAACGCCGAGCACCGGCGTGTTTTCTACCAATTGCGGCACTTGCACCTGCGGCGCATTCGCGTCGTTGACCGAAAAGGGCGAGCCGGAAAGGATCACGCCTTTGATGGAAGGGTCGGCAGGAACGGGCTTGTTGAAAGGGAGGATTTCGCAGTAAACGTTGGCTTCGCGCACGGCGCGTGCAATCAATTGAGTGTATTGCGAGCCGAAGTCGAGGATCAGGATCTTTTCGGTCATGGCACGGCGAAGGTACGGACGGATGCGGTGCAGCGGGGTGTGCATACAGTTGATGTGAATAAACGGTGATTTGCTTTGCAAAGCGGGCTTTTTCTTTTTTCTTTAGTGCGAAATCGGTAACCCGCCTTGCGGCGCCGGCATCTCATACGCAAAACCACACCTATGCGCATCCTCTGCAGTCTTTTCGCCGTTCTGCTCCTGGCTTCCTCCTGCCGCTTCGCAGGCTATCATCGTGTGCGCGGCAATGGCGTGCTCAGCAAGCAGGAGCGCGGCCTTTCCAATTTCCAGGAAGTGCAGGTAACGGGCGGCATGAACGTGGTGTTGCTCCAGGGCGCGCAGGCCGGCGTGCGGGTGGAAACCGATGAAAACCTGCAGGAATACGTCGAAACCGAAGTGAACGGCAACGAGCTGCACATCCACGCGCGCCCTGGCTATAACCTCGACGAACGTGCCGGCCTCACCGTGTATGTTACTACTGCCTCGTTGCGCGCGCTCACGGTTACGGGCAGCGGCGATGTGAGCAGCCAGGGCAAGATCGCCGGCGATGGTTTGAAGATCGAAGTGACCGGAAGCGGCAATGTTGCGCTTGCCCTCGATATGCCCAGCGTGGAAGCGCAGGTCACCGGAAGCGGCACAGTGCGGCTGAGCGGCAACACGCGCACCTTTCGCAGCGAAACCCACGGCAGCGGCGAGATCCACGCGTTTGACCTTCTTGCCGAAGACACGCGCGTAGAAGTGTCGGGCTCAGGTGATGCTGAGGTGTTTGCCAGTAAGCAACTTAACGTGGAAGTGTCCGGCTCCGGTGATGTGGCTTACAAGGGCACTGCCAATGTGCAGCAACAGGTGCACGGTTCGGGCTCGGTGCACAAAGCGAATTAGAACGCCGTTTTTACTTCGATGCGGATGCTGCGGTTGCGGCCCTTGTCGTCGGTGCACGAGATCTTCAGCGGACCTTCGGCATCAGGAACGAAGAATAACTTCTCGCCGGGCGCAGCGCTCTTGTAGTACCGGTTATTCACGTACCAATAGAGCCGGCTCACATCGTTTGCTGCGCGTGCGCTAAGCTGCAGCGGTTCGGGTGCGCCTCGTTCCAAAAAATATTCAGTGCCGTTCAATGGTGCGGTGATGTAGGGCGCGGCTCCCTGCGCTACCTGCTCGCAGGCCGGGTTGTGCGGCGGGATGCGCGGGTAGGGCTGGTTGCGCGCGGCATAAAACTCCTGCATTTCGGGGGGCACAATGCGAAAGTGCTTTTGCGAAAAACCCGTTGCCGGCACGCATGCAGCGCAATACGAAAAGGATCCGTCGGCCGATAGTTTTACTTCCTGCATATGCGTACATGCCACCGTTCCACTTACCAGCGGGAGGTAGTCGTCGAGTACTTTGTTGGTGCAATACGGGCCGGGCGGAAGACCTGTTTCACTGCAAACAATGCGCTGGCCAAGGCCGTCGGGCCGGGCAAACCATTCGCCATCGTTGTTGTAGTCGATGCTGTTGAAAATGCGGAAGAGCAGTGGCGTTGCGCTGTTGGCACCGCTGAGCCCGGGGACGCCCTGCCCTGAAAAGTTGCCCACCCACACGCCCACCGTAAATCGTTTGTTGTAGCCGATGCTCCAGGCGTCGCGGCGCCCATACGAGGTGCCCGTCTTCCAGGCGATCCTGGGAAGATGCTCGGTGGCACTCCAGCTGAGCGGGAAGTCGGGACGGGCCACCTGCGAAAGGATGCCGGTGACGAGGTAGCTCGCTTCGGGCGACAACAGGGCCTCACCGCGCCTGAGCGAGTCGCTCATCGTGTAGCGCAGTGGTGCATACACGCCGTTGTTGGCAAATGCGCAAAACAAACCGGTGAGTTCTTCGAGCGTAGCACCGCACCCACCGAGCACCATCGAAAGTCCCAGCTTGTTGCGGTCTTTTTGTATCTGCCGGAAACCGGCGGCGGAAAGCTTGTCGATCATCGCCGCCGTTCCCACGCGGCTGAGGCTTTTCACGGCGGGTATGTTGAGTGAGTTTTCGAGCGCGTATTCGATCGTTACGTAGCCGTTGTATTGCTGGTCGTAGTTCTCGGGACGATAGCCGCCGTAGTTCACCGGCACATCGGTGATGATGGTCTTCGGAGTGAGCAATCCTTCATCGAAGCAGAGGCCATAGAGCAAAGGCTTAAGCGTGCTGCCTGGTTGCCGGATGGCAGCAGCACCATTTACCTGGCCGGCATCGCTGCTGTCGAAGAACGAAGCGGAGCCCACATAGGCCAGCACCTGCCTCGTTTGATTATCCACCACGATCACTGCTGCGTTTCGGATGTTCTGCATGCGCAGCGCACGGATGTAGTCTTCCGTCAGCTTCTCCACCTTCGCCTGTGTATTGGGCTGAAGTGTGCTGCGCACTTCCGGCTCCATCGCTTCCTTTTTCAATCGATACGACAGGTGCGGCGCTGTCCTCGGTACGTTTCCGCGTTGCGCCGTCAGCGGCTCGGCCAGTGCGTCTTCGATCTCCTTTTGCGTGAACACTTTTTCATCCGCAAAGCGCTGCAGCCATTTGTTACGCTCGGTTACGATCGCGCCATTGCTGCGGCCCATGAGCAGGGTGGAAGGCCGGTTGGGAATGATGGATAGCGCGGTGATCTCTGCAAGCGACAGGTGATCGGGAGCTTTGTCGAAATAAAGGAGCGACGCGGCTTTTACGCCTTCGATGTTGCCGCCATAGGGCACCACATTGAGGTAAAGCTGCAGGATCTCGTCCTTGCTGTATTTCCACTCCAGCTGCAGGGCGCGGAAGCATTCGAGCAGCTTGCTCCCGAGTGTGCGCGGACGGCGCTCCAATGCGCGCGCCACCTGCATGGTAATGGTGGAAGCGCCCGATGTTCGCCGACCCTTAGTGGCATTGTTGAAAGCGGCGCGGATGATCGCCAACGGGTTCACGCCGGGGTGACCGTAGAAATACTGGTCTTCTTTTGCAACGATGGCGCGGCGCAGCACCGGGGAGATCTCATTGAGCTCGGTTTTCATCCGCCACTTCTCGTCGTGGGTGAGGTAAGCATGCAGCACCTCGCCTTTGCGGTCGGTGATCACCGTTGTGTAATCCAGTTGATCGTGCACAGGAAAGAAGGCGTTCAGCAGGATAAAAATGGCCAGCGAATGGACTGTTACAATTAGGATTGTTTTAACAAGCCTTCTTGTTTTTTGTACAGTAATTTTCGGGAGCAATCTTTTATATGGACTCATCGAGTCATCCTCCGTAGCTTGTTTTAATAGCTTCTAAATTCCGGCTTCCAAAGCATTTTATCTACGGACGCTGCCAATTTAACAATTCTGCTTTTCTTTATTCAACCAAGCACAATCAACGCTTTACCCATATGCGTAACCGCATTCTACTGTCGCTGCTTTTCGGAGCGGCCCTGCTTTTTACTGCCTGCAAACGGAACTCCGTTGAACTGACCTACAGCAACGCAAGCGGGGAGCTTCCGCGCCAGGGCAACCTGGTGTTTCATTTCAACCGCTCCCTCGTTCCCGATTCGATGGTCAACAATTGGGATTCGACGGAGTACATCGACTTCGAGCCGGACATTGCGGGACGCTTTCGCTGGGAAGCACCCGACAAGCTGGTGTTCTCGCCCGAGCGCGAACTGGCTCCCGCCACCAGCTACAAAGCTTCGGTCACCCGCGAGGTGCTGCGCTGGAGCAAATTCAATGATGTCAAAAAGGGCGGCGACATTCGCTTCAGCACGGCCCTGCTGCAGCTTACGGATGCGCAGGCTACCTGGGTGCTGCCCGACGGAAGTTCCGGCGGCGCGCTTCCGCAGCTGGCGCTCGATTTCAACTACCCCGTGCGCCCCGAAGATCTGCGCGAAAAACTCAAAGTGAAGGTTGATGGAAAGGAAGTGGCCTGGCAACCCGTGACGGCGTCGGCCGGTAACTCGATGCAGGTGCGGCTTTCGGGCTTTCGAAGCGAAGACCGCGACTACGAGGCCGAGCTCGAGATCGGCCGGGGCGTGGTGCCGGTTGGTGGCCAACGCGCAACCAACGACCCGCTCAAGGCACAATTGAACATTTCATCGCCCTACGTCCTCAACATTAACAACGTGGAGTCCGAACACGACGGCTCGGAAGGTGTTGTTCGTATTTATACAAGCCAGCAGTTGCAGGAGCAGGCACTCAACTCGTATATCCGGTTTCAGCCGGCTATCAGGTATACCGCCGAATACACGGAGTACGGAGTGCTCCTGCGGAGCGAGCAGTTCAGTCCCGAAAACAGTTATGCCCTCATCGTTGCGCGCGGCCTGCGTGGCCGTATTGGTGGCGTGCTGAAAGAAGAAAGCAGCAACCAGGTGCTGTTCGGCGCGCTGCAGCCGGAGATCCGCTTCAGCAACAGCAAAGCGATGTACCTGTCTAAAAAAGGAAGCGGCAACCTCGAAGTGCGCATCAGCAACATGACGCAGGTGCGGCTCGTTATTTCGAAGATCTACGAAAACAACATCCTCAACGTGCGGCGCCATGGTTATTCTCCGCGCGAAAGCGATGCCGACGGCGGCGCGCAGACTGCTGCATACCGCGAAGGCTCGGAAGATGGAGAGGACGGCTACGAGGAAAGCAGCGCAATGGGCGGCGACGTCATCTACAGCGCAGTGATCGACACCCGCAGCCTGCCGCGCTCGGGTCATGGGCGCCTGCTCAACCTATCGCAGTACCGCGATCGCCTTCCCGAGTTCCGGGGCATCTACCATGTAGAAATACGGTCTACCAGCCAGTACTGGGAAAACGACAGCCGCCTCATTTCCTTCTCCGACATTGGCCTCATTGCCCGCCAGGGCGGCGACAAGCTTTTCGTGTTTGCAAATTCGATCAAGAGCGCGCAGCCACAAGCAGGTGTAACGATCAACGCCTATGGCAGCAACAACCAGCTGCTTGGTACCGCAACCACCAATGGCGATGGTGCGGCGGAGATCAGGCTTACGCGCCGCGACTACAGCGGTTTTCGCCCGGCACTCCTCATCGCGCGCACCGCCGACGATATGAACTACCTGCCTTTTAGTGGCACCCGCGTGGGCACCTCGCGCTTCGACGTTGGAGGTAAGCGACTGAGCGCGGCAGGTATGGATGCGTTCATCTACGCCGAGCGCGACATCTACCGGCCCGGCGAGTTCGTCAACTTTGCGGTGTTGCTGCGCGACCGTGCGTGGAAGAGCCCCGGCGAATTGCCGGTGAAATACAAGTTTCTTTTCCCGAACGGCAAAGAAGCTGCGAGCGGCCTGAAAACACTCAACGAAGGTGGCATGGCCGAAGGCACGCTGCGCTTGCCCATCGCCACCATTACCGGCTCCTATACCCTCGAATTGTACAGCAGCAACGACGTGCTGCTGGCCACCAAGACCTTCAACGTGGAGGAGTTCGTCCCTGATCGCATCAAGGTGACGGCGAAGCTGGATAAGACGGCCTACACACCCGGCGAGCAGGCTGCGCTGGCGATCAATGCCGTCAACTTCTTTGGGCCGCCCGCGGCTAACCGCAACTACGAGCTGGAAGTGCAGGTGCGCGGAAAAACGTTCTCGGCAGAAGGTTTCGAGGGATATGATTTCAGTCTTTCGGAGGCGGGCAGCATCCGCGACAAGGAAGTGAAAGAAGGACGCACCGACGCCGCCGGCAACGCATCGGAAAGTTATTCGATACCCGCACTTTACAACGAGCACGGCGTTTTGCAGGCTTCTTTCTTTGCCACCGTATTCGACGAAACCGGCCGGCCGGTGGCACGCAAGGCAACTGCGGATATTTACACGCAGCCTTCGTTCTTCGGCCTCGCCGATGACGGGTATTACTACTACACGCTCAACCAGCCGGCAACCTTCCAACTTGCATCGGTCGGCAAGGACGGGAAGGCCGTCGGTGCCAACGCGCACATCCGCGTCATCAAGCACGAATACAATACCGTGCTTACAAAGAGCGGTGATTATTTCCGCTACGAATCGCAGCAGCAGGATAAGATCCTCTATGACGGTAATATGGCGGTGCAGGGCCGCGGAAGCTTCACGTATGTGCCCCGCTCGCCGGGTTCGTACGAAGTGCGCGTTTACCGTGCCGGCGCTGATGCTTACATAAGCAAGAAGTTCTACAGCTACGGCCCCTGGGGCGGCGACAACAGTTCATTTGAAGTAGACAACGAGGGGCAGGTTTCGATCGACCTCGATAAGGATGCCTACAAAGTGGGCGAGACGGCACGCGTGCTCTTCAAGGCGCCGTTCAGCGGGCGGATGCTGGTGACGGTGGAACGCGACGGCGTGCAATCCTATCGCTACCTCGATGTAACGCGTCGCAACGCATCGATGGAACTGAAGCTGGAAGGAGCACACGTTCCGAACGTTTACATTACTGCAACGCTATTCAAAGCACACGAGGTGTCGGACATTCCGCTGACGGTGGCGCACGGCTTCAAGAACATATCGGTAGAAGAGCCGGGCCGGCATATGCCTGTATCGATCGAGGCACCAAAGACGTCGCGTTCGAACCGCAAGCAAACCGTGCGCGTGAAGGCCGCCCCCAACAGTTATGTGACGCTGGCGGCGGTAGACAACGGCGTGCTGCAGATCTCCGATTTTGAAACACCCGATCCGTATGATTTCTTTTACCAGAAGCGCGCGCTTGAAGTGCAGGGATATGACCTCTACCCATTGCTGTTCCCCGAGCTCCGCTCGCGCCTCAGCTCCACGGGTGGCGATGGTGGCAACGATATGGACAAGCGGGTGAACCCGATGCCTGCAAAACGCGTTAAGATTCTCTCCTATTGGAGTGGCATCAGGAAGACCGACGGCAGTGGGTATGCGAGCTTCAGCTTCGATGTGCCCCAGTTCAGCGGATCGGTGCGGCTAATGGCGTTCACGGCCAAAGACAATCGCTTCGGCTCTGCGGAAAGCAGCATCCAGGTTGCCGATCCCGTTGTGCTCAGCACCGCGCTTCCGCGTTTTCTGAGTCCCGGCGACACGGCTTACGTTCCGCTTACCATCACCAACACCACTTCCCGTAGTTCTACGGGAACGGCAACGTTGCAGGCCGGAGGGCCGTTGCAGGTGGCCGGTGCCGCCAGCCAGTCGGTGCAGCTGGCGCCGAACAGCGAGGCGCGCGTGCTCTTCAAAGTAGTGGCGGGCGCCATTGGTGTGGGCACGGTAAGCAGCAAAGTGCAGGCGCTGGGAGAGACCTTTACCGAATCGATCGAAATGTCGGTGCGGCCGGCGTCTACGCTGCAGCAGCGAAGCGGGTCGGGAACGGTGACGGGAGGCAGCACCCAACGCATTGCCATTCCGGATGGTGATTTTCTCGCTGGCAGCAGCAGCTGCCAGCTCCTTATAAGCCGCTCGCCTGTTGTGGAGCTCGCCGACCAGTTGCGCTGGCTGGTGCAATATCCCTACGGGTGCACCGAGCAGACGGTGTCGGCAGCTTTCCCCCAGCTCTATTACGGCGACCTCGCCACGCTTGTGAACGACCGCAGCGACCGTCGCAATAATGCCAACGCCAACGTGCTCGAGGCGATCCGCCGTATCAAGATGCGCCAGTTGTATAACGGGGCCGTAACGCTGTGGGACGGCGAACACGAGGAAGACTGGTGGGCCACGGTGTATACTGCGCACTTCCTGGTGGAGGCGAAGAAGGCCGGGTTTGAAGTAGACAACAGCCTGCTCGAAACGATGTTCGGCTACCTGCAAACGAAGCTGAAGAACCGTAACTACATTACGTATTTCTACAACCGCACGCAAACGCGCCGCATCGCTCCCAAAGAAGTGCCGTACAGCCTTTATGTGCTGGCGCTTGCTGGCCGCCCGAACGTGCCGGTAATGAACTTCTACAAGGCCAACCCCGACTACCTCGCGCTCGACGGCAAGTACCTGCTCTCCGCGTCCTACGCCGTTGCCGGCGACCGTCGCTCGTTTGCCGCCTTCCTGCCGAAGGCTTTCAGCGGCGAGGTGTCGGTGCCGCAAACGGGTGGGTCGTATTACAGTGAAGCGCGGGATGAAGCGCTTGCGCTCAATGCCTTGCTCGAGGCCGATCCCGGCAATGCGCAGGTGCCCGTGATGGCGCGCCACGTGGCCGACCGTCTCAAAACGCAGCGTTACCTGAACACGCAGGAGCGCGTATTTTCTTTCCTCGCGCTGGGCAAGCTGGCGCGCGGCACGGCGGCCTCCAGTGTAACCGCAGAAATACGGGTAGGCGGACGAAGCGTCGCCCGTGTGTCGGATGCATCGTGGAAAGGCACGCGCGCGCAACTGGGCGGAGGCTCCATCGACATCGTAACGCAAGGAAGCGGCCGCATGTATTACAGCTGGGTTGCCGAAGGTATCAGCAAGAGCGGAGCCTATGTGGAGGAAGACAACTACGTGCGCATCCGCCGCAGCTACTTCGACCGGTTTGGAAATCCGATCAGCGGCAGCACTTTCCGGCAAAACGATCTTGTAGTGGTTGCGCTCACGGTGGAGAAAGCCTACAGCAACGCGATCGAAAATCTTGTGCTCACCGATCTTCTGCCTGGAGGATTCGAGATCGAGAACCCGCGCACGTCGGAAGTGCCCGGCCTCGATTGGATCAAGGACAACCGCCAGCCCGATGCGCTCGATGTGCGCGACGACCGGATCCACTTTTTCGTGAACCTGCATGGGGAGCGGCAGACGTACTACTACGCCGTTCGCGCGGTATCGCCCGGTGTGTATCGGCAGGGCCCCGCCAGCGCAGATGCGATGTACCGTGGCGAGATCCACTCGTACCACGGCGCGGGCACCATACGGGTGGTGCCGCAATAATGGTTACTTTAGCGGGAGGGCGCAAGCCCTCCTTTTTTTGACTATTCATATGGAAGACCGCATCGTCCTTCTTTGCAATCCTACGGCTGAAAATGCCCGCGCACTGCGCCTTACCGACGAGATCGGGCAGGAGCTGAAGCGCCATGGACTGCGCTTTGCGAGCTTCACCAACCGCTGGCCCGATACGCTCGATGGATTCACGCAGGCATGGATCGTGGGTGGCGACGGCACGCTCAACTGGTTCCTCAACCAATATCCCGATACCGATCTTCCGATCGCGGCGATCCCCGGCGGCTCGGCCAACGATTTCCACTACACTTTGTACGATGGCGCTTTCGAAAGCACCGCCGCCGATATGACCGCGCGCATGCTGCAAGGCCGCACGCGCGCCATCGACGCAGGCACCTGCAACGGCCGCCTGTTCATCAACGGCGTGGGCATCGGCTTCGACGGCGCTATCGTGAAAGACCTTATTGGCAAAAAGAAGCTGGCGGGCAAGGCATCGTACCTGCTTTCGGTGCTCAAGCACATCATGACCTACCAGGAAAAATTCATTTCCGTTTCCGGTTCGGCACTGAGCATGTCCGGCGACTGCCTGTTGCTGTCGATTGCCAATGGCAAACGTTACGGTGGCGACTTCCAGGTGGCGCCGCGCGCGGTGCCCGATGATGGCCTGTTCGACGTCAATTTTGTGGGAAGGATTGCTCCGCTTCGGCGTATGCGCTACCTGCCCGTGATCGAAAAGGGCGAGCACCTCGAGTTGCCCTTCGTCATGTATGCGCAGGGCAGCGATATGACCGTGGAGTGTGCGCAGGAGATCCATGCGCATGTGGATGGCGAATACCTCAGTGCGGCTCGTTTCGAGATCCGCTGTTTTCCTAAACGATACCGTTTCTTCGTCTGATGCCTCGGCTGCGTGCCTCGCGGTAACGTGCCAGCTCGCGGTGGTGCACAAACAGGTGCACGAGCAGCATCCCGGCTACGAAGCCGCCGATGTGTGCTGCGTAGGCCACGCCGCTGCCGGCATCCGAACCGAGCGCACCTGCGCCGTTGAGCAGCTGGAAGAGAAACCACAGCCCCACGCACAGCCAGGCAGGGAAGGGCCAGAAGCCCAGGATGAACCAGATGCGGATGCGGTGCGTGGGGAAGAGCAGCATGTAACCGCCCAGCACGCCCGATATGGCCCCTGAGGCGCCGAGGCTGGGTATCATCGGGTTTTGACCGAAGAACGCCGTCGCGGCCACGTGCGCAAGCGAGGCAAGCACGCCGCAAAGCAGGTAGAACACGAGGTAGCGCAGGTGGCCCATCACATTTTCGAGGTTGTCGCCAAATACGGCTAGGTAGAGCATGTTGCCGAAGATGTGCGCGATGCCTCCGTGGAGGAAGAGTGCCGACAGGAGCGTGACGTAAATGGGATAGGGCGATGGCTGCAGGCCGGGCATCAGTTGGCGCGTGCCCGAAACCGGGTCAACGATGATGCGCGACTCGGTGATGAGGTCGCGGCCGCCGAGGATCTCGGCGGGCACGGTAGACCAGCCATAGGTGACGGGGATGTCGGTTCCCAGCCGCTGCCAGAGCACGAAGGCGATGATGTTAGCGAGGATGAGCGCGTAGTTGACGATGGGCGTGCGCACGCGCCCGAGGTTGTCGTCGCCGATGGGAAGCATGGGGGGAAGATAGCAAATCGTGAGCCTCGTGGTCGTGAATCGTCAATCGTGAATCGTCAATCGTGAATCGTCAATCGTGAATCGTCAATCGTGAATCGCGAGGCGCGGCAAAATGAGTAACGGATGCTGAAGGCGTCCGTTATTGAATGAAGGCGTCAGCATTCACGATTGACGATTGACGATTCACGAAAAAAAAAGTCCCGCCGAAGCAGGACTCAATTTATTTCTGGGGTCATGACCACTTAGTAGCTGTCACGGAAACCGCCGCCACCGCCACGGTTGCCACCGCCGCCGTAGCCGCCACCGCCACGGTTGCCACCGCCGCCATAGCCGCCGCCGCCACCGAAGCTTTTCTTCTTGAAGCCGCCAGCGCCGCCGCCGAAGCCGCCGCCGGAGCCGCCTTCTTTAGGACGAGACTCGTTCACCACCAGGTTGCGGCCGTCGATTTCGGAGCCGTTAAGCTGCGCGATTGCAGCCTGGGCTTCGCCGTCGTTTGCCATTTCTACGAAACCGAAGCCTTTGCTGCGGTTCGTCATTTTGTCCTGGATGATCTTGGCAGAAGTTACTTCGCCAAAGGGGGCGAACAGGTCAGCGAGGTCCTGGTCTTTCAGGTTCCAGCTAAGGTTGCCTACGTAAATGTTCATGATCGAAAATTTTAAAAAAATGAAATGTGCTTCAGCAAACAAGGGATCCGGGCATATGAGGCGAAACCACGCTGTGAGACTGAAAGAACATGTGAACTCAGTAAAAATAAGATTTTCATCCAAAAAATCCTAAAATCTTTCGGGTGCCGGTTGAGGGGGCTTTCCGGCCCTTCGGGAGGGCGTTGTTGGGCGATGAGCAATGAGTAATGAGTAATGAGTAGTGAGTTCGGTACGTCCAGCTACTAATAAACCAATAAACCAATGCCGTTGAGGTCAACCTGGGTTTGAATGGTTGCGTTGCTGATCACTTGCTGGCGAACGGTGCGGCCATCGGCGGTAGCGAGGCTGAGCATTGCTCCGTTCATCTTGTCGTGCTGCACGGTAAGTTGGTTGCGAGCGGGCAGCGGGAAGGCCTTGAGCACGATCGAAGAGCTGCGGCCGGTGAGTTTTGCAATGCTGCTGTATTTGTAGCGGCCGTCGAGGTCTACGTTCTTAACGCGGTAGTAAATAGTTCCCAGGTTAGCGGCGTTCACATCTACGAAGCTGTAAGCAGGCTTCTTGTAGGCAGGCACATAACCTACGCGGGTGAAGTTGTTGCCGTCGGTGCTGCGCTCGATCTCGTAACCAGCTACGTCTACTTCGTCAGCTACATCCCACTGTACTTTGGTGCCGCCGGACTCTTTCTTAGCAGTGATGCCCATGAACGTAACGGGGAGGATGATCGCACCCTGGTCGCCGCCGAGGGAGATGTCATCAAATTCCCAGTCGCAAGGCACGTTGCCGCGGTAAGAGATCTCGATGCGGAACTTCTGGCCCTGATACAGGTCGGCGTCGTTGATGCGGATGCAAATGCGGCCGGAGTCAGAAGGGAAGTTGCGCCATACCGGACCGTTAGAGGTAGTAGCTACGATGTCGTAACCAGCTACGCAGTTGCAAGCCACGTTGATGATGCGTACACGATACTGTCCACCGGAGCAGGCCTTGAAGCGCCAGCCGAGGTCGATGCCGCCGCTGGGCTGCTGGTTGATGTATACACAGGAGATGATTGATGCGCTGCGAGAAGCGAGGCCGCTGCGCTCGATCCAGGTTCCGGCGGTGGAATCCCAGTTGAATTCGGTGTAATCAGATTCGGTGAAGATCGAAGGGGAACGATAGTCGCCATGCGAAGTGTTGAAGTCTTCAATCACATCGCAGTTGTTGCTCGGGGCAACGGATGTGGGGTTCTGACCGAAGGCGAAAGAGCTGGCGAGGACGGTAAGGGCCATAAAGGTCCCTTTGAGGGTAGAAGTGTGTTTCATTTTAGGTTAGCGTTATGTCGTTAAAAAATCGGTTACAGGTTACTCCCTGAGAGGGTCTTTCAGAGGCGATTGGACGGTTGGATTTGTTGGGTGTTTTTCGATGCGTTTGCGTCGCATCTGAGATATAATTTTCCAATCCCGTGCCGATTTTTAACAAGAAGCGTTACTGCCGCGCTATACCACCATTAAATTCCACACTTTGTTTCGCGAAAGGGACATAAACGAAAAAAGTCCACACGCGAACGTGTGGACTTCCGAAAAAATAGTGTGGTGCTTATTCAGCAACCACCTCAAAAGCAACCTCAGAGTGGTGACCGTTGCCGAAATCGATGGCTGCTTTGTAGCTGCCCAACTCTTTAACGTCGTCTGTGATGCTGATTTTTTTGCGATCGATATCGTAGCCTTTCTGATCACGGATAGCACGGCTGATCTGCAGGGCAGTAACCGAACCGAAGATCTTGCCCGAAGTGCCGGTTTTAGCACCCACCGTAACGGGGCCTTCCTGCAGTTTGGCAATCACCTGCTGGATCTGGGCGAGCATCGCTGCTTCTTTCTTCGCAGCAACCTTCTGGCGCTCTGCGAGGATCTTGCGGTTGGAAGGCGTTGCTTCCATTGCAAGGCCGCGGGGGATGAGGAAGTTACGGGCATAGCCGTTCTTTACCTTCACCAGCTCGTTCTTACCACCGAGGTTGTCTACGTCTTGAATGAGAATGATGTCCATTGTAATTTGTTTTTTCCCAGTGAATTTCAAAATGCGGCTTCACTGTCTCCGCCGGCTGGCAGATTAGGGTTGGGCCTTTTCCTTTTCCCACCAGGCAAAGGGCAGGGGAAGGGTTCTTACTTCATCAAATCCGTAACATACGGCAGCAGTGCCATCTGGCGGGCCTTCTTGATAGCCTCGCTCACCAGGCGCTGATACTTCAGGGAGTTACCGGTGATACGGCGGGGCAGCATTTTGCCCTGGTCGTTCAGGAACTTCTTTAGGAACTCGATGTCTTTGTAATCGATGTAGCGGATACCATACTTCTTGAAGCGGCAGAATTTCTTCGGGCGCTTCTCCTGCTTGATGGCCGTCAGGTATTTGATTTCATTTGCGCGTGCCATGATTAAGCCTCCTGTACTTTTTCGGTTCCGGTAGGTACGCCACTACGCTTTTTGTTGTTGTACTCGACGGCGTATTTGTCAAGTTTCGTGTACATGTGACGGAGAACGCTCTCGTCACGCAGAAGCTGAGTCTTCAGCTTCTCATTGAAGTCGGATGGCGCAGTAAATTCCATTACCCAGTAAAGACCAGTGGTCTTCTTCTGGATGGGATACGCCAGTGATTTCAGTCCCCAGGGGTTCTCGCCAACGATGGAACCGCCATTGTCGGTTACCAGGGCAGTGTACTTGCGCTGTGCTGCCTTGAACTCATCGTCGCTGAGTACGGGGGTAAAAATCACCATCAATTCGTAATTGTTCATTACTCGTGATTTGCTTTTTGATTGAATGATTCCCTTCAAATCGGGCACAGGCCCGCCGATGGGAGCGCAAAGGTACGGGAAAAAGGCGGGATTTGGAAGGTTTTGGAAGGTTCCGGAGGGTTTCGGAGGGTTTCGGAGGGTTCCGGCAGATGGGATGCAACGGAAAGGCCCCCAGATGGGAGCCTTGAAAGTTTTTCCGTGTTTCCGTCCCGAAGCTTCGGGATTCCGTGCGCCTGTTTGTAAGGCTGAGCCCCGCTAAAGGGGGGTAAACTCCGCCGAAGCCTTACCGGGAGGCCTTCTTCTTCAGGTAGGTCCGAACGTCGGGCTTGGCCACCTCCGTGAGGAAGTTGTGCGGACGGCCGGCGCGGGCGAGGCGTGCCTCGATGGAGTCGATGGGCACCATATAGGAGCGCCACAGGCTGTTGGCGCCCGAAGCGCCATACAAGGTATTGTCGTTGGGCATGTCTACCGCCAGCACGCGGGCCGAGGTGTCGATGCGGTTGCGGTCGTCGGTGCCCTTGGGCATGATCACCACGATCTTGTACACCATTTTCGGAACCGTTACGTTGCCGAAGCCGATGGTGGTGAATTCCACACCGCTGTTGCCTTTGCCGCCGGCGCCGTAATTACCCATATATATATAGGCTTCGTTGTTGGGCAGCACCTGCGTGCGGATGTAGCTTTCCATATCGGCCCACGGACCCTGGTTGAAGCGGGGTGCCTGCGGGATCATGTTGGTCATGAGGAAGGTGCTCGAGTTGGCGGCCACCGTGTTGGTGCGGTCTTCCGAAGGGCAGTTGTGGCCCTTGTCGAAGTTGGCGGTATAGTCGCTGGTGCGCACGTCGTAGTAGGAGGCCGGCAGGCGCGGGTTTTCGCGGAAGTCGTCCTGGCGGCTTACCGGGCCCTGGTCTTCGGTCTGCAGGTGCCAGGCCACCCAAACGGGGATGCCGCGCGAAGCGCTGTAGGCTTCCGAGTAGCCGATCTCGCGCATCAGGTAGTTTTCGGAAAACTCCGCCGACAGGCGGGCATTCGTGGGGTTGCCGAGGTACAACGGGTCGTTTTCCTCGATAACGAGCGGGGCGGCCGTTGTGGGGGGCGCCTCGGTGCTGGTCTTTTTGCAAGCAGTGGCGGCGAAAAGCAGGAACGCTGCGCCGGCCAGTTTCAGTTTATTGTTCATTTTCAGGAGTATCTTGAAAGATGGGTTGTAAAGGTACCGGTTAATTTCCATCCGGCCGAGTGGCGGCGTTGGATGGCTAAAATCCATCGGCGGGTTACTTTTTCTTCAGGAAGATCAGGTAGGTGGGGAAGTGGTCGCTGTAGCCGCCGCGGTAGGCAAGGCCGTCCCAGGTGCGCATCGGGTAACCGCGGTAAGTGCCCTGGTTTTCGGTGAGGAATTCCTTGTTGAAGATCTTTTGCTGGAAGAAGAAATAGCCCGGCTGAGACTTGCTTAGCCAGGGATAGGAAACCATGATCTGGTCGAACAGGTTCCAGGAATCGCGGAAGGCAAGCGTGCCGATGCCGTTGTTGTACATCTTCACCCAGGGGTTGAAAATGCCGCCGGGCTGCACGTCTTTCATCTCACCTTTTGCACCGAGCACCTTTGCCACCGAAGGGGAAGTGGGGTCGTCGTTGAGGTCGCCCATGATGACGAACTTGACGGTTGGATCCGACTTATAAATAGAATCGGTGTGGCGACGCACCACGCTGGCGGCGGCGGCGCGGCCGGGAGCCGAGCGCTCTTCACCACCCGAGCGGCTGGGCCAGTGGTTCACATACACGTGCACCGGCTCTCCATCGAGCGTACCCTTTACCCAGAGCACGTCGCGGGTGAAGCGGCGGCCTTCCTTGGCGCCGTGCGGAAGGTCCACGTTGAGTGCGGCGCTCGTATCGGGGTGAAAATATTTCGGATTGTAGAGGAGGCCCACATCCACACCACGGAGGTCTTTGGAATCGTAGTGCACGATCTGGTAGCCGCGGGGTTTGAGCTTCGGATGATTCACCAGGTCGCGGAGCACGGTGTCGTTCTCGATCTCGGCAACGCCGATCACCGCGGGGCCATCGGGGCTATACTCGGTGCCGATCTGCGACAGCACGTCGGCGAGCTTGCCTACCTTATCCCAGTAGATGCGCGAATTGTAGTTGCGCGCACCGGTAGGAAGGAACTCCTCGTCGTCCACGATCGGGTTGTTGACCGTGTCGTAAAAGTTCTCTAGGTTGTAGAACGCGATGACGGCAACCTTGTAGGCCTGCTTTCCACCGGGTGTTGCTTCGGAAGCCTTGCCCTGTGCGGGTTGCTGGCTGAAAGCATTAAAAAAAAGAATAATAAAGAGGGGGAGGAGGCAAGCTTTTTTCATATTTTGCGCGGAATTCAAAAAAATCCAAGGGATCAAAAGTACTGAATCCAAGACGATCGCGCCGACGAAAAGGATGCCTCGGGCATTATTTCATGGTTAATAAACGTTAACCCGACGAAAACCCACCTTCCAAGCCAATACGAATCAGTAGCTTTGTCGCCCCTCTAATAACTGCTTTATGTCAAAATCCCGATTGCTGCCCGTGCTGCTCCTTGCAGGCATCGCCGCGCAGGCGCAGCAACCCAAGTCCGCAGATAGCACCAGCCGCGCCTCCCGCGACACCACCATCGAAGAAATGAAACAGGGTGTGCTCGACAACATCCCCGTGATCACGCTCGATGAGAACGACATGGGTGATGCCGGCACGCAGAATATCTCCTCGATCCTCACCGCCGGCCGCGACCCGTTCTTCAACGCGGCGTCCTTCAACTTCAGCGCCGTACGCTTCCGCATCCGCGGCCTCGAGAACGATTACTTCTCGACATACATGAATGGCGTTCCGATGGACAACCTCGATAACGGCTTTGCTCCGTACGGACTCTGGGGCGGCCTCAACGACGTGATGCGCAACCGCGACGTGGAATACGGGCTTCGTCCCAACACGTTTGCCTACGGCGACATCGGCTCCAACACCAACATCGACGTACGCGCCTCCAAGCAGCGTGCGCAAACCTCTTTCAACTACGCCCTCGCCAACCGCAACTACACGCACCGCGTGATGCTGACGCACGGTACCGGTCTCAGCAAGCGCGGATGGGCCTTCGCAGGCTCCCTCTCCGCCCGCTGGGCCGAGGAAGGCTACGTGCCCGGCACCTATTATAAGAGCTTCTCTTACTTCGCCGCCGTCGACAAGCGCATCAACCAGCGCCACCTGCTTTCGCTCGTGGCCTTTGGCGCGCCCACCGAGAACGGACGCGGTGCCTCCGCCACGCAGGAAGCGATGGAACTGGCAGGCACTCCTTATTACAACCCCAACTGGGGCTACCAGAACGGCGTGAAGCGCAACGCGAGCGTAGGCAAAACCAACCAGCCGATGTTCGTGTTCACCCACGACTTCCGGATGCGCAACAACATGAGCCTCCTCACCGGCGCCAGCTACTCGTTTGGCAACCGCAGCGTGACGGCCCTCGACTGGTACAACGCACCCGACCCGCGCCCCGACTACTACCGTAACCTTCCCAGCTACCTCGAGCGCTTTGCTTCGGCCATCGACCCGGCGCAGGCATCGTATGTAATGGACGCCTGGAAGAACGATATCAACGTGCGCCAGATCAACTGGCAGCGCCTTTATGAAGTGAACCGCTCCGCGTGGGACACCATCCGCAGCGTTGACGGGAAAGCCGGAAACGACGTGGCAGGCCGCCGCTCGCGCTACGTGCTGCAGGACCGCATCATCAACACGCGCCGCCTCAACCTCAGCACTACGTTCAACGCCCGCATCAACAACCACCTCGACTTCACCGCGGGTGCCACCTTCCAGATCCAGAAGAACCACTACTACCAGCAAATGGCCGACCTCCTCGGCGGCGATTTCTACGTGGATCTGAACCAGTTTGCCGAGCGCGCGTATCCCAACAATTCGAGTGTTAACCAGAATAACCTCAATGCCCCCAACCGCCTCGTGCGCGTGGGCGACCAGTATGGTTACGACTACAACATCAACCTCAACCAGGGAACGGTGTGGGCGCAGGGTGTGTTCAAGTTTACGAAAGTGGACTTCTTCGCATCGGCACAATTCAGCCGCACCACCTTCCAGCGCGAAGGCTTCGTGAAGAGCGGCCTGTTTCCCACGGCTTCGTTTGGTAAGGGTGCCCTCAACGAATTCAACAACTACGCTGTGAAGGGCGGGGTTACGTACAAATTCAACGGACGTAACTATATGTATGTAAACGGATCGTACCTCACCCGTGCGCCGTACTTCGACAACGTATACATCTCGCCCCGCACGCGCCACACGCAGCAGGACAATGTGCAGAGCGAAAACATCCAGACCGTTGAAGGTGCTTACCTCCACGTGGCACCGAAGCTGAAGATCCGCGTGGGCGGCTACTACACCCATATGGACAACCAGATGGATGTGATGTCGTATTACGACGACCTCGTTCAGAACTTCGTGAACGTGGCCATGAACGGCGTGAGCAAGCAGATGTTCGGATCGGAGATCGGCGTGGAATACACCGTTGGTTACGGCCTGACGCTGAACGCCGCCGCCGCCATCGGCCGCTACTATTACGACAGCAACCCGCTGGCCGTGATCACTGCCGACAACACCGCCGAAGTGCTTGGTGCCCGCCAGACCTATATCAAGAACTTCCGCCTGCCCACACCGCAGGAAGCCTATAGCCTCGGTGCCACCTACCGCTCGGCACGCTACTGGTTTGTAAGCCTCACCGGCAACTACTTCCGCCAGTCGTACCTGAGCATCAACCCGCTGCGCCGAAGCTGGGACGCCGTACAGAACGCCACAACCAAGGCAGAGTACGACCGCATCTTCGACCAGACGGAACTCGACAACCAGTATACGCTCGATTTCTTCTTCGGCTATACGAAGCGCCTGCCCCGCTCGTTCAACCTGCGCGGCAAGCCTACCACTTTCGTGTTCAATGCGGGCGTGAACAACATCACCAACAACCGCAGCATTGTTTCGGGTGGTTTCGAGCAGCTGCGTTTCGACGGCACTGCCGGCGCCGACAACTCGGTGCGCATCGATAAATTCCCACCGAAGCTGTACTACGCTTACGGAGTCAATTTCTTCACCAGCGTGGGCATCCGCTTCTAACCGCTACTAAAGACATTATATGAATAGCTACCGTTTCTTTACAAGAACCAAGATCGCCTTCATTGCGGGCACCCTGCTGCTTGCCGCAGCGTGCAACAAGCAGCCGGTGGGTCCAACGTGCCCCGATGCCTATAACCCGCTCAACTTCACCGACATCGCCAGCATTCGCAGCCTGTACAACGGTTCATCGGCTTCGATCCCGGCCAATACGAAGAAGATCCGCGCCATTGTGGTATCCAATATCAAGAATGAAGCGGCGGGCAACTACCGCGTTCAGGACCTGGTGACCGGCCGCGGCATCGACCTGTTCCTCGGTTCGGGATTCACCGACACTACCAAACTGAAGTTCGGTGCGCTCGTGGATATCAACCCGAACGGCGGCTCTGTAAGCACCTTTAACGGCGACCTGCAGATCGGCGGCCTCGATGCCACTGCTTTCTCTTCGGTGACCTGCGCCGACGTAACGGCGATCACGCCGCGCGTGGCAACGGTGCGCCAGGTGCTCGACAGCATCCAGAACTGGGCTTCTTCGGTGGTAACCCTCGAGAACGTAACGATCTCTGCAGGCACCACCAACGCCACCGGCGCCAACTACAACATCACCGACGCTACCGGAACGATCGTAACGTTCGTTCGCAACACCTCGGGCCTCAACCCCATCACCACGGGCAACGCCCAGTCGGTTACGGGTTACGTATCGATCTTCCAGTCGCAGACCACCGGCATCATCACCCCGCAGATCATCCTGCGCCAGGCGAGCGATGTAGTGAGCGGCGGTGCCGGCGCCAATGGCAACGGCTTCACCCTCGGCACTTCGCCGGTGACCTTCGACTTCAACAACCTCGGTACGGGCTCGCTTCCCAATGGCGTTTCGGTGCGCACCGGCGCCCGCGCGGATACGATCGGTGCTCCCGCCAACCTGAACAACACCCCCGCTACTTCGCTGTGGAAGACCTTCACGCTTGGTTTCAAAAATTACGCTTCGGCTACCGGCCTAACGATGGGAGCCGACTCGACGACGCAGGTGGCTGCCACCAACCGCGCCCTCGGCGTACGCCAGACCGGAACGCTCGGTACCGGAGGCGACCCGGGTGCTGCCTTCGTGTTCCTCGTGTCGAACACCACCGGCAAGAACAACCTGAAAATGGACTTCCAGCTGCAGTCGCTCGATACGGCTTCAACCGTAACGCGCACTACCACCTGGGCGGTGGACTACGGCTTCGGCGACAACCCCACCACGTTTACGGCGGTGCCGGCTGCCAACATCACGGGCAGCCTCATCACCGGCAACCACGTATTCAGTAACAACGCCATCAGCGTCACCTTCCCGGCACCGGTCAACAACCAGGGCCAGAAGCTCTGGATCCGCATCGTAGCGCTCACGCCTTCCACGGGCAGCGGCAGCCGCGGCGCCAGCGCCATCGACGACGTGAAGTTTACCTGGAACTAACAACGAATGCATCCCGGTGCGTGCGCCGGAACCTAATTAATAAGCTATGACACTTTCTGTAAAACATTTCCTCGCTGCCGGCACGGCCCTCTTCATGAGTGCCGTAGTGCTGGTTTCCTGCAAACGCACCTACGACGACCCGCCGGCGCCTTCGAGCCCGGGCGTGGTGGCCAACATTTCCATCAAAGCCCTGAAGGCGATGGACACCGCTCCTTACAGCGTTACTCACATTACACAGGACCTCGTGATCCGCGGCGTGGTGAACATGGACGACAAGAGCGGCAACTTTTACCAGCAGATCACCATGCAGGACTCTACCGGTGGTATCATCCTGCGTCTTGCCGGGTCGAACCTTAACACGAGCTACCCGGTGGGCCGTGAAATTTTCGTGAAGCTGAAAGACCTTTACCTGGGCGAATATGGTGGCGTTATCCAGTTGGGTGGCGGCGCCGATTCCATTGCCGGCGGCGTAACGCTGCTGTCGCCTGTGCTGCAGGACCGTCACATTCTGAAGGGAGCGCTCAACCAGCCGCTCGTTCCGAAAGTGGTGACCATCGCGCAGCTGAACACCAGCGAGCGCAATGTTCCGTTCTCCTACGCAAGCATGCTGATCCAGGTAGAAAACGTTGAGTTCGGCGCTACGGGCAATCCGGCCGACACTGCGAAGACCTGGGCGGATATCGGGCAGTCGGGCAACCGTTTAGCACGCGCTTGTGGCAGCAGTGCGGGCATCACGGTGCGCACGAGCAACTATGCCAACTTCGCTACCATGCCCGTTCCGAACGGCAACGGCAACCTCACGGGTGTGTATTCTTTCTTCGGAAGCACGAAGCAGCTTTCGATTCGCGACACCAGCGATGCGCGGATGATGTGGGGACCCCGCTGCGGCGGCTCAACGCCTCCTCCTGTGGGCGGTGGCACCAGCAACCCGACGTTCACGCTTACCGGCACTTCGCCGTATACGATCGACTTCAACAACATCGGCTCGGCGCTGCCCGACGGTGTGCGCGTGGGTATGACCAATACTACTTCGGCGACCGATACCAACGATGTATTTGTTACGGCAGCAACGCCCTGGGCTACGTCCACGGCCAACTTCCGCAACGTAGCTTCTTTCACGGGTGCTTCGCAGGGTGCCGATGATGCCACGCAGGCTGCTTACGCCAACCGTGCCCTCGGCATCCGCCAAACCGGCACCACCGGCGACCCGGGTGCAGGCGTAGTGTTCACGCTGGCCAACACCACCGGCAAAACGCTGACGCAACTTTCCTTCCTGCTGCAGTCGCTCGACGCTGGCAGCACGCGCACTACAACCTACGCGGTTGAATACGCAGTGGGCGACCTCGTGCCGGCTACCTGGACGAGCCTCACCCCGACGGGCACGCTCACTGCGGGCGGTGGCACATTCGCAAGCAACCAGGTTACGGTTTCGCTTCCGGCTGCCGTCAGCAACTCGACGCAGAAAGTCTGGTTCCGCATTTATGCGAAAACGGGCACCTCCGGCTCCGGCAACCGCGCCACTACCGGCATCGATGACGTCAAATTCACCTGGAACTAAATAATTGAAGCAAAGCCGCAACTGCGGCTTCTGCTTTTTCCGCCCAAACGAAGCGACCTAAAAACGACTTTATGAGAAAACTCTACTTCCTCCTTTGCCTGATGCTGACCTCGGTTGTTGGTTTTGGACAATTGATCAATGAGCCCTTCGATTATCCTGCGAGTGTCACCAACGGCATCACCGCACAAAGTTCGAGCACCTGGCTGGTGCTGAACTCCGGTTCGGACTCCATCATGGTTACTTCGGGTAGTCTTTCTTACCCGGGCCTTGCTGCCTCTACCGGCAACAAGGTTTCTTTTGACGGGCAAGGTGTGGATGCTTACCGCCAGCTTGCAACCAACCAGACTGCAACGACCTACGTTTCTTTCCTCCTCAACGTATCTTCTCTTGGTGGCCTCAGCACTACGGGCGGTTACTTCTTCGGACTGACACCCGGTACCACTTCGGGTACCATCGGTACATCGGTATGGACGCGTAAAGCCACAACCGGCTACAACATCGGCGTAAACTCGCGCACGACGACTGCCAACACTCTTTGGCTGCCTACGGAGCTCGCCGTAAACACGACCTACCTCGTGGTGGTTGCTTACAATTTTGCCGCCGCCGCCGGCGACGACTTCGCAACGATCTGGCTTAACCCCACGTCGCTTGGTGGAGCAGCACCCACACCTGATGGCACCGCCGTTGTATCGGCAGGAGATCTTGCCAACATCGGCCGCGTTCAACTGCGCCAGCCCGGTGCCGCTTCGGAAGCACCTTTTCTCAATATCGACGAACTCCGTGTAGGCCTCGATTGGGCTTCGGTAACACCGAGCAGCGCAGGCACTCCTACTCTTTCCACTACCACGCTTACTTCTTTCGGCAACACCTGTATCAATACAACTGCGGGTCCAAACAGCTTCACGCTCACGGGCAGCAGCCTCACCGCTGCCGATGTGGTGGTAGGCCCTCTGGACGGCTACACGTTCAGCACCACTTCGGGCGGCACTTACAGCAGCACGCTTACCATCACACAGGGTGGCGGCGCGCTGAGCCAGGAAGTGTTCGTGAGGTTCACCCCGACGGCAGCACAATCGTATAACGGCAGCATCCCGGTAACGGGTGGTGGCGCCACGGCTACTTCGGTGAGCGCGAGCGGCACCGGCATCGGCGCAAGCCTCGCCACCGTGGGTACGGCTGCTCCGGCAGGCACCACGTTCAACGGCACCACACTCAACGGAACGCTTACTGCGACTGGCTGCTCGAACGTTACCAGCTATGGCTTCATTTACAGCACAACTTCGGGCTTCGATCCCGCAACAACCGGCACTACGGTAACGGCAACCAACCTTGCCGGCACCACGTTCTCGAACGCGGTATCCGGTTTGAACCCCAGCACCACTTATTATTACGTTTCATTTGCCACCAACGGCACGGGCACTGCGTATAGCACGCAGGCGCAGTTTACCACGCAGGCGCTTCCCACACCATCGGTTCCGGTTGCAACCGCAGCCACGAACGTAACCGGCAACGGCTTCACGGCTAACTGGGATGCCGCCACGGGCACGGTTACGGGCTACTTCCTGGATGTATACACGCAGGGGCCCGGCACGGTACTCGGCGGACGCCTCGCCGGGTGGAACGTTCCCACGGCAGACGACGCAGGCCGCATTGCCAACACCGGTAACGCAAACAACATTAACGCCGCCACTCTTTTTGCAGTGAATGGCGGAACGGTTACTTATTCTTACCCCGGCGCACCTGCTTCGAGCGGCAGCACCTTCACGGTTTCTACTACCGGATGGGATGCAGGCATCGATACAAAATACTGGCAGGTGGATGTCAACACAAGCGGCGCCAGCAACATAACGGTTTCGTCGCTGCAAGCCAGCTCCAACACCGGCCCGCGCGACTGGAAGATCCAGTACCGCCTGGGCAACGCAGGCACCTGGAACGACGTTACGGGCGGCACGGTAACAGTGGCCACATCAACCGCCACTTCGCCTGTTCAGTATTATGGCCCCAGCAACCTGGCGCTCCCTGCAGATGCTGCCAACCAGCCGCTGGTTCAGATCCGCTGGGTTGTGACCTCTACGACTTCCGTAAATGGAGCCACCGTGGCTACTACGGGCACCAGCCGCATCACCAGCATTTATGTGAAAGGCGACTACCCCGGTACCGTCAACACCTATGTGCTGCAAAACCAGGCAGTGGGTAACGTCACTTCGTACAATGTGACCGGCCTCAGCCCCAACACTACTTATTACTACGTGGTGCGCGCCGACAACGGTGGCAGCACTTCGGCCAACTCCAACGAGATCAGCGTTGTGACGACGGCAGCTGCAACGCCCGCGCTCAGCGCAGGCGCACTCAGCGCTTTCGCCAACACCTGCATCAACACAACGGCGGGTCCCAACAACTTCACCGTAACGGGTTCGAACCTTACAGGTAACGTAACCGTGGGTGCGCTTGCCGGATACACGTACAGCACTACTTCGGGCGGCACCTACACGTCTACGCTCACACTCACGCCAACGGCGGGAGCGCTCAACGAGACGGTTTTCGTGAAGTTTATCCCGACAGCCGTTCAGAGCTACAATGGAAATATTAACATCAGCGGCGGCGGCGCAACGGCTGTTGACGTGGCCGCATCGGGTGCCGGTATCAACACGGCTACGGTCGTAACTACCGGCGCGTCGTCGGGAGTAACCACCAGCGCGGCCACGCTTGCCGGCACCATCGCCGATGGTTGCTCTGCAACAACGGCCTATGGTGTTGTCTACAGCACCACGAGTGGTTTCAACCCCGCTTCATCGGGCACCACGGCTACCGGCGGTAACCTCACCGGCGGTACCTTCTCGGTTTCGCTGAGCGGCCTGAACGCCAACACTACCTATTACTACGTTGCATATGCCACCAATGGCGGCGGCACTACCTACGGCACACAGCAGTCGTTTACTACCGGCAGCCTTCCTGCCACGCTGAGCGCGGGCACACTTACCGCCTTCGGCAACAAGTGTATCAACACCTCCAGCACCGGCAGCTTCACCGTTACGGGCACCAACCTCACCGGCGACGTTACGGTGGGCGCACTGGCCGGATATGCTTACAGTTCGGTATCGGGCGGACCTTACACCTCCACGCTCACGCTCACGCCGACTGCCGGCGCGCTCAACAGCACCGTATTTGTACAGTTTGCCCCAACTGCGGCGCAGGCCTACAATGGCAACATCACGCTCACGGGCGGTGGTGCATCTGCAGTGAACGTTGCCGCCAGCGGCACGGGCATCAATACCGCACCGGGCATCAACACCGACGCTCCGAGCGCGGTTACGAGCACAACAGCAACAACACAAGGCGAGATCTTCAGCACGGGATGTTCCGCCATCACCGCTTATGGCGTGGTGTACAGCACCACCAGCGGTTTCGATCCGGCCAGTGCCGGCACCAACGTGCAGGGTACCAACCTTTCGGGCGGCATCTTCACCGTTGGCCTCTCCGGGCTTGCGCCTTCCACCACGTATTATGTAGTGGCTTACGCAACCAACGGCGGCGGCACTACCTACGGCACGCAGCAAACCTTTACTACTTCCGCAGGTGCAACCATCCCGGCTGCACCGGTAGCAACCGCTGCCACCAGCGTTACCTCCACCGGCTTTACGGCCAACTGGAACGCGGTGACCGGCGCAACGGGCTACTTCCTCGATGTGTATACACTGGGCGGCGGCACGCAGACCATTGCAGGCTGGGATATGGCGGTCAACACGAGTGTTGCAGCTGCTTCCACTGCCAACCAGGGCAATGCTGCGAACATCAATATTCAACAGCTCACTACCAATAGCGGCGGGGCGCTTTCTACTCCTGCAGGCTTTTCCGGAACCTCGGGCACACCGAACCCTTACTCGGTAAGCAGCAACGGCTGGAATCTCGGCAACGGCACCAAGTACTGGCAGGTGGATGTGAACACTACGGGCGCTACCGGCCTGACCGTGACCTCCAACCAGGGTAGCTCGGGTACGGGTCCCAAGGACTGGAAGCTTCAGTACCGCGTGGGCAACACGGGTGCGTTCACTGATGTAGCCGGCGGAACGGTTACCCTTACTACTGCCGTTGTTCCTGCAACTGCAAACACTTGGGGAACGCTGACCAACGTAGCACTTCCTACTGCTACCGAAAACCAGCCGCTGGTGCAGCTTCGGTGGATCATGACCTCAGATCTCGCGATCAACGGCGCGGCAGTAGCATCTACGGGCACGAGCCGCATCTCCGGCATCTACGTGAAAGCAGCCGGTGGCGCACCCACTCCTGTGTACGTAACCGGTTACCAGAACCTCCCCACCGGCAACGTCACTTCCTGGAACGTAACCGGCCTCACGCCCAACACTACGTACTACTACGTGGTGCGCGCCACGAATGCTGCCGGCACCTCGCCCAACTCCAACGAGATCTCCGTTACCACACAGGCGGGTGCAGGCCTTACGGCTTCCGCACTTACAGCGTTCGGTAACACTTGTATCAATACCACTTCGGCTGCCAACAGCTTCACCATCACCGGCACCAACCTTGCGGCCGGCAACGTGTTCGTTGGCCCGCTCACCGGCTACTTGTTCAGCACTACCGTTGGCGGTACTTACGATCCGCAACTGACGATCCCCACCACTGGTGGGGCATTCAGCCAGCAGGTGTTTGTTCAGTTCACGCCTACTGCGGTGCAGTCGTATAGCGGCAACATCCCCGTTGCGGGCGGTGGCGCTACGGCCATCAACGTTGCGGCTTCGGGCGCCGGCGTCAACACAGCCACTTCGGTTGCAACGGCAGCTGCTACGGGCGTGAGCGCTTCGGGTGCTACCATTCCCGGAACCATCACCGCGGGTTGCGCGGCCACTACCGCCTACGGTGCCATCTACAGCACCACCAGCGGCTTCGACCCGGCAACTACGGGCACGAACGTAGCAGGCACCAACCTCGCTGCAGGTGCGTTCAGCGTACCGCTCAGCGGACTTGCTGCGGCAACCACTTACTATTATGTGACCTATGCTACCAGCGCCAACGGCACGGTGTATAGCGCACAGCAATCGTTCACTACTTCAGCAGCCGGCTCGGCACCTGCCGCTCCGATCGCTACGGCAGCTACCAGCGTCACCACAACGGGCTTCACCGCCAACTGGAACGCGGTAACAGGTGCAACGGGTTACTTCCTCGATGTGTATACGCTGGGCGCTGGCTCGGGCACGCAAACGGTTGCAGGATGGGATATGCCTGTTAATACCGTTGCCGCACAAACTGCCAACCAAGGCAATGCTGCGAACATCAATATTCAACAACTGACTACGAACACGGGAGGCACGATCTCGTATCCTGCCGGTTACTCGGGCACCAGCGGCACACCGAATCCTTATTCGGTTAGCAGCAACGGTTGGAATACCGGTGCAGGCAATAAGTACTGGCAGGTGGATGTGAACACAACCAGTGCAACCGGGCTCACCCTCAGCTCTAACCAGGGCGGTTCGAACACGGGCCCTCGCGACTTCAAAATTCAGTACCGTGTAGGGGCTGGTGGCACCTGGACAGATGTACCCGGTGGCACAGTGATCATTCCTGCAGCCGCGGTTTCTCCTGGCACGCCTGCCACATGGGGTGTTGTGACCGACCTGGCGCTGCCTTCGGATGCAGAGAACAAGCCATTGGTGTCGATCCGCTGGTTGATGACCTCGGAAACGAGCGTGAACGGCGCTACTGTAGCCAACACAGGCACGAGTCGTATCTCCGGTATCTACGTGAAAGCAGCCGGCGGTTCGCCGACTCCTGTTTACGTAACCGGTTACCAGAACCTCCCCACCGGCAACGTTACTTCCTGGAACGTAACCGGCCTCACGCCCAACACTACGTACTACTACGTGGTGCGCGCCACGAATGCAGCCGGCACCTCGCCCAACTCCAACGAGATCTCCGTTACCACGCAGATCGCACCGGTGCTGAGCGCAGGCACACTGACCGCCTTCGGAAGCGTTTGTCCAAACACTACCAGCGCTGCAAACAGCTTCACCATCACCGGTTCGGCCCTCCAGGCCGGCAACGTAACGGTGGGCCCGCTTGCAGGATTCGCCTTCAGCACTACTTCGGGTGGCACCTACACTTCGTCGCTCAGCATCCCCACAACGGGCGGTGCCTTCAGCCAGCAGGTGTTTGTACAGTTTACGCCTACGGCCGTTCAGTCGTACAGCGGCAACATCCCCGTTGCGGGTGGCGGCGCTACAGCCATCAACGTGGCAGCATCCGGCGCAGGCGCCAACAACGCACCTACGGTTACGGCGGGCACGGCCACTTCGGTGACCAACATTACCGCTACCGTTCCGGGCACCATCAGCAACAACGGTTGCACCGCGGTGACGGCCTACGGTGTTGAGTGGAGCACAACCAGCGGCTTCGCCAACGGCACCGGCACGCAGGCGCCTGCCAGCAACCTTGCAGGTGGCTCCTTCAGCAGCAACCTCACGGGTCTCACGGCCAGCACTACCTACTACTACCACACGTATGCAACCAACGCAGGCGGCACGAGCTACAGCGCGCAGGGTTCGTTCACTACGGCCGCAGGCCCTGTGATCAGCCTCACCGTTTCGCCGCTTGCCAACTTCGACAGCGTTTGCGTCAATACGGTTTCGGTACCGCGCTCGTTCACGATCACGGGTACCAACCTGACCACCGCAAACATCACGGTAGCAGCGCAGCCCGGCTTCCAGTATGCCACTACGGCTACCGGTCCTTACAGCCCATCGCTGTCGCTTACCCAGCCAGGCGGTTCTTACAGCCAGACCGTATTTGTACAGTTCCTGCCCACAGCGGTGCAGAGCTACAACAGCGGCATCCAGGTAAGTGGAGGCGGTGCAAGCAGCACGATCATCGTAAGCACAACGGCGTTCGGTAAAGTGCAGGCACCTACCGTGGTTACGCTCGATTCTACCAACATCACTTTCAACAGCGTAGCCATTCGCGGAGCCGTACTGGCCAACGGATGCTCGGCGCTCACCGAGGTGGGTGTTGAATGGAGCACGCTTCCGAACTTCCAGCTGGGCACCGGTCAAACGATGGCAGCAAGCGGCGTTCCCACGGGCGCGAGCTACCTGGTGACGCTTTCGAACCTCGTTCCGGGAACTACCTACTACTACCGTGCTTATGCCCGCAACGCAGGAGCAACCGGTTATGGTGCGCTGAAGAGCGTTACGCTATCGGGACTGTCGGCCGGATTGCAGCTGTGGCCCAACCCCGTAATGGCGGGCCATTCGATGCAGCTCACGCTGAAGGGTCTTACATCGGGCTACCACGGCATCCTGCTCTACAACAGCGCAGGTGCACAGGTATACCGTCGCAACCTGTTCATCCAGGGCGACTACATCATCGAGCGCATCTCGTTCCCGGCCACACTTGCCGCCGGAACGTACCTGCTGCGCGTGGTGAACAACGACGGTACCATCGCCAGCCGCACGATCGTGATCGGTAACTAAAGCTTACGTTACATTCCATACGAAGAGGCTGTCTCAAAAGGGCAGCCTCTTTTTCGTTTTCAGTTTTTTGGGTGGGTTTATCCACTTTATCGTTGTATAACTAAAGGTGTGTTGCGGTGCCTACTTTTTTGTGTTTCACT